>DASXHL010000055.1:0-107350 GCA_036488555.1 Rhizomicrobium sp.
CCGACGGTGTGGTGCTCGATCTGGGCGTGTCGTCTTTCCAGTTCGATCAGCCGGCGCGCGGTTTCTCCTTCCGCGAAGACGGCCCCCTCGACATGCGCATGAGTCTGTCGGGCGAAAGCGCCGCCGACGTGGTCAACATCGCCGATGAGCGCACACTCACCCAGATCATCGCCCGTTATGGCGAGGAAAAGAATGCGCGCCGCATCGCCCGCGCCATCATCGCCGCGCGCCCGATTCATGGCACGGCACAGCTGGCGGCGATCGTCTCCGATGCGCAGGGTCCCGCGGCGCTGCGCCTGGCCATCCATCCCGCCACCCGCACCTTCCAGGCTCTGCGCATTCACGTGAATGACGAGCTGGGCGAGCTGGAGCGCGGCCTGGATGCGGCGCTGAACATCCTGGCGCCACACGGCCGGCTGGTGGTGGTTTCGTTCCACAGCCTGGAAGACCGCATGGTCAAGCATTTTCTGTCCGAGCGTTCGACGTCCGCGCCGCGCGCCTCGCGTCATGCGCTGGTGTCGGCGCCCGCGCACAAGCCTGCGTTCAAGCTTCTCACCACCCGTCCGATGATTCCGTCGGCGGCAGAACTTGCATCCAACCCAAGAGCCCGGTCCGCCAAGCTGCGTGCCGGCCTCAAACTGGCGGCATAGGAGTTCGACATGGTCCGGATCCTGAATTTCTTCTGCGTGGCGCTGATGGGGCTTTCGATCCTGGCGCTCTACCACGTCTCGGAAAAGACGCGGGTGGCGCATATGCAGCTCAACCAGGTCAATGCCCAGATCGCCCAGGAACATGGCGCCATTGGCGTGCTGGAAACCGAATGGCAGCATGTCGCTTCGCCCGAGCGCATCCAGCAGCTGGCGCAATCCCGGCTGAACATGGCCGACACCGCCTCGGTGCAGCTTTCCTCCTTCGACCAGCTGCCCCGCCGCGGCGCCGACCAGCCGCTGAACAATACGCCCGTGCATAACGCCAGCGCCGAAGCGCCTGCCGCGCCCGCAACAGCTACAGCACCCGATTCCGGCATGTGAGGATATGAGCGAGGCACCCACGGTCTTTCAGCGGCGCATCGTCATCGGAGCGGTTCTATGTGTGGCCGCTTTCGCGCTGGTAGGAGTCCGCCTTGTACATGTTACCCTGCTGAAGTCGCTGGACACCGGCCACGCTCCCACCGAAACCGTCACCCGTGCGGATCTGGTCGATCGCAATGGCGAGCTTCTGGCGCGCGATCTGCCGGTCAAGGATCTCTATGCCCGGCCGCACAGCTTCTGGGATCAGCGCGAAGCTGCTCATGATCTCGCCCAGGCAACGGGGGGCGATGAGCGCCGGCTGTTGACCGCCTTCGACAATACCAAGCATCCCTATGTTCTGGTGGCGCGTCAAATCACGCCCGACACCGAAGCGAAAGTGATGCATCTGGGCCTGCCGGGGCTGGAGTTCGAACCGGGCGGCAAGCGCTATTATCCCGATGGCCGCATGGCGGCGCAGGTGGTGGGCGTCACCGATCCCGACAATAACGGCCTTTCGGGGCTGGAGCTGGGACTGGAAAATCAGATCCGCACCGCGGCCGGCCACAAGGTCACCACCTCCATCGACATGCGCGTGCAGTACATCCTGGCGCATGAGGTCGAGACCGCGCGCGAGACTTTCCGGGCGCGCGCCGCCGGCGGCATCGTGATCGACGTCAATACCGGCGAAGTTCTGGCGATGGTGTCCTCCCCCGACTTCGATCCCAACCAGCGTCATGAATCCGAAGGCGACTCCAGCCGCAATATCATGGCCCAGGACGTTTATGAGCTGGGCTCGGTATTCAAGATCTTCAGCTTCACGCTGGCGCTGGAAGACCACACGCTGAAAAGCCTGGATGAGGTCTTCCAGATCGGGCAGGTCTATCACCTGGGCAAGTTCGCCATTCACGAAGCCGAGCACATGCCCGCGACCCTGCCGGCGCGCGATGTGCTGGCCCAGTCCTCCAACATCGGCACCCTCCAGATCGCGCTGCGCTCCGGCCCCACCCGTCAGCGGGAATTCCTGAACAGCCTTGGTCTGCTCAAGCCGATCAAGACCGAACTGCCGGAAACCGCGCGCCCGCTCTATCCCGCCAGCAACTGGGGCGATATCGCCACCGCCACCATCGGTTTCGGCCAGGGTATTTCGGTGTCGCCGCTGAGCTTCGTCGCTGCCGCCGCCAGCGTGGTCAATGGCGGTCGCCGCATCACGCCGACATTCCTCAAACAATCCGCGACCGATCTGCGCGGCGAGCAGCTGATCAAGCCGGAAACCAGCGTCGCCATGCGCGACCTGTTGCGCTATGTGGTGACCGACGGCTCCGGCAAGCGCGCCGACATTGCCGGTTATGATGTGGGCGGCAAGACGGGTTCCGCGCAGGTGCCCGGCCCCCATGGCCGCTATATTCCCCATGCGCTGCGCACCAGCTTCTGCGGCGTCTTCCCGGTGCACAACCCGCGCTACCTGGTCTTCATCCTGCTCGACCAGCCGCATGGCACCAAGGAAACTGCCGGGTTCGCGCTCGCCGGCTGGACCGCCGCGCCAGCCGTGGGTCGGGTGATCCAGCGCATCGCGCCCTTGCTAGGCGTGCCCAACACGGCTGCGCCCACCAAGCTGGCCTCGGATGGCACGTAATGACGCCACATTCCGGGACCATGATGGGCCATAAAACAAGCACAGCCGGTATGTTGGGTATCAAGGAATTCGCGAGTCTCGGTCTTACGGGACTTGCCAGTGACAGCCGCAAGGTCAGGCCCGGTTATCTGTTCGCGGCGCTCGCGGGCACGAAGACCGATGGTGCGCGCTTCGTGAAGGATGCGGTGGCGCGCGGCGCCGTCGCGGTTCTGGGTGCGCCCGCGCTGGCCGATGACGTAGCGGCGCTGGGCGTGCGCTTCATCGCCGATGAAAATCCCCGCGCGGGACTTGCCCATCTGGCGAGCCTGTTCTTCACCGGCCAGCCCGAAATCGTCGCCGCCATTACCGGTACCAAGGGCAAGTCTTCCATCGTCGCCTTTTTGCGCGAGATCTGGACGGCGCTGGGAAGGCCGGCGGCCAGCCTGGGTACGGTGGGTGTGGTCGGGCCCGGCGGCGAGATACCTCTGTCCCATACCACGCCGGACCCGGTCGAGATTCACGAACTGCTGGCGCAGCTGAAGAAAGACGGCGTGGATCATCTGGCGATCGAGGCGTCCAGCCATGGGCTGGATCAGCACCGGCTGGATGGCGTGAAGATTGCCGGTTGCGGTTTCACCAATATCACCCGCGACCATATGGATTATCATCCGACATTCGAGGATTACCTCGCGGCCAAGCTGCGGCTCTTCACCGAGGTGGTTGAGGGTGGCGGCGTCGCGGTGGTCAATGCCGATGCCGAGCATGCCGACCGTTTCATCGATGCGGCCAGGGCGCGGGGGCTCAGGCTGATCACCGTTGGCCGCAAGGGCGACACCATCCGTCTCGACCGCCGGGAGGATCGCGGCGGCGCCCAGGCGCTGACCCTGCACTATCAGGGAAGGATTTTTTATATCGAGTTGCCGCAGGCTGGCGAATTCCAGGCCTCCAATGCGCTGGTTGCCGCCGGTCTGGCGATCGGGCTGGGCGAGGACGCGCAGAAGGTGTTTGCCGCGCTGGAACATCTCAAGGGCGCGCCGGGGCGGATGGAGAAGGTTGCCTTCGCCGCCAGCGGCGCACCCGTTTATGTCGATTACGCCCATACGCCGGACTCGCTGGAGAAGATCCTGGAGGCGCTGCGGCCCCACACTGCGGGCCGGCTGCATGTGGTGTTCGGCTGTGGCGGCGACCGCGACAAAGGTAAGCGTCCGCTGATGGGCGCCATCGCCGTGAAGCTGGCCGATGACGTGATTGTCACCGACGACAATCCCCGCACCGAGGACGCCGCCGCCATCCGCCACGAAATCCTGGCGGCGGCGCCAGGTGCGCGCGAAATCGGCGACCGTGCGCAAGCCATTCGCGCCGCCGTTGCAGCCCTGAAAACGGGAGATGTACTGGTGCTGGCCGGCAAGGGCCATGAGACCGGCCAGTATATCAAGGGCGAAGTGCATCCTTTCTCCGACCGCGAGCAGGCGATTGCCGCCGCGGTCGCGCTGGGAGGCCGCGCGGCATGACGCTCTGGACCCATACCGAAGCCGAAGCCGCCACCCTGGGCCAGGCCAGCCAGGCCTTCAGCGTGGACGGGCTTTCCATCGATACCCGCACGCTCAAGGAAGGCGATCTGTTCGTGGCGTTGAAGGGCGACAATCGCGACGGTCATGATTTCGTGCGCGCCGCCTTCGAGGCCAAGGCTGCCGCGGCGCTGGTCACCCACAGGCCCGATGGCATTACGGGCGCGCTCTTGACGGTCGGCCACACCCAGCGCGGTCTGGAAGATCTGGCGCGCGCGGCGCGGACCCGCAGCAACGCGAAAATCCTGGCCGTCACCGGCAGCGCCGGCAAGACCACCACCAAGGAAATCCTGCGGTTGGCCTGCAACGCGCTGGGTCGCACCCATGCCAGCGCCGCCAGCCACAACAATCACTGGGGCGTACCGTTGTCGCTGGCCTCGCTGCCGCGTGACGCCGAATTCGGGATTTTCGAGATCGGCATGAATCATTTCGGCGAGATCCGGGGTCTCGTCTCCTTCGTGCGCCCGCATGTGGCGCTGATCACCACCATCGCCCCGGCGCATCTGGAGTTCTTCGGCAACTGCGATTCCATCGCCGATGCCAAGTCGGAAATCTTCGAGGGCCTGTTGCCCGGCGGCACCGCGCTTGTGCCGGCCGACAGCCCTTATGCCGAACGGCTGAAGGCGCGCGCACGCCAGGCGCAGGTTTCCAACATTATCGGTTTCGGCATCACGGGTGAGTCCAAGCTTCTGTCCTTTGCGTCCGATGGCGATGGCATGCGGGTCAAGGCCGACATATTGGGTCACACCGTGGATTGTTTTATCGGAGCGCCGGGCGCCCATATTGCCCAGAATGTGGTGGGCGCACTGACGGCAGTGGCGCTTCTGGATGGCGATGTTCTCAACGCTGCCGCGGCGCTGAAGAATTTCACCCCGCTGAAGGGCCGCGGCGCACGCTTCACCGCGAATGGCATTGCCGTGATCGATGAAAGCTATAACGCCAATCCGGCCTCGATGGCGGCGGCGTTGTCGCTGCTGGGCGATGCAGGGGGCCGCAAGATTGCCGTTTTGGGCGACATGCTGGAGATGGGCGAGGGCGGCATCGCCCATCATGCCGGTCTTGCCCAGCCCATCGCCGCCAACAATGTCGACCTGGTCTTCGCCAGCGGCGCGCAGATGCAAGCCTTGTGGGACGCACTGCCGGCGGGGATTCGCGGCGGTTATGCCGAGACGTCCGTCGCGTTGCTGCCCCAGCTGCTGGCCGCGCTGAAGCCGGGCGATACTGTGCTGGTGAAGGGATCAAACGGCGCGAAAATGTCCGTCATTATAGAAGCTCTCAAAGAGAAGGGGGCCTGATGCTTTATTATCTGTCGCTTCTCACCCACACCGACCAGCTCGCCTTCTTCCGCCTGTTCAAGTATCTGACCTTCCGCTCGGGTGCGGCGGTGGTGACGGCGCTGCTGATTGCCTTCCTGATCAATCCCATGCTGATCCGCTGGCTGAAGGTGAAGCAGGGCAAGGGCCAGCCCATCCGCGCCGACGGACCGCAGCGTCATATCCTGGAAAAGGCCGGAACGCCGACAATGGGCGGGCTGCTGATCCTGATTCCCTGGGTGTGTTCGACCCTGTTATGGGCGAGCCTTTCAAACCGCTATGTCTGGATCGCGCTTCTGGTGACGGCCAGCTATGGCCTGCTGGGCTTCCTGGACGACTATTATAAGGTGACCAAGCGCACCTCCGACGGCCTGTCAGGGCGTTCGCGGCTTCTGATCGAGTTCGGCGTCGCTGCCCTCGCCACCTGGTTCATCATGCGGTCGGAAGCCCCCGCTTTATCCGGCGTGCTGGCGGTGCCTTTCATCAAGACGGCGCTGATACCGCTGGGCCTGTTCTTTGTCGTTATCGGCGTTTTCGTGATCGCCGGCGCCGCCAATGCGGTCAATTTCACCGATGGCCTGGACGGGCTCGCCATCGTGCCGGTGATGATCGCGGCGGCCACTTTCACCCTGATCGTCTATCTGGTCGGCAACGAGAAGTTCTCGGCCTATCTGCAGATTCCCTATATCGAATATGCCGGCGAGCTGGCGGTGTTTCTGGCGGCGCTGGTTGGCGCCGGCCTGGGCTTCCTCTGGTACAATGCTCCGCCTGCCGCCATCTTCATGGGTGACACCGGCTCGCTGCCGCTCGGTGGCGCGCTGGGTGTGGTCGCCGTCGCGGTCAAGCACGAGATCGTGCTGGGACTGGTGGGCGGGTTGTTCGTTCTGGAAACCGTTTCCGTCGTGGTGCAGGTGGTTTCCTTCAAGCTCACGGGCAAGCGCGTCTTCAAGATGGCGCCCATCCATCACCATTATGAACAGCTGGGCTGGACCGAGCCCACCATCGTGATCCGCTTCTGGATCGTGTCGGTGGTTCTGGCCCTGCTTGGCCTGGCCACCCTGAAACTGCGTTGAACGAATGATCGCCGCCAAAGCCTTCGCCCACAGAACTGTCGCCGTTTTCGGCCTGGCCCGCACGGGTCTGGGCGCGGTGCGCGCGCTGGTGGCCGGCGGCACATCGGTCATTGCCTGGGACGATTCCAGCACCGCGCGCGACCTGGGCGGCCAGGCGGGTGCGCAGATCATGCCCTGGCGCGAATGGCCGTGGGAGAAGATTGCCGCACTGGTCCTATCGCCGGGCGTGCCCCTGACGCATCCCAAGCCGCACGGCGTGGTCGAGCATGCCAATAACGCGCGCGTCCCCGTGATCGGCGATGTCGAACTGTTTGCGCGCGATATCCGGCCCAATCCGGACCTGCCGGGCAAGTCGCCCGTGATCGCCATCACCGGCACCAATGGCAAGTCCACCACCACGGCGCTGGTGGGGCACATTCTCAAGCAATGCGGCTTCGACGCCCAGATCGGCGGCAATATCGGCAATTCGGTGCTGGAGCTTTCCCCGCCGTCGCCCAAGACCGTCTATGTGCTGGAAATGTCCAGCTTCCAGATCGACCTGGCGCCGGGGCTGGTGCCGGATGTGGCGCTTCTGTCCAACCTGTCGCCCGACCATATCGATCGCCATGGCAGCATGGAGAATTACGCCGCCATCAAGGCGCGGCTGATGCGCCAGACCGCCAGGGACGGCCAGGTCCTAATCGGCGTGGATGATGAATATTCTTCCGCCATCTTCACTCAGTTGACCTCTGCCGGCGGCGCCCTGGCTCATCCCGTGTCGGTGGGCAAGGTGCTGGGCCGCGGCATCTTCGTGGTGGACGGCGCGCTCTACGACGCCACCGCCGGACGCGCGGCCAAGGTGATGGACATGAGCGCCGCCACCCATCTGCCGGGGACGCACAACTGGCAAAACGCGGCGCTGGCTTATGGCGCGGTCAAACCCTTTGTCTCCGACACGAAGGCAATTGCCGACGCCATCGCCAGCTTTCCCGGCCTTGCCCATCGCATGGAAGATGTCGGCCATATCGGCAAGGCCGTTTTCATCAATGACTCCAAGGCCACCAATGCCGATGCCACAGCCCGCGCGCTCGCCGTCTATCCCGACATTTTCTGGATCGCCGGCGGCAAGCCCAAGGAAGGCGGCATCGCCTCGCTGGCGTCCTTCTTCCCGCGCATCCGCAAGGCCTATCTGATCGGCGAGGCTGCGGGCCAGTTCGCCCGCACGCTCGACGGCAAGGCGCTGTACGAGATGTCGGGTACCCTGGATGTGGCGGTGGCCAGCGCCGCAGCCGATGCCGCCGCCTCTGCCGCCGAGGTGCCGGTGGTGCTGCTGTCGCCGGCCTGCGCCTCCTACGACCAGTTCAAGGATTTCGAGCAGCGTGGGGATGCCTTCCGCAGCCTGGTTGCCAGGCTGCCCAGAAACGCGCGGGCGGCGTCATGATGAATCGTTCCGACAAAAGCGGCTTCGCCAACTGGTGGTTCACGGTGGACCGGGTCGCGCTGTTCTGCATGCTGGCCTTGACCGGCATCGGGCTGATGCTGGCCTTCGCCGCCAGTCCCGCCATCACCGGCGGCCCGCTCACCGCCGGCGATTTCCGCTACACCCTGCGCCAGGTGGTGTTCGCCGCCATCGCGGTAGGCATTCTTTGCGGCGTGTCGCTGTTGCCGCCGCGCCAGATCCGCATTCTGGCGGCCGTGATTTTCGCCTGCGCCCTGATCGGCTCCTTCCTGGTGCTGTTTGTCGGCGCCGATGTGCTGGGCGCGCGTCGGGAGCTGGACCTGGGACCGTTCGCCCTGCAGCCGTCGGAATTCCTCAAGCCCAGCTTCGCCATTCTGGCGGCGGCCGTATTGGCCGACCGCCAGCCCCTGTCGATCCCCAAGCCCGTGGTCACGTTTCTTCTCATTGCGCCGGCGCTGCTGATCCTGATCAAACAGCCGGATGTGGGCCAGACCGGGCTTCTGATCTGCCTGTGGGGTGCGATGCTGTTCTTCTGGGGCTTGAATTTCCTCTGGGTCGGGATCGGCGTCGGCGTGCTGGCGGTGCTGGGCTTTGCGGCCTACGAAATCTTCCCGCATGTTCATCATCGCGTGCAACAGTTCCTCAGCGAGTCCGATACCGGCTATCAGGCGGGGCTGGCGCTGAAAGCCTTTGCGCATGGCGGGCTGGCGGGTGTGGGGCCCGGTGCGGGCACCATCAAATACCGCATTCCCGACGCCCATTCCGACTTCATCTTCGCAGTGGCGGGCGAGGAATTCGGTTTCCTGCTCTGCGGTCTGATCGCGCTGCTGTTTTGTGTACTCACCGTGCGGCTTTTGCTGCGCTCGGCCGCGAGCCGCGAGCCGTTCGCCCAGCTGGCGGGCGCAGGCCTTGGCATCGTTACTGCGGTGCAGGCTTTCATCAACATGGGCGTGGCGGTGTCGCTTCTGCCGGCCAAGGGCATGACCCTGCCGTTCATCTCCTATGGCGGCTCCTCATTGTTCGCGGTGGCCTTGACCATGGGTTTTGCGCTGGCCGTGACACGCCAGCGGCCGCAGATCCGTCTGACCACCGGCGACGATCCCAACTTCTTCATGGTGCGGGCATGAGCGTCCCCACGTCCAACATCGTCGTGCTCAGCGCGGGCGGCACGGGCGGCCATCTGTTCCCCGCACAAGCGCTTGCTGGCGAACTAGTCAAGCGCGGCCGCGACATCGTGGTGATGACCGATGCGCGTTTCGCCAATTACGCCACCGCCTTTCCAAAGGCCAGGATCGAGACTGTGCCGTCCTCGCCCTTCAATGCCGTGACCGCGCCGTTCAAGATCGCCGCCGGCTTTGCCGTGGCGCTGGTCAAGCTGCTCAGGCTGAAGCCCGCCGCGATAATCGGCTTTGGCGGCTATCCATCCGTGCCGGTGATGCTGGCGGCCAATTTCGCTGGCCTTCCCACGGGCATCATCGAGCAGAATGCGGTGGTGGGCCGCGCCAACCGGCTGGTGATGAACCGGGTGCGCAGGGTGGCGGCGGCTTTCCCCATCGCCCGCTTTGCCCCGCGCGATCCCTCCAAAATCGTGCTGACCGGCAATCCCTTGCGTCCCGAGGTCGAGGCCCTGTGGGGCGCACCTTATAATGTGCCCCAGGCCGGGGGTCCGATCCGGCTTTTGGTGTTCGGCGGCAGCCAGGGTGCACGCGCCTTGAGCGAGATCGTGCCCGCGGCGCTCACCCGCTTGCCGCATGACATCAAGATGCGCCTGTCGGTGGTGCAGCAGTGCCGCCCGGAAGATATCGAGACGGTAGCGGAGATCTATCGCAATGCCGAGATCCGCTGTCAGCTCGAAACCTTCTTCTCCGACCTGCCCCAGCGCATGGCGGACGCCCAGCTGGTGATCGCCCGTTCCGGCGCCGGCACGGTGGCCGAGCTGATGGCGATCGGCCGTCCCGCCATTCTGGTGCCGCTGCCGGGCGCGCTGGACGATAACCAGACCCCCAATGCCGAAATCCTGTCGAAGGCTGATGCCGGCTGGTGCGTGCCGCAACGGATGCTGACCCCCGACAGCCTGGCCCAGATGCTGAACCGGATTTTTGCCGATCCGCTGGGCCTGGCGCAGCGCGCCTCTCGTGCCCATGCGCTGGCCATGCCCAACGCGGCCGGCAAGCTGGCCGATATGGTCGAAGATTTGGCCCTCTCTTCCGATCGAAAAGAGGCCGCCTGATGGCCGCACCCGTCACCACCCGCGTCCCACTCGATATTGGCGCCATCCATTTCATCGGCATCGGCGGTATTGGCATGAGCGG
The DNA here is from genome assembly GCA_036488555.1 of Rhizomicrobium sp. GTDB lineage: Bacteria > Pseudomonadota > Alphaproteobacteria > Micropepsales > Micropepsaceae > Rhizomicrobium. The sequence continues at coordinate 10,327 of DASXHL010000055.1, forward strand.
TATCGCCGAGATCATGCACAATCTGGGCTACAAGGTTCAGGGCAGCGACGCGGCCGAGAACGCCAATGTGAAGCGCCTGCGCGCCATGGGCATCACCGTCCATGTCGGCCACAATGCCGACAATCTGAAAGACGCCCATGCCGTGGTCTATTCCTCGGCGGTCAAGCCCGGCAATGTCGAATTCGACGCCGCGCGCGCACTCTCGCTTCCCCTGGTGCGCCGCGCCGAGATGCTGGCCGAGATCATGCGCCTGCGGTCCTGCATCGCCATCGCCGGCACCAATGGCAAGACCACGACCACCACACTGGTCGCCTCGCTGCTGGACGCGGGGGGCATGGATCCGACCGTGGTCAATGGCGGCATCATCAACGCCTATGGCACCAATGCGCGGCTGGGCGCGGGCGAATGGGTGGTGGTGGAGGCCGACGAAAGCGACGGCACCTTCCTGCGCCTGCCTGCCACCGTTGCGGTTGTGACCAATGCCGATCCCGATCATCTGGATTTCTACGGCACCTTCGAGAATATGCGCGACGCCTTCCAGCGCTTCATCGAGAATGTGCCGTTCTACGGCTTTGCCGTGCTGTGCATCGACCATCCCGAAGTGCAGGCCATGGTGGGCCGCATCACTGACCGGCGCATCATCACCTATGGCTTCTCGCCCCAGGCCGATGCGCGCGCCGTCAATGTGCGTTTCTCGGAAGGCGCGTCCCATTTCGACTGCGTCTTCACTGACCGCCGCAAGGGCAGCGAACACCGGCTGGAGGGTATGAGCCTGCCCATGCCGGGTGAGCACAATGTCCAGAACGCCATGGCCGCCATCATGGTCGCGCGCGAGCTGGGCGTGAAGGATGAGGTGATCAAAAGGGGGCTGGCGGAATTCCGCGGCGTTGGCCGCCGCTTCACCAAGGTCGGCGAGGTGAACGGCGCAGCCATCATCGACGACTATGCCCATAATCCCTTCAAGATCGCGGCCGCGGTGCGCGCGGCCCGCCAGGCCTATAAGGGCCCGATCGTGGCGGTGGTACAGCCGCATCGCTACACAAGGCTGCGCGACACCTTCGAACAATTCGCGACCTGCCTGAACGATGCCGATGTGGCGGTGATCGCCCCGGTCTATGCTGCCGGCGAAGCGCCCATCGATGGCATCAACCGTGACACCTATGCCGAGGCGCTACGTGCCCACGGACACCGCAATGTCATCACCATCGACGGCGAGGACGATCTTGCCGCCGCGGTGGCATCTTATGTGAAACCGGGCGCGGCCATCATCGGCACCGGCGCGGGCTCGATCACCGGCTGGATGCACAATCTGCCGAAAAAGCTGGAGGCGCTTCTGTGATGATGACGCGCCCCTGCGACATGCTTCCTCCCGTGCGTGGCACGCTCACGCACGACGCGCCGCTCAGGGATCTGGTGTGGTTCCGCGCCGGCGGTCCAGCCGAAATCCTGTTCCGTCCCGCCGATGTGGATGACCTTGCCGCTTTCGTCGCGGCGCGCCCGGCCGATTTGCGTATGTCGGTAATAGGCGTGGGTTCCAATCTTCTGGTACGCGATGGCGGCATTCCCGGCGTGGTGGTGCGGCTGTCCTCTGCCTTTGGCAAGATCGAGGCGGATGGTACTCGTGTGCGCGCCGGTGCCGCGGCGCTGGATGGCGCCGTGGCGCGCGCGGCCGCCGACGCCGGCATCGCCGGCCTGGAATTCCTGCGCGGCGTGCCCGGTACCATCGGCGGGGCACTGAAGATGAATGCGGGCTGCTATGGACGCGAGGTCAAGGACATATTTGTCGAGGCCAGTGCGATTGACGGGCAAGGCAACAAGATCAGGCTTTCCGGCGCCGACATGGCATTTGAATATCGCAAAGCGCGCGGGGCGTCCGACGATCTGGTCTTTGTCGAGGCGGTGTTCGAAGGCACACGCGACGAGCCGGCTGCCATTCGCGCCCGAATGGAGGAATTGTCGGCCAATCGCGAGGCCAGCCAGCCGATCAAGTCCAAGACCGGCGGTTCGACCTTCAAGAACCCGCCCGGTCACAAGGCCTGGCAGCTTATCGACGAAGCCGGTTGCCGCGGGATCAAGGTTGGCGGCGCCCAGGTCAGCGAGAAGCATACGAATTTCCTGATCAACACCGGCGACGCCAGCGCTGCCGATCTGGAAGCGTTGGGTGAGGAAGTGCGCCGTCGGGTGAAGGAGAAATCGGGCATCACCCTGGAATGGGAAATCAAGCGGGTGGGAGTCGCATGACAGACTTCCGCAAAATTTCCGTGCTGATGGGTGGGCGTTCTGCCGAACGCGAAGTCTCGCTGTCATCGGGCAAGGGCGTGATCACCGCGCTGCGCGAAGAAGGTTTCGACGCCGATCCGCTCGATCCCGGCGACAACCCCGGCCAACAGCTGTTCGAAGCCCGGCCCGATGCGGTGTTCAACGCCCTGCATGGCCGCTTCGGCGAGGACGGCACGGTGCAGGGCTTGCTCGAGTTGATGCGCATCCCCTACACCCATTCCGGTGTGCTGTCGTCGGCGCTCGCCATGCACAAGGAGCGTACAAAGGACGTCTATCGCGCTGCCGGTCTGCCGGTGGTGAAATCCATCGTGGTGGACCGGCGCGAGGCAGCGGCGGCGCATCTGATGGAGCCGCCCTATGTGATCAAGCCGGTCAATGAGGGTTCATCCGTCGGCATCTTCATTATCCGCAAGGGCGACAACCGTCCGCCGGCGGAACTGGGCAGCGACACCTGGAATCTCTCCAACGAGATGATGGTGGAGGAATTCGTGCCTGGCCGCGAACTCACCGTGGCGGTGATGGGCGCCAATATTTTTGGAAAAGAGAGGGCCTTGGGCGTGACCGAGATCACCACCGAGCTGGCCTTTTATGACTATGAAGCCAAATACGCGCCTGGCGGTTCCAAGCACATCCTGCCGGCGCAAATTCCGTTCAAGGCCGCGGAAGAGGCAATGGAACTGGCGGTTGCCGCACACAAGGCGCTGGGCTGCCGCGGCGTCACCCGCACCGATTTTCGCTATGACGATACAGGTTCGAAGCCGCGCATGATCCTGCTGGAAACCAACACCCAGCCGGGCATGACGCCAACCTCGCTGGTGCCCGAGCAGGCCGCCTATGTCGGCATGTCTTACGCCAAGCTATGCCGCTGGATCGTGGAGGATGCGTCATGCGATCGGTGAATGTGGAACGCAAGCCTCGCCGGGCGGCACGCGGCCAGTCGGTGCGCCCCACCACCCGGGCCAAGCGCGAGTTGCCGGACGTGCAGCCAGGCGCGGCCCGCAAGGCCAAGAACCTGGGGGCTTTCGCCAATCTGGGTGCTGGTCTCACGCCATTCTTCAAGCGCCCGATGGTCACCCTGTGTGGGGCGGTGCTGGTTCTGGTGATGATCGGCGCGCTCCTGGCCAGCGGCGTGATCGGCCGCGGCTTCCGCGCCATCGGCCGGGGGATCGATGTCGTCACCGCCGATGCCGGCTTCGGCATTTCGGAGATCCATATCACCGGCAACCGCCGCACGCCCTATCGCCAGATCCTGGAAGTCTTGGGGATGCAGCCGGGCCAGAGCATCTTCGCCGCCGACCTTTGGAGCGCGCAGCGGCGCCTGGCTTCACTGGACTGGATCGCCTCCGCCGAAATTCATCGCCGCTATCCCGATGCCATCTTCGTGACGCTGGTGGAAAAGCGTCCCTTCGCGCTGTGGCAGCCGCCGGTCAATGCGCAAGGCGACGCCCCGATCGTGATAGTGGAACGCAACGGCAAGGTGATCACCAGCCGCGAAGTGGAGAAGTTCCGCCATCTGCCCAAGCTGGTGGGTGCGGGTGCGCCCGTTGCTGCAGCCGATCTGGTGGATGCGGTCCAGGCCCATCGCGCCGTCGCCGCGCGCATCGCCGCCTATTCGCGCGTCTCCGAGCGGCGCTGGAACCTGATCCTGGATGACGGCGTGACGGTGGAACTGCCGGAAAGCGGCTGGCAGAAGGAACTGGATTCGCTCGAACATCTGATCATCGACAATGGCATCCTGGAGCGCGATGTCACCGAAATCGACCTGCGCTCGCCGACGCATTACTTCTTCTTGCTCAAGAACGGCGAGAAGAAGGATGTTCAAAGGGGCAAAGAGACATGAACCAGACGGTCCGCTTGCGCGTGAACAACGAAATTCCCGCCTATCGCTCCGGCCTGGTGTCGGCGCTGGATGTGGGCACGTCCAAGATTGTCTGCGTCATCGGCCAGGCCGAAGCCGGCTCGCTCAAGATCCTGGGCAGCGCGTTGCGCGAATCCGCGGGGCTGAAATCCGGTACCGTGACGAGCCTGGAACTGGCCGAGGAATCCATCCGCGACTGCGTCGCCGCGGCCGAGAACATGGCCGACTCCCGCATCCAGAATGTGCTGATCAGCGTCAATTGCGGCCAGCCGGTGTCGGTGACCAGCCGGGCGGTGATGTCGCTGGATGGTGCGCTGATCTCCGACGAGCATCTGCGCGCGCTTCTGACCGATGGCCGCGCCCGCGCCAGGCTGGAAGGCCATGAAGTCATCCAGTCCGCGCCGACGGCTTACGTGGTCGATGAAGCGCGCGGCGTGAAGAACCCGCTGGGCATGTTCTGCCAGCGCGTCGGCGTGGCGATGCATGCCGTGGCGGTGAAGCCGTCTCCCCTGCAGAACCTCAAGCTGGCGGTGGAGCGCTGCCATCTCCATGTGGTGGGCAACCTGTTCGGTGCTTACGCTTCGGGCCTTTCCACCTTGACCGAGGATGAAAAGCAGATCGGCGCCACCGTCATCGACATGGGCGGTGGCACGACCTCCATCGCCGTATTCCTGGAGGGCCACCTGGTTCATGCCGACGTGGTCCCGATGGGCGGCTTTGCCGTCACCAGCGATATTGCCCGCATGCTGGCCGCGCCACTGGCCGCGGCCGAGCGCACCAAGACGCTTTATGGCGCGGCCATGGGCGAGATGGATGGCGGCGCCGATGTGGTCTCAGTGGCGCAGATGGGCGAGGAGGGCGATGATTCCGCACTGCGCATTCCGCGTTCCATGCTCACCCGCATCATCCAGGCGCGACTGGAGGAAATCTTTGGCGAGGTACAGACGCGCCTGCGGGCAAGCGGATTCGACGTGGCGGCCGGCCGCCGTGCCGTGCTGATAGGCGGCGCCTGCCAGCTGGCGGGAACCCGGGAACTGGCGGCGCGCATCTTGAACAAGCAGGTCCGAATTGGACGCCCCGGCGTTTTCCCTGGCCTGGCGGCCGCGTCGGCCGGTCCCGATTATGCCGCCGCCATCGGTCTTCTGATGGCCGGCGCGACCATGCCGCCCGAACTTTTGAACCCTGATATCGCCATGGGTCCGGCTTCTCCGACGACGGAAAGCTGGCTCAGCCGGTTGACGCGCAGATGGCTCTAATGATTCAACAATACAACAGCGAATCGGTTGGGAATTCTGGCGTGCCGCAAGGTGATCGAAACCAGTCACTGAGGAGAATCTAAATGGCGATCAACCTGAAAGTCCCCGAGTCAAAGGAATTGCGCCCTCGGATTACCGTGCTGGGCGTGGGTGGTGCCGGCGGCAACGCCGTCAACAACATGATCGAATCAGGCCTGGAAGGCGTCGATTTCGTCGTCGCCAATACCGATGCCCAGGCCCTGGCCCAGTCCAAATGCGATCGCCGCATCCAGCTTGGCGCCACCACCACCGAAGGCCTGGGCGCGGGCGCCCAGCCGGAAGTCGGCCGCGCCGGCGCCGAGGAGTCGCTCAATGAGATCATGGAGCAACTGTCAGGCGCACATATGGTCTTCATCGCCGCCGGCATGGGCGGTGGCACCGGCACGGGCGCTGCCCCGGTGATCGCGCGCGCGGTGCGCGAGGCGGGCATCCTGACCGTCGGCGTCGTGACCAAGCCGTTCGCGCTGGAAGGCGACCGCCGCATGCGGGTGGCCGAGCGCGGCATCGCCGAGCTGCAGCAGTTCGTCCATACCCTGATCGTCATCCCCAACCAGAACCTGTTCCGCGTCGCCAACGATCGCACGACCATGGCGCAGGCCTTTGCCATGGCCGACGAAGTGCTGCATGCCGGCGTGCGTGGCGTCACCGATCTGATCGTGATGCCGGGCTTGATCAATCTCGACTTTGCCGACATCAAGTCGGTGATCTCGGAGATGGGCAAGGCGATGATGGGCACCGGCGAGGCGGAAGGCGAAGACCGCGCCATGCGCGCCGCCGACATGGCGATCTCCAATCCGCTGCTGGATGATGTGACCATGAAGGGCGCCAAGGGCGTTCTGATCAACATCACCGGCGGTCCCGACCTGATGCTGTTCGAGGTGGAACAGGCCGCCAACCGCATCCGTGCCGAAGTCGATCCCGACGCCAACATCATTTTCGGCAACACCATTCTTGAGGACATGGAAGGCCGCATCCGGGTCAGCGTGGTGGCGACCGGCATCGATGCCGAGCTCACCAAGATGCCGTTCCCGGAAAAGGTGCGCCCCCTGCATCCTCACCTCAACAATATCCGTCAGCCGGCGCGCGTGCCGGAACCGGTTCGGCCCGTGCCGCAGCCTGCGCCGCAGCCCGTGGCCAATCCCGTGCATGCCACCATGGACGCGCTGGCCGACCAGATCGGCGCGAAGAAGAGCCCTGCGGAGGACTATATCCTGGGCGGCGAAGACGCGCCGGAAGTGCCGGTCGAACCCGTTCCTGCGGCCGCCAAATATCCGGCCACCGAACACCGACGTCCGATCAGCGAGCAGCCCCTGGCACGGCACGCCGAGCCGGAAAAGAAAGCAGGCTGGAGCATCTTCGGCCGAAAGAAGACCCCGTCCGACCTGCGCAGTGAACCGGCGCCCGAACCGCGCGCCGCCACGCCCAGGGCCACGGCACATCCCATGCCGCCCATGCCTCAGCCGGAGCCGCAGCGCAACAATGCCGACGATCTGTTCCCCGATCACAAGAGGGACGAGCAGTTTGAGATTCCTGCATTTCTGCGCAGACAATCGAACTGACGGTCACAAATGACTGGCGGAAAGGGCGGCTCTGGCCGCCCTTTCCGTTTAGCGCTTGTCCAGTGTCGGGCCGAGATAAAGCTTGCCGCCGGCGAAATCGATGGCGAGCGACGTGTCACTCAGCAAGCCGGGCCCCACGATGGCGGCAGGCTTTTCCTCCAGGTCGAAATAGGCGAACACCGGCGCATCCGCGACGATGGCAAGCTGCTTGTTCCAGGATTTGCCCGGCAGGCCCACCTCCAGATTCATCAGGCGCACGGCCGGCGCACGCTTGCCCAGAACGTCCTGCAACTGATCAGGCGGGGGTCCGTAATGGTCGAAATCCCGCCTGTGCAGGCCCAGTTCCTCGGCCGCATCCCAATTCATCATGGTCGTGCCCGCGCCCAGATCGAAAAGCGTGGTGAAGCGGTGTTCGTTGAAGCGGGCGCCAAGATACCAGAAGCTGATGGGAAAATTCCTGAGCGCGCGAGGTGTCAGCTGCGCTTTGGCCCAGTCCTCGTAAGGTTTGGCGCTGTCGGAACCTGGCGGCAGGAGTTTCAGGCGCATGGTGCTTCGATCCAGCACCACGAAATAGCGCGCCAGCACGTCCACGCCGAGCACGCCGTCAGGTTCGTTGGTCGCGCTGTCCGGCAACACCGCCAAGGTCAGGCCGCGGATCTCTTCGCCCGCCACGCTGAGGGAATCCGGTTTGACCGGAAGTGCGTCGGCGACATCATTGATGCCATAGACCAGCAGATGATCCGGCTGTGACGGAACCAGATTCAGTTTCTGGCGCACATGCTCGAATATCAGCGTGCGGCTGGAGGCGGTGTCGATCAGAAAGGAGAAGGGCCCTTGGCCGTTCACATAGACGTCGGTGGTCAGCCGCCCATACGGGGCAATATGGTAAGGTTGCTCTGCCGGCAGCGTTGCCCGCGCCGGAACCGTCGCGATCAGCAATCCCAGGAGCGCCCAAATGCCGCGCATACGGCGCCTCCGAAGCGTACCCGCATACAGTAAACGCCCGTCTGCCTTGAGCCGCAATGGCTTTCGGCGGGATACGCAGCCGGGCTAATGTGCGGCCATGTCTTTGCGTCGCACCATTGCCCATGACGTTACCGCCAGCGGAGTTGCGCTGCATTCCGGCGTTCCCGTGGCAATGCGCCTTTCACCCGCCCCCGCAGGCCAGGGCATCGTGTTCCGCCGCGCCGATCTCAACATCGACATTCCCGCCCGCTTCGATCAGGTGAGTGAGACAAGATTGGGAACGGTTATCGGCTCCGGCGAAGCCAAGGTCGGTGTGGTGGAACACCTGATGGCGGCCGCGGCGGGTGCTGAGATCGACGATCTTCTGGTGATTCTAGACGGGCCCGAGCCGCCGATCCTGGACGGGGATGCCCTGTCGTATCTGTCGCTGCTGGAGAGTGGCGGCGTGACAGAACAGGCCCAATCGCGCACCGTGCTGAAGGTGGTGAGGCCCGTCACCGTGGAAAGCGGCGATGCCAGGGCCTCGCTGTTGCCAGATGAAGGCCTGTCCTTTTCCTACGAGCTCAGTTTTCCCGTGATCGGCGACCAGTATTACGCCTTTGCCTTCAGCCGGGCGGGCTTTCGGGCCGAGATTGCGCCCGCGCGTACCTTCGGGTTTCTCAGCGAGCTGGAAACCCTGAACAAGATAAACCTGGCCAAGGGTGCGTCGCTGGCCAACACCCTGGCGCTGGACGATACCGGGGTGGTCAATCGCGAGAATCAGCGTTTTGCCGATGAATTCGTGCGCCACAAGATCCTGGATGCCATCGGCGACATGGCGCTGGCTGGCTATCCCCTTGTCGCCCGCTTCGAGGGAAGGAAATCGGGTCATTCGACCAACAACGCCCTGCTCAGGGCCCTGTTCGCCGATCCCGCGAATTACGAACTGCGAGAACTCTAGATCCTGCCGGGTGGGGCAATGGGCGGCTCGCAGGATTAAACTTGAGAAAGTGACACTTTCCTGAGGCGCCAGCGGCACTGTATATAAAGGGCGAAACGCGCGGACGGGCCGGGAGCCCTTAAGCAAGTCATTGAATATGATTGCTTTTTTCGCGTAACAAGGAAACCCATGGCCGTCATCACCTGTCTGAAGCCGATTTCGCGCATCCTTCTTCTGGGCGCGGGCCTCACCTTTCTGGCCGGCTGTTCGATTTTCGGGGGCAAGGACGACGCCACCAATGACGCCAACAAGGACGCCGCAAATTACCGCGAGCGCAGCGTCGAGCAGATCTATGCCGACGGCTGGCGGGCAATCAACAACGGCGCGTGGGATGTATGCGCTGCCCAGTTCAACGAAGTGGAACGCCAGCATCCCTATTCGCCCTGGGCCAGGCGCGGCATGCTGATCAGCGCCTTCTGTTCCTATCAGGCCAACGACTACACGACCGCCATCGCCACGGCCGACCAGTATATCCAGCTTCATCCCGGCAGCCAGGAAGTGGCCTATGCCTTCTATCTGAAGGCAATCTCGCTGTACGAGCAGATCGTGGACATCAGCCGCGACCAGTCCAATACCGAAGGCGCGCTGGTGGCGCTGCAGGACGTGGTGCAGCGTTTTCCCGACACCGAATATGCCCGCGACGCCACGCTGAAGATCGATCTGACCAACGACCATCTGGCGGGCAAGGAAATGGCGGTCGGCCGCTATTATCTCCAGCGCGGCGATTATATCGGGGCCATCAACCGCTTCCGCTCCGTGGTCGACCAGTACCAGACCACGCCGCAGATCGCCGAAGCGCTGGAACGGCTGACCGAGGCCTATTACAGCCTGGGTCTCGACAGCGAGGCGCAGACCGCTGCCGCCGTGCTGGGGCGCAATTATCCCGGTTCCGGCTGGTATCAGGATGCCTATAACGTCCTGAAAGGACGCAATCTTAAGCCTGCGGAAGACAAGCGCTCCTGGATCAGTAAAGCTGTCCGGACTGTCTTCTAGTGTCGTGGGTTCAAAGTTCGCAACCACCCGATATCAGGCTCTAGGCGAACTTTGAAACCGAAACGACACTAGGATTCAATAACTTGCCAGTGTCCTTCGATTCCGAAATTCGCCTGGAGTCCGACATGAAGAACATGCGAATTTCGGAATCGGGACACTAGAGATTCGGGGTAAGGCCGTGCTTGCGGCGCTGACCATCCGCGACATCGTTCTGATCGAGCAGGCGGCGCTGGAATTCGCGCCTGGCCTCAATGTGCTGACCGGCGAGACCGGGGCGGGCAAATCCATCCTGCTGGACTCACTGGGGCTCGCGGCGGGGAGCCGCGGCCGGGCCAGTGTGCGCGCCGGCGCCAGCCAGGGTTCGGCTACGGCCGTATTCGAGCCGGAAAAGTCCCATGCCGCCTGGGCCATGCTGCGCGAACAGGCGATGGAGGCGCCAGAAAGTAACGATGGGGAGATCGTGCTGCGCCGCACGCTTTCCGCCGATGGCAAAAGCCGCGCCTTCATCAATGACGAGGCGGTGGGCGTGAGTCTGCTCAAGGATCTGGGCGGCCTGCTCCTGGAAGTGCATGGCCAGCAGGACGACCGTGGCCTGTTCGATATCTCTACCCATCGCGTCTTGCTGGACGGATTTGGCGGGCTGAATGGCGATGCCCAGACCGTGGCGGCGCTGCATGCCGAATGGGCGGCGGCCCGCGCCGCGTTGGAGGAATTGAAGGCGCTGGCGACCCGCGCCCAGGCCGAAGCCGATTTCGTGCGTGCCGCGGCCAGCGAGCTAGCGGATTTCGCGCCGGAAGAGGGTGAGGAAGACAGGCTGGCCGGTGAGCGCGCGCTGCTGATGAACGCGGCCCGTATCGCCGAAGATGTGTCGTCGGCGCTGGAATCCTTGGCGGGTGAGCGCGGCGCCGAGACCGGCCTCGCCCAGGCGTTGAAAAAGCTGTCGCGCATGAACGAAGAGGCGCGCAAGGCGGCTGCTCCGGCCGAGATCGCGCTGGAACAGGCCTATGCCCTGGCGGAAGAGGCGCGGCGCGAGCTGGACAGCCTGTTGTCGCGGTTGGACACCGACACCGGAAGCCTGGAACGCAAGGAAGAGCGGCTGTTCGCGCTCAGGGCCTTGGCGCGCAAATATGGCGTGACGCCGGATCAGCTTCCCGCCACCCGTGACGACTATGTCGCCAGGCAGGACGCGCTGGTCTCCGGTGGCGACCAGATCAAGAAGGCCGAGGCATGTGTCGCTGTCGCGCGTGACAGCTATCTGACCGCGGCGCGCAAGCTCTCGAAGGCGCGCGCAGGCGCCGCCAAAAAGCTGGAAGCGGCGGTGGCGGCGGAACTGGCGCCGCTGAAGCTGGGCCATGCGAAATTCCGTGTCGCGCTGGAACCGCTGGAAGAGGATAAAGGCGCGGCCATGGGGCTGGAACGCATCGCCTTCGAGGTTGCCACCGTCGAAGGCGCGGCCTTTGGCAGCCTGGCGAAAATCGCGTCCGGCGGCGAGCTGGCGCGCTTCTCGCTGGCGCTGAAAGTGGCGCTGGCGCAGGTATCATCGCCGGCAGCCATGGTGTTCGACGAAGTCGATCGCGGCGTGGGTGGCGCGGTGGCCGATGCGGTCGGCGAACGCCTGCAGCGCCTGGCCGAAACCACACAGGTGCTGCTTGTCACCCATTCGCCCCAGGTCGCCGCGCGCGCGGCGCGCCACTTCCGCATTTCGCGGGTCTTGAATAAGAAAGAGGGGGACAAGACGAAAATCGAATTGCTGAACGACAGCGAACGGCTGGAAGAAATCGCCCGCATGCTGTCGGGCGCCAATGTCACCGACGAAGCCCGCGCCGCCGCCAAGCGGTTGATGGCGGAAGCGGCCACACCCGCAAAGAAAACTCGTAAGAGAGCATGAAGGCTGTCGATAAACTGACCTCGGCCGAGGCTGAGAAGGAGCTCGACCGGCTGGCGAAGGAAATCGCCGAGCATGACCGGCGTTATTACCAGCAGGATGCGCCCAGCGTTTCCGACGCGGAATATGATGCGCTGCGCCGCCGCAATGCCGAGATCGAGGCGCGGTTCCCGTTGCTCGTACGGCCCGACAGCCCCAGTCATCGCGTCGGCGCCAAGGCCAGCGAAAGATTCGCCAAGGTCACCCACCGCCTGCCGATGCTGTCGCTGGACAATGCCTTCAGTGACGAGGATGTGGCGGACTGGCTTGCACGGGTGCGCCGCTTCCTGGGCCTGAAAGATGGCGAAGAGGTAGTGGTGACGGCCGAACCCAAGATCGACGGGCTTTCGGCCAGCTTGCGCTACGAGAAAGGCGTGCTGGTGCAAGGCGCCACCCGTGGCGACGGTGCGGAGGGCGAGGACATCACCGCCAACCTGCGCACCATTTCCGACATTCCGCTCAGGCTGAAAGGCAAGCCGCCTTCGGTGCTGGAAGTGCGCGGCGAGGTCTACATGACCCACAAGGCGTTCGAGACCTTGAACAAGCGGCAGGAAAAGGACGGTAAGCCGACTTACGCCAATCCGCGCAATTCCGCCGCCGGTTCGGTGCGTCAGCTCGATTCCGCCATCACCGCCAGCCGGTCGCTGAATTTCTTTGCCTATACTTGGGGTGAGGTATCTGGGGGCGAAATTTCCGACATGCCGGCCAAGACCCAGAGCGGCATGCTGGAAAAGTTTGAAGAATACGGGTTCATTGTCAACACGCTGGTCAAGCGCTGCGAAACGCTGGAAGACATCCTGAAGTTCTACCGCGACATTGAAACCAGACGCGCCCGGCTGGGCTATGACATCGACGGCGTGGTTTACAAGGTTGACCGGCTGGACCTGCAGGAGCGGCTGGGCTTTGTCTCACGCTCGGCCCGCTGGGCCATTGCCCACAAATTTCCCGCCGAACAGGCCGAGACGGTACTGGAAGGCATCGAGATCCAGGTCGGCCGGACGGGGAAGCTCGCGCCGGTGGCGCGGCTCAAGCCTGTGACGGTGGGCGGCGTGGTGGTGCAGAACGCCACCCTGCACAATGAAGACGAGATCGAACGGCTGGATGCGCGCGTCGGTGACACGGTGGTGATCCAGCGCGCCGGCGACGTGATCCCGCAGATTCTGCGCGTCATTCTTGAAAAGCGGCCCAGGAACAGCAAGCCCTACAAATTCCCCCACACCTGTCCGGTCTGCGGCAGCCATGCAGTGCGCGAGGTCGATGAAAAGACCGGCAAGGTCGATGTCGACCGGCGCTGCACCGGCGGGCTGATCTGCGACGCCCAGACAGTCGAGCGGCTGAAATATTTCGTCGGCCGCGACCAGTTCGATATCGAGGGCCTGGGCGGCACCATGATCGAGTTGTTCCACGACAAGGGGCTGCTGAAGGAACCCGCAGACATCTTCGCCCTGACCGAAAAGCCGGAAAAGGTCAGCAAGGTGCTGGCCGAACATCGTGCCGCGCTGAGCGAGGAACGCCGCGTCGCCGAGGGCAAGGAACCGGTCAAAACCAAGGCCAAAAAAGAAGACCGCGAAGACAAGGTGGTCGAGAACCTGATGGCGGCGATCGAGCGCCGGCGCACCATTGGGCTGGACCGCTTCATCAATGCGCTGGGCATCCGCCATGTCGGCGAAACCACGGCGGGGCTCTTGGCGCGGCATTACCGCTCCATCGATGCCTTCATGGAGGGCATGAAGGCCGACAATGCCAAAGAGGAACTGGAAAGCCTGGAAGGCATCGGCGGCGTAGTGGCCGAAGCGATCCATGATTTTTTGGACGAGCCGCACAATGTGAAAGCGGTGGACCGGCTGCTGAAGTGGCTGAAGGTCACAGACATGGCGGCGCCGTCCAAGTCCTCGCCGGTGTCGGGCAAGACGGTGGTATTCACCGGTACGCTGGAAAAGATGACCCGTCAGGAAGCAAAGGCGCGGGCTGAGGCGCTGGGCGCGAAGGTGTCGGGCTCGGTTTCGGCCAAGACCGATATCGTGGTGGCTGGCCCGGGTGCGGGCTCAAAGCTCAAAGATGCCCAGAAACACAATGTCCAGGTGCTGGATGAAGATGCCTGGCTGAAGTTGATCTCCTGATGTCATCCCCGGCGAGCACGAGCGATAGCGAGTGCGAGGGAAGGGGACCCAGGCGGACAGATTGAGCTTAGTCATTCCACCTGGGTTCCCTTCCCCTCGCGCAGCGTTGCTGCGCTCGGCCGGGAATGACAACGAGGGCTAAATGGCCCGCGTCGCGCGGTCCAGCCACTTGTGGGTTTCGTCATCCACCAGCGGTGAGATCACGTCACGCACTCGTGTGTGATAGGTGTTCAACCAGGCGCGCTCGCCTTCCGTCAGCAGCGATGGCTCGACCAGGTTCAGGTCGATCGGCACCAGGGTGATTGTCTCGAACCCCATCATCGGCCGGTCGCCGCCGATATCCTCGGGCTCGGTCACCACGATCAGGTTTTCGATGCGGATGCCGAAAGCGCCGGTCTTGTAGAAGCCCGGCTCGTTGGAACAGACCATGCCGGGCTTGAGCGCCTGCAAGACCGGCCGCTTGGAAATGTTCTGCGGCCCTTCATGCACCGAAAGATAGCTGCCAACGCCGTGGCCGGTGCCATGGTCATAGTCCAGCCCCGCTTCCCATAGGGGGCGGCGGGCGAAACTGTCGAGCTGCATGCCGATGGTGCCGTCGGGGAAGCGCGCGGTGGCCAGCGCGATATGGCCCTTCAGCACACGGGTGAAGCGGTCGCGCATCTCGGCGGTGGCCTCGCCCACCATGATGGTGCGGGTGACGTCGGTGGTGCCGTCGGGATACTGCGCGCCGGAATCCAGCAGGAACATGTCGCCGGAATGAACGGTGCGGTTGGTCGAGCGCGTCACCCGGTAATGCACGATGGCGCCGTTGCTGCCCGCACCCGAAATCGTGTCGAAGGACACGTCGCTCAGGCAGCCGGTGGCGCGGCGATAGCCTTCCAGAGTCTCGGCCACCTGGATCTCGGTCAGTTCGCCGCCCGCGGCATTGCTTTCGAACCAGGAGAGGAACCGCGCCAGCGCCGCACCGTCGCGGATGTGCGCCTTGCGCATGCCTTCGATTTCCAGGCTGTTCTTGCAGGCCTTGGGCAACTGGCAGGGATCGGCCCCGTGCTTGATCTTCGCACCCGCCTTGGCCAGCCGGTCGAAGATGGCGGATGCCGCGGTGGACGGGTCCACCAGCACGCTTCTGTCCTTCATCGCATCCAGCGCGGCGGTGAACTGGGCCGGGTCATGCACCTGCACGCTGTTGCCCAGATGCGCCATCAGCTCTGGCGTGCGCTTGGCGGGATCCAGAAACAAGTCGGCACCACCATCATCATGCAGGATGGCGAAGGCTAGTGTAAAGGGTGTGTGCGGCACGTCATGGCCGCGAATGTTCAAAAGCCAGCAGACCGAATCCGCCAGGGTGATCACCGCTGCCTCCGCACCGGCCTTCTTCAGGCCTTCGCCCAGGCGCAGGCGCTTGGCCTCGCTCTGCTCGCCCGACAGGTTGAAGGCATGCGGCTTGGCCGGGCTCTGCGGCGGCGCGGGCTGATTGTCCCACACCGCATCAATCGGATTGCTCTCCACCGCGACCAAGCTGCCGCCGGCCTTTTCCACTGCGGCCTTCAGATGCGCCACATTGTGCTGGGTGTGCAGCCACGGATCGTAACCAAGCTTTGCGCCTTTCGGCAGATTGCCGGGAATCCAGCCCTGGGGACCTTCGGCAACCAGATCACGCGGCTCGAACAGCGATACGTCGGTCTGGGCACGCACCTGAAGCGTGTAGCGGCCATCGACAAAGACAGCGGCCTTGTCCTTCAGCACCACCGCCGCGCCCGCCGAACCGGTGAAGGCGGTCAGCCAGGCCAGCCGTTCGGCGTAAGCCGGCAGGTATTCGCCCATATGCTGGTCGCTGTGCGGCACGACAAAGCCGTCCAGCCCGCGTTTGTCGAGCTCGGCGCGCAAGCTCGCCAGCCGCGGCGCGCAGGTGGCGGGGTTGGAGGTGTCGTCGTAGGTCTGAAAGGGCTTATCCATGGGGATAGCCTAGCGTGAGGGTTTCTCCAGCACCAGCGCGCTCCAGGGTCCCATGCGGCGCACGCCAAGGAACCTGAGATCGCGATAAAAGCTGGTCACCAGCTTTTCCTGGTTGGTCAGAAGCCCCGACAACACCAGCATGGCGCCCGGCGCCAGCACGCGGATGATCTCCGGCGCCAGCTTGGTCAGCGGCCCAGCCAGGATGTTGGCGATCAGCAGGTCATAAGGTGCGGCCCGCGACAGGACGGGATTGGCCAAGCCATCGGCCACCACCACGCGCACCAGCGGGCCCGCATTGTTGGCGATGGCATTGTCGCGCGCCACTTCCACCGCGACCGGGTCGATGTCGGAGGCGAGAACCGTCCGCTTCCACAGCTTGGCTGCACCGATCGCAAGAAGCCCCGTGCCGGTGCCCAGATCCAGCACATTGCGGAAAGCGCGCTCGCGCGCCAGGTCGCTGAGCACGGAGAGGCACAGCGCGGTGGTTTCGTGATGGCCAGTGCCGAAGGCCAAACCCGCTTCGATGCGGATCGGGATCACGCCGTGCGGCACGGTGCCCGCGTCATGGGCGCCATAGACAAAGAAGCGCCCGGCGCGCACCGGCGGCAGGCCTTCCTGGCTCAAGCGGATCCAGTCCTGATCGGGCAGGGGCTCGACCGTGATCTCACGGCCGGCGATGCGCGACAGATAGGCGGCATCGGGCGCCTCGGCATACAGCGCCTCCACCACCGCCCCGTCGGCAAAAGGTTCTTCCACGATCAGCACCGCTTGGGCGCTTCCGTCCAGCTCCAGCGCGGAGCAAACGTCGGCGGCTTCCGCCTTGGTCAGGGCGACACTGGCTTTCCAGAGTGGTGGGGACGTCATAGGCTGGCCTTCAAGAAACAGGCTGGTAATGCCGCGCCCCGCTGGGGCGGTCAACCGCATCCACGGGAGGAATCATGAAGACCTTGCTGCTTGCTGCCGCGCTGACGCTTGCCGTTCCCGCCTTGGGCCATGCGCAGGAGGCCAGCCATCCGACCAAGCTGTTCGCCCCTGCCGCCGAGGTTGAAGCCGCACTGGCCAAGTCCCGTGCCGAGCACAAGCCCGGCAACAATGTCACGGTTCTGGTTTCGGTCGGTCCCTATCCGGCGCAGCTGGAATACCGCATCCCCGGCGCCCCACCCAGCGCCAGCGTGCACAAGGCCCAGGCCGAGTTCATCTATGTCATAGCCGGCGGCTGCACCCTGATCACCGGCGGAACGCTGGTGGATCCCAAGGACAATGGCGCCAACATGAGCGGCACCGGCATCACCGGCGGGACCTCGCGCAAGGTCGCCAAGGGCGATTACATCATGGTGCCGCCCAACACGCCGCACCAGTACAGCGACATTCAGGGCGAACTGGCGATGGTGACCCTGCACATGCCGATGGCGGCCGGACAGTAACAGCCCCTGCTGTCATTCCCGCGCAAGCGGGAATCCATTTGTCCGGAACGCGCTGCTTGAAGTTGGATGCCCGCTTGCGCGGGCATGACAATTTGGGATGTGGCTAAGCCCTGCTCACAAACTGGTCAATCACCCGCTTCTCGCCGGCCTTGTCGAAATGAACCGTCAGCTTGTTGCCTTCCACGAAGGTGACCTTGCCGTAGCCGAACTTCTGGTGAAACACCCGGTCGCCGCGTGCGTAAGCCGAAGCTGTCGGGTCCGAGGTCTGTACGCTCCAGGCCTGCGCCTCGATCAACGGCGGGCGAGTGCGCACCGCGCCGGCCGCTGCGCGATTGGCCTGGGCGCGTTTCCAGCCCGGGGAATCGTAACTGGAGCCGAATTCCGCCGCCTGGCCATTGTCGCGGAAGCCGGCATAACCGCCGTAAAAGCCTTCATCCACCACCGCATCAACATGCGCTTCTGGAATTTCCTTGATAAAGCGCGAAGGCAGCGCCGCCTGCCATGACCCATGCACTCGGCGGTTGGCGGCGAATGAGATGCGGATGCGCCGGCGCGCGCGCGTCAGCCCGACATAGGCCAGCCGGCGTTCCTCCTCCAGCCCCGCAAGACCATTCTCATCCATGGTGCGCTGGCTGGGGAACAGGCCTTCCTCCCAGCCCGGCAGAAACACAGTGTCGAATTCCAGCCCTTTGGCGGCATGAAGCGTCATCAGGTTGATGCGGTCGCCGGATTCGTCCTGTGCGATTTCCATCACCAGCGAGACATGCTCCAGGAAGGCATGAAGGGTCTCGAAGGATTCCATTGAGCGGACGAATTCCTTCAGATTGTCCAAGCGGCCCGGCGCTTCCGCCGACTTGTCGGCCTTCAGCATGTCGGTATAGCCGCTTTCGTCCAGCACCATCTCGGCCAGTTCGGTGTGGGGCAGCGCTTTCGATGTCTCGGTCCAGCGCGCGAAATTGGCGGCCAGTTCGCCGAGCGCCTTGCGCGCCTTGGGCGGCAGTTCGTCGGTCTCCGTGATCTCGCGCGAGGCAGTCAGCAGCGGCAAGCCGCGGCCGCGGGCAAAGGCATGCAAGGTCGCCACGCTGGCGTCACCGATGCCGCGCTTGGGCTTGTTGACAATGCGCTCGAAGGCCAGGTCATCGTCGCCCTGCGCGATCAGCCGCAGATAGGCCATGGCATCGCGGATTTCCTGCCGCTCATAGAAACGCGGGCCGCCGATCACGCGATAGGGCAGGCCCAATGAGATAAAGCGGTCTTCAAACTCGCGCATCTGGAAGGATGCGCGCACCAAGACCGCCATCTGCGCCCACGGATGGTTCTGGCGGTGCAGGTCTTCGGCGTCGGAGGCGACATTGCGCGCTTCCTCTTCCGCATCCCACACGCCCATGACGCGAATCTTTTCGCCCGCGTCGCCTTCGGTCCACAGAGTCTTGCCCAGCCGCCCCTTGTTGGCGGCGATCAGTCCGGACGCCGCGCCCAGGATTACGGGCGTGGAGCGGTAGTTGCGCTCCAGCCGGATGACCTTGGCGCCGGGGAAATCGCGCTCGAAGCGCAGGATGTTTTCCACCTCGGCACCGCGCCAGCCATAGATGCTCTGGTCGTCGTCGCCCACCACACAGATGTTGGCGGGCCGTCCGTCTTCATTGCGCGCCAGGATTTTCAGCCACAGATACTGGACGATGTTCGTATCCTGATACTCGTCCACCAGCATGTAGCGGAAGCGGTCGCGATAGTCGGCGAGGATGTCGGAATGGGTTTTCAGGATGTGCAGCGTCTCCAGCAAGAGGTCGCCGAAGTCCACCGCATTCAGCGCCTTCAGCCGTTCCTGGTAGGCGCGATAAAGCGGCTTGCCCTTGCCGAAGGAATAACCCTGGGACTCGCCGTCCGAGACCTCATCGGGGCGCAGGCCACGGTTCTTCCAGGCATCGATCATCGCGGCCAGGGTGCGCGCGGGCCAACGCTTTTCGTCGATGCCTTCGGCATCGATCAGCTGCTTGATCAGGCGCAGCTGGTCGTCGGTGTCCAGAATGGTGAAGTTGGATTTCAGCCCCGCCAGTTCGGCATGACGGCGCAGCATCTTGGCGCCGATGGCGTGGAAGGTTCCCAGCCATTGCATGCCCTCGACCGCTCCGCCGATCAGGGTGCCGATGCGTTCCTTCATCTCGCGGGCGGCCTTGTTGGTGAAGGTGACGCAGAGGATCTGCCCCGGCCAGGCGCGGCGGGTGGCAAGGATGTGGGCCAGCCGCGTGGTCAGCACCCGGGTCTTGCCGGTGCCAGCGCCGGCCAGCACCAGCACCGGACCGTCGGCGGCTTCCACCGCCTCGCGCTGTTCCTTGTTCAGACCGCCCAGATAGGCAGGTTCGCGCGGAACTGGCGCCGTTTCGGGCTGTTCGCTGAAGGCGGCGTCCAAAGGATCGGAATAGCGGTCGCCATAGCTGCTCATGGCGCGCTCACGGAATCTGAAGGCATGAGAACGATTTTAGAACGTGGGGATCGGAAATCCCACTTATTTCTGGTCGTTCGTCGCTACACTGCCACTAGGGACCTCGCCAACGCTCCGATTATCTTCGCCCTTGTTTTCCAGCCTGTGGCCGGAAAGGGCCTGATCCGCCTGGTCTTTGCGGGCTTCCGCCAGGTTCCGCACCGCCTTGGGCGTGCCATACAGGACGCGGTTGGCCTCAGCGGTCTTTTCCTTCTCCGCCTTTGCCCGCGATTTACGGGCTCGCTTCAGATTGACGATCTCAGCCATTTTCTTTTGCCTGCGCGCGGGCGTAAGCGGGCCGGCTGGTGACGCGGTTGACGTAATCTTCCAACAGCGCCGTCTTCTCCAGGATCGGCGAGCCCATGAACAGCTTGAAGGTGGTGCCGACCAGAATGTCCACAGCGCTGAATTTCTCGCCCAGAAGATAGGGGCTCTTTTCCAGCTTGCCGTTGACGAGCGCCATCACCTCGTCGGTCTTGACCCAGCCGGCGGTGCCGCGCGGGATCTCCCATTTCATATAGGCGCTCATCCAGGCGGGCTCCATCACCCCGGCATAATAGGACAGCCAGCTGACATAGGCGCCGCGCCTGGGGTCCCCCACCACCGGGCCGAGCCCGTTCTGTGGAAAGCGGTCGGTGAGATAAAGCGCGATTGCCGTTGATTCCCACACCAACGTGTCGCCGTCCTTCAGCGCCGGCGATTTGCCGTGCGGATGGGGATTTTCCGGATCGACGCCGCCCGAGCCATCGGGACGGCGAATATTGGCGATGCGATGGATATCGTACGGCACACCCAACTCTTCCAAAAGGAAGATGAAGCGCGAGGAACGGGTGCGGGGGTGGTGATAGAGCGTGATCATCGCAAGAGGCTATTGTTTCGCCTTGAGCGCGTAAAGCCTGAGTGCGCTGGCCAGTGGGCGCTCTCCACGGCTCGCGTCAATCTGGGCCACCAGCGCGGCCAAAGATTTGCCTTCCCGCTGAGCAGCCTGGTCAATCACCGCCCAGAATTCCGCCTCCAGCGCGACGCTGGTGCGATGCCCGGACAGGGTGAAAGAACGCTTTTTCAGCATCAGCGGCCCATTTTCATTTAACGAATGGCTCTCCAGTCAAGGATATCCAGCTCGCGCTCCAGTTTGGCGCCACCGGGCTTTGGAGGCATCAGCACTTTTGGCTTTTTCAGGTTTGTGACAGCGCCGGCCGCGATCACGGCATTGCGGTCGGTCCAGCCGTCGGTGTCGAGCAACCGCACCCGGCCCCATTGGGCCCGCATCGCCCGCACCAGTATGTCGGGGGTGCGGTCGTCGTCATCCTCCACGATGACATTCATCAGGAACAGGGAATTGCGCGGTTTCAGCCGGCTGTGCGCCAGCCGGAAAAAGGCAGGCTCCATGAAGGCGGCCGGCATGCCGCCTTCGCCAAAGGCATCCAGCACGATGGCGTCATGGCGGCGGCGGTTGGCTTTCAGGTACGCTATGCCATCAGCGACATGACAGGTGACGGCGTCGGGCAGATGGAAATATTTGCGGGCGATGTCGAAGCTGAACTTGTGCAGGTCCACCACCGCCACCGCGACATTGCTCCTGGCCAGCATGGTGGCCAGGGTGCCGCCGCCGCAGCCGATCATCAGCACGTCGCGCGCGCCCGCCTGCATCAGGAAGAAATACATGGCATGGATATAGTCGGCGGTGGAGACGCCATGCGCGTCCGCCGCGCTCTGGTGATACTCCTTCTGCCAATAGGAGACCTTGCCGGTGTGGCTGTCCTGGATGATGTAGTGTCCAGGCGCCGGAATGATCCGGTTGGTGGGCATTATGGAATGTCGGCGCAAGATGGACGGCGGCTGCCGCTCATTTCGGGGAAATCATGTCCTCGGGCCGCACCACGGCGTCGAATTCCTCGGCGGTGACGTAATTGCCCTTGATGGCTTCCTCTTTCAGGGTCGTGCCATTCTTGTGCGCGGTCTTGGCGATCTTGGCGGCATTGTCATAGCCGATCTTGGGCGCCAGCGCCGTCACCAGCATCAGCGACCGTTCAAGCCCGGCCTTGATGTTGTCGCGCCGTGGCTCGATCCCCACCACGCAATTGTCAGTGAAGCTGATCGCGGCATCGGCCATCAGCCTGACGCTCTGCAGGAAGTTGTAGGCCATCACGGGATTGTAGACGTTCAATTCGAAATGGCCCTGGCTGTCGGCGAAAGTCAGCGCCGCATTGTTGCCGAAGATCTGTACGCAGACCTGGGTCATCGCCTCGCACTGGGTGGGGTTGACCTTGCCCGGCATGATGGATGAACCGGGCTCGTTCTCCGGCAAGGCCAGCTCGCCCAGACCCGAGCGCGGGCCCGAGCCCAGCAGCCTGATGTCGTTGGCGATCTTGAACAGGCTGGCGGCCACCGTGTTGATGGCGCCGTGGCTGAACACCATGGCGTCATGAGCGGCCAGCGCCTCGAACTTGTTGGGCGCGGTGGTGAACATCATGCCGGTGATGCGGGCGATATGTTCGGCCACCATCTTGTCGAAGCCGAGCGGTGCATTAAGGCCGGTGCCGACCGCGGTGCCACCCTGGGCCAGTTCCATCAGCTTGGGCATGGTCTGACCGATACGCTCGATGCCATTGCCGATTTGCTGGGCATAGCCGGAAAATTCCTGGCCCAGCGTCAGCGGTGTCGCGTCCTGTGTATGGGTGCGGCCGATCTTGATGACGTCCTTCCAGGCCTCAGACTTCTCCTTCAGCGCCTTGTGCAGATGATGCAGCGCCGGGATCAACCTTTTCTGGATCTCCTCCGCCGCGGCGATGTGCATGGCGGTGGGATAGGTGTCGTTGGACGACTGGCTCATATTGACGTGATCGTTGGGATGAACCGGCTTCTTGGAGCCCTTCACCCCGCCCATCATTTCGATGGCGCGGTTGGAGATCACTTCATTGGCGTTCATGTTGGACTGGGTGCCTGAACCCGTCTGCCACACCACCAGCGGGAAATGGTCGTCCAGCTTGCCGTCGATCACTTCCTGGGCGGCGGCGACGATGGCTTCGCCGATGGTCTTGTCCAGCCGGCCCAACGCCATGTTGGTCTCCGCGGCGGCGCGCTTGACGATGCCCAGTGCTCGGATCACGGGTTGGGGCTGCTTTTCCCAGCCGATCTTGAAATTGCCGAGACTGCGCTGGGCTTGCGCGCCCCAGTAACGGCTGTCGTCGACTTCGATGGGCCCGAAAGTGTCTGTTTCGGTGCGGGTCTTGCTCATGGAATTCTCGTTGTTTGAAATGGATTACTTCTTGCCGGACTATTTTTTGCGGAATGAATCCAGGCTCACCACCTCGCCCGGCTTTTCGCTGGCGGGCGACGGCTTGGGGCCGACCGGTTCTGGCGTCTCGGTCTGGCTTTCCGGTGGGTTGGGCACGGCCACAGGGGCAGGGGCTGGCTTTTGTGCTTCGCCCTCGGCGCGGAACTGAAGCCCGAATTGTACGCCGGGGTCGAAAAAGGCGGTCAGGGCATTGAAGGGTATGTGCAGCGGCGCGGGCAGCTTCTTGAAGGTCAGCGTCACCTCGAAATAGTCCTCCTTCACCTTCAGCGCCCAATACTGGTGCTGGATGATGATGGTCATCTCGTCGGGGTACTGCTCCTTCAGGAAGTCAGGGATGTCCACGCCTTCGGCATGGGTCTTGAAGGTCAGATAGAAATGATGCGCGCCAATCAAACCGGACTTCTCGATGCGCCTGAGCGCATCGCGCACGACGCCGCGAAGGGCCGAATCCGTAAGAGCCTGATAGCCGATAAAGTCTTTTGCCATAGGAAATCCGAGACTAAGCGCGGCGCTTATGGAGTCAATTGCGGCTGTCCGCTTTCCCCGCCCCGCGCCGGCCTATTTTGGCGCAATTGCGATGAAAAACGGAACCTAAATCGCGCGTATGCCGTTGTGAATAAAGCATGTCATCTGTGCATCCCAGGGGGCTCCCGTCATGAGAATCGCGCAGATCGCCCCCCTGGTCGAAAGCGTGCCTCCCGTCCTTTATGGCGGTACCGAGCGGGTCGTCTCCTGGCTGACCGAGGAACTGGTCGCTCTCGGCCATGAGGTAACGCTTTTCGCCTCCGGGGATTCTGTCACAAAGGCCGTCCTGGCGCCAATCGTTCCCCGCTCGCTCCGGCTGGCGGGCATTCACGATTCCATGCCCTACCATGTGATCATGCTGGACCGGGTCGCGACTCGGCATGCGGATTTCGATGTGCTGCATTTCCACATCGATTTTTTTCATTATCCCCTGTTTCGCCGCCTGGCGCACAAGACCGTGACCACCATCCATGGTCGCCAGGATCTGCCGGAACTGCCGGACATCTACCGCGCCTTTCCGTACATGCCGCTGGTCTCCATCTCCGACCATCAGCGCCGGCCGGTGCCAACGCCAGTGAATTGGCGTGGCACGGTCCATCACGGGTTGCCGGAAGGCCTGTTCAAGGAAGGCCGGGGTGCGGGCGGCTATCTGGCGTTTTTGGGCCGAATCTGTGCCGACAAAGGCATCTTGCCGGCGATCGAGATAGCGCGCCGTGCCGGCATGACCTTGAAAGTGGCGGCCAAGGTAGACCCGGCGGACCGCGCATATTTCGAAACGCATGTCCGCCCCGTTCTCGATGTCAGCCCGCATGTGGAATTCATTGGCGAGATCGGAGACGCCCAGAAGTCCGAATTCCTTGGCCAGGCTCGGGCGCTGTTGTTCCCGATCGTCTGGCCGGAGCCCTTCGGGCTGGTGATGATCGAAAGCATGGCTTGCGGCACGCCGGTGATTGCCATGAACTGTGGCTCGGTGCCCGAGATCATGGAAGACGGCCTGACCGGTTTTGTGGTGGACGATATCGACGGGGCGGTGGCGGCAGTGGGCAAACTCGACCAGCTGTTTCGTCCCACCATCCGCTCGCGTTTCGAGGAGCGCTTCAGCGCCCGCGCCATGGCCATGGAATATGTGAAGATTTACGAGGAGCTGGCCGCGACGGACGCGGCCGTGGCAATGGCGGCGGAGTGATTTGACGAGGGACGGTATGGAGGCGAAAACCCTCCTGGATTCGCCTGACGATATTTCGAGCTTTTATATCCAGGCAACGGAATCCATCCAGCAGCGCTGGCCGCGCACGCTCAAGCAGGGCGACATGTTCGCCCTGTTCGACGCGCTGGGCGACTGCGTGGCGCCAGGCCTGACCCCGGGCGGCATCTTCTTCAACGACACGCGCCATCTTTCCGGTCTGCAGCTTCTGATCGACGGGCAGCGGCCGTTGTTTCTGTCGAGCGCGGTGGAGAATGACAATGTCATCCTGACCGTGGACCTGTCCAACCCCGACATCTATCAGGGCGCGACAATGGCGCTGCCGCGCGAGATCCTGCATATCCGCCGTTCCAAGTTCCTCTGGCAGGGTACCTGTTATGAACGCATCGCCGTTCACAATTTCGATGCCCACCCGCAGAAATGCTGGCTGACCGTCAATTTCGCCGCTGATTTCGCCGATTTGTTCGAGATCCGGGGCATGCAACGCGAAAAGCGCGGCGATATCACCTGCGCCGTGATCGGGGGCACCAAGACCATCTTCCGTTATGTCGGTCTCGACAGGGTCGAGCGGCGCAGCGAAATCTGTTTCGACCCACCGCCCACGCAACTGTCCAAAAGCCAGGCGATTTATGCGCTCGACCTCAAGCCCGGCGAACGCATGTCCCTGGTCATGAGCGTGCGCTGCACCGATTCCAGCCTAGCGCGGGCGCCAGAGGCGGAAGTGTTTTCCGAACCCTATCGCGCGGCAAGGCGCGAGGCGGCGCGTCTGATGGGCTTCGGGGGCAATGTCAGTTCCAGCAACGAACTCGCCAATCGCATGCTGGCCAGGGCGAACGCGGACCTTTGCATGCTGGTAACCGAAACCCCGCAAGGGCCCTATCCTTACGCCGGCACGCCCTGGTTCTCCACGCCCTTCGGTCGCGACGGACTGATCACCGCGCTGGAAATGCTGTGGCTTGATCCTTCGCTGGCGCGGGGCGTGCTGCAATATCTGGCCGCGCGGCAGGCCACCATGGTGGATGCGCGCGCCGATGCCGAACCCGGCAAGATCCTGCACGAGACGCGCGGTTGCGAAATGGCGCGGCTGGGTGAAGTGCCTTTCGGCCAATATTACGGCAGCGTGGATTCCACACCCCTGTTCGTGCTTTTGGCGTCGCGTTATTTCGAGCGCACAGGCGATGAGAAAACCATCCGCACGCTCTGGCCCAACATCCAGGCGGCGCTGGCCTGGATCGACACATATGGCGACCGCGACGGCGACGGCTTTGTCGAATATTACCGGGAGAGCGAGAACGGCCTGACCAACCAGGGTTGGAAGGATTCCTCCGACTCCATTATGCATGCCGACGGAAGCCTGGCGGCGGGGCCGATCGCGCTCAGCGAGGTGCAAGCCTACGTCTATGCCGCCAAACGCGGCGCAGCCCAGATGGCCGCGGTGCTGGGCGAGCAGGACGCAGCTTCTGGTCTCGCCAGGGCGGCGGAAGCCCTGCGCGTCAAATTCGAGGCCGATTTCTGGATCGAGGAGCTGGGCATGTATGCGCTGGCACTGGACGGCGACAAGAAACCCTGCCGGGTACGCAGTTCCAATGCCGGGCAGGTTCTGATCAGCAGCATCGCGGCACCCGAACGGGCAGGAGCCGTGGCCCACAATCTGCTGATGCCGGAAATGTTCTCGGGCTGGGGTGTGCGTACGCTCGCCTCGGACGCGCCACGCTTCAATCCCATGTCCTATCACAATGGCTCGGTCTGGCCGCATGACAATGCCCTGATCGCGCTGGGATTGGCGCGCTATGGCCTCAAGCGCGCAGCCCTGGCCATTTTCGAGGGCCTGTTTGAAGCTTCGGTCCATATGGACCTGATGCGCTTTCCCGAACTGTTCTGCGGCTTTCCACGCCGGCGCGGCACCCCGCCCACGCTTTATCCCGTGGCCTGCGCGCCCCAGGCCTGGGCCAGCGTGGTGCCGTTCGCGCTGCTTCAGGCCTGCCTGGGTCTCGATCTTTGCCATGCCAAGCGGGAGATCCGCTTCCACAATCCGCAACTGCCGAAATTCCTGGAGGAACTGCATATCAACGATCTGGAGTTGGCGGGCGCGCAGGTGAATTTGCGGCTTCACCGGCGGGGCGCGAATACCGAGGTGGCGATAGTCTCCCGCAAAGGCGACATCGCCATCAAGATTACGCAGTAGAGAGATAAAGTGGGAGGTGCTTCTGTCGTCTCGCCGCCTTTGGCGGCTCGCTTGCGCCAGCTTTTCTAAGTTCGCTCCGCTCACAAAGAAAAGCTAGGCGTGCTCGGTGCATCCGCACTGCGCGTAGGCATAAGCCGGAGCGCCATTAAAAACTAGGGGGGGCGCCTTATGCGCCGAATAAAGTGGGGGGCTTCTGTTGCCCGGCGCCCCCCGAGCCGCGCTTACCTAATTAATTAGGCAGCGAGCACCATTTCATTATCGTTGGCACTTGTACGATTAGCCCGATAACGGCGGAACAATACCGGGCGAAAGAACAGTCTTTACACGTCCGTCGATCCTGTTTCGCCCCCACAGAAACCCTCTTGAGAGAGGGCTTGTGGTGGAGGCGCCGGGTACCGCCCCCGGGTCCGGGCCGCTTATTACACAGTCGTTTATCGCCATAGTTGGCAAGCCAACACCGCCAATATAAGCACTGACTCTTAAGATTTGAAGGCCGGTTTGACCGGGTTGCCATCAGATAACGTCTTGGGGAAATGAGGGATATTTACACAAGCGAAGCCGATATCATCCACATCGGCGAAGGTTTTTGTGCCCGCACCCTGCCGCGCGCGGAATGGACCCATGCTGCGCACTTCGCCGCCGCCCTTTGGCTTATGCGCCATCGGCCGGATCTGGACCCCTCACGCGACATGCCGCGAATGATCCGCGCCTACAATGAATCTGTCGGCGGGGTGAATGATGACAGCAGCGGCTATCACGAAACCATCACCCAGGCGTCTTTGCGCGCACTGCGGGGTGTGCTGGATGCGAATAGCGCAGACACGCCCCTCTATTACATCGTCAATGCGCTGATGGCGTCAAATATGGGCAATCCCAACTGGCTGCTCGAATACTGGTCGCGCGACCTGTTGATGTCGGTTGAGGCGCGGCGGCATTGGCGGGAACCGGACCTGAAGACCCTGCCATTCTGAGGGGCATGTTGGGGATGATGCGAGCCTCCGAATCCGTTAGAATTCCCCCATGCAGCAATATCTCGACCTGCTCAGGCTTGTCCGCGATACGGGCGTGGAAAAGCGCGACCGCACCGGCACGGGCACCCGCTCCATCTTCGGCCATCAGATGCGATTCGACTTGGGTGACGGCTTTCCGCTGGTGACCACCAAGAAAGTCCATCTCAAATCCATCATCTATGAACTGCTCTGGTTCCTGCGCGGCGAGACCAACGTGCATTGGCTGCAGGAGCATGGCGTCACCATCTGGGATGAGTGGGCCGACGCCAACGGCGAGCTTGGTCCGGTCTATGGCTATCAGTGGCGTTCCTGGCCCTCGCGCACCGATGGCACCATCGACCAGATCGCCAACCTGATCCGCGACATCAAGGCCAATCCGGATTCCCGCCGGCTGATCGTCACGGCCTGGAATCCGGCCGATGTGCCCAGGATGGCGCTGCCGCCCTGCCACTGCCTGTTCCAGTTCTATGTCGCGGAGGGGCGACTGTCCTGCCAGCTCTATCAGCGCTCGGCCGACATCTTCCTGGGCGTGCCGTTCAATATCACCTCCTACGCGCTCTTGACCATGATGGTGGCGCAGGTGACGGGGCTGGAGCCGGGCGAGTTCGTGCACAGCTTCGGCGATGCACACCTTTATCTGAACCATCTGGAGCAGGCCAACGAGCAGCTCCGGCGCAAGCCCTATCCCCTGCCGACCATGCGGCTGAACCCGGCGGTGACCGACATTTTCGCCTTCCGCTATGAGGATTTCACCCTGGAGAACTACCAGGCCCATGCCGGGATCAAGGCGCCGGTAGCCGTTTAAAACGCCACATTTGACAAATGCCGTTCCGGGCTTAAAAGACCCGCCCGAAGGAGATTTCCCATGGCTGCGGACGTACAGGGCAAGGAAGAGACCAAGCTGGCCAATGGCGGCGGCGCCTTTCCCTTCTGGGTCTCGGTCGTCATCGTCGCCGGCTTTTTCGCGATGCTGTTTGGGATCGTCTATGGCGTGATCCAGCTCTTTTCCTAACCGCTGTTCAAAGCTCCGGCCTTTGGTTTAGCCTCCCGCGCAAAATATCCGCGGAGGGATCCCATGAAGCTGCCGGTTCTTCTTCTTTCCTGTCTCTTGATCGCACCATGGCCTGCGGCGGCCCAGATCCAGCGCCACCCCGCAACGCCGGAAGACGCGCGGCCCAATGACCCGAAGGTCCCTGATTCCTATTCGCTGGTGGGGCATTTCGACCGCATTGTGGTGATGCGGGCCAAGTTCAAGACCGACCTGCTCACCGAAATGGAAAAGCAGGTGAAGGAGCAGCATATCAGGAACGCGGTGATCCTCTCGGGCATCGGCTCGGTGCGCGGCTGGCGCATCCATAATGTCGCCGGCCGCGACTATCCCGTGCCCGACATGTATGCGGGTAATCCGACACAGCCGGCCGACCTGATCGGCATGAACGGCTATATCGTCAACGGCAACATCCATGCCCATGTCATCATGGCGCTGGGCGACAAGGCGGCGACCACCGTCTCGGGCCATCTGGAGAAGGGTACGGAAGTGCTGACCTTCGGCATTGTCACCGTGGGCGTGCTCAATACCGACCTGGGCCGGGTGGACGACCAGACTTATCGTTGATCGGTCCGGTCGCTCATCATTTCTCCGGCAGCGCGAACACCATCAAGCTGTCCCCGCCCGAGGGGCTGGCGAGATAGGAGCCGCCGGTCGCCACCACAGCCACATACTGCCGGCCATCCTGGCCTTTGTAAGTGATGGGCGTGGCATGGGCGGAATAATCGAGCTTGTAGGTCCAAATCTCCTTGCCCGTCTTGCTGTCGAAGGCGCGGAAGCGCTGGTCGTCGGTGCCGCCAATGAACGTCACGCCGCCGGCGGTGACGATGGGGCCGCCATTGCTGGGGCGGCCCGTGTTCTTCTTGCCTTCGGGGAGGGAATCGGAAATGCCCAGCGGCACCTGCCAGGCGATGTCGCCGGTGTTGACGTTGACGGCGGTAAGCTGGCCCCAGGGCGGATTCTGGCAATAAAGCCCCGATTTGCGGTCGACAAAGCGGCCCGAGACCATGCCCCATTCGCCGTTCGCCTGCGGCACCAGCTTTTCAATATAGCCGTAATTGTTGGTGTTGACGATGAAGAGACCGAGCTTGGGATCGAAGGCTCCGCCGGCCCATTCCGGCCCGCCTTCGCCGCCGGGAAAGCGCACGATGCCGTGATCGGCCGGGATGGGTTCGAAGCGCTGCGATCCCGTCAGATGATCCTTCTCGATCAGCGCTTCGCAGGCGGCATGTTGCTCGGGCGTCAGGTTCGCCACTTCATCCAGCGAGAAGCTGGCGCGCGCCAGCTGCGGCGGCTTGTTGGGAATGGGCTGGGTCGGCCAGGCCGTCTCGCTGGCAAGCGGTGATTTCGGTACCGGCGTTTCGGTGACGCCAAAGATCGGCTCGCCGGTGACGCGGTTTAAAATATAAAGCAGCGCATCCTTGTTCATCACCGCGATGGCGGGGATATGCTTGCCGTCCTTGTTGACTTCCACCAGCACCGGCGGCGTGTCCAGGTCATAGTCCCAGATGTCGTGATGCACGACCTGGAAATGCCAGAGATATTTGCCAGTGGCCGCATTCACCGCGACAAGGGAATCGCTGAACAGGTTGGCGCCCTTGTGATCGCCGCCATAGCGATCGAAGGTCGGCGCGGCGATAGGCAGATAGGCGATGCCGCGCTTTTCGTCGATGGTCAGCATGTTCCAGATGTTGACGCCGGAGCGTTGCTTCCAGCCGTCATCTTCCCACGTGTCGTGGAATTTCTCGCCCGGCCGGGGAATGGTGTGGAAGGTCCAAACCAGCTTGCCGGTCTTCACGTCCCAGGCGCGCACATCGCCGGATGCGCCCTTGGCGGGGGCTTCCTGCACGCGGCTGCCGATTATGGCGAGGTTTTTGTAGATGTCGGCGGGCGAGGAATAGCCATAATAGGCGTTGGGCAGGCCATTCATGATCTCGGGCGTCTTGGTGTCGATGACGCCGTCAACGCCGAAGCCCTTGGCCGGCGCGCCGGTCTTTGCCTCCAGCGCGATCAGCCGTCCCTGCGTGCTGCCGAAGATGATGCGCGGTCCCATGTGACCGTCCCCTGGCCAATAGGTCAGGCCGCGGAACGGTGGCTGGTCGCCGCCGGGAAGCTGATAGGCCCATACCTCCTTGCCGGTGGTCGCATCCAGCGCCACGACGCGGCCATAGGGCGTGCCCAGATAGAGCATGTTGTTGACCATCAATGGCGTGGTGGTCGAGGTGGGAAGGCGCCCGTTGCTCTTCATCTGAGGCGTGGGGTTCATGTGATAAACCCAGGCCACTTGCAGCTGGCTCACATTGTCCGGCGTGATCTGGGTCAGCGGCGAAAAACGGCCACCGCCGGCGTCATGCCCGTAAGAGGCCCAGTCGGTCGTGGACGGCGCGGCAAGCGCGGCGAGCGGCAGGAATGTCGCCATCGCGCCGATCATCAGCTTCTTCATGGGGTTCCTCTATTCTTCTTGTGCCGTTCAGCGGCAATGGGAAAGTGGCAGGCCGCGGTGGATCAGATCCGGCAAGGCCGCGACGCTGGGTAAGACGCCGCTATTGCGCTCTTTCCGCAAGCGGTCTTCTGTCGCAGCGCCGGAATAGACCCCGATGGCCGCACCCATGCCGCCATTGTTGGCGGCCTGAAGATCGAGCGGCGTGTCGCCCACCGCCATCACCACCGCCGTCTCGTTGACGTGCGCCGCTTCCATGGCGCGAAACAGCATGTAGGGCGCGGGCCTTCCGTCGGTGACGTCGTCGCTGGTGATGCTGGCGACGAAATAATGCTGCCAGTTCAGGCGCGAAAGAATCGACTTTGTCAGCGGACCGTCAAAGCCGGTGGTGGTGGCCAGGATCAGCTTCATGGCAGCCAGCTCCTTCAATGCCTGTTCGGCATCGGGGATCGGCTGCACCTTTTCATAGGCTTTGGTGACGGTCTGGGTGAAATCGGCATAGATTGGCTCGATCAGCGCCTCGCTCTTGCCCGCGCGGCCCACGAAATGGCGCACCATGCTGCGCTTGGAGGCGCCGCGCCATTCGCTGAATTCCTGTGGCGTGACGGTGATGCCGTGACGGGCAAAGGCACCCAGCATGGCGTCGGGCACTTCGCCATGGTCGGCGATCAACGTGCCGCCAATGTCCAGCACCACCAGCTTGAGCGGCATGGGCGGGTCATCTTCGTCATCGCTGGGGTCAGCGGCGGCGCTGCTCGCCAGCACGCTGCCCGCCAGCGCGGGAATGATGGCCCGCCGCGAGAGCCTCATTGGCCCATTTCGTCTTCTTGATAGACCTTGATGATCTCGCCGAAATTTTTTTCGGCGGTGAAGCCCATGCTGCCCGCCAGATGCGCGTCATAGCGTCCGGCCCAGCCTTGCACGATCCTGGCGACGAACGGATCTTCCACCCGCTTGATCAGCGCCACGGCCGCATCGCCGGCGGCGCTGCGCAGGGCTTCGATCTGTTCCCCCACCGTGGCGGAGACGCCAGGCATGGTCATGGAACGGCGCGGACCGAGCGATGAGGTGTCGATCGTCGCGGCCGTGATGAAGAAGCCGACGGCGGCGCGGGGGCTGGCAAACCAGTGGCGCACATCGTCGCCCACCGGCAAGGGCGCTTCCTGTCCCGCCAGCGGCTCGCGCAGGATGCCGGAAAAGAAGCTCGATGCCGCCTTGTTGGGTTTGCCCGGGCGGATGCAGATGGTGGGAAGCCGCACGCCCACGCCATCCAGGAAACCCTTGCGGCTGTAGTCGGCCAGCAGCAGCTCGGTCATCGCCTTTTGGGTGCCATAGCTGGTGCTGGGTGTGGGAGCGAAGGAATCCGGAATGGAGTCGGGGAAAGGCGGACCGAACACGGCCAGCGTGGAGGCGAAGACAAGACGCGGCTTGTAAGATGACTTCTGACCTTCCAGCCGGATGGCCTCGAACAGTTCCCAGCTGCCGTTGAAGTTGATCTTGTAGCCTTTTTCGAAATTGGCTTCGGCATCGCCCGAGACGATGGCCGCGAGATGGAAGATCACATCGGGGCGATCCTGAATCAGAGTGGCAGCGACACCCTTCTCGGAAAAATCCGCGACAATCGCCTTGGTGTCCGCGGGAGTTCCTGTGGGAATTGGGGAATCCACCACATCGACCAGGGTCAGGGCCTCGATGGGTTTGCCGCCCAACGTCTTGTCCGCGACCAGCCGCTCGACCAGCTTCCTGCCGATCATGCCGCCCGATCCGGTGACCAAAATCTTCATCTCATGCTCTTTTGTTTGATGACGGCCGGACCTTAGGCCAGGGGTTCCAGCGGCACCATGCGCAAATTTGCCATGCAAAGTGCCATGTTGCGTCGCAGCGTAAAATAAGCTGCGACAGCCGCCTTTGCCGCTTTGACGGGGCCCCAGCCGGGGGATAGCGTCGCTCAAAATCGGGGCCGCAAAACGCCCTGTCGGGGAAGGAACGCGTATTGTGAAATTCGCACTTGCGGTGGCTTTTGTCTGTCTTCCTTTGGCAGGGGGGCCCTTGGCTGCTCGGGCCGAAGACCTGAAGCAGCCTTATGGCGCGCCCGAACATCAGTGGGCGACGCCGCCTGCGGGCGGACAATGGGGATCAAGCGCCGGGATCGAGCGCGGGCCGCATGGCGAAATCTGGGCCATCGATCGTTGCGGCGCCAACAGCTGCGACGGTTCCGACAAGGCACCCATCGTCGAGCTGGATATGGCGACCGGCAAGGCGATCAAAAGCATCGGCGCCGGCTTGTTCGTGTTCCCGCACGGCCTTCACGTGGATCATCACGGCAATATCTGGGTGACCGACGGCGCCATCTCCAAGGATGGCAGCAAGGGCTTGCAGGTGATCGAACTGTCGGCCGAGGGCAAGGTGCTGATGCGGCTGGGCACGGCCGGCCAGCGCGGCGATGATGAAACCCATTTCCAGTCGCCCAGTGACGTGATCACCGCGCCCAATGGCGACATCTTCGTCACCGACGGACATGCGCCGATCAATCCCTTCATTCCGGCGGGCCTCGACATGCGCGTCATGAAGTTCGACGCCCATGGCAAGTTTATCAAGCAGTGGGGCAAGGCGGGCAGTGGCCCCGGCGAGTTCAACAATCCGCACGCGCTGGCCTTTGACGCCAAGGGCCGGCTGTTTGTCGCCGACCGCGCCAACAACCGCATCCAGATCTTCAGCCAAGACGGCAAGTTGCTGGATGAGTGGAAACAGTTCGGCCGGCCCAGCGGCTTCTATGTCACCGGCGACCGGCTCTATGCCATCGACGCCGATTCCACGGAAACCCTCCATCCCGGCTGGAAGAAAGGCGTGTGGATCGGCAGCGTCTCCAAGGCGTTGCCCGACGCCTTCGTGCCCGACGACCAAGCGGGCGAAGGGGTGGTCGTCGCCCCCAACGGCAACATGTATGGCGCGGTGAATGTCGCGCCGCACGGCATCACCCGGTATCTCAAACAGTCTTCTTCAAAGGAGAAGCGGTCATGAGCGACAGCAGGCGAAACTTCCTTCTGAAATCCTTCAGCGCGTCCAGCGCGGCATGGCTGGCGGCGAACTGGCCGGCCGAGGTTGCGGCGGCGGAGAAGGCCCAGGCGATGGGCACCTTCACCTATTTCTCGAAGTTGCAGGCGGCTGACATCGACGCCATGGCGGCGCAGATCTATCCCACCACCGACACGCCCGGCGCCCGCGAGGCCCAGGTGATCTATTTCATCGACACTGCACTGGTCACCTTCGCCCAGGACAAGCAGGACGTCTATGCCAAGGGCCTGGCCGATCTGTCGGCCAAGACCGGCGGCAAGGCCTTCGCCGCGCTGCCGTCCGACCAGCAGCTGGCGTTGCTGACTTCGATCGAGACAACGCCCTTCTTCAAGACGGTGCGCGACCACACCATCATGGGCATGTTCGCTTCGCCCCAGCATGGCGGCAATTTCCACAAGGTCGGCTGGCAGCAGATCGGCTTTGACGACAGTCTCAATTTCCGCGCCCCGTTCGGCGCCTATGACAAGGCTTGAGGGAGACTCACATGAAAAAATACAGTCCCTCCGAAGAAGTCGATTTCGTGGTTATTGGCTCTGGCGCGGCCGGCGGCGTGATGGCCAAGCAGCTGGCCCAGGCCGGTTTCTCCGTCGTGGTGATGGAGCAGGGCGCCTGGGGCGCTTTCGGCCATGAGCAGGACTACAACAAGGACGAACTGATCAACCGCTTCCCCGCGGAAGACGACCGGTTGATTTCCAATCCCAAGGTCCAGCGCAACACCTTCCGCCGCAACGCCAATGAGAAGGCGGTCGCGGGCAGCCATGATTATGGCTGCGTGGTGGGTGGCGGCACCGTTACCTATGGCGCCTCGTCCTGGCGGCATCTTCCTTATGAGTTCGAGGAAGCCACCCGTTTCGGCACCATGGCCGGCACCGGCGTGGCCGACTGGCCGGTTTCCTATGCCGAGATCGAGCCTTATTACACGCAGGCCGAATGGGAGATCGGCATTTCGGGCCCCAATGTCAAAACCGACCTGATCGCGCCCATGTCCAAGCCGTACCCGGTCAAGCCGCTGCCGCTGAAAAGCTCCGGCGCACTGATGCAGCGGGCCGCCGCAAAGCTCAATCTGACGGTGACACCCAATGTCGCCGCCATCATCACCGAACCCTATAACGGCCGCTCGGGCTGCATCAATTGCGGCATGTGCTCCGGCTATGGCTGCCAGGTGAAGGCACGTTCGTCCTCGGCGGTGGCGCTGTTGCCCCTCGCGGTGGCGACGGGCAATTGCGAGATTCGCGCCCACTCCTATGTGCGCGAGATCAATGTCGATGCGAGCGGCAAGGCCACTGGCGTGACCTATTTCAACAAGGCCAACAACAACGAGGAAGTGTTCCAGAAGGCCAAGTGCGTGGTGTTGTCCGCCAATGGCACCGAGACCCCGCGCTTGTTGCTGCTGTCAAAGTCCAACCGCTTCCAGCAGGGCCTGGCCAATTCCAGCGGCCTGGTCGGCAAGTATCTGATGACCGGCAATGGCGGCGGCGCGTCGGGGCTCTTCACCGATCCGCTGAACGAGTACAAGGGCTGCGTCACCGGCGCGGCGGTTCTCTCCTACGTTCACAATGACGTTAAGAACCGTGGCTTCTATGGCGGCGGCCGCATGACCGCGCGTGGCCAGATGTCGCCGATCCAATACGGCTTGGCCGGTCCACACGGCGCGCCGAGCTGGGGCGCCGATTACAAGAAGGCGCTGATCGAGCAGGCCAATCGCCGCCTGACGATGGTGAACTTCATCTCCCAACTGCCGGTGGAGACCAACACGGTCGATCTGGATCCGGAGGTGAAAGACGCCTGGGGCCTGCCTGCCATGCGCATCACCACCACCAGTCATCAGAATGACTATAAGGGGATGCAGTTCTTCATCGACCGTTCGGTGGAGATCCTGAAAGCCGCCGGCGCCACCCAGGTGTGGGCGGACCAGATCAACGACTCCAAGGGCGGCGCGCATGCCCGCGGCACCGCGCGCATGGGCAATGATCCCAAGTCCAGTGTGGTGAACAAATATCACCGCGCCCA
Organism: Rhizomicrobium sp.; assembly: GCA_036488555.1. GTDB lineage: Bacteria > Pseudomonadota > Alphaproteobacteria > Micropepsales > Micropepsaceae > Rhizomicrobium. The sequence goes on from DASXHL010000055.1 coordinate 46,958, forward strand.
TGACGTGCCCAACCTGTTCGTCGTCGATGGCTCCAGCTTCGTCACCGGCGGGCGCAACCACCCCACCATGACCATCTCGGCGCTGGCCTATCGCTGCGCCGATCATCTGGTTAAGGCGGCCAAGACGGGCAATGTCACCATCTAAGCGGGTCTTTTGCGTCGTGAGTTCGTCGCGCCATCGCTCATGGGCTTCTAGCCCACATCGTTCGGCGCTCCTGCTCACACCGCAAAATCCCTCGCTTAGGAAAATCCGGCGCTCCATCCTGGGATGGGGCGCCGTTTGTTTTCTGGCGCTGCCTCCAACTGTCACCGTCACACCCAGGAAAGCCGCTACTGACGCTGGGAGTGGCAAGACAGACCGCAGATGAATCGCAGACAGCGCCGCGCGCAGGGCAAGGCCGACCGGCCGGCGATTTCAGGCAGCCGGACGGCGGTGCCCGATCCGATCGCCCTGCATGAATCCGGCATCCAGGCCTATCGCACCGGCAATCCGGGTCAGGCGGCGGCGCTGATCGCCAAGGCCATCGCCTTCAATGGCGTGGTTCCCAGCTTTCACTACAATCTCGGCATTGTGTTGAAGGCGCTGGGCCGTCTGGAAGAGGCGTCCGCCAGCTATGAACGCGCGATCGCGCTCAAATCCGATTATGTCGACGCGCATAACAATCTGGGCAATGTCCTGAAGGCGCTCGGCCGGCAAGACCAGGCCAGGGCAAGTTTCGAGCGGGCTCTGCAATACAATCCCGGCAATGCCGACACCCACTACAGCCTGGGCATGCTGTGTTGCGACCTTGGACTGCGCGATGAAGCCGAAACGCATTTCCGCGACTGTCTTGCCCGCGACCCTGATGACAGCAAAGGGCTGCGCATCCTTCTGGCGCATCTGGGCGTGGGCGACGCGCCGGAGCGCGCGTCAGAGGCGCAACTGCTCGGCATCTATGAAGTCCGCTCGCGCTTCTGGGATCAGGAGCACGGGTATTTCGGCGCCGGGCTGGTCGCGGAGGCCTTTCGCCGGCACGTGGCTGGCGCAATGCCGGCCGTTCTCGATATCGGCTGCGGCACGGGAAGGGCTGGCGAAAAGGTGCGTGATCTGTCGGGGCGTCTCGACGGCGTCGATGTCTCACCGGCCATGCTGGAAAAAGCGAAGGCCAAGGGCGTGTACGACCAGCTGTTCCAGGCCGATCTTGTGGCCTTCATGGCTGGGCACCGGGACAGCTACGACGGCATCCTGGCTGCCGCGACGCTCATTCATTTCGGCGCGCTTGAAATGCTGTTTCGATCCGCTTCGACCTGTCTGCGCGACGGGGGACTGTTTGTGTTCACGTTTTTCCCGACCGAAGAGATGCAAGCCGATTACGCGGTCGCCGCGAACGCCAGGCTCGCCCAGAGTGGCTGTTTTCAGCATGGCGTCTCCTATGTGGAGCGCATCGCGGTCGAAAACGGATTTGCGGTGTTGCAGCTGGAAACGGTCGTTCATGAACATGATCAGGAGGGCAACAAGATTTCCGGATGTCTGGTCGTGCTGCGTCGGCAACCCCGGTGATGGATGGCCTCAGACAATGCGGCGACTGTTCGCTCTGCTGCAAGGTTTTGGGCATTCCTGAGCTCGACAAGCCCAAGGATCAATGGTGCCCCAACTTTGCGGCCGGAACCGGTTGCCGCATCTACAAGGACCGTCCGCCCTCCTGCCGCAATTTCAACTGCCGCTGGCTGACTGATCCGGCGATGGGTCCGGAATGGAAGCCCAGCGTCTGCAAGATGGTGGTTGATTCCCGGCCCAGCCTGTTTGTCGTCCATGTCGACCCCGCGGTCTTAAGGCCCTGGGCCCGCGAGCCATATCTGTCGGTCCTCAAGCGGCTGTCCGCGCAGGGCTTGAGCAAGGGCGTCATCGTGATGGTGATCGAGCGGCGCCGCACCATCGTCATCCTGCCCGACCGCGAAGTCGATCTGGGCATGATCGGTCCTGATGCGCGCATCGCCATGGAGCCGGTGAAGACCCCGCAGGGTCTTTCCTGGCAGCCGCGGGTTATGGGCGCAGGCGAAATGCACGACGGCTAGTTCACCGGCACCGCGTCGAAGGCGATGGTGGTGCGGGCGGTGTCCGCGTGCAGCGGAACCGTGCCATGCCATATATAGGAGGGAAACAGCACCAGCCTTCCAGGTACGGGCTGAACGGCGCGCCGGATCGGGTCTTTCAATGGCACATCAAATGACGGCTCGCCGAACTTGATCCAGCCATTTCGTGTCTCGGCATCGCTGGTGGCCGCCGGCACGGTCACATAATAACAGGAGCTGATCCAGCCTTCGGGATGCACATGATTCTTGTGATGGCCCTCTCCCCGCATCAGGCAGGACCAGGCGCCGGTGAAACGGAAGCCGTTGGATCGGCGCACCAGAAAGGGATGGTGCTCATTTGCGGGCAGGTGGGCGATGTAATTGGCGACAGCCTCTTCAATCCGCGCCCGCAATTTTTCCACCAGCACATGGCCTGAACCGAACAGCATGCCTTCGGTTTGGGTGCCGCCCAGCAGCGATTGCTCCAGATAGGCCTCGGTCTTCGGATGCAGGCGATCCAGATAGGCGCCCAGTTCGGCATTGAAATCGGCCATGCTGGCAAAACCCTCGGGCGGCTTCAGGTCGAAGACGCGGACGAGGCTGCCGTAACCGTTCAGGCCTTCGTCCCGTTCGTCGCCCTGCAGACGCCAGGCAATTCCCAGCACCGCGAGACATGTCTGATCGAACGGATCAAGACGCAATCCTGCATGGCATAAATGTTCGGCCTTCTCGAGATCGCCAAGCAGGAGCGCCGCGCCGGCGCCACCGCTGAAGAAACCCGAGCTTGCGCCACGGCGATTGATCACGCTTTCGAAGATCGCCAAGGCTTCCTGATGCCGCCCCAGGGTCATCAGGTTGCCGGCCCAGCCCCCCAGGGCGATGCTGTCGAGCGGATCACGCGCCAGAAGCGTGTTGTAAATCTCTTCCACTTCGGTGCTGCGTTTCTGCAAGGACAGAAAGCGCGCCTTTCCCAACAGGATCTCGCGGGTCTGCGGCGCCCGGTCATAGGAGGTGAGGAACTCATCCTTGCGGCCCAGCCTATGGAGCAGGCTGTTATACGCATGATGCAGTGGCGCATCGGCGGGATTGTGGTCCAGAAGCTTCCGGTACAGTGCCAGGCACTCTTCGTAGCGCCCCAGTTGGTACAGCCTGTCGATCCGGCGTTGGTCCAGGCTGGGCAAATCCGGCGCGAGGCTTTGGGTACGCTCCAGGCTGCCAAGCGATTCTTCATGCCGGTTCAGTTGGCTCAGCACGATGGCCAGATTGTTGTGGATGGAGGCCAGCACCTTGGCGTCCTGGGTATGATGCATCGCCCGACGCAACGGCGCCTCGGCTTGCGCCAATTGCCCCGTTTCCGCCAACACCGAAGCCAGCGCGATATAACCGTCCACATTGTTGGGCTGCACGCGCAACAGCTTGCGATAGATGTTGATGGCCTCCTGCGACTGTCCCAGTTTCCGCAAGGTCTTTCCCAGCGCCAGATAGGGATCGGCAAAGTTCGGATCCTGCTTGATCGCCGCCTGCCAGGCCGATACGGCCTGTTCCATCTCCTGCATGCCGGCCAATGCGGAGCCATGCAGGAAGGCAAAGCGTGCCTGGGCGGGATGAAGGGCGCGCGCGCGCGCGAACAGCGGTGCGGCTTCGGAAAAACGTCCCTGCTGCAGCCGGATGGCGCCCGCCAGCGGTGCCAGCGCGTCGCTCACGCCGGAGGCGAGCAAGGGGCGCACGATCTCTTCGGCAGCGGCGAGATTGCCTGCCTGCAACAGCTGCCAGCCCCGCATGATGGAGTGGTCAGCGTTCATGTTCATGGCTTGGCTCGCGGCCAGCTGCGCGCAAGAGACATGCCCCGACATTCGCTGTGTGCATCTTTGGCCGGCATCACGCGGGTCTCCTCAGCCGGAACGGCCGCGAATCATTTTGGCGATTAAAAGTTAGTGGTGCCAGTGGCTTTGTTCCCCTCCTCCGTGATGGTAGCGCGTAGCAAAAAAGATACGGTCCGCGGAGGAAATGCCTGATAGGCCATTCATAAATCGAAGCGCGACAACGAAAGCATCACCGCTTTGGAGCAGTTGGCGCCGCATCATGGTGGTTGGAAGTCGCGCCCGCAGCACTCCTGTTCCAGCCATTCTCGAATGAAGCAACCTGCATTGCCGCGCTGCACAATTCCATGCATGTCGCACTCTGGTGCTCGCTCTGCCACGCGCGCGAGACTTGCGCGACGATGCTGCTGATTTGGCCGGTTTCTACAAGGACGGGAAGATGCGCCGCGCATCGATGTCGAGCCGATCCAAATGATGCTGCTATGCAGCTATCGCTTCCAAATCGGACCTCGCATGGAGAAAGAATTTACGCCGTTCCATTTTCGTCGCGGGTTCATCGGTTGAGTGATCCGCGACCGCTCGCCAATGTCGATTGTCGGCGTTAACGGCTGACTGAAAGTCAGCACGCGGAGTCAGTTGCGGCTTGACGGCTCAACGGGTTTGGAGGTCAGATTGCCGCAGTGTCATGACAAGGATTCAAGCCGCGTAAGCAGCAAAACAAATCACCGCATAGCTTTTAAAGATAAGAAACTTGGACCTTTAGGGGGGATTCCATGGATAGTCTTTGCAAGAAGCTCATGTTGGGCGGCTCGATGGCCGCCATGGCCGCCGCAATTACGGCCAGCGCCAGCGCGCAAGAACAGCAAGCCCAGAACGTCGAAAACGTCACGGTTTCCGCCTCGCGCATCAGCATCCAGGGCTATGAGGCACCCACCCCTGTCACGGTGATCGGCGCAGAAACCCTGCAGCGCGATGCCAAGGTCGATATCGGCGACGCCATCCGCGAACTGCCCGCAGTGGGTCAGTCAGACTCGCAAACCAACGGTTCCCATGCCGGCAATGCCTCCCAAGGCGACGCCGGTATCGACACGATCAACCTGCGCAGCCTGGGCGTGGTGCGCACCCTGGTCCTGTTCGACGGCCAGCGCGTCGTCACATCGAATCCCAATGCTGGTGGTCCGCCCGCGATCGGCGGCGTCGACCTCTCGACCATCCCCACCAGTGTCATCCAGCGCGTCGATGTGGTGACCGGCGGCGCCTCCGCCTCCTGGGGCTCCGACGCCGTCGCCGGCGTAGTCAACCTGGTGATCGACAAGACTTACACCGGCTTCAAGGCCAATGCGACTTTTGGCAACGACTCCCACGGCGATCAGAAGAAGTGGAAGCTCGAAGCGGTTGCCGGTTGGGATTTCCTGGGCGGCCGCGCGCATACCGAATTCGCGGCCAACTACACCATGAGTCCGGACGCGATGTATAACTTCAGCCGGCCCTGGTACGACCATATCAACCGCGCGCTCTATTCCTGCGCCGTGGTCAATGGCGGCCCGGCGACGGAGCTGTGCCATACACCCGCCGGCGTCTACAGCAATTCCTTCACCAATGGCGGCCTGATCACCGCCAGCGCCGCGGGCCTTGCGAACACGCCAGCCAACTTGGCTGCAATACAGGCAATTCAGAATATTGGCGGCCAATTCTCGGCATTCGGGACGGGGACACCCGCCGCTTCCAATACGTTCCGGGGCGTCCAGTTCGTGGGCCCGAACGCGCAGCAGGAGCCGTTCAATTTCGGCATCGCCAATATTACCCCCGGCACCAATGCCGTCGGCAGCAACTGCTACAACTGCTCGGCCAATCCCAACAGCCTGGTGAGCAACCAGACGCCGACCGCAGTGCCATATCATCAGTACAATCTGTTCAACTACACCAGCTACAAGATCACGCCTGACATCACCGCATCGGTGATGCTGAACTATGGTTGGGACGCGGAAGAAAACATTGCCAATGACGGCCGCCAGCAACAGGTCACGGTCAAGGTAGACAACGCCTTCATCCCGTCGGCGCTGCAGCAGCAGATGATTGCAGGGAACGTTCCCAGCTTCGCGCTGGGCACCGGGGCCATCGAAAACCTGTCGAGTCTCAACCAGGTTTCGATGCGCAATCTGGCCAATTCTATCGGCCAGAACTTTGTCCAGAACTACCGCCAGCTGATGCGCGGCGTCTTCACCCTGAATGGCGGCTACAAGCTGTTCGGCGAGGACTGGACGTGGAACGCCTATGCCCAGAACAGCTCGGTGCGCGAGCGGCAATGGGCGCGCTACAACACAATGAACACGAACTTCAGCAACGCGGTCGACGCGGTGGTTGTCCAGGCCAGCGGTCCCAACTCGCTGGGCGGCGGCAACGCCGCCACAGCGGCTGCCGTCCGCACCCTGCTGGGCAATGCCGGTGTGCCGATACCGGCGGTTGGCAGCATCGCCTGCCGTTCGACCCTGACCGCGACCTCCTATGGCGTCACCACCAGTCCGACGTCGGGCTTCCAGGTGCTCCAGCCTGGTGGTTATCAGCCAGGCTGTGTGCCGCTGGACCTGTTCGGCGACGGCACCGTCAGCCAGGCGGCGCTCAACTATATCGCCCCCGGCCGCACCAATGACGGCATCGCTGACCAGGCGCTGTACCGCATGGGCCAGTCGGTGTTCTCGATCTCCACCCAAGGCGTGCTGCCCTGGGGGCTGCCGGCCGGCAAGCCCGCTGTCGCCTTCGGCTTTGAAGACCGTTTGGAACAGCAGCGCAACCAGCGCGATCCGTTGGAACTGGGCGCCTCCGGCGTGTTCGAATCCGGCAACTTCTCCGAATATGCCGGCGAGTACAATGTGCAGGAAGGCTTCCTCGAACTTGATGTTCCGGTCCTGAAGAATGACTTCGTCGAGGATCTGAACCTCAACGCCGCGGGCCGCATCACCTCCTATTCAACCAGCGGCCTGGTGGAAACCTGGAAGCTGGGTATGACCAGCCAGATCAACGAGGACATCAAGGTCCGCACCACATTGTCGTCGGACATCCGCGCCCCGGGCATCGGCGAACTGTTCTCGCCCATCCTGGTCAGCACCCAGACGATCTCCTATCCCAATGGCGGCCCGAACTACAACATACATCAGCTCCAGGCAGGTAACCCCCTGCTGGTGCCGGAACAGGCCGAGACGGTCGAGGGCGGCATCGTGTTGACCCCGCACTGGATCGAAAACCTGTCCATGTCGTTCGACTGGTATTCGATCACCCTGCACGGCGGCATCTTCTCGCCGAGCGAATCGCAGATCGCCGCTCAATGCACCGCGGGTAACAAGTATTTCTGCCAGTTCATCTTCTTCGGCCAGGGCCCCTTCGCGAACGGGCTTGCGGCATCGGAAATCGACGCCAACGGCAACTCGCCGAGGGCATTGATCGGTGGTTTGACCTTCAGCGCCGACAGCCCTGGAGCGTTCAACTCCTACTACCAGGGGCCGGTGAACGCCAACCGCGAAACCACCTCGGGCCTGGACTTCCAGATCGACTATCAGCACGAGCTGCTCGACGGCACCATGAGCTGGCACATCCTGGGCAACTATACCGACGAGAAGACCAGGACCTCGTTGGGCGTGACGGTGGATGGTGCCGGCGCAATCAGCTCCGACGGCGGACTCAGTCCGCTCGGCAGCGTGTTCTTGACCGAACCCAAGCTGCGCATGACTGTGAGTTCGACCTATGCCGAAGGTCCGTGGTCGCTCACCGCCCAGGCCCGCATCATCGGATCTGCGGTGCTCAGCAACTACATAAACCAGTCGCAGACCGTCTATAACAGCATCGACGACAACAATGTGCCGGCGGTCGTCTATGGCGATTTCCGCGGTTCCTATCGCTGGAATGATCACATCCAGCTCTATGGCGCGATCGACAATGCGTTCAATGGGCCGCCGCCGAACCTTCCGACCATCGGTGGTGGCGGCACGAACTGCATTATCTATGACTGTATCGGCCGTTCCTATCGTGTCGGCGTGAGGTTCGATGATTGAGGCACGACCCGCATAAGCGGGCAAATCGGTCCATCGCTAGCGCCAGCGTAGCGCGACGACCGATTTGAGTGCCGAAAGCCCCGAGCGCAAGCGAGGGGCCAGGGCACGCGGCACACAAATGAAAGGCCGGGTTGCAAAGCCATCCGGCCTTTTAATTTTCCGTCCTGCCATTTTGCGCGGCGCTGTCGCCCAGGCCCAGTCGCACTTCAGGACTGGGCAGTAAGACGATCGTGCGGCGGTGCCCGATCACCATACAGCAACGTGACATTGATACGGCGGTTCAAATAGCCCTCCTTGAACCGGATGACGTCGGTTTCGTGAAACAGGTCGGAATCGAAAATCACCGCGCGATTGCAGCGATAGGGAATGGTCACCGGTCTGGCGTTGCTGCGCTTGAGGAAAGCGCGTGTGGCCGCCAGATCGCCATTGTATTTGGAATATTCCCAGTCCAGCGGCGCCGCCACGTCCCATACGACCAGCCCACCCCGTTCCGGATCGAGATTGGCCTCGTCCGGCGTGATCCAAAAATTGACGTTGACCGCCGCATCGTCGGCATGGATTCCGACCCCATCCAGTGCGCTGTCATACTTGAAGGCCCACAGATATTTGAGGGCGTGATTGCCGCAAATATCGACGCAGGATGTGCGAAATTCGTCGGCAATCTGTGCCAGCAGCGGACTGGCGAAGCCGTATTCGGGAACCGCGCCCAGATAGCCGCGCTCATAGCTGGTGCGCCACACGGTCGAGCCCCAGCAGAAACGGCGCAATTCGGCCAACGCCTCGTCGGTGAGAAAATTGTCGATTACCGCGATCTGTGGCCGCTTGGTGCGCCATTGCTGGGCGGCGCTGGCGATGTTTGCGGGATTGATTGTCGGCCCCTTCAGCCGGCCGCCGCCTTCGATTGTCAGCCCGCCAAATCCTGTCTTGGCGCCGATGGCGGCGAGATAGTCCTGCTGCTCGCGGTCGTGCCTGGTCATGTGTGCTCCCGGCGCCACGCCTTCGGCCGGCCATGCCGTTGTGCCCGCCGCCAGTTCGGCGGATTTCATGAAATCGGAAAACGCTTCGGCGAGCCGGTGATTTTTGCACAGTGCCTTGCCGCGATTGAAGTAAGCCGAACCGAAATTGGGCTGCAGCTCCAGAGCCCGGTTCAGCGCCGCCACCGCTTCCGTCAGCCGCCCAAGCTCCTTCAACACATTGCCGCGATTGTTATGGACCAGGCAATTGTCCGGCTGGATTGCCACCGCCGCGTCAAAGGCGGCCAGCGCCTCTTCCAGTCGGCCCATGCTCATAAGCGCATTGCCGCGATTGCCGTGCGCGATCGCGTCGTGAGGCTGGATTGCCAGGGTGCGATCATAGCTTTCAAGCGCGGCTTCGTGGCGTTGCAGGCCCTGCAATGCGTCGCCGCGGCCGAGCAGCAGCCCTGGGTTGCCGGGCTCGTAACGCAGTCCGCGATCAAAGCTCGCCAGTGCTTCGGCATAACGGCCCATATTGAGCAGCAAATTGCCATGGTTCCACAACAGCTCTGGTGAATTGGGGATTGCCGTCAGGACGCTCCCGATCAGGTCCAACGCCTCCTGCAGGTGACCTTGTTGCGCGCGCAGCATGCCAAGCGAATAGTGCACCGGCGTATTGCCGGGGTCGGCGGCGAGTATGCGCAGATATAAACTTTCAGCTTCGGACAGTTGGCCCTGGCGGTGCGCTGTCAGCGCCTGATCGAAGAGGGTCCGCAGATCCATCAGAGCGTGTTCTTTCAGGCGACTTTTTGTTACCGTGCCGGCGCCAATTTCCTGCGCTGCCGATGGGTTTTGACTTGCCTTCTTTAGGCGGTTCTACACCAGACCGTCCCGGCTTTGCACCGGGTTGTTTTCAATTCCTGTTTTATTCCTCTCCCATCGAGCGATCCGTTGTCAGACCTGTTAAACTATTGGCAAAAGGGCACGGGCGCATATTCCGGCGCGCCCAAAACCGGAGATACATCATGCGCATCCTATTGGCAGGCATGGCGTGGATGTATCTTGCGGCGGTGCCCAGCGTGGCCCAGAACTTACCTGCGCCGGCATTCGCCGATGTCCAGGTGGCGCATATCGATGACCTGGGCCAACCCTTCGATCTGAAAGCCAATGTCTATCTGCCTGCCGCCCGCGCGGGCGCCACGCCCATGGTTCTCTATATCCATGGCAAGGGCGGCGCCTATGACGACCCGCGCGATCCCGTGGTCCGCCGAATCCTGGGCGCGCTTTTACCGCGCGGGATTGCGCTGGCGCGGATCGATTATCGCCGAAGCGGTCGCATGCCGGCGATGCTGATGGACACCAAGGCCTATCTGCGGTTCTTTCGCGCCCATGCGGGCGACTACCATATCGATCCCGACCGGATCGGGATTTGGGGCGTATCGCGCGGCGGCAACCTTGCGGCGCTGCTGGCGGTAACCGGCGACGTCGAGCCGCTGGAGGGCGATGTGGGCGGAAACACCGCCCAGTCCAGCAGGGTCGATGCCTCGGTGATTGAATCGCCGTTGACCGACCTCTTCCTCTCCAGCGACGACAAGGCCGCGTCCATGTTTGGCGATTATCTGGGCACCAATGACGCCGATTCAAAGGCCATTGTCGCGGTCTATCGCCGGCACGACATGGCGAGTCCGTGGTGGCGCGACGTGGAGCGGATCGAACAGGTCAATCCACTGAACTATGTGAGCAGCCAATCTCCGCCCGCACTTATCATTTGCGGCGGCCTTGATCCGGCCAATGTGGTGGTGAACTGCACGGCCTTGTTCGACCGCTACATAAAGGAGGCCGCGCCGGCGAGCTATTATGCGCTGTCTACCGGCACGCATGTGCGGGTGGGCTCGGACATAGAAACGGCGTCGGTCAACTGGCTGGCGGAGAGACTGTCCAGCACGCCGCCGCCGCTGTTTCCGGATTCTGAGCCCACCCGGCGTTGAGACTCAGCGCACGCTGCTCGAGATATTGGTGAAGGTGGTGGAAAGCGAGGTGCCAACCGCCATCAGCGCCGTGATGATCACCACCGCGATCAACGCGGCGATCAAACCATATTCGATGGCCGTTGCGCCGGATTCGTTTTTCAGGAATTTCTGCAAAATCATGTGAGACCCCGTATCAAAATCGCCGGCAGTCTAGTGCTGGTGTTATGCTTTACCCTTAACGGGATCGCTAAAGACCGCACATTCCGATTTTGAATTCATTTTTAGGTAACTTTTCGTCGCCCGCCTGGGTTTGGGCGGCCCCATGCTGCATTGCCATATCCTGCGGAAACCAGGCAAAGGTGCCTGGCCCGAAGACGCATGGGGCGCCAAGCCCCCTTCCAGAACAAGCATGCCCTGGGCGCGAGGACGTTTTTTCCCAGTTCGAGGATGAAGCGCTCCTCCTATGGCGCGGCTGTTGAAGATCTGCAGGTTCGGGCCGGTTATGGGATGCTCCATCGGGCAATTGATGCCTTATGTCAGTTCAGGCTGGGCTGGACGAACACGCGGGCGGCGTGTCAAAAAGCTCCCCGGCTGCGGGTGTAGTTCAATGGGTGAGGCGCGGTCCGGCATAGCCGGACGAAATGGTCCAGTGGACCATTTCGAGTGCGGAACGCCCCGAGCTTGGGCGGGGCCGGACGAACGGCAGCGCCCATGTTATACGCGTCACCGGACGCGGGTGTAGTTCAATGGTAGAACGGCAGCTTCCCAACTGAAATTTCGTTCTAATCTGCACACTTAGACAAGTAATAGCTGCTTGATTCCAGCACCGGCCTTTCTCCAACACTGGGTGGCCTGTCCGGCAAGGAATTGCCGATCAGCCATTCGTGAAACGATGCAAATCAGCACGCGTCAGACCAGAATTGGCCTATCCGTTGGAGAAGTTCGGTGCAGTGATGTAGATGTGCGGCCGACTATGCGAGGTCGATCTGCAGACCTTCGCTAACGGCTCTACATCCCCGAGCATCAATCGAGCCTAGAAGTGCGCCCCCTAAGTAATCCAACATTCGGACCAATGTTGCGGAATCGAGGCATTCGATCGCCGAGATTGTACCGAGACTTACTCAATCAACCGAGGCATCGTGCGAAGAGCTGTCGATTATAGCCAGTGCTTCTATAATCTTGCTACGCAGCAGGGACGCGTCCACTTTCTTTATTGTTTCATTTTTGCCGGTCAGTTGGAACAAAACGGCCATAACACTTTCTGAGTAGTACGCGAGCGTCACAAGATGCTCTCCGCTCGGACCGTGCGTTCCAGCCATCCAGTTCTTAACCGTTCGTTCGTTAGAGCCGGTCCAACGCATCACGGTTTTTATTGCGTGATGGTTACCATCCAAATCGGCGCGTAGGGCATTAGCAACTGCCTCAGCATAGGCCGAACGACTGATCCGCTTTGCTCGATTGGGGGGAAATCTTTTGCCCATCTTTCAGAAAAACTTTTCGACCCTCGAGAGCTACATTAGTTGGTGGCCGCGAGAGTTTATAGCTTTCGATGACCGCTGGAGGGTGACAGTAGATTGCGCACTTATCCGGGAACTTCATCCAGATCCGGCATGCCGCCAGAACACCGGGCGGCAATATATGTCCGCATGTCTACGGATCATCAAAAGTACTCCACTCAAAACCAAGCTGAGGTAATCAACGTCTATGCCGCCAAAAGAGGCATACCTATCGTCGCGACTTACGCAGATGAGGGAAAAAGTGGGCTGAAGTTAGATGGGCGAGACGCGCTCAAGAGGCTCATATCCGATGTCGAAGCTGGGCGGACCGATTTTAATACAATCCTTGTTTATGATGTCAGTAGATGGGGTCGCTTTCAGGATGCGGACGAGAGTGCCTACTACGAATACATCTGCAAACGAGCGGGCATTACCGTTCAGTATTGCGCGGAACAATTCGAAAATGATGGAAGCCCCGTTTCGACAATTGTAAAAGGTGTCAAGCGAGCGATGGCTGGCGAATACAGTCGCGAGCTATCGGCTAAAGTGTTCACGGGTCAGTGCCGACTGATTGAGCTGGGGTATCGACAAGGCGGCCCTGCGGGTTATGGATTGCGTCGAAAGTTGGTCGATCAAACCGGTGAGACCAAAGCGCTCCTAGCGCGGGGCGAGCATAAGAGCATCCAGACGGACCGTGTAATCTTGGTGCCAGGTCCTCCGGAAGAGGTCGAAACGGTACGGTGGATCTACAGATCCTTCGTTGAAGAGGGAAAGCCGGAGCGGGAGATATCAAGGCTCCTGAATGCCAGAGGCGTGGTAACCGATCTTGGCCGTGATTGGTCCCGCGGGGCGGTTCATCAAGTTCTTATTAACGAAAAGTACATCGGCAACAATGTCTGGAATCGCGTTTCCTTCAAATTGAAGAAGACCAGGGTTCTAAACGCGCCCGAAATGCTGGTTCGAGCGGATAACGCTTTCGAGCCCATTGTAGACCGCCTCCTATTTGATGCCGCCCAAGTGATCATTCGCGAACGTTCCACACGACTTTCCGATGATCAAATGCTGGAACAGTTGCGGCAAATATATGAGGCATATGGATACCTTTCCGGAATCATCATCGATGAAGCTGAGCAATTGCCCTCAAGCAGTGCGTATCAAAGCCGATTTGGGAGTCTGCTGAGGGCTTATCAACTGGTCGGATTTACCCCCGATCGCGACTACAGCTATGTGGAGATAAACCGCGCGTTACGAGCTTTACACCCCGACATCGTGGAACACACTATTGCTGGCATTGAGGCTGTTGGCGGTCTTGTTACAGAAGTCGGCAACGGGGATCTCTTGCGCATCAACGATGAGTTCTCTGCGTCTATTGTCATAGCTCGATGCCTTCAGACGGCAGCTGGCTCGCTCCGTTGGAACATCCGTTTTGATACTGGATTAGCACCAGACCTGACGATTGCCGTTCGGATGAACGAGGCCAATGCGGGGCCTCTTGATTATTACTTCTTACCCAGACTGGACATGTCGCTGCCCAAGCTACGGTTGGGTGAACACAACGGCACGTCGTTGGACGCATATCGGTTCGGGAGTCTGGAAGAGCTTTTCCCCCTTACCGCTCGTGCCAAACTCAAGGAGGTCGCATGACGCTTGCTATGGAACCACCCCAGGTACAGCTGATACCGGTCGGCGCAATAACAATCACCAACCCGCGCGTGAGAAACCGCAAAAGCTTCAGGGAGATTGTCGAAAATATCGCCGAAATTGGTTTGAAGCGCCCCATAACTGTGACTTACCGAAAGACGGAGGAAGGCCCGCGATATGATTTGATCTGCGGTCAGGGGCGCCTTGAGGCATATCAAACCCTAGGCGAGGCCTCGATCCCGGCTTTCGTGGTCGATGCAGACCCGGAAACCAGCCTTGTCATGAGCTTGGTTGAAAATCTCGCCCGGCGCCAGCACCGAGCTATCGACCTACTGCAAGACATAGGGGGAATGGAAAAGCGTGGATATGGGGAAGCAGACATCGCTAAGAAGACAGGTCTTACTGTTGACTATGTAAAATCGGTCCAACATCTGCTACGCGCGGGTGAGCACCGGTTACTAAGCGCGGTTGAATCCGGGCAGGTGCCGCTTACTGTGGCAGTCGATATCGCAGCCAGCAGCGATGATGCATCGGTGCAAAGCGTTCTGCAACAAGCTTATGAAAACAGGCAGTTGCGAGGCCGCAAACTGCTATTTGTCAAGCGTCTCATCGCTCGTAGGAAAAGACGCGGGAAGGATTTTCCCCCGAATCCGAAATCGAAGGCACAAAAGAATCTATCCGTAAATGCGCTTTTGCGCGCGTATCGAGACGATACCGACAAGAAACGCCTGTTGGTTAGAAAGGCTGAGCGCACGCGAGACCGGTTGATTTTCGTAACAGAAGCTTTGCGGAAGCTGCTTGCCGACGAGGACTTTCAAACGCTCCTACGCGCGGAAAAATTTGACACGCTACCTCAAAATCTGGCGGACCGACTTCAACAGGTGAAAGGATAGCCAATGGCGAGATCCGCGGCCATAAAAATGGGCTTCGAACGCGAAAGTCGTCGTATCCCGCTTGAAAACATACGGCCCCTGCGTGTGGTTACCCCAACAATTCGCCAGAGTTTGAAATTCGCTCAGATTGCGGCCTCCATTCGCGAGGTTGGCGTGATTGAGCCTCCAGTTGTAGTGGAGGATCTAGCAACTGAGGGGATGTTCTTGCTCTTGGATGGCCATTTGCGAATTGAAGTGTTGAAAGATATGGGCGCCGTGGATGTGGTTTGCCTCATCTCGACTGATGATGAGGCGTTTACCTATAACAAGCGTCTAAGCCGACTTGCGATCGTCCAGGAGCACAAGATGATCGTGAAAGCGGCTCAGCGTGGTGTTTCACCGGAACGGCTCGCTGCAGCTTTGAATGTCGATGTGAAAACACTTACTCAAAAGATTACCCTTCTCAAAGGTATATGCGACGAGACTGTCGAGCTGCTCCGAGACAAGCATGTACCGGTCAGCACCTTCACTGTCCTGAGAAAGATGGGCTCTATGCGCCAGATCGAAGCCGCAGAACTTATGGTGGCGATGAACACCTATTCGAGCACCTACGCTAAATCCCTATTAGCGGCTACCCCTCAGGATCAGTTAGCTGATGCCAGCAAGCCCAAGATCATCAAGGGTCTGTCTGATGAGCAGATGGCTTTGATGGAACAGGAGACGGCAAATTTAGATCGAGCGTTCAAAATGGCGGAGCAATCATATGGTACGGACCATCTCGATCTGGTCCTAGCAAAGGGTTATCTAGCTAAGCTGCTCGGGAATGTACGGATCGTTCGTTATCTAGCGCAGCGTCACCGAGAAATCCTCGCGGAATTCCAGAAATTGGCAGATGCCGAGACGATGAAGGCCTAGCACAGCAGGGGACCCGGACCCATTAAGCGCGGGGACCGCAGGAGACGCCGCACAGTGGGGCGGATCAATCGCGGAGGTGGGGATGGCGGCGGACCCGCTCGAAGCCCACCAGGCCGATGCATATACGTCGGCTTGCAAACAAATTTTGAAACGGGGGCAGGATGTCATTGTATTGGCATCTTGCTCCCCATCATTTCAGTCAGTGGAGGGCTAAGCTCAGGAATAAGTTGGGCGCGCCAAATGCTCTCATCTCGAGTTTCGATTAAGCTGTTGGGTGCCCGCCTATATGGGAGGATGCTGATTCGCTCACAGGCTCTGCATTTCTCTAGAACCGATCACCGCTCAATATCTTGAATGACCAGGCGAGGCCTGAAACGGGATTGTTCGTACTAATCCATTGGGCGAACTGAGCTGAAATACCCTGAACCAGTAATAGGAAACGTCATAGCTCCTGACGATCTAGTCTAACTGGTTGAGGAACGGTGCGTTTTCTGGGTCGCACGTCAGCTTCTCAAGCTAAGGGTGCTGCACTTCTAACCTCAAACAAGTTCAGCTCTTGGCTCTGGCCCGCCACTCCAAACAAGTCGAATAATACTGCCCTGGGCCACAGATTGCACAGCGTGAGGCCACAAGACGACGAAACATGTTCCCGCCTGATATCTGACGGACGGATAAACAATTCCGTTTACGCCACGAGCCATTGTAATTTCGGCGAGTGCGTTTCCTACCTTATAGGCAGCTTCAGTATCCTTTCCTAAACTCAGATGGTCTGGCATCGCTCGTAAATCCAAATATTCACCGGCGAGGCTGGCAAACAGTTCCGCATATTCTACTACGGCTTCATATTGACCTGCCATGGCGAGAAATTCAGCCATATGAAAAGAGACTTCTTTGATACAGGTTTGCGTGTCCAATGCCGCATACCATGCGCCTCTGCTTGGCCCGTTGAATCTATTCAGTTCCCGGGGCTTGGCGTAGGCGAAGCTAGCGTTTATGAAAATCGCATGAGGAACGTTGTAGACGAATTCCTCCGCCGCAATGGTATCGAGCCCGTGGTCCTGAGCGATTAATCGATTGCTTGTTGCGCCCTCGATCTCTGCCAGCTCTGCCAATTCGTCTTCGCTATCGACTAATGCCTTCAGGACTGACGCCCGCAATCGAGCCGTAGTAACGAGCCGCACGGTTCGAGGAAAAGCATCCCTGATAACCGGGATGCCATCAATTGCTTCAGAGCCCGCCACGGACCGCATCAATATAACGGCGGACCTCGAGCATCCTAGGAATACCGCCGTCAATCATCGCGTCGATTGGTCGCCTATTTTCGAAAAGTGGACCCCGGTTAGGCAATTGAGGCCACTTATCAGCCATGGCGTCGGCAAACAGCAGGTGTAGTCCTTTGAACATCCCTACTAAGGCGGAAATGCGTGTCAGCTGATCTTGCGATAGTGCTTCGGTACGTTCGCCACGCTTGATGCGTTCCCAAGTGCTCAACGAGACACCCAACAGAGCAGCAGCCTCGGAATTCGCTAAACCCCATTGATTGGCCAGCTTGGCAAACGCTTTAATGCCCGTGGTCGATAGGCGAGCTCGTGCATCTCCATCCGAAAAGGTTTGGATTTCTTTCGGAAGCTTACTGGCTGTCGTCTTGACTGAGCGATCTACCATACCATCTCCTGACGGTTATATGGCCTTCATTTGACGGAAAATCAAGATCTGATAGCTAGGATATAAGTCCTAACGCTATATGATTGTGGAACCAGCGATAGGTCCAGCTGCCATTTGCGCGGTCATCCGAAGGCGCTTTGCAGAGTTGGTCTGCAGCTTCAGAAAGCCGATGGATTATCGCAGTTTCGGCATACGGCAAAAATCTGCCGTCACCCAGCGACTCAGTTAAAAGTCCAATTCAGTTTCGAGGGGCCCTGCTCATTATGCCTAAGCTTAAAAAAAAGGCGGCTATTGCTAAGTCGAGAAGGAGCGAGGAGATCGAGCCCGACGCCCTAGTTCAGACAGTCGGAGATGACGGTGCTGCAGCGGCGGCAGGGTATTTGCGTGATTTCATCAGTGGGATGCGCGTAAAGGCGACTCCCGAAGAGGTACAGGCGACGCAAGTTTTTTCACGACGATTAGTCGATGATTTCGGCTATCCCGCGAAACATATAATCACAAGGCCTCAATACCGCGTTAGCCGCAGGCCATCCGAAACGAAAAAATCGTATCCAGTCGACATAGCTGTCTTTTCCAACGCTCGGAAATCCGATGATGACTGCATAATCATTGTCGAGTGTAAATCAGAAACTGAAAAGGCGGGACGTAAGCAACTTGAAACTTACCTGACCTTATCGGACGCCTTCATTGGTGTCTGGTTCAATGGCAAGTCGCATTTATATCTGCACAAATATTACGAGAAAGGGAAAGTATACTACCGAGAACTCCCTACGCTTCCGCGTTTCGGGCAGCGCGTTGAGGATATTGGGCTATATAAGCGTGGCGATCTTGAAACCAGCGCCAGTCTGAAGGCAGTTTTTAAAGACATTCGGTATCACCTGGCAGGCAATACGGTCGGGATAACTCACGACATCCGGCTCGCACACCAAATCATCAATGTTCTTTTCTGCAAAATCTACGACGAAACTACGAAAGGCCCGGAGGAGCTAGTCGAATTTAGGGCTGGAGTCGGCGAAAGCGCCAAAGTGGTGCTCGAGCGTATTCTCGGCCTGTTCGCGAGCGTGAAGACGCGGTTCAATGACGTTTTTGATCCCACGGAAACAATTGAGCTAGACGAGAAGTCTTTGGCATATGTAGTTGGTGAACTGCAGCCTTATTGCATAACTGAATCTGAGCGCGACGCTGTGGGGGACGCCTTTGAAGTTTTCATGGGGCCGGCGTTGCGGGGCGAAGAGGGCCAGTTCTTCACGCCTCGAAATGTCGTCAAGATGATTGTCGACATCATCGATCCTCAGCCAGAAGAACTTATAATTGACCCCGCGTGTGGTACCGGCGGTTTTTTAGTCACTGCGCTAGACCATGTTTGGACCGTTTTAGAGAAAAACGGTAAGAAGCGAAAGCTCTCAGCAGAACGAATCCATGAAGAACAGCGCCACGTTGGGGCTCGGTACTTTCGCGGAATTGAAAAAGATACGTTTCTAGCGAAAGTTGCCAAGGCATATATGGCAATCCTTGGCGACGGCAGAGGCGGCGTTTATTGCGCGAATTCTCTTCACATGCCCGAAGAGTGGCCACCGCTGCTAAAGGGAAGCGTAAAATTAGGTACATTTGACGTCGTGATGACGAACCCACCATTCGGCGCAAAAATTCCCGTAAAGGGAGCCGAAACTCTCCGCCAATTCACGCTGGGACATCAAGCCAAGAAGAATAAGGCAACCGGGAAGTATGAATGGAGCGGGAAACTTCATGATAAGCAGCCTCCTCAGCTACTGTTTATCGAACGATGCCTGCAGCTTCTAAAACCGGGGGGCCGCTTGGGCATAGTCATTCCAGAAAGCATTCTGGGCATGCCTACATATACTCACATCGTCCAATTTCTTCGTGAGCGGGTCAGGATAGTTGGTGTGGTGTCGATGCCGGACGAGCTCTTCCAACCACATACTCACGCAAAGACCGCGGTATTGTTCGTTCACAATTCAAAGCCACGGGATAGTGATGCGACTTTCATGAGTGTCGTAGAATGGTGTGGTCACGACTCGCGAGGAAATCCGACCGTGAAGGTCGACGACCACGGTCGCGAAGAAGTATTGGACGATGTGCCACGTGTGGCTGCAGAGTTTAAGCGTCTCATGGGGAATCCATTCAAGTGAGACGGCGCGCTGAAACAGGTTTTCGTGTTCCTCAGTCACAGATACGAAATGACATCTATATTCCTCGATATTATGATCCTCGTATTGAGGCGGATTTAGCTGAACTGAAGGCGTTCGATCTGAAGTCATTGGGTCAGTTGGTCCGATCTGGGGTCGTCCAACATGACCACGGAAGTTATGTTCCTAAGATGAATTATGGGACCGGTCCATTTCCCTATATTCGGACGAGTGATATCGCGAACTGGGAATTGAAAGCTTCCCCTAAGCATGGAGTCGCCCAGGAAATCTTCAGAGAATATACGGTCGACCAGGATGTACGTTCGGAGGACATTTTGTTTGTCCACGAGGGCACTTATCTAATTGGATCTGTGGCGATGGTCACCCATTTCGACGGGCCAATGCTCTATCAGCATCACTTGGCAAAATTTCGCGTCCGGCCATCTGACCGATTTACTTCGTGGTACCTTTTGGCGGCCTTCAGTGCCCCAATAGTTCAGCGGCAAATCAGATCAAAGCAGTTTTCTGCGGATATTATTGATTCGGTTGTTGGAAGATTGGAAGAAGTAGTCATCCCAATTCCCAAATCGTCTTCCCGAGTTAAAGCGATATCGGCTCGCGTCAAATCAGCAATTGAGGGACGGGCTGAGCTTCGGGAGCGAGTTTCAAACTTCTTAGCAGTCTGTGAAACGGCGCTTGCTGGAACCAATGTTGGCCGAGATGTGGCAGCGGCTTGCAAGTGGCGGCCCGACCCGAAGTCTTATGACGGGCGGCCTACCTTTCTCGGTAGCCGCAGGGGGCACATCGCGTTCAAATGCGATGTCGCTGATATCAAGAATGATATTCTGATTCCGAAATACTATGACCCTTCCATCAATGACCGATTGAAAGAATTTTCGAAATCTTGCGACCTTGTTTCTATCAGCGACCTGATTGAAATGGGGCAGATCATATTGAGCACAGGGGATGAAATCGGTCGATTGGCTTATGGCACCGGATCAAATCCGTTTGTCCGTACTTCTGACCTCGGAACCTACGAACTGAAAACAGACCCAAAGCATGGGGTCAATGACGAAGTACTGAAGGAATATCGGAAGAAGCAGGATGTAAAGCAGGACGATATATTGCTGGTCAGGGACGGAACATATTTGGTGGGGTCATCGTCGCTCGTACAAAGGGAGGATTTACCTCTGTTGTTTTGCGGCGGTATATACAAGCTAAGATTTCCAAAGCCGGATGCGTTGGAGCCGGCTCTGTGTTATGCGCTCCTAAATATCCCCATTGTCCGTCAGCAGTTGCGTAACAAGCAATTCACGAGAGACGTGATAGACACCTTAGGACATCGTGTGCGCGAAGTTGTGCTGCCGGTGCCAAAAGATTTTGCGGTGAGAGCCTGCATAGCAAAATTCATTCGCGATGCCTGCCGTGAGCGGGTTGCTCTACGGGCAAACCTAGCTTCACTATGTGGAAGTCTATTCGGTTAGATATTGTGCTATTTTACAAGCGCCAGTTGCGGATTGGTCTTTGGGGGTGGACTGCAGCTTAGATAGCATAGTGGGCTTGCCCCAGTTTTTCTTAAGGGAGCCGACTTTGAATCGCGCCAAGCCAATACTAAAAGTCGAGATTATCTCGGGCTGGCTTGCCTAAGTCGTTGAGGAACGAGGGCTTTCACCGGTCGGCCGTCAGCTTCTGAAGCATAGTCAATCGGATCCCCGTTCGCAGGTGACGGCTGATCGGCCATTCATACACTGATGCTAGCCTGCTCCCATCGAACCTGAATTGCTCACCCATTGAGAACCGCTAGTATCATAATGTAGGTCCGACATCCGCGGCGACCTGCCGACTATTGCCGACAAAAGACACCCGGAGCCGGTGTGTGATACAGTAGTTCGTCTTGCGTGGTCTGTAGCGATCAGAATTTCGGCGGTAACGTGAGCGTTAGCGCGAGAAATAATATGCGCTAGCGCGAGAAATAATATTCATCTTTCGGCAAGTCTCATGAGCGGATCGTGATAGCTCGTAATGAGAGATTGAAGAGTGTCGAGCCCCTTAAAGAAGGATGCAGAGTCGACGCCGTCTTCATGAGTAAGATTAGTGATCTGACGAACGGTTTTTATCGCGCCTTTTCCGACTTCGGCAGTCCATCGGGGAAATCCGATTTGGCCCAACTTTATATGGACTTCCTTGGTTGAACCGATAATCCCCAAGAATGGTTTTTGGATGCGTACTTTGACCACATCAATATGGTTTCCGCGCGGATTAGCCAACGCATAATCAAACCGATTCAGGATGGTCTGAAGCTGATTGTAAGTAACAGCATAGAAGTTGCGGTCCATCCGGCGCGTGTTTTTGCGAAGATACCAAGAGATAAATCGGATTTCCGGGTCTGATTCTCTATCTTTTAACGCTTTGAACCGTTGATGCTTTGACAGACCGTTTTCGGCAATCTCAACTGTAAAGTCTTCAAGTTCCTTGGCGGGTATTGAGGGGCACCAGCCCGATTTGTAAAGTTGAAGCAAGACGCAAAGGAAGGCCGTGCGTTTATTGGCATCGTAAAATGGATGATCTTTGATCAACCCGAAGAAAAGTGTCGCAGAAGTGTCGAACAAGTTTTGCCATTTTAACTGCCCCTGAAAGGACGCAACTTGACGATAGACAGCTGATTGGAGCAACCCCATATCTCGGGGCCCCATCCCACCCATTCCTTGGCCGACCTGATAGAAATGGTTTGCCACGAGATAATGCGCTTTCAGCACGTCATGAGTTGATAGCGATTGAGGGCCAAGATCTTCATCGGCCACGCCATCAGATACGCGCAGAAACTCTGCTTCAATTTTTGGTTCGAATCCGAGCACGGAAAAATGGCTAAGCGTTATAAAATATTCTGACTAATAGCTCTTGATTTGAGAGAAACAGTGATTCTTTCACGATCGCAAGGCAATCTAGTTCACGCTCACTTTAGCCGATGTTGATAATTCCGGCCCAGATGATGGCATACCTGCCGGAGATGCCCTGGTGCTGCAATCCCAACAGTGCAACTCGATCAGCAGTCGGCATTTTTATCGGCAAACATTCGGCCAGGCTCTTACAACCGAGAATAGTGACGGCTAAACAGGACATCGCATGACAAAAAATGTCTAAACCCCTTTGAGGTCGCCCCACCAATTCGCTGAAATCCGAGAATTTTTGTAATTTAGCCTTACATCCCCAACTTGGCCGCGAGTCTGCTTCGCAACCGGTTCAAATGGTTAATGCGATGGCATGACGATTGCTTAATTGACAACCGGGAAAATCGGGTTGGGGGTTGTCATGAAAATTGGCCCCGTCGCTGGCTGCCTACTTCCAGTTGCAGCGTTCTGCCCACGACTGCAAAGTGCACACACTAGACCGCGGCCCGCAGCGAAAGTTCACCGGATAGCGGTTACGGTGCTACTGGTCGTTCTGTTTGTGTCTCTATGGAGTGTACCTGCTGGGGCTTATTCCTTCGGATGGACCGTCAGTGCACCGGCGACCGCGCAGGTTGGACAGACCATAACCGGTTCATGGAATTACACCTTTGATTTCACCTCACCGCCCGCTGGCATTACGAGTGATTTTGAAACGCTGTTAGGATCGCTTACCGTTGGCACCCAGAGCGTGCCCATAGATTTTCAATTTTCGGTAGACGCACCAGGGGATATGCCTAGCCTTAGTCCGATCTCATTCTCCACTTCGTTCAATGCTGCTGGAACTTATGACGTCGGTTACGGCACAGTTAGTATCTCCGACTATTTGTGCGGGGCCTCCAACTGTATTTCGCTCGGTCCCACACAATATGACATAGCGGGCGCAATTGTGGTTGTTTCCCCAGCGACGCTAATCCCTATTGCCGTAAAGCAGTCTGCTGCCAACATCTCGGATGAGTTAGAGACTGACGAGCAGGCTTTGGGATACTGGGCATTCGCGAATACAGCGACGAAAACCATAGCAGACGCTGTCACCGCATTTGTTGGGGGCATTATCGGAACCCCAGCCGCCGCACAATATTTCAGTAAGCAAATTCTTTCCCTAGGCGAAAACAGCATAAACGTGGCCAGTCTGGTGTTAGGCTGCTCAGAAGGGCTACTCGACGTGCCAGGATGTGCTCTTGCAGTCATCGGTGCCGGAATGAGCGTAACCCAACAACTCGCGTCAATAGTCGCTGATGATCCGCCGGATCCAAATTATACCACAGTCTATGCGCCACAAATTGAAACCCCTCCACAACCGTTGACGCAAGCTTGCAGTAGCTTGAATTCAGCGCTTGGGCTCGATCCCTACGCAATAGACCAAGTAAACGATTGGCTGTACGCCCTGTATGTGACGAACAACCGCTACGAGACTGCTGTGGCCGCCAACGATCCAACAAGTGCGGCCATACAGTTGGCTGCGTTTCAAACTGATTATGCGCAATACGTTGCGGCATCCCAGGTAGCGGGAAGTGACTTAGGCTGTCTTGTTCAGTTAATGGACACAGCTGGGATCGGAGCAGATCAAGCAACCCCCCAGGGCGAAGCTGACGGACTGGCATTTTTGGAAAGCCAGGACCCAGCAACGTTGAATGGCATTCTTGCTGGTCTGGGATTTATATCCTCCGATACAACGACATTGCTGGCAGATGTCGAGTCAAATCCACCGTCCTTCTATCCGGTAAATGCGATTGATCCATTGATCTCAGCCAGCGATGCCTATGAAGCGACCCCGGTACCCGAACCTGGAACGTTCGCGATACTTGGTTGTGGTTTCGTCGCACTAAGTTGTTGCCGGCGTCGCCGCGCTAAACGAGATAGAGGGCCTTGCGTTGCGCTTGCATCGCATCGCGATACCCGCGAACCGGTCGCTAAATTAATGGCATCCTGATGGGCCAAGTCGCCCTGCCGGTGTAAATCTACCGCGTCATTCGATGCCTGAGTAATGTTCCCAACGTGGCCTATGGATTGGCTCAGTCAGCTTCGGAATATCCCAGACCGGTAATAGTAGTCGGCATAGTTACGGATCGACCAACATAACGCTTTGGGCCAGTCAGGTTTTACGGTGAGCACTTCAGCCTACTGAGCTAAGTATGCGCATTGACTCCATGATTTACGCCTTCTTTGAGCGCTGAACACCTTCCACACCTGACGGAGGAGCATTTCACGCGTAACTACCCGACCCTCTCGACGCATCAAATACTCCAGCAGGCGAAACTCTCGCGGTAAAGATCAATAGAGCGATCGCCTCGCTTGACTGTGGGCTCGATTAGATCGAGCTCAAGTGGTCTCACATGCAATTATGTCTCACGGGATTGGACCACGCGCTGTGCCAGGGCTTCAATCAATGCGCTCAGTTCGACGCCGCCACGATGTTGTGACTCATCGGCGAAGCCATTGAGCCTGTCTTCCAGCATATCGTAGATGCGCTCAACGCCCGCAGCAGCAAGCGCAAAAGCAAGGCGATCGATGACCGCGGAAGTCGACGCATGCCCGACATCCGTCGAGAGCGGCCAGTCGTGGCTGAAGCCATCTGGTTGATTGGCGCCCCAATCATCGTAGTAAATCTGCGTGCCATCCTTGGTGGTGAACGTGCTCACGGCGCGGTTTCCTCCGGTTGGGTTGGAAGGGGGCGGGACATGCTTCTGCAGCGAGGTACAGTCATGGTCGTTGCTTGCAGGCTTGCCGTACCTACTAAACTGGCGCTGCCGACGAAAAATCGGCGGCAAGACGTGAAGAGGACCGCCGGCGGTGCAGGAGCTGGATTGTCGAATGCAGCGTGCATTTTGTGCCTCCGTCGATAGGCAAACGTTTTAGAGATCGCGACGTGCTAGTTCCTGAACAATCTTGCGGCGCAGGAACGGCCTTGCTGTTATTTCGGAACAGGGATTGCTCTGGCTTTACGAAATAGTGCGCCAAAGAGAGGCACACGTGGGTCGCGTCGCCCAGGCCTTATTTGGGCCGTAGGCGAGTGTCCCACAGATCCGGATTGGGGTAGCAACGACGCTAATCGTGCAGCTTTCGGAATTGCCCTGGAGAAACACCGACCATTTGGCGAAAGCGGCGGGCCAAATGGCTCTGATCTGCGAAACCAGCGGTAAATGCGATTTGGGACAGGGGGAGGTCCGTTGCGGTCAAAAGCTCACGCGCCTTAGCGAGCCGACGCTCCAATACGAATGCATGAGGTGTTGTTCCTTCGGACTGTTTAAATGCGCGCGCAAAATGATAGAGGGAAAGTTCAGCTGTCGCGGCGAGCGATTCAAGGCCGATATTCCGATCCAAATGCGAATCAACATATTCGCGTATGCGACGCAGCGTGGCAGGCGGCAATCCTCCGCTCGTCCTCGACGGCTGGGGTATGGGACGGCTGATCGCGAGAGCGTCGAGTCGGGGCCTGAGGCGTAGCTCTTCATTCTCGAGTGTCGACCATCGAGCTGAGGCTGGTTCAGGGGGCGTGATGATCGCCGGCCAGGATTCTGCGGTTCCACTCGGTCTCAATTCAGTAACGATATCGCCTCTGTCCGTATGCCGGAACAGTGCATCATTCTGTTCAAATACAGCCCATAGGCTGCCGCCCTCCGCGAGGCGATCATTTCCCGAATTCGACACTACACTACGGGCGTGTCGGTCCGTGCCTGCAATCCGCCGATCACGATCCATGGCAATTAGCATAGCGGACCTGGTGTCGTTGGGCGGCCTGACTGCAATGATCCAGTTCTGCCGAAATTGTTTCCGGAACAGGCGTTCTTCAATAGCGCGCGCACTTGCTATGGTGAGAGCTCCTGTCAAAGCGTGAGCGTGTTCCGACAACGTCGGATTAATGGACGAAACATCCAAAACGCCAAGGAGATCACCATTGCCGGCGAAGATTGGTGCACCCGAACAACTCATGTGAATATGCCGAGCCCGAAAATGTTGCGCGCGATGAACGGTCACTGGTCGCTGCTCGGCAAGACATGTTCCAATGCCGTTGGTTCCTTCTACCTCTTCGGACCAGACACCGCCTAACCATGTTCCCCAGCGCCTGAACTGGCCGGCCTCGCTTTCCTCGCCGCGGTGCGTGATCACAAAACCGTTCTTGTCGCACAACAAAATTACATAGTGAGTAGGCCGAACGATCTTGTAGAGTTGGTCCAATTCCACGCGCGCCACATCGATGAGCAAGGACAGTGCGTCCTGCGAAACCCGAAGTTCGCTGACCGTCAAAATTCGCGGGGTTTCGCGTGACCCTGGATCAACGCCATGTGTCTTCGCGGACCTTAGCCAGGATTGCCGGACAATATTGTCTGTTGGAGGTTTTTTCAGCCCTCCCACAATTGCCAACACTTGATCGACATGGTGCGCCGACGCTCTGGCCATTAGCGTCCTCATCTAAGAGGCAAAAGTCGTAACGACCTAAACAATAACAGTTGGTGGACTTTCTCACAGCCCCCTGGACACGTCACCCAGGGGATTCACAGCGCCGACCCAAAAATCTCGCAACTCCTTGTTTCGCCGTAGAATCTTGTCCGCTCACTGGGTGAAAGCTGCGGGCTGATGCCCCGCAGCTTTCACCCGAGCAGAAAATGCGCATGTCTGTACGAGAGCGGAAGTGCATTCATTGCCTAACGCGCAGCGGGCGGAGAACAATTTGACGGCGTGTCGGTAGCTTTCGCCATGTCGATTCCATCCCGAACCTCTATTGGGCGTGCTTAATTGGCCTCGTTATGAAAATGTCGTAGCTGATTAATATGGCGGAGGACCGAACCTTCGCCAACTATGTGTCAATCGTCGGCCAGTGCAATGGCAGTGAGCCCGACATCTTCGACAGCATCCCTCATCACTCCGGAATTGGCGATATCGACCAGTCCTGGGCTCGGCTGAATGATCTTGTCCGCAAGCCGCAACATGGTGCGGTTGGGCTGAAAATAAGGCTTCGCGCTTCGAATTTTAGCTATGACAGGCTTGAGCTCGCCTCGGTTGAGGGCGGCGACACAGATCATGGCAGCAGCGGGACTTCGTGAAGTCCCCGCTCGGCAATGAACCAATAAATCACCTTCACCAGCCCAAAGCCTTGCAAAACCGATGAGTCGATTGATGGCAGATTCACTTGGAGCAACCCAAGGACCGGAAGAATAACCTACGTCATCAAAGCTAAGTCTGAGGTGGGCGCGGTACCCAACGCCGGGCCAATCGACCCCCTCACTAGCACCAAGAATGGACACAACGTGCGTAACTGAAAACTCTTTCAGTCCTCGCTCAACATCGCCTATTGGAGCTACAATAATCGAGCTATATCGTGTCAATTTCATCACCCGTCCGGATCACGGAAATAAGCTCTTTCCATACGTCCCATGGACGGTCCGTCTCGGAGAACTGCAGCCCGCTGAGCTAAAGACATTACGGCAGGTCAAGAACCGCAATTATGGCGTTTGCCACGTTCGCTAGAGCGTCGGATTGCTTTACGATTTCACGGGCGATGGTCCTGCAGCGCCCAATTGGGAATTGGCCTGATTGACCTTCAATGGACATTTCCTCCGCACGGGACGAAATCATCGTAGCGAGCGCAAACAGTCGCTGAATTAGTTGCCGCTTATCGGTGTCCATGAGCAGTAGCGAGTCGTTTCGCGCCGTCATCCCGACAAAACAATCGAGAGGCAACGCTCTGTAATGACATGCACGCGCATTCAGAAGGTTATCGTAGGCCAGTCATATCTATATGAATGCCGCCATCCTCCATCTTCTCAAGTTTGTAGGAGATCTCTTCTTCGCCTGACCCAAAATTATTGGCGAGATCTGCATGGAGCGTGACGTTGCACATAATTGCCCCCGTTGTTGGGTCCCGCCCCTCCAAGCGAATGTTCTTGATGGAATAGGTAGCTTGGTGACGAGCCGCTTCCGACTTGGTGTCGATGTTGTCGTAGCAGGCTTGCTTTGCTGAACTTGCCGTTTGATCTGATTGATCGCAGGCGGCAACTTTGGCCTGGCATTCGCGCTCATGTTCGGCATCGCCCAAACAGAGATGAGCCAAATTAGGCCAGTCCGCGGTGGCGCCATCTGCCGCGTCATAACAGGATTTGATTGAGCTCTTAGTGGTGTCGAATGCGTCATCACAAAGTGTTCTTTCCCGTGACAATGCGTCAAAGCGGACTGAGCCCACCAAAAGCGTGGATGGAGGATTCTCCTTCACAACCTTCATCGCCAACCGCTTTGCAGCGTCACTGCCGCAGTCGAGCTCATCGGAGGTCGGGGCAGGATTAGAAGTGGACGTTTGAGTAGGGGAAATACGAGCAGGATCATCCTCTGTCCCCTTCAGAATGGCCCTATCGATACTGCTTATTCCATCCATTGAGATTTTTGCGACGACCGGCGCAATAGCGATTGCTACTGCGCAACCGGCGATGACGCGCAAGATCTTAAAGGCCTTCGACGCCTTGCTATTCTGTTCCAAAGATATCCCCTGTAAGCCCTATTGTAGAGAATACTCCATGGTCGAATACTCGACAACGGCGCTTTCTTCCCCTCATGGGGATTCGGACCACATTTGCCGAGAACTTGCGGCGACTACGGACTGAGAAAGGCGTTTCTCAGGAGGAATTGGCTCATCGGGCGAATATAGACCGCACCTACATCAGCTATATTGAAAACCAGCGATATGGAGCATCGATCGATGTGCTTGCGCGACTCGCTAAGGGACTGGGCGTTTACCCATCGGAATTGCTGCTGACAAAGGCTCAACGCCGAAAGGGTTAGCGGCCTAGAATTTCGTCTTCACGCCTGGCTATCGGCGGCGGCAATTGGGGGGCCAATCGTTACGCAACTGCCGCATCTTTTCTCTGCCGTATAGCAACAGCGACACCGAGCGCGAAGAGGCCACCTGCTAGCAGCGCCAGGGAAGGGGCCTCAGGCACAGGGGTGACGGGTTCGACAACATCGAACGTGATGTCGTGAGACCATACATATCCGCTACCATATGCGTTGTTATTACAGCCGTAGACATTGAAGGTCCCGCAGTCACCGCTATCGTATGAAACACCGTTGATCGAGAAATTGTATCCATACGTCCAACCGGCCGGCCCGTTGTATAGCTGCAGGAATATATCGTTGCTGCCCGGCGTTACATACGCCGAGATATCAACTGGCGCGTAAGATTGCCCAAACGGCTCCGACAAGATCAACTGATTGGCATAGGCCGAGTTGGTAATGTACGCAGATAGAACATCATCCACGTCATAAAACTGTAGGGCGAATTCGTCGGTGGAGAGGATAGGTGCGCCCAGCGCAGTACCAGTGACGCTACCGGCAAAGATAAGGCTGAGTAGAAAAGTCGTCCTCAATTTCATGTGTTCCCCGTGATTACCTTTAAAATATGGTTCGTTCGAAATCATTACTCAGACGCGAGTTGACAGGCACACCGATTGGCTACCGATGTTCGGCAGGGATCAGAATCCTGCTGCCCAGCAAAGGCGCGTGGCGGTCATTGAATGTTGCTGCATAGTATGTAGACAATACTCTACACAGAAAAGAAGCGAGCACAACGTTGCAAACATCTCCTCGCACAGATCCGAGAGGCTAGGTTAACGCTGTAAGCCTTTTGGCGGTGCAGTTCTGTCGATAAATATCTTCTGTAGCGAACAGGAGATTTCATGCTTAATCCCAACGAACCTCAACATGAGATAGCGTGCCGATGACCCCACGCGAACCAATTGTCGTGTTTGACATCGAGACCGTCCCGGACAGCGACCATCACGTGACTGATGACATGCCGAAGGTCTTGTTCCACCAAGTTGTGGCGATCTCGTATTTGCGCGCAAACGTTGTAGACGGTGTCGATGGCCGATATTTCGCGCTGGATTTGTTGCGAACCGGTGGCGACGTCACTTCTTCAGAGAAGGACCTGCTTGCCGGATTTTGGCATTTTATTGTGAAATCCAAACCGCGTCTGGTGACGTTCAATGGACGCGGGTTCGATCTTCCCGTGGCCAAGTACCGAGCAATGAAATACGGCATAGCAGCGCCTTGGTTCGCCCAAGGCGAAAGCAAATGGGAAAATTACAGTGGCCGCTACAGTGTGGATTGGCATTGTGACCTGATGGACGCGCTGGCAGATTTTGGCGCGTCTAAAGCATCCAAACTTTCGGAGATCTGTGCTCTTCTCGGTGTCCCCAGTAAGCTCGGTTTGGATGGCTCTCTAGTGAAATCTTATGTCGAAGCGGGGCGGCTGGCTGAAGTCCGCAATTACTGCGAAACGGACGTGCTGGCGACGTATCTGGTGTTTCTTCGATTTGCCCTGTTTCGGGGCGAACTAACGCCGACCGGTTTTCAAGCGTCGGTAGCGAACCTAAAGGCGCATCTCGCAAATGAGAGGGCCAACCGGCCTCATTTGGGCGAGTTCGCCGATGCGTGGGTTGCCGCCGCCGGCTGATTGAGGCGGTCGATCACATCCCGCGCCTTGGCTGTTACGGTCGTCTGTTCCAGGTGAGCATATCGCATCGTCGTCTTCGGGTCAGAATGGCCCAGGACCGTCTGAACTTCATAGACCGATAGGCCATTTTGAATCAGGCGGGTTGCATGCGTGTGACGCAGCGTGTGGATTGTACAGTCATGGAGGCCAGCTCGGTTGAACGCTTTCCGCCACGAGTTGCGGGGATGTTTACGTGGACCTCCCTCCTTGTTCGTAAAGACGAACCGGCCTTTGGCCGCCTGATGACGACGGGAAAGAATTTGGAACGCCCTCTCGGTCATGAAGATGATGCTTTCGTTTCGCACCTTCGGCCGCCAAAGACGGATCGCCCTCCGGTCTAAGTCGATCTGCCGCCATTCAAGGGCGCTGATTTCGCCGCACCTGGCACCTGTGTCGAGCAGGACCACCACCAGGTCGTACAGGTCTTGAAGGGCGGTTACCATGTCGGGGGAACGGGGCTTGCGGCTGGACAGGCCATTTAGCTGGCGATCAGGGGCCAATTCCCGCAAGAGGGCGGCTTCCTCGTCGGGAGACAGGTACCGAAGGCGGCCCGCTGACAATTTAACGGTCGGAAAAGCCACCTCGGCAACCAGATACCCCTGGCGACGGGCCAGGTTTAGAGCGCCCCGGATGACGTTCAGGCCGTGCTTTAGGGCCTGAGACCCTATCCCAGCGTCCCTGCGGGCCTGGCAATAAGCTTCGATTTGGTCCCCTCCCAACCGTTCCAACAGGGTGAGGGCCGGAATTACCCTGAGGATCGACCGAACATGGCCTTCGACATTGCGGTGATTCGGGGTGTCGGCTTTCGAGGCAGCGAAGCGGTCCAGTGCCGCCCCCAAGGATATGGACGGCTTGTGGCCCAGGAAAATCCGGGCGTGAGCCTGCGTCCTGAGTTGTGCTTCCATCTGTTCGGCAACCTTCCGGCTGGTGGACCGGGATGACTTGATGACCGTCTTGCCACCAATCTGAAATTGCACATACCAATTCTTGGATTTTCCGCGGCGGAGGATGGTCATGATGAAAGCAGATGAGTTTTCGCTATGCTTCAACCCAACCACTTATTGTGACAACAAACGGCGACAGCCTCGTTCTGGCATTTGTTCCGAGAACAGACGTCTACTCGCGGGGATAACGTTTCTACGTTTTTGGTTAGTTTTTAAAAATAACAATTGGCGTCTTAGACCCCGACTCTCGAAACTGCCCCCAAACTATGGCCGGGTTTTCAGCGGTTGCGAGCCTGCTACGACGCGATGGGATGTCTTCGCGGCGTTGACCCGCGCTATTGGTTGGATATGGCGTCCAACAGCCAATCTTCATCCGGAACGTCTGCATCCCGCGCGAGCGACCCAGATTGAGCATTGGGCTTGGGAAACAGGTCCTCGATTTTGGCCTGCCTTCTGCCCTGCTGTTTGCCTTTCGCACGATACCGATCAGAAATTCTTTCGACGTCGTCTTTTTTTCGCTCGGCCGCCACAACTTTTCGATGCGACACGATCGATTGCAAAGTTTCCAGTCGCTCTCCTGCTATTTGATAATAGTAGATCCGCTTGCCCCTTATTTTTTCATAGGCCGCCATCTCTAATGACAAACCGACCAGCCTTAGAAGTTCGCTCAAGGTTCTCATTGGTTTCCGTTCGAAGTCTTTGCGTAGCCGGATGCCATACTCCATTTCCAAGGACTTTGCTCGATCTCGACAGAGCGCCGTAAAAGACTCCAGTACGCCGGTGCTGACTTGTTTTTCGGTCAAAAAGCCGTCTTTGCAGACTAAACCGCTCGCAATAAACAATGCATCTAGCAGGTTGTCGGTTTGATTGGAGAATGCGCTGATCCAATCGCTGTCGCTCCAAAATAAAGCCAAACGATGCTCTATCTCGACAAAATCTTTATGCAACGCGAGTTCTTCGTATCGCTCAATCTGCTCCCGGTACCGGCCGCCGTCATCCAGTGCCACAAGATCCGCGGTGACATCTTTGCCGTAGAAAAACTCGATCTCATATCGAACGAGCTCAAATCTGGAATTCACCCCGATGGCTTCGCCGGATTCCCGCGCGGCCAGCAATTCGTCATACCTTCTGCGGTCAATCTTTGCTGCTGCCAATATCCTTGCGGTGCGAATTTCGTCGACCTGAACGTAGCTCTCCGACAATGGGTCATCCCGGTCATCATTTGACCGCTTGCTGATGTTGGATATCGCCCATCCGTTATGTTTCTTGTGTTCCAAAAAGTAGTAGCGCAATTTGTTTAGAGATGCGCGAACGGCTGCATAGGTTTCGGCTTGCAGATTCAGGAGCGGGTGTTCAGCGTCGTAAACTATCGTTCCATCCGCTTCATAACCGGTGATGGCATCGTTGACTTTCCCCGTTTGAATAAGCTCAAGCTTAATGGCCTCGGGGTCCGTCTCAAAGTATTCCTCTTCGTCCGATATCCATACTTTGACTGCGCCGGGATTCCGCACCCTTCCCAGCTGCTGATCGATTTCATAGTGAGTGTTAATCTGGCTGTCGAAGAAACCGTACACCACATCGACACATTGGTCGTCGTTCGGAAACGATATATCGATTCCGGTACCTATCGCAGGAGACGCTACGATTGCATCATACTTGAGAAACTCTTGCCCGACGTTCCCAAGAAACTCTCGCACCGCGCTCGTGTCTTTATCGTCAGCAGTTACGAGCAATGTCCGAATTTCTGGGACCTCGTCCTTCAGCCATTTTTCAATGCCCTCTGCCCGACGCTTGGAATTGCATGCAACAAAAAGACGCTTACCTTCCTGTGCAGAAGCGAGAACGTCATCCAAAAGGTCCGTTTCTTCCTCAAATACATAGCACGCACGACCATCTTCTTGGTAAGTGTTGAGAACTTGGAGCGTCGGATCGCCGACACCATCGCTAGACCTAAGGGCGCGGCATCTGCGCACGAAACCTGTCGTGATACTGTTCAGGTCTGCGTCAAACATATAAAGGGTTTCGGCATTGGTAATGTAATGCTGGAGGACCTTCAGGATCGGTCCGGGATGCTCGATAGTTTTAGAGCAGACGTGAGAAAGAACCTGTTCGCATTCATCGATTATGACGACGTCGTACTTGCGGGGCTCCGGCAACCGGGTGGCCAAGCTATCGATGCTGATCGCGTAATAGTCCGGTTTGGCTTGGCTCCATTTCCTCCGCTTCTCTATGGCCTTCTTGGGGGGAAGCCGAACCACCGGATCAAAATGGCGCTCTTCATCATCCAAATAGCATTTCAAGCCTAGCCGCTTTGAAAGCTCGCGCAGTAAGGTTCTGCGATGGCCGATCAAAAGAACACTTTTCCTCCGGTTTCGCGCAGATTGAACGATGCCTTCAATATTATATGTTTTGCCACTGCCTTTCGGGCTACGGATTAATGCAACGCCCCTAGGTTGAAAAATCGGCGGCAGGCGCTTTGAGTTAAATATTTTGGCGGTACGAGATGGCAGATCTGGTAGCGGCGTTCCAAATAGCCAATCCCGAAGTGAGTTATGGGCTGGGGGCTCCGATTCAGCTTCGAGCGAAATGGTATCTTTCTCAAACTCGTAATAGTCATATGGCTTTGCGGCCCTGCCTTCTATCCAGAAGGTCTGCATACACGATGCGCAACGGATACCGGGACTTCCCTTGGTCGAAGTGAGGACAAACGCGCTCGGCTTGCGATCGGTATGAAACGGACAATGGACGCGGGTGTTTCGTGGCAAATCCTGAAGTTTTCGCGTTGAGCCATCCGCGCAAAGAATATCCAGGTCTCGACTGACTGTGCGCCTAGCCTGAAAACTGGCATCGGAACTAGCCGCTGATCCTTCGCCTCTCCTAGCTGCCTGCCGGATTATCTGACCTTCAGAAATTAGCTCTTCCACAACGGCATCTGTGAGCGTGCCTCCCAGTATTTTTGGGGCGCTACCTTCAGAGCCGAAGAATAGCCGCGCACCGTCGGTAGCCTTCTTGTCCGCACCTAGGCGGGATGCCAAACCGGTCAACGCGGCACTCCATAGGCTCGCACTTTCGATCGTCGTAGGGAGTTGAAAGATGATTCGGAACCTATCTTCTCCGTCCACGCCATGGGAAGGAGTGGTATAGACGATCGTCGCATGCGCAGTAACGAACGGGTTTGCGAGTGCATCGGCGAGGCTCATCGTTCCATCAATGTCAGCGGCTATGAAATCCGCTGCGACAAAGTTGGACGATTTTCGATATTCCTCTTTGAATTGGGCACTAAACGCGTGCCCCTGGTTAATCTGCCAGGCGAGCTGGTCGGCATTTAAGTCTACCGGTATCCAGCCCTCCGCATACGCTCGCTTTGTTGGCGTGGTTTTGTTGTGAAATGTCGGGTTGATCGAGAGTTTCATGATGTGCACCGGTCATCTGATGACTTGTAGTCATCGGGGAGAGTTTAAAGATCGAAATTATTTAGCGAGCAGTCGCTTGTGGGCGGTGCGCCCGTCGTTGTGCGGAGGGTGCCCTCTCCATCGAAAGGAGATCGTTATGAAAGACAAGGCGTCCATTGGATTAGATAGGCACGTGGGCACCACCTCGATAGAGGCGGTGCCGTGTGCGTCATTTGGCGATGGCGATTGCGCTGATGACGTGCTTCAGATCGCCCAGCCCATTTATGCTCACGCTCGCCCGAGCCAATAGAGTCGCGACTTCCAAAAGCGCTTCCGGCGACGCGGTCGCAAAACCTTCCGGCGGGGGCCTTTGATCACCCCACACTAGGCGAAGATTATCGCCCTTCCGCACTTCAGCTATGAACTGCACGAGTGCGTCTACAGCGATGGACGACTGAGCTGAGGTCGCGCTCAACTCGCCCAATGCAGCGTACAGCTTCTCGATGGAAGCATCGGCTGGGGCCGGTTGCCTCCGATGAACCGAGGTGCCGTCCGCTCGTCTAGATTCTACTCCCACAAATCCCGTCCCAGATGTCAGCTGGAAGGGAGTCCACCAACAGTCATTCACGATCTTCAGGTTATCAGCTACGAAGCCATCCAACATGAAGTGCGCGATCGTAGGTGCGCGATGAGGGCCGTGAAGGCCAAAGACTCCGACCGAGATCGCCTCGTCTGACGGAATTTCTCGGATGTGATTGAAAGCGTACGCTTGGAGTAGGCTGCGATCGGGATCGGTGATCGGAATGTCCAAGAAGCCTTGCTCCACAGCTTGCGAAACGACGTGCGCATAGCGTGCGCTAAGATTCTCATCAGAAAGCTTGGACCTAAGAAAGCAATCACTTCGGTCACTTGTCGGCCACAACTCGGTGGAATAGGCCATGTCATCGCTGCGTTCATATTTTAGTCGGGCTAGTTGCATGGCGTCATGTGCCATCAGCTTAACCCTATGTAATTGCATCTCGGGGCTCTCCGGCTGCACCATCAAAGTGAGACGCTGGAGCAAGCGAAAGGTGAAATCTTCAAGATCTCCCGTATGGAAATCCCCGGAGGTCGCAGCCTGTTCGAGAAGGGAGGAGGCGATCCCGAACAACGGTTTAGGAACCACCAGCACTCCAGGGAGCACCGTAAGCTCGATGACGTCGTATGCGGAAGGACCTGGAGAGTAGAGCACAGTGGCTAAACCGCGTTCATTCGCGACACAAACAATGCTGGATTGATCGGATGCCGCTGTTGTCTCATTAGGTGCGTCATGGTGAAGGTCCGACAAGGTCATTTTCATCCTCTGAGTAAAATGATGGCGCTGCCGAATTGATGTTCTTCGGCGGTGCCAGGGGTGGGTTATTTGGCAGTTACGGAGTTGGGTGGATCGACGAGCCGAAGGCGGAAGGACTTAGGCATCGAATCGACGAATTGGTTGGGAGGCGGTGGCAGCGGCAGTTGTGCTGCTATCCAATCCACTGGCTTACACGGGACCGTCGCGGCTCCAGAATTCCGTCAAATATAGTTTGAGCGCGATCTGCTCAGCGACTCGGTCTAGCGGTATCTGACCTTTCGCATATGCGCATTGAGCTGGCGTGGCTTTGTTGTGGAATGCTGGGCTGATGGAGAGTTTCATGGTGCGTGCCGTTTGACCCTACGAGCGTTGCCTAAGCCCCTGGAGAAGACTGACTGCGCCCGGAATCGCATAGCGACGACGGCCGGTAAGACGATCTACTTTGGGGTACCGCAGTTCAGCGAAGCTGAACTACAACTGCTCGTCCGCGGAGCGCCTATGAAGAAGGCAGCTGCGGGCTCATCACACGTCACTACAAGTCTTCACCGAGGTGAATTGTTCACAGAATTGGCAGCTCCCGTGACGATGGTCAAGCGCGGTCAAAAGCGAGCCCTCGTGAGTCCACTTTCTTCGCAAAAATATGCAACTTCTCGACGGACTTGATCGCGATTTTGCTACGCAAATGGCACTGCGACTTTTTTACGTCAGCAATCTTTGAATCGTACAGGGCTTATTTTACGGGCGTTCCGTGATTTTACCTTCCGATTTTCTTCGCAAGGCGTCCGAGTAAGGCCAATTTTTATTGAGTTTTTCGCCGATTTTCCTCGGGCGTATTCCTGGGAACGCAGATGGGCGCAATCGGGCTGGATTTCCAATCCCAAAATCGCCAGGCAGGTCTCTGGCAATCGAACGCCGCTCGTACCTTAGGGATTACAGCCGGTCGCCCTGTTGATGCTGTCAGCAACCCCGGCGATAGCTGACCGGCTGTAGTCCAACGCCTAAATCGATCTGATAGGTGGTCAAACCGGATCAGCTCTTCGCCTTGCCGGCCTTCCGACGGCAATTATACCAGTAGGTGACGGCCCCCTTTTCGGTCAGGCCGGCACCTTCCATGAACGCGGCGACGGCGGTCTCCCGGTCAGCGTTCTTCAGCTTGGCATACATGGCGGTTGTCGCCTCGACTTTGGTCTTGCCGTCCTTGATTAGCGCTTTGCCGTCGGCAATCGCCTGTTTGACGACTTCTTTCGGAAATTGGCTGGATGTGGTCTGTGCAGCGGGTGTCATTGCGTGGTCTCCTGGTTGCTGCCGGGAAATTCCGGCTACAGGAGGGACCGTCCCCAAGGATTCCGGTTGGGACAACGGGCAATCACGCGTGGATACCGGGGAGTGACCTGCACGGGCGGGCATATCATTCGGATGGTGATTGGGCCAGTCTCGCACGGCCCATTCACGGTCACCGCAAACTATACGCCGTCTAAGCCCCGTGTGATTCTTTCCTGTAAGTCCGGTCCCACGCGCTTGAACCCAAGCAGCTTTGCAACAATGCGAACTAGGTCAGCATCGTTGCCCCCAGCATTGTCGGCGCGTGCGATGCTCAACGCTGCACGAATCTCAAGCAGCGAAATGTTCACGGCCTTTGTGGTGGCTCCTGATTCCGCAGAACGGTCGCGAACAGGTGGATTATCGCCCTGAGGCTTTGTGAACCAAAACTCGGAGTCGTCCGAAATCAAGTCTGCGCCCCGAGATTGAGCAAACTTCAACGCTTCATGGGTAGCATTGACGATACGTGAGCCAGCTTTTTCCTTTCCGCAGCATGATGCAACGCGCCTAGCAACTTCATCCAGATTGATTGGCCCTTCGACCGAAACAATGGCCTGAGCAAGTTCAGCGAGGTTAGGTAGAGGGATGAGATGAGGTTCAGGATTTCCCCTAACGGTGAGCGACGCCTTCCGATAGGGTGGCATCTGGCGGCTGAAGCCCCCCGGAATCTCTATTGTGGATTCTTCCACCGGCTCCTCGAAGGTAGGCCGCGCTTCGTTGGCCCCCTCGATTGAGAGTCCTTGTTCGGCAGACTCAAGCGCTTCGGCAAGAGCGCGATGGAGCCGTTCAACTTCAGCCGGACGGTTGTAAAACCAATCCGTACTCCAAATGCGGTGAAAGCGCCATCCAAGATGCTCAAGGACATCTTGCCTCAACCGATCTCTCTCGCGCGCCCAAAGTGCGCTGTGGTAGGCGGCCCCGTCGCATTCAACAGCCAAGAGATAGGTTCCGGGCCTATCGGGATGGCGAATGCCTAGATCAATCTCGAAGCCAGCGGAGCCGACTTGATGGTCGGCTAAAAAGCCACATCTCCGAATTGCATCGGCTACGTCTTCCTCAAAAGGTGAATCCGCATAGCCCCCTGTTGGCGCATCCTCCTGAATGCGGCCAGTCTTAGCGAAGTCGAGGAAATGCTTAAAAATCCTAGGGCCTTCGCCTCTGGTTCTAGCGAGGTCGATATCTGCGGGGTCGAAGGACGCAAAAATTTCGCACCGGATACGGGCGCGGGTAAACAACACATTCAAACGACGTTCGCCGCCTTCGCCATTAACCGGGCCAAACGACATGCTCGATAGCCGTCCGCTGGGCGTGCTTGGGCCGTATCCGACACTAACGAGGATAACGTCGCGCTCGTCGCCCTGTACGTTTTCGATGTTCTTGACGAAAACGTCTTCCGTTTGACCTTCGCGAAGGAAGCTGTTCAACGTCGAGTCAGTTCGTCGCCGGGATTCTAACAACTCCGTGATGAGATTTCGCTGTGCAAAAGAAAAGGTGACTACGCCGAGAGAGTGTGTCGGTGTAGTTCTTGCGTGTTCGGCGATCCGAGTAACGATGGCTTCCCCTTCGAGGCGATTGTCACGCTTCCCACCCCTGTCGTAGATACCGGCGACGCGCGTAAATTTGAGTCCGTAAGCTGGGTCCTTTTGAAGAGGAGACGGCGGTAAGACGAGGCCGCTCTCATAAAACTCCAAGTTGGAGACTTGGATAAGCGAAGGGTCGCGGGAGCGATAATGCCACGCGAGCATTCGCCCGCCCAACCCTCTCGCCTCGCAAAGCGTAAGAATGCTTTCCATCGTGCCGACCTTTGCCGCGCCTCGTAGGAGGTCGGACGTACCGTCTTCAGCTTCATCATCGACATCTTCCTCCTCGTCAGACAGCAGCCGATCAAAAAAGGCAGATGGGGGGAGCTGCTTCTTATCGCCTACAACGACGATTTGGCCTGCGCGCGCAATAGCACCCAAAGCATCTTCAGGGCGAACCTGTGACGCCTCATCAATCACTAGAAGATCAAAAGCGACTTTGCCGGGAGGTAGGAATTGCGCGACAGAGACAGGACTCATAAGCAAGACGGGTTTGATGCGCTGAATGGCGGCACTCGCTCGTTCAAAGAGCCTGCGCAGGGCCATGTGTCCCCGCTTCTTGCCAATCTCGCCTCGGATAACTCCCATCTCGCCCATTGCGCCCTGCGGCACTTGCGCTAGATGGCTGGCGAGAACACCTGCAACGTTATCTTTCAATCGCGTCCTCTCAAGTGACGCAAATTCCTGAACGAGCGAGTGGCGGTCGCGCTGCGCAATGTCCCGCAAACTAGGACTGCTCGCTAGGGCAACAGTCCAAAGTGCCTCGGCGCGGGCATATCGTAGTTCGACGGATGCGGAGTCGCCGCTCAATTCACCCCGGCGCATCCGTTGCTCTAACGATGCTAGACCCGCAGCTTTTAAAGCCTCCCGAAGTCGTGAAAGCTTGGTCCATGAGCCGTACTTTGAAGTATTTTCAGCTAACAAGGCGTACCGGGATGCCATGACTTTTATGTCGGCTCCGGCAAGGTCAGGGACGCTAAATA
The DNA here is from genome assembly GCA_036488555.1 of Rhizomicrobium sp. Classification (GTDB taxonomy): domain Bacteria; phylum Pseudomonadota; class Alphaproteobacteria; order Micropepsales; family Micropepsaceae; genus Rhizomicrobium. The sequence goes on from DASXHL010000055.1 coordinate 87,517, forward strand.
AGGCCGGATCAGTATCGAGCATTGCCTCGGCTGCTTTAATGGCGACCCGCGCAGCGGGTTCGCGCTCTTCCAGGGCGGCTGTCAAAGTTGAAAGCAGATCACGCTTATCAGCGAGGGCAATTGCCTTGTCCCAAGGTGTCCTAACTGAAGATTCAGCAAGCCGCGAACACCACGTCGCCACAGCTTTCAATGTTGCGAAATCTGTTTTATCCTGCCTCCACGCACCCCCAAGGAAAGTACTGCAAAAGGCCGCATCACCTTCCCAACGGGATTTCAGCGTCCGAATCCTCGACAGCCGATCAATCGCACTGACGCGATCACTCGCCTTTTTAGGAAGCGGCCCCTGTAACAGACCGCCCAATTCGCGTGAGGCGGCGCGATATGGGCCGCCCCACCGTGCGAAGAAAGAAGTAGTTCCGGCAACAAGTGGTCCGCGCAGATGGGTGACATTTGCGCTGAAAGCATGATCCACATAATCCGAGCAAGCTTTGTTTAGTTCATCGTGCCAAGCGGCCCCAGCCGACAAGAAATCGCTCAAGCGGGTCAAGGCTTCGGAATTGAGGAGAGCGAGAGCAATTCTGTCGCCGCCATCTGGCAAGCCTTCAAGACGCCGAAGAAAATCGACTAGCTGCTGCGCAGCGTTGATCGTTAGAACAACGGGCAAACCCAATATGTTGTCTAAATCGGATATCGCGGATGCGAGGGCCAATAGAGACAGTTGAGCCACTGTCAGGACGGCGGGCAGTCTGGTCAAATCGACGGGTTGCAAATTTAGGTTCCGCACTCCTTCGAATGGGTGCGAATTTCTCTCGTCACTCTCGGCCAGCAGATCGCCATACGTCTTGATACTGCTCAAGAGTTTGGCTTCTTCCTCCCGCGTGATTGACTGCAATCCTTCGACGTTAAGGCTGGGGGCTGGGTAGCCCCTCCCCAAGTAGAATGCCTGTCGCCCAAGAACGCTGTACGGCGTTTCACCGCTATCGCCAATTGGGCGATGGAGTGCTTCGGCTATTGCATTCAATCGGTCCCTGCTTTCTTTGACAGCAACAGGTGCGCCCGGCACATTCGGCACTGTGGCTGCGCTCGTGAGTGTCCGGGCAAGTTCACCAAGTACGGTCTTCTTGTTGGACCCGCGCGAATGCAGTTCAAGGCAGATATCGCGGAGACCCACCTTCACTAGACGATCATGAACTACTGAGAGCGCGGCCATTTTCTCGGCAAGGAAAAGCACTCGTTTTCCCTCCTTAGCGGCGGCTGCGATAATATTTGTGATCGTTTGCGATTTGCCCGTGCCCGGCGGACCCTGCACTACCAAATTGCGGCCGGAGCGGACCTCTTCAATTACTTTGGCTTGCGATGCGTCGGCATCAACAACATGGAATAGCTTTTCGGGCGGAAGAACTTCATCAAGGCGGTCATCGGGACCGAACAAAGGCGGCTCGGCATCGAAACCCTCGTAGAGCAGCCCTTTAGTTAGGTCATGATTTGCCAAGGCATCATCGGGCCAAGCTTCAACCGCAAGGTCACGATACATGAGCAGCTTGTTGAAGCTGAAGAAGCCTAGTTGGATCGCGTCTGGCTCAATCTTCCAATTTGGGTGCGCCGCGATTCGATCAGCGACTTCGGAAAAATAGTGCGAAGGATTCCATTCTTCATCCACCTCGACTTCCGGAAGTTCGATTCCGTAGTCTTCCATCAATCGCTGTTGGAGAGGTAGGTTCGTGAGGATGTCTTCGTCCCGCGCGACAATATCGTAAGTGGACGTGCGAGCATTTCTCTTTAACTCGACCGGCAAAAGCACAAGTGGCGCTTCACGCGGCAGGCTAGAGGACTTTTCTTCAAACCAAGTTAGAAATCCCAGTGCCAAGTAGAGCATATTGACGCCAGACTCTTCCTCCGCCGTCAAAGCTTCGCGCGCGATCTTCAGCAGTTTCTTTTGGAGCGCGTCGGGGCCAAGTCGGGTTTCGAGTTGCGCGTCGGTGAACCGACCCTCATCAAAAGTGCTGGAATCGGCATCCGCTAAAACGACTTCCCCGCGCCCATCGTCCTTATCCTTGCCAAGTGCCAGAAAGCGCATTTTTGTACTGCCGCTAAGAAGCACATAAACATCGTCAGACCTTTCATTGACGATGTTGATGACATTGCCGCGAGTATTGCTTCGGTTGACGTGGACGAGCCGGTTGCGTGTCCCGGTTTCGACTAACCTGCGCCGGGCGTCATCGAATAGTTTGCTGATGGTCAGTCGGTCAGCTTGATTGTCGATTTCCGGACTCGTGTCGGTATTTGTCAAAGTGTTCCCCTGCGCCTAGACGGAGATTATGTCTGACTTTTCACTTATTGTTCCAGCCGGGATGATCTCGATTTAGTTCGTCCCGCAACTTTGCAATCAAGCTAGGAAGCCGAGTGATATCTTGTCGATGGCTTTCGAGAGCCGCGTCCATCGCCTTGGCCCGATCCATTTCGCCTGCCTGAATTGCCTCTAGCCGCTGCGCGCCGAGTGACTTGAGACCGTCTTGGGCGGTCCGCAGACGCTCCTCCCGATGCCTCAGGATTGCGATTTTCTCGTTCAACTCGCTCATAGCAAATTCGGATACATGGACTACATCATCAGGACGGTCGGCTCACCCTAGTCGGTCCCACAAAACCATGAGGTTTTCACAATGAAGCTTTCAGCATCTGCGGACGATGCGAACGGGCCAACTAACCTACCGTCATGCCTATTTTTGAATGTGGTTCCTTCGACCCATTCCTTCTCATCGAGATATGTTTTCCCATTGCTGAACTCCAGCACGTCGGCAGCTCGTTTGCCGTCCAAGCTGTAGAGGGTGAACGCACTTCTATATTCCAGGCCAAGTAACGGAGAGTCATTCATACGTTGCCCCACAGAAAAATGCTCGGCACGGACCAAACGTCAGGTCTGCACATTGTACCCAAGCATCAAGCGGCGGTCAGGAGCAAATCGGGTAAGCCCACATGGCGGCGCCGGTGTGGTCTGGGGCTTCCACTAGGGCACCAAAGAGCAACCCAAAGTAAGCCTCGAAATATTTCCAACCGCTGGTGGCACGTCCGACAGCGTCAAATAGGGCTGAATCGGTTCATTCTCCCGTGACCGCGATAGACATTAGTCCCTCCCAAGGTACCCGCGCGGTGATGGTGTCTCAGGGACTATAACAATAAGCTGAAGAACTAGTCAGTTCCCGGACCTTCTGATATAGACGGCCTCACCGGGGTTTTCGATGAAGAACGTTTTTGTTCTCGTCGCTGTGTTGAGTGTTTTTGGGGCGAGCTTTCATCCCGCATTAGCGAAAAGTCACAGCTATCATAGCTATGGCTCCTCCAGCTATTACACAAACGTCAGCGGCCATCGTGTCCATCGACCGGTCTTCGATACGGCGAGACCGCCAGGAGCGACGGCGCATTGTACTGATGGATCGTGGAGCTTCAGCGAGCATGCGAAGGGAACGTGTTCGCATCATGGTGGCGTGAGTGGTCAATAACAAATCCACAAATCAGAATTAACAAAAGAAGCATCAGGCCTTGCCCCAACTTATCAATCTTTCTCTTTCGTACTCTGGTGAGACGGCAGAGAATCATCAACTAGACTTCTATGACGCTGCCCAAGCGCTGATCGGATTTGAACGTTCCATTGCGCTGACGGCTCACCTTGCCATAAACGGCACCATCATAACGCAGGCTCCCTCGTTAAAGGGCGCCAAAATAGTTGTCGCGCCTCCGATTGCTGGAAGCTGGGAGATAGTGGCCACCATAATTAGTGCTAGCGGTGGCACCGCCGCTGTCGGGGCGGCTTTATACAAGCTCGGCACCGCGCCCAGAGACACGCCCCTGGGGCATCTCATCAGTTCCCTTTACGATTATGCGGTTAGGCGAACGCTTGGTTTCCCGGTTGACTATAACCAGACCTTGGGAGCGCAGTACGAAGCATCCCGGCGACAAACTGATGAAATCGCTGCAATCACGCCCGAGCGGGTGGATTCGCTGGTTGAGAAAATCGAGCCGGCGGTAAAAATGATGCATCGCCCAATAGTTGAATCTCGAACCGCAACGAGCGCCTTAATAGAAGGTCGCATCGGCGGGACAACCTCCAAGATCGGCCGCCAGCTCACGCACGAGACATACGAACGAATGCAGCTTGTTGAGCGCAGCCGAGCTGAGGATATGGAGGGCAGGGTCTCGAGTTACAATATCAATACCTTCCGTGGCCGAATGTACATAGATGAGCAACAGAGGCCAATACCATTCGAGCTCTCCGATTCGGCAAGAGATGATGATACAATTGCTGTGATCACGCGGAGTCTGTCTCTCAACGCGAGTAAAGATTTTAGAGAGGGCGATATTTCATTTCGGGCGTTTAGAATTACAACGCCTACAGGACGCCTGAAGACGTTGATAATAACAGACGTCGATTGATTGAACCTCAGAACTAAACTGGCGGAATCCCGCTCATTTGGCCCTTCAACGCTATAGTATCTGAGGCTTAGTTCGCCGCCTCATCCGATAAGAGTGAGAAAATGTATATTAGTCATATCGCGATCAAGAATTTCAGAGCTTTGGAAAATATAGACTGCGACTTAAGTCAACGAGTGAATGTCATCGTTGGCCCTAACGGCGTGGGCAAGACCACGATCATCCAAGCAGCGAGATTTGTGAAAGGCCTCATTGCCGCTAGGACGCAGAGCGAAGCACAGCAGGTGTTGATTTCTCTTAATGCGGCATCGCCGCATTTTCCGCAGAGGGTTTTCTTGCAAAATCTTGCCCGCGACATTTCCAAACCTGTAGAAATCCGGTGCACGTATGTGCTGACTAAAGAAGAGGTCGGTATTCTTAAAGTCAGTACCAGCGAAATCGTCCGCGCTATCGTTTCAGGTAGGGCAGGTCGAGCCTTTGCTAATCCGACCGAATTGATTCAATACCTGCAATCAGACTTAGGAGCTGAGGCTCAAGTTGCTGCTACAACTGAACTCAACTCATCTGTGGTGAAACTAGATGTGGATCCGTCCCTTGTGGTGGGCCTCACGCTTGATGTGAAAACTGGATCTTTCCTGCAAACGGACCAGTTGGCGGGACCAATGATTGGGTTCCTCGATCAACGGCTGCCACCGTCCCAAACCATGTTTTCATATTTCCCGGCTGATCGGGCGCTTCCTATGGGGGAAGTAAATCTTCAGCTCGGTGCTCCAGATGCGCAGCAGCAATTGGAATCACACACCGCCCAACCACAGTTAAAATATCAACGCTTAAAAAACACAATCTTGAGGTCGCTCGTTATCGACGAACCAGGAACTGGATCGATCAAGGACGATTTCGAGCGGATATTTTCCGGCCTCTTGCGAGAAAAGACTATTGAAACCATAAGCATGAACGAACTGGGGCTGCTGTCGATAATGGTTCGAGATTCAGTAACAGGCAGAACTATCGAGCTGGATAGCCTAAGCAGCGGCGAGAAGAATATCGCACTAACGTTCCTATTGGTTGCCAGGTCGGTAGCAGCAGGAGGGATCGCTCTATTCGATGAACCAGAACTTCATCTGAACCCCGCCGTCAGCAGGGATTTATTGCCGTTTGTGATGAGAGAGTATGCCATTGGCCGGAATATACAGTTCATCATGTGCACACACTCGCCGGAAGTCCTTTCCGGGGCATTCAAGGACGAGCAATGCACACTATTACATCTGAAATCAGCGTCCGACATTTCGAAAATCGGAAAAAGTGCAATTAACGAGTACTCGGAAGCATTATCCAAACTAGGAACAACTTTCAGTGAAACTCTGTTCTACGAAGGTACGATATTTGTTGAAGGGGAAAGTGACATTGCCTTCCTTGAGGCCGCGTTCCCTGACCTAGTCAAGAAGTATCAGTTGAAAGATCGCGGAGGACGGCGAGAAGTCGAAAAGACTGTTCTTCAAATCCAAGCTTTGGAGAAGAAAGGGCAAAAGCTCGACCCAATCTTTCTGATTTTTGACCTAGATGATGAACCTACGGGACTAAAGAACTCACGATCAGTGAAAATCTTGCAGTGGCCAAAACGGTGCGTCGAAAACTACATGATCGATATCGACGTCCTCTCGGAAATTCTGCGTGATAAAGATCTAACCTCTGCGCCAATCGATAGCGCCGGTGAGGTACATAACCTTTTGCGCGACTTGGCTCTGCAACAACTTGACGCTTTGGCTGCAAGAAACGTTTACGTACGACGCGGTTACAAGGGGCCATCGTTCTTTAAAGCTGACCTAGCTCTAAGCAGTGAGGGGGAAATCGCTACTGCGCTCTTCGGGCGGATGCATGACGCCCAAGCCTCTATGCCGCCCATTGGAAAAGACGCCTGGGTAATGGCCTTTCTGGCAGAAATGGGTTCTGAGCGCACCGATCTTAGTCTGATGTGGGAAGCTAAGTGGAAAGACCTCTGCGATGGTAAGAAACTGATCTCAGATCTACATAAGCGACAGCAATTCAGGCTATCTGAGGCAGCGCTCAAAGAGCGAATTGTGCGAAAAATGAGAGATAGAAGTTCGGATAATTGGCAGCTCGCTAAAGCACTGCTCGAAAACCTCCTTCGTTCGGCTAAATGTGATTAGTTCTGACCTGCTACCGTATTGCCCTTATTTATGTTGGGGATTTTGTTCTGATTATTTCACTGGTCGGGGCGGCCGGTGAATTCGGTTGGCTTTCGGCTGTGGTCGGGACATGCCATGGGCGCAAGGGTGGGTATGCCAGGTGTTGGTGAAGCCAGCGGGGTATTTCACCAGACGGACGGTGACGCCAGTTTCCGGATCTTCCAGGAAGCGCTTGGCGAACAGGCTTTTGCCCAGTTCGGGAATGAAGCACTCCTCCCATGGCATGGCGCGGCTGTTGAAGATCTGCAGGTTCGGGCCGGTTATGGGATGCTCCATCGGGCAATTGATGCCTTATGTCAGTTCAGGCTGGGCTGGACGAACACGCTGGCGGCGTGTCAAAAAGCTTCCCGGCTGCGGGTGTAGTTCAATGGGTGAGGCGCGGTCCGGCGTAGCCAGACGAAATGGTCCAGTGGACCATTTCGAGTGCCGAACGCCCCGAGCTTGGGCGGGGGCCGGACGAACGGCAGCGCCCATGTTATACGCGTCACCGGACGCGGGTGTAGTTCAATGGTAGAACGGCAGCTTCCCAAGCTGCATACGAGGGTTCGATTCCCTTCACCCGCTCCAGTACTTAGCCAGAACGGTTTTGCTGACGGTTTTGCGGATTGTGGAGTGTCCGCTTCTGACCCAAAGCGGACATTGCGATGGCGAGCGTTATGGGATGTCCGGAGCGATCCAGGCGCGCGCCGCGGGGCGAGCTTGAAGACGCTTCCGGTAAGCAAGGAGTGCGGGAGTGTCGGGCCGGGCCATAGGCGTTAGCAGCCAGCGCTGGAGCGAGAGCCCAAGCCCGACATCTGCGAGGGTAAACATATCCCCAGTGACGAAGGCGCCCGTCATCATCAACCGCAGCTCCAAAAGGAGCATCATCGCGTTCCATTCCTCGATACTGCGCATAACATCGTTGCTGTTGGCAGGTGTGCGCCGGCGGACGAGCGCCATGAAAGCTGGACGCCAAGCCGCGTTCAAGTCTGTAGCCTGCCAGTCCATCCATTTTTCAACATCGGCGCGGGCGAAGGCTGAAACCGGCAACAAGTCGTACCGATTGGCCCTCGCTGCCAGATAGCGACAGATGGTGTTGCTCTCCCAGATTACGCCCTCATCTGTCACTAGTACGGGTACAAGACCGTTGGGATTAAGGGCAAGAAATGCAATGTCGGACGTGGGGCGGTCGGCAGCCCATTCATTCTCGTGAACGAAGTCGAGCTCTGCCTCAGCAGCCGTCCAAAGCACTTTGCGGACATTAATCGATGTGGTTCGGCCCAGGACTTTGATCATGGGATTTCATAACATGAAAATCCGACCAATACAGAACGTCCCCAATGGGACCAAGTCGAGCCTTTTGTCCGCTATTGGCGCAAAGCGGGCATTGGCTGGCGGGTGAGCAAATAGTTTTGCGCTCCATTCGTAACCGCTTGAGCCGATTGGCACCGAAATGACAGAGTTTTGCACCTAAGCTATTGAGCGAGTTGATTTCAATCGAGCTTCCCAAGCTGCATACGAGGGTTCGATTCTCTTCACCCGCTCCAGCTTTCAAAAAATGAAATAGTCGCTTGCTGCACCGCCGATCCGGTCTGCGGGAGCGTCCGCCGCCTGGCCTGGTTCGCATGCTTCCGGCGCAATCTCGCCAAATTCTTTAAAGAGCTTTTACGCTACCCCCATATTTCCCATAAGCAGCAATGACGTTGCGCCAACCGGATTAGCCTCTTGGAAAGATATTTTCGCCAAGGTTTCCACCGGATTTTGGGAGGATTTCCATGCCGCTCAGCGATGCTTTGGCGCTTCTCGATGGAAAGAGCGAACTGACCGCGGATGATGCAAGGGCGCTGCGCCATGTCGTTTATGGCGAGGACGCGACCGTAACCCAGGCCGACGCAGAAATTCTCTTCAAGCTAAACGCCGATGCGGGTTCGTTGTCCCAGGAATGGCGGCAGTTCTTCATTGAAGCGATGACGGACTATGTCGTGCACCAGCAAACTCCCCCCGGTTATATCGATGAGGTCAAGTCCGATTGGCTTGTCGCTCAGATAAAGAAGGCCGGCCGCGTCCGCGAGGATGAAATTGAGATGCTCATTCATTCCCTGGAAGACGCGGAGGAAAGTCCAACGGTCTTGTCCAACTTTGTGCTCGAACTGGTGAAGAACGTCATACTGACCAAGCTAAAACAAAATCAACGGCTCGACGGAAGCGATGTGGAGCGGCTGCGCCGGGTAATCTATTCCAAAGGCGGTGACGGCAATATCGCCGTCACGCGTCATGAAGCGGAGGCCCTCTTCGATATCAATGATGCTTTGCAAGGCGCGGACACTGACCCGGCGTGGGTGGAATTGTTCAAGCGGGCGGTTGCCAACGCTGTTCTGTTCGAATCGTCCTGGCATCCCGACCGCGGGGCGGAGTTGAACCACGAGGCTTGGCTCGCCGATACCGGCATCCATCCGCTTCGCCACATCGTTGCCGGCCTCGCATCCCCTGCCACATGGAACGCGATGGGGGAAGAAGCGCGAGATCTCGTCCATCTCGATTTTCAGGACCATTTCTTGGATCGCGCGTATGAGGCCCAACGGGCGGCAAAGGCCGATGCCGAAAAATTGACGGACGATGAGACGCATTGGCTGATAGATCGGATTCGCCGCAACGGCGCCTACGATAAGAATGAACGCGCTGTCGTTGGCTTTATACGCGACAACGCGCAGTCTTCAGGTGCGCAGGTTGAAGCTCTCATTGCCGGGCTGGATGGTTTGGCGAAGTGAGTATCTCTCAAGTCATCCAACCAGGATGGTGACTGCGCAACTTTGCATTAGATTAGCGCTCGTTGCGCAGCCGGACCGGCTGCCCGCCCAACCCCGCTCCAAAATATTCAAAAAGACATCGCTGCTTTGACGTCACGCGCGGCAGCATCGTCAGCCGGCGGACTGCCATATCCCATCGTCCTGAGCATGACGCCGTGATGCTGCTCGAACAGGCGGGCTGACGCCGCATCCATCTCCGCGATATTGGCGGCGTCCGAGCCGCGCCGGAAAAAGGCGGGCTGGAGCCCATGCAGTCGGTCGAAGGAAATATCAAACCCGCGCAGCAGCGGCTGGCCAGTGAAGGACGAAATCGCCGCCAGCGTATCGGGATTGCCGTCGGCGAGATCTTCAAAGCGCACAATCAACGTGTTCGTGCGCGCAGGGTCTGTCCAGGCCCGCACATGCTGTGACCAGGAAAGACCGGCCTTGCCTTCGATCACTTCGGCCACGCTGGTATCGCGGCCCAGCATGTCGCGCAGATAGTGGGCATGCGATACTACCGCCGAGCGTCCATCGCGCACCACATAGATGGTGGGATGCTGGTCTGCCGGCGGCAGCTCGTGAGTTTTCACATAAAGGTTGCGGCCGGCACGCCGCGCGGCTGCGATGAACTGGCGTGCGTTGTCGCCCACATCCTCATGGCCTACAACAGCGCGCACATCGGGATCGGCGAATTCCTGGTCCTGATAGAGCGACTGGCTGGAAAGCCCGAAACAGTGTTTCAGGATCACCCGCAGCAAGGTGTTGCCCGAACGCGGATAGGATGCCAGCCACGTAACCGGCGCCGGGAGTGCAGATCCTTGTGTGCTCTTCGACATCGGGCCGAAGGCCTAAAGGCTTCGGGAGCTGGGCGTTTGCCGTCCTGTCCCGCAAATGTCGCAAGGCTTGGCCGAAGCACTGCCCGACAGGATCGGCCCAACAATGATCCTATCTTAATGCGCTGTTCAGATTGCGAAGATCAGGGCCCGCAGGCCGGCACTGACCGTGAGGGAACCGGGCCAGAACACGCGGATTTTCGCCCATGTGCATCTTGAGGCGCGTGTGATTCTTCGCCTAGCGAGCAACCATCCTGGCATATGCCGCTTCGATGCCTTGCCGGAAGCGGTCGGCATCGAACAGTGGCGCGGTAGCCAGATTCTGCACCAACCTGTCCCTGAAAGCTTGTAATCGGGCCGGATCGCGTGCCAGCGCCAGCGCCAGGGCTTCATAGTCGGCAAGGCTTTCCGTCACCAGTTCCGGCAGACCAACGGCGTTCAAAAGACTTGTCGCGACACGGCCGGCGAAGGCCTGACCCTTGCTGGTCAGAACCGGCAATCCGGCCCACAGCGCATCGGCTGCGGTCGCGTGGGCATTGTAGGGCAGGGTGTCCAGGAACAGGTCCGCCAGCCGGTGCCGCGCCAGATGCGCATCCAGCGGTGCGCTTTCGGCAAAGACCAGCCGCGCCGGGGCGATGCCGTGCGCCGCGGCCTCTTTCTCCAGATTGGCGCGGGTGTCGGCGGGCGGTTGTTTCAGCCACAACACGCTTCCCGGCGTCTCGTGCAGCAGCCGCATCCAGACATCGAAAACCGCACCTGTGATCTTCCAGGCATTGTTGAAGGAGCAGAAGACAAAACCCTGCTCGGGCAGGCCTTCATCCGATCGGTTGGGCGTGGCGCCAATGAGGCGCGCCGGATCGGTTGGAAAATAGGTATCGGGCAGCTGCACCAGCTTTTCGCTGTAGAAAGGCTGGTCCTCCAGCGGCGTCACAACAGGGTCGCCGATCAGATAGTCGATGAAAGGCGCACCTGTGGTGCCGGGATAGCCCAGCCAGCTCGCCTGCACGGGCGCCGGCCGATGCGAGAAAATCTGCAACCGGGAAAGGCCGGTATGGCCCCCCAGATCGATAGCGATGTCGATCTCCATCTCGCGCAGGCGCCGGGCGATTTCATCGCTGTTGAGCCCGGCGAAGTCATGGAAACGGTCGAAGCCTTTCACCAGCCGAGCACGGATCATGCTGTCGTCGGACAGGCCGGTGGAGATGCCAATCACCTGGAAGCGGGTGCGATCGTGGCGTTCGATCAGGGGCGCGAGCTGGAACGCCACGGCATGCTCGCGGAAATCGGCGGATATATAAGCCAGCCTGATGCGGTCATGGACATAGCGTTGGCCGGTCCACAACGGCGGCACGGGCTTGGGTGCAAGTGTGCGCGTGGTTGCCGTGGCGCAGGCCAGTTGCAGCCCCTTGTCATCGCTATAACCCAGCAAGGTCAGGGGCGGCGCCAGCATCACGGCCTGTTCGGCGGTGAATTGCGCCGCCCGGTCCCAGTCGCACAGGCTCAGGGCCACCATGGCGCGGTTGGCAATAGCAGGCGCGTAAGAGGGGTCCAGCGCCAGCACCCGGTCATAGCTTTCCAGCGCCTCGCGATGGCGTTCCAGCTCCGCCAGCACCACGCCGCGGTTGAAATGCACCGTCATGGCATTGGGCTGAAGCTTGAGCGCCTGGTCCAAAGCGGCCAGCGCCTCTTCGTATTTTTGCTGCTGGGAAAGGATGACGCCGCGATTGTAATGCGCCTCGAAATGGGCGGGTTGCAACGCCAGCAGCCGGTCATAGGCCGCCAGAGCTTCGTTGAAACGCTGCGCCGCCATCAGTGCGTGGGCATAGTGGGCCAGCGCGGCCGGGTCAGCCGGCTTCTTGCGGACGGCCTTGTTCAGCAGCGCAATGGCGTCGTCATAGCGGCCCTGTTGTGCCTTCAAAAAACCCAGCATATGCAGCGCTGGAAAATTCGCGGCGTCGGCGCGCAGCACCTCGCGGTACAATTTCTCGGCCTGATCCAGCCGGCCGGCGCGATGTGCCGTCACGCCCTGTTCGAATAGCTGACGCATGCCTGAAGTTATAGGTCCCTCAACAGCCAGCGCACGGACCGCTTCTGCAATTCGATATATTGCGGATTCCACATGGCATGAATGGTGTGGCCCACCGCGGTGAACACCACCCGGCCCTTGCCATAATCATAGGCCCAGCCGGCCGGCGATTTGGTGCCGCGCCCTTCATAGGTCAGCCCGTCCAGATTCTCCGATTCCAGGATCACATAGCGCGGGTCCTTGTCGTAATCGACATAGTGCTGCTCGTCATTGACGACGAAAGGTTTCATGCCCGCCGTAATGGGATGGGCGTTCGCTGTCGCATGCACCTGGAAGGGGCGAAGCGGTGGATGACCGAAATAGGCGCCGCCCATCACATCGCGATAGTTCTTGCTGGAAAGGGAGATGTGGCTGGCATTGTGCAGCGGATAAAAGCCGCCGCCGTTGGACACGAAATCCTTGACCGCCAGGCCTTGTTCCTCCGTCATCCACGACACCGACTTGGCGGCGGGGAAGTCCTTCTCGTTTTCCAGATCCATCTCATAGGCGTTATAGGCATCGGGTCCGGAATAGCCGCCCGGCCAGATCATGCCGTCGCGCAGAATCAGAAGCAGCTGATAGGGCTTGAGCGATGCCGCCGACAGTCCGGCATAGTCGATGGTGTAGTCGATGGCGATGTCCAGATCGTGGAACACCTTGTCCAGGCTGACATGGATGTAATCGGGATTGTGATAGCGGTCGCCGATTAGGGCCAGCGCACGCGGCCGCCCCTTGGTGGCGGCCTGTGCCGGCACTGCGCTTGCGACAGCGCCCGCGACCAGCAGGCGGCGGGAAATTCTTGGTTCGACCAGTTTCATCGCATGCTCCCCTTTTTGTTATTTAATGTCTGGCCTGCCCGCAGCCGTTTGCCTGCCGGCGCTGCAGAAGCTATAGACGGCTCTTCCGCCCATCTCTGTATATAGAATACAGGATTGGGCGGGCCGGAAACGCCCCGAAAGCACCGAAGCAAGGATAAGGCAGGATGTCGAAAACCGGAAATCGCGGGCTTCTGCTCGCGGCCCTGGCTGTTGCCGGGCTCATGCTCACCGGTTGCGACAACAAGCCTGCCAACTACAGCCATGTGGGCGGGGTGGTGGATGGTTGGCCGATCTGGGGTCACGGGGCCCATGGCCAGCGCTTCAGCGCCAACACCCAGATCACGCCGCAGAATGTGAAGGACCTCAAAGTCGCCTGGACCTATCACACCGGCGATCTGTCCGAGCCGGGCAAGCATGCCGACTTGGCGTTCGAGGCCACGCCCATTCTGGCCAACAACACGCTTTATCTCTGCTCGCCCCGAAGCCGCATCGCCGCGCTCGATCCCACCACCGGCAAGGAAAGGTGGATGTTCAACGCCCATCCCGACACCAACGGCGCCACTGTCATCACCTGCCGCGGCGTGTCTTATTGGCAGGACAACCAGGCGAGCGGCGGCCCATCTTCAGGCAAGGAGTGCTCGAAACGCATTTTCGCCGGCACCATCGACGGCAAGATGTGGGCGCTGGATGCCGATACCGGACGGCCCTGTGAGGGCTTTGGCGACCATGGCAAGGTCGATCTGCATCAAGGCCTGGGCTACATCGAAAAGCCCGGCCTGTGGGGCATTTCCTCGGCGCCCACCATTGTCGGCGACAAGGTGATCACCGGCTCCAAGATCATCGACTTCCACAATACTGACATGCCCGGCGGTGTGGTGCGGGCGCTGGATGCCAGGACCGGCCAAGTGGTGTGGGCCTTCACCACCGCACCGCCCGACCAGGCGCAGGGTGATGCCCAGCATTATCCGCGCAGCTCTCCCAATGTGTGGGCGCCCATGTCGGTGGATGTGGACCGCAAGCTGATTTTCCTGCCCACCGGCACGCCGCAGGTGGATTCTTACGTCGGCAATGGCGACTGGGACTATTACGGCAGTTCGGAGATCGCGCTGAACACCGATACTGGCCAGGTGGTGTGGCACTATCAGTTCGTGCACAAGGACATTTGGGATTATGACACGCCGTCCCAGCCGCTGCTGTTCGATTACAAATCACCCGATGGCAGCACCATTCCGGCGCTCGCCCAGGCCACCAAGATGGGCTGGATTTTCGTGCTCAACCGCGAGACCGGCCGGCCGATCTTTCCGGTCAAGGAAACGCCGGTCTCCACCGGCGGCGTGCAAAAGGGCCTGTCGCCGACCCAGCCCATCCCGGAACTGCCCGAACACGAAGTCCAGATCACCAAATTCCAGGACTCCGACATTTTCGGCTTCGCGCTGATCGATCGCTGGGATTGCCTGAAGCGCTTTCATGCGCTGGTCAATGAAGGCATCTTCACGCCCTACTATTCCAAGTCCAGCGTGGACTATCCCATAAGCCTGGGCGGCATGGACTGGGGCGGGCTTAGCTACGATCCCCAGCGCAATATCCTGGTGGTGAATTCCAACAATATTTTGGGTGCGCATCATCTTGCGCCCCACAAAGGCTCCGACGGCTATTCGCCGCTGATCGGCACGCCCTACCGCCAAGTCTATGACAACATGATGTCGATGTTCGGCGCCCCCTGTAACGCGCCGCCCTGGGGCCGGCTCACCGGCATCAACATGACAACGGGCAAGAAGGTCTGGGAGGTGCCATTGGGCACCACCCGCGACGAAGCGCCCTGGCCGTTGTGGTTTCATCTGGGTGTGCCAAACCAGGGCGGCGCCATCACCACGGCGTCCGGGCTGACCTTTATCGCCGCCACGACCGACCGCTATTTCCGGGCCTTCGAGACGGCCACTGGCAGGGAATTGTGGCGGGTGTCGCTGCCAGCGGCCGGCCAGTCCATGCCGATGACCTACCGGGTCGACAACAATGGCAAACAATATGTTGTGCTGGCGGCCGGTGGCCACTCCGCGCTACAGAACCGGCAGGGCGACTATGTCATCGCCTATGCCCTGCCGTGAGGAAATGATGGAGAATCCGGACCAGAACCTTGCCGAGGACGTACCTCACAGTGTGGCTCCGCCCACCTTGCGCGCCCATGTGGTCAAGATGCTGTCGGCGGGGATTCTCTCTGGCAAGTACAAGCCCGGCGACCGGTTGAACGAAAGCCAGATCGCGCGCGAACTCAATATCAGCCGCATTCCTGTGCGCGAGGCGCTGTCCCAGCTGCAGGAACAGGGGCTGGTGCAGAACCGCGAGCGCCGCGGCATGTTCGTCACCAATATCGGGCCGGAGGAGGTGCTGCAGATCTCCTCCCTGCGCATCATCCTGGAGACCGAGGCGCTGCGCCTGGCCAAGACGCATATGACGCCGGAGATCCTGGCACAGCTGGAAAAGCTGATGGTGCAGATGGACAATTGGAACGGCACGTTGCTCGAGGCCGCGGCGCTGGATCTGGAATTCCATCGCACCCTGTGGAAGGCGGCGGGCAATCCCTATCTGGACCGGGCGCTGAACGCCCTGATGGTGCCGCTTTTCGCGCAGAAGACGCTGGAACATGTCACCAAGGATGTGCGTCGCTGGCGGCTCAGCCATCACCGCATGCTGCTGGACACGGTCACCGGCCGCTCCGACGACGATCCGCAGGAAGTGCTGCTGACCCATATGCGCATGTCCTATACCGAGCCCGAACGCTACTCGACCCTGGCGCGCAAGCCGGGCTGAAGTTCACGCGATCTCGCATCTGCGAAATCGGGATCGCGACGAATTGCGAAGATTGTCCCGGAAAACGGGACGATTCGCGCGCTATTGTCCCTTGGCAAGAAAGCTGCGGCACTTCTAGAGTATATTGTCTACAGAGATGGGGCGGTCGAAACTCCTCCTGAGGCAGACATCATCGGAGGAAGGTCGATACCCATGACTATCAAATCCATTCTGCTGTCCGGCGTGGTGGCGCTGGCCTTTGCCGTTCCCGCCTCGGCACAGACCGCCAAGGACTATGCGCGTTACGCGCAATGGCCGGCGCCGCATGCGCAAGGCCAGAACGTCAATGGCATGCATATCTTCCTGTTCGCCGGCCTCAAGAGCCATGGCCCGGGCGCGCATGACTATCCCTACTGGCTGGACACCTGGTCCAAGCTTCTGACCGCGCATGGCGCGGTGGTGGATGGCGCGCTCTCCTTCCCCAGCCAGGAACAGCTCGACAAGTCCGACGTGGTGATCATCTACAAGGGCGATGCCGGCTATATGACGCCCGAGCAGCGCGCCCGGCTGCAGGGCTATGTCAAGCGCGGTGGCGGTCTGGTCACCTTCCATGACTCGCTCTGCGGACCAGATCCGGAAGACATGGCGACCCTGGTCGGCGCCGGCAAGAAGCATGGCGAAGTCAATTATACCTGGACCGCGACGCTGGATTACAACGTCGTCGACAAGGACAACCCGATCGTCCAGGGCATGCCGGCCGAGATCTATGACGAGGCCTTTTACAAGCTGAACTTCGCGCCGGGAGTCCATCCCATCCTCACTGTTACCATGCCCGACACGCCCAGCGCCCGCCGTGGCGGCGGTGTGGGCCAGACCATCCCGCAGATGTGGACCTATGAGCACACGCTGTCCGGCGGCCAGCCGGCCCGCGCCTTTGTCTGGATGCAGGGGCACATGGTCGACAGCCTGCAGGACCCCGCAATTCAAAAGGTCCTCATGCGCGGCATCGCTTGGGCCGGCAAGAAGCCCTATACCGAACTGACCGACTATGTGCCGCCCCCGCCGCGTCAGCAGGCGCGCGCCGAGCAATAGATGAAAACAAGGCGGGCGTCGGCCTTTTGAGAACGATGCCCGCATTCATCTTCCGGTCAGCTCAGGGCGCGTAAAAGGAACAGGCGATGAAAGCAGTGTGGAAAGGCGCGGCCGCCGTCATGGCGCTTGCGTCGTGGGCTACGGCGGCGACCGCGGCCGGCAATGATTGGGAAACCAGCGGCCATGACCTGGGCGGCCAGCGTTATTCGCCGCTGACCCAGATCAGCAAGTCCAACGTCGCCAAGCTGCAGATCGCCTGGACGTATCACCTGACTCCGGCCGGTTATGCCGGGCGTCCGCGGCTGGCCGAGGCCATCCCGATCGTGGTGGGCAACCACATGTACATCTCGTCCCCGTATGGCGAGGTTATCGCGCTGAACGCCACCACCGGCGCGCAGGAGTGGACGTTCAAGCTGCCCGACACCGATACGCCAGCCGAGCGCGGTGTCGCCTATTGGGCGGGCGAAAAAGGCAACCCCGCCACGGTGGTGTTCGGGAGCCGCGAGGGCCGGCTTTATTCGGTCGATGCCAGGACCGGCAAGCCGAGCGACGGCTTTGGCGATCACGGCATCGTCAACCTCAAGACGCCGGAGGTGATGGGCAACAACCCGAACTATCCGTACGGCCAGCCCGCGGTGCCCATCATCTACAACAACCTGATCATCACGGGTGCCGGCACGCCGGATGCCGCACCCAATCTCGGGGCGGTTGGCGACACCCGCGCCTGGGATGCGAAGACCGGCAAGCTGGTCTGGACCTTCCATACCGTGCCGCGCCCGGGCGATTACGGCTATGACACCTGGGGCGGCGACAGCGCGCGGCATCGCGCCGGCGTCAATGTCTGGGGCTATTTCACGGTCGATCAGAAGCGCGGCATTCTCTATATGCCGCTGGGCGCGCCCAACAATGACCGCGTCGGCGTGGACCGGCCGGGCAATAATCTCTTTGGTTCGTCGGTCGTGGCGGTGGATGCCAATACCGGCCGCTATCTCTGGCACTTCCAGGTCACCCATCACGACATCTGGGACAACGACACCCAGGATCCGCCGGTGCTGATGGACGTGTACAAGGACGGCAAGACCGTTCCCGCTCTGCTCACCGTCAACAAGAATGCCCTGGCCTTCATTCTCGACCGCGTCACCGGCAAGCCGATCTTCAGCGTCGAGGAGCGCTCCGTGCCCCAGAGCAAGGTGCCGGGCGAGGAGACCTCTCCCACCCAGCCCTTCCCGGTGAAGCCCGAGCAGCTGTCACAGGGCTCCGTGTCGCGCGACAATCTCTACAAGGGCGAGCCCGAACATCAATCCTGGTGCGAAAAGCTGGTCGACGACAATCACATGGTTCTGGGCTCGACCTACCTGCCGCCGGGCTACAACCAAATCACGGTAGCGCCCCCTGGCACCCAGGGCGGGGTGAACTATTACGGCGGCAGCTATGATCCCAAGCTCCACCTGTTCATCGCCAATGTGAACAACCTGTTTCAGCCCATGCGCGTGGTGAAGCGGCCGGATGGCACCTATGTCAACAATTACGGCGTGCTCCGCTTCTGGGACCCCGAAAAGAAGCTGCCCTGCGGCCCGACCCCCTGGGGCCAGCTGGTGGCGGTAAATGTGGACACGGGCGAGGTGGCGTGGCGCAAGACCCTGGGCGTGACAGACAGTTTTCCGCCGCAATTTCAGGATACTGGTCGTCCGGGCTTGGGTGGAACCATCCTGACCGCTTCCGGCCTGACCTTTGTGGGCGCCACCGATGACTTCCGTTTCCGCGCCTTTGCCACCGCCACAGGTGACAAATTGTGGGAAGTGAAGTTAAAGGCATCTGTCACCGCCACGCCTGCCACCTATCTGGGTTCGGACAAGCGGCAGTATGTGGCAATGTCGGATACCGGCGGCTCCCAGACGGGGTCCGTGGTCACCAATGACGAGATCATCGCTTTCGCGTTGCCAAAGAAGTAGTTTTTTAGCCGATTGGGGCAGAAGAGAGAGACGAACCGTGCGTGTGTTTTCTGCAATATTGTTGCTGGGCCTGGCCGCTACGCCGGCCTTCGCCGATGATTATCCGAGCCTTCCCGCCGGTCCCGGCCGGGATGTGATGGTCAAGGTCTGCTCCCAGTGCCATTCGCCTGAGATCGCCGCCCAGCAGAGCCTGGATGCCCAGGGCTGGAAGGATCTGGTCAACCAGATGGCGAACAATGGCGCCCAGGCCTCGGACGCCGATTTCGACACTATCACCAAGTATCTGACCGCCAGCTTCCCATCGAAATAAGGCCTGTTCCCCAAGGGCCGTCGGGCGCGCTAAAAGCGGGCCGACGATTTCCCACGCCTTCTGACAAGGAAAAGAACAATGAAATTGCTGCGCTATGGTCCCAAGGGGCAGGAGAAGCCGGGCCTGCTGGACAAGGACGGCCAGATCCGTGACCTGTCGGGCATCGTGAAGGACATTGACGGCAGCGTGCTGTCGGACCTTTCGGCCATTCGCGCCGCCAATGTCGAAAGCCTGCCAGTTGTGGCGGCCGGCGTGCGCATTGCCGAACCGGTGGCCAAGGTCGGCAAGTTCCTCTGCATCGGGCTGAACTATTCCGATCATGCCGCCGAATCCGGCATGCCCGAGCCCAGCGAGCCTATCATCTTCATGAAGGCCACCTCGGCCATCATCGGCCCGTTCGACGATGTCACTCTGCCGCCCACCTCCAAGAAGTCGGACTGGGAAGTGGAGCTTGGCGTGGTGATCGGCAAAGAGGCGCGCTATGTCTCCAAGGACAAGGCGCTGGATTATGTCGCCGGCGCGGTGGTGGTGAACGACCTGTCGGAGCGCGAATACCAGCTTGAGCGGCTTGGCACCT
>DASXHL010000061.1:0-241053 GCA_036488555.1 Rhizomicrobium sp.
GCCCTAGCATCCTTGTCCGAGAGCCAGCCAACCCGCCGTGCCGCGCGGATCGTGGCGTTTGGCGAAGCGACAGTGATTCCCTCGCGCTCGGCGAGGAGCTGCTGCGAAGCCTTCCATACCGCTTCGAAAGTGTAGATCAACCTGAGGATCGCGCCGTCGCGCTCTAGCAGTGAGCGCGCCCTCTTGCCAATCGCCGCGTCCAGCGTCCCCAGCGCGGCCTCGGCTTCTGCAATCCGGACGTCTACTCCCGCCACGGGATCCCTTCGCGCAGGATCTCCGCAATCAGGACCGGATCGGCGTTCCGCAGGTCGATCAGATCCACATCGTAAGGGATCGTGCTCTCCTCGATGTCCGCACCGAGCTCTCCAAAGAACCCCACGGGAAGGTTCTCTCGCGGTAGGATTGCGATGTCGATGTCGCTGTGCTGCCGTGCGTCGCCGCGCGCGCAGGATCCGAACAGCCATACTGCCGCATCATGCTGGCCGAGCGCGTCGAGCACCATACGGCGCAATTCCTCGATCGCTTGTTCGCGCACGGCATTCACGATGAGGTCGCGCTCATCCCGCCCGCCGGCGTTGCGCCGGACGGCGAGCCAGATAAGGCCGGAGATACTGTCCCGTATAGCTCGCCTCGCGGGACGCGATGTCCTCCGGGGTGCCGGTGGCGACGATGTGGCCGCCGGCGTCGCCGCCTTCGGGGCCGAGATCGATGATCCAGTCCGCGGTCTTGATCACTTCCAGATTGTGCTCGATTACCACCACGGTATTGCCCGCATCCACCAGCTCGTGCAGCACTTCCAACAGCTTCTTCACGTCGTGGAAATGCAGGCCCGTGGTGGGCTCGTCCAGGATGTAGAGGGTGCGGCCGGTGGCGCGGCGCGACAATTCCTTGGACAGTTTCACCCGCTGCGCCTCGCCACCCGACAGGGTGGTGGCCTGCTGGCCGATGGAGATATAGCCCAGTCCCACGCGCTTTAAGGTTTCCAACTTCTCGGCGATGGAGGGTACCGCCCTGAACAATTCGGCGCCTGCTTCCACCGTCATGTCCAGCACGTCGGCGATGGAATAGTCGCGGAATTTCACTTCCAGGGTCTCGCGATTGTAGCGCTTGCCGTTGCAGACATCGCATTGGACATAGACATCCGGTAAAAAGTGCATCTCGATCTGGATCACGCCATCGCCCTGGCAGGCCTCGCAACGGCCGCCCTTGACGTTGAAGCTGAAGCGGCCGGGCTGATAGCCGCGCGCCTTGGCCTCCGGTAGTTCGGCGAACCAGTCGCGGATGGGCGTGAAGGCGCCCGTATAGGTGGCCGGATTGGAGCGCGGGGTGCGGCCGATCGGGCTCTGGTCGATGTCGATCACCTTGTCGAGGAATTCCAGTCCCTCGATGCGGTCATGGGGGGCGGGATGTTCGCGCGCCTGGGCGAGCTTTCGCGCTGCGGCCTTGTAGAGGGTCTCGATGGTCAAGGTGGACTTGCCGCCGCCCGAGACGCCCGTGATGCAGGTGAGCGTGCCCAACGGGATCTGCGCGGTGACGTTCTTGAGATTGTTGCCGCGCGCACCCACCACCTTCAGCCAGCGATTGTGGGCGGCCTTGCGGCGTTCGCGCGGGATTGGGATGAACTCCGCCCCGCTCAGATATTTTCCGGTCAGGCTTTTCTTGTTGGCGATGATCTCGGCCGGCGTGCCTTCGGCAATGATGTGGCCGCCATGGACGCCCGCGCCCGGTCCCATGTCGATCACATGATCGGCGGTGCGGATGGCGTCCTCGTCATGTTCTACCACCAGCACGGTGTTGCCCATGTCGCGCAGGCCCTTGAGGCTGTCGAGCAGTTTGGAATTGTCGCGCTGGTGAAGCCCGATCGAGGGTTCGTCCAGCACATAGAGCACGCCGGTGAGGCCGGAGCCGATCTGGGACGCCAGGCGGATACGCTGGCTTTCCCCGCCCGACAGGGTGCCGGAGGCACGCGCCAGGGTGAGGTAGTCGAGCCCCACATTGTTGAGGAATTTCAGCCGGGCCCGGATCTCCTTGAGGATGCGGACGGCGATTTCCTGTTGCTGCTTGTTGAGCTTCTTGTCGATGTCGCGGAACCAGGCGTCGGCATCGCGGATGGACTGTTCGCAGACCTGGCCTACATGCAGGCCGCCGATCTTGACCGCCAGCGCTTCCGGCTTCAGGCGATAGCCCTTGCAGACCTCGCAGGGCGCCTCGGCCTGGAATTTCTCCAGGTCTTCCTGCACCCAGGCGCTGTCGCTCTCCTTGATGCGGCGCTCCATGTTGGGGATGACGCCCTCGAATTCCTTCTTGGTTTCATAGCGGCGCATGCCGTCGTCATAGGTGAACTTGATCACCTCGTCGCCGGAACCGTGCAGGATCACGTCGCGCGCCTTTTTGGGCAGGTCCTCCCAGGCCTCGTTCATGGAAAATTTGTAGTGCTTGGCCAGCGCCTCCAGGGTCTGCAGATAATAGGGCGATGAGGATTTCGCCCAGGGCGCGATGGCGCCTTTCTTCAGCGTCAGGCTGTCGTCGGGCACGACCAGCGCCTCGTCGAAATAATTCTGCACGCCCAATCCGTCGCAGACCGGGCAGGCGCCGTGCGGATTGTTGAAGGAAAACAGGCGCGGCTCGATTTCCGGAATGGTGAAGCCGGAAACGGGGCAGGCGAATTTGGACGACAGCAGCATCTGGCGCGGGCTGCCGTCCTTTTCCTTTTCGTCGGCGAACTCAACCACCAGCAGGCCGTCGGCCAGATTCAGCGCGGTCTCGATGGAGTCTGGCAGGCGGTTGCCGATGTCCGGCTTGACCACGATGCGGTCCACCACGATGGAGATGTCGTGCTTGAGCTTCTTATCCAGCGCCGGCGTGGCACCGATGTCATAGAACTTGCCGTCCACCTTGGCGCGTTGGAAGCCTTTCTTTTGCAGGTCGGCCAATTCCTTTCTGTATTCGCCCTTCCTGCCGCGCACGATAGGGGCCAGCAGATAAAGCCGGGTGCTTTCCGGCAGCGCCAGGATGCGGTCGGCCATCTGGCTCACCGTCTGGCTTTCGATGGGAAGGCCGGTGGCGGGCGAATAGGGGACACCCACGCGCGCGAACAGCAGGCGCAGATAGTCGTAGATCTCCGTCACCGTGCCGACGGTCGAGCGCGGGTTCTTGGAGGTGGTCTTCTGTTCGATGGAGATGGCCGGCGACAGGCCCTCGATATGGTCGACGTCCGGCTTCTGCATCAGTTCCAGAAACTGGCGGGCATAGGCCGACAGCGATTCCACATACCGGCGCTGGCCCTCGGCATAGATGGTGTCGAAGGCAAGCGACGACTTGCCGGAGCCCGACAGGCCGGTCAGCACTGTCAACGTGTCGCGCGGGATCTCGACATCGACGTTCTTGAGATTGTGCTCGCGCGCGCCGCGGATAGAAATGTTCTTCAGCATCAGTTGGGTTTCCGCAAGGAAGCGAGATAGCGCTTGTTGGCGCCATCCGGCACCGCGCCCATCTCTATCAGGGTGACGATGGCTTTGAGGGCAAGATCATAGGAGCCGTAGCAATGGTGCGCGACCAGTGCGAGGTGCTTCCATTGTTCGGCGCTCATGTTTTCCGTCCGGCTGAAATTCCGGACATAGACCATGTCGGTTTCAAGCAGTTGACGGATGCCGCGATTGGGCTGGTCGCCCACCACCATGGGCGCAATCGGCCAGATTTTTGTACCCGTCACGCAGTGAGGCAGGAACCCCAGTTCCCTCAACATCAGATCCATCTCGCCGAATACCGGCTGGCCCTGATAGAGCGGAACAAAGGAGACTTCGGTCTGGATCACAACCGTCTCGCCAAGCTTGTCGCGGCCATGCGCCAGCACCTCGCGTTCCGCGCCCTGGGCATCCATTTTCAGGAAGTCCATGTGCGCGATTTCGGCGATGTCGTCCAGCTTTTGGGTGATGACCGGAATCTGGCTTTTCACTGTTCCCCATATAGGAAACAAATTGAAAAGCGCCAGATGGGCGGGGTCCGGAACCAGCAGGCTGGTCATGCCTTCAAGCTCGCAGACATGCAGCGTGCGCGCGCTGCCGTCGCCCAGAGCGTAGGGAAGATAACGCTCGCGAGGGCCCTTGGACTTTTCCAGCCGCGCCAGGGCCGGGCCTTGCGGCTCGAAACCAGTGACCTCGCACAGGCCCGCTGCCAGCATTGCCTTGTAGGGCGGGGCGCCGTCGATCGGGTTGGCGCCCACGTCCACGATGGTGGTGGGGCGGGCCGGTGCCAGAATCTCGGTCAGAAGGTCCATGGCTGTTCATAACCTTTTCGCGCGCCCTGCGAAACAAAAAGAGAACGGTTCATCTTGTCGTCGGTATAGTTCATTTGCAAAGGCGCGGTGATGGGCCCTAATTACCGGCAGCCGGGGCCGGGCGATTTGGCCAAGCAGAACAGGCTTTTACATCGTCGGTCAGGCGGGATTGCCATAGGGGGATGCGATGACGAATTTCAGGATGGCTGCGCTGGCGGTTGGTGTCGCGCTCACTATGGGGTCACAGGCTCTGGCCGATGGCGTGCTGGCGCCGGGCAAGCCTGCCGGCGTGCAGGAAGCTCAGCATCGCCACCGCAATTTTCTCCTGATCGGCGGCGTTACGGCGGTCGTGGTGGCCGGGATCGCGATCGCCGTCACCAACAGCGGCAACGGCAGTTGCAGCGCTGCCAATTGCCCAAACCAGACATCGAGCACGTCCACCACGGGCTGATGGCTCAGCCGCTCTTTACGCCCATCTGTCGCAGCAGCCACAGGCCGGCTGGGGGACGGAAGTGCACTAGGTCCACATAGTCGGGGCTCTGGCCATCTTTCAGCGTTTCGGTCGTGAGCGTGTTCGGCGCCATGAAGTCGAACAGCATCGCCTTGTTGGCGCATGCCGCATTATGGCGGGCGACTGCGTCCTGCACCGTCTGCTTGAAGGCATCGAGGCCGGCTGAATCACTTTGGCGATAGCGTTCCACGATCGCCATATTATCGGGCGGGAAGAACAGGATGAGCCGGGCGCGTGAGCCGCAGGCCGCCGCCAGCATGGTGGAGAATTCCTGGGCGGCGCCTTCGCCCATGCGCATGGCCCGCGCCCGGCGATAGTTCAGGTCGCGCGCAAGCACCGCCTCGTTCATATGGGCGTAAGCTCCGAAGATGTCCGGCCGATCGGCAGCGGTTTGTCCGTGCTTGAGCTGCAGCAGGGACCAGACGCTCAGCGCGTTCATGCCCAGCGCGCCACCCGACAGAAAACGGCTGGTGAAGAGCCAGAGCGGGCGGCGCGGGGTCGGGCTGCCGTCGGGTGTCACCGCGAGCCGGGTCTCGTCAAAGCTGGGCAGCGCCTCGCCCGGGCCGCCATTGCCGGTGAAGGCGTCGAGCGCCACCACGATCTGTCTCACTGATGGCTGCGCCAGCGCATCCTGCACAAAGCGGCGCGCTTCATAGGGCGTCATGCTGGAGGCGCCGTAATTGAAGCTGTGCGTGTTGAATGCAGGATCGATCAAGGTGGGATCGAAACCGTCGCGCACGCGGCTGGAGCCGACGAAGACCAGCCGGGGCCTGATCTGCTCCAGCCACACCGGTTTCAGCGCGCGCTCGAAGCCTGAGAGGGTCTGCACGCTGCCGCCGGAAGGATGATTCAGGATATAGGCGCCCGCCAGCACATTGAACGTGGCCAATGCGGCGATGGCCAGCATCACCGTGCCCAGAAACCAGAAGGCGTAGCGGGTTCTTTCCACTAGAGTTTGGCCATCAGAACTGGAAGTAGATGAAGGGCTTGAGATTGGACAAGGCCAGGATCGCAATGATGCAGATCAGGCCATAGGCTGCCGCATTCAGCGGCGTGGGTGACCAGGCGAAGCGCTGCGCCGGCTCGACCGGCTGGTCGGGATAGGGTGAGGGAAGCGCCGGCCAATGCTTCCACATCAGCTCCATGCTGTTGGGCATGAACCAGACGATAACGGTCAAAAGCGCGAGCGTGATGGCAGCCAGCGGCGAGAAGCTCACCACCGCGCTGTGGCCGCCCCCGAACAACCCGCCCGCCACATTGCGCGCCGAGGCGAGGTCGGGTGCGCGGAACACGATCCAGGCCAGTGTCGTGGCGGCAAAGGTCAGCGCCACGGAGGCAATATGCAGTGGCAGGCGAAGGACAGGTGATGGCACCAGTCCCCTGGTGGCACGCCGGAACGCGTGATTGATGCTGAGATAAAGACCGTGCAGCCCGCCCCACAGCATGAAGGTCCAGTTGGCGCCGTGCCAAAGCCCGCCCAGGAACATGGTGATGAAAAGATTGAGATAGCGCCGTCCGCGTCCATGCCGGTTGCCGCCGAGCGGGATATAGAGATAGTCGCGCAGGAAGGCTGACAGCGAGATATGCCAGCGCCGCCAGAATTCGATGATGCTGGCCGCCTTGTAGGGGGAATGGAAATTCACCGGCAGGCGTATGCCCAGCATCACCGACGAGCCCAGTGCCATGTCGGAATAGGCGCTGAAATCGAAATAGATCTGGAAGGCAAAGAACAGGGTGCCGAGCCAGGCGTCTGTTGGCCCCAGATGCACCCCGCGGCCGGCGGCATTGAAGATGGCATCGGCGAAGGGCGCGAGATTGTCTGCGATGAGGGTCTTCTTGGCCAACCCGATCGTGAAAAGCGTGATGCCAGTGGCGAGGTCGTCGTTTTGCGCCGCGCGAGAAGCGCGAAACTGCGGGATCAGATCGTTATGGCGCACGATGGGCCCCGCGATCAGGTGCGGGAAATAGGCGACGAACAGCGCGTAATCCAGAAGGGTGTAGCCATGCGTCTTGCCGGCATCGGCGTCGACCAGATAGCTGATCTGCTCGAAGGTGAAAAAACTGATCGCCAGCGGCAGGAAGAAGTGCGGGATGGGCAGGCCCAGGCCCAGAAGCTGGTCGGCCGTTCCCACGAACAGCGTGTCGTATTTGAAGGTGGCGATCAGGCCCAGGTTGAACACCAGGCCGGCGATCAGATAGGTCCGGCGGTCCGTTTGGCGGGCGCGGCGCTGTTCGATTTCCCGTCCCAGGGCATAGTTCACCAGGGTCGAACAGCCCAGAAGCAGCAGGAAGTCGGTCCGCCACCAGGCATAAAAGGCGTAGGAGGCGAGCAGCAGGAACACCCGCCGGCCCGTCAGGGCCGATTTTTCCAGCAGCCGGAACCCAAGTACGGCGGTCGCCAGAAAGATGAAATAGGGATAGGAATTGAAGGGCATGCCGTCTCTACCAGCCGTCCTGCTTATCGGGGAAAAGGGGCGAGAAGGCTATTGGAAACAAAACAAGAACAATGTATGGGTGGATAACAAGGCTCTGTCCATGGCGCAGGGAGGCGGGCCTCGTCTAACGTCCGCGCCAGTTCAATGGAGATGGTCATGGCGGGTAGCGTCAACAAGGTGATTTTGGTCGGCAATCTGGGCAAGGACCCGGAGGTGCGCCGCACCACCGCCGGCGATCCCATCGTCAATCTGTCGATCGCCACCAGCGAGACCTGGCGCGACAAGGCCAGCGGCGAGCGCAAGGAAAAGACCGAGTGGCATCGCGTTGTGATCTTCAACAAGAACCTGGCCGATGTGGCGGAGAAATATCTGCGCAAGGGTTCCAAGGTCTATGTCGAAGGCCAGCTGCAGACCCGCAAATGGACCGACAAGGACGGGGTGGAGAAATATTCCACTGAAGTCGTGCTGCAGAATTTCCGCGGCGAGCTCACCATGCTGGATGGCCGCAATGGCGGCGGCGAGGGTGGCGGTGGCGGCTTTGGCGGCGGCCGTGGCGCCAGCGAGGCGCCGGCCAGTTTCCAGCGCGACGAGATGGATGACGAGATCCCGTTCTAGTTTCGCCGTTCTTTCTCTTTCCGTGCTGACCGCGGGCTGCACCACCTCATCGGGGGCGCCGGTGACCGTCATCACACAACCCGACATTGCCGCGGCCTATCTGCCACTGCACGGTCGCGTGCATCTGGGCATCGACACGGCTGACGGCGCGGCCGTGGTGATCGCCCCGCATGTCGCGGTCACCAACGCGCACAATGCCAATCTGCTCGATCCCAAAAGCGTGACCGGGGTCAGGCAGGATTACGACCTGCTGTTCTTCCGAACGGCCAGGATCGCCCAGCCGGAAACTGCGCCGGTTGCCGTGGGCGAGAATGTGACGGCTTATGGCCAGGGTGCCGATGCCGAACTGCGGATCGCCCATGGCGTTGTGCGTGCCATCACGTCCTGCGCCGGCTGCACTGCGCCGGCCTATTTCACTTTTGCCGGCAATGCCGGCCCGGGTTTCTCCGGCGGTCCGGTCCTGGACGCCGCCGGCCGGCTGATCGGTATCACCTTCGGCTACAAGGACGAAGGCCCTGAAAGGCTGATCTACGCCTATGATATGAGCCGCATTCGCGCCGAATATTCCGCCCTCGCCAAACCGCAAAATTAGTCAGCCACAATAGGGGCTTAGCTTGGGCTAATTTGCTGGTTTCCGCAGCCGCAAAATGCTAGGAATCGCAACCGATTTGCCCGCCCCTCCAGGGCGCTTCCGAGGCCTGATTTTTGAGCGCCCTCTTTCATGAGTAATCCGTCCGATACGCTGACACCGCCGGAAAGCGGCAATCCGGCCCAGTCCATCGCGGTCGAAGACGAGCTGAAGCGTTCCTATCTGGATTACGCCATGAGCGTGATCGTGCAGCGCGCGCTGCCCGATGCGCGCGACGGCTTGAAGCCCGTGCATCGCCGCATCCTCTATTCGATGCATGAGAACGGGCGCGACTGGAACAAGCCCTATCGCAAGTCGGCCCTGATCGTGGGCGACGTGATGGGCAAATACCATCCGCATGGCGACGCCTCGATCTATGATGCGTTGGTGCGCATGGCGCAGGATTTCTCCATGCGCCTGCCGTTGATCGACGGCCAGGGTAATTTCGGTTCGGTTGACGGCGATCCGCCGGCGGCCATGCGCTACACCGAGGCGCGCCGCGCCAAGGTGGCGCACAGCCTGACCGAGGACATCGACAAGGACACGGTCGAATTCCGCGACAATTATGACGGCAGCGAAAGAGAGCCCACGGTTCTTCCCGCCCGCTTTCCCAATGTGCTGGTCAATGGTTCGGCTGGCATCGCCGTCGGCATGGCGACCAATATCCCGCCCCACAATCTGGGCGAAGTGATCGATGCCTGTCTCGTCTATATCGAAGACCCCTCCGTCAACCTGGAACGGCTGACCGAGATCGTGCCGGGCCCCGACTTCCCGACCGGCGCGCTTCTGATCGGCAAGCAGAATGCCCGCGCCGCGCTGGCGCGGGGCCGCGGCTCGATCCTGATGCGGGCGCGTTGCGCGGTCGAGGAGATCCGCAAGGACCGCGAAGCCATCATCGTCACCGAGCTGCCCTATCAGGTGAACAAGGCCCTGCTGATCGAGCGTATCGCCGAACTGGTGCGCGACAAGCGGGTCGAAGGCGTGGCCGACATCCGCGACGAGAGCGATCGTTCGGGCATGCGCATGGTCATCGAGCTCAAGCGCGACGCATCGTCCGAGGTGGTGCTGAACCAGCTCTACCGCTTCTCCAATCTGCAAATGAGCTTCGGCGTCAACATGCTGGCCCTCAATGACGGCCGGCCGATGCAGATGAATTTGAAGGACCTGCTGGCGGCGTTCGTCAATTTCCGCGAGGAGGTCGTCACCCGCCGCACCAAATTCGACCTGGCCAAGGCACGCGACCGCGGCCACATTTTGGTCGGCCTGGCGGTTGCTGTCGCCAATATTGACGAGGTGATCCGGCTGATCCGTGCTGCCCCGGACGCCTCGACCGCGCGCGAGCAATTGATGGCGCGCGCCTGGCCGGCGAAGGACGTCGCCCCGTTGGTGGCGCTGATTGCCGATCCCCGCCATCGCATGGAAGAGGACGGTACCATCAAGCTGTCGGAAGAACAGGCCAAGGCGATTCTGGATTTGCGCCTGCAGCGGCTGACCGCACTGGGCCGTGACGAAATCAATGACGAGGCCCAGAAACTGGGCCTGGCCATCGCCGACTATCTCGACATTCTGTCGTCGCGAGGCCGCGTCCTGGCCATCATCAAGGATGAACTGGCCGCGATCCGTGAAGAGTTCGCCACGCCGCGCAAGACCGAACTGATCGACGCCGAGATCGAGCTGGAAGACGAGGCGCTGATCGAGCGTGAAGAGGTCGCGGTCACCGTCACCCATGCCGGTTATATCAAGCGCACGCCGCTGGCCGAATATCGGGTGCAGGGGCGGGGTGGCAAGGGCCGTTCGGGCATGGCGACACGCGACGAAGATTTCGTCACCAGCCTGTTTGTGGCCTCCACCCATGCCTGGCTGCTTTTCTTCTCGTCCACCGGCATGGCCTACAAGCTCAAGGTCTGGCGGCTGCCCGAGGCGCGCATCGCCGGCAAGGGTAAGGCAATGGTCAATCTTCTGCCGTTGGCGGAAGGTGAGCGCATCACCACCATCCTGGCGCTGCCGGAAGATGACGCGGAGTGGGACAAGCTGAATGTCGTCTTCGCCACCAAGTCGGGTGATGTGCGCCGCAACCAGCTGTCGGACTTCGCCCAGGTCAACAAGAATGGCAAGATCGCCATGAAGCTGGAGGCCGGCGACGGCATCATCGGCGTGGCGACCTGCACCGACGCCGACGACTTCCTGCTCACCACCCGCGGCGGCAAGGCGATCCGCTTCCCGGTGGCAGATGTGCGCGTGTTCAAGGGCCGCGATTCCACCGGTGTGCGCGGCATCAAGCTGGTGGGCGGCGATGAAGTGGTCAGCCTGTCGCTGCTCTATCATTCCGACGCGAGTTCGGCGGAGGCGCGCGCCTATCTGAAACAGGCCAATGCCGCGCGCCGCGCCGAAAGCGGCGAGACGGAAGCCCCGGTCGAGGTCGAGGACGATGTGGAGGAGGGTGTGGAGGAAGCTATCCTGACGCCGGAACGCTATGCGGGCTTAAGCGCGCGCGAACAGTTCGTGCTCACCATGTCCCAGACCGGTTTCGGCAAGCGCACCTCCTCCTACGAATATCGTGTCACGGGCCGCGGCGGTTCCGGTATCGTCGCCATCGGCATGGGCAAGAAGAACAGCACGGTGATCGCCTCTTTCCCGGTCGAGGAATCGGATGACCTGATGCTGATCTCCGACCGCGGTCAGACCATCCGCGTCGCGGTGTCGGGCATCTCCATCCAGGGTCGCGCCGCGCAAGGTGTCACCGTGTTCCGGGTGGACGATGGCGAGAAGGTGGTGTCGGTCGAGCGCATCGCCGATGTCGGCGGCGGCGAATGATCGCAAAAAAGCGCATCGGCCTTTATCCCGGCACCTTCGATCCGGTGACGCTTGGTCATCTGGACATCATCAAGCGCGCCGTCAAGCTGGTGGATCATCTGGTCATCGGTGTGGCCACCAACGCGTCCAAGAGTCCGATTTTCTCGCTCGCCGAGCGGGTGGACATGGTCAAGACCGAAGCCGAGAGGCTGGCGGAGGGGCGCGCCACCATCGCGGTGGTGCCGTTCGACAGCCTGCTGGTGCAGTTCGCCGCCGAGGTGGGCGCCTCCGTCATCATCCGCGGCCTGCGCGCCGTGTCGGATTTTGAATATGAATTCCAGATGGTGGCGATGAACCAGCGCCTCAACACCGAAATCGAGACCGTCTTCCTGATGGCCGATCCGCGCCATCAGGCGATCTCCTCGCGGCTGGTAAAGGAGATCGCGCTTCTGGGCGGCGACATCAATCCCTTCACCACGCCCGCCGTGGCGCAGGCTCTCATCAAACGTAGCAGGGAAAAACTGTAATGGCCGAATATCTCATTCTCGAACTCAAGGACGGTGCGGTGAAGATCAAGCTCCGGCCGGATCTCGCCCCCAATCATGTCGAGCGCATCAGGATCCTGGCGGGGCGGGGCTTCTATGACGGCGTGGTGTTTCATCGCGTGATTCCGGGCTTCATGGCCCAAACGGGCGATCCCACCGGCACCGGCTCGGGGGGCTCGGAGCTGCCCGACCTGAAGGCGGAATTCTCGAATGAAAAGCATGTGAAGGGCACCGTCTCGGCGGCACGCACGGCCAATCCCAACAGCGCCAACAGCCAGTTCTATATCTGCTTCGACGACGCGCCCTGGCTGGACCGCCAGTACACGGTGTGGGGCCAGGTGGTCGAAGGCATGGACGCGGTGGATAAGATCAAGAAAGGCGGCGAGCACAATAACGGCGCCATCGCGGGTGAGCCCGACAAGATTCTCAAGGCCCGCATCGAGACTGAATAAAGCGCAACAATTGGTGAGTGGCGCGGGCGCAAACCCGTGCCCTAGAAACGTGCGTTACGTGCGCAAGGTATTTTCGTGGCCGACTCCATCGCCTTTATCGATCTGCAAGCCCAGCGCCGCCGTCTGGGTGCACCGCTGGAGGCCGCCATTCAATCCGCCGTGGAAGGCGGGCAATGGATTTTGGGCCCGCAGGTAGCGCAGTTCGAGAAGGACATTGCCGCCTGGGCGGGGGTGAAACACGCCATCGCCTGCGCCAACGGCACCGATGCGCTGCTCCTGATTCTGCGCGCCTGGGGTATAGGTCCGGGCGATGCGGTGTTTGTGCCGGCTTTCACCTTTGCGGCTTCGGCGGAAGTGGTGGCGCTGGCGGGTGCCTCGCCGGTATTCGTGGATGTCCTGTCCGACACTTTCAACATGGACCCTGCCAGCCTGGAGACCGCGATTGCGCTGGTGAAGAAGGAAGGCCGGCTCACGGCAAAGGCGGTGATGCCGGTGGACCTGTTCGGCCAGCCGGCCGACTACCCTGCGTTGGAGCCGATCATCCGGCGCGAGGGCCTCCAGCTTCTCTGCGACACCGCCCAGGGTTTCGGTGGTCTGCTCGACGGCAAGCGTGCGGGCGCCATCGGCGATGCGGCCGCCACCAGTTTCTTTCCCGCCAAGCCGCTCGGCTGTTATGGCGATGGTGGCGCCTGCTTCACCAATGACGATGCGCTGAAGGACAAGCTTCTGTCTCTGCGCATGCACGGCCAGGGCAACGACCGCTACGAGCATGTCCAGATCGGCATGAATTCCCGGCTCGACACCATCCAGGCGGCGATCCTGATCGAGAAGCTGAAGATCTTCGACGAGGAGATCGAAAAGCGGAATACCGTGGCCCAGCGCTATAACGATGCCTTTGCCGGCTCCAACCGGATCAAGACCCCGGTGGTGATTCCCGGTGCGGTTTCCACTTGGGCCCAGTACACCTTGCAGGTAGCCGACCGGGCCAGGTTCCAGGCTGCCCTGAAAGAGAAGGGCGTTCCCACGGCCGTCTACTACCCCATCCCGCTGTCCCGCCAGCGGGCCTATGCCGCCTACCCCAGCGCCCCTGTGCCGGTCAGCGATGCCCTCAGCGGTCATGTGGTGAGCCTGCCGATGCACCCCTATCTGGAGCCGGCAACCCAGGACCGGGTCATTGCCGCGGTTCTCGCAAGCGCGGGATAAAGTTCCGCCGACCGTTCAAAGGTTCCTGCTTCCGCGGCGTCCTGTCGCAGGCTATCGTCTCCCCACTGGTACAGGTCCACGGGTTCGCCGTGACCGGCGGCCCGTTCCAAAGGCCGCCAGGCCAAGGCGCCCCCGCAAAAAACGGGAGAAGCGCCATGCCGACCACCATCCGAAATCCCATTGAATGGAGCGGGGCCCAGCTGGTCTCCGCCGCCCATGCCGCCGAGACGGTGGGGCGTTGCGTTGACCATATGCGCCAGACGGCGCATTCGCCGGCGCCCGCCATCCGCACCATCAGCAGTGCCGATATCTGGCAATCCCTGCGCGAAGGCTTTGTCGATTTCGAGGCCTATCGCAGCGATGTGATCTTCCTCTGCGCGACCTACGCCCTGGTCGGCGTGGTGTTGGCCCGCATCGCTTTTGGTTCCGATCTTCTGCCGCTGCTTTTCCCGATGGCTTCGGGCTTCGCCATCATCGGACCACTGGCGGCCGTGGGGCTCTATGAAATGAGCCGGCTGCGTGAGCAGGGCGTGCAGGTCGGCTGGGCCAATGCCTTTGACGTGCTGAAGGCGCCAGCCATCGGCGGCATCGCTGCTTTGGGCGCGATCCTGATCGCGGTCTTCCTGGTCTGGTTGCTGGCAGCCTGGGCCATCTTCGACGCGACCCTGGCGCCCAGCCTGCCGCAGTCGCCAGCCCCGCTCGCCTTTGCCCAGGCCGTGCTCTTCACCGCGCCGGGCCAGGCGATGATCGTGATGGGGGTGAGTGTCGGGTTCCTCTTTGCCCTGCTTTCGATGATGCTGAGCGTGGTGAGCTTCCCGCTCTTGCTCGATCGCGACACCGGCCTTGATACCGCCATCGCCACTTCATTTCGCGCCGTGATGGCCAATCCCGGTCCCATGGCGCTGTGGGGCCTGGTCGTGGCGGGCCTGCTGGTGGCGGGCACGGTGCTGGCCTTTGTCGGTCTGATGGTCGTCGTGCCGGTCCTGGGTCATGCAACCTGGCATCTCTATCGCAAGCTCATAGCTTGATCGCCTAAACGCGCTGCATCCGTGGCGGGGACCTGTTATAGGCCCCCGCCATGGATGTAAGCCTGTTTGACTTTGAATTGCCGGACGAGCGGATCGCGCTCAGGCCCGCGAGCCCGCGCGATACGGCGCGCATGCTGGTGGTGTGGCCGGACGGACGGCTGGAGCATCGGCAGGTACGCGATCTGCCGGACTATCTGAAGACGGGCGACACACTGCTGGTCAACGATACCAAGGTCATTGCGGCACGGCTTTATGGCCAGCGCCTGCGGGAAGGTGGTCCCGCCAAGATCGAAATTCTCCTGCACCGACGGCTGTCGGCGGACCGTTATTCCGTGCTGGCACGGCCGGCGAAGAAGCTCGCGCCGGGCGACACGCTGGTGTTCGGCGATCTTCGGGGCGAGGTCATCAGCCGGGGTGATGGTGGCGAGGCCGAGCTGGGCTTCGCCCTTTCCGGTGCGGCTCTGGATGCGGCCATCGCGGCCTTCGGCGAGATGCCGCTGCCGCCCTATATCGCCGGCAAACGCAAGGCCGATGCGCAGGATGTTTCCGATTATCAGACCGTCTTTGCACGCGAGAGCGGCTCGGTCGCCGCGCCGACGGCGGGGCTGCATCTGACACCGGAATTGTTCGCGCGCATGACGCAGAAGGGCGTGGCACGTGAAGCCGTGACCCTGCACGTAGGCCTGGGCACCTTCCTGCCGGTGACCGCGGACGACACCAGTCAGCACCGCATGCATGCCGAAAGCGCGCATCTGGATGCCCAGACCGCGGCCAGGCTGAATGCCGTACATGCCGCGGGCGGGCGTATCGCGGCGGTGGGCACCACCTCATTGCGTACCCTGGAAAGCGCGGCCGATGCCGATGGCATAATCCGCCCCTTTGCCGGCGATACCGACATCTTCATCACGCCCGGTTATTCCTTTCGCGCCGCCGACATCCTTCTCACCAATTTCCATCTGCCGCGCTCGACCCTGTTCATGCTGGTCTCGGCCTTCATGGGCCTGGAGGTGATGAAACGGGCCTATGCCGAAGCCATCGCCGAAGGATACCGTTTCTATTCCTATGGCGACGCCTGTCTGCTACTGCGTGCGCCATGAGCGAATTCCGTTTTGAATTGCTGGCGCGGGATGGGGCTGCGCGTGCCGGCGTCATACATACGCCGCGTGGCGAGATCCGGACCCCCGCCTTCATGCCAGTGGGCACGGCCGCGACGGTGAAGGCGATGCTGCCCGCAAGCGTGCGCGAGACAGGTGCCGACATTCTCTTGGGCAACACCTATCACCTGATGCTGCGTCCGGGTGCGGAGCGCATTGCGCGGCTGGGCGGTCTTCACAAGTTCATGGACTGGCCGCGGCCCATTCTGACCGATAGCGGCGGCTTTCAGGTGATGTCGCTGTCCGATTTGCGCAAGATCAGCGAGGAGGGAGTCAAGTTCCGATCCCATATCGACGGCCATGCGGAATTCCTCTCGCCCGAGCGCGCCATGGAGATCCAGCGGCTCTTGGGCAGCGACATCCAGATGGTGTTCGACGAATGCCCGGCGCTGCCCGCAACCCACGATGCGATCGAGACGTCCATGGCGCTGTCGATGCGCTGGGCGAAGCGTTCGAAGATCGCGTTCGGAGAGCAAACAGATGAAGAAAGGGTGGCCCGCGCCTGTTTCGGGATAGTCCAGGGTGGCACCTTCACCGACCTGCGCGTGCGTTCCGCCGAAGCTCTGAAGGAAATCGGCTTTGACGGCTACGCAGTTGGCGGTCTGGCGGTCGGTGAACCGCAAGCTGCCATGTTCGACACGCTGGAAGGAACGGTGCCGCATCTGCCGGGCGAACAGCCGCGCTACCTGATGGGCGTGGGCAAGCCCTCCGATATTGTGGGTGCAGTGCTGCGTGGCATCGACATGTTCGACTGCGTACTGCCGACCCGTTCGGGGCGCAACGGGCAGGCGTTCACGTCCGAAGGGGCGTTGAACCTTAAGAATGCCCGCTTCGCGGATGATCCGGCGCCGCTGGACGCGACTTGCAGTTGCCCGGCCTGCCGCCAGTTTTCGCGCGCCTATCTGCACCATGTGGTCAAGGCGGGGGAGATTATCGCCGCCATGCTGCTGACCTGGCACAACCTGACATTCTATCAGAATCTGATGGCGAACCTGCGCGAAGCTATCGCCGAGGCCCGCCTCGCAGCCTTTGCGGCCGACTTCTTCCGTGACCCGCAGACCGGATCCTTGCCCGGGCATTATCGGTATAAGTAATTGTTTTAATTGCATATATTGTTATCGACCCATCTTTGATGCCGATGTAACGGTTCCTGAAGGGAAACTGACAACGAAGTCATTGGAAGGGTGCTTTTGCGGATGCCAGTTGCTAGTCTGGGGCCAAGGTTGGAGCCCTGTATCCTATGACCGTTGCTGCGTCTTTTGAGCAGGCAGGCCACTACCCGTTGGGGGTACGTGGCGGCGGTTCCCATTTGCGTCGCATCGCCATTGTATTGGGCCTGGTGACGGCGGATCTGACTTGCTTCGCGGTTGCTGACGGTCTGCTCCATTTCCTGGCCCTGCCGCCGGCCTTGGCTCTGTTCCGCAACCGCACCCTCGGCCAGCCCAATACGGTGGTGGACCTG
Organism: Rhizomicrobium sp.; assembly: GCA_036488555.1. Classification (GTDB taxonomy): domain Bacteria; phylum Pseudomonadota; class Alphaproteobacteria; order Micropepsales; family Micropepsaceae; genus Rhizomicrobium. The sequence goes on from DASXHL010000061.1 coordinate 17,103, forward strand.
GTGATGATTATCGCCCTGGTCTTTGTCGCCGCGCGCTATCTGGTGGGGGATTATAGCCGCCGGCAGCTGTTTTGGGATGGCGCGCGCGCTACCACGACTGCTCTTCTGATCAGCGGCGGCGCCTATGTCGCGGCGGTGTCGCTTCTGGAGCCGAGGGGCATTCTTGCCAGCCTGGCGGTTTGGACCGGAATGCTGTTCGCGTTGCCGACGGCGCGTCAGCTGATGCGGCTGTTCCTGGGCCGAATCGGGATGTGGCATCTGCCCACCGCCATCATCGGTACGACGCCCATGGCGCAGGAGGTCGTGCCGGTTTTAGGCAAGCAGCTGGCCCTGGGACTGAAAGTGAAGTGGGTGGTGCCGGAGACACCCGAGAAACACCTCTCCAGCGCCTTTTCCGGGCTTGTCCCGGTCATCGTGCCGCCGGAAGAGCTGGCGCCAGCCTTGATGGCGGCCGGCTGCCGCCAAGTCATCCTGGTGCCGGACGATCGCACCAATGCCAATCCCAATGACCTGATCGACCAGCTTGTGGGCGCCGATATTGCGGTGGCGATCGTGCCGTCGCTGCGCCGACTGCCGCTCTACGGCCTTTCGACCAATTATTTCTTCGGCAAGGATCTGTTGCTGCTGCAGGTCCGCAACAATCTGGCGCGTCTTCCGCAGCGCATATTCAAGCGCAGTCTGGACATCATCGGCGCCGTCATTTTGGGCGTGCTGCTGGTCCCCATATTCCTGGTCTTTGCCTTGCTGATCTGGGGCGAGGACCGCGGGCCGGTCTTCTTCCGCCAGACCCGCGTGGGCCGCAATGGGAGGGACTTCACCTGCTGGAAGTTCCGCACCATGGTGGTGGACGCTGAAGACCAGATGAAGCGCTGGGAAAAGGAAAATCCGATCCTGCTGGCGCGGTACTGTGAATCCAATTTCAAGCTGGCGGCCGATCCCAGAGTCACCAGGATCGGCGCCTGGATGCGCAGAAAGAGCCTGGACGAGCTGCCACAGCTGATCAACGTGCTGCTGGGTGACATGAGCCTGGTGGGACCCCGGCCGCTGCTACGGCGTGAATTGCCTGAATACGGCGCGGTGATCAGCCTTTACGAACGCGTGCGTCCCGGCATCACCGGGCTTTGGCAGATCAGCGGCAGAAGCCATACCACCTTCGCCGAGCGCATTTCCTATGACGAGTGGTACATCAAGAACTGGACGGTCTGGTATGATCTAGTGATCATGCTGCAGACCGTCTGGGTGCTGGTGCACGGTGTAGGCGCCTACTAAACTTCGTCTCGTGAAACGTGAGCCTTTGATTTTTCTCCGCGAGGTGAGAGTCTCACTCTCACCTCGCGGAAAATATTTTTTGTGAGAGTCTCACCCGCCTAGGCGTTCCCCCCATCCTTGCGCTCGGACGCGTTGAACTGTTGATGGAGCTCCTCGAGCGCGATGATGATGGCTTTCGCGACTTCGGGCGAAGCTTTTGCCACCGTCTCTAGGATCGCATCGAAAAACCTTGTGTTGACATCAGTTGCGCGAATCCCGTCAACCACATTGAGCTCTTCCTTGAGCAACTGGCTGCGCAGGCGGATGGTCTTGGCAAAAAGTTGCGCGTCGCGGATACGCCCATCCTTATCCAAAGCGTGCTGGCGAAGCGCCAGAATATCAGCGTGCAAGTCATAAAAGCGCTGAGCATGCTTCAGCAAACGGAAGGTGGCGTTCAGCTCAGGCTTATCCCATGGTTCCGCCTGGTCTTCTGTCGGTTCCTCCCGGGAAAAAAGGTCCGCAGCAACATCCGGGGCGACTGGCCTTTCGAGCTGTACCTTAGCCTTCCTCACATACCGCCAGAAGCTGGACGTGGGCACGTCCAAAAACTCCTTCTGCACCTCCTCCCAATCGCAAGCCCCCACGGCCTTCAAATGTTCGATAATTGCTTCCTGGACCTGTTGAACACGCTCAGTACTTGGCATCGCCTTACCCCTTGTGATGTCGGTCAAGTAGATCGTCACGACGGCCAGGCCTGGTAGGCCATTCAACGGACGGGCGTGGCTTTCTTGACCGCTATTGCGTCACCCTGGCCTGATGCCCGGGCGTGGGTACACAAGTCACGTCACTACGGCGAAACTGCCAGCGCCACGTCCATGTGCCCGCTAAGTACCTGATTACGCGGGTTGTCCCGACCAACGGCTTGTCAAGAAAAAAATGCGCAATGTGCGTCCAATTTCGCTGCCAAGGTCTCGGGCGTCACAGTAATGACCAGGATCTGTTCAGGAAGACGCTGGATGGGCGTCATCAGGGAGTAGGGGCGTCAGCCTGAATTCAGGGGGGGCGCGACCGCTGATCCACGCCACCGTCCTACGGCATGTCCCGCAATCTCGCGGACTTCGTCTCGTCAGTTCTCGGCTGCTCAGCAAAGTTGTCGCCATGGCTTCGATCGCCGCCCAATTCCCGGCGTCCTGGATTACCACTGTCACTTCAGCCCACAGAGTACGGATAAGTCGGTCACGGCCTCGCGGCTCCGCGGGCGCATCGAGCGGGTGGTGGATGCAGCTAGGGCGAAGGGAATGCGCGATGGCGAGAGCGCGGCCCGGTGGCGCATGCATCTATCCATCCTGCTGCCGCACGGCCGGCGGGATGAGCGCCGCCGTCACCTGCACTGGCCGAAGCGCTTCCTGGCTCCAAAATTGTATATCGACTGCTGCGATGGGACGCTTGAGCTGTCGAGAGGGGTGATCGCCGTTAGCGTAACATGAGGCGGGGCATGCCGCTTATGGCAGATCGTCAGCGATCAAGATTTAGAAGGTCGGCTAGTTTGGCAGCTGTACGATTGGCTACTTGTCGAATTGGGTCGATCGCGAGGTGAGCATACCGCTGAGTGGTTTCGGATCGACGGTGTCCGAGTATCCGGCCCACAATGTACAAGCTGTCTCCGCTTGCAACGGCAGTTGATGCATACACATGCCGCAGATCATGTAAGCGAAGATCTTTGAGCCGAGCGATCGTTCTTATGCGCTGCCATGCACCAAATAGCCCTTGAAAATTGGTGGTGACCCGGTCGCCTGGCAATATGAATGGGCTTCTCGAGTAATCGCGCTGTACTCTTACTTTTAGTTCTTCTAATAACCGCAATGCGGGCTCGGGCAGGAATAATGTTTTTGGTCCGGTTTTGCTATCGGGCAGGCGGGCAATCCCCAAGCGCCAGTCGATCCATGACCATCGCATTGTCAGTATTTCATTCATTCGGGCTCCGGTAAGGAGGAGTAAGCGCGCGGCTGCAACGGCCCTCCAGTCTTCCGGGGACCGCCTGGTGAATCTGTCATCCCTCGAATAAGAAGACCAATCAACGACCTGATAGCCGTCGCTCGCAATCTTCAAAGCGTCTCCGAGCCTTATCAAGTCTTCTTCGTTTAGATATCGCTCTCGGAAAGTTTCAGGGAATCTATCGATCCCTCGGCAAGGGTTGGAACCCACCGCAGTAATGCCCCATTTTTCTGCCATGGAGAAAATATGGGAAATCAATGCCAAGCATCTGTTAGCTGCGATTGGCGTTTCTTGCTGCGACGCATGCAGCTTGATCAAAAGAGGCCGATCGATTTGGGAAAGTTTTAGATTCCCGATGCGGGGGAGGATGTGCAATTCCAAATTTCGCCGATCGGCGCGTAGTGACTTTGGCTTTTTCCGGGGTTTGGCAAATTCGGCCAAATACCGTTCGGCCACTTCACCAAAATACTGCATTCCATTTTTCGATCGCCGCATGTTCCATGGCACCGGCTCGGGTGCGCGCTTCCGGACGGCCTCCAATATTGTTTGCGCTTTGCGCCGAGCTTCTTCGGCTGAAATGTCTTCGTGGCGGCCAATGGTGATGCACTGTCTCACCCTATTCTGCCGATAACGCACGATGAAAACTGCACTGCGCCGCTGACGCCGAACTCCGAAGCCTGTGTCCAAGTCGTCCCAGAACACCTCATTTTCTTTCAGCCGCTTCGCCAACTCGTCTGTGATATGGGCTCGCATATGACCTCTTTTGGGGCGATACCATTTTTCGTATGGCGCAATTAGTACCCGATGTCGAGACAAAAAGTCTCGACATCGGTCCCCTCAAGGGCCTATTGGATCGATGTATGGGGGATCGCTATTGGCTGGGCTTTTTTAGATTCCGGTGACAGAAAATCGGAACCGCCGCGAGCCGCCCCGATAGTTCGATGGCTTGCGGGTATCATCCAGCTCCAGCGCAGAGAGCTGAAGCTGACAGAATAGGCCGGCCGAGCCGTTGGCTCGACGGGTAGGGCGGTGGGTTAGCAGGCCCATCAAGGGTGCCGTCTGGCGGTCTACCTCAATCCTGAGGCGGGTTCTGTCGTCACCGATCTCGGCCCAGCCCTCGGTCATGCCCAGGCCGTGGCTGGAGGACACCAGGAAGGACACGGGCGCGCCATGATCGATAGCGCGGCCATGGAGCGAGAAGCATTCGCGGCCCCCGCCATTGGTGGTGGCGAGCCGCAGCCGGTCCAGCGCAAAAGCATCCGGCAACAGGGTGAAGTGGCCCAGCCTCAGCACCCCCTTGCCCCAATCGGCCCAGTAGAAGGTGATATCGAAGTCGATACGGCGCTCGCTGGCGGAGAAGCGCATCTGTTTTTCGATCCGGCCCTTGATCGTGTCCACGCTGGCATGGGCGATCACGTCGCCCCCATCTGTCTTCTGGATGCGGGCATCGCACCATTCCAGGTCGGTGACCTTGACCTCGCCGGGCGCTTCGAAAACGCAGTCGCCAGTGTACCAATCGGCCTGCAGGGAGATCTCTTCGAAGGTGCCATGGGCAATGCAGCCGACGATGGCGTGTTCGTTGCCATCAAAGCGCAGGCGTTCCAGTGCCAGCCCGCGGCGCCGGTCCAGCCGGGCGCTGATCATGCGGGTTTCGATGTTGAGATGCCGATCGGTCGCGGGTTCGACCGCAGGGGCAATGACTGCCGCCGGCCCGGGCAGGGCATATTTTGCTTCTGCCGCTTCCAGGCGGGCGCGGAAGGCTGCCCAACGTCTCTCCGTAAGATGGGTGCGAAAATCGCTTGCCCAGAGATAGCAGAGCTCTTTCCAGTCAGGCACAGGACTTTCCAGCATGCCGCGATAGATGCGCTCGCAGGCGGCATTGACGGCAGTGTTGTCGCGGCCAGTCACGGCCCAACGGGCGAGGTTGTATTTCCGTTGTTTCTTGACCGGAACCGGGCAATTGGCGCTTTCCAGCTGGAGCAGGTTGCCGCCGCCTTCCCGGTCGATCAGCTTCAGGACATGGGAGGGGCCGATCAGGTTGATGCCGGGCTCGGCGGTGACAGCGGAGAGCGCATTGTTTAGGCGTTCCCACTCGCTGGTGCTGGGCAGTTTTCCTTCCGTCCGGAAGCGGCCGGGACGGAAGTCGAAAATCTCCGCGTCGCTGGCATAGAGGCAGAGCGCGCGTGTCGAGAACGCCCGCCGTGCCCGCACGAAGCGCATATACGTTTCAAGCGGAATGTCGTCATGGACGAAGCGCTGCATCTGCTGGAAGGCCACCGTGTTGGTCCATAGCAGCGCGATCCGGCGGCCATCCAGGCCGGCGGCATATTGGGGAAGATACTGGTGTTCACCATCCCATTTCGGGTGATTGGCGGAGGGATTATCCCAGTCCATCAACAGGGCGCGGTAGCCGGCATTGAGATAGTGCTCCACCAAGCCGGCGGAGAAAGCCTGTTCGTTGACCAGCACCACGGCAGGTTTGACGCCCAAAAGCGTCTCATACGCTTCGTTGCCGATGCGGAGATTCTCGGCGATGACGCGCGCCGGCACCAATGGGCCGATCATCTGGCTGTAACCTGAGCCGATCAGTTCAATCCGGTTGGCGGCGACCAATTCCCTCGCCCTGGCGATCCAGCCGGAATCCAGTCGGGCGATTTCCTCGAGCGTGTAACCAGAGGCTTCGACGCCGATATGGGGATATTGCTCCGCAAGGCGCAGCAGCGGCCAATAGCAGGACTGAATAACCTGCGCGCGACGTTCCTCTTCAATGGAGGAAAAGGCCAGATTGAGATGAAAGACAGCAAACACCCGCAGCCGGCCTGCATGGGCTGGGGCGTCGCGACTGGAAAGCAGGGCATTCATTGGGGCGGCGGGCAATACTTCGATAACCATGATTGCCCGTTGGGTGTTAAGGGATGCCTAAAAAGGCCGAGAGGGTATGAAAGTCCGCAGAAAAGCTGGAAATTTCCGGCAAAATCGCGGTTGACCCTTAGGGGTGGTCCCCATATGGTCCCGCGACTTGGGAGCCCGTAGCTCAGTGGTAGAGCATCTGACTTTTAATCAGAGGGTCGATGGTTCGATACCATCCGGGCTCACCACCAAAACCTCCGACATTAGAGTGCCTTAGCAAACCGGCACTGGCCGCGAACTAACGGCTTCCTCTTCCGTCCCGCGGATATCCCACAAGATCGGCCCCAACATGAGTCCGCCGGTTGGCTCGGTCAAGAATCATCACCGTCGGTTGTTCGCCTACGCCGGGCACCCGTCGCCGCGGGGCTGGCAAGGCCACGCTACCGGAGAACTATCCACCCCTACTGGGGAAAGCCCGCAAATCCCGGGGCTCTGGCTTTTGCTGGGGGACCCAAACATTTCGGGAAAAGGCTTATGCGATGATGGATCGCTCGGGAGCCGACGATAAAGCCTATTTCGTGGCTAGTACGACAGTAAGCGGGTCTGAGTCATTCCATTTGCATTGGAACTGGATATTGCTGAACGAGAGCGCCGTAAGCTCTTTCGCTAATGCCCGTTCTTCGTAACTCAATCCGTGCATATGAGGCTTACCGCCCATCTTCATGCGAAGCCGGGCCAGGTGCCCATACACCTGATATACAGCCCTGTAGGTCCGATACAGCGCGTTGCTTATAACGCCTAGCCTGCGATTTCGGTGATGACGAAATAGCGGCAAGTGAATGAGCAATGTGCCACCAGGCTTTAGAACACGCCAAATCTCTTTGAAATAAGCATACGCCACGCTCTCATCGGAGAAGTGCTGGAATACATGGCATGAGAAAGCGCCAGTTACTGATTCGGTAGGGATCGGCAGAGTTGATCCTGTCCCCACATGCCAAGCAATATTATCTTCTGTGACATGACTGCGGGCATATGCGATCATCGCTGGTGAAATATCTACAGCGTCAACGCGAGCGAATATCTTCGAAAGCTGTTTGCTCATTCGGCCAGCGCCACAGCCGATTTCAACGCAGGCGACCGCCGTCAAGCCGTACCCCGCCAGAAATCGAGATAGTCAGCAAAATCCTCAGCGCCTAAGGCGTAGAATTCTTCGTCAGTCCACGCATCTGGCTGGCCGCGCTCCTTGCCCGGTGCGGATGCAACGCCCCACAGTGGGTCCTTTTCGCCCCAGGCAATCCACTCTTTATTGCTTTCTGGTATTGTCATGCACACAAACTAGGATGTTGGCACCGGATTCGCAAACGTCCCCTGGGTCGCAGTTTTTTGCGATACTTTTAGCTCTTCAAGGCGCCAGATGCGCGGGACACGTTCCACATCGACATCCCTGCCTGCCTCAAGCAAAAGGTCCGTGATCTGGCGATAGCCGACCGTACTGGGCCGCCAAGGCTAACGTTGCCCGTGTCAGAGCAGCGTCGTCAGACCGGATAATCACGCTATCGAGCTGCGTGCCAACCCACAACCGCCAAGATGGCGCCGGCCCTGAGTCCATCGATGTCTGATCGATATTTGGAGTGAATCATGATGCTCGGATTTTATAGCGTATTTGCAGACTGGGGACGGTGTATGCGTGAAAGCGCGAGGTGTTGTTTGGCTTGAAAAATGTTTTCAGATCGCCGAAAATTGGGTGATGAAAGGTGCCCCCAATAAATTATTTCAGAGTATCGATGGTTCAAGCCCATCCAGGCTCACCATCTGGCTTCATGCCGTATCCAAGTTGCTCGACATATGAAGATTCGCTTTGTGCCGGCCCAGCCGCATTGCTTTGCGTATGGCGGCTTTGACATTCAGATGCACCGCACCTTGGATGTTTTGCAAGCACTGGGTGTGGATGCCCGCCCGCTGGACTTCTGGTCGCGCGATGGCGATTTCGACATCATTCATTTCTGGGGTTTTGACGCCACGCATCTGCTGGCTGCGCGTTTCGCGAGGCGCTACGGCAAGAAGATCGTGCTCACGCCGTTGGTGCAATATCTCACGCCCCGTGCCCGGCTGCGGTATCTGGGCGCCTGGCTGAAAGGTGCGGCCCGCGACAGGATCGCGTTGGGAAAGCTGGTGGACCGCTTCCTGATCGTGAATGAACTGCAGGGCGATACATTGCGCGCGTTATACGGCGTGCAGCAGGCCAAGCTCGATGTCATCCCCACAATGCTCGATGATCATTTCTTCGATCCTGCGCCGCGATTTGACGCGGTGCCCGACGGTTTCACCAGCTTCCTGATCTGTGCAGGCAATATCTGTGCCCGCAAGAACCAGCTCGGGCTGGCCGAGGCGGCGATCGCTGCAAACGCGCCTATTCTGTTTGCGGGTGACCTTGTGGGTGGGGAAGAAGGTTATTGCGATGCGTTCGCCAGGTTGATTGCGCCGTATCCTTTTCTGCGCTGGAACAAATGGATGGCGGGGCCAGAGCTGCAGCGGGCATATCGTGCGGCGATCGGTGTGGTATTGCCCAGTTTCGAGGAACAGCAGCCGACCGTGGGTCTGGAAGCCGCCGCTCTTGGCAAGCCCCTGATGCTTGGTGACAGGCCTTATGCGCGCCAGAAATTCTATCGCAACGCATTTCTGGCGAGGCCCGAATCGGTAAGTCATATCGTGGCAGGCTTGAAAGCGCTGGTCGATGAGCCTGCCCGCTATACACCGCCCCATGACGTAATACAGGAATGCCGCGCCGACCGGGTGGCGAACAAACTCAGGGTGATTTACGGCAGCCTACTTTAGCTCTGCTTTTGCAGCACGTTATTGTGGCCAACCGCGCCCAGGAACTCTAGCTCCTTCATTGCGAAATCTCGCAGCACCCGCGAAGGGCCAGGATGCCCCGGAAAGCCAAACAGCGGCGGGCGATAGCCGCTGTAAAGGCTCGAATCGTCAAGCACCAGCAGTCCGCCTGGGGCAAGATTATCTCGGCAAACCTGATAGTCTGACAGCGCAACTTCGTAGTCGTGGTTGCCATCAATGTAGACCATGTCCCACTGACGCGAAGCGATATGCGACTTGGCGACTGTGTCAGTGGAGAAAGCCTTAAGGAAATTCGGAGTCAGATTGGAGAACCGGGCAAACGACTTTTGGGTGTCGGCCAGATAATCAACTTCGCGCATATAGACGCTGTTCTCGTCGCCAGCCGGTGAGAAGGGCGAAATGCCACTCAAATCGCACGCAAAGCCGCAAAGACGGGCAGTAAGCGCCCAGAGCGAAATAGTCTGGCCGCGATAAATGCCGATTTCCAGGCAGTTGTGGGGACGGAATTCCCGCAGGAGCAGAAACCACATGGCATGGAATGCATCTTCACCGAAGCCGCGCTGTTCCTGGGAAAAATAGACGCGGTGATCCCGCAGCTCTTGGGGCGCCAAATTATGCAGATAGTGATGCATGTAGCGGTAAAGTTCGCCTGCGTCTGGGAAACGCCGCACTGCTTCACGGAAGGACATATCCTGCCCAAAACGCCCGGTTGGGCGGGAATAAGCGTCGAGCTGCCGCCGTGCCAGCCTCTGGCGGGCTATCCTTCTGAGGGACGAAAGCATTTAGACCGAACCTGACGCGAGACGGACGCCTTTTGCCCTAAGACTGGCGATCTAACAAGGTGGAAAGTAGGGTCTCGCGGACAGCCTGCGGGCTGTGTTGCGCGGCCAGATATGCCTGATAGACCGCGGCATGATCGGCCGGCGCCTCAAGCTGACGGCGGATCTCTGCCTCCAGCATCTTCGGCGTATTGGTCACGACAGGCAGGCCCGCGCGCGTAAAGAAGCGCGCGGAGTTGCTGTAATCCGGCGCATAAACCACGATGCTGCGGGCATAGGCCAGATACTCCATCGACTTTGACGGAAATGATGTCTCCACCATTACGCGCAAATCCGGTTCGAAAGTATAAGGCAGGAAGGCAAACAGGCTGGCCGCGATTTCTTCCGCCAGTGCACCGGCATCGGCAATCGGAGCGGCATGGACGAAGTCCGGCAAGGGGGTCAGCGCGGTCCGTGTGCCATGGGTGAAGCGCACTGTAATGTCGCGTCCCGTTTCCACGCGCAGCCGCGTGACAATCTCGAGCAGCGTCTTCAGCGCGTCCAGGTAAAGAAAGTTGATGCTGCCGAGAAAGAATATCTGGTCTCGCCGCGGAGGCTGGGGCGCTGGCCGGGGCTCGAATGCCAGTCCTAGGCGGATTGCGGTTATGCCGAACTGTTCATGCAGAAGGGTGCACAGCTCGTCGGTGATGGCGAAGACCCGGCGCGCGCGCAACAGGCTCTTGCGCATGCGCGCCGTGGTGGTGGCGATGTCGGATCCGGAACGGCAGTTAAGGCGCATGGTGCAAGCGAAATCGTCCACCAGATAAACGCTGAAAGGCAGGCCAGCATGGGAGGAAATGGCATCGACCCGCGCGAGCACTTCCGGGTCCGAGCCTTCCAGGGAAAGGATATGCGATGCGCCCGACCGCCGAACCCAGCCGCCCACGATCTTTGCCACCGTCCCGTTTTCGAAATTATCGGGCAACAGGCGCTTGCGCACCGGACGAAACCAGGAAAAGACCTGCGGAAGGCCACGACACAAGGGGCGCAAGGTAGAGTGCACGCTGGCAAGACCATAGCGGCGGTCCTGCGGATAGAGTGCGATTCCCGCGATCCCGTCGGTGATGGCCTTCAGAATCGGAACCGAAGCGTGATAGAGCCCGGGTGCGGGCACATGGTCTTCAACTGGCGCAGCTTCTGCATATACAAAGATCGTCTTTTTGCTGATCATGGGGAGATCGTCAATGCTGCCTGCAAGTTTTCGAAGGTCCTGCCGTGACCGGCAAGGCCGTGACACCGGTAAAAAAGAAAAGCATGGATCGCCATGAGCTACCTTGTTTGGCGGGCGTTCTTTTAAGCCAGTTCGACCGATGGGGCCACCGGCAGGTTCGGACGTGAAAATTGCGCTTTTTCAAACGGTTGCCTATCGGTTTTCGGCTGTGTAAAAAATGGGGTGGGGCCGCATCGGCCATCAGGAGCGCCGATGCTGTTTAACGACCGCGCCTTCTTTATTCTGCTGGTGGCGACGCTGGGGTTTTATTACCTGGGGCGCACTGCCCGTTGGCAGATCATGGTGCTGCTGATTGCCAGCCTGGTTTTCTATGCCTATTCCCAGCCCTATCTGCTGATCCTGCTGGCGTTCTCGGCGATTCTCTCAACCGTTACCAGCTATCGGGTAGAGCAGGCGCAAGGCTTGGTCGAGCTACGTGCCTGGGCGGTTGCTGGCGTCGCGATCAATCTGCTGGTCTTGGCTTTCTTCAAATATGACCGGTTGTTTGCGGCGACCTTCCTTGCGGCCCCTCCCGGAAGCTTCCTGCAAGCCGTGTTGGCCGTTCCGCTGCCAGTGGGCATTTCCTTTTATACCTTTCATGGCATCAGTCTTGTAGTGGACGTTTTTCGCGCCCGCGCCCGAAATGATCTGACCAGCCCTATCGGTAAGGTCCGGAGCTTCGGCGGCCATGTCATGCGCACTTTTTTCTATCTCACCTTTTTTCCACAGCTGGTGGCTGGCCCGATCGTGAAGGCCAAGGATTTCTACCCGCAGATGGTGGCTAAGTCCTTTAGCAATATCGACTGGTACGGTGTGACAAAGGCATTGATAGCGGGTTTTTTTCTCAAATCGGTCGTGGCCGACAATCTGGCGCAGCAGACATTCGTTCTCCAGCCGCCTTACTGCTATCCCTATTCGGCCCTGAACCTTCTGGTAATCCTTTTGGCCTATTCCATGCAGATATTTGCGGATTTCGCCGGTTATTCGCTGATCGCAATAGGTCTTGCCAAACTGTTCGGCTATGTACTGCCGGACAATTTCCGGTACCCCTATATCGCGCAGACCTTTTCCGAATTCTGGACACGCTGGCACATGTCATTGTCCGCATGGCTGCGCGATTATGTCTATTATCCCCTTGGCGGCAACCGCAAGGGTCGCAATCGCACCTATGCAAATCTGCTGCTGGTCATGACCCTGGGCGGGCTGTGGCATGGGGCGAACTGGAGCTATGCGATCTGGGGTTTGTGGCACGGTTCGGCTCTGGCTATGGAACGTGTCTTCCGTGATACCCGTTTCTATCTCTCCTCCAATGCCGTGATTAAGTGGCTGCGCTGGGCTCTGGTATTTGGCGTGGTGACGCTGGGCTGGCTTCTCTTCCGGCTTCCAGATTTCGGCCAAGTGCAGGAACTGGCCCAAGTGTTCTGGCATAACCGGAACATGCGCTTTTCCTTCAGCACGCCGTTCCTGGCCTTGCTCTATTGCTTTCCTGTGGTTCTTTATCATCTGCTGCATCTTTCACGCGATGCGCCACCCAGAGGACTTACTTTTTTCTGGAGCAGGCGTGCAGAGAGCATGGTCCTTGGGGTCATGCTTGCCCTGATCGTGGTCCAGGCGGGTAGCCCTACGCCCTTTATTTATTTCCAGTTCTAGTCATGCGAAGTCCCCTGTCCGGTATCTTCCTGTCCGCAGCGCTGACCTTCCTGGCCTACGCCACTTTTGTGCAGTTCGCGCCCTTCCGTGTGCCCACGGCCCAAAATCAGAACGATACCAACTTGATCCGCGTGCAGGACTATCTTCAAGCGCCGGACCGAAAGGTCGTCCTGGTGGGATCGTCGCTGACCTTCCGCCTGCCGCAGCTTGTGCTTGGGCCCGGTATCGCCAATCTCGCCCTGGCTGGCGAGGGCGCACAGACCGGCCTCCAAATCATTCGCGACTCCGGCGCCAGGCCGGGCCTCGTGCTGATTGAGACCAATCTTCTGCTTCATCCCGGAAATGCTGTGCTGGCGCATTCCCAATTGCGGTTCCCGGAACGAGCATTGCGTCAAAAATTTCGCGTTTTTCGCACCGGCTATGATCCGGTCAACCTTTTGTGGCGCGGTTTCGCGGTGCTGATGCACAAAGCCGATTCCGAGCCTGTCGTTGCATCCGATATCACGCGCCAGCTGACCGAACTGCAGCGGCGGGAAAAGTCCCATCCGCCGACCCGGGAAATGCTGTACAACAGCCTCGGGGATACGGCTGTGCTGGTTGCGACTTTGCAGGCCAGGGGCATAAAGGTGGGCTTCTTCGAGATGCCGATCGATGCCGGTCTGACACATTCCCCTTTTGATGAGGCGCTGCGCCATGCTGTGCTGACCACATTTCCACGTGACCGCTTCGCCTGGGTGCCTCTGCCGGCAGCTGGCCATACTGTAGATGGCATCCATCTGAACAACGAAGATGCAGCAATTGTCGCGGAGCAGTTCGTCCGCTGGATCCGCAGCAATCGCTAGGCTGGCGCCAGCAGGTCCTGGCGGATGCGTTCGGCCGTCCCGGGAACCAGGGGGCTGAATTTCCGTATGCGCTCTTCGTCGATCTCTATGCGATGGTAGTAGTAATTGGTCAGTGCATATCGCACGCGCGCCTTCAAAGGCATGCCGCGATGAATACCGGCAGTATTCACCAGAAGAAGGGTGCCGGCTTCAGCTGCAAAAACGCGGCGCTGGATCCCACGCGCTGCGATCCGGTCCACCTCTGCGTCTGACAGACGTGTAGACTGGGCATCGGCAATGCCGGCCATCATGGCGTCCGTCGCGGCGCGCATCGTGGTGTGGCTGCCCACCAGATATTCGAAGGGGCCGTTTTCGATGTCCGTGTCGCAGAGATAGAGAATCGCCTTGTACTGGAATCCGTGCGCATCGCGGTGCCAACCGTCGCCGGAACCCGCATTGGTTTCGGTTGCTTCTATCCGGGCGCCGAGGGTGGCGAAATTGTAAATGTCCAGGCCGCTCAGAAGCTCGCCGAACTGGCGCAGAAACGGATCGGCGTGAAATGCCATCAGAAGCGAACTGACCGATTCAACGCCAAACATTCGCTTGTCGGCGCCACCCGAATGGTTCTGAACGGCATCGGGATACTGGCTGATGATGCGGTCGATCGCCGCGCGCGCCTCGGCACATTGCTCTGCCGCCCAGTAGCTGGGAACTGCGACAACCCCATCGCGCCCGGCCTGCTCCGCCAGAAGATTCAGGTCCGGCCGTATGCGGGCCAGCGAACTGCGAACCGCGGAACGGTCCACCGGCGTGGCGGCATGGTTTACAGCCCGGCGGGTGCGCCACCAGTGCAAAAGCGTCTGCGCTCCAGCGCCAACATTGGCCATGATGCTGCGTCCTTCGGTTCACCTTCTAACATTTTGAGCTCAAAGGGAAAATTAAAAGTTTTCAAACCGCGAAGTGGCGCAAGTTTGTGTTTTGAAAGGAAAATCCTTACTGCTTGTGCTGCTTTGAGAGTTGGGTCATGAAAGTCATTGTCACTGGCGGGGCGGGCTTTATCGGGTCGGCTGTCGTGCGCGGCCTCATCGCCGATGGCGATGACGTGGTCAATCTCGACAAGCTTACCTATGCCGGCAATCTGGAATCACTTGCATCGGTGGCGGCAAGCCCGCGTTACCGGTTTGCGCATCTCGATGTCTGCGACCGCGCCGGGGTTGCAGCTCTGCTAGAGGCGGAGAAGCCGGATACCATCATGCATCTTGCCGCGGAGTCCCATGTCGATCGTTCAATCGACGGGCCGGCGGCCTTTGTGCTGACCAATGTGGTGGGCACCAGCGTGCTTCTGGAAACTGCGCTCATCTACTGGCGCGGCCTGGATGCGGCGAAGAAGGGCCGCTTCCGCTTCCACCACATTTCCACCGACGAGGTCTACGGTTCTCTGGGCACGACCGGTCTGTTCCGCGAGGACAGCGCCTATGCCCCCAACTCCCCTTATTCGGCGTCCAAGGCGGGCAGTGATCATCTGGTGCGGGCCTGGTTCCATACCTATGGCTTTCCCGCCGTGATCACCAACTGCTCGAACAATTATGGCCCCTTCCATTTTCCTGAAAAGCTCATTCCGCTCACCATCGTGCGCGGCTTGAAGGGACAGGCCATGCCCGTCTATGGCAAGGGCGAGAATATCCGGGACTGGCTCTATGTGGAGGATCATGCCCGCGCGCTCATCCAGGTCGCGCGGCAGGGGCGTGTCGGCGAGGGCTACAACATCGGCGCGAACGAAGAGCGCCGCAATGTTGATGTGGTGCGTGGCATCTGCAGCTTACTGGACGAGATGCTGCCCAAGTCGCAATTCCGGCCGCATCAGGAACTGATCCAGTTCGTGACCGACCGCCCCGGGCATGACGCCCGCTATGCCATCGACGCCACCAAGATCCGTACCGAGCTGGGCTGGAAGCCGCAGGAAAACTTCGAAAGTGGCCTGGAAAAGACGGTGCGCTGGTATCTTGAAAACCGAACATGGTGGGAACGCATCCTGTCTGGCGTCTATCGCACCGAACGTCTGGGTCTGGTCACAGCATGAAGGGCATCATTCTCGCCGGCGGCTCCGGCACCCGCCTCTATCCTGTTACCCACGCGGTGAATAAGCAGCTTCTGCCGGTCTACGACAAGCCGATGATCTACTATCCACTGTCCACATTGATGTTGGCCGGTATACGCGAGATCCTGGTTATCACCACGCCTGATGATGTAGCGCGTTATCGCGCCGTTCTGGGGGACGGCCACACCTGGGGGCTCGATATCTCCTATGCGCCACAGCCGTCGCCTGATGGTCTGGCCCAGGCCTTTCTGATCGGCCGCGACTTCATCGGAGCCGACCCGGTATGTCTGGTGCTGGGCGACAACATCTTCTTTGGCGAAGGGCTGCCCTCAATGCTTCGCCAGGTGGCAAGGCTGGAACAGGGTGCAACGGTTTTCGGCTATCCGGTGCAGGATCCAGAACGCTATGGCGTTGTGGAGTTCGACCGCGGCGGCCGCGCGGTGTCACTGGAAGAAAAGCCCGAAAGGCCGAAATCCAACTATGCCGTCACGGGCCTCTATTTTTACAACAATGACGTCGTGGACGTCGCCCGCGGCCTGAAGCCTTCGCCACGGGGCGAACTGGAAATCACCGATGTGAACCGGGTCTATCTGGAACGTGGAACCCTGACGGTTGAGAAGCTGGGGCGCGGCATCGCCTGGCTCGACACCGGAACCCATGAAAGCCTGCTGCAGGCTTCGGAGTTCGTCCATGTGATCGAAAGCCGTCAGGGCTTCAAGATCGCGTGCCCGGAGGAAATTGCCTTCCGCCAGGGCTATATCGACGGCGACGCCCTTGCCGCGCTTGCGCGCCCATTGGCCAAGAGCGCCTACGGTCAGTATCTGCTGCGAATTGCCACGGAAAACTGAGCATGCGGCGGGATTTCTGCGCCTACTTCGATCACCGCTATTTCGACCGCGGCATGGCGATGTACGAATCGCTCGTACGCCATTGCCCGCAGGCGCGCCTGTTCGTGCTGTGCCTGAGCGAGGAGTGCCATGCCGCGCTGATCCGGTTGGCGCTTCCCAATCTCGTGCCGATCCGGCTTGAGACCTTCGAGGTGGAGAATTCCGCGCTGGCAGAGGCCAAGTCCAACCGCTCGCTGGTAGAATATTATTTCACCTGCACGCCGTCCCTGTTGGACTGGCTGCTGCGCACGCGGGCGGATATCGAGGTGCTTAGTTATGTTGACGGCGACCTCTATTTCTTCTCCGATCCCGAGCCCATCTTTGCCGCATTCGAGGGACATTCTTCGCTGATCATCGCGCACCGCTTTCCGCCGCAGCGCAAATTCATGGAAGCCTATGGGCTCTATAACGTCGGCTGGTTAAGCTTTCGCCGTGATGCTGATGGGCTGGCCTGTCTGGCCTGGTGGCGCGACCGCTGCCTTGAGTGGTGCTATGACCGGCTGGAAGGCGACCGCTTCGCCGACCAGAAATACCTCGACCGCTTCCCGGAATTGTTTCAGCGGGTTCTGGTGCTGGATCACCCCGGTGCCAACCTGGCGCCCTGGAATCTGGGGCGGCATCGGTTGCAGGCTCAGGGTGCCCGCATTCTGGTGGATGGCCAGCCGCTGATCTTCTTCCATTTCCAAGGATTCAAGCGTCTCCTTGGACCATTTTGGCGGCTGCGCCACCGGGAGAATTTCGTGCCGCGCTATCCCTTCCTCGCGCGCCTGCTGTACCGACCCTATATCGGGGCGATGGCGCGTGCACGTGCGTTGGGGTTGCAGGCAGGGCTGGACGGCGGGGCGCCGATCTTGAAACGCTCCTTCTCTGCGCGCGGCCGATTGCGTGACATCGCCTCGGCGCTGTTTTACGGGGATTTCGTGCTGGGCTGGCCCTAGGCCTTCGTCCAGCGCACGACTTCCGCTGCCACCCGGTCCGCATCCGCCTCGCAGAGGAACGGATGCATGGGAAGGCTCAGGACTTCCTGGCTGGCGCGTTCGGTCTCGGGCAGGCCGGATGGCCCCAGCGCAATGCGGCTGCGATAGGCGTTCTGCAGGTGCACGGGCACGGGGTAATGGATGCCGGTGCCGATGCCGGCCTGCCTGAGCGCCGCGGCAAGCGCGTCGCGGCGGGGATGGCGCACCACGTAAAGGTGATAGGCGTGGCCGGCGCCCGGCCGCACCCGGGGCGTCTCGATCACGCCGGCCAGGCCTGCGTCGTAACGGGCTGCGATTTCCCTGCGGCGCGTGATTTCCACGTCCAGGCGCCTTAGGCGTACCGCCAGCATGGCGGCATGGATTTCATCCAGCCGGGTGTTCATGCCGGCTAGGTCGCTCAGATAGCGCTCTTTCCAGCCATATTGGCGCAGCGCGCGCGCCCGTTCCGCCACCGTGCCGTCATTGGTCGTGATTGCGCCAGCGTCGCCAAACGCGCCGAGATTCTTGGTGGGATAGAAGCTGTAGCTGGCGGCGTTGCCGAAAGACCCGACCCGCCGGCCTTCCAGCGTGGCGCCATGGGCCTGGGCGCAGTCTTCGATCAAAAACAATGCATGGCGCCCGCAAACCGCGCGGATCGCTCCCAAGTCGCAAGGCTGCCCGTAAAGATGCACCGCGATGACGGCGCGCGGCTTGCCGGCCTTGCAAGCCGCAACCGCGTCCTCGAGTTTCGCGGGATCAAGGGTGAAAGTCTCGGGATCGATATCGACCAGGAGCGGGATCGCGCCTGCCATCTCTATCGCCGCCACCGTGGCAACAGCGGTGTGGGACACGGTGAAGACCACGTCGCCAGCGCCCACGCCCAGTGCCTTCAATGCAATCACGATGGCGTCGGTGCCATTGCCCACGCCGATGGCATCGCGGGCGCCGCTCCAGCTCGCGAAGGCCTGCTCGAATGCCTCGCACTCGCGGCCCAGTATGTACCAGCCGCTATCCAGCACGCGTCGCACGGCGGCGTCGATCTCGCCTTGCTGCGCCAGGTAGCCGCCGCGCAGGTCGACCATGGCGACGGGTTTGGCGGTCATTGTGTCTTCTCGCAAAGGAATGTTTCGGCATGCGATGGCGAGCCGGTCACCGGCCCGACATCATAGTCGATCGTGCGCCAACTCTGGACAAGGCGAAGACCGTACCGGTCGAAAAGCGCCAGCAGCTCCTGGCGGTTGAAGACCGCTTCCACCATTGGGCCACCATAGGCGTATTTGTGCAGGAATGTGGTGGGGTGGTCCGGGAAGACCGGTGCGGAATGGAAAACCGCCGCGGCACGCGCAACCCGCGCGCTCTCCGCGATGGCCTTTTCATAGTCTAGGATGTGCATCAGGCTCACGCCGTTGAAGGCGATATCAAAGGTGCCATCGGGGAAACGCAGGGCGGTGGCGTCGCCGATTTCGAACCGGACATCCGGATAGTGCTCATTTGCACGCCCGATCATCGCGGCCGAATAGTCGATGCCGGTATAGTCTACGCGGCTCCGGGCCAGCGTGGCCAGAATTTCGCTGTAATAGCCGCTGCCGCAGCCGATCTCGATCAGGCTCGGCCCCGCAAGCCCCACCGCGTCCACGGCCTTTGCCGCCACATCGAGATCGATGCGCGGCTTTCCGGCATGCATGTCCGCGATCAGTGCCTCGTAAGCCAAATCCTGGAGCCGCGCAGCGCGCGGGCTGTGCCAGCTAATCTTCTGGCGCTCGCGCGCCTGCTCAATGGTGATGACTGTGTAATCGGGCATCATCATCACATTGCGCCGCGTCCAGGGGATCGCGCGCAAAATCCTACCGGCGGCGCGGCGGACGAAGCGGTAGGGGGTCATGCGGCACCAAGCTGGTGGGCCAGGGCGGCAATCTCCGCCGTACGGCCGGCATAGTTTTGTACCATGATTGCTTTGCGCTGTCCGGCGGCAGCGATGGCGGCGCGCCCGGGTTCGTCGGAGAGATAGCGGCGGATCTGGGCAACACACTCGGCCACATCGCCGTAAGTCGCCACTTCCTCGCCCGGCACAAAAATATCCGCCAGATTCTGCTTGGCGTCGGTCAGCAGCATCGTGCCCATGCCGGTGGCTTCATAGAGTCGCATGTTGTTGGCCCAAGGCCCTGCCAGATCGAGATGATTGTTTATGGTGATGCGTGAGCGCCGGAGCACGGCATACATGTCCCGACCCCAGGCCTCGCCCTGATAGCAGGCATGCAGCGGTGAAGAGGGCGGCAGGCTTTCGATCCCGTTGCCCCAGATTTTCAGTCCGACTTCACGGGCGATCTGTTCCAGCAATCGCACGCGGCCTTTATGGACATTGGACAGGCTGCCTACGAAAGAGACGTCGACATCGCGGGCTGGCGCAGGCCCGAGCTTTTCCAGGATCGAGGGCTCGAAGGCGAGCCGGTTGACCTCAGCCTGCACGCCGTGGGCGCGGAACCACTCCACCAGGTTGGGCAGGGACGAGATCACCAGATCGTAGGCGCTGAAGTCGCTTTCCTCTGGCAGTGCGGCGGCGATCTGGCCGATGAGCTTCACGCCGTTGGGCTTTATGGTCGCAAGCGTCCGGTTGTCGATATAGCCCATCTCCTGGTTCAGGATGAGGTCGGGACGGAAATTGGCGATCTGCGCGGCCAGGATGTTGGCTTCCCAGGCTGCCAGGCGGTAAGGACGCAATCGGGACATAAGTGGCGCCACAAACGGGCGCATTAGCGACCTGAGCGCTTGCCCGCCGGAAGGCCTGGCCCGTGCCCCCGCCGCGTCCGGCTCCGCAGCTGCTGCTTCAAGCCCGTGCGTGCCTGCCCACGCACTCTGCATCCGGCGATTGTTGACATGGACCTCGGCGGCGTCATGGCCAAGAGCCTGGAAATTCCGCGAGTAATAATCGGCGACGCCGAACAGGCTGTCGTTGCGCGCCACCATCTGCGCGTCATAGTCCGCCTTTTCCAACCCCGGATTGTCGCGATACATCTGGGCCAGGAATTTGGGATAATCGGTGTTGAGGATCAGAATGCGCATTCAGACCACCAGGCGGAGGAATTCGGCGCGGTCGCGAACATAATCGCTTTCCTGATAGACGTCCGATGTGAGCACCATGCAGATGGCGCCGGCGGAGAAGCCATCCAGTTCGAGCCACAGCATGGGCGGGGCGTAGAGAGCCAGATTGGGGCGGTCCAGCAGGACCGGGATGCGCCCGACACCGTCATCCACGATCACGGTGGCCTGACCCGACAGCATCACTAGGAATTGATGCTGCTCGCGGTGGGCATGTCCACCCCGGCTGGTGCCTTCCGCCACGCCATGGAGCGCGAAGAAGCGTTTCACAGTGAAGGGAATGTGGTCGCCTTGCTGCGCGAAAGTCAAAGCGCCGCGTGCGTCGATGCGTTCAGGCAATTCGATCAGGCGAGGCTTGGGGGGCATGATGCGAAGGCAATAGCGGGCCCGCCGCAGCCTGCCAATAGGCGGGTTTCAGGAATATTGTCCCAATTACGTAGGTGAGGCCAAAAGACCCAAGGTGGATATTTACAGAGTAATCTTGGAAAACTGTTCCGATGGGTGAGAACATCTTCGCCGCCAAGCACTTCCACGATGAGGAAGCCGCTCGCGCGTGGTTTGAAGTGGCCCTGCTGGCCAGATAGCGTCTCTTGCCCTTCCTGCCGCTCTGTAGAGCCCTACAAGATCAAGAAGGTGGGCATTTATCTCTGCCGCATTAAGGCGTGCCGCCGGGATTTCAGGGTCATGACGGGCTCTGTCATGGAGCGCAGCCACGCCGAGCTCACTCAGTGGGAGATGGGCTTCTGGCTGGCCGCTTCCTCCAAGAAGGGCTTCTGCGCCCACCAGCTTCACCGCGCCTTAGTTGCCAGTACAACACCGCTGGTTCACGCATCACCGCATCATGGAAGTGATGCGCCAGGGTGGCTTTGAAACCCCTCCCATGGGCGGCGAAGGCAAAGTTGTTGAAGCCGATGAAACCACTTTGGCCGCGTCAAGGGTAGTATGAAGAAGCACGGTGGTGCTGGTCAAAATATGGCGATGGTGAGCCTGCTGCATCGCGGTGGCAAGGTGCGTTCGTTCCACGTACCGCGCGTTGACAAGGCGACTGTTGCCAAGATCGCCACCGACAACGTTTACCGCGAAGCCGCCTGCATACCGATGTGAGCCGCCTTTATCACGGCGCTGACGGGTTCTTTGTCTTGCATGAAACGGTGAGCCACAACGCCAAGGAAGGCGGCTTGCACTCGCCCTAGGCTTTCTCTCGACAAACCCTAAGTACCTTTTCCGCATCCGCTTAATAGCGATCTTGTCAGCCTGTTTCTGTGCGGCCAACTCAGCTTTGGTGGCGGCCGGGCCAGGATGCATCTTCCTTTTCGCGATAGCCTTTAGGGGAGCCGGGGGGCTTTGAACGCCCCCTTCAGCATAGTCTGAAGGCGTTGTTCAGCCTTTTGGTCGTCTTTGCTCTTAGCTGACATCGAATCTCCATGCGCAGAAAACAGTTCAATAGGCTTATTTCACTAAAGATTCTCGACATTAACCGCGACTTAAGCGCCGAACGCCCTCAGCCGATTGGAGACGCAACGCTAGCATGGAATCGGGCCGAATTCATGCTGGACAGGGCGATGTGTATCGCAGCCCATATTCACGACCTAGGCAGCGAACGTACGCTGCAGGTTTGACTCCGATTTAGCCAAAATGCTTGGCGCATGTTTTTGCTGATCTGAGACAAAAAGACAAATGTCGGCACAGTCTCGGTAGGATTGCGCAGTATTGGAAAAAAACGGCATATAGGGCTGAATAATCACAAGCGTAATGATATTTTTCTAGCTTTGGCCGACGTTGGATTTCACCCAAGTTGCGTTTTTGGCCATCGTTGGTGGGGCAATATTTCAAAATGACCGACATAAAAACGGTGCAGGCGAAAGTGGCGCGTCCAATAAGATGCCTCGCTCACCCCATGCGCGTGGCCGCCGGCAACATTGGATTCGCGCTGAGCTATTGGCTGTTCGCCGATTCCTACCGGTTTTACCGGATACAGAAGCGACTTTTTAATGCCGTGTTTGGGTGCAAGACCCCGATCATGGAAGCGCCAAAGCATCAGTCAGATGCGGTCGTGATCCAGGGGTTTCGGCACTCCGGAAATTCCTTCGTGATCTCCAACATTGTTGAAGCGGACCGCGGCCGCCTGCCCATGGCTTGGCACCGCGTCTGGATCATGAAGGTGGCCATCAAAAAGAGTCTGCCGATCATTGTGTTGATCCGTCAACCCAGGGATGTGGTGGCATCCACGGTCTACCGGACGTCCACCCGCAAAGACGATCCCTATGCGCCCTTTTTAATTTTTCCGTGGGCCGCCCTGCTCGCCTGGATCGGTTATTACAGCTGGATCAAGCGCTTTCGCCATTCCGTGGTGATCGTTCCGCTCGATCTGGTCGAGCGGGACTATCAATACTGTCGCCAGGTCGTTGCAGAGAGATCGGGTCTGCGAATGAACGACAGCCCCAGCTGGAAACACCGCAACCAGTACGGCGGAGACCGCTGGGACCTGCAACTGTCGCCTCTGTCCCGGATGCTGCTGCGCAAAGCCGAGACGATCTACTACTTGCTGTTAGATATGCCATCCGACGCGCGGACCGACGCCTGCACCCTGTAGCCGCCCCTTAACTGACAAGCCCGGCGAATACGTCGTTCAGCTTTTTGCTGGGGTCGGCGCTGGCACGATCGTCGAAGCATACCGCGCTGAGCAGCTGGGAGAGCGAGCGTCACAAGCCCTTTGAGCAGCAGCCCTCGCCCACTATCAAAATGTATGTCGTCAAACCAATTGGGACTGTTGAGGACGTAGACTAAGGGAGGGTTGGCCTCATCTGGCTGATCGATCTTAAGTGGCGATCTTTTGGTGAAGCAGGCGTCTTTGAGTGATGGTACTTCGCTTGGTACGTGCCCGTTCGAGCAAGATGGCGTGGCCTCTGCCGAAGTATAACGTCAGCCGGCGTCAGATTATCTAGACGCTCATGGTAGCGCCGGTGATTGTGTGGTCGATGAACGCTGCGATCTGTGTCTCCAAATCACCGGGTAGGTAATAGTTCTCCGGCAGGATGCGGTTCTTGCGGGGCTGGTGCCAGCGCTCGATCTTGCCCTGGGTCTGGGGATGATAGGGCACCGTTGTTTGTCGAGCCATTTTACCCGTTTAAAGGGCTTTTTGGGTATGCTAGGTTTTGCCAGTGGCTGACACCACCAAAGATCGATATAGCCTTGAAGAGGCGGAGCGGCGCGTTCAGTGGGCGCGGAGATGCAACAATGGCTTTCACCCCCTCCGAAAAAGCCCAGCACATGACCCAGACGCCCTTTCTCAGCAGCTTTCGCACCATCTGGTCGGGTGGCTATTACGAAGGTGACCCGACCGATCCCATGACACCGTCCGGCTATGGCATTTTCGGCTATCACAGTTCTCTCTACTTGATTTATCGGTGCTGCATTAAGCCGTTCATCACTCCAGATACGACAGTGTTGGAAATTGGACCTGGACGCGGCGCATGGACAAAATCCGTGGCCGACCTTGGGGCGAAGCAGGTGTTCGCTGTGGATGTGGTTGACCCTGAATATGCCGGGTTCTGGCAATACGTTGGGCGTAGACCCAACATTCAGCACATCGTCGTGGATGACTGCTCACTGCATGACGTGTCCGACAATTCAATAGATTACTTCTTTTCCTTCGGCTGCTTCTGTCACATCAAACCCGATATGAACATTGCTTATATCAACGCCCTCGCGAGCAAGATGCGCAGCGGTTCGCATGGCTTCCTGATGGTGGCGGATTACGACAAGTTCAATGCCTGCGTCGGTGATGTGCAGGGGCGCTCCATATGGCGGGC
The DNA here is from genome assembly GCA_036488555.1 of Rhizomicrobium sp. Taxonomy (GTDB): domain Bacteria; phylum Pseudomonadota; class Alphaproteobacteria; order Micropepsales; family Micropepsaceae; genus Rhizomicrobium. The sequence goes on from DASXHL010000061.1 coordinate 41,397, forward strand.
TTTTACTAACAAGAAGTTTGCCGCCGTCCGCACCGCGTGGCGCGCCTCTCTAACCCTGTTCCATGACAAATTCGTGCAGCGCCCGTTGGACAAAACCGAGCCCGACAGCACTGATGCTGGCGCATGGTTTCACTTCGGCACCATTGCCGCTTGTCGGGCGCTGGAAGCCGCAGGGTTTAAGATTGTGGAGGCGGACATGGATATTTGCCACCGCGATCCCGTCATCCACTTTCAGAAGCGATAAAGTCGAATAGCCCAACGCCTCACGATGACTATACCTAAAATCAAACTAAGCCAGATAACGATTCATGTGCTTCTCAAAGCGGTGCTGACACGCGCCGCGCATATAGCGCTTAAAGGTGACGGCGAAATCGCCCTCCTTCTTGATCGTGTAATGCTTCAGGGAGCCGCAGCGCGGGCAAACCGGACCGTCCGGCCACCAAGTAGCTTCAAACCACTTACGGGCGGCTGTTTCGTCGGAAAAGCAAAGGGGCGGAGAAGCATATAGGAAAATAGTTTTTTTTTGTCGGCGTTGGCATCGTCGCTTCCTGCTTGTACGTTTGCGGGCTCGCATCGTGAGATCATCATGGTTGGCTTCAACATTTGGCCAGTGCGTCCGATGCGGTTCGCTATGCTTTTGGGGCTTATGCTTTTGGCCATACCCGCGCTGGCCGCGCCGGTAGGCTCGGCGGTGGTGAATTCGGTGGCGGCGCTGCAGGCCCTGGGTGCTGCAAGCGCGGCCACGCCCGCGATCCACGTCCAGTCCTATTACGAGGGAGCAGGCCGCGGCGGCGGCCTGTTCATCTGGGACGCCGCCAGAAACGATCCAGCCGATGGTTGCACGGTCTTTGCCACCCTGGGCGTGGCACAGGGCCGCTGGACCCGCCAGTTCAGCGGGCCGTTGAATGCCGCTATGTGCGGCGCCTACTGGGATGGAAAACATGACGACGCTCTGGCTCTGAACAACGCCTTGAAGGTGGCGGCCTCGCTTCATACCAGCCTGGATTTGCCGGGTGGGGTCGGGAAAGTATGCTCGACCGTGACAGCAGCGCCTGGTGTGGTCGTGCGAGGGCAGGGGATGGGCACGGCTGGCGCCGTTGCGGCCAGTCCAACCTTCATAGACGCCAATTGCATGAAGGCGGGGTGGGTATTCGAGTTTCTCGCGCCCAGGAGCAGCGTGAATTATGAAGCCCCCAAATATTACGACATGAGCATTCGCAATGGGCTGAGCAACGCTATGGGCGGCTGCATCCGCTGGAACAGCCGGGACGGGGGATTTGCCGACAATGCTTCGGTCCAGGCCGCGCTCATGCATCCGCATGCCGAGCGTGTCTATTGTGAGATGAACAACGTCGTGTCGAACCAGCAGATCGGCTTTCAGTGCAACAAATGCTTTGATGGCGACATCTCCCAGAGCGAGACCATGTTCGGCAGGAATGGCATCGCCCTGGAAGGTTCCGACATCATGTGCATCGGCTGTGCGGGCGCCAACCGGCTTGCCGGTGCCAACGGCCCCCTGATCGTCATCAACCGCCACAACACCTTTGGCAACAAGGACCGCGTGGTCGGAAATGAAATTCTCACGCCGGCCGATTTCGGTCAGTCCTATGACGCCTTTATTTATGACTCCACGCGATCGTCAACGATCGAAGCCAATCACATCGAAGGCGCCATCAAGGGAGGGCGAAGCGCCATCCATCTCGATGGCGGCAGCCATGCCGTGCGTGATAACGACATCGAAGTCTATACAGAGGGCAGCAGGTCAGTGCCGCACTGGCTGGTGGTCAATGGCCCGTTCACGACGTTGGAGATATCCGGCAACACCTGCTTTGGCTGTGTCCTGAATCCAGTGCTGTTCGACAGCAGGCTTTCGCAGCCCAATTACAATTTTCCCGGTGCGCGCGAGATCATCTCGCATGGAGGCAACGCCAACAACGGCGATTTTGGCTTTCCCGGCGGCACAAATGGCCGGAATTGACTAGCGGCCGCCCGAACCCACGGCGTCGGTGAAGGTACGTTCCCGGCGCCGGAACCAGACAATTCCGGTAGCCACGAGGATCAGGGAAACGGCCCCGGACACGAAAAGCATGGGAGACGGGCCTGGGCCCACGCCCAGGAGCGCCCAGCGGAAGCCTTCGACAACGCCGGCCAGCGGATTGCAGCCGTAGAGGATCCGCCATTTCTCCGGCACCAGCGTGGAGGGATAGACGACGGGCGTGAGGAACATCCAGATCTGGGTGAGGAACGGCAACACGTAAGTGACGTCGCGATATTCGATGTTGAGCGGCGCCAGCCAGAAGCTCACACCCATCGCGGTGGTGGTCATCAGGAAAAGGAATAGTGGCAGGGTAAGCACCGCAATGCCCGGATGCACGCCGTAGTAGAGCATCATGGCTAGGAACAGCAGAAAGGTGATGCCGAAGTCGAACAGCGCGGCGATGATGGAGGCGAGCGGCACCATGATGCGTGGAAAATAGACCCGGCTCACCAGCCTCTGGTCAGTGACCAGGCTGTTGGATGCTTCCATCATCGCGCGCGAAAAGACCTGCCAGGGCAAAAGCGCGGCGAAGACAAACAGCGGATAAGGCACGCCGTTCGACGGTATCTTCGCGAGGTTGCCGAAAAACAGGCTAAAGACCAGGATGGACGCGACTGGCTGCGCAATCACCCACAAGGCGCCAATGGCGGTCTGCTTGTAGCGGATCTGGATATCGCGCCAGGCGAGGAAATAAAGCAGCTCGCGATAGTGCCAGACTTCCGCCAGGTCGAGAAAGCGCCAGCGCGAGGCGGATTCGATCCGGGTAATGTGGTTTGCGGCCGTCTCGTGGGCGGCCGCGGGAATATCTTTGCTCATGCGCCGGGACCGAGTCCTGATCTGCTGGAATATTGTGGAAAGTGGATAGTCCGCAGAAGATAATTCAGCAATACATAATCCGATACCCCATTCAAGACATTGCTAAATCGGCACCATGAACAAAGTTCCCGCCCATTCATACGCTTTCTACATGGCGATCACTGAGGTTGTCCTGGCGCTGGTGGCGCGCGTGCGTCGGGATGATCCGGGCCAGCTTTGCTATGATGGGATGGATCTGTCCCATGCCCTTGAGGCATCGCTCTATTTTGCCGGGGTCCATGATCCCGGTCTCTTGCTGCTGCATGAGGCTCCCGCCAATACTTTGGCCGTGCCCAGGCTGCAAAGTCCGCTGGGGCGGCTGATCGCCGCGCAAGGATTTGCGCGTGGCGCGGCATTGCGCGCAGTGCGGCGGCGCAGCGCGTTCCTGGGCACGGCTCGCGCGATATGGCGGGCCGTCAGACCGCGCGCCTCCCGGTGCGCCGTTGTTTTGGAGCCGAAGGCTCAGTCCATGCCGATTCTGTTCCTGGGCCGCTCGTTGCGTTTTGCCCGCTTCCTGCGGCCGCTTGCCGAAGCCCTGCGCGAGGATTGCGCCTTTTTGGTTCCCGCGGGCGAGAGTGAGGTGGCGGCGGCTGTTCGTGAATGGGGCTTTCCCTGCCAGATCTATCATTCCGGCGGATCGCCGCAGGGGCCCATGGGCCGCCTGATCAGCGCTTGCGGACGTCACCTTGCTGGCGAAGCGCAAGCCTTTTCGGATGTCCTGGCGCAAATGAAGGGGAAGCTGGTGGTGGTGCCGGAAGGCAATGCGCCCGACGATGAAGTTCTGGCGCGCGTGGCCGAGAAGCATGGCATCGCGAGCGCCTGCGTCCAGCAAGGCTGGTCACCCATTCTGCATCCGGCATTCCACAACTTCCATTATGATGCGATGCTGGTTTGGGGCGAGGGCTTTGCCGATCTCTTGGCGCCCGCCAATCCGCGCCAGTGTTTCCTCGCCACAGGCAATTTCCATCTGTCGGCGGCTGGTGGCCGTACCGGACCGGGGATTCTGTTTCTTCTCCAGGGATTTGATGACTGGTTGGGGGGGCGTCACGGCGCCGAAGCCATGCTGACGCTTGCCGAAGGGGTTGCGGGAGCGCTACCCGGCCAGCCGGTATTTGTTCGGCCGCATCCCGTAGTTCCCATGCCGGCGGAGGCGCGCGTCCGGTTGGAACGCTTCCCCAACATTCACATTGAAAGCCCGGCAGACGTGCCCCTGGCTGAGGCCTTCGCCAAAAGCTGCGTTTCCGTCTCATCCTATTCCACCGCCATATTGGAAAGCATCGCCGCCGGGGTGGTCCCGCTGATCTTCAACACCGCCGGCCTTCCCCGTTATTGGCCGGATGTGGCGGATGCGGGCGCGGGCCTGGAAATCCGGGACCCCGCCGAGGCCCTTCAGACCCTGATCGGGCTGGCGCAGGACGCGGATAGGCTGGGGGATTTTCAGGACCCCATGCAGGCCTTCACGGACCGGTTTTTCAGATTCCGGGGGGCTTCGGCGGTCGTGGAGAGCAGCGGCGCTTTGCGCCGGCTGGCCGGCCTGCCAGAGGTCAGGCACGCCCATTGATTTTGGGTGTTTTTCGTCGCCAAGATCGGCTACCAACCTGCCCAAGTCGGCCAAATCCAAGGGGTTCAATGATTTTGCACGGGAATCGGTTTCAGAATGCCCGATAGCGCCATTGGCCTGAATCTCAGCGCCGACCCCTTCTGGCAACGGCCGGGCTGGACGACCAGCGACCACAAAAAGCACTGGTGGGGTCGGCCGGATACTGCATGGCGGCTTGCATCTCTCGATGCTGCCTTCGAGTATGTTTTTACCAGTCACATGCTGGAGCATATCCCCCATTTCAAGATCGATGCGGTCCTGAAGGAATGTAACCGAGTGTTGAAAATGGGCGGTGTCATCCGTCTGGTCTGTCCCAATCTGGAAGTGTTCGCAAAGGCCTATGTAGGCCGCGACGCCGACATGTTCGCAAAAATCTGCGACGAAGATCCTACCACCCGCCAGGACCTTGGGTTCGGCGGCAAGTTGATTTTCTCTTGGCAGAAGCTGAAAAGCCTGCCGCGGCAGTTCCGGCTGGGTGCGGTCCGGTCCGCGGCCCGGCGGGGCACCGCATTGAACCGTCTCGCTCACATGGTCCCCGACAGCATGCACCTTTCCGACAAGCGCTGGGCCGGCATTCGATGAGCGATATCGCGCTACGGGTTGATGGCCTCGGCAAGAGGTTCCGCATCCAGGCTGGCACCAAGGCCAGTTACAAAACCTTGCGCGACGCGATGATGCAGGCGGTTTCAACGCCTTTTCGCCGCCGGGAGCAGGGCGAACAGGTTGCCAGCGATTACTGGGCGCTGAAAGACGTTTCCTTTGAAGTCCGCACCGGCGAGGTGGTCGGTCTGATCGGACGAAACGGCGCCGGCAAGAGCACGCTGCTGAAAGTCCTGTCTCGAATCACCGATCCCACGGAAGGACATGCGGAGATTCACGGCCGTGTGGGCTCGCTGCTCGAAGTGGGCACCGGCTTTCACCCCGAACTCAGTGGGCGGGAGAACGTCTTTCTGAACGGCGCGATCCTGGGCATGACCAAGGCCGAGATCACCAGCAAGTTCGACGAGATCGTCGCTTTCGCCGAAATCGCCAAGTTTATCGACACGCCGGTGAAGTTCTATTCCTCTGGCATGTTCGTGCGCCTAGCCTTTGCGGTCGCGGCGCATCTGGAGCCGGAAATCCTCTTTGTGGACGAAGTGCTTGCCGTCGGCGACGCGGCGTTCCAGAAGAAATGCCTTGGCAAGATGCAGGATGTGGCGCGTTCGGGTCGCACGGTCGTGCTGGTCAGCCACAATATGGGCGCCATCGCCGAACTCTGCACCCATGGGGTTCTGCTTGATGGAGGGCGTATGGCCTTCACCGGTGCGGTCGGCCCCGCCATGGAGGGCTACGGCAAGCTGCTGAGCGCCAACAAGGGCGTGTTCGAGATGGAAGACCGAGGCGGACGTTTTTCACTGTTATCGGTCGCTGTAACCAATAACAGAGATGAACCCGCTGCCAATTTCGACATCCATGATGAGATACGCATCGCTGTCACCTATCGGCTGCGCGAACCGGCCGAGGGCATGGATATGGCGCTTACCCTGTCCCGGAATTTCATTCCCATCTTCAACACGCACGACACCGACCATCTGGCGGATCTGCCGCGCCGCGAGCCCGGCGTTTTCCGTAGCACTATGTCCATTCCGCGAGCGTTCCTGAAGGCCGGCCACTATTCGGTGCGCATCGCCTCCGGTATTCCCGCCGAGCTATTTGGCGATTACGAAGGCATCGCCGAATTCGATGTCGAGGAATTGTCGGAAGACACCAAGAACAAGGGCTATCGCCAGGCGCGCCTTGGCCACATTATCGCACCTGTGGCCTGGAGCCAGGAGCAGGTCGCCTAGGGCAGCAGCCTCCGTCGCGCGCGGACCGCGAAGCTTTTTGCCTTTTTTACCCAGGCGGGCGAGTGGGATTCCGGCCGGTTCAGACTCTTACGGCCGAACAATGCATCATCGTCGTATGGATCGGGTGCCCCCGGCCCGCCGAGTGTCTCGATCACGTCCAGCCAGGCCAGTAAGCTTTCTGGCTTGTCCATGAACTGTAGATTCACGCGGCGGCCGTGCCCAGCCAGCCGCATGTTGAGATCGTCCAATAGCCACCGCCCAGAAACCGGCCGCCCGGCGGCCATGATTTTGGCGGCGAGCCACGCGCGAAGCCTGGGCTGGTTCACGGAGGTGGAGAAACTTTGGCGCGCCGCGGCAATATCAACCCAGAAGCGCGCATAGTTCTCCAGCGCGTCCGCAATCTGGCGTGCCGCCACCGCGGGATCGTCTTCCACCGCAAGCGAGTTGGAATTGTCCAGGCTTGGGAGAATGCCAGACACGAGATGGCGCGAAACGATGCAGGGCGTGCCAGTCAAAAGCGCCTCGGCGATGACGCGGGGTGTTCCCTCCCTGTGAGAGGCAAGATACATGAAGCGCGAGCGCGCCAGCACGTCGGTCATCATGTCCTGCGCCAGCGGAAAGCGGCCGAACGCCTGCTCGGAGGTTGAAATAAAGGAAAGCTGCTTGAGTTCTTTCGCCGAGAACAGTTGCAGAGGCAGCTCGAAATAGCGCCTGTCGATGTCTTGCGCGGCATAGCTGCGGCTGCCCAACTCGATGCGCCGGGGATCGGGCACAATGAGGGTCGCGGTCAGGCCGGGGCGCAGGTCCATAAGCGCGCGCAGCGTAAGCAGTGTTTCCTCGATGCGCTTGATGACCGAAGGACGCGAGATGACGCAGAGATCGACATTGCGCGCCAGCGGCGGCGGATCGAAATCCGGCATGAAATTGACGCAGTTGAGGTTGAGCAGCATGTCTCTCGGGACATTGGCGAGATAGGGTTCGTCCGGCTTCGGCCAGAGGATGAAGGATTGCCACGGCTCCAGGGGCCAGGCCTTCAGGAAGGAACAGTCGCCCTGTATCTGCACGCCATAGAGCCAGCGTCCGGCACGGCTGTTCTCGATCAGCCGCTCACGGATGGCGGGCGTGCGCAGCAATGAGCCGTTGATCGCTTCACCGTGAGTGAATGCTATGATGCCGGGGCTGTCGCCGTAGCGCTCTTTGAGGATACAGGCCATCAGCGTGCTCTTCCCAGGCGGCGCAGCCGGCTGGCGATACGCGCTACCAATGGACGCCGTTCCACGAGCGGGGAGGGGCCGGGAGCAGTCATGACTTCGGCGAGGCGCATGATAGGTGCCAGCGCGCGCTCGTCCTGCAGGTAGAGCGCTTCGCAGGGATTGGAGAACATGGTGTAGCCTTCCTCGTGCTCGGCAAGGCCGATGGAAGGGTAGCACCGCACCAGCTTGAGTTTGGCCGCGGGATCGCTGACGAACTGGGCGTAGTAAGCCGGGGTGCCGCGCGGGCCCCTGCACCGGGCCAGTTGCAGCAGCCTCAGGGTGCCATGGCGGCGCAGGTCCGCGAGCATGGAGCGATGCGTTACACCCGGGAGCGTGATGCATGCGAAATGCGCGAAGCCGATCCGCCGGCCGGCGCACCAGGCCTTGAGCTCGCGATGCGCCTGGATATGGTGGGGATTGCGATGTTCGTCGCCGAAAGGCGCGTGGGTGACAAGCAGGTTAATGGCGTCCGGCGTTAGCCCTAGCTGCGCCATGCCGTGCGACAGGGTTTCCGCGCAGGGGGGCAGCGGGTCAATCGCGCCGCGCAGCGGTCCGCCACAGATTACGCCCGCGGTATACCCGGCGACCCACCGGGCGGCCTCGAACTCGGCCATGCGGGGCGAGGTTGTGTCATAGCCGGACAGGCACACGACATAGCTGCGCACGAAGGGCAGACGTGCCAATTCGCACAGGAGCCCGCCGGCCCACACCACCTCGTCGTCCGGATGGCAGACGACGAACAGGATAGTGAGACTCTTCTTCTGCATCCGTCAGATGACGTATTCTGTCTGGGCGCGGCGGTAATCGGACAGATGCTCACCCAGCCAGGTAATGGTGGTCTTGAGACCGTCTTCCAGGCTGACCTGCGGCGTCCATTTGAGGACCTCGCGCGCGCGCGTGTTGTCCGCCAGCAACCGTTCGACTTCGCTCTTCTCCGGGCGGACGCGGCTGTTCTGCTGCTCGATCTCCAGCGGCTTGCCCACAAGTCGCGCGATCAGCGCCACGAGGTCGCCCACTGCGATCTCTTTCATGTTGCCGAGATTGGTCACGGTGCCTACTGCTTCCTGTGTCTCTGCCGCACAGATCATGCCGCGAGCAGTATCTTCCACAAAAGTGAAGTCGCGCGTCGGCGTCAGCGAGCCGAGCCGCGTTTTGGTGCCGGTCAGCGCCTGTACGACGACGGTAGGAATTACCGCGCGCGCCGATTGGCGTGGTCCATAGGTGTTGAACGGCCGGATTGTAGCGACCGGCAAGTCGAACGAGCGATGGAAGGCTTCCGCAAGCTTGTCGGCCCCGATCTTGCTCGCCGAATAGGGCGACTGACCCTGCAGTGGATGCTTCTCGTCGATCGGTACATATTGCGCGGTGCCATAGGTTTCGCTGGTCGAGGTGTGCACCATCTTTTCGATGCCGAACATTCGCGCCGCGTTGAGCACATTGAGCGTGCCGGTGACGTTCACTGCCGCGGCCTCGGTCGGGTTCACATACGAATAGGGAATGGCGATCATTGCGCCCAGGTGAAAGATCACCTCGCTGCCCTTGACGGCGCGGGTCACACTGTCGGCGTCGCGTAGATCGCCCTGCACGACCTGCAGGCCACGATAGACGTCTTTGTCGAGGTCTTCCAGCCAGCCGAAGCTGCCTCGGCTGCCATAGCGCACAAAGGCGCGCACGTCGGCGCCGCGCCGCACCAGCGCATCGGTCAGGTGGCTGCCGATAAACCCACCGGCGCCCGTCACCAATACCTTCTTGCCCTGCCAGTTCACGACCGCTTTTCCCACAGATAAAAATCGCGGTTCTTTTCGAACTCCTCAGCTGCCGCGGCGTAATCCTCGGTGCGGCCGATGTCCAGCCATTCGCAATTGGAATCGAAGGTCATGGGCGACTGCTTTTCCCTGACCAGCTTGAGGATCAGGTCGGGCAGGTCGATGCGGCCCACACCGCGGACATGATCCAGCACGGCGGGTTCGAAGACATAGATGCCCATGCTGATCTTGTAATTGATCTGCGGCTTTTCGATATAGTTGACCAATTGGCCGTCAGCCGCGGCCTCGATCACGCCCAGGTCGATCTTCACGCGCTTGTCCGCCAGCCCGACGGTCGCGATCTTGCCGTGCGCACGGTGGAATTTCAGCATCGCGCTGAAATCAATAGTGGTGAGCAGGTCGCCATTCATGGCGAAGAAAGTCTCGTCCAGCCCGCTCGGCAGCGCCAGCGGACCGGCTGTTCCCAGCGGCTCGTCTTCATGGGAATACCGGATGGAAACGCCCAGCTTCTCACCATTTCCGAAATAGGCTTCCAGCAACGGCGCGAGGTAGCCGACGCAGAGCACGATATCCGTGATGCCGTGATGACGAAGTTGCCGAATGAGAATTTCCAGGATCGGCATGTCTCCCACCGGCATCAATGGCTTGGGCAGGACGGTCGTATAGGGCGCCAGGCGCGTACCTTTGCCGCCTGCCAGAATGACCGCTTTCATCGGAGGATTGCTTCCATTTTTCGGACTTTACTTAAGCGGTATTTTCCTGGGGGGCAAGATGGTGCCACCAGTCCAGTGTGTCGCGAAGCGACGTGCTCAGGCTCACTTCCGGTTTCCAGCCGGAAGCCGCATGTATCTTGGCGAATGAGCCGCGTTGATACGACACGTCGGTACCCGTGCGTGGGGCAGTATGGATCGTTACTTCGATGCCCGAATAGGCGATGAGCCGGTCCACGATGTCCGCCATCCGCGTGGCATTGCCGCTTGCGAGATTGTAAGTTTCCCCCGGGTTTCCGAGTCTGGCGATGGCGATCAGGCCGCTGCAGACATCGCGCACATCGATCAAATCGCGGAACGATTCGAGATTGCCCAGATCGAGCGATGCCGGGCGCGTGCCGCCTGCGATCTCGGTCAGCTGGAACGCCACCTTGTTGTAAAGCAGGGGCGCGTGTTGCCCGGGGCCGATGATATTGAAAGGGCGCGCGATGCGGATGTCGCTGCCCGCCACCGCACGATGCCGTTGTGCGGCGTCCTCAGCGGCCGCCTTGCTTTCAGCATAGGCTGTTTGAGGATTGCGAGCGGAGCTTTCCAGAATGGGATTGTCCGGCGATGGGCCGTAGACGGCGCTCGAGCTCATTAGGATCACTGGCCCGGCATGGCCCGCATGTGCAACGGCCGATAGCAGGGCCTCGGTTCCTTCCACGTTTACCCGCCGGATGGCATCCGCCGGCTGCAGGGCGTTGAGGCCGGCCAAATGGAAGATGACCTCGAAACGATCCATCAGCAGGTTCGCGAGCGTTGCGATATCGCAGATGTCGCCTGTGACGGGCGTGACGTGCTCGCCGTGGCTTGCCGGACTGCGGTCGAAAGCGGTCACGGCATGCCCCTGTTGTGCGAGCAGGCGGACTAGCTGCTGACCGACCTGCCCCGCAGCTCCTGTCACCAGGCAATTCATTGGGGTAAAACCTTGCTTTAAAATTATTTTGTGGATTCTCCTCCGCCAGATATACCGGCTGAAAAAGGGAAAGTCACCGGCATGGCGGCGGCCCTGGCCCCATGCTAGGGAGTGGCATCGCAGGTGGAGCCATTTCATGGGAATAGACGCGGTGTTTTTTCAGCGCCTTGCGGCTATTGGTACCGAGCAAGGCCTATTTCCCGGTAGCAGTGTTGCCATCCTGGGAGATTGCCGGTTCCAAACCGCTTGGGCCACAGGCGACAACCAGGCTGATCTGGCCCGCTTTGCTCGCGAGCTGGGTCTGCAGCGAGCAGAGACGCTCGATATCATGGGCAAGCCCAGCGTGCAGATCGACCTGCATCAACCGTTACCGGAGGCTCTCGCGGCCCAGTTTGACGTGATCATTGACGCGGGAACAGTTCATTGCTGCTTTGACGTGGCGGCGGTGCTGAGAAACTGTCTTGGATTGTTGAAAGACCGCGGCAGCATCTTCCATCTCTCTGCGCTGACGGGCTATTTCGGGCGCGCTTATTATTGCTTCAACCCTCTCCTGCTCAAAGACTTCTACCAGCAGAACGGATTTGACCTGCTTTGCATGGAAAGCCGGGTTCCTTCGGCCGGCATGGGACTGGCCCGCTGGCGGCATCATCTACATCGCCTACTCGGTCACAAGTTCGGCATGTTCTCGGCCATCAAATCCGATGGCCTCTATCTAGAAGACGCGGATCGCTTTTCGCTGCGCTTCGGTTCAGACGTGACACGCAAACCCGCGCTTATCCCCAACGATGCCGTAATCATGGTCGCAGCACGTCGCGAGCGCGCCATGCCTTTCGCGCGGCCCATTCCGTCCTTCTTCGCCGCGCAGTCGGGCCGGAGCGCTTCGTGACACGCAATGCATCCCGGGCGGCTCCACTGATCCGCCGTCCATGGATCTACGACCATCTTCCCCAGGTACCGACCTGGTTCAGCAATCGCGGACACCTAGAGGCGCGCGCCCGCTTCCACGCCAATCTGGCGGGCCGTTATCAGTGGGAGTATCTCGAGACCTGCCCTTATTGTGACGGCCATCATTTCCGCCGTGTCGCCGACCAGGAACGCCACGGTCTACCCATCAAGGTGGACCTCTGCATGGATTGCGCGCTGGTCTTCACCAATCCACGCCTGTCACAGAAGTCTCTTAACGATCTTTACCAGCAGGACTATCGCGACATCGAGCGTGGCGACATTCCGGACATCCATACCTTCATGTATGACCTGCAGGCTTCCAAAGGGGAGATGATTTGGAACATGATTGCGGCCGCCAATGACAGGGGCGGCGCGCTTTCACGCGTGGTGGACATCGGATGCGGCGAGGGAGGCTTGCTGGGTTGGATCGCCACCAACAATCTGGGTATCCAGGTCACCGGCTATGAACTTAACGTCGCGGCCTCGCAATATGGCAGAGGCCGTGGGCTGGACGTGCGCACGGAGCTTTTCACGCGTGACGACCGCAATTTCGATGTCGTGATGCTCGAACAGGTACTGGAGCACATGCAGGATCCCTCCGCCCTGATCGCCGAGATTGCCGCCGCCCAGGAAGAGGGCGCTCTGCTCTATATCGGCGTGCCGGGGCTGTTTGCCTATCCCGGTCACTATGAAGGGAATTTCTGCACCTATCTCGACTATGCTCACCTTTATCATTTTTGCCTTCACACGCTGGAGCGGCTGGTGACGCCGCTTGGGTATCAGCTCGTGTCCGGCACCGAAAGCGTGCACGCAGTATTCCGGCGCACCGCCGGCCCGGGCACGCTCAAGACACGTCCGGTTTCAGGCCTCGAGATGCAGGATTTCTTCGAGCGCGAGGAATCCGCCTTCCGTGAGCGCGGCTCGCATTTCCTACGGAACCTGCGAGGCTATTCTGGGTATGTGAAGCTGCTGCTGCGCCATCGCCTGAAACGCGTGCTGGGGAGGAATGCCGAATGATCCTGCCGCTGCTGCGTAAGATCAACCGCTTGCGCCGCGATGTCCAGCGAGCGCTGACGGGTGACAGCGCCCCGCACTGGCGGCCGCGCCTGTTGCTTGACAGCACCATCGCAGTAGGCAAGCCCGGTGCGGCGCGCGCCAACTATCCCGACGATCTCGACAAGGAGGAAATCAGCCGCCGCTACATTCTGAGGGACATGCCGCTGCGTTTTCCAGGCCGACGGCTGCGTTTCCTGGACGTGGGCGGCCGCGACGGCGAACTGACCTATCTGTTGGGCAACACCGCGCCGCTCGTCTTCGATTCCGCTTGCCACACCCGCAACAAGCAGCATTTCGATTCCCACTACGATTATTTCTGTGTCGACTTGGTTCCGGCGGGCCCACATGTGCTGCATGGTGACATCTGCGAGCGAACTTTTCTCGAAACATACAGTGATTTCGCGGGCAGTTTCGACGTCGTCTACAGCAACAATGTCTTTGAGCATCTGGCCAGACCCTGGGTGGCGGCGGAGATTCTCCTGGGCCTGCTGAAACCGGGCGGCCTATGCGTTACCATCGTGCCCTTCGCCCAGCGTTACCACGAATCGCCCGGCGATTATTTCCGCTATTCCCACATGGGCATTCCCAAATTGTTCGAGGCGGCGGGTCCTGTCCGCGTCCTGGTGGCCGGTTACGACACGCGTGCACGCCGTTATGACTGGCAGGGCAGCGGCGAAGCCAGTGATCTGGTGGCGGTGGATCGCTATGGGGCTTGGCGGGAAACATGGTTTTCAGTATCCGTGATCGAAAAGCTGGGCGACGACTAGGGTGTTTTTACGGTTCGGAAGACGATAAACTCATGCTGAACTCCAACGGTTGCCGCATGTCCTTTGCCGATGCTGCCGTCATTCTGGCCTCAGCGACCATCGAGCAGGCTTTTCGTTGCCTCAATGAAAGCAAGCGTGGCATCCTGTTCGCCATCGCGGAAGATGGCCGCGTGGAAGGTTGTGTCACCGATGGCGACATCCGCCGCCAACTCTTAGTCAGGAACGATCTGCAGACGCCCATTTCCGTTTTCATGAACCGCGACTTTGCCCATGTGCGCGCCGGCGCGCCGCGCGAACAGATTCTGAAGCTGCTGGATCATCGCGTGCATGTCGTGCCGGTGCTGGACGGGCAGGGCAGGCTCGTCCATCTGTGCACCCGCGACGAATTCCATCTGCAGGAGGAAGCCGAAACCTTCGCCCGCGCCCGCGCGCCCGCGCGCATCAGCTTTGGCGGCGGTGGTACTGATCTCACGCATTTCTTCTTCCGGGAGGGCGGGGTGGTGATCAACGCCACTATCGCTAGGTACGCCCATGCCACTCTGCGCTGGCGTCAAGACAGCCGCATCCGTATTTATTCCCATGACCTCAACGCTGAGGTGGAGGTTGACCGCCTTTCCGACCTGAAGTTGGACAGCAAGACAGGCCTCATCAATTCGGCGGTCTCGCTGATTCGTCCCGAAAGCGGGTTCGAACTGGAAGTGGCCGCCGATTTCCCGGTGGGTTCGGGGCTGGGCGGTTCGGCTGCCGTCACCGCCGCGATCATCGGTTGCTTCAACGAATTTCGGACCGATCCCTGGACGCGTCACCAGATCGCGGAAATGGCGTTCCAGTCCGAGCGGCTGATGCTCAATATCGCCGGCGGTTGGCAGGATCAGTACGCCACCACATTCGGCGGCTTCAACTTCATGGAATTCTCGGCAGGCGAGAATGTCATCGTGCCCCTGCGGCTGGAGGAGCGCACCATCCGCGAGCTGGAATCCTGTTTTGTGCTTTGCCACACCGGCAAGAGCCATCATTCCGGCAACATCCACACCGACCAGAAATTGCGCATGCAGTCCTCCCCTGAGGCGGCGCGCGCCGCCCAGCGCCAGAAGGAGCTGACGGCGGAGATGCACCGCGCTTTGTTGCGTGGCGAAGTGCACCGTTATGGCAGGCTGCTGCATGAGGCGTGGATGGCCAAGCGCCAATTCTCCAGCCTGATCAGCGACAGCGAGACTGACCGAATCTACGAGCATGCCATCGCCAATGGCGCGGAAGGCGGCAAGATTCTGGGCGCGGGCGGTGGTGGCTATTTCCTTTTTTTCGCGCCGCCCTTCGCGCGCTACCGGCTGGTCAACGCGCTCCATGACATCGGCTATCAGACCGAGCGGCTGATGTTCGATTCCGAAGGCCTGCAATCCTGGAAGATGCGGGTCCCGCGCCATGCGGAAGACGTCCAGACCCTTTCGCTCGTGTCCGTCGAGAAAACCTCCTGATGCTGCACACCAAACCCGACATGCCCTTTATTTCGATTGGCGCCCGCAAGGTCGGGCTCGGCGAGCCCTGTTTTGTGATCGCCGAGATCGGCAACAACCACAATGGCGACTTCGACCGCGCCATCGCCCTGATCGACGCAGCCAAGGCGACGGGCGCGGACTGCGCCAAGTTCCAGATGCGCAAGCTGGACGAGGTTTATCGCGCCTCCAGCCTGTCGGGTGCGGAAGATGATCTGTCGGTGGAGTACACGCTCGACCTGTTGCGCCGCTTCGAGCTTTCGACCCAGGACCAGAAGCGCCTGCTGGATTATTGCAACCAGGTCGGCATTCTGTATCTCTGCACGCCTTGGGACCCGACCAGCGTGAAGATATTGGACAGCTTCGGCGTGCCGGCTTTCAAGGTCGCATCGGCCGATCTCACCAACCTGCCGCTGCAGGCGGCGATGGTGGCGACCAAAAAACCGCTGATCGCGTCCACCGGCATGAGTACAACCGCGGAGATCGAAGCCGCGATCAGTTTTCTGAACAGCCAGAACGCCGAATTCGTGCTTTTGCATTGCCAGAGCACCTATCCGGCGGCGCTGCACAACATCAATCTGCGCTTCATCGAGCGGCTGCGGGAGATACATCCGTTGGTCGGCTATTCCGGTCATGAGCGGGGCAATGCCGTGACCCTGGCGGCGGTGGCGTTGGGCGCCATCATCGTGGAGCGCCACATTACGCTCGATCGGACCATGGAAGGCCCGGACCATGCCGCGAGCTTGGAGCCGGCGGAATATGCCGCGCTGATGACATCTATTCGCGAAGTCGAACAGGCGCTGGGCCCGATCGACATGCCGCGCCAGCGCATCCTGAGCCAGGGTGAACTCATCAACCGCGAGAATCTGGGCAAGAGCGTGGTGGCGGCGCGTGATCTGCCGGAAGGCGCGATCATCCAGACGGAAGATCTTCTGGTGCGCAGCCCCGGGCAGGGGCTGGCGCCCGTCCATCTGCCACACCTGATCGGACGCGAGACACGGCGCGCGATGAAGGCCGACGATTATTTCTTCCTCTCTGATCTGGAAAGCACCGACAGCAAGCCACGTGAATACGAATTCCGGCGCCCCTGGGGCATTCCGGTGCGCTATCACGACGCCAAAGCATTTCTGGCGCGCTGCAAACCCGACCTGCTGGAATTCCACCTGTCCTATTCCGACATGGGTCGCGACCCGGCGGACTATTTCGATGTGCCTTTCGACATCGATTTCGTGGTGCATGCGCCCGAACTGTTCCAGGGAAGCCGGCTGATGGACCTGGCGACCGACGACGAAGACGATCGCCAATATTCCATCCGTGAGACCCAGCGCGTGATCGATATCACGCGCAGCCTCAAGACTTATTTTCCCAGGACTGTGCGGCCGCCCATCGTATGCAATATCGGCGGCTTCTCGATGGATGCCCCCTTCGCGCCGGAAAAGAAAGCGCAGCTCTACGAGACCTTCGCCAGGAGCCTGGGTGAACTGGATATGGAAGGCGTGGAGATCATTCCTCAGACCATGGCGCCGTTCCCCTGGCATTTTGGCGGCCAGCGTCACCAGAATATCTTCATTTTTCCGGAAGAGAGTGCGGCCATGTGCCGGAAGCTTGGCCTCAACATGTGCGTCGACATCTCGCACACGAGGCTGGCGGCCAATCATTTCGGCTTCGATTTTTATGACGGCATCGCGGTGCTGGGTCCTTATACCCGCCACTATCATCTGGGCGATTCCAGGGGTGTCGACGGCGAGGGACTTCAGATCGGCGCGGGCGATATCGACTTCAAAAGGCTGGGTGAAGTGATGGAGCGGACCGCGCCTGACGCCTGGTTCATCCCCGAAATCTGGCAGGGTCACAAGAATCTGGGCGAAGGCTTCTGGATCGCGCTCGAACGGCTGGAGCCGTATCTGTGAGCGCGCTGCGCGGCAGGGCATGCTTAATTACCGGGGCATCCGCAGGCATCGGTCGCGCGATAGCGCTGGAATTGGCCAGACGGGGCGCAATCCTCGTACTCACCGCGCGCAACGCGCGGGAGCTGGAGCAAACCTGCAGCCAAGCCATGGCGCTGGGCGCGCAGGACGCCCGCGCGATCGCGGCAGACCTTTCGCGCGCGGCCAGCCTGGATGATCTGTGCCGGACGGCGGAAGCGTCCGCGGTCGACGTGCTGGTGAACAATGCCGGCGTCTTTCCTCAGGGCGCCTTTGCCAGCCTGAAGCTTGCGGCCCTCGATGCCTGTCTTGCCGTGAACCTGCGCGCGCCATTCGCCTTGTCTCGCGCCGTGGCGCCGGCAATGATGGCGGCGCGCTGGGGCAGGATCGTCAACATCGGATCGTCATCTGCCTATATGGGCGTGAAGGACAGCGCGCTCTATTGCACGTCGAAGCATGCGCTGCTGGGACTGTCACGCGCTCTTCAGGTAGAGTTGCGCGATCATGGCATCAGGGTCTATTGCATCTCGCCCGGTTCGGTTGGCACAGCTATGGGGCAGGCCGTGTCGGGCCAGGACATGACGACCTTCATCAGCCCGCAAGAGGTAGCGCAAACGGTGGTCTTCGCAATCGAGCAGGACGGAAACGTCGTTTGCGATGAAATCCGCCTTAATCGTATGAGCTATAAATGAAAATATTGGCAATCATTCCGGCCCGCGGAGGCTCCAAGGCAATTCCGCGCAAGAACATCATCGATTTCGGCGGCAAGCCCGTGTTGGCCTGGTCGGTTGAGCAGGCGCTGGCATCGACACGCATCAACCGGGTAGTCGTGAGTACCGATGACGACGAGATCGCTGACGTGGCGCGTCGGTACCGTGCCGAGGTGATCGTGCGTCCGCCCGAACTTAGCGGCGACACGGCGAGTTCGGAATCCGCCCTGGTTCACGTGCTGGATACGCTTGCCACCCAGGAAAATTATGTCCCCGATCTGGTGGTGTTTCTCCAGGCAACGTCGCCCTTGCGGGGCGAGGGCGACTTGGACAAGGCCATTGCCCAGTTGGAATGCGAGCAGGCGGACACCCTGGTCTCGGCCGGACCATTCCACGGCTTCGTCTGGGAAATACTGGACGGCAAGGCGCGACCGCTCACCTATGATCCCCTGAATCGCCCCCGGCGCCAGGACATCAAGGCGGAATATGTCGTCGAGAACGGTTCCTTTTTCGTGTTCAAGCCGGAAATCCTGCGCACGCTCAACAGTCGCCTGGGTGGGAAGATCAGCATCTATCGCCAGGATCTCATCGATTCCTTCGAGATCAACGAAACGGAAGACATGCCGCTGTTGCTCGCCATGTTGCGCCTGAAAGGCCAGGGCTAATCCAGCGGCAGCGCTGCGGGGCGGTGCAGGAACAGGCTCGCCACCCGATAGCGCAGCTTCTCGCTGGGTACGTCCACCGCGAACAGCAGGGCCAGCGCGCCCGCGAAAGCTGTTATCCAGGTCAAAAAAAGCTGTGGCAGATCGTGCAGGTCCGTAACGTGGCCCTGATAGAACCCTAGCGTCTGGCGCATCCAAAACACCGGCATCCACTGAAACAGGTAAAGGCTGTAAGAAAGGTCGCCCAATAGCTTGTCATGCCGTCCACGAGTGCGCACATTCCAGGCGATGATCGGTGCGAAGGCAATTGCCATTAGTCCATCCCAGTTCTGATAAACGTCGGCAAAGACGGCGAGTTTCAAACCCGCCATCACCAGCGTCAGGACAAGCGACGCCCAGACCATCCAGCGAGGCGGATGCCAGTTGTTCAGATAGATCGCCATGCCAATGACGAAGAACAGCGAATAGGTGAAAAAGGTCTCCCGCAGGGGATGCCAGGCCGAGATCGCCAGCACCGCGAACGGAAAGGCCGCGCACGCCCAGCGGAAAATCGGACTTATCATCAGTACTGGGACAAGCAGATAGAACTGCATCTCCACATCCAGAGACCAGGTGGGAGGCAGCACCGTGCCCCCGACAAGATTCAGCATTGGCAGCATGAACTGGCGGATGACGAAAGAAAGCGACAGCGGCGGCCAGCCGGGTGGCGGCGTGCCGTGTCCGTGGACGTAAAACACGCCCAGCGCCAAGGCGGTGCAAACCACGAACATGGGTAGCAACCGCCAATACCGGATGGCGTAGAAGCTCAGGATATTGGCGGGCGAGACATCGCGGACATACTTCTCGCGATATGCCTTCGGTATCCAGTAGCCGCTGAGGATGAAGAAGGCAAACACGGCGAACTTGCCGAAGGGCAGGGGCGTACTGTGATGCACCATGACCAGAAACGCTAGGAACAGTCTGAGTGCGCCTGGTCCCAGGATGCTGGAGCGCGCTGCGGGGGCAAGGGGCGCGGAAGACACTTTGTCAACTCCTGGAGGCGCAATTGGGCGGCATTGCTTCGACTTTTAGCAGGGATGCGGCGCAGCGCAACGTAGGGGCGCCCGCTATGCGACTTCCCTTGGGCCTGGAGTATGTGGCAAAACCGCCGTCTCGCCGGGAAGGTCAAATGTTCGATATTGGTTTCATGCAGGGCCGGCTGTCGCCCCAGGTTGACGGCAAGATCCAGGCCTTTCCAAGGGAAGAATGGCGCGACGAATTTCCCGCCGCCGAAAAGCTCGGTATCGGTTTGATGGAATGGACGCTGGACCATGACAGGCTGATGGAAAATCCGCTGATGACCTCACAAGGCCAGGCCGAGATCCTGTCGCTGTCGGCGGCGCACGGGGTGAAGGTCGTCTCGCTCACCGGCGACATCTTCATGCAGATGCCGTTCTGGCGTGTGACGGGCGCCGAGCGCGAGCAGCGCCTGAAGGAATTCGACGCGGTGGCGCAGGCCTGTGCGGAGGTCGGCATCCGTTTCATCGTCGTGCCCCTGGTCGACAACGGTGCCATGCAGACACCGGACGAGGAAGCGACGGTCATCGCCGAGTTCTCCAAGCGCGCCGCATGGCTGAAGCACCATGGCATGGCGGTGGTGTTCGAATGCGATTACCCCCCGCGCAAGCTGGCCGACTTCATTGCCAAATTCTCGGAAGGTGTTTTCGGCGTCAATTACGACATCGGCAACAGCGCCGCGCTGGGATATGACAGTGCCGAAGAGATCGCCGCGTATTTTCCGCGTATCCTCAACGTCCATATCAAGGATCGCGTGCTGGGCGGCACGACTGTCCCGCTGGGCACGGGCAATGCGAAGCTGGGCGCCACCATCGCCGATCTGGAGAGGCGCGGCTATCACGGCTGCTATATTCTGCAGACCGCGCGGGCTGCCGATGGCGACCATGCCGGGGTGCTGACGAAATATCGCGATATGGCGAAGGGCTGGATAGAATCCGCCCGGGGCGGCATGGCGGCACAATGAATCTGGAGCTTGCTGGCAAGACCGCTCTGGTCAGCGGCGCCAGCCGCGGCATCGGCTTTGCCATCGCCCGGGCGTTTCATGCCGAAGGCTGCCATGTCGCACTGGTGGCGCGGGGCCGCGAGGGTCTCCAAAAAGCGGCATTGGAATTTGACGGCCGGATCTCGCTCCATGCCGGTGACGCCGCCGTCCTCGAAACGACCCGCCAGCTTGCGGCCGAGGCCGCTGCCGCTTCTGGCGGCCTCGACATACTGATTTGCAATGCTGGCAGCGGCGCCTCCGTCCCGCCCGGTACGGAAACCGACGCCGAATGGCGCCGTGTGCTGGACGTCAATCTCTTTCCTGCCCTGGCGATGATCGCCGCCGCCCGGCCCCATATGCGGCGGGGCGGAGCCATTGTTTGTGTGTCATCCATAGCTGGTCTGGCGGCCCTGGGCGCGCCGGTGGCCTATTCCGCCGCCAAGGCCGCGCTCAACGCCGCCGTAAAGGGCCTGGCGCGCCCGCTGGCGGCCGAGGGGCTGCGTATCAACGCGATCGCCCCCGGCAATATCCTGTTTCCTGGGGGGACCTGGGATCGCAAGCTGGCCGAGGACAGGACCGCCGTGGAAGCCATGCTGGCGCGGGACGTCGCGCTGGGGAGGCTGGGCACGCCCGAAGAAATCGCCGCCTTCACTGTCTTCCTGGCCTCGCCCAAGGCCTCGTTCATCACTGGCACCGTCCAGGTCGCGGACGGCGGCCAATTGCGCTAGCGAGATCCCATGACCCGTCCACTTCCCAAGATGTTCGACCTGTCCGGCCGCACCGCCCTGGTGACGGGCGCCGGCGGCCTGCTGGGACCGCAGCATGCCATCGCGCTGGCGGAACTGGGCGCCAAAGTGCTGCTGGCCGACATCGACTTGGCCAAGGCTCAGGCGGCAGTCACCCTGGTGAAGGCTGAAGTCCGGGATGCCGATTCTGATGCCGCGCTGCTGGATGTGACCGACCCGGAGATGGTGCGCGCCCTGGCGGACAGGCTCGGCTCGGTAGATATCCTGGTCAATAACGCCGCGATCGACGCAAAGGTGACAGCCCAGCCCGGCGTGGCCAACGGTTCGCGGCTGGAAGGCTTCACCCCGAAGCAGTGGAACATCGAGGTGGCGGTCGGGCTCACCGGCGCAATGCTGACCAGCCAGGTATTCGGCGCCCGGATGGCGGCGGCCGGTGGCGGAGTGATCCTCAATATCGCATCCGATCTGTCGGTGATCGCGCCCGATCAGCGGCTTTACCGGCTCGACTGTGCCGCGGACGAACAGGAACAGCCGGTCAAGCCGGTGACCTATTCGGCCATCAAGCATGGCCTGCTGGGCCTGACCAAATATGTCGCCACTTACTGGGCGGGGCAGGGCGTGCGCTGCAACGCGCTGTCGCCGGGTGGGGTCTTTAACGGGCAGGGCGAAGCCTTTGTGGCCAAGCTGACCAACCTGATCCCGATGGGCCGGATGGCACGGGTGGACGAATATCGTGCGGCGGTGCAATTCCTCTGTTCCGACGCCTCGTCCTACATGACCGGTCAGAACATCGTGATGGATGGCGGCCGTTCGGTGCTTTAGCCCAGTAGCGGGCCCACAAAATCCAGAAGATTGCCACCAGGAAAGCGGAAGCCGCGAAGACCCGCCGCGTCAGCCGCCGCCACGTCATGGGGCATGTCGCCCACCAGGAAACTGCCCGCTTCATCCACCGGCCAGGCCTTCAGCAGGTCGCGGATCATTCCGGGCGCAGGCTTCCTGCGGTTGCAGGCCTTGTCATAGCCGGGGCGCACGCCGTCCGGGTGGTGCGGACAATATTCAAAGGCATCGACATGGGCGCCAGCCGCTGCCAGTTCTTCGCGAAGGAAATCGTGCAGGACGTGGATATCACGCTCTTCATAAAAGCCGCGGGCAACACCGGCCTGGTTGGTGACCACAAAAACGTACCAGCCTCTGTCGTTTGCCAGACGAACGGTTTCGCGTGCACCCGGCATCCATTCGAACTCGCTGATCCGGTGCAGATAGCCCTTGTCCGGATTCAGCACGCCGTCGCGGTCGAGAAACAGGGCCGGGCGTGTGAGCCGCGCAGGCAGTTCGGCGCGGGCGCGCTCCAGGTCTTCGGGAATGCCGATATCGATGAAATAGCCGTCGAACTCTTTGCCGTGCAGCAATCCTTCCTGCGCCAGCAGCGCGAAGATCGCGCCTTCAAGCGACACTGGGCCGCCACCAATGCGCGCCACCACATCGCGGCTCAGGCCGTAAATCCCGCCATTGATGGGGCCGTCCTGCTTTTCGCCCGGCGCGTAAAATCTCTGCACGACGCCGTTCTCAAGGCCAACGCGGCCGAAACGTGCCCCCTCCACACCCTTGCGCAGGGCCATTACGCCGCCGCCACGCGGAACATCCACGGCAAGGGCGCGCAAGTTAATGTCGAAGAAGGTGTCGCCATTGGCGAGCAGGAAATTCTCTTTGAGGTGCGGTAGGGCGAAGCGCAGCGCTCCGCCGGTGCCCAGCGGTTCCGGCTCGACCAGCACGCGCACTTTCGCACCGCGTACCGTTTTTCCGTCATAGCGGTCCGTCATCTGCTGGCCCAGATAGCCGCCAATCAGTAGGATATCGTCAAAGCCGTGACGCGCGACTTCTTCCACCAGAATGTCGAGGAAGGGGCCCTTCGCCACCTCGATCATGGGCTTGGGCGTGGACTGGGTGAGATGCTTGAGCCGTGTGCCTAGCCCCCCGACCAGGAAGACCGCCTGTTTCAGCAAATGGCGTCCTCGACCAGGCCGCAAACCACATGACCGATGGTGATGTGCATTTCCTGGATCTGGTTGGTCTGTGACGCCGGCACGGCAATGCAGAGATCGGCGATGCCTGCCAGCTTGCCGCCCGACTGGCCGGTCAGGGCGATGGTGCGGACACCCATGTCCCTGGCCGTGGCGATGGCCTTGACGACATTGGCGCTGTTGCCGCTGGTGGAAATGCCCACCAACACGTCGCCGCTGGCGCCGATGCCCCGCAACTGGCGGGCGAAGACTTCGTCATATCCATAATCGTTGCCGATGGCAGTCAGCGCGGAGGTATCGACAGTCAGCGACAAAGCGGGCAGGGGGCGACGGTCGCGCATATAACGGCCCATCAATTCCGCGGCGAGGTGCTGGGAATCGGCAGCAGAACCGCCATTGCCGCAAAACATCACCTTGTTACCGGCCTTCAGCGCGCAGACCATCATCTCCGCGGCTTCGGCGACAAGGCCGGCCTGCTGTTCCAGCGCGCGGAAATTGTCTTGCGCCGCGCGGAACTGGGCAAGGATCTTCTCACTGAACCGATTCAGCGTGTGCAGAGTGACGGGTTTTGTCTGGGTCATGGTGTCCCTCTAATACCGGCCTTTGGCATGATCGCAAAGGGGGTCAGACCAGCGCCATAAACCGGCCCGCAATGCGGGAAATATCAAAGGTTTCCTCGGCATAGGCGCGGCCGTTGCGCCCCATCTCCTCAGCCAGACCGGGATTGTCCAGCAGCCGCTCGATGCGGGTAATAAAACCGCTCTCGTCACCCGGTTCCACGACCAGTCCCGAACGGGCCTTCTGGATTGTCTGCGCCGCCAGATTGTCAGTGGGGATTGAGGCTACCACAGGGCGGCCGGCACACAGACAGGACAATATCTTTGACGGCACCGAGAACTGACCGGCATCAGGTTCGATGATGGCGGTGAGGATATCGGCGGATGACAGCACTTCGGGCAGACGCTCATAGGGTTGCCAGGGCAGTACTCGCAGATTGCGGATGTTGCGCTCGGCCGCTTCGCGCTTGAGGAAATCCGCGCCTAAACCATGGGTGGCGACCACGAACATCACATCGTCGCGCTTCTGCGCCTGACATTGTGCGGCGGTATGAGAAAGCAGCGCCGGATTGTGCTTGAGGCCCAGCGTGCCGGAATAGAGCACCACCTTCTTGCCGGAGAGGCCCTGCTCGCATTTCCAGGCATTGTCGCGTGGTAGCGGGATGATCTCGTCCACGGGGGCCCAATTCTCGATGACCGTAATCATGTGGCGCGGCACGCCAAGTTTTTCGAGAAATGGAACAAAGTCCGGCGTAATGGCTACGATGTGGTCTGCTCGCGCAGCGAAGCGGCGTTCCTTGCCGCGATAGATAGCGCCCACCAGCGTGCCGGTGCCCGGCAGCCGTCGGTTCAGCACGCTCTTGATTCCAACGCTGTAGATGTCCTGCAGCCACCAGATGATACGCAGGTTTTTGGGCAATCCCTGCCGCAGCATATCCAGTACATCATTGGGCGTTGTGCAGGTGATGAAGAGATCTGGTCGGGACTGGGCAACCGCCGCTACAAGGGCAGCGCCATAATCGCGCTCTTCGATGACCCTGCGCATCAGTGCGTATTTGTCCATGCTGGCGCCCGTGACAATGGGGCGGATGGTCAGACCCGGCGGGTCGTCCGGCCGGCGGTCAACACCCCCACGCGGCGATTCCAGCGCCGCGGCGAACGCGTGTGTCACCTCATGACCCTGGCGCGCCAACTCGCGGGACAACTGGACAGGAAAGGCATGCCCGGGATAGTCATGGACGAAGATTTTCACGGGTGATCCCGTTTTTGGCGGATGCCGAAAAACGACAAATTTATTGCGAGGTCAATGGGTTCTGAAGGAAAATGCGCTATAATAATGTGTTTGCCGCCACGCTGAAATTGCATTTCTGGGATCAGGTTATGGGAAGGATTACAGCGGTCTGCGTCGGCTCCTTCCCCCCCCCCGTACAAGGCGCCTCGGTCATAAATCAGAATCTGCATTCCCGCCTGCTGGCGCAGGGGATCGCGGCGCAGGCCATCGATCTGTCGCCGGGCGGCGCGCGCGGCTGGAGCTATCATATTACCCGGACGCTTCGCACCCTGCAGGGCGTCTTTCGCATTCTTCTGACGCCGGGGCGCCGACGCTATCTGATGAGCATAGATGGCGGTGGGGGACTGATCTATAACATCCTCCTTGCGGCTGCGATGTGCATGCGGCGACAGCCCCGGCTTTTCTACTACCACAGCACCAGCTATTTGCGGTCGGAGAACCGGTTGATGCGGCTTCTGTTGAAGATCGCCGGAGACCGTACTCTTCATGTAGCCTGCACTGCCAGGATGCTGTCCCAGCTTGGCGCGCTTTACGGGGTGAAGGTGTCAGGCCTCGTGGTGAACAATGCCGCCTGGGTCGATATTCCGCCTGTTTCCGGCACGCCTACAAGGGAGGTGCTGCGACTCGGTCTTCTCAGCGGACTGACAACTGAGAAAGGCCCGGAGCGGGCGGTTCAAACGCTGCGCGAACTCAGGAGGCGTGGCGTCAACGCCGAGCTCGCGCTGGCTGGCGCGATCCAGGACAGCGCCACCCAGGCTTTGCTCGATGATGCCGCACGGGAATTTGGTCCCGCAGTGCAATATGCCGGAATAATTACGGGCGCCGCCAAGACATCCTTTTATGCGGGGCTCGATTATTTCCTATTTCCCTCGCTTTACCGCCACGAGACCCAGTCGCTGGTCGTCCCGGAAGCGCTCGCGGCCGGGATTCCCGTTATCGCCTATGATCATGAATTTGTGGGTGAGGTCGTCGGTGCAGGAGGCTATCTGATCCCCGCGAACGAAGATTTCGCGGACCGGGCGGCGGACTGGATTCTGGCGGGTGATGCCGCCGCACGGCGCGGCATGGCGCGGGCGCAGATCGGGAATTTGCGCGTGCAGGCTGAGGGCCAGATCGACAAGATACTGGACTGGGCACAGGGCCTGACATGACCGCTTGTCCGAAAATTTCGGTCATCACCGTGAATTTCAACATGGCGGCCGAACTGCCAACAACGCTCGGCAGTGTGCTGGAGCAGGATTACCCGAATCTGGAATCAATCGTGATCGATGGCGGCTCGACAGACGGCAGCCGCGAGGTCATTACAGCCTATGGGCCGCGTCTGGGCTATTGGGTCAGCGAACGCGACCGCAGCCTTTATGACGGTATGAATAAGGGCGTCGCCGTGGCGACTGGGGAATGGGTCTTATTCATGAATTCCGGGGACCGTTTTGCTTCCTCGACCGTCCTTTCGGAGATGTTTCGCGGCGATCATGCGGGTGCGGATATTGTCTATGGCGATTATATCCGCATCTACCCCGATCGCGGCATCAGCCGCGTCATTCGCGCCGAAAAGCCCAGCATCCTGCCCCTCCGGATGAATTGTTCTCATCAGAGCCTGTTCATGCGGCGCGAGATATTGCTGAACAGGCCGTTCGCGATGGAGTTTCTGGCGGCCGATTATGACTCCATTCTTGCCGCCTATGTGAACGGCAAGACATTCAAGCATGTCGGCTGCGTGGTGTCGGTAGCGGCCGTGGGCGGTCGCAGCGACCGTTACCGGCTTACAATGCTGGCACAGCGCATAACGATCGTACGCCGGCACAATTTGCTCTCGTTGCGTGTCTTGCTCCAATATTTTTGGTTGATGGTACGGGTCATCGTCACCGCAACGCTTAAGGCCATGCTCCCGAGGCCGGTGACAAATTTCATTCTCCGCCATCGGTCGATAAGGGGGCTGGGTTAAGGTCCAGGAACTGGCGCCGTTGGCGTTCGCCTTGCGCAGTTTGCGTGTAGAGGCACCTTTTTGTAAAAGAACACGCTAGGGTTAATGGATGCTTTGCATGCAAACCATGTATCGGACGGTCGACAATATTGGCCGGGAGATTGAGATCCCTGCCGACGCCACGGACGACTTTGCGTATTTCACCGCCGACCAGACCGAAGAGTTCTCGAGCTACTATCGGGATAACGGATATGTGGTGATTCGCAATGCGGTGCCGGCGCATCTCTGCGACGCCGCGAATGCCGCCTTTGACCGGGAATGTTATCCGAGCAACAGTTTCATATACCGTCAAACAACGGCCCGGCCGGAACGCCACGTCATTTCGCCGGCCGGTCACGTCCTGAACCCGATACTGAACGTCCAAAGCGTCGATCCGCGCCTGTACGCCGGTTTTCGCGACGCTGGCCTGGATGTTCTGACCGCTCCCTCTGTCGCCAAAGTCGGGAGGGCTCTTTTGGGCGAGCCGGGAAAGATCGTCCAGAGCATGTATTTTCAGGGCAATCCTGCCACATGGCCCCATCAGGATGCTTACTATCTTGACGCCAGCCGCCCGGGTGAAATGACGGCGGTATGGATCGCGAACGAGGATATTGCGCCTGGAGCGGGGCGCTTCTTTGTCTGTCCCGGCAGTCACAAGATCGACATGGCCAAGAATGGCGGTGATTTCGACATCGCCTACAATCATGATCGTTACAAGAAGCTGGTGGTTGATGTTATTCAGTCGCACCAGTTGCGTTTTTCCGCGCCTGCCTTGCGGAAGGGTGATGCCCTGTTCTGGGCTGCCTACACCATCCATGGCAGCCTGCCCACGACGCAGGATCAGTTTTCCCGCCGGTCATTCACCGCGCACTTCATACCGGCCACGACAGAACTGCTCCAGTTCCAGGCGCGTATCAGGCGCATGACCTATGACAGCGTGAACGGAACGGGGGTTGCACGGCCAAAGGATCTCTCGCGGATGAGAAACCGCCTTGTCCTGGCTGCCGAGACCAAATTTCCAAAGACCTTCGCCGCCGCCAAGAAAACGGCGATAAAACTGGTGGTTCGCTAGTCTGCTCGCAGGTCAGCCCGCGCCGCGACGGAATCTCAGGCGTTGCCGGTTTCGTTATGCAGGAACCAGCGGTAAGTCGTCGCCAGTCCGTCCTTCAGCGCGATGCCCGGCCGCCATCCCATTGCGGCAAGTTTCTCATTGGACATCAGCTTGCGCGGTGTACCGTCGGGTTTGCCGGTGTCGTGCTCCAGCGTGCCATAAAATCCCACCGCTTCCATCACGAGCCGAGCCAATTCGTCAATGGTGACATCGGTGCCGGAGCCCACATTCACATGACTATCGCTGGAGTAATTCTTAAGCAGGAAAATCAGCGCACTGGCGCAATCGTCGACATGCAGGAATTCGCGCCGTGGTGTGCCTGTGCCCCAGATGCTGATGGCTTTCGCGCCTGATGCCTTGGCCTCATGGGCCTTCCGCATCAGGGCCGGTATGACATGGCTGCTGGTGAGGTCGAAATTGTCACCTGGGCCATAGAGATTGGTCGGCATGGCCGAGATGAAGTCGCGGCCATGCTGGCGGCGATAGGCTTGGCAGAGCTTGATGCCAGCGATCTTGGCGATGGCATACCATTCATTGGTCGGTTCCAGCGGCCCGGTCAGAAGCGCGTCTTCCGTGATCGGCTGGGGCGCGAATTTGGGATAGATGCAGGAGGAGCCTAAGAATAGAAGCTTTTCCACGCCAACTTCGAAGGCGCCATGGATGATGGCGTTTTCGATCGCCAGATTGTCATACAGGAAATCGGCCGGCCAGGTGTCGTTGGCCACGATGCCACCAACCTTCGCCGCCGCCAAGATGACGGCTTGCGGTCGGTTGGACGCCATCCAGGCTTTGACCGCGTTGCCATCACGCAGGTCCAGTGTCTCGCGCCCTGCGGTCAGGATTGTGCAGTCTTCCAGTTGGAGCTGACGCATCAGCGCCGCGCCCACCATTCCGCGATGGCCGGCCACCCAGACGCGCTTGCCTTTGAGCGCATAGCTCATGAATTGCGCTGTCCTTCCGCTGCCACTTTCTTGAGGTCGGAGGCCACCATTTCTTTCACCAGTTGCGGGAAGGTGATTTCATGCTTCCAGCCCAGAATCTTGCGGGCCTTGCTGGGGTCGCCCAACAGCAGATCGACTTCGGTGGGACGGAAGTAGCGCGGATCAATCTTTACGAGCACGTCTCCGGTCTCGTCGTCCACGCCTTCTTCATCCACGCCCCTGCCGCGCCATGCGATCTTGCGGCCGACTTCGGAGAAGGCCAGTTCTATGAATTCACGCACCGAATGCGTCTCGCCCGTGGCCAGGACATAATCGTCCGGTTTGTCCTGCTGCAGGATCAGGTACATGCCCTTCACATAGTCGCGGGCGTCTCCCCAGTCCCGCTTCGCGTCGATATTGCCCATATAGAGGGTCTTCTGGAAACCGTGATGAATGGCGGCCGCGGCGCGGCTGATCTTGCGCGTGACGAACGTCTCGCCCCGGGTAGGGCCTTCATGGTTGAACAGGATGCCGTTGGAAGCATGCATGCCATAGGCCTCACGGTAGTTCACCGTGATCCAATAGGCATAGAGCTTGGCCGCAGCGTAGGGGCTGCGGGGGTAGAAAGGCGTTGTTTCGCGCTGTGGCGTTTCTCGAACCTTGCCATAGAGTTCGGATGTCGAGGCCTGGTAGAACCGCACTTTGCTTTCCATCTTGAGGATGCGTATGGCCTCCAGCAGGCGCAGCACGCCGATGCCATCGGCGTTGGCAGTATATTCCGCGGTCTCGAAACTCACCTGCACATGGCTCTGGGCAGCCAGATTGTAGATTTCGTCAGGCTGGGTCTCCTGCACCAGCCGGATCAGATTGGTGGAATCCGTCAGGTCGCCGTAATGCAGGAAGAACCGCGTCCCGCTTTTGTGCGGATCCTGGTAGAGATGGTCCACCCGTTCGGTGTTGAAGGAGGAGGAGCGGCGCTTGACGCCGTGGACCTCATAGCCCTTGGCCAGCAGCAGCTGTGCCAGCAGGGCGCCGTCTTGACCGGTAGCCCCGGTGATCAGTGCGCGTTTTGTCATGGCAATGTTGTCTCTTACCATTATGGGATTTCTTGGTCTTAGCGAATTTCCCGCAGATATCAACTTGGTCCGCGCTCCGGCCCGAAACCAAGCGTGGGGGGCTATCGTTCCTTGTCTATCCTGCGGCTTTCAAGATAATTCAATAGATAAAGGCCGAGAAAGAAATAAAGTTCCATCGTGAAATAGGCGCCCAGGCGTCCGATCCGCACCAGGAGATAGGGCAGGATCGCGTTGCGGATAAGTCTATGTTGCTCATCCTTTACCTGAGCGCAGACAACGACGAAGCCAAATAGCGCGATGAGGCCCGGCAACCCGAATTCCGCCCCGACGCGGAGGATCATGGAATTGGCGTCGAACATGTTCAAGTTGATCAGGTCAAGCGTCTTTGGATCGGTTCCGATCACATCGCCGATATATTGCGTGTAAACGAACTGGTACCCGCCCAGACCCACGCCGGTGAGGGGGTGGTCCAGAAGCGTGCGCCAGGCGACATAGGCGTTCGACAGAAGCGCGAAGGTGCTCGCATTGGTACCTGCGAGATCCTGACTCGCCATGGCTGTTACCGTATCATTAATCCTGAGACGAAAATTGGCGCTTACCATATAGGTCGCGACCGTGCTCAGCGACAACAGGATGGTACCGAGCACAATTTGCCAACGTTTCATGCGGCCGATCATGGCCAGGATCGCGAGGAACAGGATGCCGATGAAGCCAAGGGACGATCCGGCGCAAATGAACGAGGCCAGCACCACCAGGAGTTCGACGCCATAGCGGCGCTGCGTCAGCCAGACATTCGCGAAATAGCCCAGCGCGGGCAGCATGGTAAAAACATAAATCGCTGGTTCGCTGTAGAAGTCTTTGAGTCGGCCGTCGCCCAAATGGAGGGCGCGCCATACGGCCCACTGCAGCAAGCCGCAGATCGCGACGAAGAAGCCCATGCGGGCGTAATTGTCCATCCAGCGGATGAGCGGCACGCCAAAGCCGGTGAGGGCAGTGAAATAATAGATCGAAAAGACCGTAATGCCGGCCAGCTGCGCCAGCAGGGCGGGCATGGGTGTCGAGGCCAGCACAGCGGAGAATGTCCCGAAGCCGGCAAGCACCACCAACACGATGACATGATTGGGATGAATCGCCAGCCGGTTGGTCTTCAGCAGAAGCGCCAGATTCAGAAGGAGGAGGGGGTAGCCCAAATAAAGGTCGATCCCGGCCCGCCCGATCGTGATCATCATGAACACGCTGGCGAGCGTGGACCAGATCAGATAGTCATCGAAGTCTATCCGGCGATCCAGCAGGGATTTTGTCGTCGCTACCACCGACGCAGTCTACGCGGCAGGAAACGGCCCCCGAGTACAATGCAGATGCCCAGCACAATGCCCAGGAATGTGCAAATCGCAAGAGTCTTTGCCACCTTGTTGACGGGAGCGACGTTCGGACCATCTAGGACTTGGGCGGCGTAGGGACCGTCGACTTCCGTCATCATCAATTGCCGTTCCTGCTGGAGGAGCAGGGAATCGATCGCTTGTCGCTGCTCCACATTGGTGCTGCGGGCTGCCGCATCCGAAAGATATTGGACGTAACGCCGTTGATTGTTCCTGTTGAGCTCGCGGATGTAGTTGTTGGTTTCCTCCACCGCGCGCGACAGGAATTCGGAAGCGAACTCCCGCTTGCGATGGGTATAGGACAAGAGGACGATGGAATTTTGCTTGTTCTGATCCTTGCCGATGGCGCCGCCGGTATAGACAGCCAGGTCCGCGACGGTTCGCGGCCCGTTGGGATCCGGTAGGTCGCCCAAGCGTGCGAACAGCGCCGACAGCCATTCCTTCAGGCCGATATCGATGTGCCATTGCCCTGTCCTTGCGTCGCATTGCCCGGAATAAACCCGGCAGGTCATATGATATTTTTGGTCCATCTGCCGGGCCACGCCTTCAGAGCCCATGGCGACGAGAAACTGGGTGAATTTCGGCACCTGGGTCGCGCCGCCGCCGGCCAGATCGGCGAGAAGGCCTGCCGCGCCGCCTCCGCCGCCCGAACCGCCAATACTGGGGGCACTGTCGCCTTCCGCGGGAGAGATGCGCATGGTCGCTGTATAGCTGGCGCCTTCGTGGTGGACATAATACGCCCCGAAAGCCAAGCCTGCGATCGCCGCCGCAGCAACTATCAGGCGTCCCGACCAGATCTGGCTGGCCAGATCGGAAACCGAAACCGAACGGCGCAGGTAGTCGGCAATCGCCGCGCTCGGGGTAACGCCGTCTTCGTCCACTCTCTCAGGTATTGTCATAACTTCTCAGCGTTCTGCGTCCGGTTGGTTTTTAGCATAGTTGCCGATCAATATCAGGCCCGCATGCTAATGCGTATCCATAGACAGGTCTTTTACCTGCCGCAGCAGTTCGCCTTCGCTCGTGCCGCGGGTTTCGTCATAGAGTGTTGCGTCACCAAGCAGCGCCTGGCCACCGTCTCGCTGGACGGGGCGCAAATCCAGGCCAATTTGGCTTTGGGTCTCGATGGGCGCAACCCAGCCCAGCGGGATGCGGATAATGAGCCCCTTGTCGAAACTGCCTTCGCCAAACTGGGCCGAGGAGACATTGGTCTTGGTGGCAAAGGCTCCGATTTCGACCCCCGTCGAGAAGCGGCGGGTGATCTGAATGGTAATGCCGCGGTCGCCCGCTAGGTACTGGCCGGCACGGAGTTCAAAGTTCAGGCCGTACCAGGGAGAATCGTAATAGAGCGATATATGCCCCGTGACTTGATGATAGTGCTGCAGCCCGAACAGCCGGTCGAAGTCGCGCTGCCAGACCTGGTATATATCGGCATCCAAGGCCCAGCGCGCGCCTTCCGGGCGCCAGAGAATTTCGCCGCCACCGCCAGCGAACATGCTTTCCAGATATCCAGCGCGCGCCTTTACGAACACGTCTGGTGTCAACCGGAAGCGGTAGTCGGCCTCCAGATTGCCGATGCCATTCTTGCCCTGGGTAAAATATTTTATAAAGTCGCTGCGCACATGGGGCAGTTGGCTGTCGCTGGCACGCGCGGTGTTGAAGTCGTCATACAGGCTGCCTTCGAGCGATCCGTAAAGCGACAGGCCGGGCGCCAGATCCAGCGCTGCCGACGCCACCGCCAGAAACTGCACACCGAACGGCTGACTGGGATCAAAAAGTGCCTGGCGGAACTGGGGATAGAGGCCCCAGCTGAACTGCGGATAGATTTTTGTCTCTGCGGCCGCCAACACCGGCTGGTTCATCGCTGGCGGCAGGCTCTCGATCGTATGATTGAAGATGGTGCCGTCTTCCTGTTCGTAACTGCGTTCGACGGGCGCCCGCAGCACGTCGAATTCCCGGATCGGCACGCCTGCGTTCGTCGCGATCAACCGGAATTTCTCGATCTCGGGCGGCGCTTCCTTTGTCAAGACACGGACGATGCGGTCGATAGCGTCGGTTTCCGCGAAATAATGGGTGTTGGCGTAATAAAGCACCAGTTCGCCCTGGCCCAGGGACAGCGCCTGCACATAGAGATGCTGGGCCGTGATCGCGGCGCGGATGGCGCGCTCCACCTGGGCGCGGTTGGGCGCGGCGGTCACGTTGGAGGCATCGATGGTTTGGACTTGCACGGCAGGTACGGCCAGATTCTCCAGGTCACCAGCCGACAAGAGGGCCGCGCTGATCGGGGTGCTTTCGATTGTGCGCGGCACCGCACAGGAAACGGTTTGCCGGCCGTCAGCCGCCCGCAGCCGGATTTGATCAATATGCACGGCCACGCCTTGCATCAGCCGTGCGGTGGCGGAGCATCGCGTGCTTGAGATCGCGCCGGTCACCGTGAGGTCCAGCGTGTTCTTGTTAAGCTGGATATCGCTATAGTCGCTGCCCTGCCGCCACAAGGCATCAACAAAGCTGTTGCGGTCAGCGCTGCGGCTCGCGAAGACTTGGACTCGTTGGGCGTTGCGTGGGTCGCGTAGGTCTTCCAGCACCGCCAGTGCACGCTGTTGTTGTTCGGCGGTGCGCACCTCCACGGGCGGCGGCGGGGGCTCGATCTTCTGCGCATATTGCGGGCGCGTCGGATCGAGCCGGAAAAACACATTGCCGCCCAGCGAGGTGCCGTACAGCCAGTCGAGGCCGACCTGGGTCGTGTCCGATACCTGATAAGCCAAGCCGTAATTGATCTGGCTGCTCGGTGAGAAATTACCGACGGCTTTTTCCTGCGGGTAGTTGTCACTGTCGTACTCGACCATCAGCGACAGGCCATCCAGCGGAGTGTGCCACACCGCTCCTCCAAAGACACCGACATTGGCTCCATGGAAAAAAGCGCTGAAGAGGCCCGAGCCGGGTGCATTGCCGCCGCCCGCCTGGGCATAAGAGGAAGCTCGGTTGGAGAAGGAAGGGAAAACTATGGATAGCGGATTACGGAACGTTGCATCTCCCGCATAACGGCCCCAGCCCATCCCCAGGCTGGTGTCGATGTCGCCGAAGCGTTTGGAAGCGACCAGATATTCACCGCTGTAAACGCCGGTGCCGATGATGTCGTCGATCCCCACGGCAACCGCTGGAAGGACATTATCTTCGTCCCGGAGACGTATTTTCAGGCCGAACGCGCGGTCGTAATAGACCGAATAATCCGGATTGAAATGTTGCAATCCGGAATAGCGCAGGGTGGTGTCCAACCAGGGCAGGGCCTGGAATTCCAGGTCATAGTGCTGGTTGTTCCTGAGGAAACCGCCGCCCACGGACAATTCCCCGTCCGGCGCCATGCGGGCGCTGGGCGTGCCCATGAGGCCGCGGCTACCGAACAGGTTAGAAGGATCGTCGGTCATGTCCTGGGCAAGGACAGGGGGTGTCAACACCATAGCTGCAAGGGCCGTGGTACCCGCAAGCGCGATATTCCACGCCGCGTTCCGCCGAACCGGTCGGGCTGCGCTGGTTCCGCTGCCGGGTAACGGCGCCCGTCCCTTCACTTCGTCCGACCTTCGCTCACGCCCGTCTGCCGATTTCCTTGCCTTTCGTCTAAGCAATTGCAAGGAAAATCTTTTTCCTTCTCCCGCGCGAAGAGCCTATGCTAGACCAGCGGCCTGTCGAACCTGGGATCGCCTTTCGTGTCACAGCCGAAAAATGTCGGCGGCAACGGCCGCAGCTATGGTCTTTCCGTAGCCGGATTTTTCGCATCCTTTCTGCTGGTCGTGGCCGGTTGGCTAGCTCTGTCGGACGATGGCCTGGCCCAGAGTACAGGGACCGATCCGCTGTCTTTGTTGCAGCAAGTCCAACGCGGCGGAGTGGGCGGCCTTGGTGGATTAGGTAGCCTTGGCAATGGCGTCGTCGACACGACGTCGAACCTGCCGCAAAGCCAGGTCCTGCAGCCAGTCGTCCCTCAGCAGGTTCCCCCAACATCACGCCTGGAACAGATCATATCGGCGCGCGCCGGCGTCGTGCTGCGGCAGTTTGGCTATGCCCAATTCGGTCTATCGCGCCAGGTCGTCGTGCCGGAAACAGGCGCTGTGCAGGACGACTACATTATGGGCCCCGGCGATGAGGTCGTGGTCTCGCTGCGCGGCCAAGAGAATAGCGATTTGCGCACCACCGTCGATCGTAGCGGGCGTGTGGTGTTGCCACGGCTGCCGCCCATCCCCGCGAGCGGACGTAGTTTTGGCAGCTTCCGTCAGGATGTGGAGGCCGCGGTGCGTCGCGCCTATGTGGCCAGCACCGCTTCGGTGGCGATAGGCCGCGTGCGTCAGATCAGCGTGAGTGTGGGGGGCGAGGTCAATGTGCCAGGCCAACGGATTCTCACCGGCCTGTCCTCCGTGTCCGACGCCTTATTGTTGTCAGGCGGAGTGCGCAAAAGCGGGTCCTTGCGCAATATTCATGTGCAGCGCAACGGCCATGACTATATTGTGGATCTATATGGCCTTCTGACGCCAAGCGTGCATACGGGAATGATGCGCCTCGCCGATGGTGATCGCATCATCGTGCCGCCTTTGGGCCGTACTGTCGCCGTGGCGGGCATGGTGCGCCAGCCTGGCATTTTCGAGCTTCCCGCCCGCGCCAGCAGCATCACGGCCCGCTCGCTCCTTGCCCTGGCTGGCGGTCAGGAGGTGCGCGGGCGTTACCGGCTGGCGGTTCAGCATATCGAATCGGATGGGCGTCTAAGTCTTGTTCCGCTGCAGGGCGACACCGGCCTGATCCGCGACAGTGAAATTCTGCGCGTAGATCTTGGCGCTGATCTTGCCAGCGAACAGGCGACGCTTTCGGGCGGGCTCGGGCTTGCCGGACAATATGCCGTGACAACGGGCAGCCGCTTGTCGGATGTGATCCGCGCGCCGGGTGCGCTGGGCTCTTCGCCCTATACCCTGTTCGGCATTATTGTCCGAAAGGACC
The DNA here is from genome assembly GCA_036488555.1 of Rhizomicrobium sp. Lineage (GTDB taxonomy): Bacteria > Pseudomonadota > Alphaproteobacteria > Micropepsales > Micropepsaceae > Rhizomicrobium. The sequence goes on from DASXHL010000061.1 coordinate 78,040, forward strand.
CGCGCACCTTGTTGCGCTCGCCGATTGCCTTCACGCCGGTTGCGGTGCTGAACGGGACGGAAGACATGCAGCTTCAATCGGACGATGTCATTCGCCCGATTTCGGTGAACGAAGCGCGGTTGCTGGATTTTGTACTTAAGACCTACCTCGACAAGCTGTCCTTGGATCAGACGCGCATCCGCAATCCGCTGGAGGCCCAGCGTGCCGATGCCGCCGCCGCGGCCCAGGCCGCGGCCACCACCACCACGACCAGTACGCCCACTGGTGGCACCCAAACGGTGCAGACCGGCAACATCGGCACCATTTCACCGAACAATCCTTTCGGCCTCCAACCGGGGCAGCTCGACGCCTATTCCTCCGGGCAAGAAGATTTCAGTAGCGTGCCGGCCGATACCCAGCGCGATGACATCATCGCATTGCTGAACGTTGCGGCTCCCGGATCGGTCGATGCGCTGATGCGCGAGCAGGCCTATCAACAATCGCTGCTGACGGCGAACAGCTCGACCACCAACCAGACGCCCGCCCAGGCGGCGCAGGCCCAGCAGGCCGCCCTGCTCGCGTCCCAGACGGGAATTCCTCTCCAGGGTGCTACGCCCACCCAGTCTTACGGTACCTCGTCATACGGTTACGGCCAGCCGCAGGCTGGTGCTGTAGCGGGTGGTCAGCTATTTTCCGGTCCACAGACCGGTCAATCTGGCGCCGCGGCTGCCAACAGCCAGTACGGTGCTGGCGGCGCAGAGACCCAGCTGCCAATGGCTCCGAACTATCAGGAACAGCCGACCTTAGTCGAAGGGTTCGCCAGCAATCGCGAGGTCCATACCTTCGGCGAGCTGTCGCGCCAGCTCAATATCGATCCCCTGGTGCTGGTCAACTTCCTGATCGATCATCGCGCCAAGCTAGACGGCGCCGTTCATGGTCCGGGGCCTTATTTCGTGGGCCCCAACGTGACGCTGTCTGATCTGGTGCAGGCTGCCGGTGGCACGGACAGCTGGGCGGACGAAAGCGGGATCGAGCTTCTCACCACTGTGGTGGACAGCCGCAATGGTCGCGCCGCCAGCCAGCGCCAGACCCTCCCGCTGCGCCAGGGCACTTTGGCCAGCTATATCGTGCGCCCGCACGACCAGCTGCATTTCAACAAGGTCTTCACGGACACCGGAATTGGTTCGGTCACAGTGCAGGGCGAGATTCGTTTTGCCGGCAGCTATCCCATCACGCGCGGCGAACATCTTTCCGATGTTCTGATGCGCGCCGGCGGGTTGACGACAACGGCCTATCCGCAAGGAACGGTATTCCTGCGCAAGTCGGCCGCCCAGGTGGAGCAGGATGGCTATAATCGCGCCGCCGACGAGATTCAGAGCCAGCTAATCGCGGGCATGGCGCGTATCGGTAATGACAAGATTCCAGCCGATGCCGTTAATGCGATCCAAGGCTTCATCACGCAGCTGCGTACCCAAAAGCCTTTGGGCCGCATCGCCATGGACGCCGATCCCAGCCTGCTCGCCGCTAATCCGGCGCAGGACCCGCTTCTGGAGCCGGGCGATGTCGTGTTCATCCCGCAGCGGCCCTCCACGGTCGCGGTGCTGGGCGAAGTCATGCAGCCCGGCAGCTACAGCTACAGGCCCGGCATGTCGGTGGAAGAATATATCAAGCGGGCAGGGGGCTATGCCCAGTTCGCCAATGATGACCTGACCTTCATCGTCATGCCCGATGGCTCGGCGCGCCGCATGGACACGTCATGGCTCAATTTCGATGTGGCAACTCTTCCGCCAGGCAGCTCGATCGTTGTGCCACGCGATCTTGCGCCGCTGTTCACGCGCCAGATCATTCTGGACGTGACCGGCATCATGAGCTCGTTCGCGGTGACCATCGCGTCGCTGGCGGTTCTGGCCCACAACAACTGATCGGCGCCTAACCCTTCGTCCCGAGGTCAGCTTCGTCCGTAGGTATCCTCGAAACGGACGATGTCATCTTCGCCCAGATAGGAACCCGACTGCACCTCGATCAGGTGCAACGGCTCGCTGCCGATATTCTCCAAGCGGTGACGCGAGCCGAGCGGAATGTAGGTCGACTCGTTCTGCTTGAGGGGGAAGACCTTGTCGTCACAGGTCACCTGGGCGAGACCGGACACCACGATCCAGTGTTCGGCGCGCTTGTAATGCATCTGCAGAGACAGCTTGGCGCCGGGATTGACGATGATGTGCTTGACCTGGAACCCGTCGCCATTGTCGATCCCTTCATAGGATCCCCAGGGACGGAAGACCTTGCGGTGCGTGGTGTGAAGTTCGCGGCCCTGGGCTTCCAGCTGTTCGACAATGCGCTTCACGTCCTGCGATGCGTCCTTGTGGCTGACCAGAACCGCGTCGGTGGTCGCCACCACCACGACATCCTCAAGCCCCACCGCGGCCACAAGCGGGCCTTCGCTGCGCAGATAGGAATTACGCGTCTCATGTTGCAGCACGTCGCCTTTGATCGCATTGCCGCGGCTGTCGCGCGCCGATGCGCTCCACAGCGACTCCCAGGAGCCGATATCGCTCCAGCCCATTTCCACGGGCACCATCGCCGCCTTGTCGGTGCGTTCCATCACCGCATAGTCGATGGAGATGGACTTGGCCTTGGCGAAAGAGGCCTCTTCCAGCCGGAAGAAATCCAGGTCCCGTTTCCCGTTCCTGAATGCCTCGCAACAAAGCGCAAGCATCTCGGGTTCCAGCCGTTCCAGTTCGGCCAGGAACAGTTTCGCTTTGAAGACGAACATGCCGCTGTTCCAGCCATATTCGCCCGACGCGACATAGCCGGCAGCCGTCGCGGCATCGGGCTTCTCGACGAAACGCGCTACGGAAAAGCAGTTCTCCAGGCTGTCCAGGGATTGGCCGCGCCGGATATAGCCGTAACCGGTTTCCGGCGAATCGGGTGTGATGCTGAAGGTTACCAGTTGGTCCCGCTCGGTGGCCGAGACCGCATGCGCCACCGCCTTGAGGAATGCGGTACCATTTCGCACGATATGGTCGGCGGGCATCAGCAGCATCACGCCGTCCGGGTCTTTTTCGCAGACCATCAGGGCGGCGATGGCGGCCGCCGGTGCGGTGTTGCGTCCGACAGGCTCCAGAACGATGGCTTCGGGCTCTATTGCCGCCTCGCGCATCTGCTCGGCAATCAGGAAACGGTGCTCGACATTGCAGATGATCAGCGGGGGCAGAAACTCCCCGCCTTGCACGCGCAAAGCTGTGTCCTGGATCAGGCTTTGCTCCCCTGCCAGAGCCAGCAGCTGTTTTGGAAAAAGGCTGCGTGAGAGGGGCCATAGGCGCGAGCCCGCGCCGCCGGACAAAATGACAGGATGAACAAGAGGCATTGAGCAGGAGCCCATCAGAAAATAGCCGTTTTACTTAGCAGAGTTGACCCCGCAAGGAAGAGGGCTTGCGGATCCTGACAATTCCGCGCGATCACGCAATTGTTGCGTTGCAGCAACACCCTGGGTTTCTTTCCCGGGGTGGCAGAACCAGCTCGGGGCTCGCGAATTGACAGGATCGCGCAAGGGCGCGTAGAAGTTGCCCTAACGCCCCTGAAAATTTTACTTTTTATGGAGACCTCAATGCGGATTTTCGGTGCAGCCATCCTGGCGGCCAGTCTGTTCGTGACGAACGCATTCGCCGCCACGACGCTCCCCGCGGGCAAGCCGGCTGGCGTGAAGAAGGCCCAGATGGAGGACACGAATACGATCCTCATCATCGCCGGCGTCGGTCTGGCCGGTCTGGGCATTGGGCTCGCGGCTTCCGCCGGCAATGCAGGCGGTCCCACCACCAGCACGTCGCCGACGACCTCCACGTCGAGCACCAGCACCACCTCGTAATAGATCGCTATTGCTATCCGAATCGGGAGAGCTGCAAGGTTCTCCCGATTTTTTTTGGGCCGGGGGTAGCGGATAGACCTTCCCTGTCAGGGCGGGTTCAACCCGGCGGTCGGAACAGTTCGATTTCGATCTCCCCCCCCTTGGGGTGGATATGCTGCTGCGAACGCCAAACCATCCCGTTGTCCGGGTCCACCCAGTAGGTATCCACAAAGGCCCAGTCGGGCTTTGGGCTTTGGCAGGCCTCCTCCACGCGGTTCGTGGTTACAGCTTGGCCTAGGATGTTGATCTTCTGCTGCCCCACCATATGGGTTCGGCACGTCACCTGGGCGCCATAGATGCCAAGCTCGGGAAAATCTTCCAGTCGTGTGCTCGTGAAAGCTCCTTGCACAGCGGTGCCGGGAGCGGGCGCAGGCCCGCTGCGCATGGTTAGGCCGGCCAGGTCATGGCCCAGGCCAACGGTGCGGACGATGCGGCCATCGCGAGTGACGATCACCGCGTGTGATGGCCCGGTCCACAAGAGCTCGCCGCCGGAGTCGGTCGCCAGCACCAGGAGGATCTGGTTGCCGCCATCCTGGCTGTAGCCCAGGCTGGCGTAAGGGATTGAGGCGGCCTGGTCGCGGGTGACCCGCACATTGCCGAAGCTCGCCGAAAGACTCTGCTTCGTCAGCTGGTAGAATTGCGCGTAGTTGGTGTTGCCGGAGCTCGCGGAGCCGCAGCCATAAAGCGCCAGGAGCGCCACTGCGGCAAGGCCGCATCGCGCGGAAACGGTCACACCAGTCCCTTGAGGATGGCCGACAGTTGCGGCGCGATATCGGGCCGTTGAAGTCCGACTGCGATATTAGCGTGCAGGAATCCGACCTTGTCGCCACAATCATAGCGGGCGCAATCCGTCTTGACCGCATGGAATGGCGTCTTGCCGATCATCTGCGCCATGGCGTCGGTCAGCTGAATCTCGTTGCCGGCGCCGCGTTCCTGCTTGTCCAGGATGCCGAAAATCTGCGGCTGCAGGATATAGCGCCCGATTACACAAAGATTGGATGGCGCCTTGGCGGGATCGGGCTTTTCCACCACGCCTTTGACCTCGGTCGCGTTGCCGATGACCTTTCCGGGATCAACCACGCCGTAGCGCTTGACTTCGTGCGGCGGCTTTTCCTCGGCCGCCACGATGATGCCGCCGCCAACCTCGCGATAGGCCATGACCATCTGTGACAGCGCGCCCGGCCTGCCGACCATCAGATCGTCAGGCAGCAGCACCGCAAACGGTTCTTCGCCGATGAAATGACGTGCGCACCACACCGCATGGCCCAGGCCCAGCGGTTGCTGTTGACGAATCATGCCCACCGAACCGGTCTTGGGCAGCGATTCCAGAAGGCTGTTCAGTTCGGCGGTCTTGTGTCTCTCCTCCAGAAGCGATTCCAGCTCATAAGCATGATCGAAATGATCAGCGATGACGTGCTTGCCACGGCCGGTGATGAAAACGAACTGCTCTATTCCGGCTTCGCGGGCCTCTTCCACGGCATACTGGATGACCGGCTTGTCCACCACCGGCAACATTTCCTTTGGGATGGCCTTGGTGGCGGGCAGGAAGCGGGTTCCCATGCCTGCGACGGGAAAAACGGCTTTGCGGACGGGTCTGGGCGCGGACATGCTTTTTCCAGGGGATGTTTTCGTAAAGCATCTGTTTCATGACACGGGGCCGCCATTATTGTCCAGTTTCAAGGATTTGGCGGGCCTGAATGGGCAAATTCACCTGGATCGGCATGATTGCTGCTGCGTCGATGGCGCCGCCGGCCTGGTCCGCGCCTGTAACCGAGGCGCTGATCGCGGAGGCGCAAGCCGCCCTGGACAGGGGCGATGCCCAGCATGCCGCCAGTCTGGCGAACGACGCGCTGAAGGAAGACGGTATCTCCCCGGACGAACGGGGACGCCTCTATCTATATCGCGGCCTGGCCGAAGAACTCCTGGGATCGCATGATCCTGCCATGCGGGATTTTACCGCAGCGTTGGACGGTTCCGCACTTCCGGTGGAGGAACGGGAACAGGCTCTGCTGCAACGTGGGTTTCTGCGCGATGGGCTCGGGCGCCTGGACGAGGCGGCCAGGGACTATACTGCCGTTGTCGCGCTGAAAGGCGATAATCTTTCGACGGCGCTCAACAATCGCGCCAACATCTATCGGCGACAGAATCGGTTCACGCAAGCCCGGCGCGATTATCGCGAGGCTCTGTCGGTTCAGGGCTGCAAGCCGCAATATTCCTGGTATGGGCTTGGACAGATCGCTGAAGCGGAAGCTGATACGCTTTCGGCGCGCGGTTTTTACGCAAAGGCCGTGGCGGCCGATCCCGACTATGCGCTGGCATCTGAACGGCTGGAGGCACTGGGTGGTGCCCCGAAAGGCGCCATCCCTGATCCGGAAGACAGAATTGTGCTGCGACCGCCGCAAAGTCTTTCGGCGGCCAAGGTTCAGGCGCAAGACGCGAAGGAGACGGATGGCAGAAGCGCCATGCGCGCGCCCGATAGCGTGCCGCCCCTCGCGGTTTTACCGATCGCCTTGCATCCGCCACGGCGCAAGGCGCCGGGCCTGTTCCAGCAAGCTGCTGAAACGCTGCCCGCGTATAAAAGCAGTGCGGCTGATGTGGTGTTGCGTCCCGCTTTGGATCAGCCAAGGCGGCCGATCCATCTCTCCGCCTCAATACAGGAAGTCCAGCTGGGCGCCTGGCGCAGCGAGGGAGAAGCGAATGCAGGCTGGGACAAGGCCAAGCTCCGTGCCGGTGAAGCCCTGAGCGGCTTAAGTCCACATATCGTGACTGCCGACTTGCCGGGCAAGGGCCGCTATTACCGACTCAGGGTTGCTGTCACTGTAGGGCAAAGTCGCAGCGCATTCTGTGCCGATCTGAGCGCCAAGGGAGTGGACTGCCTGCCCGCGCGAGATTGACGCCATTGCCCCGCGTCACAAATTTCCAACTTGTTCGCAATTGCAAAAAAGCTATCTTTGGATTTCCGGGGGCACGTTTTGGAGAGTCATGCGAACCAGATATTTTTGCTGGGAAGTTGTGCTTGCCCTTTTGTTGTGTTTCGGGGGATTGTCGCCAGCCTCGGCATCGCCTTGGGCGGAAGTCGGCGACAACCAGCTGCGTTCTGACATCGAATTGTTGCAGTCGGCGGGGGTAATCCAGGATATCACCACCCAGTGGCCGCTGCCTTGGGCATCCCTGCAGGGAGACCTGGGTGGCGTCGATCTGACCCTGTTGCCGTCGCCGCTCCGGTCTGCCGCGGAAAGGGTGCTGGCGCGGGCCGACGCTGCGACGGCGCCGGGTGCAGCGGCCTGGGCCAGCCTGGATGCCACCAACAAGCCGAATGTCGTTTATGGTTTTGACGGCATGGGACGCGGGGAGGGCCAGGCGCAGCTTTCCGCGGAAGCGACCAGTGGCGCTTTCTCGGGCCGGGTGTCGCTGGGCGCCTTCACCAACAATTTCACCACAACTACGGTGCCCTCAGTCCCCGGTAGCACGAACGGTATCTTTTTCGGCAGCAACACCAAATTGATGCCCGACGGCAGTTATGGCTCCGTGCGATTGGGCGATGTACGCCTTTACGCGGGCTATCTCGATCAATGGTGGGGACCGGGAAATATTTCTGCACTGTCCTTGTCCAACAATGCCAGGCCCATGCCGCAGGTGGGCATAGAGCGGGCAGATACTCGCGCTTCAAGCTGGCCAGTGCTGCGCTGGTTGGGGCCCTGGCAGTTCGACTTCTTTCTGGGTTACCTTGATGGGCCGCGCCTTGTCTCCAATACCTATTACAATGCGGGCCGGTTCGTTATTCATCCGTTCAACGGATTCGAAATCGGCGTCGCGCGATATCAGGAGTTTTGTGGCGATGGGCACCCTTGTTCGCCCATCAAGGATTATTTTCACTTCTCCAACAATCCGAACAGCATCGACAATACCAATGACGAGGCGACGTGGGACGTGAAATACAGCCACACGCTGGCAGGCATTCCGTTTCAGGCCTATCTGCAGTTGATGAATGAGGATTATTCCTGGTTCAACCATTCCGGCACCAGCCATTTGTTTGGTTTGAGCGCCTTCTTGCCCGCGCCGGAAAATCCGATCCGTCTTACGGCGGAATTCAGCGACAGCATCGCCACCCTTCATCCCTTCAGTTTCGGCAGCTATATCTACGGCTTCTCCTACACCAACGGCCAATATCTCGACGGCATGCGCTATCGCGGCCGTACCCTGGGCTTCAGCCTGGATGATGATTCCACGCTTTTGACGCTTCAGGGCAGCTGGAGCGATTCTGCCGGGCGCTTTTATGAGTTGAGTTTCCACCATGCCACTATTGGCACGCGAAATTCCACGGGCGCCAATATCGTCAGCCCGGTGCCGGTGCTGCTCAACCTCGGCGAGGCGCGGATGTCGGTTCCATGGCATGGCTGGAAAATCGATCTGGCGGGACGCGTGCAAGACAATCAGCCATATCCCCACAAAGGGTTTGCGGCGGGCGGGGAAATCGCACTCCGGGCGCCCCTTTAGGCGCTCATAACCATGCTCTGGAGGCTTTCATGACCACGCTTGTCACGGGTGGCGCCGGCTATATCGGCAGTCACACTGTCTATGCGCTACTAGACCGCGGCGACACGGTGGTTGTCCTGGACAATCTGTCCACCGGCGTGAGGGCGCAAGTCGGCGCCGCTGCCGCCTTTGTCCAGGGCGATGTGGCCGACGCCGTTCTGGTCAGGAAGATTGTTGCAGACCATGGCGTGGATTGCGTGATCCATTTTGCCGGCTCGATCGTGGTGCCGGATTCAGTGGCGGACCCGTTGGGCTATTACGAAAACAATGTCGTGAAGTCGCGTGCCCTGATTGCGGCCTGTGTTGAAGGCGGAGTGAAGCATTTTCTGTTTTCCTCTACCGCCACTGTCTATGCCGAAGACGCGCGTCAGCCTCTGGCCGAGAGCGAACGCAAGGCGCCGATTTCGCCTTACGCCCGCTCCAAGCTGATGACCGAATGGATGCTGGAGGATGTCTCCCGCGCCACGCCGCTCACGCATATGGCGCTGCGTTATTTCAATGTTGCAGGCGCGGACGCCAAGGGGCGCACCGGCCAGTCGACGCCCAAGGCCACGCATCTGATCAAGCGGGCGGCGCAGGTTGCGCTGGGCCGGGTGCCACAGCTGGATATTTTCGGCACCGACTATCCCACCCCCGACGGCACCGGCGTGCGTGACTATATCCATGTCACCGACCTCGCCAACGCCCATCTGCTGGCGCTGGATGCACTGAAGGACGGCGCGCCCTCCACCACATACAATGTCGGTTATGGCCGTGGTCTTTCGGTGCGCCAGGTGATCGAGGGGGTGGAAAAGGTTACCGGTGAGCGGCTGCCCACGCGCGAAAGCCCGCGCCGGGCCGGCGACCCGCCAACGTTGATTTCCGATCCCGCCCGTCTCAAGACCGAGCTCGGATGGGTGCCGGCGCATGAGGACCTGGATGAGATTATTCGCTCAGCCATTGCTTGGGAGCGCCGGTTCAACACCTGAGGTGTGGCCCCGCACTGCGGGACATGAAATGCCCTGAGACAATTGTTGACCGGCCCCGCGGCGGGGAAACCTGCTTTTGCCGCAATCCGGCCTTGTTATCGGGGGGCACGGGCACCATAAGACCTCGCCATGCGACCCTTTGACACCAAGGCTTTCGAGCCCGCCATAAGCTGGGCCCGAAGGCATGAGCGCCAGATCTCGGCGCTTTCGCTGGCTGGCGGTTTTGCCTTCGACAGCATGACATTCGGCCGTATCGATCATGCCATCACCCAGGCAGTGTTCATCGTCTATCTGCTGGTTGCGGGCATCGCCATCGCGGTGCTGCATGGGCTGGAATCGCGGCCCGACGGCAAGAAACCGTCCGACAAGACCCGCACCATCCTGGTCGCCATCACCCAGTTCGCGCTTGGCTGCCTGCTGTCGGGATTCTGCGTTTTCTACATTCGCAGCGCCTCGATCACCTCATCCTGGCCGTTCCTGCTGGCGATGGCGGCGATCTTCATCGGCAACGAATATATGCGCCGTTACCATTCGCGGCTGGTGTTCTCGGCGCTGCTGTTTTTCTTCTCGCTCTTTTCCTATGCCATCCTGCTGGTGCCGCTGGTGATCGGGCGCATTGGCCGCATCCCCTTCATGATGAGCGGCATCATCGCGGTGGTGCTGTTCTTCTTCTACATGCAGGCGCTGGCCAGGCTGGGCCATGAACGCTATCGCGGCGCCCGCATGCAGGTCTTCGGCGGCATGGCGCTGATCTGGGTCTTGCTGAACGCCGCTTATTTCCTGCGCATACTGCCGCCCCTGCCGCTGGTTCTGACCGCAGCCGGGGTCTATCACGACGTCAAGCGCGACGGGGCCGATTTCCGGGCCAGTGTCGAAGAGGAGCCGCCGGAATGGGAAGCGCTGTTCGGCACTCGCGCCATTCTGCATGTGCAGCCGGGTGACAAGCTCTATCTCTACAATGCAGTGTTTGCGCCGCGCGGACTGCACGCCCGCATCGTGCATGACTGGCAATGGCTTCAGCCGGGCAGGGGCTGGCAGAGCCAGCAGCGCATACCGATCGAGATTTCCGGTGGGCGTGAGGATGGTTTCCGTTTCTACACCACCAAGAGTGCCCCCAGACCGGGCCAGTGGCAGGTCAATATCCTGACAGGAGATGGCCGCTCGGTGGGGCATGTCCGCTTTGCCGTCGAACAGCAGGCCGTCCCGCCGGCGACCGTTACCAAAGTCCTCAAATAGCTGTTCTGCGTCGCTGCCACCTTGCATCCGGGGCATGTTGGGACTATTTCACAGCCCAGGTTTGGGATACTGAAAATTGTCCACTGATAAGACTGTTATATCGCATCTGCGGCGCCTGGAAGCCGAGAGCATTCACATCATGCGCGAGGTAGCGGCAGAGTTCGCCAATCCAGTGATGCTCTATTCCATCGGCAAGGATTCCAGCGTCATGCTGCACCTGGCGATGAAGGCCTTCTATCCCTCCAAGCCGCCATTCCCGTTGATGCACGTCAATACGACGTGGAAGTTCAGGGAGATGATCCAATTCCGCGACGACACGGTGAAGCGGCTTGGCCTGGATTTCATCGAATACATCAACCAGGACGGCGTGGATCGCGGCATCAATCCTTTCGACTCCGGCTCCTCGCTCCACACCCAGGTGATGAAGACCGAGGCGCTGAAGCAGGCGCTGGACAAGTACAAGTTTGACGCCGCCTTTGGCGGCGCGCGCCGCGACGAGGAGAAGAGCCGCGCCAAGGAACGCATTTTCTCTTTCCGGAGCGCCTCCCATGCCTGGGATCCCAAGAACCAGCGGCCCGAACTTTGGCGCGTCTACAACACCCGCATCAACAAGGGTGAATCGATCCGCGTTTTCCCACTTTCCAACTGGACCGAGCTGGACATCTGGCAGTACATCCTGGCCGAAAACATCCCGATCGTGCCGCTCTATTTCGCCAAGAATCGTCCAGTGGTGGAGCGTGATGGCACACTCATCATGCGCGATGACGAGCGCATGAAGCTGAGGCCCGGGGAAAAGGTGGAAGACCGGCTGGTTCGCTTCCGCACGCTTGGCTGCTATCCGCTGACCGGCGCGATAGAAAGCGATGCCAACAGCCTGGAAGCCATCGTCACTGAGATGTTCACCGCCCGCACCAGCGAACGCCAGGGCCGGCTGATTGACAGCGACGAAAAGGCATCGATGGAGAAGAAGAAGAAAGAGGGCTATTTCTGATGAACGCGCCCGCTTCGGAACTCCAGAAATTCCTAGCCGCGCAGGAAAAGAAAAGCCTGCTGCGTTTTTTGACCTGTGGCAGCGTCGATGATGGCAAGTCCACCCTGATCGGGCGGCTGCTCTACGACACCAAGCTTCTCTTTGAGGACACGCTGGCCTCGCTGGAGAAGGACAGCAAGAAATTTGGCACCACGGGCGAGGATATCGACTTCGCGCTGCTGGTGGACGGACTGGAAGCCGAGCGCGAGCAGGGCATCACCATCGACGTGGCCTACCGCTTCTTCGCCACCGACAAGCGCAAGTTCATCGTCGCCGACACACCGGGCCATGAGCAGTATACCCGCAACATGGCGACGGGGGCGTCCAATTCCGATCTTGCCGTCATCCTGATCGACGCGCGCAAGGGGGTGCTGACCCAGACCCGGCGGCACGCCTATATCGCCTCGCTGCTTGGCATCCGCCACATCGTGCTGGCGGTGAACAAGATCGATCTGGTCGATTATAGCCAGCAAGTTTTCGACAAGATCGTGTCGGACTTCCATGTCTTTTCGGCGCGGCTGAACTTTGTCAGCCAGGTCGCGATCCCGCTGTCGGCGCGCTTTGGCGTCAATGTGATCGAGACGTCGAAGGAAACGCCCTGGTATACGGGCCCCTCGCTGCTTTCTCATCTGGAAGTGGTGGATGTGGACACCGCGCTGGCCGACAAGCCGTTCCGTTTGCCGGTACAGTGGGTTAATCGGCCCAACCTGGATTTCCGCGGCTTTGCCGGCACTATCGCGGGGGGGCGCATCAGGACGGGCGATGCCGTCGCCGTCGCCAAGTCGGGCCGCACCACCAAGGTCGCACGCATCGTCACCATGGACGGCGATCTGCCGGAAGCGGTGGCGGGCGATGCCGTCACGCTGACCCTGGCCGACGAGGTGGACATCTCTCGCGGCGACGTGCTGGCCGATCCGCAGGCGCGGCCGGCGGTTTCCGACCAGTTCGCCGCCCATATCCTCTGGATGGCAGAGGATGAGATGCTTCCCGGCCGCCAATATCTGCTCAAGCTCGGCACAGCCACTGTGCCGGCGCAGGTCAGTGCGCTCAAGCACAAGATCGACGTCAACAACCTCGAGCATATGGCCGGCAAGACCCTGCACCTGAACGAGGTGGGCTATTGCAATGTCGCGCTGGGCTCGACGCTCGCCTTCGATCCCTATCGCGAGAACCGCGACACCGGCGGCTTCATCCTGATCGACCGCTTCACCAACGCCACGGTCGGTGCGGGCATGATCGACTTCTCGTTGATGCGCGCCACCAATGTGCACTGGCAGGCATTGGACGTGAACAAGGAGGCGCGGGCGCGACTGAAGGGCCAGAAGCCGGTGGTACTGTGGTTTACCGGCCTCTCCGGCTCGGGCAAGTCCACCATCGCCAATCTGGTTGAGAAAAGTCTGGGGGCGGAAGGCAAGCACACCTACCTGCTTGACGGCGACAATGTCCGCCACGGCCTCAACAAGGATTTGGGCTTCACCGACGCCGACCGGGTGGAGAACATCCGCCGGGTGGGCGAGGCGGCCAAGCTGTTTGTGGATGCCGGCCTGATTGTGCTAACGGCATTTATATCGCCCTTCCGCTCCGAACGCCGCATGGCGCGCGAGCTTTTGGGCAAAGGCGAGTTCCTAGAGATCTTCATCGACACGCCGATCGAGATCTGCATGCAGCGAGATCCCAAGGGGCTGTATGAAAAGGCCAAGGCCGGCAAGATCAAGAACTTCACCGGCATCGACAGTGCCTATCAGTTGCCGGAACGGGCGGAACTTGTCATCAAGACAGTCGAGGCAAGCCCCGAAGATCATGCCCAGGCGATCGTGAAGCACCTGCGCGACAAGGGCTATTTGGGCTGATTGCCGAAAGGCTGGCGCCGCCAGAAGGATGGCTTTATACGGGCAACCCGGAAAATGCCCAGGAACGCTGCAAGGAAGCCCATGAAGACCGTCGCGAATTTCGACCGTATCGGCGAGGAAAACGCCTTTGCCGTACTGGCCCGGGCCACCGCGCTTGCAGCTGCAGGCCGCGACATTATCAATCTGGGCATCGGCCAGCCGGATTTCCGCACCCCCGACCATATTGTCGAGGCCGCTGCCAAGGCGCTGTGCGACGGCCATCACGGCTATACCCCTGCGGTCGGCATCCTGCCGCTGCGCGAGGCGGTGGCCGGCGATCTGCATAAGCGCTACAGCGTGAGCGTATCGCCGGAAGAAGTCATGATCATGCCGGGCGGAAAGCCCACCATGTTCATGTCTATCCTGATGTTCGGCCAGCCCGGGGTGGAGATCATGTATCCAGATCCGGGTTTCCCTATCTATCGCTCGATGATCGAGTATACCGGCGCCACGCCCGTGCCGATCCCGATCCGCGAGGAAAACGGTTTTGCTTTCTCGGCCGAGGAAACGCTCGGCCTGATCAACGACAAGACGCGCCTGATCATCATCAACTCGCCGGCTAATCCCACCGGCGGCGTCACCCCCAAGGCCGAAGTCGAGAAATTTGTCTCTGGCATGGAAAAATGGCCGGACGTCGCGGTGATGAGCGACGAGATCTACGACCAGCTGATCTATGACGGCGAACAGCACATCACGTTGCTGAACTATCCGTCCATCCGTGACCGGCTGATCCTGCTCAATGGCTGGTCCAAGACCTACGCCATGACCGGCTGGCGGCTGGGTTACGCCATCTGGCCGGGCAAGCTTTACGACTATGCCCGGAAATTGGCAGTCAATCTGCATTCCTGCGTGAATGCGCCCACCCAGTATGCCGGCATCGCGGCGCTCACCGGGCCCCAGGACGCGGTCCTGCACATGCGCGAAGAGTTCGATAAGCGCCGCAAGCTGGTGGTGGAAGGGTTGAACAAGCTGCCCGGCATCAGCTGCATCATGCCCAAGGGTGCCTTTTACGCCTTCCCCAATGTCACGCAGACCGGCTGGAAAGCGAAGTCGCTCGCCAATGCGCTCCTGGATGAGACCGGTGTGGCGCTGATCGGTGGTCCGGACTTTGGCATTCTGGGCGAGGGCTATCTGCGCCTGTCCTATGCTAATTCGGCGGAGAACATTCTGCGCGCTCTGGAGCGGATGGATGGCTTCCTCAAGACTCGCAAGGCGGCGTGAAACAGTTTAAGGCGCTCATCTTCGATTGCGACGGGGTTCTGGTCGACAGCGAAAAGCTGGCGCTGGAGGTCGAACTCGAGGTGCTTGCGGGGCTGGGGCTGATCTTCGAACGCGACGACTACGTGCTGCGCTTCATGGGGCTATCCACCGATGCCTTCCACGCCGCGATCGATGAGGAGGCGCAAAGGCGGTTGGGCCATTCCATCGCCCAGGAGGTACGCGGCTCCGGACGGTTGCGCCAGGTGATGATCGCCCATCTGACCGAAGTGCCGGGCGCCCTTAAGACGATCTCACGACTCGGGCTGCCCAAGGCAATTGCCAGCTCTGGCTCCCGCGCCGGGCTGGAGCGCAAACTCAAGCAGACCGGACTGTGGGATCATTTCGTGCCCCACGTCTATTCCGCTGATCATGTCGCCAGGGCGAAGCCGGCGCCCGACCTGTTCCTGCTTGCAGCCGAAGAACTGGGCGTTGCGCCAAGGGACTGCCTGGCGCTGGAAGACAGTGTGAACGGCGTTACGGCCGCGCGCGCCGCCGGCACGACGGTCTGGGGTTTTCTCGGCGGCGGCCATGTCCGAGACACGCTGGGACCGCGTCTCCTGTCCGCAGGCGCCGAGCGCCTGGTCAGGGATTGGCCTGAAGCCGCACGGCTGTTCGCTGCTTAGGCGCCAAGCTAAACGCGGACGACTGATTGACGATTGTGCCGGAAGGGGCGATACCGGGCTCCAGAATGGACAGGCGGCCATGTTTGCACCGGTAAACACGATCATGCGCCATGCGGGAGCGGCGGCTCCGGCCCACCACGACCGTCGCATATGTGCTTGCGCTCAGCATCCTAGCGCTGGCTCTGACCCTGGTTCTGGCGCGGCGACCGAAACGGCTTCAGGTCCGTCCAAGGGGTAAGCCCTGGCTTGTCGAGCCCACTTATTTGAACACAAGGGCTGGTACCGCCGTTCGCCGGCTGAAAGTCCTAACGTGCATTCATACTTAAGCTTTCAGGCTTTCTTTACTCCGAAGTTACACACTCGGGCTCGCTAAACAGGATTAACGAGCCCATGAGCCCATCCCCTGCGCTTGCTCTTGCCGCCAACTCGTGCGTGGACATGCCCGCGCTTTCGGCGCCCTTGCGCGATTTCACCCAGCCCTGGATGGACCTCAACGACAAGTCCGTGCTGGTGACGGGTGGGACCGGCAGCTTCGGCAAGCACTTCATCAAAACGGTAATCGACCGGTACAAGCCGCGTCGGCTGATCGTCTTCTCCCGCGACGAACTCAAGCAGTTTGAGATGCAGCAGGAATTCCCGCAAGAGAAGTACCCCTTCATCCGCTATTTCATCGGGGATGTGCGGGACAAGGATCGCCTTGAGTTGGCGTTAAATGGTGTGGACTACATTGTGCACGCCGCCGCCATGAAGCAGGTGACGACCGCCGAGTACAATCCGTTCGAATGCGTGCGCACTAATGTCTTCGGCGCCGAGAACGTTGTGAGCGCGGCCCTGCGCACCGGCGTCAAGCGCGTGGTGGCCCTGTCCACCGACAAGGCAGCCAATCCCATCAATCTCTACGGCGCCTCCAAGCTGGCTTCGGACAAGATCTTCGTCGCTGCCAACAACCTTGCCGGCGCCGACGGCACCCGTTTCTCGGTGGTACGCTATGGCAATGTATTCGGATCGCGCGGTTCGGTGGTTCCCTTCTTCAAGAAGCTGATCGCCGACGGGGCGGACAGCCTGCCCATCACAGACGAGCGCATGACCCGCTTCTGGATCACGCTGACCCAGGGTGTCAATTTCGTGCTCTCCAGCATAGAGATGATGCGTGGTGGCGAGATCTATGTGCCCAAAATCCCTTCTTGCACGATGCCGCAGCTTGCGAGCCTGGTTAGCCCCGGTCACAAGCAGCATGTGATCGGCATCCGCCCCGGCGAGAAGCTGCACGAATCAATGATCCCGGCAGACGATGCCCATTGCACCGTCGAGCTGGATGACCGCTATGTCATCCTGCAGAGCTTTGCCAACGCTGCTCGGGACGCTTACTTGCAGAGAGGTGGCAAGCCCGTGCCAGATGGCTTTAGCTATTCCAGCGATACCAATCCGGAAAAGCTGGACGCACGCGGCCTGCAGTCCCTGCTTGCTTTGGCCTATGCCTGACAAGTCAGATATTCGGCACGCCTTCCTGCCATATGGCAGGCAAGAGATCGCGGGGCCCGACATCCAGGCGGTTGTCGAAGCCCTTACCTCAGATTGGCTTACAACCGGTCCTCGCGTGGCGCTTTTTGAGCAAGCCTTTGCAACTTTTTGCAGCGCTAAAGAAGGGGTCGCAGTCAATTCTGGAACCGCCGCTCTGCATTGCGCGATGCGGGCGCTGCAGTTGGGTCCGGGTGATGAGGTTATAGTTCCGGCAATTACGTTCGCAGCCAGTGCGAACGCCGCGCTCTATGAGGGCGCAACACCCATCTTTGCCGATATCGAAGTGGACACGCTGCTGATCGATCCTAAGTCTGTGGCCAGCAGGATCACGGACCGAACCAAAGCCATTGTCGCGGTCGACTATGGTGGGCAACCGGCTGACTACGATGTGTTGCGGGAGCTAACCCAAGAGCGCGGCATTGCCATCGTTGCCGACGCCTGCCATGCCCCTGGTGCCACTTATAGGGGCCGCAAGACCGGAACTCTAGGTGACATTTCCTGTTTCTCGTTTCATCCCGTCAAGCATCTGACCACCTGTGAAGGGGGGATGGCGGTGACACAGAGCAGCGAACTTGCACAGCACATGCGGCGTTTTCGCAATCATGGCATCGATAGTGATCACCGGACCCGCGAGGCGCACGGTGCGCATGCCTACGACATGGTGGAGCTGGGGTACAATTATCGCCTATCAGATCTGCAGTGTGCCTTGGGAGCCGCCCAGCTGACCAGACTTGCGGATTGGGTACGGGCGCGCCAAACCATTGCCGGTTGGTACGAAGAAGCCCTTTTCAACATTACGGCTGCCGTCCCGCTTAAAACGCGAGGCGATCGGACCAATGCATATCACCTTTATGTTGTGAAACTGGACGAAAAGATTGACCGTGACGCTGTATATTCCAGCCTCCGAGCGGCCGGCATCGGGGCCAATGTCCATTATGCACCGGTCTATCTGCATTCCTATTACCGCAGTCGCGGCTATAAAAAGGGCATTGCGCCTGTCGCCGAAACGGTGGCGGAGCAGGTCTTAACACTGCCTATGTTTCCAGCGATGCAGCGTTCTGACGTGGATCGTGTGGTCGGGGCCCTGACGAGCGCCGTCTCTCGGTGACTGTCCAGCGCTCGTCTACGGATCGAATAACTCCGCGACCGTTATCTGTACGGGGTAAACTAACTTTGGTTAGACTGGCTTGAAACTGGCATCAAGCTGTCTGACCAGCTTATGCAGCGATTCCAGCATTCTCGTCTTGGAAGCCACTGAGCTTCAGACATAGCGTTTGTCGTTGACGCGACAGTCTTAATCCGGGCCGGAACTCGCCTGAAAAAGCGAAGATGCCGGCCCTTTGCCTTTCAGCGAGTAGAAGATGTTGTGGCGCGAGAGTCTGCTCGCCCTGATCCAGTGTGAGCTCAAGGCGAAATACAACGCTCTGACCGGTTGGCAGCTCTCGGCAAAAGGCGCCTTCCGGTCCTCCTCGCCCCAGCGACCGCGCTCTTTCTTTGCAGCTTAAGATGGCTCGTTGACCGCACCCCGATTGCAAGCCTAACCGGCCCCCAATTCCGTTAGGACCATCGCCACTATTTAACTTTCCCGAGGGCGGCTCTGGGCCTAGCTTTTGCCCATGCTGCGTGTACCCCTCTTATTGGTCTTACTTGTCCTGGCGGCCGAGCCCACCTGGCCTCAAGCCCTGGCACCAGGAAAGCCAGCGGGAACCGAAGCCGCCCAGCACATTTCATATCGCACCGGCTTCATCGGGATGTCTATCATCGCCATCGCCATAACCTTCGCTGTGCCGGGCTCATCGACCAGTACGACGACTTCTACAGCGACTACAACGACGACCAGCTAGTGCTAGCAAAGACTGCCTGCGAATTAGAATTATTGCCTGTCGATCTTCGCGGTGGTCGGAAAGCTCGCATCAAGCCCTTCTAGACCACTCTTCCACTAACCGAAAAGCGAAAGCGGTGCGCGCCGCCCTTATAGGACTTGGGCTTTCGAGTATCGTCCAATTCCAGCGCCGAGAGAAGGAGTTGGCAGAACAGCTCGCTTCCCACCTTGCGGTGGTTCACGAGCCCGATCAAGGGCGCTATTTCACGATCTATCATCACGTCGACCGCGTGACGGCCGTCGCTTAACGCAATCCATCCCTCGGTTGCACCAAGCCCGCAGGATGCTGAAACTAGGAAGGAAACGGGCGCGCCATGCTCGACGGTTGCGCCGGCCAACATGAAGTGTTCCGATGCATTGCCGCCGTTATGGGTGGCGTAAGATAGCTTGTTGTGATCGAAGGCATCGCCCAAAAGTGTTATATGGCCTAGCCGCAACGCACCCCGCGGCCACTCTGACCATTGAAATTCCAGGTCGAAATCGATCTGAGGAATTTGTCCATGAAAAGTGAGGACTTTGACAATTGCGCCCAACGGGGTGCCTATTCTGCCGTGCACTCGGGTTCCGCCATCCGCCAGACATTCGAGTGAGGTTTCGGCCCAGTCCAGATCTGTTATCTTTGCTTCGCCCGGGGCTTCGAAAACACAATCGCCTGTATACCAGTCAGCCTGCAAAGCGATGTCATCGAAAGTGCCGTGAGGCAGGCCGCCAATTAAGGGTACGAAATCAGGTGCAAATGCGGCATGTTGGATTGCCAAACCACGCCTGCGGTCCAGGCGCGCACGCAGCATTGGTGTTTCAATATCCAGAAAGCGTGCACTCGCGGCTTCCCCGCCAGGAGTGGGGAACGGTTCTTTAGAAGGCGAGGTGCCTAGTCGGGCCTCCATTGAGGCCAAATCCTGGCAATAGCGCTCCCAACGTGTGGATGTGATATGTGTGCGAAAATCGCTAGCCCAGAGTCTACACAATTCGCGCCAATCATCGTCAGGTCCTTGGACGCGCTTCAAAGCACTATAGACTCTTTGGCAAGCGGCATTGATGCCGATGTCATCGCGGCCACTGACGGCCCAGCGTGTCAGGTTGTATTTGCGCTGCTTTTTTACAGGCACCGGATAAGCAGCCGTTTCCAGTTTAAGCTTTTGATCTGCCCCGGGGGGGTCGATATTAAGCGCTTCGGATGGAGAAACCATCCGCACGCCTTCCAGCCTTATCAGGGCTTCGAATGCTTCGCCAATACGCTGCCACTCAATCTTCCCTTGATTTGTTTCTTCTGAGCGATATCGGCCGGGTCTAAAACCGAAGATCTCGGCATCGCTAGCATAGAGATTCAAAATCCGCGGATTTTCGCCCTGCTGGCTTTTGATGAACGTCAAATAGTCTTGCGAAGAAATATCGTCGTGCGCCAGGCGTTGCAGCTTTTGGAACGCCACTGTGTTAGTCCAAAGAATAGCGATTTCACGTCCATCGCTGCCGACGGCCCGCTGGGCCGCATATCGAAATTCTGGCATCCAGTCCGAATGGAAGTTGGCGACATTATCCCAATCCACAAATATAGCCCTGTAGCCAGCATCGAGATAAAGGCCAACGAGGCCGGCAGAATAGGCCTGCTCATTGACCAGCGCTATGGATGGCACCATGCCCAATAGTTCTTGGTATGCCTGGTTTCCCAACCTTAGATTGGTGATGACCATGTCGGCCGGCATCAAAGGCCCAATCGCCTGAGAATAGCCGGAGCCGATGAATTCGACTTTCCCCGCATGCACGAGTTCGGATAGCCGACCTATCCAATTCCGATCGCAGGCGTTGATTGCTTGCAGGGTATAGGCGGTGGCTTCAATGGCGATGGGACCGTGCTGTTCGGCCAGATCTAGAAGTGGAATATAGCAGTCGCGCACGACCGTCGCGCGCTGTTCTTCTTCAATAGAAGAAAAGGCGAGGTTGAGGTGGAAGAGGGCGAAAGTGTAAAGCGGCGCGGGCAAGCTTAGCCTGCGGCAAATTCGGCCAGTTCGTCCGCCAGGCGCGGCAGCACCGCATCCCAGTCGCCGAACTTTTCCGGCCAGAAGACCTTGGTGTCGGCATACCAGGGATATTCGCCGGTGCCGAGCTGCGGCCAGCCGACGCCGGCTGACAGGAACCAAGTCTTGGCGCCCACGCTGGCGGCAGTATGGGCAGCTGCGGTAGGGGCGGACAGGGCCAGATCCAGCGCCGCGCACAAGGCCGCGGTGCCGTCGATATCGTTCTTGAGGTCCAGGTCTTCCATCTGGTGGATCTTGACCCCGAAGGACTCTTCGGCGCGGGCGATGTCGGTGGCGCAGTCGCCATACTGGAGATTGATGAAGCTGATGCCGGGCGTCTTGAGGATCGTACCCCAGCAATCAATGGGCGAGAAATATTTGGCGCGCTTGGCGCTCATCATCATGGAGCGCCAGCAGATGCCGACCTTCTTGCCGGGCAGGGCGGCCAGACGGGTCTTGAATTCCGCCACGCGCTCCGGGTTCGGCACAAGGAACGCCTTATGCGGAAATTTGGCCAGGTCGTCCCGATAATATTGCAGCGCCGTGCCCATCGGCGCCCACAGGTCGGGCTTGTTGTCTTTCGATGCGAAAGGCACCAGGCGCAACGCCTTGTTGCCGTCCTTGTCGACCAGGGTGCGATCGTCATAGGTGCCCACTTCGGCGTTGGGGAAGGAGCGCTGGAACAGCGGGATCAGTCGCGGATCGACGCAGATCTGCAGCTTGCCGGTCTCGCCCACGGCGGCTTGTGCATCGGGCAGGATGTTGGCGAACATCAGCTCGTCGCCCAGGCCCTGCTCGCCGACCAGAAGCAGCGTCTTGCCGTCAAGCTTTTCTCCCTGCCAGCGGGGCGCATCGATCAGGTGGTGGAAATAGGAGCGGAAACGCTCATTGTTGCGGATCTCGTATTCGCGCCAGCCGTCCTTCAACTGTCCCAGGCCGATCAGGCAGATACTGCGTGAATGCAGGGTTTCGATGCGCTCCGCCGGATCCACCACCAGCTCCAGCGCCCGATCATAGGCTTCGATCGCCAGGTCGCGCCGGGACAGGTGCTGATAGGCATAGCCCAGATTGTGATAGACGCGTGCGAAATTGGGTTCGAGCCGGACGGCTTCCTGATAGAACACGATGCTTTCATCGGCGCGGCCTTCCTCGGCCAGAACGGTGGCAAACGAATTCCACAGGATGGCCTGGTTGGGCATTTTGTAGATTGCTTCGCGCAGGATCTCGATGGCGATGTCGGGCCGGCCCATGTCGCTCTGCACGCTGCCCAGGTTGTTGTAACCCAGGGGAGAGTCGGGACGGGCGGCGATATAGAGCTGGAACATCTTCGCCGCCCCTTCGGTCAGCTTGAGGTTCCAGGCGGTGAGGCCAAGGTTGATCAGAAGCTCCGGATCTTCCGGGTCGAGCTCAAAGGCGCGCTCATAGGTCACAAGCGCCTTGTGCAGGTGGCCCATCCGCTCCAGCGCCATGCCCAGGACATGGAAAGCCTTGGAGTTTTCGCCATCCTGCTCGGTCGCTTTCAGCGCCCACTGGCCGGCCTTGACGATGTCGCCTTTGCGCCAGGCCCGGACACCGCGTTTCAGGGCGATATTGGAGCGATGGCGGGCTTTTTCCCGCGCCACCTCGTTAACCAGGGCTTCCAGCTTGTCTATGGCTTCCAGCCGGGCGTCCACGCCGGCAAGCGCGTCCATCGTGGGCTGGGGCAAGGCCTGGGCCATGGGGAAACCACCTGAAGATTGGCCCTCATCAAACCGGCTTATCGTTAATCACTCGTGAACGAAAACATTCAAAAATGGGCCATCCGGTTCGGGCAGGTGCCCGACGGGAGAGGGACGGGGTCCGACAACCGCCATGAATATCGCCGAACGCCTTCTCGAGGTGTCTCATCATTACGGTCCGATTATTGCCAGCGTCGATAATTTCGATGTGATCGACTGCCAGGCTTGCGGCTTTCGTCACATCGACCCGCTGTCCAGCGAGGAGGAGCTGAGGAAATTCTACGAAGGGCAATTCTATGAGAGCGAGCGCCCCGATTATTTCGTCAGAATGGAAGAAGACAAGGAATGGTGGATGCTGCGCTACCATCATTACTACGAGCTCCTTGAGGCGCATGCCCCCGGCCGGCGACTGCTCGATATCGGCTCCGGCCCCGGCTATTTCCTGGAAGCAGGAGCAGCGCGCGGCTGGGAGGTTCTGGGCTTTGAGCCCTCGCGCATGGCCTGCGAATATACGAGGGCGAGGGGTTTGAAGGTCGAGCATGGATTCTTTAGCGCGCGGGATGCGCGCAGCCACGGCCCCTTTGACGCCATCTCGCTCTCCATGGTGCTTGAGCATGTGCGTGATCCGATCGGCCTGATCGAAGAGGCGAAGAGCCTTCTGGTGCCCGGTGGGCTCTTGCTGCTCATCTCGCCCAACGATTTCAATCCGTTGCAGATGACCTTGTGGAAGTCGCTTGGCTTCAAGCCCTGGTGGGTCAATCCCAGACACCATCTGAACTATTTCGATCTGGAATCCGGCTGCCGCTTCATGGCCGCTCGCCGGTTTGAAATTCTGCATCGGGAAACCAGCTTCCCGCTCGAAAGCTTCCTGATCTCGGGGCGGAACTATATTGCCCATCCCGAGGTAGGACGGGACTGCCACAGGGAGCGCAAGGCGTTTGAAAGCGCTCTGTTTGCCCATGATCCCGCCCAGATGCGTGCCTTCACCGCGACCTGGACGGCGCAAGGCATCGGCCGCGAATTCCTGGTTTTAGGCCGGAAAGGGCAGCCATGAAAACCATCGGCCTGATCCAGGCCCATCATCGCGGCTGGGGCGGAGCGCGGGATTTCTCGCTTGCCAGGGTGAGCGGCAAATATGCGGTGGAAGAGGTGATCACTCGCCTCAAATCCATGCCATCCATCTCGGACGTGATCATCGCGGTGCCAGACGATCCGGGCAATGCGATCTTCCGCGACATAGCGGCGGAGCAGGGGGTGACCTGCCATTTCGGTTCGCGCGAGAATGTGCTGGCGCGTTGCACCAGTGCGCTGGATGCCGCGGGCGCGGACATCGCCGTCCATGTGATGGGCCAGCATTGCTTCATTGATACGAGCCTGCTGGCGGACATGCTGGCGTTCCTGCAAGATAGCGGCGCCAGCTTCGTATCGCTGCCGGATTCCTTCACCCCTTACTTTGCCGGCAAGATCTATACCCGCGCATTGCTGGATGAAGTCGCGGGCGCGCTCATGGACGAGCCGGATGATCGGGCGATTAACCTTGCCCGCTATGTCGCCTTCGTCGAGCACCGCCGCGAACGTTTCGGCGCGCGCGTGTATGAAAAGCTGCCGGAATATGATCGCGACTATCTGCTCAAGGTACGCGAGATGGCGCGCGAGATTTTCGCCGATGACCGCATGCATGTGGATGCGGGCGCTGCCAGCCCGGTTTCGAATGCGCTGTTCGAAAGCTATGAATTCGCCGGGGGGCAGTTCGGGGCGGAGGATAGTGTCCTGGATATCGCTTGTGGCGATGGTTATGGCTGTCGCATCATGGCTCCCCAGGTTGGCCGAGTGCTGGGCGTGGATATCAACCAGCCTCTGATTGCCGCAAATCGGGAGAACAACAAGGTCGACAATATCTCCTATGACGTGGGTGACTGCTTTGCCCTGTCATTGCCCAACGGCGCCATGACCGGCGCCACCGCCATGGAGCTGATAGAGCACTTGCCGGTGGACAAGGTGGACGACTTCATCGCCGAGGTGCGCCGTGTCATCCAACCAGGTGGCAGCTTCATCTGCTCGACGCCACAAAACAGCCATGGCGACATCCCGCTCGTACCTTGGCACGTCAAGGAATATTCGGTGGCCGAACTGCGCGCCATCCTGGAACGGCACTTTTCTTCGGTCAAAATTCTTTCCTCAAAGTCCGGCGGCCGGCTCAGCGAAACCTGTGAGACCGGACAGAAAATGGTTGCCCTATGTCGCTAGTCGGTTTCGATGCCCGTTCCGCCAAGGCTCCGCGTGAAGGTGCCGACCTGGTGCTGGAAGCGTTCCTGCGCCACCAGGTGCGCCATGTCTTCATCTTTCCAGGCGGCACCATCGCGCCGATCCTGGACCGCATCGAGAAGCGCTCCAGCATAGAAATTGTTTGCCCGCGCACTGAACAGGGCGCTGGCTATGCCGCGCTGGGCTATGCCCGCATGACCGGCGAAACCGCGGTGTTCATGGTGACCTCCGGTCCCGGTGTCACCAATGCGGTCACGCCAATTGCCGACGCCTATTACGACAATATCCCGCTGGTGGTGATCACTGGCCAGGTGGGCACGGGTGACATGCGTGGCGATCTGCCGGTCAAGCAGCGCGGCTTCCAGGAGGTTGACACGGTCGACCTGATGAAGCCGATCACCAAGGCTGCCTTCCTGGTCAGGGACGTGCGCGATCTGCCCAATGTGATGGAGCAGGCCTTCTTTCTGGCACGCTCGGGCCGCCAGGGGCCGGTGGTGGTCGATCTGCCGATGAATGTCCAGCGCGGCGTCTTGCAGGGTGACGCTTATCCGGTCATCAAGTCCAACGAAGTCGTGCCATTTGTGCCGGCCGACAAGATCGAAATTTTGGCGCAGTGGATCGCGGGCGCGCAACGTCCGGTGATCCTGGCGGGCGGCGGTGTGATCGCTTCCGGGGCGACGCGCGAACTGCGCGCCCTGGCCGAGGCTTGCGGTATTCCCGTGACCATGAGCATGCCCGGCATGGGCGCCGTTCCGTCGCGCTCGCCTTTGTCGCTGGGCATGTGCGGCTACGCCGGAAGCCAGTATGCCAACATGGCCATGTACAAGGCCGACCTGCTGATTGGCATCGGCACCACCTTCCATCTGCGTCAGACCGGTAGCTTGCCGGACAAGACAGTGGAGAAAGGCCGCGTCGCACGCATCGACCTGGACGCCAACGAGCTGCGGCACAGCCGCGTGCCGCTGGACCTCGAGATCAATGCCGATGCCAAGGCGGTGTTGGCGGCGCTGGAACGCGCCTTGCAGCGTATGAAGCGTCCCGACACCTCGAAATGGCAGGAGCAGGTCGCCACCTGGAAGGCGCAATATCCGCTCCTGACCGGCAAGCCATCGCACCTGCCCAAGCCGCAGGCCGTGATCCAGGCCGTGAATGTGTCGGTTGAGGGCAAGCCGGTGATCGTCACCACCGGCGTCGGCCAACATCAATGCTGGGTGCCGCGTCATTTCGATTTCGATGCGCCGGAGCGGGTGCTTCTGACATCATCCGGCCACGGCACCATGGGTTTCGACCTACCAGCCGCGATCGGCGCCAAGATCGCCAATCCGGGGGCGACTGTGGTCTGCTTTGCCGGCGACGGCAGCCTGCAGATGAACATCCAGGAGCTGGCCACAATCGTCGAGCAGCAGATGGACATCAAGATTGTGGTGCTGGACAACCACGCGCTTTCCATTGTGGCGCAGTTCCAGCGCCAGAATTGGAAGTCCCATCCTTCCACCGGTGAACGCACCAATCCGGATTTTGCCGCGATTGCGCAGGCCTATGGCATTGCCGGCGTCTCAATCACTTCGGACGAGGGCATGTGGGCCAAGATCAGCGCCGCCATGAAGCACAATGGTCCGGTCCTGATCCACTGCCATGTCGATCCCCAGGAAGACCTGCTCCCCATGCTGCTGGGCGGCCACACGCTGGACGACATGTCCAACGAATGGTCCTTCTGATGGCCAAGCGGCTTGCATTGGTGACTGGCGCCGGCAGCGGGATTGGCAAGGCCACGGCCCTTGCCTTGCTGGATGCCGACTATCTGGTGGCCTGCGGCTATAATGCCAATCGTGCCGGTGCCGAAGCGATCCGCCATTCCAATGCCCGAGCCATCAAGATCGACATTGCCAACCGCGGTTCGGTAAAGCGTGCCGTTGTCGCTTGTGAAAAGCATTTCGGCCGGGCTATCGACATCGTCGTCAACAACGCGGCGCTGGCCCAGGAAAAGCCTTTCGAAACCATCACCGATGCCGATTGGGATCGGATGTTGGCGGTAAATCTGCGTGGTGCCTTCATCGTCGCACAGGAGACCTTGCCGGCCATGCGGGCGAGGAGATGGGGCCGCATCATCAACATCACCTCCATCGGCGGCCAGTGGGGCGGCATGCGCCAGGTGCATTATGCCGCGGCAAAGGCCGGGCTGATCAACCTGACCCATTCGCTGGCGAGGCTTTATTCGGCCCATGGCATCACCGCCAATGCGGTGTCGCCGGGACTGGTCGCCACCGACATGATCCGGAAGGAACTGAAATCCAAAGCTGGCAGGCAGAAGGCCGCGCAAATTCCGGCCGCCCGCATCGCCGAGCCCGCGGAAATCGCCGCCGGCATTGTCTATCTGGCGTCGGACGCCGCGGCCTATGTCACTGGCCAGACACTCAACATCAATGGCGGGATGCTGATGTCATGAAGACGTTGCTGATCCTGGGAGGTGGCAAGGAGCAGGTGGCGGCCATCAATGCGGCCAGGGCCAAGGGCATCCGCACGGTGGTGCTGGATTTCAACCCCAAAGCCGACGGTCGGGCCTTGGCGGACGAATTCCATCTGGTCAGCACCCGAGACCGTGACGCTATTCTCAATTTCGTGAAGAGCTATTCCGGCAGGATCGATGGCGTGATGACCATCGCTAGCGACATTCCGCACATGGTCTCCGCTGCTGCCGAAGTGTTGGGGGTGCGTCATATCCCGGTGTCGGTCGCCGAAACCTGTGTGCACAAGCTGCACATGAAGGAAAGGCTTGCCGTCGCCGGGGTAAGTGTTCCAGCCTTTGCGCGGGTGACCTCATTGGGCGAACTCAAGACTTTCGTCGATTGCGTGGGCTTTCCTGTCGTGATCAAGCCGGTGGACAATTCCGGCGCACGCGGCGTGCAGCGCCTTACCGCCGGCATGGATGTCGCCGCAGCTTTTGACTATGCGAAGGGCTTTGCCTATTCGGGCGAGGTGATCGCCGAGAAATTCATTTCCGGCCTTCAGATCAGCACCGAAGGCCTGTTCCATGATGGTGTCTTCCACTGCACCGGCTTTGCCGACCGCAATTATACCAGGCTGGACGATTCCAAGCCCTTCATGGTCGAAGATGGCGGCGATATCCCAACCGTTCTGAATGACGCAGACAAGAGGAAGGTGGAAATCGAATTCGAGAAGGCGGCGCGGGCGCTGGGCATCGACTGGGGACCGGCCAAGGGCGACATGATCTTGGGCGATGATGGCAAACCCTATGTGGTGGAAATCGCCGCGCGTCTTTCCGGCGGCAATTTCTGTTATGACAAGGTGCCGTGGTCCACGGGCGTGGACATTGTGGACATACTGGTCGACATGGCGGTCGGCAATCCGGTGGATCCTGTCCGCTTTGTGCCGACCCGCAATCTCGCCACCTCGCAGCGCTATTTCTTTCCCGTAGCCGGCACCATCAAGCAGATAGACGGTATCGTCGCCGCTGAAACCACGCCGCACATCCGCAAGATGGATATCTGGGCGGGTCCCGGCCAGGCCATTGCTGCGGCCGAGAATCATCCCGCGCGTGTGGGCTATGTGATCGCTTGCGCGCCGACGAGAGCGGAGGCTGTGGCCGCCGCCGAAGCAGCCGTGGCGAAAGTCGAATTCCGGATGGAGACGTAAATGGTGAAATTCATTGCCGAGGTCTCCAGCAATCACGCCCAGGATCTGGGCCGCTCTTTGGCTTTTGTGGACGCCGCCGCGAAGTGTGGGTTTGACGCGGTCAAGTTCCAGCTTTTCCGTGTGGCTGAGCTGTTTGCGCCGGAAATCCTGGCCAAAAGCCCGCAGCATAAGAAGCGCGTCGCCTGGGAATTGCCGCTCGCGCATCTGGAGCCCATCGCAAACCGTTGCCGCGAAAGGAATATCGAATTCTCCTGCACGCCCTTCTATCTGGAAGCGGTCAAAGAGCTTGAGCCGTATGTCGCCTTCTACAAGGTCGCGTCCTATGAGCTGTTGTGGAATGACCTGCTCAAGGCGTGCGCCGCCACTGGAAAGCCGGTGATCATTTCTACCGGCATGGCGATCATGCCGGAGATAAAGACCGCCGTCGCCACGCTGAAAGAGGCGGGCGCCAGCGACATCACGGTGCTGCATTGCGTGTCGGCCTATCCCTCGCCGCCGGACCAGTCGAACCTAGCGGCCATCGAGGCCATTCGCAATGCCACAGGCGTCAAGACCGGGTGGTCGGATCACTCGCGTTCGCCAGCGGTGATCGAGCGGGCAGTGCATCACTGGAACGCCGGCGTGGTCGAGCTGCATCTGGATCTGGACGGCACCGGTGAGGAATATCATACGGGTCATTGCTGGCTGCCGGAGGAGATCGCTCCAGTGATCGCGCGTGTGCGCCAGGCCTTCACCGCTGATGGTAATGGTTTCAAGGAGCCGGTGCCCGCCGAACTGCCCGACCGGGAATGGCGCGCCGATCCGTCGGACGGCTTGCGGCCCTTCAAGCATGTTCGCAAGAGCTGGGTGCCTGTCTGATGACTGTGCTGAACACCACGCCGGTTTCTGCAACGGCTTCCGGTGTCCTTGGACGGCTGGGGATCGGCACGGTTCAATTCGGCCAGGCCTATGGCGTTTCCAACGCCTTCGGGCAGGTGTCGCGTGCCGAGGTGAAGCTCATTCTGGATCTGGCGGCGCGTACAGGTATTGGTCTCGTCGATACGGCCGCCGCTTATGGCGAAGCGGAAGCAGTGCTTGGTGGCAATGACCTCCAGTCCTTCCGTATTGTCAGCAAGACCTGTGGCCTTGAGCATGGCGTGCATGGCGTGATCGCACGGGTGCGTGAGTCCGTGCGCACCCTGGGCGCGGTGGACCTGCTCCTGATACATTCGGTGAAAGATCTGCTGGGCCCCAGCGGCACAACCTTGTGGCGCGCCTTGCAGGCCCTGAAGGCGGAGGGCTTGATCGGCGGCGTCGGTATTTCGGCCTATGTCGCGGATGACCCGGTAGCCCTCGCTGAGCGTTTCCGTCCCGATGCCATGCAATTGCCCGTCAGCCTGCTCGATCAGCGGCTGTTGCAGGATGGTTCGCTGGCGCGGCTGAAAGACCTGGGTGTGGAGATTCATGCCCGCTCGCTGTTCTTGCAAGGGCTTCTGTTCATGCCCGAGCCACCGGAAAAGCTGAGTGCTGCAGGTCCCGCGCTGAACCGGATAAGGAACGAGATCGCACAGGCCGGCGCCACGCCGCTGGTGGCTGCGCTGGGTTTTGTGCTGTCACGGCCCGAGATTGATGTCGCGGTGGTCGGCATGACTGGCATGAGCCAGCTTCGCGAGATTATTTCCGCCGCTCTGTCGCCTTTGCCTCAGATGGAATGGCAGGCTTGCGCGCTTCAGGACGAACGTACCCTGACCCCATCGCTCTGGTAATCAGGACAACAGACCTGTCACATGCTCGGCGATGGCGAGCGAGGCGGTCAGGCCGGGCGACTCGATTCCGAACAGGTTGACCAGGCCCGGCAGGCCGTGCGTCGCCGGCCCGTCAATGCGGAAATCTGCGCTCGCCTGGCCCGGTCCAGACAGTTTGGGCCGCACCCCGGAATAGTCGGGCGTGAGCATCTCTTCCCGCACTTCGGGCCAATAATGTGCGATCACCGGCGCAAACTGGGCGGCGATGCCGGGCGAGATGGTGTAATCGATCACGGCCGGATCATTGGACGAAAGCCATTCGACATCGGGGCCGAAACGGGCGCGTCCGCCCATATCAAGGGTGACATGCACGCCCAGCCCGCCAGGCTCGGGCACCGGATAGACGAGGTGCGTGAAGGGGCTTTTGACCGACAGGCTGGCATAGTTGCCCTTGGCCAGATGCAGCGCCGGAATATCGCTCAATCCGTCTATGCGCTGCGCCACACGCTGCGCCCAAAGACCCGCCGCGTTCACCACAAGTTGGGTGTTCAGCACCATGTCTTCGCCGTCATTCCTGACCAAAAGCGACCAGCCATCACCATCGCGGCGGATGGCCGCTACGTCGCAATTCTTGACAAGGGTCAGCTCGCCCAGCAGCGCCAGCATGTATTGATGGCTGTCGATGATGCCGGTGGAGGGCGAGAACAGCCCCTCCGTCGCCTTTACCTCCGGCTCCAGTGCGGCGATCTCGCGCGCTCTCAGTGGCTTCAGGTCGTCCACGCCATTGTCCGCGGCAGCCCTGGCGATGGCCGCGATCTGGGCCTCCTGTCCCGCGTTGCCCACAATCAGCTTGCCCAGCCGTTTGTGCGGCACGCCATGGGCGGCGCAGAAATCGTAGAGCAACGCCTTGCCGCGTACGCACAACCGCGCCTTCATCGAGCCTTGTGGGTAATAGATGCCGGCATGGATCACCTCGCTGTTGCGGGCGCTGGTCTCCATGCCGATATGGCCGTTCTTTTCCAGGATGACGGTATCGCGCCCGGCAAGCTGAAGTGCGCGGGCTATCGCCAGCCCCACTGCGCCTGCGCCGATAACGACCGCTTCTGTCTCGAATTGCTCCATTGGAAGGTTCTGCCGCGAAAATGCGGGACGAGCAATGCTTGTCTGGGCGGTTCTTTTATGCCGCTATGCGGTCCATGTTCTTCGCTGCCTCCAAGCTGCTTGGATATTTCATCGCGCCCAGCCACTGGCTTGGCTTGCTGGTGCTGGCCACAGCCCTGTGCCTGATGCTGCGGCGTAGGCGCGCGGCCGGTGTCTGCGCGGCCCTGACTGTTCTGGTGCTGGTGATGACCGGCACGTCGCTGGTGAATGGTCCGCTGATACGCGCCCTGGAAGACCGTTATCCGCATCCCCCGTGGCCGGCGCATGTGGATGGTGTGCTGGTCCTGGGTTCGGCGGAAGACGTCCATATTCTGCGCGAGCGCGGCGTCCCGCAGGTCAATGAAGGCGCCTATCGCCTGATCGCGGCGATGGCGGCCGCGCGGCGCTATCCCGCCGCCAAAGTGGTGTTCACCGGCGGCTCGGCCGTCCTGATCGGCGCCCAGAACGCGGAATCGGAGACGGCGCGCTATGTGCTGGGCGAATTGGGACTGAGTCCAGGCCGGCTGGTGCTCGAACCCCGCGCGCGAAACACCTATGAAAATATTCTGTTCTCCAAAGCGCTGGTCAGCCCCAGGCCGGGTGAAGTCTGGCTGCTGGATACATCCGCTGTCCACATGCCGCGGGCGATGGCCGTGGCGCGCCGGCAAGGATGGAGGATGGTGCCCTGGCCGAGCGACTACATGACCGCGCCAGGTGGCAATGCGTCCGGCATGTTCGATATCGGTGGCAATCTGGGCCTCACCGATTATGTGATGCATGAATGGATCGGCATGCTCGCCTACCGGCTCAGCGGCAAGGCGATGTAGCCGTCAGGCTTCACGCCTCCGGATCATGTGGGGTACGTCACGGATGTCATCGGCGCGCAGGAGCGCGAGTCCGTCAATGTCTTCATCGGAAACCTGCTCATGCGCCGCCGTAATCCGGTAGGGGATATGGATGCCGCGGCCGCCCAGTGACAGGACCGGCAGGATGTCGGATCGCAGCGAATTTCCCACCATCACGAATTGCTTTGGCTGCACGCCATGCTGCGCCAGCAGCCTGCGATAGGCGCCTGCATCCTTTTCCGACACGATCTCGATGCCCGTGAACAATCCGCCCAGGCCCGAGCGGGCGATCTTGGCTTCCTGATCCAGCAAGTCGCCTTTGGTGATCAGAAGCAGGCGATGACGGTTGGCGAGCGTTTCCAGTACCGGTCTCGCGCCGTCGATCAGCTCCAGTTTCTGGTCAAGGATGTTCCGGCCAAGTTCGATGATCCGCTTGATGTCGTGACCGTGCATGCGGCCATCGGTGACATCGACAGCCGTCTCGATCATGGAAAGCACAAAGCCTTTCACGCCATAACCGTACAGCCCCATATTGCGCCGTTCGGTTTCGCACAGTTGTTCCAGCACAATGTTCTTCGGCTGATACGGCGCCAGCAATTGCATGAACCGCCCCTGGGCATGCGCAAAGTGATTCTCGCAGTGCCAGAGCGTGTCGTCGGCATCGAAACCGATTACAGGCCTCATGATGTTGAATCCATGGCAAATCCGTGTCGCGGTTCCGTTTTATTTTCCCCGTGGAACCCCCGCAACCTCAACCGTTCTGCCTTGTTTAATTCCAAGCCTCATACATGGGAGAGCAATGTGAAACTTATCACTCTTGCAGCGATCGCTGCGCTGACCGCAACACCTGTCATGGCCCAGTCGGTCCAGGACGAACAATCGCGCGCGGATTATCACCAGGCCAAGGCCGATGCGGCCCGCGCCCAGATGCAGAAGGAAGATGCGAAGGCTCAGGCCGATAACGCCCAGTCCGATGCGGCCAGCCAGCAGGCTCAGGCGAATGCGGCCCAGGCCGACGCCAGCAACCTGCAGGCGCGCGCCAATGCGGCGCAGACTCAGGCCGACGTAGCCCAGAACCAGGCCAGCACTTCGCAAGCCCAGGCTGATGGCGCCAAGGCTCAAGAAGAGCAGGCAAGAGCAGACCGCAATGCGGCCTTGGATCGCGCCGCTGATGCCCGCAACACAATCGAAAATCAGTAACAGTCGTTGAAAGAAGCCCGCTTTAAGCGGGCTTCTTTTTATTTCGTCCGCCCGCATCGGCACGAAGCATGCCGATCAACTTTGATGTTTCAGCGAGGAACCCTCGCAACCTCTCCCATCGGGGTATGTTTTCGAAAACAGGGGAACGGGCAACCACGTACTTGAAGGAGAGCAGAATGAAATTTGCAGCAATGGCTGTCACGTTGGCGATTGTCGCATCGCCAGCCCTGGCGCAGCAATATCCGGGCGCCAGCAGTCCGTCTGCCGCCACTCCATCCGCCACCGATCAGGCGACACCGGGCGCCAGCAGCGACGACACGCGGATGGCATCCAATCAGGCGAAGCATCACAAGCGCAGCCAATCCGGTTCGAGCAGCAGCCAGGGCCAGATGGACAGTTCGCAGGCGAGCCCTTCGCAAGCAAGCCCCAGTCAGGAGACCCAGGCGCCGGCCGCGCCCAGTCCGGCTCCGCAGTAATGAGATTAATGGCCCGTCGTCGCCGGGACGACGGGTCATTTTTCATCCCGCGCGCAGATAGCGCACCGCCTCATCGCGCCCGAACAGATAAAGCAGCACCCGTAAGGCTTCGCCGCGGGGCAATTTGAGGTCAGGATCGCGCGCCAGGACCAGCCGCGCATCGTCATGCGCCACCGCCAGCAGGTCGGCATGCGCGGCCGGATCCGCCAAGCGGAATTCCTCCAGCCCGCTTTGCCGCTTGCCCAGCATCTCGCCCGGGCCGCGCAGGCGCAGATCTTCTTCGGCGATAATAAAGCCGTCGTCGGTGTCACGCATGGTCTTGAGCCGCGCCTTGGCGGTTTGGCCCAATGGTTCGTGCCAGACCAGGATGCAGGAGGATTTGCCGGAGCCGCGGCCCACACGGCCGCGCAACTGGTGCAGCTGGGCCAGGCCGAAACGCTCGGCATGCTCCACCACCATGATGGTGGCTTCCGGCACATCCACGCCTACCTCGATCACGGTCGTCGCGACCAGCAATTGGGTTTCGCCTGCCTTGAAGGCAGCCATGGCGGCATCACGCCCGGCCGCTTTCATCTTGCCATGCACCAAGCCGACGTTCAGCTTCAGCGCCTGGCGCAGCATTTGGGCGCGGTCCTCGGCCGCCGCCAAATCGATCTTTTCGGATTCCTCCACCAGCGGACACACCCAATAGGCGCGCTGACCGCGATCCAGCGCCGCGCGCAGATGGCCGATCAATTCGTCCAGCCGGTCGGCGCTCATTACCCGCGTCTCCACCGGCTTCCTGCCGGGCGGGCGGCCGGTGATGCGTGACACGTCCATGTCGCCATAGGCCGTCAGCGCCAGGGTGCGCGGAATGGGCGTCGCGGTCATCACCAGCACATCGGCGGGACGGCCTTTGTTCTGCAGCTGCATGCGTTGGTGCACGCCGAAGCGGTGTTGTTCGTCCACCACGGCCAGACCCAGGTCCCTGAATGCCACATCGTCGGAGAACAGGGCATGGGTGCCGATCATGATGTCGATCTCGCCTGCGGCCAGCCGGGCAAGCGTCTCGGCGCGGCCAGCACCTTTCTCGCGGCCCGTGAGACAGGCCAGCCGTACACCGGCGGCTTTGGCGTAGGGCTCGAGCGATGCCGCATGCTGGCGCACCAGAAGCTCGGTGGGCGCCATCAATGCGGCCTGCAGTCCCGCTTCCACCGTGCCCAGCATGGCCAGAAGCGCCACCACCGTCTTGCCGGAACCGACATCGCCCTGCAGAAGCCGCAGCATGCGCTTTTCCGATGCCATGTCCTGCTCGATCTCGGCCAGCACCTGAAGCTGCGGATCGGTCAGTGCAAAGGGCAGGGCGGAGATGGCCTTCGCCTTGAGCGAGCCGGTGCTGTTGATTGCCCGTCCGCGCGTGCTCCGCAGGTTGGCGCGGATCAGCAGCAGCGCGAGCTGGTTGGCCAGCAGTTCATCATAGGCCAGCCGCTGGCGCGCCGGTGTGGCGGGCTCCAGATCGGCGTCATGCACGGGATTGTGCGCGCTCTCCAGCGACGCATTGAAACTGTCCCATTTGCGCTGTTTGACAAAGGCCGCGTCCTGCCACTCCGGCAGCGCCGGCATCTTCTCCAGCGCGCCGCGTACCGCCTTGGCCATCGGCCGCGCCGTCAAACCTTCGGTCAGGCCATAGATCGGCTCGTGCAGCGGAAAGCTCGCAATCTCCTCCGGCGCGACGATGTAGTCGGGATGGGCCATCTGCAGCCGGTCCTTGAAGCGTTCGATGCGGCCCGAGATCACGCGGCGTGCACCCACCGGCAGAATGCCCGCCAGGTAATCGGCATGAGCGCGAAAGAACACCAGCTCCATCAGCGAGCTGTCGTCGGACACCAGCACGCGATAGGGCTGGGCCTTCACCCGGTTGGGGCGGTGTTCGAGCACATTCACCTCCACCGTGGCGATGCGCCCAGGCTGGGCGTCGGCCAGCCTGGGGCGATAGCTGCGATCCACCACCCCCGCTGGCAGATCGAAGGCCAGGTCCACCAGACGGGGACCCGCCACCTTGGCGATCAGCTTTTCGAGCTTTGGCCCCACCCCGGACAGGGTGCGGATTTCGGCAAAAAGGGGGAATAGAATCGCAGGGCGCATGTCGCAGAAACATTATGGTTCCGGGCGGTTGTTCTCAACGCGCGGTGTGGCTATATCCGCCCCATGACGGACGTGGAACAGGGTGGCTCTTCGGAGAACCGCCGGAAACGGCTTTTGTTTCGGGCCCAGAGACGCGGCTTCAAGGAAGTCGATCTGATCTTTGGTGCCTATGCCGAGGCGCATCTGATGCGGCTGGACGAGGCTGCCCTCGACCAGTTCGAAGCGTTGTTGGTGGCGCCCGACCAGGACGTTTATGCCTGGTTGCGTGGCGCGGCACCCCCGCCGCCGGAATTCGACAACCCGGTATTTGCCGGACTGAAAGCGGTGTGCCAGCAGCAGACGCCGCGCTGGAACAGTTGAGTGGACCGTCTCGACTATATAGCCAAGCAACAGGGCCGGCTTACCGTCTCGGGCACGCCGCAGGGCTATGATGCTTATCTCGCCGCGGAAGCCGCGCGCCGCCGCGCCGCGCCGGTGCTGTTTGTTGCCACCGACGACGTGCAGGCCGATGCCGCGGCGCAGGCCATCCGTTTCTTCGCGCCCGGACTCGCGGTGCTGCCGTTTCCGGCCTGGGACTGTCTGCCGTACGACCGCGTTTCGCCCAAGCCGGACATTGAAAGCCGCAGGCTCGCCACGCTGGCGGCGCTGGCGCAAGGCGCCGACAAGCCAGCGGTGATCGTCACCACCATCAATGCGCTGCTCCAGCGCGTGCCGCCGAAAGACGCCATCGCCAAGGCGAGCTTCACCGCCAGGAACGGCGCGGACGTGGACCGCGAGGCCTTGGTCTCATTCCTGTCCGGCAATGGTTATGTCCGCGCCGGCACGGTGCGCGAGCCGGGCGACTTCGCCCTGCGCGGCGGCATTGTCGATCTGTGGCCGCCAGGCGAGGAACAGCCGCTGCGGCTGGACTTCTTCGGCTCGACCCTGGACGCGATCCGCCGTTTCGATGCCGAAACCCAGCTGTCCGACAAGAGTGCGGTGCCGGAGATCGCGCTTTTGCCCGCCAGTGAGGCGCCGCTGAACGCACAAGCCGTCAGCCGCTTCCGTGCTGGCTATGTCGCCTCGTTCGGCGCGGCGGGTGATGATCCGCTCTATGAAAGCGTCAGCGCCGGCCGCAAGACGCAAGGCATGGAGCACTGGCTGCCGCTGTTTTATGAACGGCTGGATACGCTGTTCGATTATTTGCCCCGCGCGCTGGTCCTGCTGGGTCATCAGGCGGAAGAGGCCAAGACCGCGCGGCTGGAGCTGATTGCCGACTATTACGACACCCGCGAACAGTTCCGGCATGCCAAGGACGACAAGCATGCGATCAAGGGACCGCCGTACAAACCTCTGAAGCCGGATGCGCTGTACCTGAGCGATGCCGACTGGAAGGCAGCGCTGGCCAGGAACATCGTGCGCGACCTCACGCCCTTCCAGGCGCCGGAATCGACCCACAGCGTGGATGCCGGCGGCCGCCAGGGCCGCGACTTCGCGCCGGAGCGCCAGGGCGGCAATCTGAATGTGTTTCAGGCCGCCGCCGACCATCTGAAGGCGTTGCAAGCATCCGGCAAGCGGGTGCTGGTGGCAAGCTGGACCGAAGGCTCGGTCGAACGCATGGGTGGGGTGATGTCGGATCACGGCGTCTCGCCCATCCGCAAGGTGGCGGATTGGCCCGAAACGCTGAAGTTGGATAGGTCTGCTTTCGGCATTGCCTGTCTCGGCATCGAGCGCGGCTTCGAGGCGCCGGACTTTGCCATCCTGTCGGAACAGGATGTCCTGGGCGACCGCATGGTGCGGGCCCAGACCCGCGCGCGCCGGGCACAGAATTTCATTGCCGAGGCTTCATCGCTGACGCCGGGCGATCTTGTCACCCATATCGAGCACGGCGTGGGCCGCTATATCGGACTGAAGGCGATCGACGCGCTGGGCGCGCCGCATGACTGCCTGGAGCTGCAATATGACGGCGGCAAGCTGTTCCTGCCGGTGGAGAATATCGAGCTTCTGACCCGCTATGGCTCGGACGAGGGCGCCCAGCTCGACCGCCTGGGCGGCGCCGGCTGGCAGCAGCGCAAAGCGAAAATGAAGGAGCGGGTGCGCGCCATCGCCGCCGAGCTGATCAAGATCGCCGCCGCCCGTCAGCTCAAATCGCTCCCGCCGGTCGAACCGCCCAGCGGGCTTTACGACGAATTCGCCGCCCGTTTCCCTTATCAGGAGACCGAGGATCAGGAAAAAGCCATTGGCGAGGTGATCGGCGATCTGTCCGCGGGCCGGCCGATGGACCGGCTGGTGTGCGGCGATGTCGGCTTCGGCAAGACCGAGGTCGCCATGCGCGCCGCCTTTGTCGCTGCCATGTCTGGCGAACAGGTGGCGGTGGTGGTGCCCACGACCTTGCTGGCGCGCCAGCACTATCGCGGCTTTGCCGAACGCTTTTCCGGTTTTCCGCTCAAGGTGCGCCAGCTGTCGCGCTTTGTGGATGCCAAGGACGCGAAGGAAACCAAGGCGGCGCTGGCCGATGGCACGGTGGACATTGTGGTGGGCACTCATGCGCTTCTGGCCGAAAGCATCACCTTCAAGCGGCTAGGCCTGGTCATCGTGGACGAGGAGCAGCATTTCGGTGTGATCCACAAGGAACGGCTGAAGAATCTGAAAGCCGACGTCCATGTCCTCACCCTGACGGCGACGCCGATCCCGCGCACCTTGCAGCTGGCATTGTCCGGCGTGCGCGACCTGTCGCTGATCACCACCCCGCCGGTCGACCGGCTTGCCGTGCGCACCTTCGTGACGCCGTTCGATCCCCTGGTCGTGCGCGAGGCGCTGCTGCGCGAACATTATCGCGGTGGCCAGAGCTTCTTTGTCGCCCCGCGCATTTCCGACCTGCGCGAGGCCGAGGAATTCCTCAAAAGCGTGGTGCCGGAAGTGAAGTCGGCCGTGGCGCATGGTCAGATGTCGCCCAAGGTGCTGGAGGAGGTGATGACCGCCTTCTATGAGCGCAAAGTGGACGTGCTGGTCTCCACCAATATCGTGGAATCGGGGCTGGATATCCCCACGGCCAACACCCTCATCGTCAACAACGCGGACAAGTTCGGCCTGTCGCAGCTCTATCAGCTGCGCGGGCGTATTGGCCGCTCCAAGCAGCGCGCCTATGCCTATCTGACCACGCCGGCGGAAAAGAGGCTGACCGAGACCGCGACAAGGCGGCTGGAAGTGCTGCAGTCGCTGGACCAGCTGGGCGCAGGCTTCAGCGTGGCCAGCCACGACATGGACATCCGCGGCGCGGGCAATCTTCTGGGTGAGGAACAGTCGGGCCATGTCCGCGAGGTTGGCATCGAGCTGTACCAGGAGATGCTGGAAGAAGCCGTGTCGGGCCTGAAGGAAGGCGGCGAGGCCGATGTCGCCGACCAATGGTCGCCGACCATCAACCTGGGCGCGTCCGTCCTGATCCCTGAGGCGTACGTCGCCGACCTCAATGTCCGCATGTCGCTTTATCGGCGGCTGGCTGGCATCGAGACGCGCGCGGACATCGACCGTTTCGCAGCCGAGCTGATCGACCGTTTCGGACCCCTGCCGGACGAAGTGCGGCACCTGTTCGAGATCATCACCATCAAGCAGCTTGCCAAGCAGGCCGGGGTGGAGAAGATCGACGCCGGCCCCAAGGGCGGCACCATCGCCTTCCGAGGCAATGCCTTCGCCAATCCGGTGAAGCTGGTCCAGTTCATATCGGCACATTCCGGCACCATGAAGGTGCGTCCCGATCAGAAAGTGGTGGTCACCCGCGACTGGCCCACGCCGGAAGACCGGCTCGCCGGCGCCAAGGCGCTTTTGGGGCAGCTTGCCAAACTGGCACAGACAATATGAAATTAGTTGCCGAAAATTCCCTCTTTACCTTCCAGGACATGTGTCATTAGGCGTTCTTTCAATTCGTCTGAGCTTGAAGTTCCAAGTGATGCGATAAAAACTGCTCGAAAAAGAGAGGACAAATCTGACATTTTTGGATGTATAGGCTCTTTTTTTGCGAACGAATATCCATGCACGATCTCTGATCGCAAACCGTAGCTCTTTTTCAGAGTTTTAAAGGCGGTGTTCCTTTCTTTTGCGGGAGAAAATGCGGAAAGAGAAAGTGCAAGTTGAACTGTGGTCTCGCTACGGAATGGCAAAAGCCGCTCGATTGCCATCCAGATTTGAGCAAATTGCAAAACAGCCACTCCTGACCGCCGAGAATCCTCGATAGTGTCCAGTGCTAATAGTCTGAAATCTTCTTTCGCCGATTCAAATTTTTGCGGGTTTATAAATTTCAGCAAAGCGACAACTTCGGAGAAGATCGGTGTTTTGGTCGTTACAGTATAGGTCTCCAATGATGATCTATCGTGATAGGGCCGATTGGCGAATTGATCTTGTGAATTGCTGCTCCAACCTCCTGCCGTGAAACGGGTTATGTACGGAATTTTTCCAAATGCCGCTCCGGCAAGTGCGGCTGCACTCAAGATGCGATTCACGGTAGCGTCCGTATATGCCCTGTTATCGGGGTTTGGTGTATCTACTACGAGTGCACCTGAAATTTTTTCTGGTACGTATGGGCGTGGCCAAGTGGCCGCCATTGTGGGGGGTATATGAGATGGCATCGCACTACGTTGTTGAACTATTGTCTTAAAATCTGTTTGCTCGAAAATCATCGCGGGGCTGAGAAAGCGAACGCCTGGCGCAATTTCGCTGCCGTTAGCGCCTATGATTGAAAGTCCTTCGCAAAAATAGATATATTTGTCTAATATCGAGATGTTGGTGGCTTCCTTTGCGATCAATTGAGGAAAGCTTTTGAGCTCCACGTCAGAGACCTCGAAAGATTCTCTTGTTAAGATCGGTTGGCTGACAAAGTCATAAATTGGACGTTCAGCGATACTTATGCTTTGATCCAATCGCACGTCTCCAAGAATTGTGTTCTTTAGCGGCACCTCTAGGTGCTTTACTCCTGAGAGTGCGCTCCGCTCTATCCTGATCAAGAATTCATTTCTATATTCGGGGAATAGATTCCAGATTTCCGATGCGCCGACGGCAACGCGGCCATTATAAATCTTTGCTCTGTTGCGAATTTCGTCGGGTGGTAAGTTAGCCCGCACCATCGAAAAGGATGGCCGCACGCGCATCGCTCCTTGGTGAGAA
The DNA here is from genome assembly GCA_036488555.1 of Rhizomicrobium sp. Lineage (GTDB taxonomy): Bacteria > Pseudomonadota > Alphaproteobacteria > Micropepsales > Micropepsaceae > Rhizomicrobium. Next base: position 119,165 of record DASXHL010000061.1, read on the forward strand.
ATGTCCCCCAAAACATCGGGGATCAGCCTTTGATCGGTTTGCAGATCTATCAAAACAAGACAGGTCATACTGAATGTCCTATTGTGTTAAGTCGTATGCTCAACAGGCTATGGCTTTCGCTAAAATGGTACTTTGCTCGGGGAAATTGCCCACGCATCAAAATTGATCGTATCGGGTATTGTAGAGGTTATGAATCAGATCGACTACCGCGCCGATCATTGTCTCAGTGATTCCCTGGCCTTGCAGTTCTTCATGCTGCGCATTCATCTGTTGCGCCGGGGCCTGATCCTGGCTGCCTGCATGCTGGTCGCGGTCGTGTTCACCACCCTGGCAAACGGTGCGCCGCTGTCGGATTCGCTGGCCGACCTCAGCCAGAATGCCGGGCGTTATCTGGCGCTGGTGGTAGTGGGGCTGGTGGTCATCTACGGGATGGCAATGATCCTGGCTGTGCTGGCCTGGCGGCGGCGGCCAAGGCCACGGGAGATCCGCGCGGTAATTACACCCGACGGCATCACCCTGCAGAAAGATGGTTTCAGCTATGGCGCGCGCTGGGCCGACGCCAATCTGGTGACCGAAAGCCGCGCCGCCTATCTGATGCGCTTCAACCAGCTTTACATGCGGCTGCCCAAGCGCGGCTTTACGTCAGAGCAGGACAGTTTTTTCCGCGAGATCGTGCTGGTCGCCGTCCGCCGGGGCGCCAACCGCCTGCGCGCCTGACGCATTTTCGCAAATACCCCCTTCGGCCTTGGTGTCGGCGCATGGGGCTTGAAAGTCCCTTCATCCGGTCCCCATGGGCACATTTGGGTGTCCACGCGACCTGGCGTGCATTAAAAATGTGAGGCACGAAGGAAGGATGCTTCAATAGTGGGTCAATCCTTCACGATGATCCAATGGACAGACCGCAATCCGGGTTTCGGCAGGAAGCAGCGGTGCCGTTGCAACAGGCGGCGGCGGTGACGCAGCCATCCGCCCTGGTGTCGGCCATGCGTCGAACACGGCAACTTTGGAGCATTGTGCAACGTTATGCCCGTTCCAGTGAGCCATCGCAGGTCCTGGCGTGCGGCATAGGTGGCGCGGTGATCGGCGTCGTGATCGCCGTTCTGCACCGATTTGTTGACGCCCTTCATCGCATCACCTTCGCATTGCCGGCCGGAGCCAGCTTGAGCACCGGCGTCAATGTCGGATTGGCGCGAATATTGTTCGTGCCATTGATTGGCGGTTTCCTGCTGGGCGCAGGCGCGCTTGCGATCCGACGACTCGGTGCTCAGGACGTGATTGACCCGATCGAGGCCAACGCTCTCCATGGCGGGCGCATGTCCTTGGCCGCCAGCATGCGTCTGGTCGGCGCGACGATCGTTTCCAATGGGGCCGGTGCGGCCGTGGGCATGGAGGCCGGATACAGCCAGTTGGGCGCAAGCCTGCTTTCGTGGTTTGGCGAGCGCTTGAGCCTGCGTCGCGCCGATCAGCGTATTTTCGTGGGTGCCGGGGCGGCGGCGGCCATCGCCGCCGCATTCGATGCCCCTCTTGCCGGCGCGTTCTACGGATTTGAGCTGATTATCGGCACCTACATGACACGGGCGCTGGCTCCCGTTGCCGTGGCCGTGCTGGCCGGCGTGATGGCGGAACGGACGATCGTGAATCCGGAGCCGCTTTTTGCCATGGGCCATGCATTCTATTTCAAGCAATCCGTCTATCTGCTCTTTGCATTGCTCGGAATCCTTTCCGCCGGCTTCAGCATTCTGGTCATGCAATCGGTCACTTGGGTGGAACGCTGCTTCCGGCATGTCCCCTTGCCGCAATGGCTCAGGCCCGCCATCGGGGGCATTTGTCTGACGCAGCTTGCGATCTTTTTTCCGCAGGTCCTTGGCGGCGGTCACGGGGCGATCCAGTACCTGATCGCACGTCCATGGCCGATGTCGTTCATCTTTATCATCCTGGTGACCAAGCTTCTGGCATCGTCGATTTCGATAGGCTCCGGCTTTCGCGGCGGCATGTTCAGTTCATCCTTGTTTCTTGGGTGCCTGTTTGGAGCGGCCTTTGGCGATATAGCCGCCGCCATCGCCCCACGGCTGGCCGGCCTGCATGAGCCGTTGATGATGGTGGGCATGGGGTCGGTGGCGGCTTCGGTTATCGGCGCGCCCCTCACGATGATTTTTCTGGTTCTGGAAGGCACCGGCGACCTGCCCATGACAATCGGGGTCATGACGGGTGTCATAATTTCCTCCAGCCTCGTGCGCCTGCTCTTCGGCTATTCCTTCTCGACCTGGCGCTTTCATCAGCGTGGCATGAATATTCGCAGCCCCCTCGACATTGGATGGATCTCCGATCTCACGGTCGCCAAGCTTATGCGAAACGATCCCATCGTCGTGGACGACAAGGTCCTGCTCAGGGATGTTCGCGACAAATATCCCCCCGAAACGGCCAGGAGCATTTTTGTCCAGAGGGATGACCAGTTCATCGGCACGATTGATGTGCTGTCATTGCATGCCAAGCGCGCGGAGGCGGATGCAGGGCTTGTCACGGCGGGAGACATCGCGAAGTCGCCCGGCTCTTTCCTGCTGCCGGCGCAGAATATTCGCAGCGCGCTCATGATCTTTGACGGGACCGAGCAGGAGATGCTTCCGGTTCTGGATTCGCCCGCCGACCGACGGATAATCGGATTTTTAAGCGAGCCATACACTTTGCGCCGGTATAACCAGGCGCTGGAACGTTTGCGGGAAAATGAGGGCGACCGGCGGGATCTGTTTCCGATATCGGAGCCGCCGAAGGTTTAACCTGACTGTATGGCGGTAGCGGGTTGAACGCGGAGGCAGCCATTCCACCAACGGCACTCCCGGTCAGCTCGCCTGCCTCGCCGCAGCAAAGCGGGCCCGGGCTTCCGGCGTCCAGACTTCCGGCACGTTGTAGAATTCCGCGAACGCGCGGGCGTCTTCGGGTAACCTGACCCAGGGCTGTTTGCTGGCGGTGTAAATGTGCACGTCGGGCGGCACGGCACCGGGATCATCCAGCGTGCCCACACGCACGAAGGCAAGCGTCCTGCCTCCGCCCGGATAGTGGCTCCACAGGGCGACTTGGCATGTGGGGCAGCGCACGATCTTCTGGCCCTTGCCGCTGAGCGACGGCGTATCCACTTCCACCGTCTGGCCGGTCACCTGCAGGTGTAAGGTCTCCACCACTGCATTGATGACAAAGGCGCTGCCGGTCTCGCGCTGGCACCAGCGGCAGTGACAGCAATGCACGATCAGGGGAGGTGCCGTCACGCGGTAACGCACGCTTCGGCAGGCGCAGCCGCCTTCCATCATGCCGCTCACCATACGAGGATCAATTTGCCACCGCTGAAACTATAGGATTTGAGGCGCTTGAGGAACGCCATGCCCAGAAGCGACGAACTCATTTCCGCACCATTTATGGCAACCGGCACATTGGCAAAGTGGATGGCGCCAATCGAAAGATCCTGTACCTGGATGGTGGCGCCATGGCCGATGCCATTGGCCGATTCATAGACATGGTCGAAGGTCAGCCTGGTGAAATCCACGCCCAGGCGCCGCGCGTCGGCCGGGCTCAGCACGATGTCGCTGGCCCCGGTATCGACCAGGAAACGCACCTGCACGCCATTGATCGTGCCATAGACGTGATAGCCGCCGCCTTCATCCTCTGAAATGGCCATCTCGCGCGGGCCGGTCTGGACGGCATAACCCGGAACCAGATTTGAGCGGAGCCGCAAGCCCAGGTCCGCAAGCTCGTGCTGGTAGGAGAAGCCGACAATCAGGACACCGCCCACCGCGACCCAGATCAGCACATTGCGCACCGTCTGCTTCAGGTTGATCTCGCGCACGAACAGGAGGCCGCTGGCGACCAGCGCGAGCATCCCCAGCATGCGTATCTGGTAGGGATCGCCAAAGGAGCTGTCGCCGGAGGGGAAATAGCGCTGCAGCACATTGATCAGCACAAAGGCCAGGGCCATGACGCCCAGCCAGAGATAGAGGCCGAGGCGGGAAGCCTTGCGCCGGCCGGGCCGCCCCCAAGGCCCAGGCGCAGACATCAGTCCAGCTCCATCAAGACGGCGCTTCCCGCCTGGATGCGCTCCAGGAGCATGGGGCATTCCGGCACCATGCGCTCCATCCAGTAACGGGCGCACATCAGCTTGTCCTTGTGCAGGGGATCATCTTTGCCCAGGCTTGCCCTGGCCATCTTGCCCCACATCAGGGCCAGCATGGTGATGCCCATCAGGCGCAGATAGTCTGATGCGCCCGCGCCCGCATCGTCGGGATTCTTCAACCCGTTGGCCGCCAGCCACATGGTAGCCGCCTGCAAGGCTTCCGTGCCGCGTCTCACGCCGGCCACGAAAGCTTTCATCGCGTCATTTTTTTCCTGTTCACCGATCCAGCCGGTCAGGAGGCCGAACAGCGCCATCGGTGCGGCGCCGCCCTTGCGGCCCAGCTTGCGCCCCACAAGATCCATGGCCTGTACGCCATTGGCGCCTTCATAGACCTGGTTGATCCGGGCATCACGCACAAACTGTTCCACGCCATTGTCGCGGATATAGCCGTGGCCGCCATAGCATTGCATGCCAAGGTTCGCGGCCTCGAAACCCATGTCGGTGCCAAAGGCTTTCAGCACCGGCGTCATCAGGTCGGCCAGATGGCCCGCGCTTTCCGCTTCCGGGCGCTGAGAATCGGCGATGGACATGTTGAGCGTCGTCCAGGCCGCCAGCGCGCGCAGGCCTTCGGTGGCCGAGCGCGCCTGCAGCAGCATGCGTTTGACGTCGGGATGGACGATTTCCAGGTCGGCGGATTTTTCGGGCTCCTTCGCGCCCGTCAGCGCGCGGCCTACGCGCCGTTCATGCGCATAAGCATATCCGTTCTGATAGGCGACCTCGCCAAGCCCGATGCCCTGCACGCCCACGCCCAGCCGGGCCGCATTCATCATGCCGAACATTCCCGCCATGCCGGCCGAGGAGGACCGTTTCTCGCCCGGCTTCGGCGGTATGGGTTTGGGTCCCAGTCGCCAGGCCGTGGCATCGTCGAAATTCAGTACACAGGTAGCCTGGCCCTTGATTCCCATCTTGTGCTCGATGCCGCCGGTGTTGATGCCATTCCTGGCGCCCATCTTTCCCTCTTCATCGACCAGGAATTTCGGCACCATGAAAAAGTTGACGGTGGCGAGGTCGTCGTGCAGGGCGCCGCTCTCATCCGGAATCTTGGCGATCACCATATGGATGATATTGTCGGTCAGGTCCTGGTCGCCGCCGGAGATGAAGATCTTGGTGCCGCTCATCCTGTAGGTGCCGTCGGGCTGCTCAACCGCCTTGGTCTTCATCAACCGAAGATCGGTGCCCGCGCCCGGCTCGGTCAGGCACATGGTGCCCGCCCATTCGCCCGACACCATTTTCGGAACGATTTGCTGTTTCATCCAGTCCGGCGCCGTCGCCAGAAGCGCGCCATAGGCGCCGGCCGTCAGCATGGGATACATGGCGAGCGACTGGTTGGCGCTCATGCCCATTTCGCTGACCGCCATGGTGATGATGGACGGGAGCCCCGCGCCGCCGAATTCCGCCGGCGCGCCAAGCCCACCCCAGCCGGCCTCGCTATAGGCTTTGTATGCCTCCTTGAAGCCCTTGGGCGTGGTCACCACGCCGTTCTCGAAATGGCAGCCTTCTTCGTCGCCAGGCTGGTTCAGGGGTTGCAGGACTTCCTCACAGAACTTGCCGGCATTGGAGAGGATGTCCTCTGCCAGTTCGGGCGAAAGCTCCGCGAAGCCGGGCAGGTCCCGATGCTTTTCCAGTTCCAGCACTTCGTTCAGCAGGAAACGATAATCCTCGACCGGCGCGCGATAGATGGGCATGGGGAAATCCGAGGGGTGACGAGCGAGTCTTAGCCCGCGTTCGCGCCACTGGCCACCGTGCAGCGCAAAAGAAATGCCCCGGCCCGTGGGCGGGGCATTTCCATCGTCAGTTCGTCTTGCTACCGGGCCGAGGCGCCGGCCGACGCGTCGGCATTGGCGCCGGTGGTGGCCTGCGTGTTGTTCAGCGTATTGCCGGCGCGGCTCTCTGCGGCGTTGGCTTTGTTCTCGGTCTTGCGGGTCTGGTTATTCGCCGTGCTCTGGGTCGAGCGATTGATGCTGGCCGCATTGTTGGAGGCGTCGGCGCTATTGATGTCGCCGCTGGCCGATACGCCGCCCGTCGAAACACTGCCGCCGGCATTGGCCTGGGCGGTGTTGTTCGCTGCGCTGGCGGCATTGTCACCCGCATTGGAGGCGGCTCGGCTGGTGGTATCGATGGTGCCATTGGCCGTGTTCTCAACGCCGGTGGTGGTGCGGCTCGCCGCATTGGTCACCGGCGCGGTGGAGGGGGTGGTGACGGAACTGTTGGCGCCGATGCCGGTGCCGATCGAACTTGAGCGGCCCATGCCGCCGCCGCCCAGCCCGCCGCCGAGGCCCGCGGCAAAAGCCGGCGCAGCAACGATGACCGCGCTGCACAGCAATGCGCAAATGCAGACGTTGTTGAGGATACCCTTCATAAGTTTCTCCTGAATAACCTTCCCCTGAAACGGGTTGGTGCTTTCGTGCGGGATGGAAACGGCAATGGCTTGGGCCGGTTCCCGATGGAGCGGTTCCGAATTGGGGAGATTTCGTGAGGAGATTGTGATGGTCCCGCGCGTGTGGTGTGGCCGCCGGGAGCGCAACGTGGTCAGCAATCAACCGCCAGTTTAATTGCCGCTGGTGCTTACGACATCGAAGAACACAGACCACTGTATCGCGCGGGAAGCCCGCAAGTCGCGACGCAGCACTCCATGCTCAATATCTGGACCGTCTTTCGGGCAATTCGATCAGGTTGGGGAACAGTTCCTTCCAATGCCGCAATCCGCCGTCCTCATCGTAGAGAAGCCGGGCCTGCCCGGTTTTCAAGTTTATGAGCACCAGACCGTTCGGATGCGCCCTGATCTGAAAATCCCCGGGCTTTGCGTCCTTATCCCAGACCTTGGCGGCTCGGATATGAGCGAGAATCTCGTCATCCACTGACATGGCAAAACCAGTCCTGAGAGCGCACAGATAACGCCCCTTCGATGATTTTGGTTCGATCTGCGAGAATCGAATTATCGTGTCTTGCAATTAACCTTGCCGTTTCGCGCAACGGGCACATTCATTGGGCATTGCGTATTTTTTTGAAACACTTGGTGTGGGTGCGAAGCAGCGCAGCGGGAATGCTCGGATGACGAGAGCCCATTCCAATTTTATTTGGAGGTCGAGATAACTGCATGATGGTGAACCGGCGTGACATTGTCGTGGTCTTGCCGATCGCATCGGTCGCGTTGCCTCGCGCCGCCTGGGCCGCAGAAGTTGACCCGCCGTCGCGCGCGGTCTTTGGTTCGACCGGCAGGATCATCACTTTCGGCCCGGGGCAGGCCAACAAGACTATTGCTGCGGCGCTTCTGACGGCTGCGGCGGGCGATGTGGTCCGGTATCCTGTCGCCGAACCGCGCGGCCAGATATTTAGCGAGAGTGTCGGCGTTCCTGACGGTGTGACGCTTGACCTGGGGGGCAGATTGACGGGCGGCGGCACGGCCACCCCGAGCTGGACGGCCGGTGCGATTCTAGATGGTACCGGAATTGCCGATCCCGCCGGCTATGTAAGACAGATGGGTGGCGTCGTGGCGCTGGGAAGCATGCTGCTCAAAGGTGCGGAAGTCAGGGCTTTTGGCATGCAAGCGCGCGCCGCCGGCGGCACTGCGGGCTTGCGCGCGGCGGGAGATACTGTTGGGCATATTCACGTAGATAATTGCCACATCCACGACAATCAAAACGGCATCGGTCCTGGCGGCAGCAGGACCACGATCACGGTCACGAATGCCTGGCTGCATGACAATCAGCTTGACCCTACCGGGCTATGCCACAACATCTACGCGTCGAACACCGTGACGGTTTTGATCGTGGGACCGGGCGTCACCTCGACGCAACCCCCGATGCCTCGCAGAGGCGGGGGACATGCGGTAAAGTCTCGAGCATCGAACTCCACCCAAATCGTCGGGCCATGCTACCTGTACAGCGGGGATGCGTCCTGTCTGGACATTCCGGATGGTTCGGCAGCGCCTTGCCCGATCGGACACGGCGTCATCTTCGTCAAGAAGGCCGCCGACGTTAATCACACGGTCTTCGGTTATTGTGCTGAAAGCCAGATCAATGGCACCGCCGGGGTTCACTGCGTCGGCGTGAACATCGTTGCAAGCTGCCCGGGCCCCGACATTCTGAACAATGGTTTTGTATCGTTCGATGCCGCCTGCAGGTTCACCGGCAACAAGCCGGTGGCGACACAGCCCTCGCTCGTGGCTGGAATTCCTTAAGGTTGGAAATAGTGGTGACCCCAGGAAGGTGAGGCGATCAGCAATCAACCGACAGGTTGATTGCCGCCGAACGAACTTCCGGCCTAGGGTTTGGGAATCCGGTGTAAGGCCGGTTTCTGCGCCATTTCCAACTTTTTCCGACCCGAATTGGCCCGAATAGAGGGGGTGTTGGCGGGTTTTCCACAGAACTGGATTCCCATTTTTCAGCGCCGGATATGCGCCGGATCGACTCAGCCAAATCGCGCCGGTGATTGGAAGGCATGGCGCTTCGTACCGTAGCGCACTCATCCAATTTTAAATTTCAAACCTTGGCTTAACAATTCAGCCGCTCCAGCATAAGCCGCTTCAGTTGAATTGACTCAATGGAATAGCCGTCCTCCAACTGTATGGGCCGCAATAATTTGACACCTAACTCACGTTCGTTACGCCAAACGCATTGAACTTCATAGGCGGCCCGATTGGTAATATCGACAAACAGAAATTTGATTGGGAGAGGTATTTCGCCCTGAACACGTACTCTTGCTCCGGTCTCCGAAAGATCTCTGATCGCACAATCAATCGTCGAATGCGTTTGCGGTACAAATATCAGTCCCGACCACAAGACGCGCTTGCGGTGTTCGCTACGATTTTCCGTCACGTCCGCTCCACTCACCCGAATCTCCCGACAAAGCACCAGTGTGAACCCGCTGCGATTGAGTAGCACGGACTTGGCGACGCGAGGATTCTGCAATCGCCAAGTTCTGCTCTGCTTCCTGCAGGCTCGAAGGAAGAGGACGCCAGCGTTCTGCTGGTAGCGGCACAGTTAGACGAGAGCGGCTAAGAAATACTCAACGTGATATTTCATGAATACGACTGGTGTGCTCCGCGGTGATTTAAATGTCCGGATCAGACGTTGTTTTAATCGCGGATTGCAACTCAGAGTAAGAAGGACGTACACGGAATGTACGTTTGTGCTCACTTCCCAATGCGGCCTGCAACTTTGACGTGGTTTACTTTAGGCCTGCAACTTCGACGTAGTTTGCTCTAAGAAAGATCTGGCAGCCACGCAGTAGTGTTGCAGTCATACGAATTTTTTTATTGGGGCGAGGTCCAAATGAATGATCCAGTTATAGCGGCATGGATCGCCGGGTTGTTTTCCGCCCTTGCCACTGCCGTTTCGTTGGTCGTCGCCATCTGGACCTCGTCAAGCAACCGCCGGCTCAAGTTGCTCGAGGAAGAGATAGCGAGACGACAATCCGAGAGAAACGCGAGGCTTGACTACGACTATGAGGCAAAGAAAAGATTGTATCTGGAGTTTGAGCCGCTTCGTTTTCAATTATTGGAGGCGGTCTCGGCCGCTCGAGATTTTATCGTCGAGGTCTCCGAGCGGGCGCGAACCTCCGATGCGGCCGATCCCGGCGATCGGGCCGGCGGGGCGTACATGAGGGCGGCCCGCATATACTATCTCATCTGTCCTGCCGTCTGCGGTCGCGCAATCCAGAGAAAGTTGACCCTCGTCGACCTGGGCCTCGACGAAAGTGTGTACATCCAGTACCTGCTCGCCAAAGAGGTGAGCGTTCTTCTGACGTTGGACGCTGCAATTTCAAAGCACTGCGGAATGGACTATACGCCGTATGTCGCTGACTGGCGGCAGTTGAGAACGGTGGACCCGGGCCGGTATAGAAGGCAGGGGTTCACGCCCGGTAGGCTCGACAATTATTTCAATTTGATCCTGGAGAACGACGAGGCTCATGGCGGAATGCTCAGCTTTGGTGGGTTCGAGAGCCTTCTTGCGCAAAGGGCGCCCGACGACGTCAATAGCGCGATTGGCGCGGCTGCTGACTTGTTCGAGGATTTCGAACCAGCTCAACGGCCGGTCTTATGGCGACTGCTCATGGCTCAGTACGCCATCTACGGCATTTTGATCGACGCCTTGCGCGGTGGCGATTGCGGCGCCGGAGCGCTGACGGTGTGGTTGGAGAGGTTGCAGTCTGATCTCAGCGGAATTGAGGTGACGCCTGGGGAGGCCAGCCAAGTCGCAAGTTTTGTCCGGAGCCGCATCGGACGTCATTTTCAGCTATCCCGACGACGAGAAAGCCATGCGTGGGGCTCATAAATGGGAACGAAACGTTATAAACATTGGTGACCCCAGGAAGACTCGAACTTCCGGCCTACGGTTTAGGAAACCGCCGCTCTATCCTGCTGAGCTATGGGGTCACTCAAGTCGATCAAATACTTAGCCTCGGTGCGATATGCAAGATGGCCCTGGTTGCCACCTATCAGCTGGCGGCAGGCGCGCCCAAGAGCGGCACTTAAAGGCTGAACGATGTCACCAGCCTCCCCATAATAGGGTCGTGTTGATCCGCCCATGTCTTGTGCCTCTCTCGTCTCGAGGATCAAGATAGCTCACTCCGCAAGGGGAGAGCTATGCCCGAAGCGGACCCTGAACTCAGGATCATGACGGGACGCTGGTGCAGTTTGACTGGCAGCCGGGATAGAGGCCAGCCGGCGCCAGTCATCGGGTGCGACCATGGCGCAGGTGACTTCCGGCATTATCCCAATGGATGCGCGGTCGTTCCAATCCCAGGCCCCCCGTAGCAACCACCACGCGCTACATTCGGGCTATTTCCAGATGCGGCGCTGCCGAGTGTCACTGCGACCAGCTTTAGCGCCGGATTAGGACGCACCCTCCGATCAGGAGCGCGACGCCAATCAGACGGGAGAGATCAATCGAGCGTTGGGCAAGGCCCAGCCATCCGAAATGGTCGAAGATTACCGACACCAGCATTTGGCCGGTGACGAGGAGAACGATGAAGGTCGCAGCGCCGAGTTGTGGGATAAGGAATATGGCAAGACCGATGAAGATCGCGCCGAACAGACCGCCACTATAGGCCCACCACGATATGCGTCCCGCCAAGGCCATAGAGGGAATGGGCTCGCGCAGAACAAGCGCGAGCATCGCCATGCAGGCGACCCCAACGAAATAGCTCACGAAGCCCGACCAGGCGGCCGAGTTCAGGGCCATGCGGAGGTTTGCGTTCAGCACCTGCTGGACGCTGACGCTGGCCCCCGCCAGAACGGCAAGGCCTATCGGGAACAGGACGTTGAGCATCAGAAGGTCGATCTTTAACGCTGCAGATGGGGCCAGGTGTCGCGTAGAAAGACTGATAGATCGTCCGCCTTGCCGGTGAACGGCACTTGATACAGCATGACGCTGATGAAGCCCCGGTGATAGGTCGCATGGTTCGCCAGATGAAGCATGATTTCCTGGCGCGTCATGGCGCCATCTCCGCCCCCCACATACTCGAACCGGATCGTCTCATTCAGTTCCTCGATCGATAAGCGTTCCCCCAATTCGACGTAGTACTGATCCATCGCCTCAAGGCGGCTGCGCACCTCCTCGAAGGGCGGAGACGTCTCGGTATTCCGCGCTCGATAGCCGTGGGCCCGCCCCTCCAGATGGCAGCGAAAGATGTCCTCGATCACCAGAATGTGGTTGAAAGTGTGCGCGATGTTGCCGAACCGTGTTTGGCGCGGTTTGACAATCTCGGCGGGCGGCAGCTGCGATGCCGAGTTCAACATGCTCTTGTTTGCCCAGGCCATATAGCTGGTCATCATGCGGACAACACTTTGCGTTCCAGTGATTTCTTGCGCGCTCATGGATATGTCTTTCTTTCGATGAAGCGGACGACAGCATCCAGGACATTGAGCATCAGAGGGGCGCTCTGCTGAGACGCGTCATTGGGATTTGACGGGATAGCTCTCATGCTGTCAAATGCCTAAGCCTCTCATTTCCATGCAAATAAGGCATGCTCAACCCCGCACATATCGACCTCTTTCGTGCCGTAATACGTCATGGTGGGATGACGAGGGCCTCGGCGGCTCTCGGCATTGGCCAGCCTCACATCAGTCGCGCAATGGCGCAGCTTGAGGCCGATCTCGGTTTTTTATTGTTTGTGCGAGGACATGGGAGCGCACTGCCGACAGAGGAGGGGGAAGCCTTCGCGCGCGAGGTCGAGCGAACCTATGCGGGGCTCGATCACCTCTGGGAGGCTGCCCGTCAGATACGAGAACTCGGAACCGGGTCATTGCGCATCGCCTGCCAGCCATCCTTGGCTGCCCGGATGGTGCCACGTGCCATCCGACGCTTGAGTGCTGCGTGTCCGGGCGTGCGTGTCTCGCTTCATGTGCCAAGCCCCGACACAATCTGGTCATGGGCCTCAACCGGGCAATGTGACATCGGCTTGGTGCGACCGCGCTCCGGCTATGCTGGGGTTGTATCCGAAGCCTTTCTCACGGTTGATGCGGTGTGCGCGCTGCCACGACAGCATGCCCTGGCCCGCAAGCGGACGATCACGGTGTCCGATCTGGCAGGCAGCTCTTTGATCGCCGGCGGTCCCGGCATTTTTCGGCAGGCGATCGAGGAGGCATTTGCACGAGCAGGCGTCGAGCCGCGCTTTGCGTTGATGGCGCAATACACAACGGCACGGTGCGGCCTTGTCGCCGAAGGGCTGGGGCTTGCCATTGTCGATCCGATACCAGCGCGTGAACTTTCCGGATTGCCCATCGTGCTGCGCCCCTTCGCGCCTCGCCTTCCCATAGAGACAATGCTTGTCCGGCCAGGCGGCAGGCCGCCGAGCACCCTCGTGGCACGCTTTATTAGCTTTCTATACGCCGAACGTGATGCAGTGTCGTTGCGCCACAAAACGATCTCAAGGCGCCGGGCTGCGGTCAGAACCATCAGCAGGCTATGAAGATCGAGCGCACTTCAAGCGCGCTGAAAATGTTCTTTATGGTCGCCCCGCATTTTGCGCGAAATTCGTGGGAAACGGATCAGCGCGATGACTTTGCCCCTGCGCGTTGCAGGCTGAATCCGCCAGGGCCTGCGAAGACCAGATAAAGAAAGAAAAAGCAGAATTGGATCGCAGCATCGCCTTGGTTGATGGCCGGCCAGAAGCTTTGGCGCGCATGGAATTGGAAATAGGCGACCGCCACCTCGCCCGAGCAGATGAACGCTGCTGTGCGGGTGAAAATACCTGCTGCGATCAGGACACCGCCTATCAGCTCGATGATGCTGGCTAGCAGAAGAAAAGGTGATAGAGGCCCGGAAACGGCCGGATCCGGCGCGGGGAAATGCACAAGCTTCATCAGCCCATGTTCCAGGAACTGCAGGCCGGCGATGATCCTGGCCAGCCCGAGAATGTGCGGCGAACAGGCTTCCAGTCCTGAAATCAATCGGGCGCGGGCTGTCTCCGGCCCCGTTGAACCCACGATCAGCATTCAGGCCTCCCGTTGGAACTTGGAACATGAACTGGCCGCGGCGGGGGGGCGGATGGCCGCGGCCAGTTCTGCTCCCCTTCACACACAGCTCATCCGTGCGCGAAGGTGACGGGCGCCAGCGCCGCTAGCAGGAGCATGGCCAGAACCGACCAGGCATAGCGGCGCTGTTAGAACAAAATCACAGCCCGGAAGAAGGCAATGAAGCTGCTCGGGATAACACCCAGTTGCGTTTCCAAGGCGGGGCCAGGGCAAGACAACCATCGCGCCTTTAGATTGGCAGGACGAATATGTGGCCGCGCGGCGGGGTAAGTAGCCGCTGCCTGCGCAACACATCCTTCCATCTGTTGGAAGAATGGTCGCGATGCATGCAAGTTCGAATGTTGGTCCGCGGTGAATGAACGCGATCGGTGGGAGATGCAGCCTGTCCGCCGACGGAGCTTATCGGCACGATTTCGTCCGTGGGAGAGCGTTACCTCAGCTCGCCAGGCATCGGTCTCCCGCTGATCGAGTGCATTCGCCGCGGGCTTAGCGCCTGAAGTTGCATGCAGGGCGACCATTCTTCCGATGGGCGGAAGGATACGTTGCGGAAGCAGCGACTATTTATCCCGCCGCACAGCGACATATCCGTCCTGCCGATCAGAACTGCACGTCGTGATTGCCGCGCAGGGGAAAGGTCAGGGGATCAGGGTATGACCGTCGTTGAAAATCTCAAGAGCATCATCAGCAAAGCGCCGTCGACCGCCACAATGTCGGGCTGGCGCCGAAAGTCGGCACGTCAGGCAGGGGGAGCGGCGATCCTCCTTGCTGCGGCCGGAGTCGCCATTCTGGGATTCCTCACCGGGCGCTTGTTGGTTCCCGCCACCGCAGAGGTTGCCGCCGCGCCGATAGCGGCAGCGCGTCCAGCGATCCCTCAGACAATAAGCCTGTCGCCCGGCGCGATGCACAATATGGCTCTCCATATCGCGGTAGCCCAGCTTCGCCCTGTCACCCGCAATCTCGAAGTCGCCGGCACCGTTGCTTTCAATAAGATGCACATGGCTCAGGTGAGTGCGCCCGCGCGCGGCCGGGTCGAGGCGGTCATGGTAACGCCCGGCCAGCATGTGAAAGCGGGCGAGCGCATGACGGTTCTGGATTATTTCGACCTCGGTGCGATGCACAGCCGGGTGACGAGTGCCGCCGCCGCACTGGCGCAGGCAAAAGCGGAGGACGCCACCGCCAAGGCGGCGCTCGACCGGGCCAAGGCCGAACTCGATGTCGGTGGCATTGCCAGGAGCGAGGTTGAACGCCGCCGTGCCGAGGCGGCGCGGACCGATGCGATGCTGCGCACGCGCATGGCGGATCTGCAGTACCAGCAGGAAGACGAAGCCCATCTGATGCCGCTGGACGCGCCGGCCGGCCAAGACGGTTCGGTGGCATCGGCCGCGCCCGGCCCGCGGAACTGGCGCGGGGCCATCGTCTCGCCAATCGATGGCGATATCGACACCGTGAACCTCTCGCCGGGAGAGATTGCCGATATCGGCAGCGCCGTCGTTACCGTGGCTGATCTTTCCAACATCGTCGTCGAGGCCAGTGTGCCCGAAGGCGAACTGGGCAACCTGCGAGAGGGCGACGCGATCGCGCTGCATGTCGATGCGCTTCCCGGCCGGGTCTTCACCGGCACCGTCGTCCATGTTGCCGACGAACTGGATCCGCATACAGGCACCGACACCGTGCTTTGCGCGGTGCCCAATCCCGATGGCGCGCTGCGAGTCAACATGTTCGGCAAAGTCGACATTGCGGAGCCGCTCGGCCGCGAGGCCGTGCAGGTCGCTGACACTGCAATTCAGAACGTGAACGGTCACCCGGCCGTATTCGTTCAGGTCGGCAAAGGTGAGTTCGCCTGGCGTGCCGTACGCACTGCAGGCAGCAGTAACGGTTTCACCGAAATCGAGCAGGGTCTGAGCCCTGGCACTCCGGTCGTGACCGAGGGCAGCTACTGGCTGAAGGCGGCACTGCTCCGCTCCACGATTCCTGACGAAAGCTAAGGCCAAAACACAATGGTTTCATGGCTTGTCGATGCGGCGCTGCGCAATCGCGCGATCACCTTGATGTTGATCGCGGCGCTGATCGGCGTCGGGATCATCAGCCTCGGCCGGCTTTCGATCGATGCCGAGCCCGATATCTCGCCAGTCCAGGTGTTGGTCACCGCCCAGGCACCCGGGCTGGGGCCGCTCGAGGTAGAACGCACGATCACCGCGCCAATCGAACTGGCGCTCCAGGGCGTGCCCGGAATGGAGAATTTGCGATCGGTGTCACGTTACGGCCTCTCCGTTATCTATGTGCGCTTCGCCGACGGCCAGGACATCTACACCGCACGCAATCTGGTCACGGAGCGCCTGCGCAGCGCGCAGCTTCCCGCAGGCACCGCGCCGCCGCGACTGGGCCCGGTGTCCGACGGGTTGGGAGAGATCTATCAATTCGAGGTGCGCGGTAAGGGCAAGTCGCTGATGGACCTGCGCTCCATCCTCGACTGGCAGATCGCGCCCAAGCTGCGCCAGGTACCGGGCGTGATCGACGTCAATGTCAATGGCGGCGATCTCAAGACCTATACGGTTGCTGTCTCGGACGAGGCGCTGATCCGCTACGGGATGTCGATCGACGACATATTCAGTGCCGTCCAGCGCAACAACGGCGCCAGCGGCGGCGCCACGCTCGAGCATAATGGCGAGCAGGCGGTCATCAGCGGTGAAGGACTGCTGCACAACACCTCCGATATCGGCGACATCGTCCTGCGCACCGGCCCAGGCGGCGTGCCGCTCTATGTCCATGACGTCGCCAAGGTGTCGGTTGCGGCGATGCCGCGGCTGGGCGCGGTGACCCGCGACGGGCAACGCGAGGCGGTGGTCGGCGTCGTGCTGATGATGCTGGGCCAGAATACCCGCACGGTGGACGGCCGGGTCGCGGCGGCGATCGGGATAATCCAGGGCACGATGCCGAAAGGCGTTGAGATCGTGCCTTATTACAATCGCGCCGATCTTATCGGCAGGACCATCGGCACCGTTGCCCACAACCTGGCCGAAGGCGCCATTCTGGTGGTGCTGGTGCTGTTTCTGCTGCTCGGAAATGCTCGCGCCGGATTGATCGTCGCCTTTGCGATTCCGTTGTCGATGCTGGCCGCCGCCACCGCGATGTATTACACCGGCTTGTCGGGTAATCTGATGAGCCTCGGCGCCATCGACTTCGGCCTGATCGTCGATGGTGCGGTGGTGGTAATCGAGAATGTGGTGCGGCGACGCGGCGAGATGCCGACCCGCCCGGTGCGCGAGGTCGTCCGCGAGGCGACGCAAGAGGTTGCCAGACCGGTCGCCTTCGCCGTCGCCATCATCACCGTGGTCTATTTGCCGATTCTCAGCCTTCAGGGGATCGAGGGCAAGATGTTCCGGCCGATGGCGCTGACGGTGATCTTCGCGCTGATCGCCTCCCTGGTGTTGAGCCTGACGGCGATGCCGGTTCTGGCGAGCTATCTGCTTGGCCGCCCCATTGCAGAACATGACAGCCGCATCGTCGGCTGGGTCCGCCGCTCCTATCAGCCGATGCTGGCCCGCACCTCGCGCCATCCGCTTCCGACCATGGGCATTGCGGTGCTGCTGCTGTTGCTGGCGGTACTGGTCGGATCGCCGCTGGGCGCAGAGTTCATTCCCAAGCTCGGCGAGGGCACCTTGACCGTCACCACCACCAAGTTGCCGGGCATTTCGCTGGGTTCGGCGGTCGAGGCTCAGCAAATGGTCGAGAAGACGCTGCTGCGCTTCCCGGAGGTCGAGACTGCCGTCTCCCTGGGCGGTAGTTCGGAAATCCCCACCGATCCGATGGGGGTGGAGCAGAGCGATACTTTCGTCATGCTGAAGCCGCAGTCGCAATGGCGCACCGCCTATACCCAGGAAGGGCTGGTCCGCGCTTTTTCCGCCGCGCTGAACCGCGATGTCCCCGGGCTGACGCTGAGCTGGTCTCAGCCGATCGAGATGCGGATCGAGGATATGCTTCAGGGCGTACGATCCGATGCCGCGGCGATCATCTATGGCGATGATCTCAATACCCTGCACGATAGCGCCGAAAAGATCGCCAAGGTGATGGCTGGGGTGCCGGGTGCGGCCGACGTCCAGGCCGAACAGACAGCCGGTCAGCCTTATCTGCATATCAGGGTGAATCGTGCCGCCATCGCCCGTTACGGACTGAACGCCAGCGACGTCCTCGATCTGGTCGAGGCGCTCGGCGGCCGCAGCGTCGGTACCATCGTCGAGGGCAGCGGCCGCTTCGATATCCGCGTCCGGCTGGCACCGCAGGGCCGTGATACGCTTGAACGCATTCGCAATCTCCGCGTGGCGAGCACGTCTGGCGGCACCGGCGCTACCACCGGCGCCGTGCCGCTGAGCCAGGTCGCCGAGGTCGGAATGGAGGTCGGGCCCGCCCAGATCACGCGCGAGCAAGGACAGCGCCGGATCACCGTACAGGCCAATGTCCGTGGCCGCGATGTCGCCAGTTTCGTTCACGATGCGCAGCGTGCGATTGCGGCATCGGGCGCCTTGCAGCCCGGCTATTCGATCGAATGGGGCGGACAGTTCAAGAACCTGGAAGACGCGACGGCGCGGCTCAAGATCGTGGTGCCGGTGGCGCTGGCGCTGATTTTCGCGCTGCTGTTCATCATGTTCGGACAGCTGCGGTTGTCGCTGTTGATCTTCGTCAACGTGCCGTTCGCTGCCATCGGCGGCATCTTCGCCCTGGCGCTGCGCGGCTTGCCATTCAGCATCTCGGCGGCAGTGGGCTTCGTCGCCCTGTTCGGCATTGCCGTCCTGAACGGCGTGGTGATGGTGAGCTATATCGAAGAGCTGCGCGTGAAAGGGGCCGATGCGGCCTCTGCCGCGTGGCAGGCGGCGATGACCCGGCTGCGCCCGGTACTGATGACCGCGACGGTGGCCAGCCTCGGCTTTCTGCCGATGGCGGTTTCGACCAGCGCCGGTGCCGAGGTCCAGCGTCCCCTGGCCACCGTAGTCATCGGCGGGCTGATCACCGCGACGCTGCTCACCTTGCTGGTGATCCCCGCCGTCTATCCGTTGTTCAGTGGCGCCCGCAAGCGGGCCGAAGACGAAGCGCTCTCTTCTCTACAGCCTCAGACGTCGGAATGATGATGAAGTTCTCGCTATTTCCTTCGAAGCTTGCCGCCTTGGTCGCGGTGTTGTTTGCCGCCGGTTGCACGGTTAGGCCAGATTTCCAATCGCCGGCCGCGCCAGCGGAAGCCGGCTATGCGCCGGGTCCGCTTCCCCCGGCCACCCAATCGACGGCAACGACGCTGGGCGAGGCACAGCATTTCGATCCCGTCATGGATGTCCCCGGCGAGTGGTGGACCCTGTTTCATTCCCGACCACTCAACGACGTGATGGTCCGCGCCCTGAAGGCCAATCCCAGCATCGAGGCGGCGCAAGCCGCGTTGCGCGCGGCGCACGAGAATATGTTGGCGGAACAGGGGTCGCTGTTCCCCAGCCTGGCGCTCGGCGCTTCCGACGGCGTCGTCCGTACCGCCACCGGCACGATGGCGGCAACCTCCGCCTCGGGCAAACCGGAATATTCGCTTTTTACCGGCGAGCTCAGAATTTCCTATTCGGTCGATATTTTTGGCCTCAACCAGCGCCGGATCGAGTCGGTCGCCGCCCAGGCGGAAATGCAGCGCTTCGAACTGGAAGCAGCCTATCTCAGCCTGACGTCGAATGTGGTGATGGCGGCGGCGCAGGAGGCCGGACTCTCGGCCGAGATCGCCGCACAGCAGGATATCGTCGATGCCGACAGCCAGGTGACTGAAATCATCCGCAAGCAATATCAGCTCGGCGACGCCGCCGAAGCCGATCTGGTGCAGCAGGAGACGATGCTTGCGGCGGCGCGGGCGCAGCTGCCGCCGCTGGAAAAAGCCCTGGCGCTTCAGCGCTACGCACTGCTCGCCCTCACCGGCGGATTCCCCAACCACCCGCTGGCAGAGCACTTTGAACTTGCCGCGCTGACGCTGCCGCGGGATCTGCCGGTCTCTTTGCCGGCCAGGCTGGTCGAGCAACGCCCGGATATCCGTGCCGCGGCGGCGAAGCTGCATGCCGCCAGCGCCGATGTCGGGGTGGCGATCGCGAGCCGGTTGCCGCAGATCAACCTGACCGCCAATCTTGGCACGGCTTCGAATACAATAGCTGGGGCCTTCGCGCCCTATGATCAGTTTTTCTCGGTGGCCGGAGGTATTGCCCAGCCCTTGTTCGATGGCGGAACGCTGCGCCATCGCCAGCACGCGGCGGAGGCGATGCTCGACGAGGCCAAGGCGCAATATCGCGGCACGGTAATCGGTGCCTTCCGCGATGTCGCCGATTCCCTGCGGGCGTTGCAGGAGGATGCCAAAACCTTGCAGGCCGCGATGGCGGCAGAGCGGGCCGCATCGCGCAATCTCGACATGGCCCGTGCGCAGTTGAAGCTGGGCGACCGCTCTTATCTGTATGTGCTCGATGCCGAGCGCGGTTACGGCGCAGCGCGGCTCGCCTTGGTCCAAGCCCAGGTGACGCGATTGTCGGATACCGCCGCGCTGTTCCAGGCGCTAGGCGGCGGCTGGTGGAATCGTTCGGATGTGGCGGAAGAAGCCGGCCAGCAATCAAGGCTCTGACGGCTTTTTGATGAAGGCCGCGGTCCGTGTTGGTTTCACAACGGAAACATCATGGTGCCTCGAGACTAACGTCGGCCATTCCTCGTCCCCCCGGACCCGAGGCGAAGAACGCCACCAATGACGGCACGACCAGCGCGATCACTGTCTGCCATGTGTGTTTGACGAGCCCGCGCTGCGTGCGGGTATGGACCGCGACCATTCTTCCACTGGGAGGAAGGATGTGCTGCGAAAGCAACGGCTACCAGCCCGGCCGCCCGGCGGCATATTCGTCCTGCCAATCAAAACCGGCGCGTTTTCATCGCCGCAGAGCGGAAGGATCAGAATATGACCGTCGTCGAAAATCTCAGGAGCATCGTCAGCGAAACGCCGTCGGCCGCCACCCTATCGGGCCAGCGCCGAAAGCTGTCACCTCGGGCGCTGGTGGTGGGGGGGACGGTTATCATCCTCGCCGCCACCGCTTGGGGCGGCGCTCACTACTGGATGGTCGGACGGTTCATCCAGAGCACGGACGACGCCTACGTGCAGGCGGACGCAACTCTTTTGACGCCAAAGGTGGCGGGTTATGTCAATTCCCTCCTTGTCAACGACAACCAGTCCGTGAAAGCGGGCCAGGTCGTGGCCCGGATCGATGACCGGGACTTCCGCGCCGCACTGGACGAGGCGCGCGCGGCCGTCGCGGCTGGCCAGGCATCGGTCGCCAATCTGGACGCACAGATCGCCGCCCAGGGATCGAATATTCGCCAATCGGATGCCAGTGTCGCCGCGGGACGCGCTGCGCTCCAATTGGCCCAGCGCAACGACGCCCGGCGCAGCGAGATGGCTCGCGTGGGCTATGGCTCAGACGAAACGGCCGACAACGCCTCCACCGACGTAAAGGAAAAGGCTGCGGCGCTGGAGCGGATGCAGGCCGCTGCCGTGGCTGCGCGCCAGCAGGTGGATGTCCTGACCACCCAGCGGCAGGTGGCCCAGGCACAGCTCGCGCGGGCCGAAGCTGTGAGGCGCCAGGCCGAGCTCAATCTCGGCTATACGACCATCATTTCGCCGATCTATGGCATAGTTGGCGCCCGCACCGCGCGCGTGGGCCAATATGTCCAGGTCGGGACCCAGCTGTTGGCTGTTGTTCCGCTGCAGCGGACTTATGTGGTGGCGAACTTCAAGGAGACCCAGCTCACCGACGTCAAGTCGGGGCAGCCGGTCCGCATCAAGGTCGACACCTTTCCGGGCCACGATGTCGAGGGCCGGGTCGATAGTCTTGCGCCCGCCAGCGGCCTGGAGTTCAGCCTGCTGCCGCCGGACAACGCCACGGGCAACTTCACCAAGATCGTGCAGCGCATCCCGGTGAAGATCACGTTTGACCCGCGCAATCCGCTGGCCGGCCGTCTCCGCCCGGGGATGTCCGTAACGGCCGAGATCGACACTCGCGCGCAGACCCAGGGTCAGGTTCGGGGAAACTGAACCATGGCCAGCATAGACCTCGCCACCGTCCGGCCGGAAAGCGATGCAGTTCCGTTGCGAACCTGGATGGCCGTTGTGGGCGCGGCGCTTGGGGCGTTCCTTGCCATTCTGAACATCCAGATCGTTGGCTCCTCTCTGGCCGACATCCAGGGAGCAATCGGCGCGGGTAGGGACGAGGGTGGCTGGATCACGACCGCCTATCTGGTCGCCGAGATCATCGTCATCCCCATCAGCGGGTGGCTTTCACGGGTCTTCTCCGTGCGCCTTTACTTGCTGAGCAATACGTTCGCCTTCCTGGTGCTGACCGTCCTTTGCGCCTTCACGACCGATCTTAGCCAGATGATCGTTGTGCGCGCCCTGCAGGGGTTCGCGGGGGGCGTGCTCATTCCGCTGGCCTTTTCCATCATCATGACCCGGCTGCCGCCATCCAAGCAGCCGATCGGCCTGTCGATCTACGCGATTTCGGCGATCTTCGCCCCTTCGATCGGGCCGGCGATCGGCGGCTGGTGCAATGACACTTTCGGCTGGCAGTCGATATTCTTCGTCAATCTGATCCCCGGCGCGGTGATGTTCGCCATGCTGTGGTTTTCCCTTGACCGCGAACCGCAGCAGTTCGGCCTGCTGCGCCAGGGTGACTGGCTCGGCATCATCACGATCGCCATCGGTCTGGGTTCTCTCGAGACCGTGCTCGAAGAGGGCGAGAAGGACGACTGGTTCGGCTCTCAGTTCATCGTCCGTCTGACCGTGATCGCGGTCGTGTCCCTGGTCGTGTTCACGCTGGTCCAACTGAACCGCAAGGCGCCGCTCCTGAATCTGCGGCTGCTGGTCCGGCGCAACTTCGGCCTCGGCACGCTGGCCAACTTCTTCTTTGGCTTTTCGATGTATGGCTGGATCTACATCGTGCCGCTCTATCTGGGGCGCATCCAGGGTTACAACGCTCAGCAGATCGGTGGCGTCCTGATCTGGATCGGGTTGCCCCAGCTGGCGATCATTCCGCTGATGCCCAAGCTGATGCGCAGGGTCGATCCGCGGCTCCTGGCGACCGTTGGCTATGTCCTGTTCATCGTCGGCAGCCTGATGGCGACGAACATGTCGGGTGACTTCTCGGGCCCGCAGTTTCTCGCCTCCAGCCTGGTGCGGGCGGTGGCGCAGGCGCTGGTCATGACGCCGCTCTCCGCCATCGCGGTCGCCGGGATCGAGAAGGTGAACGCTGGCTCGGCGGCAGCCCTCTACAACATGATCCGCAATCTTGGCGGAGCCATCGGCATCGCCGTGCTGCAGACCTTCCTGACCAAGCGCGAACAGTTTCATTCGGACGTTCTGACCAGCCAGGTCTCGCTGCTCGGCCAGACAACGCGCGAGCGACTCGAGGCGCTGGCCCACCGCATCATGGTTCATGGCGTCAGCGATCCTGCCTACGCGCATCGGGAGGCCGCCGTCGCCTTGGGCGGTCTCGTCCGCCGCCAGGCCTACATGCTGGCCTTCAGCGACACGATCATCCTTCAAAGCATCCTTCTTGGCCTCGCACTTTTCTCGGTGCTGCTGCTGCGGAAGGCGAAATCAGGTTCTTCAGGGGAGGCACATTGAAATGTTCGATTCATCGGCATCACATCTGATCACCAAGGCGCGTCTTGTCGCTCTTCTTGCGACGGCAGCCCTCGGCGGGTGCACCGTGGGGCCGGATTTCCAGGCTCCTGCCCGTCCGACCGAGCAGACCTACGCGCCACAGACCGCTGCAACGATCGATCCCCCTGCGCCGGGGGAGTCCGGCCAAAGGGTGGCGATGGGCCGGCCGCTGCAGGCGGACTGGTGGAAGAGCCTGGGCTCTCCCGAGCTCAACGAAACAGTGGAAGCCGCCCTTTCGCACAACTGGTCGCTTGCCGCGGCCCAGGCCAACCTCGCGAAAGCGCAGCAGATCGTCAAGTCGGCGCGCGGTGGCCTCTATCCCCAGGTGGACGGCGCCGCCGGAGCTGAAAGACGCGCGTATGGCGCTGAATTTCTCGGTCCTCAGGCGTTTACGTTCCCGACCTTCTCTGCCTACACCGCCGGCATCGGCGTCAGCTACGACCCCGACATATTCGGGGGAACACACCGTCAGATCGAGCTGGCCTCAGCCGATGCGGAAGTCAGTGGCGAGGCCCTCAACGCCGCAAGACTCGCCGTAAGCGGCGGGGTGGTCATGACTGCGCTGCAGAGTGCCGCCACGCGCGCCCAGGTCGCTGCGGTCCAGGACATGATCGCGTCCGACGAGAAGACTCTGGACCTCGTGCGCGCTGCCCGGCGCACCGGTGTGGCCAGCGAGATGGACGTCATGACCGCCCAGAGCCAGCTTGATCGCGATCAGGCGATGCTGCCGCCGCTTCACCAGCGGCTGGAGGCCGCGCAGGACGCGTTGGCCGTTCTTGTCGGTCGCTCTCCGGCGAATTGGTCGGCGCCGGCTTTGGATCTCGACCGGTTGACGCTTCCGGAGGAGCTCCCGCTTGCCCTGCCTTCGGAACTCGTGCGCGCGCGGCCGGACATCCGGGCGGCGGAAGCCCGACTGCATGCGGCGAGCGCGGAGGTGGGCGTTGCGACGGCCGATCTCTATCCACGGTTCAATCTCAGCGCCGCAGTCGCAGGCGAAGGTCTGATGTCGGGTCCGGCGGGCACCGCCTGGAGCCTGGTCGCCGGTATGACCGCGCCGATCTTCCACGGCGGAGCTTTGACCGCTCGCCGCAAGGCGGCGGAACAAGCCTATCAGGCCTCCTTCGACGACTATCAACAGACTGTCCTGGCGGCATTTCAGCAAGTCGCCGACACGCTGCACGGGCTTGCCAATACGGCCGACAGCGTTCGAGCCGAGCGGCAGGCGTTAGAGTCGGCAAGCGCGGCGCTGCGTCTGACGCGTCTTGGCTACGGTGCGGGCAACACCGGAATCGTTCAGGTTCTCGACGCCCAGCGTCAGCAGCAACTGGCTCAGCTGAGCCTCATCGAGGCCCGTGCCCAGCGCCATGCCCTGACGGTCGACCTCTTCCTGGCGACCGGCGGGGGGCTGATGGAAGCCGGCGCGGACGGGAGCAATACCACAACGGCTCGCGCCGCGTCCGGGCAAGACCGCGACCATTCATGACCCGCGCCCGACCATCAATTTTCCGCACGAAATTCCATACCGAGGATCTTAATGCCAAACTGGGTAGCTGCAATCCTGGACAGCCGTTTTCTAAATCTGACCGCGCGCGTGCTGGTGACCTACCTGTTCTGGAGCTCCGGCATCGAAAAGCTCTTGAGCTTTCATGATGCGGCTGTCGAGTTGAGCCATATCGGCCTGCCGGCGCCGCAGCTGCTCGCCGCCGCACTCGTCCTGACCCAACTTGCAGGCTCGGCGCTTGTGATCTGGGGGCGTTACGCCTGGCTGGGCGCGGGCTGGCTTGCGGGGTTCACCCTGATCACCATCCCGATCGCTCACCACTTCTGGGACATGCCGCCGACCCAGCGGATGATGGAGATGTACCTGGTGCGTGAGCATCTGTCGCTGTGCGCGGGCCTGTTCCTGACCGCGTGCCTCTGCTGGCGAGACCAGGCCGATGCCTAAGCTCTATCGTTCTGCCGTACGCGGGGCCGGCTATCCAGGGCGTGAAGATACGCAGGCGAACCCCAGCGGCCCCGGGGGAGACCTGCTGACCACCGACATACCGCCAGATTATGATATAGAGCCGCGCGGAAAACATCCCCTGAGCCGGCTTTCAGCCGGCGTTGGGAATGAAAGGGTAGATCGCGTGGCCGACGACATCAGCGATTTTCGGTTGTTTGTACGGATGGTGACCGCCGGCAGCCTGTCGGAGACAGCTCGGCGATTGAACAGTTCACTGCCGGCCATGAGTCGACGTCTTTCGGCGATGGAAAGCCGCCTGGGCGCGCGCCTGGTCGACCGCAGCACGCGGCGCTTCTTGCTGACGGAGGAGGGCAAACTCCTCTACGAACGCGCCCTTGGCATCCTGCACGACATCGATCAAGTGGAGGCGGAGGTTGGCGCGCGCAGCAGCTCTCCGCGAGGTCATCTGCGGGTTGGTGCGCCGCTGGAGATCGGGCGGCGACGGATCGCGCCGCTGATCGGGGCCTTTTGCCAGCAGTATCCTGACATCACAGTAGAACTGGTGCTTGACGATACGCGCGTGGACGTCATCGGCAATGGTCTCGACGTCGCCTTGCATGTCGATCCGCTGAGGGAAGGCGATGTCATCGCCCGTCTTCTTCTGGCGAGCCGCCGAAGCATCTGCGCTTCCCCCGCTTACCTGGAAAGGTGCGGCGTTCCGCAAATGCCCGCCGACCTGGCGGATCACGACTGCATCCGTTACGTGCGCGGGCGTCACCTCTACGACCACTGGACCTTTGTCGAGAATGGCGAGCCCCTGGAGGTTCGTGTGCGTGGTACGCTCATCACCAGCAGCACCGAGGTGATGCACGACTGGGCACTTGCTGGCCTTGGTATCGGCATCAAGGCGCATTGGGATATCGAGCAGGACATCGCAGAAGGGCGGCTGGTCGAGCTCCTCGCACATTTCGCCGTCAATCCGATCGATCTCTATCTGATCTACCCGACGCGCAGTCACATGCCGAGGCGCGCGCGTGTGTTCATCGACTATGTCGTCGATGCGCTGAAGAACCGGCCAAACGGTCCGACCGCTGCGGGCTGAAGGTCACGGGAGATTGGCCAAAATGATAAAACGGCATTCATCTCCGATTCATTTGCCACCAAATTTGCCACTTAGCAGGCAAACTCAGACGCGACTAGCCGACGGGTATATGCTCAAAGAGGCAGCGAAACTGGCCCATTCCAAACGAGAGGCAACGCGACGGCACCGCTATCTGCGCTTTAGGAAACCGCCGCTCTATGCTGCTGAGCTATGGGGTCACGACCCAAAATCAATGCCCTATTTTTTTGATCCAAAGCCAGCGGCTGCGATTGTAGTCCCGTGCATTGGGCATATAGCCGCCCACCCGGGGCGCGACGGCCTCGCTTTGCGACAGGAAACGGATGGGCACCCAGGGCAGGTCGGCCAGCGCGATCCGTTCGGCGGATTTGAGGAGGAGGGCGCGTTTGCCCGCATCCGGCTCGCGTTCGGCCGTTTCCAGGGCGGCGTCGAATTTGGGATTTTTGTAGCCGGCATAGTTGCCGGGATTGCCCGATTTCAGCAGGTCCAGGAAATCAGAGGCATCATCAAAATCCGCGAACCAGGTGGCATAACCCAGCTGATACTGGCCCTGACGCAGGGCGCGCAGCTCCAGCGCATGGTCCGAAATGTTGATGCGCAGATCGACATAGATCTGCCGCGCCATGGCCTGGAACACCGCCGCCAGCCGCTTGCTGTCGGGATTTCCGGTGGTCGCGTAAGCAAGGGTCAGCTTGTTGAAGGGACCAAAGCCCGCGTCCTGCATCAGCTTTCTCGCAAGCGCCAGCCGGGCGGGATAGGGCATGGCCTTGAAGTCCAGCTCGGGTCCGCCCGCATAATTCGCCATATTGGGCGGCACGAAAGCATAGGCCGGCCGCTCGTTCAGCTTCATCACTTTCTGGGCCACCGCCTCGCGGTCATAGATCAGGTTGAGCGCCCGCCGCACCCGGATGTCGGCCAGCGCCGGGTCGCGCAGGTTGATCGCGACATAGGCCAGCGCCAGCGAGGGCATGATATGCAGCGCCCCCGGCATGTTGGCCCTGAGCCATGCCAGTTGCGCGCTGGGCAGCGGCGTCTGCATGTCCAGTTCGCCGGCGCGCAACCGGCGCAGTGCTGCCTCCGTATCGGCGGTGGGAAAATAGTTCACCGCGTCGATCTTCACCGTCGCGGCGTCATAGAAGGCGGGATTCTTGACCAGGGAAACGTGGTCGTTGGGCACCCAGCTCAGGAGTCGATAAGGGCCGTCCGAGACGTAAGCGCCGGGTTGGGGACTGATCTTGAGCGCGGCTTGCGGCAAGGGCAAGGCGGCAGGCTGGGTCAAGAGTTCCGGAAGATAGGGTGCGGGACGTTCCAGGGCGATGACGACAGTTGCCGCATCGGGCGCGCGGGCGCCAAGCGACGAGGGCGGCATGTGGCCCGCGGTGATGGCTTGCGCGTTCCGTATGATCCACAAAGTCTGCGCCGCGCGCGCTGCGGTCTTGGGGTCCAGCAATCGTCGCCAGGCCGCGACGAAATCCGGAGCGGTGATTTTGCTGCCGTCCGACCAGTGGGCGGGTCGCAGATGAAAGGTCCAGGTCAGGCCGTCGCGCGCCGTCTCCCAGTGATCAGCAATTCCGGGCATGGGGCGCGCTGCCGCATCCAGCGTGGTCAGTCCCACCATCAGGTCGCCCAGGATGTTGATTTCCGCGGTGCTGGAGGCGAAGGCAGGATCAAGCGTGTCCGGCTCCGCGCCATTGCCGCGATTGAGCACGCTCTGGCCTTGCGCGCCCGTTGCCAGAAACAACAGCAGAAGCACCGGCAGCAAAGGCTTCATGCAAACAGCGTTATCCGCGCCCGCTGGTCGATCGAAACCCAGCGGGAGCGGTGATAATCCAGCGGGTTTGCCTCCCACCCCGACAGATAGGGCCACGCCAGATTCGAATCGTTCCAGAACCACAGGGGCATCAGGGCCTGGTCGGCCAGCGCGATGCGCTCGGCGGCCGCCAGCTTCTGGCCGCGACTCTCCAGATTGATCTCGGCCTGCGCGCCCGCCAGCATCGCGTCATAGGCGGGGCTGTTATAGAGGCCCCAATTGTCGCCGCTGTCACTGCGCAACAAATTCAGGAATGTTATGGCGTCGTTGAAATCCGCCTGCCATCCCGATTGCGCGATGTCGAAATCATGCACCTGGATCGTCGGATAGAATATCTGGAAGTCGTTGGGAATGATTGCGATGTCGAGCCAGATCTGAGCCAGCATCTGCTGGATCGCGGCTGCTATCGCTCGTTCCGAGCCCGCAGTGGTGCTGCGGATGAGAAAGGTCGTCTTGCAACGGTTGTTCTCGCCAAAGCCCACGGCCCGCATCAGGGCGCAGGCTTTGTCCAGGCGCTGGCGTTGGTTCAAGTGCTTGAAGTCGAACGAATTGCCCGTCGGATAATTCGCCGTGGTGGGCGGCACCAGGTTATAGGCGGGCACGTCGCCCACCCGCTTGATCCGGTCGGTGAGCGCTTCCCGGTTTATGGCCAGATTGATCGCTTCGCGCACCCTTATGTCATCAAACGGCTTGCGGCGATGGTTGACAGCGACGATCTCGGTGACGAGTTGGGGCTTGTTGCTGATGGTCTGGGGGATGTTGGCGCGAATCCAGTCAATTTCCTGGCCTGGCAGCTTATCCTGGGTGTCGAGTTCGCCGGCGCGGAAACGCTGCAGGGCTGCGCCATAATCATTGGTGGGGAAGAAATAGACCTGCCGCAGTCTGACCTTGTCGGCTTCATAGAAGAGGGGATTTTTCTCCACCAGTACATGATCGTTGGGCACCCATTCCTTCAGCACAAAGGCGCCGTTGCCGACATAGCTGCCGGGTTGCGCCCAGCCCGCGCCTTTCGCCTTGACTACATGACGGGGCAGGGGGCTGGTCGTCTGGTGCATCAGCATTTGCGGAAAATAGGGGGCTGGATTTTCCAGATGGACTTCCAGCGTGTGGTCGTCCAGCGCGCGGACGCCCAGTGTTTCAGGCGCCATTTTGCCGGCGTTTATCGGTTCGGCGTTTTTTACCGGATAAAGATAATAGGCATAGGTCGATGCGGTGGCCGGGGTAACCAGCCGCTGCCAGGAAAACACGAAGTCCTGCGCCGTGATGGGCGTATTATCCGACCAGCGTGCATCGCGCAGGTGAAAAATCCAGGTCAGGCCGTCGGCAGAGGTCGTCCAGCTTGTCGCCATCGCCGGGTAGGGCCGTGCCGCGGGATCAGGCATGAACAGGCCGACCATCAGATCGCCGATGATTTCCGCATCCGGCTGGTCGGATGCCAGAGATGGATCCAGCGTTTCCGGTTCGCCTGCATTGCCGCGAAGCAATGTGTCCGGTCCCACAAGGGTGCGGTGAATGTGCCGTCGGCGGGAAGACAGTGCCATCGCACCAGCGCCCGCTGCCAGCGCCACGCCACCGGCCAGCGCCAGCCGTCGGTTCCATGTCTTGCTCGATGCCATCAAGACCTTCTACGATGATCGCCGACAGCCATTTGCCGGTTTTATGGCAGGCTGTTCAATGGTTTCCAGGGGGACGACATGCACAGGGCAGTTTTGGCGGCATTGATCATGGGCACGGGCTTTGCGCCCATGCCGGTTCTGGCGGATGCGCGCGAGGACGTCGTCAACGGCATGACGCGCTGCGCCGCACTGACCGATGACCGCCAGTGGCTGGATTGTTATTACGGCGCTGCTCAGCCCATGCGCGCCTGGTTGGGTCTGTCGCCGGCGCCGCAGTCGCAGCTCAAGCTGCTGCAGCAGACGTCCCAGCCTTCCGTCCCGGCAGGGGCGGTACCGCTGCCCGCCACCGTCACTCGCGCTGCGGTGCGTACGGGGCCGCCGCCGCCGCCCAAGCGCTCGGGATTCTTCGACGTGTTCGGGGGAGCGGATGTGGTCAACAATGCGCCCATCCAATCCTATCAGGTGACGGGCAAGGGGTTCACGGTGACATTGCCGGACGGCCAGGTGTGGAAACAGACCGATGAGGACGCCAGCAAGTCCCCGGTAACCTGGAGCGAGCCCGCATCCAGCATGCGGGTCACCATTACCCAAGGCGCCATGCACACTTTCAACCTGGTGATGGGCGACGAAAGTCAGCATCACAAGGTGACACGCGTCCGATAAAAAAGCCGCCCCTGGTCAGGGGCGGCTTTCGAATTCAGTGCGCGGGAAGCTGGCCATCCTCGACGGCTTGGTGCGGTTGGGGGTTCCACATTCCCGACTCATAGACATAGAAAGCGAAGCCGGCCATCACAAGCGCTATGATAATCGCCACCATGGTGCGGGACTTTTTGTCCGACGTGTCTTCGGCATGGTGGAATTCCTGCAGATTGGTCACTGTTACCTCCCGGATTGCTTATGGCGTCTCCATCCTGAACCGTTATGCATGCGACCGCTCTTAATGGCGGCACATAGGCGCTTTATAGCATGGTTCGGGTCGGGCGGTTAAGACCGCTAGTCGTGTTCGGCCACAAAATGGCCGGGTGTGACTTCCTCCAGCCTGGGCCGGTAATCCGGCGTATTCAGCCGGGATTTCAGGAAAGTCAGCTGGGCCCTGGGGTCCAGGGGCGATGGCAGGTCGCCGGTCAGAAGTTCGCGCTTCCTGGCGCGTTCTGCCCTGGGATCGGGCGCCAGAATCGCCGACAGCAGCGCGCGCGTGTAGGGATGTCGGGGATCGCGATAGAGCGCGGCGGCCGGTGCAAGTTCCACCACCCGTCCCAGATAGAGAACCATCACACGATGTGACAGGCGACGCACCACCGACAGGTCGTGGCTGATAAAGATCAGTGACAGACCGGTTTCGGCCTGCAGGCTCTGGATCAGTTCCACGATCTGAGCCTGGATGGTGACATCCAGCGCGCTGACAGCCTCATCGCACACCAGCATCTTCGGTTCCACGACCATGGCGCGGGCCAGCCCCACGCGCTGATTCTGGCCGCCGGACAGTTCGTGGGGATAGCGATTGATCCAGGCGGGATCCAGGCCCGCCCGCGCCATGACGGCGCGCACCTTCGCGCGTGTGCCTTCGCGCGAAAGGCCGGGCTCCAGGGCATTCAAAGGTTCGGCGATGGACTGGCCGATGGGCATGCGTGGGTCCAGGCTGGCCAGGGGATCCTGAAACACGATCTGGAAATCTTCGCGCAAGGCGCGCAGGTGGCCTTGCGTCGTGGCATCCAGATCGCGGCCCAGCCAAACCACGCGCCCTCCCGTCTTGGGCGCCAGTTTCATCACGGCGCGCGCGAGCGTGGACTTGCCGCAACCGGATTCGCCGACCACGCCCAAGGTCTCGCCCTGGTGCAGGGTGAAACTGACGCCATCCACGGCGCGCAAGGTGCGCGTCTTGCCGAACAATCCGCTCTTGATGGGAAACGTCACCTTGAGATCGTCCACCATCAGAAGCGGTGCGCCGACCGCCGTCGTCGGCGGCGGGGTTTCGTCGGCTTTGGGAATCGCCGCCAGCAGCATCCGGGTATAGTCGTTGCGGGGCGCATAGAAGATGTCTTCGGCAGTACCGCTTTCGACGATCTCGCCATAACGCATCACCTGTACCCGGTCGGCGAGTCCCGCGATCACGCCCATGTCGTGGCTGATCATGGCGATGGCGGTCTTCTTGTCGGTCTTGAGCGCACGCAGGATTTCCAGGATCTGCGCCTGCACCGTGACGTCCAGCGCCGTGGTGGGCTCGTCGGCGATGATCAGGTCGGGACCGGTTATGGTCGCCATGGCGATCATGACCCGCTGGCGCATCCCGCCGGAGAGTTCGTGCGGATATTGCCTCAGGCGCCGCGCGCTTTCAGGGATGCGGACGTAATCCAGCATCTCGCGGGCACGCCGGCGCGCTTCGGCGCCTGGCACTTTCTGGTGCAGCATCAGCGCCTCGGTGATCTGGTCGCCTATGCGCATATGCGGGGTGAGCGAGGTCAGCGGGTCCTGGAAGATCATGGTGACGGCCCCGCCGCGCAACGCATTCAGCCTTTTGGGTGATGCACCCAGGATTTCCTCGCCGCGATATTTGACACTGCCGGTGGCCCGCCCATTGGCGGCGATGAGGCCGAAGGCCGCGAGAAACAGCTGGCTCTTGCCCGATCCGGATTCGCCCACCACACCCAGGCATTCGCCTTCCCGGATGGCAAGGCTGACATTCTTCACCGCCTCGACTTCGCCATCGGCGGTCTGGAAGCGCACATTCAGGCCGGTGATTTCCAGCAACGGCGTCATCGGTCTTTCGGGTCCAGTGCGTCGCGCAGGCCGTCACCAATGAAATTGAAGCAGAACAGGGTCACAGCCATGAACAGGGCCGGAAACAACAGCATCCAGGGCGCGGTCTCCATCTGGTCGGCGCCGTCTGAGATCAGGACGCCCCAGCTGGTCAAAGGCTCCTGGATGCCAAGCCCCAGGAAGGACAGAAAGCTTTCCGTCAGGATCACACCCGGCACTGTCAGGGTGACATAGACCATTACCGGCCCCACCACATTGGGAATGACATGGCGCAGGATGATGCCGAAGGGGCCGACGCCCGCGGCGCGCGCCGCCTCGATGAATTCCTTCTGCTTGAGGGAAAGCGTCTGGCCACGCACGATGCGCGCCATGGTCAGCCATTCCACCGCCCCGATCGCCACAAACAGCAGGATGAAATTGCGGTCGAACATCACCATCAGGATGATGACGAAGAAGATGAAGGGGAGGGAATAGAGCACATCGACGACGCGCATCATCAGCCCGTCGAGGCGCCCGCCCGCATAGCCGGCGATGGCGCCATAGAGCACGCCGATGATCAGCGATACCAGGGTCGCCACCAGCCCCACCGCCAGCGACACCCGCGCCCCGAACAGCACGCGCACAAAGAGGTCGCGGCCCACCGCGTCGGTGCCGAAGATGTGGCCGGGGGCGCGGCAGGCGGCCTCTACCGGCCACCAGCCAGGGGCGCAGGCGATGATGTCGTAATTGACTTCGTCATAGGCGAAGGGCGACAGCAGCGGCGCCAGGATGGCTAACGCCGCAACCAGGCCCAGAACGATCATGCTGGCCAGGGCGGCGCGGTTCTTCATCAGCCGCCGGCGCGCATCCACCCACAGGCTGCGGCCTTTGATCTCTCCGCCAGGTTTGAGTGTTTGGCCGGTTGCAATCATGACAGCCGCACGCGCGGATCGAGCAGGCCGTAGGCAATGTCGGCCAGGAAATTCAGCGCAATGATCAACGTCGCGTAACAGATCACCACCCCCAGCACGAGGGTGTAGTCGCGGTTCAGCGCCCCTTGCACGAAATAGCGGCCGATGCCGGGCAGGCCGAAAATCTGCTCCACCACCAGCGAGCCGGTGAGGACGGCGGCCAGCGCCGGCCCCAGATAGCTTACCAGGGGCAGCGCGGCCGCCCGCAAGGCATGACCCAGAACGATGCGGTGCGCCGGCAGACCTTTTGCGCGGGCGGTGCGGATATAATTGGTGCGCAGCACCTCGATCAGCGAGCCGCGCATCAGCCGCGCCACGATCGCCGTCTGCGGCAGCGCCAGGACCGTCACCGGCAGGATCATGTTGGCCAGCGCGCCGCCATTCCAGCCGCCCACCGGCAGCAGTCCTGCATAGATGCCCAGCAGAAGCGTCAGGATTGGTGCGGTGACAAAGGTGGGAATGGTGATGCCCAGCATGGCGATCGTCATCACCGAATAGTCTTCCCACCGGTTCTGGTTCAGCGCCGCAGCGGCGCCGAGCGCCGTGCCGAAGAGCAGCGCCAGCGCCATGGCGGAAAGCCCCAGCCGCGCGCTCACCGGAAGTCCGGTGGCGATCAGCTGCACGACGGTGAAATCCTTGTTCTTGTAGGAGGGCCCCAGATCGCCATGCACGACTTTGCCGAGATAGATCAGATATTGCTGGGTAAGCGGCTTGTCGAGATCGTAGGCCGCCTTGATGTTGCATTCCACTTCCGGTGTCAGCTTGCGCTGGCTGTCGAAGGGGCCGCCCGGCGCCATGCGCATCATGAAGAATGCCATGGTGACAATGACGAAGAGCGTGGGAATGGCGCCCAGAAGGCGGCGCAGGGCATATCCCATCATTGCGAGACAAACTCCTGCCAGCGCGAGGCCAGCCCCGCGCCATGTGCCAGCCACCAGCCGTCATCCACTGCAAAGGCATTCCCGAAATTTTCCGGCGCAGTCGGCAGCTCCTGCAGCATGGCCTGGCCGGTTTCGGGGTTGGGTTTGATCAGGGCCAGCGCGGAACGCCGCGCGGGACCGTAAGGCACCGAGCTCGCCACGCCCGCCAGCGGCGCGCTGCCGGTCGCATAGGCGATATAATCCAGCGCCCTGTCCTTGTTGGGATCGCCTGAGGGAATGCCGAACACGTCCATCTCATAAAGTTGATGGTCCCAGACCGTGCCGGGCGTGAAATCCTTCACATTGGCGATATCGCCATTCAGCGCCGTCACCATCGCCGCCTGGCCATCCTTCAGCCATTCCAGCGCACCTACGCTGTCATGGGCCCAGATGGGACGAAGCGACTTCAGCTTGGCAAAGGCGCGGTCCAGGCCTTCGGGCGTCTCCAGGGTTTTGTAGACATCGTCCGGGGCCACGCCGTCGGCCAACAGC
This sequence comes from Rhizomicrobium sp., assembly GCA_036488555.1. Lineage (GTDB taxonomy): Bacteria > Pseudomonadota > Alphaproteobacteria > Micropepsales > Micropepsaceae > Rhizomicrobium. The sequence goes on from DASXHL010000061.1 coordinate 154,118, forward strand.
GCCAGTTCCAGATTAAATTTGGCGGAGGCGCGGCTCAGCGCCCGGCGGCCGGGAAATTTTCTGATGTCAAAGAAGTCGGCCAGAGTCTTTGGCGTCCTTTTCAGTTTCGGTGAAAAGGCGATCACCTGCGAATAGACCTGGGCGCCGACCCAGCAGGGGCCGATGGCACGGGCCACGAAGTCACGGCCTGGGGGGGTGCCATCGGCGCCGGCGGGCAGGATCGCCGGATTGATCTTTTCCAGGATTCCGTCCTTGCAGGCCTGGACCGCTTTGGGCAGCTCGAAGTCGATCACGTCGGCCTTGTACTGGCGCTTCTCCACCATGGCGTGCACGTCGGCCAGGTCGCCATCCCAGAAAGCCGGGCGCACATCGACATCCCGGGCTGCGCCATAGGGATGCATCTGGGCGTTGGTCTGGGCGCGGCCGTAAGGTCCAGGCCAGGTCATCACGGTCAGGACGGGTGGGGGCCGAGTGAAGAAGAAGAGGGCTGCCACCGCCGCGATCAGCAGGACAGCCAGGGCGAGAAGAACGCGACGCCGCAATTTCATTGGTCGAGACTAGCGGAGCTTGGTCAAAGTTACAGTGCCGCCGGAATTGAGACGGAATCGAACGGCCTCCTGTGTTCCATCGGAAAGGGCCGCTGATCAAGAACTTGGCACAGGTCCACCGTGTCGCGGGGCTTCCGGCAGGGGCAAGGAAAGGCCGGTTTCGGGCCGATTGGGACCTCTAAAGCCTTGCTTTTGCTATTATCCGCCCCTAGAACGCCGGTCCTTGGCCAAGGACCTGACGTGCAGTTGTAGCTCAGTTGGTTAGAGCGCCGGATTGTGGATCCGGAGGTCGGTGGTTCGAACCCACCCAACTGTACCACTCCTCTCTTTCTCCCCGATCGCCACAAAAGCGTGTCCTACCTGTCATTCATGCTGGGTTCATCTGCCTCGCGTTAACGTGTCTTTCGCAGTCGGATCTAAAGCCCCTCCCCAAATCCGGCTGAGCGCAGAGCCCCGCTGTTTCGACGGCGGGGCTTTTTATTTGTCCTATGCGCCGCCTGCTCCGGAATGCGCCCACATGAATCCCGTAATCGCTGCCGCCATGGCAGCCTGTCTTCAGCACATGTCCGGCGGAGCCTGGAAGCGCGATTTCGAGGACTGCGAGCGAATCACCATCGAATACAACCAGGAAGTGGAAACCCTGACCGCTACGCCAGCCGCGCTGCCGGTCTATTCGGAAGTGCATTCACGTCAGCAGGATCTCGACGCTGTGAGACGGGCGGCGGGGTCGCTGCTGAAATAGCGCCTTCAACCTGACCCCAGCCTGGTCTGATCGCGCCCCAGGCGCTGGTTGCGCCAGATCCAGAATGCAGCACCCGCACCCACGAGCGGCAGCGCCAGAAGATGTATGGCCATGCGCAGCCCGTCGGTCCTCACCAGCGCCTGGCCGCTGGCATCGGGACAGAAGAAGATCGTGCCTTGGGCATGGATGCAGTCCACATACCGCCAGCCCCAGAAGGCGAGCCAGCCGACGGACGAGACGATCAGAAGGCGCAACAGGGCTCTGGCAACATCCATGTCTGATATTCTTCCGCGGTCTTTGCCTACACAAGCCCGTCAGGGCTTGCCCTGGGCGACGATGACACGATCGCGTGCGGGTGTGGGCGTGGCGCACGGATTGGCGGGACTGCAGGCCGCGGCGAGGCCGGGTCCGGGTAACGGAGCGATGGCTGCAACTCCGGACGTGCCCAGCGCGGGGGGAAAATACCGGCTGTTGGCGAGACTGGGATCTACCACCGCCTGCGGAGCGGGGTCACCCAGCGCGCTTTCCGTATCCTGGCAATAGGCAACGCTGCTGCATAGAAGGAACAAAGGTGCGGCAAGCGCCGCAAGAAAATACGTTCGCATGTGGGTTCATCAGCAATTTCCGTCCCACGCCATCTGCTCGGTACAGTGCTCGTTGATCGCGTAGCTCGCAGCCATGGCGACCGCAAAGGCCGTAAACAGGCTAAACATGGTGATGAGCGAAACCGCGATCAAGGTACGAGCCATGTCATCCTCCTTGCGGAAGCTGGAACGTCCTGACATCTCACTCCGATAGCGCGCCGTCGCCTTAAAAGCGCGCAAGTAAATGACAGGGGCTTCAGACCGCGAAGGGTGAGGCCGAGAATCGCGGGTTTCTCCGGCCAAATTGTCGCCGTCCGTCATGTCCGGATAAGATTTGTGACATGCACGGGCCGTGGGAACCTGGCGGCGGGCAGCCGGCGTTTCGGGGACCAAAGCGCCGGACCAAAGGATCCAAGCTTATGGCGCAGCGCACAATGCGGGTACACTGGTTCCACGCGCAGCCCTGCGCTAAGTATAAGGAAAATCACGGGGAGAAGGCATGTTCCGCAGAATTCTTCTGTTGCTGGCATTGAGTACCGCCGCGAGCACCGGGGCCCAGGCCGCTACGCGCCCGATCCTTTATGTCGCCAACAGCCAGGGTGACGACGTCACCGTGATTGACCTGCCCACCCAGAAGGTCATCACCACCATCAAGGTTGGGCCGATCGTGCATGGGGTGTGCGCGCCGGCCGACGGCCGCCATGCCTATGTGACCATCGAATCCGAACATGCGCTGAAAGTGGTTGACACCAAGACCAACACGGTCACCGGCACGATCCCGCTTCCCGGCCAGCCCAACGAATGCGCCGCCACCAGCGACGGGCGCTATGTGGTGGTGCCGCTGCTCGCGCCCCAGAACAGCGCGGTGGTCGTGGACACGACGCAGAACGCGATCGTCAAGACCTTCGAGGTCCGTCACCCGCACAATTGCTTCATCCCCGAGGGCGGCAGCAACACGATCGTCTATTGCGAGGCGCGCGACAATTTCTTCATCCGCCGCATCGATCTTTCGAAGATGGAGATCACCAACGATGTGAAGGTCGCCGGCGACCCGCGTCCCTTCATCGTGACTCCGGACGAGAAGACGCTCTATACCGCGCTCAGCGGCCTGCACGGCGTCGCCATCATCGACATTCCCAACCAGACCATGAAGCAGATCACCTTGCCGTCCATGCCCTGGATGAGCTGCAAGGTCGAGCCGCCCAATACGCCCGTGCATGGCCTTGCGCTCAGCAAGGACGGCAGGAAGCTCTGGATCACTTCCGTAGCGGACAGCGGGCTATACGTCTATGACACGGCCACCAAGAAGCTCAGCAAGAAAATCACGGTCGGCGCATGTCCGAACTGGCTGGGCCAGTCGGCCGACGGCAAATACATGGCCGTCAGCAATGCGGACACCGACGACGCCTCAATCCTGGACGCGCGCACCGAGAAGGAAATCGCCCGCATCAAAGTCGGCAAGGCGCCCAAGCGGGTGCTGGTGATCGACGTGCCGCAGGATCAGTTCACGGAAAAATAAGGGGACACGAATGCGCAAGTTAGGATTTGTGCTGGCAGCGATGCTGGCGCCGGGGATGGTGTTTGGCGCGCTGGCGGCGGACACGGTGAAAAAGGATCAGTCGATCCTCGATCGGCTCTATGCCAATACCGGGGTCTACAACAAATCGGCCGGCGGCAAGACCCCGGATTTTGTCTCCGATCCCGGCTGGCCAGCGCCATTGCCGCACAACTGGCTGCTCGGCCAGATCGGGGGCCTTTATGTCGATCATCACGATCACATCTGGATCTACAATCGTCCGCGCACCATGACCACCGATGAAGCGGCGCTGGAAACGCGTGGGGGCGCCGACGGCAAGAACGGCCTGGGCTTCGCACGTCCCAATGGCGCGGTAGCCGACTGCTGCAATGCGGCGCCTTCGGTGCTGGAGTTCGACACCAACGGCAAACTTTTGCGCGCCTGGGGCGGACCGGCCGATCCGGGCTGGCTGGAAAGTCACTGCAAGGCCTCTGACGGCTGCATCTGGCCCAACAGCGAGCACGGCATCTATATCGACTCGAGCGACAATGTCTGGCTGGCGGGCAATGGCGCCAAGCCCGTCGATCCCAATTCCGCCTGGACCACCCACAAGGAGGGCGGCGACGGCTTTGTTCTGAAGTTCGACATGAACGGCAATTTCAAGATGCGCATCGGCGGCACGCCCAACGCGCCGGCCAGCAATGATACCAATGGCGGCATCAACGGCACCCCGCTGCTCTATCTGCCGGCCGACATGGTGGTCGATCCAAAGACCAACAGGCTCTATATCGCGGACGGCTATGGCAATCGCCGTGTCCTGATCGTGGACGCGGATACCGGCAAATATATCGGCCATTTCGGCGCCTATGGCTCCAATCCGGTCGATGATGCGGGGGCGGCGGCGCAAGGCCGCTGGGTCAATGACCGGCTGAAGGGTGTGAAGAAGCCCGCCTTCTTTCGCAATCCGGTGCACTGCGTGAAGATCGCCGACGACGGCAAGATCTATGTCTGCGACCGCGGCAATGACCGCATCCAGGTGTTCGACAAGAACGATCCGAACCTGGGCAAGCCCTGCAGCAATCCCGATGGCCAGCCTGGCAAGTGCGGCTTTGTCGCCGAGCAGTGGATCAGCGGCAACACCGAAACCATTCCGGCCATGCCGGGCACCTCGGTGTCGCTCAACTTCTCCAAGGACAAGGCACAGAGTTGCCTTTATGTCGGCGACAATTCCAACATGACCATCTATCTGCTTAACCGCAGCAACCTGCAGGAATTGGGACGGCTGGGCCGTTCAGGCCGCAATGCCGGCCAGTTCCACTGGCTGCATCAGGTGAGCCTGGACAGTCATGGCGACATCTATACGGCGGAAGTGGACACCGGAAAGCGCATTCAGAAATTCGTGCGCTATGGCGCTGCGGGTTGCAGCGGCACCGGCTCCATGACGGTCGGCGGCGTCGCCGCGCAATAAGCAGCAAAAATCCCGGCGGCTTTAAGCCGCCGGGATTTCACTGCGTCTTAGCCGTTACCAGTAACGATAGTGGTCACGGTCCCAGTGGCGGTGATGATACCAGTGGTTATGGTAATGATAGTGGCCAATACCCACACCAACCGGGCCGACATGGACACCGATCACCGCGGCATTGGCTGCGCCCGCCATCAGGCCAAGGGCAACAACTGAAGCAAACAACTTTCTCATGGTTCTCTCCCATGCTTGCCAGAAGACAAGCCTGGAACCATCACTTCGTTCCGGTCCCGGCCTGGTTGCGCCACACGCGGAGATGGAAAAACCCTGCCGCATTCGCGCGCACTGTCGCCTTGATGATGAACAGGGCCTAAAGCGCGCTTGTGAACTTGGCTTCCGTTTTGGCGGTCACTTCCGCCAGCGTGACGCCGGGCGCCAGCTCGATCAGTTTCAGCCCGGTCTTGCCGCGTTCCAGGGTGAAGACGCAAAGATCGGTGATGATCATGTCCACACACTGCGTGCCGGTGAGGGGCAGGGTGCATTTCTTCAGCACCTTGGATTCGCCCGCCTTGTTGGTGTGCTCCATCACCACCACGATCTTCTTCACCCCTGCCACCAGGTCCATGGCGCCACCCATGCCCTTGACCATCTTGCCGGGGATCATCCAGTTGGCGATGTCGCCATCTTCCGAAACTTCCATCGCGCCCAGAACCGACAGATCGACATGGCCGCCGCGGATCATGGCGAAACTGTCGGCCGAGGAGAAATAGCTGGTCGTCGGCAGTTCGGTGATGGTCTGCTTCCCGGCATTGATCAAATCGGGGTCTTCGTCGCCCGGATAGGGGAATGGGCCCATCCCCAGCATGCCGTTCTCGCTTTGCAGGGTCACTTTCAACCCCGCCGGAATATAATTGGCGACAAGGGTTGGAATGCCGATGCCCAGATTGACGTAGAAACCGTCTTTCAATTCGCGCGCGGCGCGGGCGGCGATCTCTTCACGGCTCCAGGCCATCACACGCCTCCCTGCGCGGGGCGGGGACGCGTCGTCACCCGCTCGATCGGTTTCTTGTAGTCTTTGCCCTGAAGGATGCGCTGCACGAAAATGCCCGGCGTGTGGATAGCATCGGGATCGAGCTGGCCTGGTTCGACCAGTTCTTCCACTTCCGCGATGGTGACCTTGCCGGCCGTGGCCATCACCGGATTGAAGTTACGCGCGGTTTTTCGATAGATCAGGTTGCCATCGGTGTCGCCCTTCCAGGCCTTGACGACGGCGAGGTCGGCTCTGAGCCAGGTTTCGCGCACGTAAGTGAGGCCCTCGAAAACCTCGGTCGGTTTTCCTTCCGCCACCACCGTGCCCACGCCGGTGCGGGTATAGAAAGCGGGGATGCCGGCGCCACCGGCACGGATGCGTTCGGCGAGCGTGCCCTGGGGGTTCAGTTCCAGTTCCAGCTTGCCGGTGAGAAAGAGCTCTTCGAAAAGCTTGTTCTCGCCAACGTAGGACGAGATCATCTTCCGGATCTGGCCGTTGTTCAGCAGCACCCACAGGCCCAGCCCGTCGGCGCCGCAATTGTTGGCGATCACGGTGATGTTTTTGACCCCGTCTTCCTTCAGGGCGGTAATCAGGTTTTCCGGATTGCCCGACAGGCCGAAGCCGCCTGACATCACCGACATGCCGTCAAAGGTGAGGCCTTTCAGTGCCGAGGCCGCATCGGGATAGACTTTGCTTTGCGACAAATGGGTCCTCGCTCTATTTGTGGTCGCACGGCCGGACGGCTCCGCTGACACTCCGCCTGGCCGATGCTTTCGGCTTTTTGCTAGTTCGCATTGCAGCATGGGCCCGCGCAAGAGGCAAAGCGGCGCGCTTGTAAGTATTTGATTTATAATATTTTATGGTGACCTGCAGTCGGTTCCTTGCCGCCGCATCGGGGGGCCGGTACAACCCCCGCCAATCCGCAGATTCAGCCCCAAACCCGATTCAAGTCCATGAGTTCGCCCAAACAATTCCGACCCAAGGCACGGCTGCCGCGCGGTTTTCGCGACCGTGGGGCCGCAGAGATCATGGCCGAGCAGAAGATGCTGGCCACCATCCGCGCCGTCTATGAAAGCTATGGCTTTGAGCCGCTGGAAACGCCGGCCTTCGAATATACCGATGCGCTGGGCAAGTTCCTGCCCGACGTGGACCGGCCGAATGAGGGCGTTTTCTCGCTCAAGGATGATGATGAGCAGTGGATGAGCCTGCGCTATGACCTGACCGCGCCGCTCGCGCGTCATGTCGCGGCCAATTTCCAGAATCTGCCCAAGCCCTTCCGCCGCTATCAGACCGGCACGGTGTGGCGCAACGAAAAGCCTGGGCCCGGACGCTATCGCGAATTCACCCAGTTCGACGCCGATACGGTGGGCTCGGCCTCGCCGGCGGCCGACACCGAACTCTTGATGATGTTGTGCGATACACTGGAGGCGCTGGGCCTTCAGCGCGGCAGCTATCTGGTCAAACTCAACAACCGCAAGCTGCTCGATGGCGTGCTGGAAGTGGCGGGCATTCCGCTGGAGGACCGTGAACGCCGCGGCATCGTGCTGCGCGCCATCGACAAGATGGACCGCCTGGGTGTGGAAGGCGTGTCGGCGCTGTTGGGGCCAGGCCGCAAGGATGAATCCGGCGACTTCACCAAGGGTGCTGGACTTACCGATAATCAAGCGCAGCGGGTGCTGGCCTTTGTCGCGCCCGATGCAAAGGACGAAGAAACCCATCTCAACCAGATCGCGACCCTGATCGCCACAAGCCAAATCGGCGCCGAAGGGCTGAATGAGCTGGAGCGGATCGTGAAGCTGCTCTCGGCCGCGGGCTATGGTCCCGACCGGGTGATGTTCGATACCGGCGTGGTGCGCGGGCTCGACTATTACACGGGCCCGGTGTGGGAAGGGCAGTTGACCGGTCCCGTCACCAATGAGGCGGGCGAGGAAGTCGTGTTCGGCTCGATCGCCAGTGGCGGCCGTTATGACGATCTGGTGGCGCGCTTTACCGGCCAGCGTGTGCCGGCCGCCGGTATTTCCATCGGCGTCAGCCGTCTGCTGTCGGCGCTTCATGGCAAGAAAGCCGCGTTGCCGCCGCTGGTGGTTGTCACGGTGTTCGACAAGGGTGATGCGGCTGCAAGCTTCGCCATGGCGCAGGAACTGCGTGCCGCCGGCATTCGCGCCGAAGCCTATGTCGGCAATGGCAAGATGGGTGACCAGTTCAAATATGCCGACAAGCGCGGCGCCGCCATCGCGGTGATCGAAGGTGGCGACGAGCGGGCGCGGGGCGAGGTCACGCTCAAGGACCTGGCGCTCGGCGCGGAGCTGGCCAAGTCGGTCGAGAGCCGCGCCGATTGGGTCGGCAATCGCGAGGCGCAGAAGAGCGTGGCTCGCGCGCATCTCGTGGCCGAAATCAAGGCGATGCTGAAGGGCCCAAACAGGGAAAACAGCTGATGGCGACCTTCCCTTATTATGACGCGGGCGCTCTCAAGGCGCTTGACGCGCAGGCTCAGGCCATACTTGGCGTGTTCGCGGCACACGGCTATGTCCATGAGGAACCGTCGGTGCTGCAACCGGCGGAAATCTTCCTCGACCGCTCCGGCGAAGAGATCCGCCGCCGCACTTTCACCCTGACCGATCCCTCGGGCCGCGATCTAGCGCTGCGCCCGGATCTCACCATTCCCATCTGCCGGGATGCGGTTCTGTCGGGCCGCAAGCTGCCCGCACGCATCTGCTACAATGGCCTTGTCTTCCGCCATCAGCCGGGCGAGCCCCATCGCCCCACCCAATTCTTCCAGGCGGGTGCGGAGCTCCTGGGCCTGGAAGACCGTGTGGCGGGGGAGGCCGAAATCCTGTCTCGGGCAATCGAGGCCTTGCGGGTCGCCGGACTGAAGGACTTTTCGCTGCGGATCGGTGACTTGTCCCTGTTCAACGCGCTGGTGGATGCGCTCGCCCTGCCCAAGCAGTGGCGCTCGCGTCTCAAGCGGCATTTCTGGCGCGCGGGCTATGTCGAAAGCCTTCTTTACTGGTTGGGCCATGGCGATGGCGCGGCCAGGCTGCCGGGCACCCGCGCCGAAATCGAAGCCTTGCTGGACAGGCAGGGCGATGCGCCGGCCGCCGGCCGCAGCCGTGCGGAAATCATCGCGCGTGCGCTGGACCGCGCGGCGCAGGCCGCGACCTTGCGGCTTGACCCGGCAGTGGCGGACGCCATTGCCAAGCTGCTGGATATCTCCGGCCCAGCCGAGGGTGCGCTCGCGGAGGTGCGCGCGCTGCTGAAAACGGCGGATATCAATCTTGACGCGCAGCTGGCGGAGATGGATGCACGGCTGGCGACGCTCGAGTCGCTGGGCGTGGCGCCGCAGCGCGTGCAGTTCACCGCTCATTTCGGCCGCAACATGGAATATTATACCGGCTTCGTCTTCGAATTGTGGGCGCGCGACGCCGAGGGTCCAGTGCAGGTCGCGGGCGGCGGCCGCTATGACACCTTGCTGGAAAGCCTGGGCGCCAAGCAGCCGGTCAGTGCCATCGGTTGCGCCATTCGCACGGAGCGGCTTCTCGCCGCAAAGGCGGTGGCGTGATGTTGTCGCTCGCCATTCCCTCCAAAGGGCGTCTGAAAGAGAATTGCCACGCCTGGTTCGCCGATCGCGGCCTGGTGATGGAGCAGACCGCGGGCGCGCGCGGTTACCGCGCCAGCTTTGCCGGCTTGCCCGATGTCGAAATCATGCTGCTGTCGGCCTCGGAAATCGCCTCGGCGTTGCTCGGCGGCGACATCCATCTGGGCATCACCGGCGAGGACCTGTTGCGCGAGGAAGCGCCGGAACTGAAAGGCCGCATGCACCTGATCAAGCCGCTGGGCTTCGGCTTCGCCGATGTGGTGGTGGCGGTGTCGCAATACTGGATCGACGTGTCGACCATGGCCGACCTGGATGACGTCTGCGCGGCTTATGCCCAGGCCCATCGCAGGCGCCTGCGCGTGGCGACCAAATATGCCCAGCTTACGCGCAGCTTCTTTGCCCAGGCGCGCATCTCCGACTATCGCATTGTCCCCAGCACGGGCGCTACCGAAGGCGCGCCCGCCGCCGGCACCGCGGAAGTGATCGTGGACATCACCACCACAGGCGCGACCTTGCGCGACAATGGCCTGAAGATTCTGGACGACGGCGTGATCCTGAAAAGCCAGGCGCAGCTGGCCGCTTCGCTCACCGCAGACTGGAGCGCGGACGCCAGAAAGGCGTGCGAGACGCTGCTGGCGCGGCTGGATGCGGACTATCCGCTCTACCCGACCCTGGCCGCGGAGTTTCCGGGCTAGTATCCCGGTTTCGAAATTCGCGCAGTCTTTGACATCGGGTTCTGGGCGAATTTCGGAACCGAAGGACACTAGCCATTTATCGAATCATAGTGTCGTCTTGTTTTCGAAGTTCGCCTTCAAACTTGATATCGGGCACTTGGCGAACTTCGAAACGACGACGCTAAGGCAGCTTCGCCGTGTCCCGGATGTCCGGATCGGCGATGTGCTCCTTCTTCCAGCGCATCGCGGTTTCGATGCGGGTACGGCCCGACGGGTGGTCATAGAAGATGATCTCCTCCCATTTGCCGGGATCGAGCTTGCGATAGGTGGAAAGCTTCAGCGTCACATTGGCGAAAGCGTCGGGCTTGCGCACCGCATCCAGACCGAAAATATCGGCCTGATGTTCGGCGGTGCGGGTGATGGAATTGGTCAATGGCGTGGCCAGGAACATGAAAATGCTGGCCATCGCCGCCAGCAGCGGCAGGCCTGCCACCTCGCTGACCTTTCGCACCTGCCATTGGCCGCCGAAAAAATCCAGTGCCGACAGATAGCCCCAGTGAACGAAGGCAAAGCCCAGGATGATCACCAGTCCGAACATCAGGATGTCGCGGGTGACATGGCCCATCACGTAATGGCCCATCTCATGGCCCAGCGCCGCCAGCACTTCGTCCGGTGAGCCCTGTTTCAGCAGATTGTCGTTCAGCGAAATCCGCGCCGTGCCCAGGAAGCCCGAGACATTGGCCGAGACGCGATTGGACTGGCGCGATGAATCGACCAGGTAAACATTGGCGGCCGGCACGTCATTGGCCCGTGCCAGCGACAGGATCTGAGCCTTGAGCGGGCTGTCGGGCAGGGGAGAATAGTGATTATAGAGCGGCGCGATGAAGACCGGCCAGATCACTGCGGCCAGGATGTTGAAGGCGATTGCCAGGCCCGCGCCCCAAATCCACCAGGCTTCGCGGGCGCGCCGGATGGCGGCATAGAGCAGCGGCAGGAAGATCAGGGCCGCGACCAAATTCACGGCGAAGCCGATGGCGAAATCGCCCAGCCACTGCCAGAAATTCTGGTTGGACAGGCCATAGGCATGTTCGCGGAAATAGCCCTCATAAAGTGTCAGCGGCAGGGTCGCGACAGTGACGATGGGCACATAACAGGCGGCATAGAGCAGCACCTGGCCGTTGCGGCCGTGAGTGCGCGCTTCCGCCCATTCCTGGATGCGCAGGGATGCTTGCGACCACAAGAGGGCGGCCGACACGCCCAGGGCATAGATCAGGTCTATCAGCTTCAGCCAGTAACCACCCTCAAAATAGGCGTCGGAACGGGCGCGAGCTCCACCATTCACCTTGGCCAGATAGCGTTCCGTGGCCTGGTCGGGATCGAAGGCCGGCGTGGTGTCCATGGTGGGCAACTGGCCCACTTCGACATGTCGTGTGGGGGCGGCGTGCGGCGGAAGCTGTGGTTCCGGTGTATCGGTCTGCGCCATGGCAGGGGCTGCCGCGGCGAGCAGCAAAAAGACCGCAATCAGACGTATAAAAGCCATGAGCGTTTCCTTTATCGGGCCAGCCTAACAGGATTTCATGGCGGCCCTAGTGTCCCGATTCCGAAATTCGCATGATCTCTATATCGAGTTTCGAGCGAATTTCGGAATCAAAGGACACTAGCAATTTATTGATTCTAGTGTCGTTTTGGTTTCGCAGTTCGCTTTGAGCCCGATATCGATGGTGTAGCGAACTGCGAAACCACGACACTGGCGCTTATTGCTGATAAGGTTTTTGTCATGCGCGTCACACTGTTGCCCATACATCGCATTGTCGTCCTTGCCTTGCTGGCCGGCTTGCCGCTGACAGCATGGGCTGCGATCGGCACCGGCCGTGCGCGATCGGATTCGGTGCATTATCGCAGCTGCCTTTCCGCGTCGAACCTGAATCCCGGCGCCGCGCTCACCGATGCGGAAGGCTGGGCGAAATCGGGTGGCGGCGTGCCGGCCGAGCATTGCGCCGCGCTGGCGCTGGTGAACCTTAAACATTACGCGGAAGCAGGCTCGCGGCTTGATCGGCTCGCCACCGATCGAGGGGTGCCGGACGTCTCGTTCCGAGTCGCGCTCTATGACCAGGCTGGCAATGCCTGGCTGCTGGCCGGCGATGGCGCGCGCGCGGTACAGAGTTTCCAGGGGGCGCTGGCGCTGTCGGCCGGCGACGCCGATCTGTTCGCCGATCTCGGCCGTGCCCAGGCCATGCGTCATGACTGGCATGAAGTGGATCTGGACCTGAACGCCGCGCTGCAGCTTTCGCCGCATCGTGCCGATCTTCTGGTGCTTCGGGCCAGCGCACGCCGCGCACTGCAGCACTATGCGGAGGCCCGTGCCGACATCGCGCTGGCGCTGAAGCTCAAGCCGGACGACAGCAATGCCCTGGTGGAAAGCGGGCTGTTGCGCAAGCAGCTGGGCGATTTGAATGGCGCCCGCAGGGACTTCAAGGCGGCGCTGAAAACTGCCTCGGGCGAGACCGCCGCCGAAGCGAAGGAAAATCTCGAATCTCTGAGTCCCTGATTCATTTGGCCTTGAGCCATTCGGCGCGTGTCGTGGCATCCGGTTCCCGTGCTGCGCGATCTTCGCCAAGCCTGGTGAATTCCGCTTCCGGCAGAAGACGCGACAGCGCCCATATGGCGGCGCCACGCACAAGCGGCGAGGGATCATCCAATGCCGTGCGCGCCTGTTCTGCCAACCTCCTGTCACCGCTATTGCCGATGGCGATCATCACATTGCGCAGGAAGCGGTCGCGGCCGATACGCTTGACCGGCGATTTGCGGAACAGGGCGCGAAATGCGGCATCGTCCAGCATTGCCAATTCTGCCAGGGAAGGCGCCTTGAGCTCTTCCCGTGCTTGCAGCCCGATCTCCGCCGCGTGGCTCGCGAACTTGTTCCAAGGACACACCGCCAGGCAGTCGTCGCAGCCATAAATGCGATTGCCCATCGCTTCGCGGAATTCGCGCGGAATCGGACCTTTGTGTTCGATGGTGAGATAGGAAATGCATCGCCGCGCGTCCAGCCGATAGGGGGCCGGGAATGCCCTTGTCGGACAGATGTCCAGGCAGGCATGACAGGTGCCGCAATGATCCTGTTCCGGCGCGTCGGCGGGAAGCTCAAGCGTGGTGAAGATGCTCCCCAGGAACAGCCAGGAACCGAATTCGCGCGATACCAGATTGGTGTGTTTGCCCTGCCAGCCTAGCCCCGCTCTCTGGGCCAGGGGCTTTTCCATCACCGGGGCGGTGTCGACAAAGACCTTCACCTCCGCGCCATGGGTCTGGAAGATGTGGCCCGCCACCGCCTTGAGCTTTTTCTTGACCACATCGTGATAATCATCGCCCTGGGCGTAAGCCGAAATTGCGGCACGATCCCTGCGCGCGAGAATTTCCAGTGGATCGCGGTTGGGCCCGTAATTCAGGCCCAGCATGATCACGCTGCGCGCGTCGGGCCACATGCCTTGCGGATCGGCGCGCCAGTGCGCGCGGCTCTCCATCCAGTCCATGTCGCCATGATGGCCGGCGTCCAGGAACGCGCCCAGGCGCGCGGCATTGTCGGGATTGGCGCGGGCATCGGCAAAGCGCACGACATCGAAGCCTTCGGCTTTGGCGCGCGCGCGGATCGCCTCAGAAATCGAGTTCGGCATAATGGGCGACCGGCGGCTGGCCCGGCACGCGATCCAAGAGAATGGAACGGAAGGCCGGCCGCGATTTCATCCGTATGTACCACTCATTGGCGGCGGGATGATCCGTCCATGGCACTTCGCCGAAATAGTCCAGGGCCGACAGATGCGCCGCCACTGCCAGGTCGCCCAGGGTCGTCTCGCGGCAGGCAAGATTGCCATTGGTCTCCGCCGCCCGGCCGATTGCCGCCAGCGCCACTTTCAGTTCCTCGCGGCCCGCGCGAATGGTGTTCATGTCAGGCGCGCGCGAGAAGGCGGCGCCGGTGAAACGCTGGCCGGCCTTTTCATAGACGATGCGCTGGGTCACCTGTTCGTGGAACGGTCCCATAGCCCAGTCCACCCAGCGCAGCGCGTTGCGGCGCGCGGCGTCGTCGGCCGGGGCCAATGGATGGTCGGGGTAATTGGTTTCCAGATGGTCCAGGATCGCCCATACCCCTTCGGCGCGGGTTCCATCCATGTCGATCAGCACAGGCATGGGATTGCGCGCGTCTTCCGCGATCACCGGATCGCAGGCCACCCGCTTTTCCCCAACCATCAGGCGGGCCAGACGGCAGCTGGGCGACAGCATCAAATGAATCAAACGGCGCATCGGGACTGCTTTTAGGCGAGACCTTCACTTAACGCAAAAGTTCAAGCCATCGCGCACCACCATGGCGCTGCGCCCCTCCAGATTGGCAGTGCGACGGCGGACATAGCGGCCTGGATGGGCGGCGCGCCATTTGTGGGGATTGGGCAGGATGGCGGCCAGCCGGGCGGCTTCGGCCTCGGTCAGCGAGGCGGCTTCGGTTCCGAAATAGGCCTGGGCGGCGGCCTGGGCGCCAAAAATGCCGTCGCCCCAGTCCACCAGATTGAGATACGCGGCCAAGATGCGCTTCTTGGGCCAAAGCTGTTCCATCAGGACGGTCAGATAAGCCTCCAGCCCCTTGCGGACCCAGCTGCGAACCGGCAGCAGGAACAAGGTGCGCGCGGTCTGTTGCGAGATGGTACTGGCGCCGCGCATCGGCTTGTTCGGGTGGCGCTTGTGGTCTTCCACCGCCTTGTTGATGCTTTTCCAGTCGAACCCGTGATGGGTACAGAAATTTTCGTCTTCTGAACCGATTACCGCCCGTTCCAGTCGGGGCGAGATGTCGTCGCTCCAGCTGTAGCTGGCGCCCTTGCCCTCGATCAGGCTGAGCAACATTTCCGGCGTGCCGGGGACTGGCACGTAACGGAATAGCGACAGCAGAAGGATCGGCGCCACCACAAGAAGAATGAACAGGATGGCAATCGTGCGCCACAGAAATCCGCGGCCGCGCCAGACCAGTCCCTTTCCGATTCCCCGTCCCATGACCCACCATACCAAAAGTTATTGGATGCACGAGACGGGCGGCGATGCTAACAGGAAGTGTCACTCCTCAAGAGCGCCCCCGCAATGCATGACATCCTGATGTCCCTGATTCTCGGGGTGGTCGAAGGCATCACCGAATTCCTGCCGATTTCCTCCACCGCACATCTGTTGGTGACCGAAAGGCTTCTTGGCCTGGGCGATGAATGGGAAGCCTTCACTGTGGTGATCCAGCTGGGTGCGATCCTGGCGGTGGTGGCGATCTATTTTCAGGTGTTTTGGAAAGCCCTGATCGGGCTTCCCACGTCGGCCGATGCCCGCCGTTTTGCGCTGGGGCTGATCCTGGCACTCTTGCCGTCCGTGGTGGTGGGCCTGGCGCTGAAAAAGCTGCTGGACGAGGTGCTGCTCAACCCCGCCTTCGCCATGCCCTTCATCGCCGGCTGCTGGATCGTGGGCGGCCTGATCATCCTGGTATTCGAGCGCATCGCGCCCAAGCCCCGCTTCTTCGAGGGCGACAAGCTGCCCTTGATGAAGGCGTTCCAGATCGGTTGCTGCCAGGTGCTGTCCATCATTCCGGGCGTGTCACGCTCCGGCGCCACCATCCTGGGCGGCGAACTGCTTGGCGTGGATCGCAAGGCGGCGACCTTGTTCACGTTCTATCTGGCGGTGCCCACTATGACGGGGGCAACGATCCTGGAACTGCACCACAAGGCGGGGGCGCTGAGCCGCGGCCAGGACCTCGACATCGCCATCGGCTTTGTCGTGTCCTTCATCGTGGCTTTTTTCGTGATCAAGGAATTCCTTCACATCGTCACGAAATACGGTCTCAAGCCCTTCGGCTGGTACCGTATTGCGGCCGGAATCGCCTTGATCGCTTATCTGGCGTTTCACTGAGCCGTACTGGTTTCCTGGCGTACCTGATCGGCATATTCGCCCTTGGCGCGGTAGCGCCACAGATAGGACGAGATGACCGCTTCGGCCGATGTGGGAGTAATCCCCAGATCCGAAAGTCCCGCTGCTGTCGGTGACACCACATTGTCCTTTTTCAGCAGCCGCACCTGATCCACGGTCAAGAGCGGATTGGGCAGAAGCTGCAGGAACATCGCCTTCAGTGAGGCGATGGCGAACGGCAGCGGCACGAGCAGGCGCTTTCTGCCGGTCTCACGCAGGATCAGCTGCATCAGCTCCTTGAAGGTGTAGATGGTGGGACCGCCCAGCTCATAGAGGCGTCCGTCCTGCCGGGCGATCGCTGCCAGGATCGCCTGCGCCATGTCGCCGACAAACACAGGCTGGAAGCGGGTCTTGCCGCCGCCGATCAGCGGCAGGCCGGGCATAAAACGCGCCATCGCTGCGAACTTGTTGAAGAAGCCGTCCTCGGGCCCAAAGATCAGCGACGGGCGCAGGATCACCGCATGGGGGAAGGCTTCGCGCACCGCCTGTTCGCCTTCCGCCTTGGTCTGGGCGTAATGGGCATCGGAATCGGCATCCGCCCCGATGGCCGAAACATGCACCAGCGCGCCCACGCCCGCCGCGGCCGCGGCCTCGGCGATATGGGCGGCGCCTTCTGCCTGCACGTCCTCGAAGGTCTGACCCTTCTCGAACAGGATGCCCGTCAGGTTGATGACGGCGTTCGCGCCCATCACCGCATGAGCAACGGAGTCGGCGTCCGCCACGTCGCATTTGACGAAATCGATCTGGCCGACCGAACCCAGCGGCTTCAGGAAAAAGCCGCGGTTGGGATGGCGCGTTGCGACCTTGATGCGCCAGCCGGCACGGGCCAGCGCCCTGACCGTGTGGCGGCCGAGAAAGCCCGAGCCGCCGAAAACCGTCACCAGATTCGTATTCATCGTCATCGCGTCCTTGGAATGGGAAAGGAATGTTATGGTTTCTCGGGTCTGCGCGAACCGAACGGCATGGCAAGCGCCGGGCGGCGATCGAATTTCTCGTCCGCAAAGGGGCCGTTCTGATCCACATAGTGCAGGAAGACCTGGGTCAGGCTTTCCCCAGCATAAGGGCCGCGCCAGTGAGGCAGTTCAGTGCCGCGATAGAGCAGGGCATCGCCTGGCCTGAGCTTTACCGGCACGTCGTGTTCGCCAAGCTGGACATGCAGCGGCCAGGGTTCGTCCGGCGTCTGGCTGAGATTGAGGCTGACGCTGATCTCGCAGGCGGCACGGTCCAGATGCCGGGCCAGCGCATCGCCGTGCTTGTAGATCCGGCCATATGAATATGTGGGAAAGAGGCTAAGGCCGGTGCAGTGCTCCACCGCCGGCCGCATGTCCTCCATCAGCCCGTCCAGCACCATTCCGCCATAGATGCAGGGGGTGCCTGGCACCTGCTCATCGTCGGTGATGACGGTGCCGGCGGCGGCGCGGGCGGCGAGGTGGTCGCGCGCCTTGGCCAGTATGGGCTCCGGCGCCAGCCGGTTGACGACAACAAAGCCCTGCCGGGCGAAAACCTGCGCAATGCTGGGCTTCTGGACGGGCGGCGGCGCAAACGACATGGGCCGTAATTTAAGAGGTCTGGTGGTGGTCTGGACAGGGTTTTTTGGCCGCAAAAAGCTGAGG
This sequence comes from Rhizomicrobium sp., assembly GCA_036488555.1. GTDB lineage: Bacteria > Pseudomonadota > Alphaproteobacteria > Micropepsales > Micropepsaceae > Rhizomicrobium. The sequence continues at coordinate 171,861 of DASXHL010000061.1, forward strand.
TTGCCCAATATTGACTTGGGCGGCGGCGGCCCCTAAACATCGCGCCCCTACCGCCGGCCCTGACGGGCCGGCCCGTGCCCAGATGGCGGAATTGGTAGACGCACTAGTTTCAGGTACTAGCGCTGCAAGGCGTGGAGGTTCGAGTCCTCTTCTGGGCACCATGTTTACGCGCGAAAACCCGCGGAAATCCTAGCAAAATCTCAAATTCGAGTCCTGAAAGTGTCAGTTTCTGGCGTCTGGAAGCTATCCGTTTTGGCCCCGTTGGATTGCGGTATTGGGGACTGACAACTGACAGCGTGATCACTGACACGTCAGTCAATTTTGAGTCAGACCTAGGGTGCCGGGACATGGTAACGAAGGGCTCAGGAGATCAGTCCTTGGCGCGAGCGATCGCCCGGTCAGATCCTTTTCTTCGCGCTCCCAGTGCTCCTGTTCAGCCGCGATCCGTGTGTCGACGGCATCGCGTTCCTTTTCCAGGGTCGCCAGCTTCGCTTCATGGCACTCACGGGCGCGGTCCCGCATAGTTTGCGCCTTCTCTAATGCCCCGCCGCCGCCGGTCCTGTTCGCGCTCAGCCGCCGCCTTCTCTTTTCGACGCTGTGCTTCTTCGTGTTGTCGTTGGGTCTCGCGGCGCTTGCGGGCCGCCTCGAACTCAATGATTCCCGCTTTTTGGACGCCAGGGTCTAGCCCGAACGACTGCTTCTGACCCAGAGCGGACATTTCAACATTGGCCTCATGCTCGGTGGAGCGCGCTGCACGCCTTCTTGTCGCTGGTTCCAGCAGGATAAGCCCATTGGAACACCCGGCTTCATCAGGCGGGCGCTCCGCTGGCGATGGTGGCAATGATGCTGTTGGGGTCAGGCAAGATCCTTCAGGATCGCCTTCAACTGGGATGTCGGTGGAACGCGCTCTGTCGAGGGATTAGTCCGCCCATCCGCCACTCAACCCTCCACGGTTTACCAACTAGCAGAACTCTCGGGCCACATAAGCCATTCGATACGGTATTGGCGCGGGAGCGGATCCCGAGCGGTCTTCGCTGCGCGTTGCGTGACAAATCGACGAGCCCTCATGTTGGCTCGAAAGACGCAGCGGCCAATAGTGCATTTTGGTCAAAATACACTATGAGCGTTCAAAGTGCTTAATTGTGCCAAGGGCTTCTTTGGCATTTTTCGGATGGCACGGTTACAGACAGCGTGCGATTCAACCGTTTCGCTGATCAGCAGCGTCTGCGAAATCAGCAAGAGTTTTAGCCATGCCCCTAGCACGATGGATTTCTAGAAGGAATTGCCGCGGGGAGATCGTCACACCCTGACCGACTCGCCGAGGCGATATCCGGAGCCCCTTAGCCGATTTCACAAGCGCGGTATCGATATAGTCCAAATCCACCGGATTGCCTGCCATGGGTGATCTCTTGTAAAGGCAGCTTCGCAACTAATCGCATTGCAGACCGGTCCTTACATGCGTGGATCCCCCAATGTGGTCTTGTAAGCCATAAGCCGACGCTCCAGACTAGTGCATTATTTCTGGATTGGTTCGGTGAAATCGTGTCCATAGAACCTCGAAAGTTTGGATCGGGCCGTCAGCCGTCTCGCAATGTATTTGGCGAGCCGCTGCAATCCTGCTCAAGCGCACCTATGACGGGCTTTTTCCGGAACGGCTGTTGTGACACAGGGCCCAGTGATGCTGGCAGTCATACGGTGTGTGTTTTGATGACCGATGAATTCCTGCAGTTTTCGAAGCAAAGAGGAAACGATCTTTCCACTCCTTTGCCCGATTTCGGCTTTCCGGGGTTAAAGGCTGGCGACCGATGGTGTCTCTGTGCGCCACGCTGGCAGGAGGCCTTAGAGGCCGGTCAAGCACCGCGCGTTATCTTGCGCGCCACACACGAGGGTGCGCTCGAGTATTGTTCGTTGGATGACTTGAAGCGATTTGCAATCGATTTGGCATAATGCGTTTGTGTGAAAATACGCTATAGGCGCCGAAATCGTGTCGTTGCACCAATCGCTTGGCGGCGACGTTGAGCGGCCCGCTGGGGCGGAGTTGTGCGCCGGTCTTGCTGTCCGCAAAACGTGAGCATTTGGTGGCGGGCCCACCCTCTAACGCGACGACGACGGCGAACCCAAGCTGATTGAATACCGGCGTTGCCCTCGATCGATTGCGGTCTTGCCACGGGAGCTCTAAGTTATTACATCTGTAATAACTTAGGAGGCGTCAATGGTTGAGCTGAAAGTCCGCAAGTTTGGCAACTCGCTGGGTGTCGTACTGCCCAAGGAAGTCATTGCCCGGCTCAATACCAAGGATGGAGCGCCCCTCTATCTGAGCGAGGCTCCCGGCGGGGGATACCGGTTGGTTCCCTATGATCCAGCCTTTGAGAAGAAGATGGCGGCGGCGGAGAGCATTATCGGCCGCTATCCCAATACCCTCCACATTCTTGCGAAATGAAGGACGTTGCCTGGCTCGACGAGCGCGACGCCCTAGTTCTCCATGACAGGCTTCTGGCGCTGCATGGCGGAGTGTCCGGGGTGCGGGATTCTGACTTACTGGCTTCGGCGCTGGCCCGGCCACGGCAATACTTCTCCTACGCCGAGGATCCGAGCATCATTCATATGGCCGCGCTCTATACGGCCGCAATCGTGCCCAACCATCCTTTTGCGGATGGCAACAAGCGCACCGGCTTTGTCATGGGCATCTTGTTTCTTGAGCTCAATGGTTATGCCTTTATGGCGAGCGAAGAGGCTTCTGCCCAGGCGGTAATCGCTCTTGCCGCCGGCACCATGGACGAGAGCGGTTATGCAGCCTTCATTTCTGACAATCTGTGCTAACTGAAGCCTTAGCGCGGGTTTCCTTGGTCCTGCGCGCTCGTGTCGCTCAATCGGCTTACAACATACCGCAAATCGCGTGGGATCAGCATCCAAAGAGCGCAAACTCATCGTGATAGTAGACGGCAGGGTAGCGTGAGAAAGGTGATCAGCAAGGGTGCGGTGCTGTCCAGGTGTAAAAAATAATGCATGTCTGGAGATTGCTAGTCGGTAGCTAGGTGCATCGCTAACACCGACTTTCTTGGCCATTTCGACCTCGATATACAGAGTTGTGGTGTGTGATCAGTGCGCATGCGCATCTTACGTGTGTCTTGAGCTTCGATTAGGTTTTGCTATCGGGTCTGATCTGCACGATGGAAATAACAACCGCATGGAATCTCAACCACCGACGTCAGGGAGCCTGGTTCAAAACTTCTTCATCGTCTTACCGAATACTGGTGCGATCACGGACATGGCAGGTTCTGCTCAGGCCGAGACCGTCCTGCATGCCATTCGAGCCGCGCTTGGTGCCGCGCCGCCTTCCGAAGCTCAGTCCCCTGTGAGGCGCGCAACGTTCGATGATGTGGCGCGTGAGTGGTATCAGAACAAGGTTGCGGGGTGGGCGCCGAGTTATGCGGGGCGACTCATGAGCAGGCTGGAGACAGGGCTCCTGGCTCATTTGGGAACCCGCCCGGTTGCTGCTATATCACCTCAAGATGTGCTCGAAGTCATCAGAACGACCGAGGCGCGAGACGTCAGGGAAACGGCGCGGCGAATTTTGCGCATAGCAAGCGCGGTTTCGATATGGGATTGCTACAGGCCAATGTGCGCAAGACCCAACGGTTGCTCTTAAAGGTGCCCTGAAATCGCCGAGAGCCGTGAAGCATCGCGCCACACTTTCGGTCCGGGAATTGCCAAAGTTTCTGATTGCCCTTGAGAGGTATCAAGGCGATCTCACGAAGTTTGGGATGGAGCTGGTGCTGCTGACATTCGTGAGAACTGCCGAATTGCGATTTGCTAAGTGGTCAGAGTTTGAAGGCTTGAATGGATCCGATCCAATTTGGCGAATTCCAGGAGAGCGCATGAAGATGCGCCGGGCGCACTTGGTGCCACTGTCAAAACAAGCGGTTGATATTGTCGGGAAAATCCGTGCCCTCGCACTCGGCTCTGAGTATCTGTTCCCAGCGAACACGAAGCGAGGGGTGATATCCGAGAATACACTTCTGTTTGCGCTATACCGAATGGGTTATAGGAAGCGGCGACGGTGCATGGTTTCCGGTCCTTGGCGTCGACCGTGCTCAATGAGGCCCAATTCAATCGCGATTGGATCGAGATGCAGCTGGCCCATGCAGATAACTCCGTGCGCGGCGTTTATAATGCTGCCGAATGGCTCTCGGGTCGGCGAGCAATGCTCCAATGGTGGGCGGATTATGTGGATGCACAAGGGCGATTTTAGCGAGACTTGTGCGATAGCGCCTGGCGATCTTCATCCTCCTTCGGCTGTCGCTGGCGCCCTAGAATTATTTCGGCTTGTTCCGACCTGCCCAAAAAGTGCCCGCCTGTCTGCTTCTTCGGGCCAGTCATTATGGATGGCAGTAGATACGTGGAACTTTCCCATTCCCGCAGATGGGAAAGCATCGCCGCATCTTCCGGCGAGACGACCGGGATATATGTCCTATACTGTGGCTTCCGCCACCGATCATGGGGCCCGTGCACGCAGTTCCAATGAAACCTGCCTCCAAGAGAATGCTTTGAGGGAAATTGCGGGAGCGGGCCAGCATAGCTGGCCCCATTCAACCCGCGTAATGCTCTCTGGGTAAAGTCAGATGCATCTTACATAAAGCACTCCACATCCTCTGGAGGCTAGATTTTCGCCACGCCTGAAATCCGGGCTGAAGAGCGGGGAGAGGATGAAAAAATTACGTTCCTTAGTTGTGGTGGCGCTAGGCGTCATGGCATTGGTTGTGCCGGCGCACGCTCAGATCACACGTTTGGCGGGTCCGAATCCAAAATCGCCTATAGCCGAGGCTGTCGCAGTACCAATGCCTGGCTACACGCTCTATTTCATCAGCGGAACCCCAGCAGCCCCCGCCAAGCCGGACCTCCCCAAAACCGACCCCAAGCGCATGGGTGATACCCCGACCCAGACAGATTCGTCCCTGGAACGTCTCGGCGAAACCCTTTCTAAGCTTGGTCTGAGTTTTGGCGACGTGGCCCAGGCGCATGTATTTCTGGCCGGCGACCCGGCAAAGGGTGGCGACATAGATTTCGCAGGCATGAATAAGGAGTGGTCCAAAAAGTTTGGTACACCCGAACAGCCCAACAAGCCCGCTCGCTCCACAGTCAAGGTCGCAGGTCTCGCGACGCCAGGTGGACTGGTGGAAATCGAATTCATCGCAATCAAGAAGACGAAGAAATAGGGGCCCGCAATGGATCGTCGCAGGTTGTTGCAAACGTCACTGGCGCTTGGCGGATTGAGCGGGCTGGGTGCGTGCGCCGCGCCCAACGCTGGCACCAACGCCTCGCTGGCGCGGGCGGTCCACACGGCAGGGCTGGCGGTTGAGGACATTCCGACGAAGTTGGCGCCGATCCGCGCCCATCCCGACCGCATATTCGACATCCGCTGCTGCATCAGGCCGTTCCGCGTCAAGGGCCCCAATCTCGACGTCGAGCGTATCGGCGACACGATGATCGTTCATAATTACGGGCACGGTGGCAGTGGCTGGTCGCTGTCCTGGGGCTCGGCCAATGTAGCGGTCCAGAAGGCGATGTCAGTCAGCCCGAAGAAGATCGCGGTGGTTGGCTGCGGCATTGTTGGCCTCACGGCCGCGATCGTCGCCCAGCGCGCTGGCGCCGAGGTCACTATTTATGCCCGCGAATTCTATAACCGCACCCGTTCGGTCCGCGCCAATGGCAGCTGGACGCCGGATTCGCGCATCTGCCTGACTGAACAGGCGGGTCCGAAATTCGGCGCACTGTGGGAGCAGATGGCACGCTATTCCTACAAGACCTTTCGCTTCTACATGGGGCTACCGGGCCAGCCGGTGGATTTCTCCGACAATTACCGGCTGTCGGACACGCCTTTCGAGCATGAAAAAGAAGAACTTGATCCGTCCAAGGGCACCTATGCTTCGACGGGGATGCCACAGCAGAATGCTGAGTTCGCGCAATACAGCGATTCAATTAGTGATCTGACGCCGCGGCCGGAAATGCTGCCCGAAGGCGCGACGCCTTTCCCGGTCAAATACGTTGCCCGGCAGGAAGTCATGTTCTTCAACTTCGGCTCCTACGGTCATCAGCTGCTCAGCGAATTTTACGGTGCCGGCGGAAAGATCGTGATCAAGGAGTTCCATCATCCGTCCGAGTACGCCGCGCTTGAGGAAAAGGTGGTAATCAACAGCACAGGCTATGCCGCCAAGGACCTGTGGAAGGACAGGTACATGATTCCGGTCCGTGGCCAGACCGGCTGGCTGATCCCGCAGCCGGAAGTGAGATACGGTCTCAGTTATGGCGGCACCAGCATGTTGTCGAAAAGCGACGGCATCATGGTTCTGCATGCGCCTGGTCCCGTGAAAGGTGAAATGAATGCCGTCGGCAACGCTAATGAGGTGGAAAGCCGTCAGGAAACCGAGGATGCGGTACGCATCATCGAAAAGCTCTATGCGCGCTTCCCGCAGAGTCAGGCTTAGGGAGCGCACGAATGACTAAGAGCAATTTCGTTCGAGCTTGCCTGATGGCTCTGCTGCTGGCACCAAGCGCACCTGCGCTTGCGGCTTCGACTTGGGACGGCATTTATACGGATGCCCAGGCCGCGCGCGGCGCCGAGCGTTACAAGGCCGCCTGCGCCATGTGTCACGGCCCAGCCCTGGAAGGCAATGGCGAAGCGCCACCGCTCGTCGGACGGTTCATGCCAGATTGGGAAGGGACTAACCTCTCTGATCTCTACGACAAGGTGCATGACACGATGCCTCTGTTTGCGCCCGGGATGCTCAAGCCGGAAGACACGAGCGACATGCTGGCCTTTATTCTCCAGGCGAACGGCTTTCCGTCCGGCGCCGCTCCCCTTGCGACTGGCGACGTGCTGAAGACGATCAGTTTCGACGTGGCCAAGCCCGTCGTCAGGACAATGCGCACGCACTGACCGTGCGAACAGTTGCGTTCATCCCGCGGCCAAAGACGGCCGCGGCGCGTTTGTGCGCCATAAAATCTGTACACTGAGTTTTCGCTGCTGCCAAATGATGCAGATCGCACTCTGCCAATAAAATCCGCAGCACTCCGAGAAAAGTAGAAATGTCACGGCATCGCTAGCTTGAACCTGGCAGCGACAGATCGCGCACATCCGGAATGGAAGGCGTACTCGCCGCTGGCGTGACGGTTTGCCGTGCAGAAGCGGCGCGAAAGGGGAAAATATGTTGAGGTCGAGTCGTTTTGCTTTTCTGGCCAGCGTCAGCCTGTTTGCCATCGTCATGGGGTCGTACGGCGCGTCGGCACAGTCCCAAGATGTCGAGCAGGTTGAAGTCACCGGCACCCATATCGTGCGCGATGGCTATCAGGCACCCACGCCGGTGACGGTTCTGGATACCGAATATCTGAAAGCAGCCGCGCCTGCCAATATCGCTGATGTCGTCACCCAGCTGCCTTCGGTAGTTGGCAGTACCACCAATCAGAACACCAATCAGAGCTTCAGCGCCGGCCAGGATGGAGTCGTGACGGTCAACCTGCGTAACCTGGGCGCCAACCGCACCCTGGTGCTGCTGGATGGCATGCGGTCAGTGCCATCGTCGGTGACTGGAATCATAGATGTGGACACCATTCCCCAGGAACTGGTCTCGCGTGTGGACGTGGTCACCGGTGGCGCGTCGGCGGTCTATGGCTCCGATGCTCTGGCCGGTGTGGTGAATTTCGTTCTGGACAAGGACTATACCGGTCTAAAGGGTGAATTGTCGGGTGGCATCACCACCTATGGCGACGACGCCAATTACCGGATGAGCCTGACGGCCGGGACGCCCTTCGCGGGGGGAAGAGGTCATTTCATCTTCAATGTCTCGACCGACCATGTTGATGGCATCTTCGGAAACCTGCGCGCCTGGGACCAGACTGGCAAGTATTTCCTGACCAACCCCAGCTACAAGGCCGGCAATGGCCAGCCCCAATACCTGATTGAATCAGGTGCAGGATTCAGCACCGGCACGCCGGGGGGCATCATTACATCCGGACCGCTCAAGGGCGTAGCCTTTGGCCCGGGCGGCACGCCGTATCAGTTCAACTATGGCAGCCTGGAATCCGACCCCTTCTGCGTCGGCGGCAGTTGTACAGCAAACCAGGACAATCAAGGCGTCACGCTGGATCAGGCAAACCGGCGCGGCAACGTCTTCTCCCGCGTGTCATATGATGTGACGGACCACATCAATGTCTACTTACAGGCCTCATACAACCAATCTACATCTGTCGCCTGGGACGTCTCGACCTTCAGTCTGGCCAATCAGACTCTTTCCGTCAGCAATCCCTACCTGCCCGCGTCCGTGAAGGCGGAAGCCGTGGCTCTTGGCGTGGCCAGCTTCACTATGGGCACGTTCTGGGGCGATCTGCCACCACTGTCCTTCAAAGGCACCCGGGACACGACCCGCAGCCTGCTTGGCGCCAGCGGCGATTTCGACCTGTTCGGCAGCAACTGGAAATGGGAAGCCCATGCCCAATACGGCTTCACCGCGACCAGTGAGAATGGCTATGCGTTGAACACGACCAACGCGGCGCTGGCGATTGACGCTGTTGCAAGTCCGACGACCGGCGCGATCGTCTGCCGTTCGACCCTGACCAATCCCAATAACGGCTGCGTTCCCTACGATATTTTTGGCACAGGCGTGAACTCCAAGGCCGCCGTTAAGTATGTGGATGGCAATGGCTCTATTTCATATCGCCACCAGGGCTTCACTGAAAAGACCATCGGCGGCGGCATCAGCGGCGAGCCGTTCGAGGACTGGGCGGGGCCCGTCTCGCTGGCCTTCGGTATCGAGGATCGCAGCGACTCCGTTCATGGGGCCGGAGATCCGCTGTCCGTGTTGCACCAATGGTATTCGGGGAACTATCTGCCGCTCTTCGGTGCCGTCACGGTCACGGAAGGCTATGTGGAAACCGTCATTCCGGTTGCCAAGGACCTTCCGTTTGCCGAATCTCTAGACTTCAATATTGCCGCGCGCGAAACCGGTTACACCACCTCAGGCAACGTCACCACCTTCAAGTTCGGTGTCGAGTACCAGCCAATTGATGATATTCGCTTCCGCGGAACGCGGTCCCGTGACATTCGTGCACCCAATGTCAGCGAATTGTTTGCCGCCGGCACCTCGGGTACCAACAATGTCACCGACCCGTTCCTGAACAGGACTTATTCGGATCTGACCATCACCAAAGGTAATCCCGACCTGAAGCCTGAAGTTGCGACGACCAATAGCGTTGGTGCGGTGTTCACGCCCACCTTCCTGCCAGGGTTCAACGCTTCGGTGGATTATTACAATATCAATATCGACAACGGCATCGGTTCGCTCAGCGGCCAGCAGATCGTGACCAATTGCTACCAGGGGGAGACGTCTTATTGCAGCGCGATTCAGCGCGATCCCACCTCGGGCCTGATCACGGTGGTCAATGCGCAGCCGTTCAACCTGGCGTCCCAAGAGGCCGACGGCATCGACTTCGAGGCGAGCTATTCGGGCCAGATGTCCGACTTCAATGCGACCTGGAACGGCAGCTACAATATTCGCGGCCTCGCGACTCATTATCTGAAAAACTATTCCAACAATGGCCTGGGCACGATCACAGATACAGTGGGCCAGAACCAGAATGAGACGAGCAATACTTCCTTCGGTCCGCCGAACTGGAGTTGGCTCACCATGCTCACCTACGTCAACCGGCCCTTCAGCGGCACCTTCACGATGCGGGGCATCAGCGCCGGTGTCTATGCCAACAACAACTATTCGCTTGTCGGCTGCGCCTCGGCGTGCCCGGTCTCGACCACGACGTCCCCGACCGTCAACGATAACCATGTCCCGGGTTCGTTCTATATGGATGTCTCCGTGAACTACGAATTCGGCCCGCTGGAGTTCTTTGCGGTGGTCAAGAACCTGATGGACAAGGATCCCCCAATCCTGGCGCCGGGAACCGGCGTGCCCAACATCTCGCAGACGAATGTTAGCCTTTATGACACGCTTGGCCGCAACTATCGTGCAGGCATCAGGTTCAATTTCTAAGCGCCAGGGAGAGAAACAAACCAATGCCGAATCCGCGCCAACACGGGGGCCGTCGCGCCCTGAAGGTCCTTGCGCTCATGACATCGGCCGCGCTGCTGGGGCTGCTCGCGGTTGACACCCCGCGCATAGCACTCGCCCAGAGCCCGCCCGCGGGCGAAGCCGACCTGCTCATCATCAATGGCAAGGTGGTGGACGGAGCAGGGGGGCCATGGCGCCAGGCCAACGTGGCCGTCACGGGTGACACCATCACCTATGTCGGGGACGCGCCGGTCAAGGCCAAAAAAGTCGTGGACGCCGCCGGCAAGGTAGTATCGCCGGGCTTCATTGACATGCACGAACATTCCGAATTCGGCCTGTCCCTGGACGGGCGGGGCCTGAGCATGATCACGCAAGGTGTCACCACCGGTGTGCTGGGCGAACATCTGTCCGCCGGGCCGGTGCTGGGACCTGCGGTGGATGATCCCATGATGGTCACGCCACCGGTGCGCCGGTCCTGGACTACCTTGGGCGGCTTCTTCGACTATCTGACCAAGAAGGGCATCGGGCTCAACGTGGTCTCTTATGTCGGAGCCGGCCAAGTGCGTGCCTCGGCGATGGGATATGAGAACCGCACGCCGACATCCGCCGAAATGGGCAAGATGAAGGAGCTCATTGTGCAGGCGATGCACCAGGGCGCATTCGGCCTGTCCGCCGGTTTGGTCTATGTTCCCAATTCCTTCAACACCACCGCCGAGATGATCGAGCTGGCGAAGGTCGCCGCCCAAATGGGCGGGATTTACTCGGTGCACATGCGCGCCGCCGGCGGCGATCCTGATGCGGGATTGCGCGAAACGGTCGAGATCGCGAAAGGCGCACATATCCCCACCGAGATATTCCATGTTGGCATGAGCGTCGCCCGCGATCCGGAATTCGTGAAAATCGTCGAGCAGGCGCGCAGTCAGGGCATAGACATCACCGCCAACGCCTATCCCTACACCGTCGGCTGGACCTATGTTCGCCAGCTGATCCCGGTCTGGGCGCAGGAAGGCAATGCAACGGCGATTACGGCGCGGCTCCAGAAGCCGGATGTGCGCGCGCGGGTGGTGGCCGAAATGAGCCAGCATTCCGGCGGCCGCTACGGGAAATGGACCATCAGCTCCGCCAACCCAGAATTCGACGGCCATACCTTCCAGCAGATCGCGGACAGTCGCCATGAATCCGTTGAGGAGGCGATGGTGGATTTCCTGATCGCCCAGAAGGCGGAAGGCTTCCAGATCGGCCCAGAAGACACCAGCATGGACCAAGCCGAAGCCGAGGCCTTCAAATATCCCTGGATTGACGTCGGTTCCGACGGCATTGCGCTGCCGGCCGGCGTGCATACCGCGTTCGGCAGGCCGCATCCTCGCTCGTTCGGAACTTTCACTCGCATTCTGGCGGATGTCGTGCGCAAGCGTCACATCCTGACGTTGGAACAGGCAGTGCAGAGGATGACATCGCAGCCAGCCAACCGCTTGGGCATCGCCGATCGTGGCCTGCTGCGCAAGGGCATGAAGGCCGACATTGTGGTGTTCGATCCGGATACCGTCAGCGATACTTCAACCTATGCACATCCCGACACCTACTCGAAAGGGGTCGAGTGGGTCTTTATAAACGGCAAGGCGGTGGTGGCCGATGAAAAGCCCACTAACGCGTTGCCGGGACGGGTTCTGCATGGCCCTGCGTATAAGCCGAGCACTCCTTGAGCATTTGACTGGCGGCTTGCGCAGCAGTGCGCTCGCTCTTTAAGCAGCGGATGGTGTGGTGACAGTGGCTACGCAGCGTCAAAATGCAAAAATGCGACAAGAAAACTCCGTGTGCGTCTTTACGGGGATTTTAGGCCGCAAAAAACGTGTTATCATTTCTTTGCATAAACAGCGTCAGACCGAACAAATTCGGCATCGTCAAGCGGGGCGGTATCGCGAACAGGAAAGGTTGTTGCGTGCGGGTGCAAGTCTGTGGACGCCAGTCGTCCATGGGAGGCGGGACGTGTCTGGCGATCGTTGCCTGGAAAAGTCGGAAATAGATCAGTCGGTAAGCGATGCGCTCGGTGCATACGACCGCTATGAAGAATTCGTCTCCAAGAATTTCTGCAAACTTTCCTATCGCATTGACCGCAACCAGAATTTCGCGATCAAGAGCACATTGCATTCCCTTGACGGTTTCATGGTGGGTCGTTTTGCGACCACGGGTGGAAAGGGCGATTTGATCCGCACCCGCGGCGACATCGCGGAAGATGCCCGCGGACGCTTCGCCCTCTATATCCCGATGCGCGGAGACCTGGAGCTGCTGCAGTTCTCCCGCACGGATTACTGCAAGCCCGGCTCCATGGCTGTGGTCTCCATGGAGGAGCCATTCACCCAGCGCAAGATGGGTGACAACGACACCATTTATTTTTTCATGCCGCATAGCTTTGTTGACCAGCGCATGATCGGTAGCGAGGATCTGTGTGCCCGCGCATTCTCCGTGGACACAGGAATTCGCAAACTGGTGCATGACAGTGTAGTCTCGCTTCAGGCGGGCGCCGCCGGCATGAGCGGTGAGGAATTTCGCGGTGCCAGCCGGACATTGGCTGAGCTTGTGTTGTTGGCTCTCAACAGTTCCGCCGATCACATGACCGATGAACCATCGGTGCGAACCACTACTCTTGCCAGGGCAAAGCGGGTCATACGCGCCCATCTGGGAGATGCAGAACTGACTATTGCCGCCGTGGCCCGGCAGTGCGGGATTTCCCTGCGCTACCTTCATGAGGTGTTCCGCGCGGACGGGATCACGGTGTCTGAATATGTGAAAGCGCAACGTCTGCAGAAGGCGCGGCGCATGCTGGAAACCGCCAGCGACACCACGACGGTGACCGACGTGTGTTTCCGCTGCGGCTTTTCAAATCCATCGCAGTTCAGCACCGCGTTCCGCCAGGCCTTCTCGGTCTCGCCACGCGATGTGCTCCGTAATCCGCATTACTGGGGCGCCTGAAGCCAAGACTTCACGTCCGCCTGGACCAGATTTTCCAACATGACGACAATCGCGCTGGACGTTCATGTCCATCTTGTTCCCGCGGCCCATCTGGCCGGCGCGGACGGCGTTCGCTGGGACCCGCAGGGTCGGGACCTACACATTGACGGCAGACAGCTGGGTCCGAAGGCGCTGTTCGATCCCTCTTTGCTGGTGGAATGGATGGAGCGCCAGCATATTGGGCGCGCCTGGATTTCCGTGCCACCGCCCGTATATCGCCAGCGGCTGGAAGAGGCGCGAGCGCGCGACTGGGCATTGCGCCTCAATGAAGGTTTAGCTGAGATCGAAGCACGTTATCCCGACCGGCTGACACCTCTTTATCACCTGCCTGCCGAGCAGCCGGCATTGGCGGCCAGCCTGGCGCACCGCCTGGGTGCGAACCGTTATGCGCTCTGTGCCGGCGGGGAGACCGATCTTGTCTTTTCCAATGCCGCATTTGACCCGCTATGGGCGGAACTGGACGCAACAAGGGCTTTTGTTTTCTTGCACCCGGGCCGCTGTTGCGACGGCCGGCTGGGCCGCTTTTATCTCGAGAACCTGCTGGGCAATCCGCACGAGACTTCAGTCGCGGTCGCACACCTTGTCTTTGGCGGAGTGCTGGAGCGATACACGTGCATCCGCTTCTGTCTGGCCCATGGCGGCGGCACTGTGCCTATGGTGGCGGGGCGCTGGCAACACGGTTTCAACATCGCGCTGCCTGAACTCAGCGACATGCGGGGCGACGGCCCGCTGACCTTGCTGCGGCGATTTCATGCCGATTGCCTGACCCATGACGAGGTGGCGCTGAATTGCTCGGCGAACTTGTTTGGCCCGGATCACCTCTTATTTGGATCGGACTGGCCATTTCTGATGGGTACCGAGGAGCCTCATCAGGTTTTGGCGCGGCTACCGAACAAACTGGCCGACAAGCTGCGCACGGCTTTTCCTCCCTAGTGCTGGGCCCAAGGTTGAATTGGTTGAAGCCCTTGGTTCAGCCTCGGAATCGGTGGACTGGGGGCTCTGGAGATCGAGCGGCTAAGTGGTTGACGTTGTTAGATGCCGCGCGCTGATCCAGCTACCCGATAGCAAGCAGCCGACAAAAATGGTCCCTCGATCGCGCACACCATCAGGCCTTCCACTGACGCCAGCAGTTATTGACCCTTCACGCAAAGGTTGTACATTATCGTTGGCGTGAAAGGATCTTCTGGGTTTCAGGGAGGAAACGATGGATCCGAAACCAAGCAGCCGCAGAGAGCTCTTAAAGGGTGGCGCGTTGGCAGTGGGAACGGTAGCCGCCGGCGCGTCCGTCAGTAAAATCGCGTCCGCCGAAACCCTGGCATCGGCTACGACACCGGCACTCCCCACATTCGCGGCGAACGAAGCGCCGATGGTCCCGGCCACCCCGGACGTGATCGCCTACGGCGTGCGCTCTCATTACGTGACGTCGAAGCGCATACCGGCACTGGGCCGGCCGTCGCCCGACGACTTTGGGCTTGAGTTCCATATAGCCACGCCGTTGCAGGATTCTTTTGGCACGATCCAGGCATCGTCGCTCCATTATGTGGCGACGACCAAGGGCTCCTTCATCCCGGATATCGATCCCGCGAAGCATACCGTGATGATTGACGGCCTGGTGGACCGGCCTCGGATCTTCACCATGGCGGACTTGAAGCGTTTCCCGTCCGTCAGCCGGTTTCATTTCATCGAGTGTTCGGGAAACAGCGCCAATGAGCGTGACAAGACCGTGCAGGAATCGCACGGGCTGACCAGCAACGCGGAATGGACCGGAGTGCTCCTTTCAACCCTGTTCAAGGAGTGCGGCCTGCAACCCAAGGCGACATGGTTCGTTGCCGAAGCCGCCGAGGAAAACAAGGGCGCATCGACCATACCCATCAACAAAGGGATGACCGACGTGATCGTCGCCTATGGCATGAACGGCGAACCTTTGCGGCCGCAGCAAGGCTTTCCGGTACGCCTTATCGTCCCTGGCTTCGAGGGTATCTTCAACACCAAGTGGCTGCGCCACATTAAGGTCGTCGACCAGTATCAGCTCAACATGAACGACTTCGGGCATCTGCGGCGGAGCCCGGTTGAAGCTGCGCTCGGCTACCAGATCGGACCCAAGTCGGTCATCACCTTCCCCTCCGGCGGACAGAAACTGCCCGAGCGGGGATGGTACGAGATCACGGGCCTGGCCTGGTCGGGTGGAGGCGCCGTTCGCAAGGTGGAGATATCCACCGACGGCGGGAAGTCGTGGCACGACGCCACGCTCAAGGGGACCCCGCAAGCCATGGCGCACACAAGGTTCGGCTTCATGTGGAACTGGAATGGAGACGAGCACGTGATTCTTTCGCGCGCCACCGACGAGATCGGGCAGATCCAGCCGACTCGCGAGGAAGTCGCCAAGTTTATGGGCGTGGCGTATACGCCAAACTTCAGACCGCCTATGAACAACAACACGATTATGCCGTGGAAAATCGCCCGCGACGGAAGCGTGACCAATGGGCTCGCTTAGGATCGTCCCGTTTTTCCTACTCCTGGCGAGCGCCGCGCTGGCGCAGACATACGACGTGGGACGCGCACCGACCGCGGCAGAGCTCGCCCAGGATATCACGATCAGCCCGACAGGCGCGGGACTTCCGGCGGGCCACGGCACGGCCGTGGAAGGCAAAGCGCTCTTTACAGATAAGAACTGCATCACCTGTCACGGCCCCGGCGGCGCGGGAGGGGTGACATCGGCGCCCAATCTGCTGGCGAGGAAAGGCCCGGAGGTCAACGCCTGGCTCCGCGGCACCGGCGGTGACGGCATACCCGTGAAGGCGCCGAATGCGGTGATCGTGTGGGATTTCATCCATCGCGCCATGCCTCTCGGGCAGGAGGGGACCCTTACCATCAATGAGGTCTATGCGCTGACGGCCTACCTGCTCGCCATCAACAAGATAATCCCGGAGGACCAGGTCCTCGACCAGAATAATCTGGCGAAGGTCAAGATGCCGATCGGCAATGAATGGGTCCGCGTGCCCGATTGGAAACCCAGGTCGCCGAGACTTGCGGGGTACCCCTACTAGCCTCCGATCATTCAGCTTCCAGGAGGGCGGCTCAATGAAACTGTTTGCAATAGCGCTTGCGCTCGCCGCTTGCGGCGCAAGCGCGGCGAAAGCGGACTGGGAATACACCAAATGGGGCATGACCCCCGGGCAGGTGGCCGGCGCCGCGAGGAATCTGACGAGAAAAAGCTCCGATCTCCACCCGGATAGCGACGGCAATGTCACCAAACTGGTGGCGCCATACCGAAACGGAAAGTTTTCCTTTGAGGCCCAGTTCGGGTTCGACGCGGCCGACAGGCTTTCATCCGTAACACTTGTCTTGAATGACAAATTCGCGGGCATGGATATGCCCATGGGCGGGGATATGGATATGAATATGGATAAAGGCGGATGCCACGATCTTCTGGCGAGCGTGAAGACCATGTATGGCGCGCCACGAGGCGGCCGCTCGGCCCACATGCAATATATCATCGAGACCTGGCAGGACCGGAAAAACAAAAATAATGTCACTTACACCGTGCTCGACCGGGTCGGTTGCTATATTCAATATAGTGCCATCAAGCCGGCTGGAGCTCACTGATGGCGCCACCGGTCACAGAGCAGAGGCGCTGCGGTACTTGCACGCTCTGCTGCAAGTTGTTGACCGTGCCGGAATTCGGCAATCCGGCCGGCCAATGGTGTCCGCACTGCGTCAAGGGGCGCGGTTGCACGATCCATTCCGACCGGCCGAATGTGTGCCGTGCGTTTCATTGCGGATATCTGCTGTGGCCCGAGCTCGGTGAGCATTGGCTGCCGGCCCGCAGCAAACTGGTCATCGCGTTCAAGCCGGATGGCAAGGAAATCGTCATTCACGTCGATCCCGGTGTTCCCAACGCTTGGCGGGCCGAGCCCTATTACTCGGAAATTCGCGGCATGGCCGGCCAGGCCGTGGCGACGGGCTACACGGTATTTGTGCAGATCGGGCGAAGGATCGTCGCGATCTTCCCGGACCGGGAGGTGGATCTCGGCGTCGTGGCAGAGGATGAAAGGATTGCCATCCAAGAGGAGGCGGGAACCAGAAGGCTCGGCGCGATGAAGGTGAAAGTGGACGATCCCCGGATCGTATGACGTTCGATCCGAACGCCGGCACGGCTCAACCGGCGGCCTTTGCAAGGCCGCCGGTTGAGCCTATAAATAAATCGCTTTGCTGCCGGACTTCTCGCGGAAGAAGTCAAAGCAAACGGAGGAACGTCGCATGAGCTCCGTCGTCGATCCCAAGAGTGTCTCTCTTCTCGAGACGGCCGCAGCGATCAAATTCTGGACCCGCCAAGCCCTCGCGCTTACTGACGAATACATTGTGTCGGTCAGCGAATTTTCCTGCGGTAAGCCAACCTGCCCAAATCAACATACAGCGATTGTCGTGATGTCCCAGGAGGGGTCTGCGAGGAAAATTTCCATCCACAAGCCCATCGCGGATATTTGCGAATTTGATGTTCTGGATGCCTGTTTGGACCTGTTGCGTGAGTCGCCAGCCTAATTTTGTTCGAATGGCCGACGTCGCTCCTGAGCGTCAAGACCGCAGATGATAAAAACGAGGCGTCACGGTCGCGGTGACAGGCTCTGGGCCGTGCATGGGCAGCCTCGCGGGCCGGCCAATGAATAAGTGAGCCGACCCAGAGCCGCAGGCCGCTCGGTTGCGGGCTCAGGGCAGATTCTCCCCGATCATCTCGAAGACGTCGCCGCCGTGACCGTGCAGGATGGCCTTCATGGAATACATGGCCATGCCATAAGTCGGCTTCAGTTCTGTAAAGGGAGGCATCACGATCTCCAAGGGCGCGACATGGGCATTGAGCAGCGCTGGCCCGGATTGTGCCAGCCAGTCCACCACTGCTGCCTCGACTTCCTCGGGGTCGGAAATCGTCTTTCCCCACAGGCCGACGGCTTTTGCCACTGCGCCGAAATCCGGATTCTGATTGTCGGTGAAAGTTGGCTCGAGTCCTTCCGACTTTTGCTCAAGCTCGACAAAGCCAAGCTTGGCATTGTCGAATACACAGATCTTGATGGGGATATCTTCCTGGATCGTGGTGATCAGGTCACCCATCAGCATGGAAAATCCGCCGTCGCCTGCCAGGGCAATGACCTGCCGGCCGGGCTGGGATTTCTGTAGTCCGAGAGCCGTGGTGTAGCCCCCAGCCATCGTCCCGTGAAGCAGGCTCGCATACATGCGCCGTTTTCCATTGGCACGAATGTGCCTGAGCATCCACACACCCACAGTGCCATCGTCGGCAACAAAAAGAGTGTCCTCATTGGCGACGCGGTCGATCACGCTCGCAAGGTAAATGCCGGATATTTTGCGCTTATGCCCACGTGACAGTTTCGCATTGAGCTTTTCAGCTGCGCTGCGATGTTTCTCCAGATGGGTGTCAAGGAATGATGTGTTGGTTTTCGAATTTACCATAGGCAGCAGCGCGGTAAGGCTGTCCTTGATGTCACCGACCAGACCCAGGTTCACAGGATGGCGCCGGCCGACATGGGTCGGATCGATTTCAATCTGGATGATATTGGCATGTGCAGGATAGAATTGGCGCCAGGCAAAATCGGCGCCCAGCAGCAGCAGTGTGTCGCAATTCAGAATGGCGTGGTAACCGGCCTCGCCGCCGATAACGCCTGTCATGCCGACGACGTAAGGATTGTCATATTCGATCGCGTCTTTTGCCCGGGTGGTGTGGGCAACAGGCGCCTTTAGCTTTTCGGCGAGAGCCACAATCTCGTCATGGGCGCCGCGGCAGCCGGAACCGGCATAGATCGTGACCCGGTTTCCCACGGAAAGCAGCTGGGCCACACGCTGAAGATCGGCGTCGCTGGGGCGGATGATCGGCCTGTGATGATGGACCTTGAAATGCGGTTCCGTGACGGCGTCGGAGTCCGACACGTCCACTGGTACGATCAATACCGCGACACCGCTTTTGGTGATCGCGGCCTGGCAAGCTGCTACGGCCTTGCGCCTTGCCTGATCAGGGGTCAGGATCATTTCGCAAAAGACAGAACACCCGCCATAGACGACCTTGAAATCGACTTCCTGTATGAATTCAAACCCGATTTCGCTGCGCGTGACCTGGCTGGCGATCAAAATGACGGGAGCCCGGTTCCGGTTGGCCTCATACAGGCCGTTGATGAAATGCAGGCTCCCGGGGCCGCAACTGCCGGCCACGGCCGTCAGATTTTCCGTCTGCAGGGCTTCCCCTTGTGCCGCAAATGCGCCCGCTTCCTCGTGGCGCACGTGCACCCAATACATCCCGCTTTTTTTAAGCGATGCAGCAAATGTATTAAGAGTGTCGCCGACAATGCCATAGCAGCGTTTGACGCCGGCCTCCTGCAACACTTCTACAATCACGTCGCCGACTTTCTTGGACATTCGGGTCTCCTGTTACGCCGCGTCATCCGTATCCGGATGCGGCGGACGTGGAATGCGAGATGCGCAGTAGGTTAGACGCATCCCGAAGACGATGGCTGTTAGGCCTTGTTAGAAGATGATAGGCGCCCCGCTTGTCAGCGATTTCACAGGTCCGCGAGAGCATAATCGTTTCGCCCCGGGTTTCAGCGCACGCGGGTCCTAAACAAGGAACGGCCGTCCAATTCGGGCGGTGCCCAATCTCCTAGGCTTCCCAACCGAAGAGCTTCGGAGCATTGTCTTTATGGTCGCGCGCTGGTTCACCGGATTGAGCCGGAATGGAAGCGGCCTGAAATTCCTTGCTCTCGCTCTGAGCTCTGTTCTTGTCGCCGGCTGCGCTGGATCTGTGCTCGATCCGGCCGGCCCCGTGGCGGATGGCGAACAGCTTATTCTCATGGATGCGCTAGGCATCATGCTTGTCATCGTTGTGCCGACGATCCTGACAACTCTCTGGTTTGCATGGTGGTTCCGGGCTTCCAATGGAGCGGCGCTCTATAGGCCCTCATGGGTTTACTCAGACAAGCTTGAAGTCGTTGTGTGGTGCATCCCCGCACTGACTGTCCTTTTTCTGGGTGGTCTGGCCTGGGCAGGTTCGCATGATCTTGATCCGGTCCGGCCACTGGAATCCCGTACACCTCCGCTGGAGGTCCAGGTCGTATCGCTCGATTGGAAGTGGCTGTTCATCTATCCACAACAGCACGTCGCGGTAGTGAACAAGCTGGTTTTGCCGGTTGGAAGGCCCGTTCATTTCAGGCTGACTTCGTCGTCCGTGATGAACGTCTTCTTTGTCCCGCGCCTTGCCGGCGAAATCTACACGATGAACGGCATGGTCACGCAACTCAATCTACAGGCGGATGAGACCGGCAGATATCCGGGCCTCTCCGCGCAATTCAGTGGGGACGGATTTTCCGGCATGAGCTTTGACACGGATGTGATCTCCAGCTCTGACTTCAATCAATTCATCGAGCAAGCGCGCGCCGCTCCGGCAAGATTGAACGACGCCTCTTACAGATCGCTCTCCCGTCCGTCGGAGGCTGTTCCCGTGCAACTGTTCGGAAATGTGTCCGACGGGTTATTTGAAAATATCGCGAGCCGCCGTTTGCCTGCGGGCGAGGGGCCCGCCAACAATGGACAGCCTTATGGCTCGGCAGCAGGAGAGCGTTGATGTTTGGGCGGTTGACTTGGCAAGCCATTCCGTGGTCCGAGCCTATTCCGCTGGTCACGGCGGGCGTGATCGGCCTGATCCTTCTGGCTGTTATCGGTTGGATTTTCGCGAAAGGCTATGTGCCCTACCTGTGGCGCGAGTGGATCACCAGCGTGGATCACAAGCGCGTTGGCGTGATGTATTGCCTGCTTGCCCTGGTGATGCTGCTGCGCGGCTTTAGCGATGCAGCCATGATGCGATCCCAGCAGGCGCTGGCTTTTCACGCTCCTGGATACTTACCGCCCGATCACTACGACCAGATCTTCTCCGCGCATGGCACGATCATGATCTTCTTTGTCGCCATGCCCTTCGTGATCGGACTGATGAATTTTGTCGTCCCGTTGCAGCTGGGTGTGCGGGACGTGGCCTTCCCGACCTTGAACTCCGTCAGCTTCTGGCTGACTGCCGCCGGCGCGCTTCTGGTCAATATCTCGCTGGTGGTGGGCGAGTTTGCGCGCACCGGCTGGCTTCCCTATCCCCCTTTGTCCGAGCTGCAATATTCGCCTGGCGTCGGCGTCGATTACTATCTGTGGTCGCTGCAGATATCGGGCGCCGGCACGCTTCTGTCCGGCGTCAACCTGGTGACCACCATCCTGAAAATGCGCGCGCCGGGCATGAGCTATACGCGCATGCCTGTCTTCTGCTGGACGGCGCTAGCGTCAAACCTACTGATCGTTGCGGCTTTTCCGATCCTGACTGCCGTGACGGCGATGCTGCTTCTGGACCGCTATCTCGGCTTTCATTTCTTTACCAACGAGATGGGCGGCAATCCCATGATGTTCGTGAACCTCATATGGGCCTGGGGGCATCCCGAGGTCTACATCCTGATATTGCCGGCCTTCGGCGTATTCTCCGAGGTCATTGCGACGTTTTCCCGCAAGCCGTTGTTCGGGTATCGCTCGATGGTGGCCGCGACCATGGCGATCTGCGTGCTCTCTTTCATGGTGTGGCTGCACCACTTCTTCACCATGGGTGCGGGCGCCGACGTCAACGGCTTCTTCGGCATCATGACGATGATCATCGCCGTGCCGACCGGCGTGAAAGTCTATAACTGGCTGTTCACCATGTATGGAGGCAGGGTGCATTTCTCTTCACCCATGCTGTGGTCGATCGGCTTCATGGTGACATTCGTGATCGGCGGGATGACGGGTGTGCTGATGGCCGTTCCGCCAGCCGATTTCGTCCTGCACAACAGCCTGTTCCTGGTCGCGCACTTCCACAACGTCATTATTGGCGGTGTTCTGTTCGGCGCGTTCGCGGGCTATACCTACTGGTTCCCCAAGGCCTTTGGCTTCCGTCTGGACGAGCGCTGGGGAAAGCGCGCCTTTTGGCTTTGGTTCCTGGGCTTCTATACCGCCTTCATGCCGCTCTATGTCCTGGGTCTTTTGGGCATGACCCGGCGTATGCAGCATTTTGAGCGGCCCGAATGGTATCCGTGGGTTCTGGTCGCCGGCATTGGTGCGGTTTTCATCACTTTGGGCATCTGCGCCCAGATTATCCAGCTCGCGGTTTCGATTCGAAACCGCGCCCTGCTGGCCGATCTGACCGGCGATCCCTGGGACGGCAGAACGCTGGAATGGGCGACCGCCTCGCCACCACCGGCATTCAACTTTGCCGTACTGCCCAATGTGACGGGCGAAGAGCCTTACTGGGGCATGAAGGAGAAGGCGAGGGACTTGGCGCACTTGCTTACGTCGGAGCCCTCCTATCAAGCGATATCGGTGCCGCGGAATTCCCCCACTGGCGTAGTGACCGCCTTTTTCGCTGTGTTCCTGGGCTTTGCCATGATCTGGCGCATTTATTGGCTGGCGGGTTTGGGTTTCATCGGAATCTACGCGGCCTTTGTTCTTTTTGCCTGGCGGGACCGCGGCGAGGAGGAAATTTCGGCCGCAGAAGTGGCGCGCCTGGACCGGACGAACCGCCTGATGCGGTCTTCGGCCCTGGCGGAGGGGACATCGCCATGAGCATGGTGTCCAGCTTCTCCCCAGTCGACCCCAACCGTGTCGGTCATGGCAACCGGGCCGTGGCGCTGGAGGAGGTATCCGGGCGGGGACCGGGCGGTCCGGCGCCAAAGCACATTGTGGTGTCCTATGGCTTCTGGATATTCCTCCTGTCCGACATCGTCATGTTCTCCGCATTCTTTGCGGCCTTTCAGGTGCTGGCGGGACAAGCGCCCGACATGGCGCCGCATTTTGATCTGGACGATGTCGCCATTGAGACGGGTTGCCTGCTGGTGTCGAGCTTTCTTTGCGGCGTGGCCGCGCTTTGCGCCAGGCGGCGCAAACTCGCAAGCACGGAGTTCTTTCTTCTGCTAACGGGCCTTTTCGGCGCCGGCTTTCTGTTTTTGGAGTTGAAGGAGTTCACTGAACTCGTGGCGCAGCACATGGGCCCTGCCAACGGCGCCTACTATTCAGGATTCTTCGCGCTGGTCGGCTGCCATGGGCTGCATGTCACAGTCGGGCTCCTGTGGCTCGGGACCATGATGGCGCAGATCTGGGCCAAAGGATTCCGCCAGGACATATTGCGTCGGCTCGCCTGTTTCAGCCTGTTCTGGCATGCCCTCGATATTGTCTGGGTCGGCATCTTCTCCTTCGTCTATTTGATGAGGTACGCGCCATGAGCGACAGGCGAGAGGAATGGGAGATGGACTCAAGTCCAGGCCTGGAATTCGAGACGCCGGAAAATTTCTCCAGAGGGTTGCAGAGCTATCTGACAGGGCTGGCGCTTGCGGTCGGCCTGACGATCGCTTCCTTTTGGGCGGTTCGCACGAATTTGATTTACGGACCGGGTGTTCCCATCGCCTTGGTCGCCTTTGCGATTGCGCAGATGGGAATTCACCTGGTCTTTTTCCTGCACATCACGACCGGGCCGGACAATACCAACAACGTTCTGGCGCTGGCTTTCGGCGTGCTGATTGTCGGCCTGGTGGTCTTTGGCTCGCTGTGGATCATGGCCAATCTCAACCACAATATGCTGCCGATGAAGGCATTGATGGATATGCAGCGATAGAGGCTCAAAGCCGGAGGTTTGCGATGCTCAAGGGATTTTCCGTTCCTCTTACGCCACAGGGTGAATCCGCGTTGGCGAAGCTGCCGCCCTGGCACTATTCGAGTGACTGCATCGCGATCGAATATTGGGCCGATCCTCATGTCGTCGCCGCGCTGTTTCCACCGGATGTCATGCCGGACAAGGAGGCGAACGGACGGGCCTTCTTCTGGTTTCTTGATTGGCAATTCACCGGGTCCAATGACGAACTCACGGACCCGGCGCGATACCAGTATCGTGAGGCGTTTGTGCTGGTGGAAGCCGTCTTTGAAGGCAAGCCCATCAATTATTGTCCCTACATCTTTGTCGATAACGACGCGGCGATAGCGCGCGGCTGGTCGCAGGGATTTCCCAAGAAATATGGCAGCATTTTCCAGACGCGCAGCTTTTCCGCGCCAAGTGCGGCGGCCGCTCCCCTCGCCGCCGGAAGCCGGTTCGGCGCCAGTCTCGCGGCCCATGGGGAACGGCTTGCAACCGCCCGCATCCAGCTGAAGGAGAAGGTCGAAAATCCCGGGGCGGTGTTCCATCGGCCCACGGTAATGCGCCGGTACTTTCCCCAACTCGCCGCAGGGCATTGGCAAAAACCGCCGGTCGATGAACTCACGATGTCTTTGACCGACAACCTTGCGATTGTTGATGTCTGGGCGGGTTCGGCCGAGCTGGCGCTTCCCGAGGTGCAAGGCGAAGACCTTCATGCGTTGGCGCCGCAGCGCGTTGGCCGTGGCTACCGGCTTGGAATGGCGTATTCCGTGACGGATCTTCGTATCTTGAAAAACTATGTGAGCTAGTGTGCCGCTTTATACCGTCACCACGCAGACCGACCAGCTTGACGATGTCGCAAGGGCAAGACTGGCGTTAGAGTTGACGACACTGCATTCGGAATATGCCGGCGTGCCGAAAAACTGGGTTCATGTTGTTTTCCATGAATATGTGAAAGGTCGCGGATTTACGGCGGCCACACCGGCTGCGACCGTGGCGCTGACTTTGCTTATCCGTACGGGCCGGTCGGCAGAGTACAAGAAAGAATTGCTGACGCGCCTGTGGAAGTTGGTCCAGGCTGCAACCGGCGCGCCGGACGATCAGATCGTCCTCGGCATCCAGGAGGTCCCGGCCAGCCAGGCGATGGAGATGGGCGTCATCATGCCTGATGTCGCGATCCCCTAGAAATTCGAAATTGAGAGAGCGTCGCATCAGGAGGCGCCGGAGTTTGTCTGGCCAGCGGCTTTTTGCGCGCGGAGCCAATTTGGTCCCATGGAACCGCCGTGGAAGAAAATACCATTGACAATCAATATCTTGCCAATATTGGAATATTTCTAATTTGGTACTAGGCTAAGGCGATGTTGCGCGCCTGGGCGGGCCCAACCGGTCAGCGCGATGGCGATGTATCTGGTCAGTTAGCTCGCAATGTCACTCTCGCCATGTTGAAGGATGGAGTTGGTTTTGTCGGCAAGGGCGGGCCACGAGGGAAATGAAAGCGGTAATGGCGCCCCGGGTGCGAACTTGGCCAAGAGGGTGGGGTATCGCTGGCATGATCCTGACGCGCAACAATTGCCATTTGCCGCGCAGCTGCGGGCAACCCTCAACGCGATCCCGGCATACACATGGTACAAGCTGGCTTCAGGGACCCTCGCTTTTGTAAATGAACGGTCCGGGGATTACCTGGGGTTGCCGAAAGACCATCCGCTGCGGCGCGGCGCCGATACGGACGCCGCCTGGGATTCTCACATCTTCATCATCCATCCGGACGATCAGGAGGTTGCCCGTCAAACCTGGGCGGAATGCCTTCGCACCGAAGCGGCTGGCGAGGCGAGTTTTCGGATACGCAACGCCAAGGGAGAGTATCGCTGGTTTATTGTTCGCACCGAACCGCTCCGCACGGATGAGGGAACTTTGCTCTACTGGGTCGGTATCAGCTTCGACATCGAAACCCAGAAGCAGGCTGAGTTCCATCTTACGGAAGGACATGCGGCGTTACGCAAGAGCGAGCGGGAGCTTCGGCAAATCCTGGATTTCACGCCGCAACTCATAGGTGTCTTCGGATCCCGCCGGGAGCGTCTCTATATCAATCAAGTCGCGCTGGATTATCTTGGCAAGACCCGGGACGAGTGGATCAACGGAAGTCCGGGAGATGTCGTACATCCTGACGATGCCGAAATGATTCAGTCGCGATGGGGGAGCGCCGTTCTCGATGGCGCTCCATTTGAGATTGAAGTCCGTTTGCGCAAGCGGGATGGCACCTTTCGCTGGTGCCTCGCCCGTTTCAATCCGGTCCGGGACGAAAAGGGGTGGATCCTGCACTGGTACGTTGCCTGCACCGATATCGAGGACCGAAAACGGGCGATAACAGAACAAGAGCAGCTGACCAGGGCGTTGCGCAAAAACGAAGAGGAATTCCGGCAGATCCTGGACCTTACGCCACAATTCGTGGCGGTTCTCGGACCCCGCCGGGAGCGCCTTTACATCAACCGGACGGGCCTCGATTATCTTGGCACCACGCTCGAGCAGTGGCGCGAGAAGCTGCCCCACGACGAAGTGCATCCGGATGATCTGGAACTGGTCATGTCGCTTTGGAAGCGCGCGCTTTCCGATGGCCTGCCCTTCGAATGTGAATTCCGGTCCCGCAGAGGGGATGGAGTTTATCGCTGGCTTCTGGGGCGCGGCAACGCCGTACGGGACGAGGAAGGGCAGGTTCTGCGCTGGTATGTTGCATTCACCGACATTGAAGACCGCAAGCGCGCCGAGGAACGGTTGCAGCAGGAAAATGCCGCCCTTCGCGAAGAGATCAACCAGGCATCGATGTTTGGCCAGATCATTGGTTCCTCGGAGCCGCTGCAAAAAGTAGTGGCCGAGGCCTATCGCGCGGCCCCGACAGACACGACGGTCCTCATTCTGGGAGAAACCGGAACAGGCAAGGAGCTGCTTGCGCGCGCCATCCACAAGCGATCCAGGCGCGCAGCCCGCGCATTCATCGCGGTCAATTGCGGCGCAATCCCGTCAGCGCTAATTGCTTCGGAGCTGTTTGGCCATGAGAAAGGATCGTTTACGGGCGCCACGCAACGGCGGCTGGGCCGGTTCGAGACTGCAAATGGCGGCACCATTTTCCTTGATGAGGTCGGTGATCTGCCTCTCGACGCGCAGATTGCCCTGCTGCGCGTCCTGCAGGAACGGGAAATCGAGCGGGTCGGAAGCGACAAGCAAATTCCAGTGAACGTCCGGGTGCTGGCGGCAACCCACCGCGACCTTTCCAAGCTCGTAAGCGAGGACAAGTTCCGCCAGGATCTTTTCTACAGACTGAACGTCGTCCCGATTAAAATGCCCTCACTGCGCGAGCGCGTGGCCGATATTCCGCTGCTTCTCGAATACTTCATTGAACGGTTTGCGAGGAAGATCGGAAAAAGGTTCAGCGGGATCGAGAAAAGAACGGTGGATGTTCTCCAGGCTTATGATTGGCCGGGCAATGTGCGAGAACTCCAGAACATGATCGAGCGAGCCGTCACGTTGAGTGACTCAGACATCTTTTCGGTGGATGAGGCGTGGCTGAAGCGGGAACCTCCTGAGGCTTTCGATAGGGGCCTGGCGCTTAGCGGAGCGCTTCTGGCGCATGAAAAGGAAGCGATTGAAATTGCCCTAGCCCAAAGCCATGGACGGATATCTGGGCCAACAGGCGCGGCTGCCAGGCTCGGTATTCCCGCCACGACGCTTGAATCCAAGATCAAGCGTCTCGGGATCGACAAATACCGGTTTAAGCAGGCAAATTCCTGATCATATTTCCCATTTTTCGTGAAATTGCGAAATCTCGTGATTTCTCCATGCGCTAGACTCAAGGGCGGTAACAAAATTCGATTGGCGCGATCCTTGCGTCGAAGAAGGCTTTAGAGCCTCGCTGCTCCGCCACCTGTTTCTTCCGTATTGCCATGCCCTCTGTTGAGCGACGATGAAGCCGATCCCAGACATTGACGTGGAAAGAGGCGGGGTCATTTCATTCGGACCCTTCCGGGTCAATCGCGCGAGCAGGCTCATCGAGCGAAACGGTGAAGCTGTCCAGCTGGGAAGTCGGGCCTTCGATATTCTCACATGCCTGTTGGAAAATGCCGGCCAGGTCGTAGAAAAAGCAGAACTGCTGCGCCGGGTCTGGCCCAACAACATCGTCGAAGAAGGCAGCCTCAGGTTTCAGATCAATGCGTTGCGGAAGGCACTGGGCGAGGGTAGATATATCGCCAACATTGCCGGCCAGGGCTATAGTTTCGTCGCGCCGATCTCTCTGTTTTCTGATATGCCACCTGCTGGCGCGGCTCCGAGGTCGGCGCGCCCGCTGCCCCCACGTCCGCGCCGGCTGATAGGCCGCGGCCAGATTCTGGAGACACTTTCCGATCAGCTTCTGGAACACAGGTTCGTGACTGTTGTGGGGCCCGGTGGCGTCGGCAAGACAAGCGTGGCCCTCGCTCTTGCTCATGACCTCGCCCCCCGGTTCGGTAGTGATACCTGCTTTTTTGATGTGGGAAGCCTCGTCAAGTCAGAGCTGCTTGCCAGCGGTCTCGCATTTGCCCTTGGAATCCCCAAGCACCTGGCGGGTACCGCTTCTGGCATTACGACCTTTCTCCAGCAGCGGCGGATGTTGCTGGTCCTGGATGGTTGCGAGCTGGATGTAGACGCGGCCGCGGAGTTGGCAGAACAGATATTCCGAGAAACTCCCAATATTCATCTTCTTGTGACCAGCCGGGAAGTCCTTCGGGCAGATGGCGAGCATGTCCACAGGCTGCCACCGCTCGATTATCCGGGGCCGGGCACCGGCCAAACGGTGAAAGAAGCTTTGGCGTTTGCAGCGGTGCAGCTTTTCGTGGAACGTGCGGCCTCCAGCCTGGATGGCTTCGTATTGACCGATGACGAGGCGCCACTCGTCAGCGCGATCTGCCGGAAGCTGGACGGCCTGGCGCTGGCCATTGAACTTGCGGCTGGACGGATTGGCGCCTACGGGGTTCCGGAGGTTGCCCGTCAGCTCGAAAGCCAATTCGCCCTGAACTGGCCTGCCCGGCGGACGGCCATCGCGCGACATCAGACACTCAGCGCGACTTTGGGGTGGAGCTACCAGCTGCTCTCCGCGCGAGAACAGCTCGTCTTCAGGCGGCTGAGTGTTTTCGCAGGTGTGTTCACCCTGGAAATGGCCGCCGCCGTGGTCGCGGATGATGATGTTTCGCATGGAGAGGCGACGGAGCTGCTGGGCAGCCTGGTTTCCAAATCCCTGGTGCAGTTCAAGAGTGAGGCCTTGATCAGCTCTTATCGTTTGCTGGATATGACCCGCAGCTATGCCTTCGACAAGCTGGGCGAGATAGGCGAGGCGCGTGAGATGGCTGCTCGCCACGCCAATCTAGTCTTGCGTCTTCTGGAAGGTACAAAGCGCTTGAACGAGAACGGCAAGATGCGCGCCGACGAATTGTTGGACGATGTGGGCGCGGCCATTGAATGGAGCCTGTCGCAAAATGGCGACCTTGCGATCGGCGCAGCGCTTGCCGCGGCATCCGCGCCCATCTGGCTCAAGGCCGGTCTTATGGTGGAATGCCGGTTCTGGATGACGCGCGTTCTTGCCACCATCGGCGAACCGGTATTGAGCGCCCATCGCAGGCTTGCGATCCAGGCGGCGGTGGCTAGCGCAGAGACATTCACGGAAGGATTTACGAAGGATTCATTCAGCAGTTGGCTGAGCGCCCTCGAAATCGCTGAATCCCTGGGGAACATTGAGCAACAGCTGACATCCCTGATTGTCCTTTGGGCTCACAAGATCCGAGTTCCGCAATATGACGACGCGCACGTTTTCGCACGGCGGGTGGACGAATTGGCGACCATGTCGTCGGATCGGGGAACGCGCGGCATTGCCGACTGGATGCTCGGGATGACCGGGCATCACATGGGGCAACTTGCCGTGGCGCGATCTTACTTTGACCGATCCTTGGCTGGCGACACTTTGGAAGCACGTCAGGCCATGATGACGCGATTTGGTTACGACCGACGTATCCCCACGCTGGGAGCCTTGAGCAATCTTCACTGGCTGGAGGGAAGATCAGATCAGGCGCTTCATCTCGGCGCGGTGGCTATTTCAGAGGCGCGGCATTCACCTTACCCCATCCATCTCTGCGGCGCTCTTACTTGGCAGGCGCTCACTCTCTATTTCCGTGGCGACGATCCGCAGCAAGTGGAAACTCTGCTTGATGAAGCCATCGAACTCGCCCGCCACCATTTTAGCGAGAGTTACATGGGGTTGGGTCTGGCATTGAAGGGGCTGAATGTGTTCCGCACCAATCAGGCGGGCTCTACGCTGGTCGCGGAAGGGTTGAGCTTGTTGACGAAGGCAAATTTCGAAGCTTTCAATCCTCTTTTTCTGTCCGATTTTGCCAGATTGCGGGCCGAGGGCGGAGCAGGTCTGCATGACGGGGAAGTCAATGCATTGCTGCAAATGGAGACCGGTCGGCTGGAGGATTGGACCTCAGCCGAAGTCAAGCGCAACCTGGGTGAAATACTGCTCTTGAAATATGATGAAAGCCGGGCGGCGCAACTGTTTGCCGATGCGGCTGGTTGTGCGGAGCGACAAGGCGCACTCGCCTGGGGGCTCAGGACGGCGCTCAGCCGCGCGCGCGCGGCGACCGGTACGGATTCGCAACGCCAATCCAGGCAACATCTCGAAAGCCTGCTCCTGAGGTTCACGGAAGGCAGGGAAACAGTGGACGTTCAAGCCGCAAGTCTCTTTCTGGAAAACAACTACAACTGAGCCGAGTCGGGTGGCACCCGCCGCGTCATGGCTTCGGCCACGGGCCCCAGTCGACACTGACGGCCGATGAACTTCGACCAAGTTTTCGTTGACACGGTTCTTTTCGTGACACCGAAAAACTTCGCTTGTTCGATCATTTGGAGCCTTCTGCGTTGTTCGCGGGCGTCGTGCCGGCGCTTCATGACCACGCCCACATGGGATCGGAACCTGCTCCAGCCCATCGTAAAAACCTTCCCGACCTAAAACCCATCTCCAGACCCCCCGCGATCTGCCACGTGCTTTGAAAGTCACGTCACGTGCGAGATCTGTATCGATCTGTTTGGGGCTGTACACGATCGAATGGTTACCAAAGTCTTAATCGCGCGAATTCGCGCTATGCAGCCATCCAAAAATGAGCGAGCCCTTCGGCACCGAGTTATATGAGGAGACACAGGACTAGGCTCAAGGCTGGATTTCTTGTTCTTTTGGGGCTCCGCTGGCGAAGCTGGACAGCGATGGTGCGTGCCGCTGAAAATCGTAATAGGGTTGTGGCCCGACTGGTTGAGCGGCCCATGCGAAAAGCGACATCAAGCCAATTGTGCGGCATGTTGTTTCTGCTAGTTTGGTGCTGTTCGGCAGCGTGTGGCGATACCCTGCCAGCAGAGGCCACAAATCCCTACCCCGCCGAGGTAGCGCTCAATGACGAAGGCGATAAAGGCTTCTTATTCAGGCGTTTTCCCGGCGGCCAGCGTCTCTATACCTATGATCTCGATAAGGAAAACCAATCGACCTGCAACATAGGCTGCGATGGGCCGAGACAGCCTGTTTATGTCTCGTGTGATGCCAAACCGATGCGGGACTGGGTGG
This sequence comes from Rhizomicrobium sp., assembly GCA_036488555.1. GTDB lineage: Bacteria > Pseudomonadota > Alphaproteobacteria > Micropepsales > Micropepsaceae > Rhizomicrobium. Next base: position 203,236 of record DASXHL010000061.1, read on the forward strand.
TCATCCAACGGTACAACGAGCTGTGCCAGTGGTCGTACAGAGGCCATCCGCTCTATACCTTTTATCATGACGCCCCAAATGATCCGAAAGGTGATGGGGAAGACGGGGTATGGCATCTCCTGGGGTACATCAAACCCTGAAGGAAGCCCAGGGGCCGTCCTGGCCCGCGCGTCAGCCCTTGCGTTGCTTCATCGGCCTGTAGGGATTACCAATTGCCGATATTTGACACAAAAAGTCGCTGGACGAATTTCTAAAATGCCCCGGATCAGTTCGCGCGCCGCGACCATTCTCGACGTTGCCAAAAAAGCGGGCGTCTCTTTCAAGACGGTGTCGCGCGTCTTGAACAATGAAGCAAATGTGCGGACCGAAACGCAGGAGAAGGTGCGCAAGGCGATCGAGGCGCTGAATTATTCTCCCAGCTTGGCGGCGCGGACCCTAGCGGGGAGCAGATCGTTCCTGATCGGCCTGCTCTATGACACGCCCAGTTCGTACTACATTCACAGCATACAGGTTGGCGCGCTTGAGCGATGCCGGGAAGCAGGCTTTCATCTCATTCTGGAGAAGTCCAACAGCGGGACCAAAGAGGCTGCTGCCGCGGTCCTGAGCTCGATCAGGCAGACGCGCATGGATGGGGTCATTCTAACCCCGCCCGTATCCGATAGCGTTGCCATCCGGGATGTCCTTGTCGAACAAAATATTCCATACGTGCTCATATCGCCTCCCAAAATAGATCCGGGAACGAATTGCGTGTACATGGAGGACCAGCGAGCGGCCTTTGATATCACGGCCTATCTGATATCGCTGGGGCACAGCCGCATCGCCTTCATCAAGGGACATCCTCGCCATGGGGCGGCAAAGCTCAGGCTGCTTGGATACCGAGAGGCCCTGAGGCACATCGCGATTACCCCGAATAACGCGTTCGTCAAGGAAGGTAATTTCCGTTTCCAATCCGGTGTTGCCGCCGCGGAGGAACTGCTTCAGCTGAAAGCGCCGCCGACGGCAATTTTGGCCGCCAATGACGAAATGGCCGCGGGCGTGATCGTCGCGGCTCATCGACTTGGCCTGAAAATCCCGGACGACATTTCCGTCGCCGGCTTCGATGATGTTCCCTATGCCTCAATCACCTGGCCGGCGCTGACCACCATCCGCCAGCCGATATCGGAAATGGGCGCTGAAGCCGCTAGCCTCCTCCTGAGACAGCTGCCATCAGGGGAAAGCAGCTCGCGAAATAATGCTCGGGCTATAGCATTTCAGCATGAGTTGAAAATTCGCGAATCGACCGGGCCCGCCCGAAAGCGCTGATCGGCGTGTGCCAGTGCATAGGCGGGCGGGTCTGAACCAAATCTAGGCGTCGCCGTATTGGACGCAAGGATAACGCCGCACGTAAAACCCGTATAACGCTATATACACATAGCAGACCGCGGGCACTACCAGGGCAAACGTCAACCCAACCGTGTCCGCCACAAAGCCGGTCAACAGCGGCACGATGGCGCCGCCAACGATTGCCATGCAGAGAATACTTGACGCTTGCGGCGTCCTGTCGCCAAGACCCTCAATGGCAAGAGCGAAAATGGTGGGAAACATGATGGAATTGGAAAGTCCTATCAGGATGATCGCGCCGGCTGCGACGGGGCCTGTTGTGGACAGGGACAGGATGGCCAGAAGCATTGCGCTGCTCGCGCACACAAAAAGTGCACTGGCGGGCGAAACCACCCGGAGTATGGCGGAGCCGGCCAGCCGTCCCAGGAGCGCACCGCCCCAATAGAGGCTGACAAGCTTGCTGGCCTGGAATGCGGAAATGGAAAGAACGGTCGGTTGCATCAGATAGTTGATCATCACGCTGCCGACGGCGACTTCCGCGCCGACATAGGCAAAAATCGAAATAACGCCAAAAAGGAAACGGGGCTCGCCACGCAGGCGGTGTCCGTGGACCGCGTGTCTGTTGGCTGGCTCGGTGCTGGGCACGGGGTAATCCCGGATCAGCCAGAAAACGACGGCGGCGGTTGCCAGAAGGCCGACGGTAACCAGGAGAAGAATCTGTGCAGCGTGCAAATTCCAGGTGCGCGTCGCTTTGGCAGCGTAGGCATGCGGCAGGTCTTCGGCGCCGAAAAATACCCACGCGCCGATAAGGGGCCCTACCGTTGTGCCGAGCGAATTGAATGCCTGCGCCAAGGTAAGCCGGCTATGTGAGCTTGGGCGCGGACCGATCACCGCAATCAGCGGATTGGACACGACCTGCAGCAGCGTTATGCCAGCCGCGCCGACAAAAAGGGCCGCCAGAAATCCGGGATAGGAACCGATCCAGGCAGCGGGCAAGAACAGCAGGCTGCCCGTCATAACCACCAGCAGACCGCACACGATCGATCGCATATAGCCCAGCTTGACGAGAAGCTGGCCGGCGGGAGGTGAAAAGAAGAGGTAGCCAAGGAAGAAATAGAACTGGGTCATCATGACTTCAGTGTAGCTGAGGCCGAACACGCTCTTCAGCTTTGGAACAAGCGAATATAGAAGAGCTGTTGCGACGCCGCGGACGAAGAAAAGCGACATGATAAGCCAGATGACGACTTGCCCGGCCGCGGCAAAAGTCGGCAAAAGCTGATAGCCCGTGCGTGGCGATGTCCCCATTTTGATCGAGCTGTTTCCTCTATTTTTGTATTGGAGCTCTTATGGCTCAGAGTTTCAGACGGTCAGAACTCGAATCCTATTGTTTTCCGCGTCCCCGATGTAAAGCGATGCTCCGGTTGCAAAGACCCCGTGCGGCCGGTTGAGCGCGCACTTGAGAGGATCGCCATCCGGTCCGTCACCGCGCTTGCCGGTGCCCGCAACCGTTGAGATGACCCCGGTAACGAGAGAAACTTTGCGAATGACGTGGTTTTCGGTATCCGCGATGTAGAGATCGCGCTTCGCGGAATGATAGGAGATACCTTTCGGGCCTCTGAATTCCGCATTGCGCGCCAATGTCCCATCGCCGGCATATCCGACCTTGCCAGTTCCGGCCAAGCGCTTCAGCGTCCGCGCCACAGGGTCTATGGAATAGACCTTGTTGCCCTCACGAAGGACCAAATACATCTGGCCATCCGGGGCGACATCGATGGAGCGCGGCGCCCATAGCGGCGTGCCAGCCAGTGGCGCTTCATCGGGCGTATCGTTGACCTCTCCGGTGCCGGCAAAGGTTGTGATGATGCCGGTGGCGGGATCGCGCAATCGCACCCGGTTGTTCAGGATGTCACAGATATAGAGATTGTCCCGGCTATCCAGGGCGATGCTGTGAGGCTGGTTGAGCGTCGCCAGGTTGGCGGGGCCGCCGTCTCCGTCAAAGCCGCGGGTCCCCGTCCCGGCGACGGTCGAGATGATCCTGGTTTTCATGTCGATATGGCGAACGACATGGGCATCACGTTCGGCAATAAACATGTTGCCGGCCCGGTCGAAGCGCACTTCATGGGGTGTGTTCAGCGTCGCCGAAAGCGCTGGGCCGCCATCGCCGCTATGGCCTTTCTCGCCGGTGCCGGCGATCACTGAAACTCGCTGGCTTTGAAAATCCAGCTTCAGCACGCGATGGCCGGCAAAATCGGCCCAGTATAGCGACCCATCCGGTCCGATCAGCACGCCGAAGGGGTTATTAAGTTTTGCCGTAGCGGCAGGCTCACCATCTGCCGCCATGCCGACTTCGCCGGTGCCGATCAGGGTCCTAATCTGCGGACTTGCTTTCGCCAAGCTTGGCGTAACGGCAAAAACCGTGGTGGTGGCGAGAAACTGGCGGCGCGTGTGATGCGGGTTCATTCTGCCAACCTCAGGAAACCACGACTGTGCCGACCATTCCCATTGTTTCGTGATATTTGCAGACATATTTGTAAGTGCCTTTGGCCGTGAAGGTATGGTCAAAGGTGGCATCCTGCTCCAGGTCTTCCGAGCCGAAAGGCTGCACGCCTTGCGGCAAGACAACGTCGCCTGGCGTTGTCGCCTGCGCTGGATCGAAGGTGACCGTGTGTGTGATCACGCCGGGGTTAGTCCACTTCACCGTGTCACCAACAGCGATATTGACGGTCTGAGGAACGAACTGCCCCCTCGGCGCTTGCTTCATGCTGACTTCGACAGTCTTTCCTTGGGCTAGGACGGAGCCCGATGCAGAGACACCTAGGCCTGCAAGAAGAAATGAAAAAGTGCGGCGGTCGAATTTCATCTGGTCTCCTCCTTATTGTTTTAAATTCCGCAGACCGAGGTAGTTTGCTTTGTCAGGTCGGCGGGGCAACTTGATTGACAAGGAAGTCGGAAAGGGCGCCTGCATCAAAGGCCAGCGGATTGTCATCTTCCATCTGGCCTTTGTGGAGCTCTATGTCGACGCTCGCTTCGTAGGCGGTGATTGCCTTTGCTTCAATTTTGTCCGCGAAGAATGGCGTCGTTGAGAAGGGGCTCCACTTTTCCCACTTCGGGGTGCTTGCCGTTTTGTACCGCCATACCGGCTGAAAGGAGGCCATGCGGAAGCTGTAACGGGATCCCTGAGGATCTCGCTTGGGTGCCGCTATCGTGTCGCCTTTTGCACGGTTCTGCACAAACACGAACCAGGATGCGTGTTGTGAGGTTGCCGCTGTGGCCGCCCGATAGGCCAAGTACTTTTCGACCGCATCGCGGGACGTGAAGCTGTGGCCGGATACCGTCAAATGGAGACGATTTGCGCCTTTCTTTACGAGCGTGAACACGCCCGGGGCGGCCGGGGGGACCTGGGGACCAGCATCGGCGGGGGGGATGGCGGGCGGGGGCTGCGCAGGCTGAGGCGCAGCCTGAGCGGTTTCGTTCGCGGCGCGTGCAAATCCGGTGATGATGGGCGCGATTAGGGTCACTGCTGCCAAAGCGCAGAACATTGTTTTTTTCATTATTCCCCCGTTCGCTGTTGGGCTGATCTTATGCTCACCGCCCCGATTATTAGGTAGAGCCCTTTGCTTACTGCCCGGACGAGGGCCGAGATGACAACAGCCCCGGCCAAAAAGCGCCACAACGGCGCAACCAGAATTTCGGCTTTGTCCGGGGTGGCGATGTTGTCGCTTGGTGACGCGTTCGCCAGTTGGACGCTGGAAGCGACCACAGCTATTGCGCCTGCAAGAATTGGAGGAAGCATAACGATGTGAGGCCCCGCTTTTTTGACTTCAATCTTGTTTCGATAAACGCTAGCCAGCAACATTGCGCACCTCAATTGTCGTTATATGCGCGAAGCGATCTCCGCCGACGGGAATAACCGTACCCCCGGCTCGGCCGTGAGTCGGAGCCGAGCGAAGAGTTCCCAACGAAATGCCATTGTGCAGAGCAGCAAAAATTCGAAGGCGCCCGGCACGGGGAGAAAATTGCGCAATTCCTTGCTGGTAGTGTTTCCGCACGAGCACACGTATTGTTTTCTTAAGTGCCTTGCCGAAAACGGTTATTCTATTTTGCATCTCAAGTCATAGAACTGGTTTCTGCGAAAGGAATGACACCGGTGTCCATAAGATTGACAGCGTTGTCGTAAGGGGGGACGCTATCGCTGTAAACGGTTTTCCTTGAGCGGGGAGATAACATCTTCGCCAGGATAGGGAGTGGAAGTACGGATGGCCAGAAAACTGATCCTCAGTGGCTTGGCGACACTCACATTGCTCGTGGTGCCTGCGGCGATGGCGGCGCCCTCGGGCGATGTAACTTCACTGCGCATGCTCACCGAGAGTGAGTACCGCCATTCCATCGCGGATATCTTTGGCCCCGACATCGAGATTCAGGGGCGTTTCGAGCCTGGTCATCGCATTGGCGGGCTTCTTGCCGCCAGCGGCAATGTTCTCTCCGTCACCGCGGCAGGGTTTGAAGGCTATACCAAGATGGCCGACAGCATCGCTGTTCAGGTCGTCGATGAAAAGAATCGCGCGCGCCTTGTTGGCTGCGCGCCCAAATCCGCCACCGGACCGGATGACGCCTGTGCCAGCCAATTTATTTCCCGTTATGGCCGGCTGCTTTTCCGCCGTCCGCTCAGGTCGGATGAATTGAAGACCCGGGTCGCCCTGGCGGACAAGCTGGCCACATCATCCAAGGATTTCTACACTGGCCTGCGATATTCCCTCGCGGTCACGATGCTGGCCTCTCCGGAATTCCTGTTTCGTAATGAACGCGCTGTCCCAAATGGCAAGGATTACACGCTTGACGCCTACAGTCGCGCGTCACGCCTAAGCTACCTTCTGTGGGACACGACCCCGGATGAAGACCTCCTGAAAGCTGCAGAGGTTGGGGAGGTCCAGACGCCGACCGGCCTGGCCAAGCAGGTCGATCGCATGATGGCGTCTCCGCGCCTGGAGGCCGGGATGCGGGCTTTTTACGCGGACATGCTGCAGCTGGACACATTCGACAATATCGTCAAGGACACGCTGATCTATGCCAAATACAATCAGCAATTCGCCACGTCCGCGCAGCAGGAAACTTTGCGCACCGTCATCGATCTGACCTTGAAGTCGAATGGTGACGTGCGGGACCTGATGACGGCACGCAAGACCTATATCGATCGCACGCTGGCGGCAATCTACGACGTGCCCTTCAATTTTGAAGGTGAATGGATGCCGTATGAGTTCCCGCAGGACTCCGGCCGAAGCGGAATTCTCACTCAGGCAAGCATGCTGTCGATGTTTTCCCATCCAGGACGCTCGTCGCCTACCAAGCGGGGCGTCGCGCTAATGGACATCTTTCTGTGCCAGCCGACCCCTCTGCCGCCAGCAAACGTCGACTTTTCGATCGTGAACAACACCAACGGGCCGCTAAAGACAGTGCGGGAACGCCTATCCGCTCATGCCACCAACCCCGTCTGTGCATCCTGCCATACGCATTCAGACCCCATCGGGCTATCGCTCGAGCATTTCGATAGCGTCGGCGGTCAACGGCTGACGGAAAACGGTGCGCCGATCGACGTCTCGGGCAAGATCGGCAAAGTGTCCTTTGAAGGCGCCCCTGGCCTGGGCCAGGTTCTCCACGACGATCCAAAGTTCACTGCTTGCTTCGCGCGCAAGCTCTACTCTTACGGCACGGGCGCCAACAGTGAAGGGGTCCGGCCTGCCATCCTTAAGGATGCCTACAAAGCGTTTGCCGACAGCGGCTACAAGCTCAGGGTTCTTTTGAAGGCAATCGCCACCGGTCCGGAATTCTTCAGCGTTCCGGCGCCGCAGCCGGAACCGGTCAAATCTGCCATGAATAACTAGGAGATACGTCATGGTCATCCGACGCAGAACAATTCTGAGAGGTCTTCTTCAGGGTAGTGCGGTTACCGTGGCGCTGCCGCTGTTGGATTGTTTCCTGGATGGGCATGGGCAGGCCATCGCGGCAACGGGCCTGCGCATTCCAACCCGTTTCGGCACCTATTTCTGGGGCTGTGGCCTGACCAAGGCGCTGTACCTGCCAAAGTCCACCGGCCAGAATTATGAGGCGATGCCGCAGCTTGCTTCCCTCGAACCCTATCGCAAGAAAATCAATCTCATTTCCGGCTTGCGCGCTTTTGCCGACAACAGCCCCAACATTCAGCACTGGACCGGCGTTGCTGCGATAAGCACCGGCATCGCGCCCTCGGCCGACAAGAGATTCGAATCCCTGACCATCGATCAGACCATCGCCGGCACCATCGGTGTCGGAACACGCTTCAAATCCATCGAAGTCTCCTGCTCCGGCAACAAGACGGAAAGCTATTCAAGCCTGGGCGGGTTGAACGCGAACCCGCCGGAAGCCTCTCCCATCAGCCTTTATACAAGGCTGTTCGGGCCAGGCTTCCAGGATCCGTCCAAAGGCGACTGGAAGCCGGACCCCAAGGTGATGCTGGAACAAAGTGCGCTTTCGGTCGTGTCAGATGAGCGCAAGAGCATGATGCAAAGCCTGGGTGCCGCCGACAAAGCCCGGCTGGACCAGTATTTCACTTCGGTCCGCGAGCTGGAGCAGACCATGGCGGTGGAACTACAGCGTCCGGAGATCGTCGCGAGCGTGACGGTGCCGCAAGCCCCCGATGAAATGCCGGTGAACAAGTCCGTGCCTGTCCTTCGCTCGGTGGTTCCGGTGATGGTCAAACTGGTAGCAGTTGGGCTCGCGACCGATCAGACCCGGGTGGTGAATGTGGCTCTTGCCGAGCCCGCATCAACGATTTTCATGCCGGGCGATTCCAAGCCGTTTCACCAGGCCACTCATGAAGAGCCGATCGATCCCGCCCTGGGATATCAACCTGTCACCTCCAAGTTTAGCACCTACAGCATGGAGTTCTTCGCGGATCTCGTGAAAGCGCTGGATGAAGTCAAGGAGGGCGATGGCACCCTTTTGGACCACAGCTTGATACTGGCCTACACTGATACCGGCTTCGCCAAGCTGCACACGCTGGAAGACATCCCGATGCTGACTGCGGGTTCCGCGAGCGGCCGCATCAAGACGGGTTACCACATCGCCGGCGCCGGCGGTCCGGTGACGCGTGTCGGCCTGACGATGCAGCAGGCCATGGGTATGTCCATCGACAGCTGGGGCATCGGCTCGATGGCGACCAAGAAGCCCATTACGGAAATCCTAGCATGAAGATCAAAAGGGGGGCGACGATGAAGAAGGCAGGTCTCAGCGTCTGTTTCCTGATGCTGTCCGCACCTTTGTATGCCGCCCCATGGGAACGCGGCTTCATCGTAGATAAGTACGAGCCAGCTTTCTATTACGGCGGCAAGGCGGGCACGATGGAGGTAGGCTCCGATTGTCCCAGGGGCACTTCGCCGGACAATGATTACCATGCGCTGCTGAAGACTTCCTGGCGCTCCAACGACGAGGTCGAGAAGGTTCTGCGTCCGGCCACGACCCAGGTGGACGGCAAGTTCAATTCGAACCGCGAATACCTGCTGAGTGCGGCGCTAAGGTATCGTGGCTTCCGCCGGGATATCGACTCCTGGGTCAATCCCTTTACAGCGCCAGATCCGGGCATGCAGGAAGTGACCGGCAAGGTTGCCGAAGGCTTCAACCTGGACGGCAATGCAAACACGGGATTCACGAGCCCAACCGGGGAGCGGGGTGTCGACAACAATCTCTATCGTGTCATGGGCTGTGGCATGGCCTATCGCGGGGAGCCGTACTCGTCTTATCTAGGCATGCGCGCCATCGATAAGATGCAGGAAGGGCTCTTTGGCATCGCCGTCCGGGTTTCCGGAAAGCAGGATCCATTAAATGATGGTGATGCTGTGGTGGAGATTGGCTACACCCCCGACAGAATCATCAAGAATCCCGGCAGCGGCGTTGTTCCGGATTATTCCTATCGAATCATCGCGTCTGATCAATACACGAAGCTGAAAGCCAGGATACATAACGGCATCGTCGAAACCGAAAGTGTCGCCGATTTGCGCATACCTGTCTTTTCCTGGTTCGAGAACAACCGCGGCGGGATAAGTTTCTACAAAGGACGCCTTCGGTTCCAGATCAATTCTGACGGCACAATGGCCGGATTGGTGGGCGGATATATCGATTGGCGCGAATATTATGGGCGCGACACTTTCGATACGAGTTCCAGCGCTGGCACGCGCGAGACCTACTATCACGAAAACCAGATCGCCAAATACTACGCGCTCAAGCGCAATGCCGACGGCTTGCCGGATCCCAAGACTGGCCAGAACATGGGTATTTCAGCGGCATTCCGGTTAACCGGCGTGCGGGCCCACATCGTCGATCCCATCACGCCGATCGCCATCAACGAACCGCTTTCCAACAAGCAGCCCGTTGTATACCGCGCGCTGTTCCGCAAAGCGTCGATGTCCGCGGCCATCTTGAAGGATCCTCCGCGCCGGGCGGGCGAGACCGATGATGACAATCCGAATCCAACTCCAAATCCGAATAACCAGAAGCCGGCGCAGACGGCCGCGATTGGCTCAGAAGCCGGTCAATAGCAGACCGAATTTCATCAAAGCCTTCATTTAGATTATTCCAGGCTGAAACAGTTTTCAGTCCCGCAGAGCACGAGGTCAATCATCAATCCACACTGCTAATTAAATTATAAAAAAGGGGAGGGGTTATGAACTTTAAGGCCAGCATCGGTGCAACTCTGCTTTGCACCGTCAGCACAGTCGCTTTAATAACCGAAGCGCGAGCACAGGACTCCAGTCAGAACTCCAGTACAGAGTCTATTGTCGTGACAGGCTCCCGTGTCATCCAGGACGCCGCTCAATCACCGACGCCCTTGACCATCATTTCTGCGAGTGACTTAAACGCCACAACGCCGAGCACGCTATCCGACGGCCTCAATAAGCTGCCAGAGTTTATTGGTTCTCAGAACACACGCAGCGTTAACAATGCCAGTACTGACAATGCTGCCAATGTATTGAATTTACGCGACTTCGGTCCCCAACGCACTCTGGTTTTGCTCGATGGTCAGCGTGTCGTGGCGGCCAATACCAATGGTACCGTTAATATCGACACCCTGCCGCAAGCGTTGGTTCAACGCGTCGACGTGGTCACCGGTGGTGCGTCTGCCGTCTATGGTTCAGACGCGGTCTCGGGTGTTGTGAATTTTGTTCTCGATAAGAAGTTCGATGGCATCAAGGTGAATGCGAATGCCGGCATTTCAACCTACGGTGATGCCATGACGTATAAAGTCTCGGGCGCCGCCGGTACTGATCTGTTCGGCGGACGAGGGCATATCGAAGGCGCCTTCGATTACTTTCGCGCAGATCCTGTATATGACTTCCAGCGGCCTGAAAAAGGAAACAACGGTGATTGGATCCTTACCGGCAACGGAACCGCGACAAATCCCTACACTGATACGCCGAACGGCAATCTGACGGCCTTCTCATTCGGGGGTAAGATCACGTGCGCCGGCACTGCCGCCAATCCATGCGCCGCCAACGGTATGCAATTCATCACGGATGGCGTTATCGGCCCGTTCAACCCGGGTATCGCGACAGGGACCGCAGGCATCTCGTCCGGTGGTGATGGCACACACAGTCTTTTCGCCAATGTGGCGGCAAGTGCAAAGCAGGAACAGGTGTATACCCGGTTCAGCTACGACTTAACGGATTCCATAACATTCTTCGTGAGCGGCAGGGCCTCCGAGAGCGTGAACCGGTCCAACTTCGTGCAGTCGTACATTCAAACCGGCAATGTTCCAAACGTATTCTACAAGAATAATCCCTATCTTCCCGCGGCGGCTCAGGCGCTATTAGCGGGCGGTACCGCCACCACGTTCCAGATGTCAAAGTACAATGCCAATCTGGGCTATCAGAATAGCACCTTTAAGTCCTTTGGCACCGATCGCGCCCTCGGCGTCGCGACTGGCTTGGATGGCACGCTGTTCAGCAAATACGATTGGGAAATTCGCTATAGCCACCAAGAGGACCGCCAGAAAGAAGACGATCCCACGAACATTAACAACCAATATCTCACGGCCGCAGAGGATGTCAGGCTGAATGCCACGGGCAACCCTGTCTGCTATGTGTCCACAACACCTCAGGCGAATCTTTATCCGAATTGCGTTCCGGTCAATCTTTTTGGCCCTACTTCGCTAACCTTGCCTGCCTGGCAATATTATGTCCGTGATACGTACTATACTCAGACCAATAAACTCGATGATCTGAGCGGCAGTATCGCGGGAACGGTGCTTGATTTGCCTGCAGGGCCAGTCAGGGCAGCGCTGTCGGGTGAATCAAGGTGGCTGGGCTTTGATATCCAGAGCAATGGCACGCCCGGGGTCGTTAACTGCACGGGGCTGTCGGCGATTTGCAATCCGACAGTCTCGCTTTGGCAAGGCAATACCGCGACGCCATTGGCGCCGGTGAGCGAAAATGTTTGGGAATTTGCCTTGGAGGTAAATATACCCCTTCTCAAGGATCTTCCCCTTATCCAGGATCTTTCAACAGATATCGCGGGCCGCCATACCGATTACAGTACGTCAGGTCCCACGGATACTTGGAAGATCGGACTGGATTGGCATCTGAACGATGCGTTCCGCCTGCGCGCCACGAATTCCATTGATATACGAGCGCCCACGCTGAACGATCTTTATTCCCCGGTCGTGTTGAACCATCAAGGGTTTACCGACCTGTTGACGAACACGTCAGAAACGATCCCGGTCACTACTCAAGGCAATCCGAAACTGGTTCCTGAAGTGGCCCGGACTTATACGGCAGGTCTCGTGTTCACCCCCACGTCGATTCCAGGGCTGACGGCGTCTCTTGATTACTACCGGATCAATATGACGAACGCGATCAGCACGATAACTGCGTCGACGACCTCGGTGCAGACGCTATGCAATCAATCCGGCGGCTCTTCTCCCTTCTGCGCTCTGTACATAAGGCCCTTCCCCATAACTAATACGATGCCGGCAAACGCTCCGACAGCCGTAGTCAATGAGCAATTAAACACCGCTATCCAAAGAACCGAAGGTTGGGATTTTGAAGTCAACTACGGCTTCGACCTGGCAGATATCTTCGATTCCGCCTCAGGAAGGGTAAACCTGCGCACCCTGGCCAATTACCAGCCGGTGTTCGAGTCAATCCAGTTTCCCGGGGCTCCGTTGACGTTTACTCCCTTCTCAAGGGGGCACGTCACATCCTTCCTGTCTTATGGCATTGGCACGTGGACATTCACGCTGGAAGACCGTTGGTTGAGTCCCTTTAACAGAAGAAGCCTCGCAACAGATGTCTTCGTCAGCCCTACGATTCATTCCTTTAACTATCAGGACATCAGCATCGACAAGCAATTTCACATCGACGACCAGGAGTTCGAGGGCTATCTCACCATACAGAATGTCGCCAATCTGAAATTCCCGGTCGGTCCGAACAACAACAGCACGCCCGACCTGTATTACATGGGCGTGCAAGGTACGGAGACGACGCAGTACGACGCCATCGGCCGCTATTTCACCCTTGGCGTAAAGTTTGCGCTGTGATTTGAACTTTTGAGACATGAACTTTGGCGGGGCCTCCCCCTTGGGCCCCGCCGTTTTTTTTGCCGCTCGACCACATTCGAGGGAGGGCGTATCGTGAGTATCCGATGCAGGATGATCCATCCCCGATAGAACGGGCCTTTCAGAACTACCAGAACGGGGATATTGCGGCGGCAGAGACTATCCTCGGTGCCATTTCCGACCAACCGAGCGCGCAACATCTGCTGGCTCTGGTGCGCATCCGCCAGGGACGCATTCTGGAAGCCCTGGATCTCCTTGCAAGCGCCGTTGCCGCGCAGCCATGGGAGGCGCAGACCCAGTTGAATCATGGCAAGGTGCTGGCGGCGCTGGGACGTCACGCGGAAGCGATAGTGTCTTTCAAAACAGCGATTGCGCTTGACCGCGAAAATAACGATGCGGTTCTGGCCCTGGGAAAATCCCATCACGCGCTGGAAAACATCGATGAAGCGATAGGCTGCTACAGCCTGTATCTGAAAGCCAAGCCGAACAATATTCCCGCCAAGCTTGCCCTGGGGCGGGCGCTAGTTGCCGCAGGACGTCCGGCCGAGGCCTCGGAATGCCTGCTGCATGCGCTTGGGGAGACGAAGGAGCGGCAGCTTTCTTCCGAGCTTCATCACAACCTTTCGCGCGCCTACAGAATGCAATTCGATTATGCGGCCGCGCTGGAAAGTTTGAAAAAGTCCGTCGACTTGAATCCGGCGAGAGAAGGGGGCGAGTTGGAGCGCGCAGGGCTGCTTGAAGCAGCGCAATTTTTCCAGGACGCGATCTCGGCTTACGAACACGTCCTCGAATGCGAGCCCGCCAACGCTTGGGCTCACCGCAAATACAATGATCTGCTGTACCGGCTGGGCCGCAATGATGAGTTTCTGGCGTCGTATAATCGCGCGCCCCGGGCGAAAGACCTTCTGCTCGATAAGGCTCAGTTCCTTCTCAACACCGACAGATGGGAAGAGGCAAAAAGCTGCTTTGAAACCGTGCTGTCGCGATATGGCGATGACAGACAGGCGGCGTTGGGGATTGGTCTGTCCTTCCTGAGAGGCAACCTGATCGCCGAAGCGATCGAGGCTCTGGATGGGGCGGCGGGAAGGTATTCCGATAGCGCTGATATTTACAGTAATCTCGCAATCGCGTTGGCACAGGCAGGGGACGGCCACAAGGCCATCCGGGCGGTCAGGCGGGGCCTTGAGATCGATCCTTTAAGCCAGACATCGCTCGCTGTCTTGGGTACATGTCTTCGCCTGACAGGTAATGCGGAGGACGAGAAGCTCAACGGGTATGATGAATTCATCCGCGCATTCGACCTGGAGCCACCGGCCGGCTTTGCCGACATGGCTGCCTTCAATGCGGAACTCATCGCTGAGCTTGCCAAGCTGCATCCCAAGACCGGTGCCTATCTCCGACAATCCCTCCGTGGGGGAACTCAGACGATTGACAATTTGCTGGATGCGGGACTGCCGCTCGTCAAAATGCTGCGCATGCAGATCCAGGCAGCAGTCGGCGAGTATATTGCCGGGCTTCGGGAAGATGGCGGTCATCCGCTGCTTTCGAGGCGCTGCCGCGGTTTCAGGTTTCTCGGCTCATGGTCATCGCGATTGCACAAAAAGGGATTTCACATCAACCACCTTCACCCGGGCGGCTGGATTAGTTCCTGCTACTATGCAGAGGTGCCGCAGATCGCTGCGGACCCAGCACAGAAACAGGGCTGGATAAAATTTGGTCAGCCATCCTTCGCATGCGGGCTGGAGGCGCGGTATTCGATCCAGCCGGTACCGGGGCGGCTTATCCTGTTTCCTTCCTATATGTGGCATGGGACCACCCCGTTTTACCAAGATCAGTCAAGGACGACGGTGGCTTTTGACGTGGCGCCGGTTTGAAGCGCCGTTGAACGGGGAGGGGCATGCATATAAGCAAAAAAATCGTCTCCGGCCGTGAAATATTCGTCTGTGATAATGTCATTGATGATCAGACCGTCCGGCGCATAGGGCAGTTCATCAAAACGCTGAATTACCGGCGTTCGGAGCGCAGCCGGCCCGATCTGCCGATCAGCGGCGCAGCCGCGGAAATCGCGCCGGACGTCTATGCGAAAGATGCGTTCTTCCTAGAAATGCGCAGGCTGGGCGAGGACATGTTCCCAAGCGAGTTATTCGAATTCGAGCGCGTCTATGTGAACAGTTCGGTCTATGGCGACACATACTATGCCCATCGTGATTGCGATGAGGCGTCCTGCAATGTCACCGTTCTTTATTATGGCAATCTGGAATGGCATGCCGACTGGGGCGGCGAAACGTTGTTCTTCAATGAAAAGCACGACGCTGAATTGGCCATAACCCCCCGCCCCGGGCGGTTCGTCGTGTCCCGCGGCGCTATCCTGCATCGCGGCGGCGTACCATCACGAGCTTGCCACGAAGAGCGCCTTACGATTGCTTGCAAGCTTCGAGCTCTGCCTTAGTTATTCTGGCTTCCCTGTTGGTATGCAGGTGCATGGTGTAAAGAGATGTTGTGCGGCAGATGTAAAGCTTATCACGCTTGAGGCTGCCAAAGATGACGTTGGCGGTATCGCGCACCTCGCGCACTAGGCCGTGCACCTCGCAGGTCTTCTCGTCGTCCCAATCGGCGCGTCCTGATCTTGAACACGAAGTCGCTATGCGCGATCCGAATGGTCTAGGCCGTCGTGGATTATGCGGATTCGGCCAGCTCGCTCATGTAGGTGACTGCCGATGTAAGCTCTCTTGCTAATGGGGCTGTCTGCCCAAGTCGGGATGAAATAGTTTCGGCCAGGCTTCGGTAATACCAGAGCGTTCCGTCACGCCCGGCTTTGAAGCGTGCGAACACGTCATGTCCCGCCCGAAGGTCTGAAACTATTGCGCGCGCGTTGTGCAGCTTGTCACAAGCGGCCACTAGCAACGTATCATTTTCAACAGACAGCAAGTGCTCCAGATATTTGCGCTTGCGCGTATGCCAATCAGCTTTTTTCCCATTGGCGTCCGGAATTCCATCAGTGCAGTCTTGCACGATTTTTGCGACGCGCGAGCCCCAGTTGGCGTGAATTACTTTCTCATGTTCTGGGCCGCAGTCTTCCAAGGCATCGTGAAGAAGGCCGGCAACGGCCTGATCCTCATCCCCTCCGAACTCCATAACCAATGCGCTGACACTCATGAGGTGGCTTATATAAGGAATCGCCGTTCCTTTGCGCTTTTGTGTCCCGTGGATGAGAGCCGCATAACTCATCGCTGAAGCGAGCCGGCCATTTGTCTGATTGGGCATTATTTTATCTCCTTTGTTATGTAAGGCGTTTCGTTGTGATGCGCGTTTTGCATGAGTGCAGCCAGCCGACTGGATGTGCGGTTGGCTGAGTCCAGTATCGGTTGCATGGCCAAGTGCGCGTACCGCTGGGTCGTGGATGTGGTGCGATGCCCAAGGATAGCGCCCACGAGGTAGAGACTTTCGCCATGCGCCACGGCGGTTGAGGCAAAGCAGTGGCGCAAGTCGTGAATTCGTACGTCTGGAAGACCGGCTTTCAGACGAATTCGCTGCCAGGGCTTTTGGATTCCGGTGAAGCAGGTGCCACTGCGTGCGCCAGGGAAGACGAACTTGCTGGGACGACCATACTCGTTTGACACCTTGCGCAGCACGTCCAGCGCGGGCTGGGGGAGGGGAACTGACTTGGTACCTGTTTTACTGTCGGGCAGGCGGGCAAACCCGCCCTCCCAATGGATCCAACCCCATTGCAGCGTCAGGATCTCGCTGAGGCGGGCGCCAGTATAGATGAGCAGGCGGATTATATTTACGGCGCGCCAATCCTCGTTGCTGGCACCTGTTGCCCTGGTGCTCTCAACCTCGGCGAGAATTCTTCCAAGTGAGACAACTTCTTCTGCGGATAGAAACCGCTCCCTGATGCGCTCCCGGAATCGTTTGATGCCGCGACAGGGATTGATTCCGGGCGGTATGGCTCCCCATTTGGCCCCGATAGAGAAGATGTGGGACAGGAGCGCCAAGCAGCGGTTGGCATTTGCCGGGCACAGCCCGCGCAACGTATGGAATTGAGCGATGTCACCGGCGGTGATCTCTGCCAGCTTCATTCCGCCTAAGATAGGTAGGATGTGCAGTTCGAGATTTCGGCGGTCCTCGGCGACCGATCTCGGCTTCTTGTGCAGGAGAGCGTAGCGCTCAAGGTAGGTCCTGGAAAATTCTTCCAAGGTCGGCGAGCTGGAAGGGGCCGATTGGGCGTCGAAGCTGCTCTTACGTCCCGCCACAGCCCCAAGGCGCTTTTTGGCTTCGGTACGGGCTGAGTCGGGCGTCCAAGGCGAGCCGTGCCGCCCAATGGTCAGAAAGCGCTGGCGGCCGTTCTGGTCTCGATACTTGAGGACATAGACCGGCGCACGCCGCTGGCACCGGACGCCGAACCCTTTGACATCTGAATCCCAGATCGTCTGGCCGGGTGCCAGTTCGGCGATTGCTTTCAGGGAAATCCGACGGACTGACAATTAGCTACCAAGTATCTGAAGCTGCGCATTCGGCGCATGTGTTATGTAAGTAATTGATTATAAGATATATATTATACAAATTCAGGCATCAGAAGACGCTGCATCAGATAGAAAGTTTGAGGTCCGTTGGCAAGTACTTTCTTCAGCCGTAATGCCCTACAGACGGGTGCATCTGGGGATCGAGGCCAATGAGTAGGGGAGTTAGCGCGTGAATCGTCTGTGGCGAGCCGGCGCAGCTACCCGATAGCAATCGATAAGCTAAGTGTCCGCTCCTGACCCAGAGCGGACATTCGGATCAGCTGCTTCCGACCCTTCGTTTTTTCGCCGACGCGTTGATTAGGCAAACGCGGCATGTGGTAACCACCCTGGAACCGAACGTGTCTAGGTGGCTTTCTGCCATTCGCCATCGCGGCTCCACGAATTTCAGAATCCTTGCTGCATTATGCGGGGGTCGCGGTTTTGCCGCCCCCGCGATATCCCCGGTATAAACTAGCACGTCAGATCCCTCTCGAAGTCCAGCGGAGTGAAGTAAGCCGCATCACCGGCCTCGGCCAGCGGCGCCACTTGGGAATTCGTGCAAATATTTGTCGATTCCGACCGCGTCCGGCGGGTTCTCGGGACAAGCTTTTGGCGATGTGATATGGAGGCGCGATGACCGAGGTATTTCTCCGGCCACAGTTCGAGCTTCGGCAGCTTTGCTGTTTTGTTGCGGTTGCTGAAGAGTTACATTTCGGTCGTGCTGCAGCGCGAATGAATATGACTCAGCCCCCTTTGTCGCGTCACATTCAGCTTTTGGAGCATGCGCTGGGCGTCAAATTGATCGATCGTTCCAATCGCGTCGTCAAGCTGACTCCTGCAGGACGGGTATTTCTGCTAGAGGCCCGTCGCATCCTGCACCTGACCGAAGGCTCTACGCTGGCAGTCCGGCGCATGGCATCAGGCGAAGCCGGCACCATTGCCTTGGGCTTCACGGCATCCTCCGGCTACAGCTATTTGCCGCGCCTTCTGCTGCAGCGCGCGGCGCGGACGCCCAATATCAATATGGTTCTGAAGGAAATGGTCGGCACCGATCAGGTCGACGACCTGCTTACCGGCGATATCGACGTCGGGCTGATGCGTTCGCCTGTGAAGAGCCGCGGTTTCATGAATCTGAAAGTTGCAAGCGAGCGTTTATTCGCGGCGTTACCTGTTGGTGATCCTCGCTTGGGGGAAGGTTCGCTGAGGCTTTCGGATTTCGACCGCCAACCGCTGATCCTTTTCGCGCAGGAGGGGGCGCGGCATTTTCACGATCTGCTGGCGAGTTTGTTCGCACAGGAAGGTATTACGCCCGTCACCATCCAATCCCTTTCCCAGATACACTCCATGCTTGCTCTGGTGCGGGCTGGGATGGGCACCGCCATCGTGCCGGAGGCGGCGCAGTCGCTCCATTTCAGCGACGTCCATTTCCGTCCCATCATCACCACGCCCACAGACCCCGTGGAACTTTATGCCGTCTGGAAGACCGACAACGAGAATCCGGCCATGCGGCCGTTCCTCCATCTGCTGGAGGCTAAGCCGCCATCCGACTTGGATGCGGAGTAACGACAGGCCGCGGCGCCTTCGCCACCGCTCGACCGGCCACGCCGTGACGTTAACCGGTTGAAGCACTCCCTCGACCAGCGCTTATGTTGCGGCTGCGAGGAGTGGGGCGAATGCGGGTGATTCGGCCACGATACAGAATAAGTATCGCATCATATTAAGTTTGAAATCTCGTAAGCCCAAGAGTGGTGTTACATTTTCGTCAAAACGGACGCGCGCACACCTTCGTTCGAGCGTGAGAAAATTAAATCGCGTCGCAAAAGGGGAGAGATCATATGGAACTCGATCGACGGAATTTTCTGACTTCCGCGACCGTTGCCGCCGCTGCGCTCGCGGCAAATCCCGTCTGGGCGGCTGAATACGTCAAACCCGCGAACAAGAACATAAAGTGGGGCGTTTCCACCAACATCTGGGATCAGACTAAGGCGCCCTATGGCGAGATCCTGGACAATATGAAGGAGTCCGGATTCATCGGCATCCGGCTTCGGGGCTTCCCGGGCATTCTCGAAAGGTGGGGTGTGACTCAGGCGCAGCTTCACACCGAGCTGTCCAAGCGCGGCCTTCATGCGATCACCATCTCCTTCGGCCTGCGCGATCCGGATCCGGCCCAGCGCCAGCAGACCCTGGACAGCGCGCGCGAGGCGATCAAATTCCTGAAGGATTTCGGCGCCAACCATCTGGTGGTGTTCTCGCCGTCACGCAAACCGGAAAACCTCACGCTCGAGGCGTTCAAGAACATGTGCGAGCGCTGCAACCAGATCGGCGAGGTGGCGGGCGAGATGGGCTTCACAGCCGGCCTGCACAACCACATGGGCCAAATGGTCCAGACGCCGGAAGAAGTCGATCGCTTCATGGCGACGACCGATCCCAAGCTGTTCGGTCTGTCGCCCGATACCGCGCACCTGCATCTGGGTGGCTCCGATGTCGTGCATGTGCTTGAGACCTACAAACACCGCATCCGCTTCCTGGATTACAAGGACGCCAAGCGGAATGCGCCCAGCTTCAAGGACAGCATTGTCGATCTCGGCGACGGCGAAGTCGATTTCCCCGGCTGCCACCGCGTCCTGAAAAGCTTGGATTATAGCGGCTGGGTTTGCGTGGATCTCGATACCGCGCGCCTGGGGCCGCTCCAGGATTACAAGCGTTGCGGCGACTATGTCGTCAGCAAGCTGCAGCCCATTTATCTGTAAGCCGGTCCGCAAGAGTCCGGAGCACCTGAAAGCTTGGAGAGAATTATCATGTCCGCGAAGAATTCCGCTTCCGTCCTAGCGGTGATGCTGGGTGCCGCCAGCGTGGCCGGCGCCGCCTATGCACAAGATGCGGAAGGGCCCGGCGTCGAAGCGGTGACAGTCACCGGCTCGCGCATTTCCATCGAAGGCTATGAGCAGCCCACGCCGGTCACCGTCATCAACACTCAGCAGATACAGCGCGATTCCTATGTCAACATCGACCAGTCGCTGGTGCAGCTGCCGTCGGTGGGCGTGTCCGCCACGCCAGGCAACGGCGTGGGCGCCGCCAATCTCAGCCAGGCTGATGCGGGCCTGAGCACTGTCAACCTGCGCAGCCTGGGCGTGAACCGCACCCTTGTGCTGTTCGACGGCCAGCGCGTCGGTTCGTCAAACCTGCTGGAAGGCGGCGTCGACCTTAACCTGCTGCCGTCCCAGCTGGTCAGCCGCGTCGACGTCGTCACCGGCGGCGCTTCTGCCGCGTATGGCTCCGATGCGGTGGCCGGTGTGGTCAACCTGATCCTTAACAAGACCTTCACGGGCTTCAAGGGCAACGTGACCTACGGCGACAGCACCAGCGTGCAGAATCGCGAGATCAAGGTCGCGGGTACCTATGGCGGCGATTTCGACGGCGACCGCGGCCACTTCATCATCAGCGGCGACCATACCTGGAGCAATGACGCGGTCTTCCAGGGCCAGATGAGGTGGTACACCAATGCGCAGCTGGTGCAGAATCCGGCTGCGACCGCGAGCAATGGCCAGCCCTGGTACATCACGGTCCGCAATACCGGCATGGCCCAATTCACCCAGGGTGGTCTGATCACCGGCAATACCGCCGGCGGCGCGGGCAGCGCCATCGCTGCAAATTCACTGGTGGGCACCCAGTTCCTTGCTGGCGGCACCCCGGCGCAGTTCAACTTCGGTACCGTCAATCCGGTCAACCTGAATGTCTGCTATGCTGGCTGCTCCGCCAATGCGCAGTCATCGACCAACGCCACGCTGATGCTGGCGGTGCCGTATCATGCCTCCACCGCCTTCGGCTATCTCACCTACAAATTGACGCCCGACATCCAGGCGTCGCTGCAGCTGAATTACGGCACCCTTGGCGAGCAGAATTCCGGTACACCGCGCACCACCACAGTCACCATTTCGGCCGACAACGCCTTCCTGCCGACCAGCATTGGCACCCAGTTCGGCACCCTGTCTAATGGCTACAACGCCGCCACCGGCATCGGCGGCACTGCCACTGCGCCCACCCAGAACATCAAGGTCGGCACTATCAACACCAACAACACGCCGGTTGGCGACTACAATGTGGCCGATATCTGCAACGAAGTCGGTATGCCCTGCGTCAATGTCTACCGCACCGTCACCCGCGGGGTCTTCGGACTGGACGGCGGGCTCAAGGTGCTGGGCGAGGACTGGTCGTGGAACGCCTATGCCGAAGCCAGCCAGATGCGGGAGCGCCAGATCGCGGCGCAGGACAATTTCGGCCCCAACTATAATTTCGCGATCGATGCCATCAAGGTGACGCCGACCAATGTCGGCACCACCGGTCTTCCCATTGGCAGCATCCAGTGTCGCGCTGTGCTGCAAGGCAATGCCGCCGCCGCCGGCTGCGTACCGCTGAACGTGCTGGGCACTGGCGTAGCTTCGCAGGCCGCGATCACCTACGTCAATCCGGGCCAGAATCCGTCATCCGGCATTCTCAACCGCGAGCTGATCATCCTGAATCAGGACGTCATCTCCGGCGCCATGCAGGGCAAGCTGCCTTGGGGCCTGCCGGCAGGCGATGTCGCGGTGGCCTTCGGCGGCGAATGGCGCCACGAGCAGGGCGGCCAATTCCTGGTGCCCGTCATCGACAAGACCAGTCCGTACCCGGCCGGCAATTTCAGCGCCTATTCCGGCCAGTATTCGGTGCAGGAAGGCTTTCTGGAAGCCGATATTCCAATGCTGAAGAACTATATCGTCCAGGACATCAACGCCAACATCGCCGGCCGCATCACCAACTATTCCAGCAGCGGTCTGGTGCAGACCTGGAAGCTGGGTGCCACCAGCCAGATAGACGACAATATCAAGCTGCGCGGCGCCTGGTCACTCGATATCCGCGCTCCCATGGTGTCGGAACTGTACTCGCCGCAGATCGTCGGCATCGGCTCGGTCATCGACCCGCGGGATAACAAAAGCTATCAGATCCAGAACACTACCGGCGGCAACCCGGCGCTGACGCCCGAAAAGGCGGTGACCACCACCTTCGGTCTGGTGTTGACGCCGACTTTCGTCCCCGGCCTGTCGGTCTCGCTCGACTGGTATTCCATCAACATCCATGGCGGCATCTACACCACCGCGGCGCAGACCGAAGTCAATCGCTGCTTCCAGGGGCAGACGGTCTATTGCTCGCTCCTGACTCCCAACCCATATCCCAGTAACCTGACCTCGGGACCCGCGCTTACGTCGGTCCAGGCCACGGCCGCCAATGCCGCCAGCCTTAAGACGTCCGGCCTGGACATGTCGGCCAACTATCTGATGGACCTGTTCACCGGCAACCTGCTGTGGGAACTGCGCGGCAACTACACCGACGAATACACCCAGAATGCGATCGGCATCACCTATGACAGCGCCGGCGCCATGGGACCGTCGCCGCTGGCCTATGCCGCCACGGGCCTGCCCAAGGCGCGCGGTACTCTGTCGGCGACCTATACTGAAGGCCTCTGGTCGGGCACTGTCCAGGGCCGCTTCTTCGGCGCCGCCGTTCTCACCAACGGTCCCGAGAACACGCCTGCGTCCCTCGTAGCTCCGGCATCCTTGTCTTCCACTGGCGTGCTGACCCAGGGCGTTATCTCGGGCAACCTGATCGACAACAACAACATCAATCCGGTCGCCTATCTGGACCTGCGTCTGTCCTATCAGTGGAGTCCGAACATCAAGCTGTTCGGCGCGGTGGACAATTTCACCGACGTGCCGCGCCCCTTGTTCGGAACCAGCGCGGTTTATGACGTGCTTGGACGGACCTATCGCGTCGGCGTGCGTTTTGATGAGTGACGGCCGCTGAAAGCACCCTGTCGTGACCGCCGACCCGATCCCGAAGGAACGTTGGCTGCGCATCATTCCGATCGCGCTGCTGATGTACACCATCTCCTTCATTAACCGGACCAACATCTCGTTGGCTCTGCCGGGGATCAGCCGCGACCTTCACCTGACCGGCAGTGAAGCCGGCCAGCTGGCCGGGGTATTCTTCTGGGGCTACCTGATGCTGCAGATTCCCGGCGCATGGCTGGCCGAGCGCTGGAGCGCCAAGTGGCTGATCGCCGTCATGCTCGCGGCCTGGGGCGCATGCGCGATCGGCTGCGGACTCGCGCGCAACTGGCAGCAACTTGCGCTGATGCGCTTTCTGCTGGGTCTTGCGGAGGGCAGTGTCTATCCGGCGACACTGGTGCTTCTTGCCAACTGGTTTCCGCGTAGCGAACGGGCGCGCGCCAACGGCTTCTGGAACCTGTGCCTGCCCATGGCGGTGGTGTTTGCCTCGCCATTGTCGGGATGGTTGCTGGACCAATGGAACTGGCGGGTGATGCTGGTGGCCAGCGGCGTGGTGCCGTTCATCTGGCTGGTGCTATGGGTCCTGTTCATCTCCGATAGCCCGCGCAAGGCGAAATGGATTTCGCCGGCGGAGCGCGACTATCTTGAACAGACACTGGCCGCCGAGCGTGCCGCGGCCGAGACGACACGCCGCAGTTCCAGCCTGGCCACCCTGCTGCAGCCGCAGCTGCTGGTGATGGTCGGCTTCTACTTCTGCTTTATCTTCGGCACCATCGGCATGGTGTTCTGGATGCCGACCGTGCTGGCGCAAATGGCGCATAGCAGCAACCTGGTTACCTCCAGCCTCTACGTCGTGCCGTTCATCGTCGGCGCCATTGCCATGGTGCTGAACGCCCTACATTCCGACAAGTTGCGGGAGCGGCGCGTTCATACCGCCGTGCCGCTGCTGGCGGGCGGCGCCTTCCTGCTGGCGGCGGTGGCCGCAGGTTCTGCTTCGCCGCTGCTGGCCTATGGCCTGCTGTGCGGGGCCGGTGTCGGCCTGTTCGGGCCGCTGGGTCCATTCTGGTCGCTGCCGTCTGAGCGGTTGCCCAAGGAAGTCGCCGGCCCTGCCATCGGCCTGGTCAATGCCGTGGGCAGCCTGGGCGGCTATTTCGGGCCGCTGACGGTGGGCACGCTGCAAAAGCAGACCGGTGATTTCCGCCTAGCCTTCTGCGTGCTGGCCGGCGCCCTGCTGTTGGGCGGGTTGCTGGCCCTCCTGCTTGATCCTGCCCCGAAGGCCGAAAGTCCGGCCGCCCTGTCATCCTGACGTGAAGATTTTTCTCCGGAGTTTATCCTGATGAGTTCAGCGTCTGCCGCGCCCTATCGTATCGTCGATCCGCATGTTCATGTCTGGGTCAGCGATCCTGCCTATCCCTGGGCGAAGGAAACCACCGAGCCGCCGAAGGATGATGCCACGCCAGACATGCTGCTAGACCTCATGCAAGCCAATGGCGTGGCGCGCACGGTGCTGGTGCAGTTCATCGGCTATCGCTGGGATAACAGCTACGCGCTGCACGCCATGAAGACGCATGCCCCCTTCTTCCGGAGTGTCGCCCGCGTGAATCCCACCGACGACGCGGCCGCCGATCATCTGTCCGAACTGACGGCGCAGGGCTTCCACGGCGTGCGTATCAGCCCCACGGCGGATGCGAGCGGCAACTGGATTCGGCATGCGCGGATGCCCAGGCTGTGGAGCCGCGCCCAGTCCCTGAAGGTGCCCATGCAGATCTATGCCCCCATCACCCGCATGCCGGACATGGTGCCACTGATCGAGCAGCATCCAGACCTGGACGTGGTGATCGACCACATGGCCGATTGCCCCATCGACCAGCCCGAACAGCTGGAAAAATTGCTGGCGCTGGCCTGCTATCCGCGCGTCTTTGTGAAGATTTCGCATCTGTGGTCGATCTCGCGCCAGCCTTATCCCTGGCTAGATGCGCAGGAATATGCCCGCCGTTGCTATGACGCCTTCGGGCCGCAGCGCCTGATGTGGGGTACCGACTGGCCGGTCTGCAAGCAATGGACGAGCTATGAAGACACGGTGCGCGTCGTGCGCGATGGCATGCCGTGGCTGAATGACGATGACAAAAGCTGGATCATGTCGCGCACGGTTGAACGCGTCTGGCCCTTTGCGAAATAGGCCGAACCGATGACAACATCCTATACCATCTATGGCGCGCCGGGTTCCGGCTCGGTACCAGTCGAAGCCGCACTCACCTTGATCGGCGCGCCCTATGACGTGGTCGGTGACGATGTCGTGCGTCCAGTCGCGTGCAACCCTGCCGCCAATGCCATCAATCCCCTGCACCAGGTGCCGGTGCTGGCGCTGCCGACTGGCGAGGTGATGACCGAAAGCGCCGCCATTTTGGTTCATCTCGCTGACCGCCATCCAGAAGCCAGACTGGCGCCGGAAGTGACCGACTGGCGGCGGCCGGCTTTCCTACGCTGGATGACCTATGTTTCCACCGCCATCTATAGCCTTGCCTGGATTCGTGCCGATCCCCTGCGCCTGGTTTCGGACCCGGCGCAGGCGCCGGTCATTCAGGATCGCATCACTGAGCGCCGTGCGGAGTGTTGGCGGCACATGGACGCCCAGATCGAGCCGGACAACTTTCTGCTGGGCGCTGACCTGACGGTGCTGGACCTGTATGTCGCCACCGTCTCGCGCTGGTCCCCGCGCCGCAGCCGCTTTTATCGCGAGGCTCCGCGAATGGCCGAGATCGTGCGTCGCGTCGATGCAGATCCGCGGCTAGCCGGCTTCTGGAATCTGCGTTTTCCTTTTACGGAAGGTTGGGAGGGCTGACTGGAGCGGCGCTGCGATGGAAGAAAATTCGGCACACAGACGCTGGACACGCCGGGCCATTACTACGGGCGCTGTTTGCCTGGCCGCAGCGCCCGCCTGGGGGCAAGGCGTGTGCTTCCAGATGCCTCCGGCGCCTGTGACGCACATCATCACATCTATGATCGGCGCTTTGCCTATCTGCCCAATAAGCGCCAGCAGGGGCCGTCGACCAGCCGCAATACCGGACAGTGCGCAAGCTGCTGGATACTGGAAAAGGCTGGATCAAAGTTTCCGGCCTGAATATGGGATCCAAAGCGGGTACGCCTGGTTACAGTGACACGGTCGCAGTGGTGCAAAGCTATATCCGCGCGAATCCAGAGCGCGTGTTGTGGGGCTCGAACTGGCCGATGCCGGGGGAAGACCCCGCCCCTAACATTGTCGAGATTCTGAACGCGCTAGCTGTAGCGGCAGAGTCGCAAGTAGCATTGCGTCGAATTCTGGTCGAAAACCCCGAAACGCTGTTTGGATTCGACCCGGCGCGCCGCAGGCCGGTGCTCTGGGTATCTGTCGGGCTAAATGCCCGAGCTAGCTGATCAATGGACTTGGGCTGACTGCATTGAGCTACCGGTCAGCAACTCAGCGGATGGTTTTGGCCAAGCATCATCGACCGTCCGGCATAGAACAGCCGGCTTCGACTTAAGGCATACACTGTGTTCCTTAAGTGATTGATATTGAACAATATTATAATAGGGGGAAAGATTTTGAGCCCAGTGTCCTAGTCGTGACGTGATCCTTGCCGGTGTCATCAGGAGACGCTTCCAATGCACACGGCTACTATCGATAACTTGTTCCGGCGGAAGCCGGATGGTCGGATCGGCAATCGCTACATTTTCGAATGTTGGGATGATGCTTGTGAGTTGCCTGGCATCGTAATCGTCGCGTCATCGACGTGGAACAATTTGAAGTTGCGTCCCCATATCGTGGCGCAGATGCTTGACTACGGGATCTGTGAACCTCGCGAAGGCGACCGTTTGAATTTAAACCACCAGATTGAACTCGGGCGGCACGTCAGTCTGTCATAGGTGTAGGCTGCACCACGAACCGTAGGCGGGTGCTCTGGGGCCGGACGATCGCTCCAGGTGAAGCTGTCGCCTAATGCTGCGCGGCCCGGATGGCCGCACGCTCCATGGCGTCAACCAGTTTGGTCCGTTCCTTTGTCGGCAAGGAATCCCATGCCTGCTTGGCGGGTGCCGACAGCCGAACGGAAATCACCACCTTTGGGTTCTCAATGCGCGGACGGCCACGCGCAGCCTTTATGGCTTTCGCCATACCAGGGGTTACTTCTTTCATCGGCCGCATACGCGCAAACTGGGCCGCAGAGATCACCGGCGCGTCGTCATCATCGAATTTTACTTTCCGAGCCATAGGCTTTGCTCCTCAGGTTCCGCGGGACGCAGACTAATGACCCGCCATGTATCTTTGGGCATCGGCGTATAAACACGCGTTGGCGACCTGGTCTTCATCCATGGAATATATGTTCTCCAATCTTCCGATGTTCATATCGCGAAGCTGTGAAACATAACCAAAGTTTCCGACATAAAACTGCCAGCCCATGGCAAATGACCATGCCAATGCGAGAAGAAATGGTGTGCGAGCTGCGAGTACCGCGTCCGACAATTGAGCACATCTCGCGTCTACGACCTTCCAAATAATTTCAGAATGACGAATTTGCGCATCGGCTGATTTGGACATCACGTCACCGTGAAATAGACTTTTCATTCGCAATGTCGGAAACCAGTTAGTTTTCCCGTTCCGATCACCACTACCGCGCTTCGGTACGGGCTATCGACGGAGATGACGAAGTCCGGTCGACTTGCGGTGCTCCCTGAAACCCCGGGTGTGATGCGGAAAAAGCAGCTACGTCTCGAAGGCGCGTCTCTGGACCAACGCCGTCCACGTCACTCAATCCGGCAGCTATGCCAACAAGCACAAGGGCGACGAGTCCGATTGCAGCAAAGTAAGTAGAGAACCAGTCAGCGATTATTCCAAAATCGTCTGTTTTTATCGCGACGGCCCAGCTCTGGTTGAAGAATTTATTGAATAACCAACCGGGAATTATTCTGAAACTGAAGTTGGCCGGCATAGAAGCCTCCGTATGAACTGGACCGTCTGGTTTACGACATGCGCCATGTCAGCATTTGCAACAACCCCGCGCGCGACTTCTCGATAATGTATCGCTCGTCACTGCGACGTCTCGGTGCCTCGATTTGCGAAGTATACGAGATAGGTCAGCAATGGCTTGAGCGTTCAGTGGAATCTTTAAATCAAAGAGCAGTTGCTGATAGCAGCTATCTGAATTATCGAAATAGGCGAATATGTATTCCATCTTGGGCAAACGACTCCCTGATCCACTTAAGCGGTGGAGTACCGGAAGCCCCGAAAATCAATACAATACAAACGCCGACCAATTGATCGACGATCGCCATTCGAAACATGGGAAATACGCAACGCCCTGGTCAAACTGACCGGCCCCTATGCTCAACAATCCTACCTAAAGTTTTGAATGGGGGCAACTACTCAGGCGGTCTCATATTGGCCGACGTCCTATCAAGGATGATAGGGCGTCAGTCGCGGTCGCGATTAAAGATCTGTCTGATTGATGTCGGCATTACGCGAGATCCACTGAAACGAATTTCATTTAGCTCTTGACGACGATTGCGTTCTCGAGAAAGCATGGGGAGATAACATTTTTATACCGCCCTCTAATTCAAGTGCTTTGCTTCTGTGGGCTGGGGTGTTGCCCACAAGATCGCATCGAAATTGCGAGTTTAGCGGCGTATTCGGTATATGATCCAACGTTCGCTCCCCGAAGCGTGCATGTTTAGCAAAAATTGCGCCTATGTAGCGTTCCTTTCGGCGCGCATCCGAAAGCGAATTAGTCCTCTGATGCTTTGAGAAGAACTCCGCTCTCATGTGAGTCGGGGTTGGTGTTGGATATTGGAGAAGCGAATGTCTGTGGCATTTTCGGGAAAGCTAGCTGCTGACGTTACAGTCAGCATTGCAGTAAGTGCGAACTCGGGTGGCGCGGTTCTCGCTGACTACGTTTGGCAGAATATTACTGACCCTCGGAACCCGCAGCAGCTGTACAGCTCTGCCGGCGCCGAATGGTCATCGAGCGTCATAGTCAAGGCAGCCGATATAGCGGCAGCTCCAATGCAACTCTATTCGATGCTTGTCAGCCTAATATCAACCGATGATTCGACGGTTTGGGCTTGGGCATCACAGGGAGGCACACCTCTGAAAGCCTTTGATGCGGAGGGGAATGCGTTGCAACCGCAAGGCCCCCACAATGCTGTATCGATAGGGACCTGCAAAAAGGGACAAACCGATCATGAGGCGGTATCAATCGCACTAAGCTAAGGCGGCGCCAATGTTAGTGTCTCCATTTCGCTTGATCTTGTGCACTGTATTGACTTCCCTTTTTTTCCCGAGTGACGCTTTTTCGCAAACGGCCGCACCGTCAACCGTCGAAATAATTAATCGGCAAGCTTCAAATTCTAGCCTGTTCAGCTTTGATTATGGAGTTCCTACTTCACCTGCGTTATCCCTCGCAGGCTTGGCTACTGATAAGACCGGAACATCAACAAGTTTAAAACCATTCGTGCTTTCTCTGCCTGGTTTGTTTGGCTCATCATCTTCGCCGACGTCTGCATCTTTCGATGCTTCTGCCGCTTGGCTATTAAATCTACAGGGCAGCACTGCATTGCTAGACACCCCAACATCATCAGCCGCGCCTGACAAGTCCTATCAGGATGATTACTTCATGCGCCTCGAATACCGGACGAGAGTTGGCGTTGCCCTTTATCGGGGAGATAACGGCGGCAGCGATCCGACCAAGGAAAAGCCGTCGCGCCTTGCTCTCGGTCTCAGCACCTCTCTATTAGATACCAGTGATCCCGTCATGGCGACCTTAAACCCATTCAAGAGTGCGGGACCGAAAGGTCAAGGTGCCGTGTGGAATAGCTGCCTAGATAGCTCTGACACCAAACTGAAGCCTTACATAACAGACCAGGACAACAAACGGAGCGTGATCGCACGAGATCAAGCTGTGCTTACACGCTATTTAATTGCAATTGGAGGGAGTAATGGCGGCTCTCCAGACGATGTTGATAACAAATTGAGCGACAGTGATAAAACGACCATAAAAGCTATTGAAGGAGATTTAAAGCAGGTTGGGCTAACGACAACCATAGCGGCTGGTGACAATGAGACTTTCGATCGAAAGCGCCTGTCAAGTGATGCCGCTGCGACCGATACCTATATTCATAACAGACTTCCAGATGAAATATTTCACGACACGCAGGTACTATCCTTCATCCAGGGCTGCGATCAAAATGGCAGCGCAGCGGCCCAGCATGGCGCGGATCTTGAGTTAGGCGTAGGCGCTGTACTTAGTGGCCAACCGGGTGAGTGGTCAAATTTTGGCAATCCAAATTTTGCCGTATGGCTCTCTGGTCGCATCCCTCTTCAATTTAGAGCTTTAAAGGCGAGCGACTGTACCACGCAGGATAATCGGTCCCCTATTTCGCGTTTCTTCTCGTGTTGGATGATCGGGGGTTCGGGACGCTACAGTGCCGATGAAATCGACGCTACGGGGAACAAGACGACGCCCTTATTTGCAGCAAATGTGGCCGAGGGTTGGGCCGGGATCGAACGCGTCGATGCGAACTCGAAGGTTGGAGGATATTTTGGATACGCCAGGCAGACGGCAGTAAATGCGGCGGATAGCGCATTTTCGACCTCGGGCCATCGTTGGCTTGTAAGCGGCGCCTATTCTCTTTCGTTCTTGCAGCAGGGACTATGGATCGAGGGCTCCTATGGATCAACCGATGGGACCGTTTCCACTTTGAAAGACCATTTAGCGATGCTAACGCTGAGTTTTGGCCCCCCTAAAATAGGTAGCGGCTTTGTGTCATCGGCCGGCAACAATTAGCAGTCCAATACATGCAGACTGCCATATTACCGCGATAACGACATTTTCAATGTGCCGTGTTTTACACTACGTAAGCTCATCGAAAGGCAAGGAGTAGACGAGTTTCTCCAAGTCTTCACCTGTTACTTGGTTCACCGCTTCATCGACAGGCGCACCTTGCCGCGGTCGTCGAAGCCGAGCAGGGCTCCGGCACCGGCGCAGACACTGTCGCGGGCGATCAATCGCAGTCGTTCACGCTTCGTCGAGACTTGTGGCGACCGAAGACCGAAGTTCAGACCCTGATCTACCTCATCCCGCGGAGACCTGGAACCGGCCCCCGAGCCCAGGACTGGGTGGCTGCGGATGCAGTGTCGACCGAACTGGTCTCCCGACCTATAATCTCCGGTAACATAGAAAAATATAGCGAAAATCGGGATCTGGGCCTTTTTTGGCGGCACTGAAGTGCGGAGAAGTCGGTGATTTTAGGCATTTTCTGCCTCTCGAGCGCTTACAATGAACAGGGAAAATAATTGGCAATAACAGGGAAAAACCCGAAGTTATAGACGGCGACTTCGAGGGTGTCCGGCAATGTTGGTAAAGCTCGACGCGGACCTGTCCGTGATATTCGGGACGCAGCTGTTTTTGCGAAAACAGTTTCTCGATCCCGTCACCAATGCGGGCCTGGAGAAAGCCGTTCGGGCTCGCGAAGCGGTGCAGCCCGGCGTTAAGGTCAGCAACACCGGGGGCTGGCAGTCGGAGCCGGACCTCTTCGACTGGCAGGAGCCCGAAGTGGGGAAGCTTGCCGCTGAACTGGATCGCGCGATTCAGCAGTTCGTGTCCTTCGGACAGGCTACCCCCGTCAGACTGAAGATCCGCAGGGCCGGCTGGGCCAATGTGAACCGGGCCGGCGACTACAACAGCCTGCACAACCATCCGCAGCAGCATCTGGCGGCGGTTTATTATGTGAAAGCGTCGCCTCCCAGCAGCCCGGGTGCGCCTGACGGTCTGCTGGAGTTGCGAGATCCCCGGCCGGCGGCCGGTTTTAACGGCCATACGACACTGTTCAGCGCCTATCCCATGCGGTTCGCGCCTGAGCCGGGAATGCTGGTGATGTTTCCGGCCTTTGTCGACCATATGGTGCATCCCCATCACGGACCGGAAGAGCGAATTTCGCTCGCGATCAACATCCAGTTCGTGGACTTCAACGATTAGGCGATTTACACACCCACCGGGCGAGGCAGCGGCCACAGGTTCAATCCCAATAGCCCACCATTTCCGGGCATCGGCATTTAGGTGAACAGGCTGAACTTCTCGTCGCTCTGCAATATGCCGTGGTTCTGGGCGGTAATGCCCTGTGCTTGCGCGGCGCTGAGAGATATCAGACAGAAGCAGGCCCAGGCGAGTGGCGGGCGGAATGGACAGCCATGGGCCGTGCTCCTTCAGTCGATCGACGTGAACAGGATGCAGACCGCGGTTGGGATGTCGGTCATCTGGCTTGCGAAAGTCAGCTTGCCGGTCTTGGTATCGCGGTCGAAGATCGTGATGGTGTCGCTGTTCTGGTTGCCCGTCAGCAGATGTGTTCCATCCGGGTCCAGCGACATGCCGCGTGGAATGTGTCCCTGGGTAGGAATGTTCTGCACATTCGTCAGCTTGCCGTTCGCCGCATTCACTTTGAAAACCGTGACGCTGTCATGGCCGCGGTTGGTGGCGTAGAGGAACTGCCCATCGTTGCTCAGTGCCAGTTCGGCGGAGTTGTTCTCGACGGTGAGCTGGGGCGGGATGGTGTCGATATTCTCCACCAGCGTCAGCTTGCCGGTTTTCTTGTCATACGACATCACCGCTACCGCCGAGGCCATCTCGCCCAGCACATAGGCGAACTTGCCGCCCTTGCCGAACAGCATGTGGCGCGGGCCGAATCCCGGCCTGGTGTCGGTGGTGCTGGCCAAGGTCAGCTTGCCGGTAGCGCTGTCCAGGGCATAGACGAACACCTTGTCCAGGCCTAGGTCCGGCACCAGCAGGAAGCGGTTGTCGGGCGACATCACCGCTTCATGGGGGTGCGGCCCCATCTGGCGGTGCGGGTTCACGCTGTAGCCCGAATGCTGCTTGAAATCGGCCATCTCGCCGACGCTGCCGTCGGCATTCAGCGGGAAGGACGCCACGCTGCCGCTGCCATAATTGGCGACGAGCAGCCATTTGCCGCTGGCATCCACCACCAGGTGGGCGCTCGTGTTGCCATGGGCCGGGACACGGTTGATCAGCTTCAGCGCGCCCGTCGCCGGGTCGATTGAGTAGCTGGACACGGAGCCGGTGCCATCGCGCCGCGCCGCCCGTTCCGTAATCGCGTAGAGGAATTTGTGCGACGGGGAGACGGCGACGAAGGATGGACTGGCGACTTCGGCCTGCAGCCCCAGGCTGACGAACTTCTTGGCTGCAGCATCCCATTTCAGGGCATAGACGCCTTTGGCGGCGGTGTCGGTATAGGTGCCGACATAGCCGATATAATTGCCGGCCGCGAAGGCGGGCGCTGCCGAAATCATCGCCGCGCCCAGTACAAGTCCCATAAATCCGCGCATGGTGATCACCGCTTGTAATAGAGCGGGATTTCGCCCGGGATTACGCTGTGCAGTCGGTACAGGCTGGTCGAGCCGGTGAGATAGACCGTCTTGCCATCTTCGGCGAAGCCGACATTGGCCACCGTCTCCGGGATGATGATCTGGCCTAGCACCTTGCCCTGCGGAGTGATGATACGCACGCCG
The DNA here is from genome assembly GCA_036488555.1 of Rhizomicrobium sp. Taxonomy (GTDB): domain Bacteria; phylum Pseudomonadota; class Alphaproteobacteria; order Micropepsales; family Micropepsaceae; genus Rhizomicrobium. Next base: position 237,010 of record DASXHL010000061.1, read on the forward strand.
CCGGGACCAGAGGCCCACAGATTGCCGGCGCTGTCCACCTTCATACCGTCGGGCACATCGGCCGGATTGGGCGGCGGGAAGCTGATCAGGTCGCGTGGATTGGAAAGCTTGCCGCCAGCGCCCACGTCATAGGCGCGGATATACATGCGCGGCATGGAGTTGGAGACATATAGTGTCTTCTCATCGGGTGAGAAGGCGATGCCGTTGGGCGCCGTCATGTCAGTGATAACTGGCCTCAGCTTGCCGTCGGCATAGCGCCAGACCGGATTGTACTTGAGCTGCTTCTTGGGGTCGGCATCCATTTTGGGCAGGCCGAAGGGCGGATCGGTGACCCACAGCGCACCGTCCTTGGTGAAGACCAGGTCGTTGGGGCTGTTCAGGCGCTTGCCCTGATAGTTGGACAGAAAGGGCTTGAGGTTGCCCTGGTCGTCCATGCGCTCGATAGTGCCGATCGCCATGCGGGTCAGAAGGATGGAGCCATCCTTGTCGGTAACCATGGCGTTGGAGCCCAGGAAGAAGTTGGGCGAGGCATCCTTTACGCCGCCTGAATCCTTCAGGATCACCGTCACCTTGCCAGTATTGGGGTCGAAAGTGCGCACCTTGTCGCCCTTGACGTCGCTGAACCACAGCTTGCCGTCGCGCCACATCGGGCCTTCGATGAACAAGAAGCCGGTGGCGACCTTTTCCACCTTGGTGCCCGGCGGGATCACCTTGTCCAGGGCGGGGTCGAGCTTCTTGATGCTTTGGGCGTTGGCGGCGCCCGCGAGCAGGGTGGTGCAAGCCAGAAGTGCAGCAAGTTTGCGCATGGCTTCCTCAGACGGCGTGGGTGAGAATGACGGGATAGTTCTTGTCGATCAGCGTCTTTTCCAGAAGCGGCCAGTTGGCGACATGGTCGGCCGAGGCCACCCATTTCTGCCGCAGGTCCTCGCTCGCCCAAGTCAGCTGAAAGCGGTAGTTGATGCCTTTGGCGGGGCTGGGGCCCTGCATCACCTTGTCGATCTTGGCGATGGTCAGGTCGACATAACCCTCATGCTTCTTGGCCACCGGCTTGAAGTGGGTGTGATAGGCATCGAGGAAGTCCTTTTCCTTTGCCGGATCGACCGACAGATCGACATACAGGATGATAGGCAACGCCGCGGCACGCGCTGGCAGACTCATTGCAAGGCCCGCGGCCCCCATCGCGGCCAGTGTCAGGCAGGAACGTCGATCCAAGGCAGTCTCCTCTTGTTGTTTGTCGCCCCTTGTGGGCAAGGGCTTTACACAAAACTTATGGCGAGGCGTGGCGGCTCGCCAACTAAATTCCGCCAGCGCCGACGCGGGACCGTTTGATGACTTCAAACGCGACAGAATTCTCGCGGTCGCAGCAAGGCGTGCTTTGCGCTGCGGTATGATCAGGCTTTACGCGTGTCAGCGCGGCAATGTCGGGGCGTTTTAGCCCATGCATCACGCGGTGCGGCCCGCGCAAAGCCATTTCACTGGACGAAACGCCAAGCGCGCTGCGAATTGACGGGCCCAGACGCCTTGACGCTATCGTCATGAAAAGCGCGACACATAAAAATTGCGCACTCAGAGGGGGAATGCCATGCGTCACAGGTCTCACCGTTTCGAATTCGCCGTGTCCGTCATTGCGCTCATGGCGTCTAGCACGGCGCTGATGCCTGCACAGGCCCAGTCGGCCAATCCGGACGCGGCGCCCGTCGAGGAAGTCACCGTCACCGGCACCAGCATCCGCGGCACTGCGCCGGTTGGCTCCTCCGTCACCACGGTGACGCAGGCCGACATCAAGGCGACGGGCTCCACCAGCGTGACCGGCGTCTTGGCCAGTGTGCCCCAGCTGATGGGCATGGGCCAAGTGGATAGCGGCACGACCGGCCAGGGCGCGCAGCAGGCGCTCATCCATCAGCTGGGTCAGAGCGCCTCGACCTCGACCCTAACTCTGATCGACGGCCACCGCGCGCCGACCTCTGGCACCAACCATTCCTTCGTCGATCCCAACATGATCCCGATCAATATGCTGGAGCGCGTGGAAGTGCTGGCCGACGGTGTGTCGGCGGTGTACGGCTCCGATGCGATCGCCGGCGTGGTCAACTTCATCACCCGCAAGCGTTACGACGGCATCGAGATAACCGGCAATGCCGGCTTCGCCGATGGCAAGCAGGACGTCAATCTCGGTTTCCTGTCCGGCTCGACCTGGGACTCGGGCAGCGCCCTGTTCGCCTACAGCTTCACCCGCCAAGGCGCGCTCGCGGATACCGCGCGCCCCTGGACCTATCCCGACCACACCGGCGTTACCCCGCTCGCCAAGAACCGCGCTAGCCTGAACTGCGAGCCTGCCTCGCTGCAGCCGGCCGGCCAGAGCCTGATCTTCCTCAATGCGTCAGCGACGAGCGGCCTGGTCAACACCCAGAGCAACTTTCTGTGTTCGGACTGGAAGTATGCCGACCTGATTCCCAAGACCACCCGCAACAATGCGATGATGAAGCTAGAGCAGAATTTTGGCGACAAGTGGACACTGGACGCCGATCTGCTCTACGCCACCCGCGACGTGCTGGGCCGCAGGTCGCGCGGCACCCTGACCGCGACGGTTTTTCAGACCGGCGCCCAAGCCAATCCGTTCTATCAAAATCCGGTTGGCTATACCGGCACGGCGACCAGCGAAACCATCCGCTGGGACTCCAATGCACTTCTGGGACCGGGCGCCTACAACTTCTCCAACGACCAGACGGTGTATGGCGATGTCAATGTTGAATACAAGATGTTCGGGGACTGGACCGTCGACCTTCTGGCACTGGCTGGCCGCGACGACAGCGCCGTCGGCTTTGTCGGCGGTATGAATGCCTCCGTTGCCACGCTGGCGCTGAACGGTACGACCAATACCGGCGGCAGCCTGACCCAAGTGGTTCCCAATACCAACATCATCTACACCCAGCTTCCCCTGACCGCGGCCAACGCGCTGGACGTGTGGGACCCGGCGTCTAGCAACAAAACCTCGGCCGCGCTGATCAAGTCGCTCACCGATGACGCCCAGAATTCCCATATCGTCAGCGGTATGTCCCAGGCGCGCCTGCAGGCCCAGGGTACGCTGTTCAGCATGCCCGCCGGTCCCGTCAAGCTCGCGATCGGGGGTGAGGCGTACCGCGTCAGCCTGTATGAATATCTCGCCCAGGGGCAGGGTGCCGGCCCGACCTCCAACTCGGCGGTCTATCGTCAGTGGCATTTCTCGCGCGACGTCCAGTCGGCCTATCTGGAAGCCAATGTCCCGCTGATTTCACGGGAGCAGGGCATTCCCATGGTACAGTCGCTGACGATGGACGTGTCGGGTCGTCTCGACCACTACAACGACTTCGGCAACACCACCAATCCCAAGATCGCCTTTGACTGGCGAGTGTATGACGATCTGAAGCTGCGTGCCGACTGGTCCACCTCCTTCGTGGCGCCGCCGGAAGATGAAATCGGCGGCGACGGTACCTGGAACAATACCAACTACACCTCCACCACGCAGAATGCGTCGTTGCCGGTCGCGCTGTTCCCGATGGTGACCCAGCTGGGCATCCCGGGCTGCACCGCGGCTTCGGTGAGTTGCACGATCGCCTCCCTGAACGGCATCCAGGCGGTCAACTCCAATCCCAATCAGGGCCCCAGTCACGGCCTCGGCTGGACGGTGGGCTTTGATTTCACGCCCAGCTGGCTGCAAGGCTTCACCTGGAGCCTCACCTTATGGAACGCCAGATTCAAAGGCGGCTCGCAGGGCGCCCCCTTCGCCACCGTCACCACCAGCGCATCGCTGTCCCACCTGATGACGCTGTATCCGAGCTGCGCGACACCGGCGCAGATCAAGGCCATCACCGGCAACCTGCCTCTGGTGGGCGCGGTGCCGCCCTGCACGAGCTACATCTATGTGCAGCAGAATGACGGATTGCTGAATCTCGACGCCCAGGGCATCGATACCAACTTCGAATACGTCATGCCGACCGACAATTGGGGCACATTCTCCATTGGCGATGCGATCAGCAAGTTTACCCACTATGTGCAGTCGAACGGCCC
>DASXHL010000079.1:0-2424 GCA_036488555.1 Rhizomicrobium sp.
CACCAGATAGTCGCGTTCGAAAATCTCGCGCGCCTCGCGCAGCGGCAGCGAAATCACCAGATCGCCGCCCTTCTGCCCGCCCCAGCCATTGCCGCTGCCCAGATCGGTGGGCAGAAGATCCGCGGTGACGGATTCGTTGAGGTCGTCACTGGCCAAGATCAACAGCCGCTCGACGATATTGCGCAACTGGCGAACATTGCCCGGCCAGCTATGAGCCTGGAGCACAGCCATGGCGTCGTCGCCGATATTCCTCACCGGCAAGCCGCTCGCCGCCGAGAGACGCTTCATGAAATGCGCGATCAGCCCCGGGATGTCGTCGCGGCGTTCGGCCAAAGACGGAATCCGTAGAGGCACCACATTGAGACGGTGATAGAGATCCTCGCGGAAGCGGCCGGCTTCGGTCTCGGCCCGAAGATCGCGGGTGGTGGAACAGATCACCCGCGCATCCACCTGCACCCTGGTCGTGCCGCCTACCCGGGTGAAGGTCTGGTCGATCAAGACGCGCAGGATCTTGCCCTGCGTCTCCAGCGGCATGTCCGAGACTTCGTCGAGATAGAGCGTGCCGTTATGGGCGAGCTCGAACAGGCCGGTCTTGCGCGGGCCGTCGCTGGACTCCACGCCGAACAATTCAGCCTCCAGCCGGTCCGGCTCCATCGTGGCGCAGTTGATGGCGACAAAGGCATTGCCGGCGCGGCGCGAGCGGGCATGGATCAGGCGGGCAGCCACCTCCTTGCCGGAGCCGGCCGGCCCCGCGATCAGGATGCGGCTGTTGGTGGGCGCGATCTTGTCGATCAGCACGCGCAGCTGGGTGATGGTGGGGGAATTGCCGATCAGTTCGCCCTCCTCGCCGGTCTTGAGTTTCAGCTCCTGGACCTCGCGACGCAGGCGCGCGGCCTCCAGCGCGCGTTCGACCACCATCAGCAGGCGATCGGCCTTGAACGGCTTTTCGATAAAGTCATAGGCGCCCTTCTTGATCGAGGCGACCGCGGTCTCGATGGTGCCGTGGCCGGAGATCATTACCACCGGCAGGTCGGGCTGCTCGCGCTTGATGATGTCGAGCACCTCGATGCCGTCGAGCTTGGAGCCCTGCAGCCAGATGTCCAGCACCACCAGCTGCGGGCGGCGGGCGCGGATCGCGGTCAGCGCGGATTCGGAATCCCCGGCCACGCGGGTCGCGTAGCCCTCGTCATGCAGGATGCCTGAAATCAGGTCGCGGATGTCTTCCTCATCATCCACGATGAGGACTTCAGACGCGATCAGCGATCCGTTTTTGCTCATCTTCACTTCCCTTTTCTGTGCCCTTCGGGCTCTTCTGCGCGAACGGGAAGGTCAGGGTGACTTGCGCCCCTTCCCCGCCCTCCACGTCGGCGAGTGCGATTTCCCCGCCATGGTCTTCCATGATCTTGCGTACGATGGCCAAACCCAGGCCGGTGCCCTTGGCGCGGGTGGTGACATAAGGTTCGGTCAGCCGGTGGCGATGCTCCGGCGGCAAGCCGATGCCATTGTCGGTTACGCGGAAGGCAAAGGTCGCGCCATTCGGCACGACCGCGATGTTGATCTTGCCGGGCTCGTCATCGCCCTTGGCGATGCGCGCCGCGATTCCCTCGCCGGCATTCTTGAGCACATTGGTGAGCGCCTGGGAGATCAGCCGTCCGTCGCCCTCGAACCAGACGGGCGCCTTGGGCGCATCGGTTGAGAAGGTAATGGCAGGATTGGCAACGCGCTGCAGGAACACCGCCTGTTGCAAAAGCTCCTGGGCATTCTCGCGCCGCATCACGGGCGTGGGCATGCGGGCAAAGGAGGAAAATTCATCCACCATGCGCCCGATATCGCCCACCTGGCGCACGATGGTGTCGGTGCATTGCTGGAAGACTTCCGGATCGGTGGTAATCTCGCTGGCATATTTGCGCTTGAGCCGCTCGGCGGAGAGCTGGATTGGCGTGAGCGGATTTTTGATCTCATGCGCGATACGGCGCGCCACATCCGCCCAGGCCGCGGTGCGCTGGGCCGAAACCAGGTCGGTGATGTCGTCGAAGGTGACGACAAAGCCGTCGGCGGAGCCGCGCTCGCTTGTCACCTGCACGCTGAGTGTGCGTGGCGTGCCGGCTCGGCGGATGGTGACCTCGCCACCGGCGCGGCCCGCGGGCTCCGACATGGCGCGCAGGATCAGGGGCGCAAGTTCCGGCGCCGCTTCGGAATAGTGGATCGCCTCCAGATCTTCGGGGGCGGCATCCATCAGGCGGGCGGCGGCTCGGTTGACGATGGTGACCCTGCCCTCGCCATCGATGCCGATCACGCCGGCGCTCACGCCCGACAGCACCGTTTCGGTGAAGCGACGGCGGGCCTCGTTGAGCTGGTTGGCGGTGATCAGATCGTTGTGCTGGGCCGACAGCTGCTGGGTCATGCGATTGAAGGCAAGCCCCA
>DASXHL010000085.1:0-110312 GCA_036488555.1 Rhizomicrobium sp.
AGTTTCCCGTATTCACCATCACGGCGATCACCATGCGTCGTGAGCCTATTTATCTCTCGACCTATACCGGCCGTCCGCCCGATGAACCGAGCGTTCTCGGCGAAGCGCTGAATGAAATTTTCATTCCGTTGTTGAAGCAGCAGTTTCCCGAGATCGTCGATTTCTGGTTGCCGCCGGAAGGTTGCTCTTATCGCATCGCGGTGGTCAGTATGCGGAAGGCTTATCCCGGACACGCCAAGCGGGTGATGATGGCGGTGTGGTCGTATCTGCGCCAGTTCATGTACACCAAATGGGTGATCGTGGTGGATGACGACATCAATGCGCGCGACTGGAAGGATGTGATGTGGGCGATCTCCACCCGCATGGACCCGGCACGCGACGTCACCATCATCGAACACACCCCGATCGACTATCTGGACTTCGCCTCGCCCGAGAGCGGGCTGGGCTCCAAGATCGGCCTGGACGCGACGAACAAGCTGCCGCCCGAGACCCATCGCGAATGGGGTAAGAAGATCGCCATGGATGAAGATGTGATCCGCAAGGTCACCGACAAATGGTCAAAACTCGGCCTGCCCGGATCGGGTAAGCCCATCTGGTGACGGCGCCCGCCTCGCGCTAGATTTTCAAAAAATCAGCGGGGGCTGGAATGCGTCTTCTGGGGATCATCGGATCGCTCGCGATCCTGGTTGCGTGTCTCGGCTCACAAGCCAGCGCCGAGGATTGCGGCTCGCTCAAACACATCAACGCTATTGATTTGGTGGGCGGACCCAATCGCGCGCTCGTACCGGTTTCCATCAACGGCGTTCCCAAGCTTTTCCTGCTCGACACTGGCGGCGGCAAGTCTCAAATCAGCGGCACAGTGGCAGAGGAACTTGAATTACCGCAGCGGGAAGGCGACACGCGGATGCTCGATCTTTACGGTCACGCCTCCAACAAGTTTGCGAGGGTCGAGAAATTCGGAGTCGGCCGCCAGGCGGGCGATATCGAGCTGATGGTTGAGCCTGATCCCAACTTCGGGCGCGGCACCCGCTATGTCGGCATTTTCGCGCCCGATCTCATGGGAGAAGGGAAGTACGATGTGGAGATCGATTTCGGCACCCTCAAGATGAACTACTTTCTGAAGGATCATTGTCCGGGCCGCGTCGTCTATTGGCCGCACAACGCACTGGCGGTAACACCATTCACGTTTCACAAGCAGCACCTCCACCTGATGGTCGAAGTGGATGGAAAGCACCTGAGCGCAGAAATCGATACCGGCAGCTTCAACACCAGCATGACGGCAGACGCCGCCAAACGCGTTTTCGACATCGTTCCGGAAACCCCAGGCAATGTGCCGCTGAATGCCCAAGGCATGGTGGCGGCTTTCGGGCGTATTTTTTCAACTCTGGATTTCGAGGGCGTCGCCGTGAAAAATCCCCATGTCATTATCATTCCCGAACTGGTCGGCAGCAAGGATCCTGATAACGGCATCCGTACCGGCAGCCTCATCAAGCGATATGACGATCTGGACGACCAGCCGGACATGCTGATTGGCATGGATATTTTGCGCAAGCTGCATCTCTATATCGCGTTCGACGAGGAAAAGATTTACATCAGCGAAAGCTCGCCGCCGCCGACTGCCCCCACACAACCGGCAAACACTAGCCGCCAATAGGCATATGGCGTCACAATGAACCGCAGCGGCGCGAATGGGGCCGCAAGATCGTCATGGACTCCGAAGTTATCAGAAATGTAACGAAAAAATGGCCCGGCTAGGCCTGCCCGAAACGGGTAAGCTCATCTGGTGACGTCGCCTGACTCACGCTAGGTTCCGAAAAAATCAGCGGGGGCTGGAATGCGTTTTCTGGGGATCATCGGATCGCTCGCGATCCTGGCTTGTCTTGGCTCACCAGCCATTGCGGAAGACTGCGGACCACTGCAACAGGTGAACGCCATCGACCTGGTGGCGGGGCCCAACCGGGCCCTGATCCCCGTGTCCCTCAATGGCGTCCCCAAGCTGTTTCTGCTGGATACTGGCGGTGCCCTGTCCCAGATCAATGGCGAGGTCGCCGACGAGCTCAAACTCACGAAGCGTGATGCGCGCATAAGAATGCTGGACCTCTACGGCCACGCCTCCAGCAAATATGTGAGCGTCGAGAAATTCGGCGTCGGACGCCAGACCGGCGAGGATATCGAACTGGCGGTCAGTCCCGATCCGAATTTCGGAAAAGGTACACGCTTTGTGGGCCTGTACTCGCCGGACCTGATGGGCCGCTATGACATCGAGATCGACTTCGGCACCTACAAGATGAACTTCTTTTCAAAGGATCATTGTGCCGGAAAAGTCGTCTACTGGCCACACAACGCGCTGGCCGTTCTGCCCTTCACCCTGCACAGGCGGCACATCCGGATTCCGGTCAAAGTGGATGGCAAGGATCTGACGGCGGAGATCGACACCGGCGCCGGCAACACCACCATGACGGCTGAAGCCGCCAGGCGAATCTTCGACCTGACCTCGGACAGTCCGGGCAGCATCCCCTTGAATACGCAAGGCATGGCCGCCGCCTTTGGCCGTGTTTTCTCCACCCTGGATTTCGAAGGCGTGGCGGTGAAGAATCCGCGTGTCGTCGTCATACCACAGCTGGTGGGCAGCAGAGATCCCAATAACGGTTTTCGCACCGACACCCGCGCCAAAAAGGTCGACGATCTGGAAGACCAGGCCGACATGCTGATTGGCATGGACATTCTAAAAAAGCTGCATCTCTACATCGCCTTCGGCGAAAGCCGCATATTCATCAGTGAGGCCTCGACGCCGGTAAAGCCAAGCGCGCCGCCGATCGGCACCGCCACCGCGAGTACGGCCCAGCAATAAGCCGCCATCTGGCGGCGGCTACCCTGCGCGTATAGTGTTCGGGCATGCTGCTGCGCCGCCTTGCCCTGGCTGCGTTTTCCTTCGCTGCCCTGGCCAGTGCGGCGCGGGCGCAGACCTGCCCGCCGGCGCGTCTCTTGGCGGCCGTCCAGATGCAGTCCGCCGAGCCTCAGAGCAACATCCGCACCGTGCCGGTGACGCTCAACGGCGTCACCGGCTTCATGGTGCTGGATACGGGCCTGTCGCTGGGCGGCATGACCGTTGCGCATCCCGAAGTGATGATCGTGCCCGATGTGATGAACCACAATGCCGACACGAGCCCGATGACCCTGACCCCGGTCTATCACCACAATGCCGACCTGGAATTGCTGGAACTGTCGCTGGGGACGGACGTGCTCAAGCACTTCCATCTCTATCTCGCCTTTGACGAACAGGCGCTTTATCTGGCCCCGGCCGACGCCATACCCGCGGTCCCGGCAGCAAAGCCTTGACGCGCCCCGAAAGACGCGGCATCGGAAGGTGATGACGTCCCCCGCCCAACGCACCCCCCAGAGCCTGCTCGCCAATCTGCTGGAGGCCGCCAAAAAAGCCGGCGCCGATGCCGCCGACGCGCTGTATGTCGAAGGCGTTTCCGCCAGTGTTTCCTACCGGCTGGGCAAGCTGGAAGACGTGGAGCGGGCGGAGAGCTACGACCTAGGCCTGCGCGTCTTTGTCGGCCAGAAGGTCGCCTTCGTTTCTTCCAGCGATTTCTCCGCCGATGCGCTGGCCGCACTGCCCGCCCGCGCCATAAGCATGGCGAAGCTGGCCCCAGAAGACAGGTTCGCAGGCCTGGCGCCCCAAGACCGGCTGGCCACCACCATTCCCCAGCTTGATCTCGAGGATGCGAACGAGCCCGGCGCCGAAACCCTGATCGAACGCGCCCGCGACGCAGAAGGCGCGGCGCTCGCCGTGAAAGGCGTGACCAACTCCGAAGGCGGCGGCGCCTCTTTTTCACGCAGCGCCGTGGCGCTGGCCACCTCCACCGGTTTCTATGGCCGCTATGCCGCCACCAGTCACGGCATCGGCGTCGCCGTGCTGGCTGGCGAAGGCACCGGCATGGAGCGTGACTATGACCAAGCCAGCGCCCGTCACGCCTGCGACCTGCGCGATGCCCAGACAATCGGCCGCACGGCGGGCGAAAAGGCGGTCAAGCGGCTGAACCCGCGCTCGATGCCGTCGCAGGCGTTGCCGGTTGTGTTTCATCCCGACGAGGCCGCCAGCCTGCTTGGCCATTTCGCCGGCGCCATTTCCGGCGCGGCCATCGCCCGCGGCGTCTCTTTCCTCAAGGATCGCATGGGCGAGGCCGTGTTCGCGCCCGGCATCAACATCATCGACGATCCGCACCGGATGCGCGGTCTGCGCTCCAAGCCGTTTGATGGCGAAGGCGTGGCCAACCAGCGCCGCGCCCTGATCGAGGACGGCCGGCTCACCACCTGGCTGCTGGACTGCGCCAGCGCCCGCCAGCTCAGTCTTCAGACCACCGGCCATGCCGCGCGCGGCACTGGCGGCCCGCCCGCGCCTTCGGCCACCAACCTGTACCTGGAAGCGGGCAAGCTGTCGGTCAAGGACCTGATTGCCGATATCAAACAAGGCTTCTACGTCACCGAACTGATGGGCATGGGCGTCAACAGCGTGACCGGCGATTACAGCCGCGGCGCCGCCGGTTTCTGGATCGAGAATGGCCAGATCGCCTTCCCGGTGTCGGAAGTCACCATCGCCGGCAATTTGAAGGACATGTTCGCCCATCTCGTCCCTGCCGACGACCTGGAATTCCGCCACGGCACGAATGCCCCCACGCTGCGCATTGAGGGCATGACCCTTGCCGGATCTTGAGGACCTGAAGCTTCTCGAAGACACGGTGCGCGAGGCTGGCCACATCGCGCGCAAATATTATGGCGGTGATTACAAGCGCTGGAGCAAGGAAGGCGGCAGCCCTGTCACCGAAGCCGATTTGGCGGTGAACACATTTCTGTGCGACCGGCTAATGGCGGCGCGCCCCCACTATGGCTGGCTGTCGGAGGAAAACACCGACGATCCGGCGCGGCTTTCGCGGCGCGAAGTTTTCGTCATCGACCCGATCGACGGCACTGTCGCTTTCCTCAAGAACCGGCCGCATTTCACCATCTGCGCCGCCATCGTCGTGGAAGGCCGGCCCCGCTGCGGCGTGGTCTATAATCCGGTGAGCGAGGAGCTTTATTCCGCGCGGGCCGGCGCGGGCGCCCATCGCAACGGCGCGGTCATTCATGTCGCCCATCGCACGGCGCTCGAAGGCTGCGCCATGCTGGGCGACCGTACCCAGCTGAGCGCCCCGCCTTTCCCGCCCATGCATGTGCAGAACCGCAACTCGGTCGCCTATCGCCTGGTGCTGGTGGCCGATGGCAGCGCCGACGCCAGCGTCAGCCTCACCTCCAAGCGCGACTGGGACCTCGCCGCCGCCGACATCATCCTGAGCGAAGCCGGCGGCTGCCTGACCGATGCCGGCGGCGCGCCGCTGATCTACAACCGCCCGGTCACGCGGCAATCCAGCCTGGTCGCCGCCAATCCCGAATTGCATACAGAGATTCTGTCGCTTCTGCGACAATAAGAGAGCTTAGTTGCGCGCTCCGATTGCGCTTCAATGTGCCATCAAGCAATGGATCAGTCATGTCGGACGAAGACGGCAAACAACTTCTGCATTTCGTGTTCGGCGGCGAGCTGAAGAACACCGGTGACATCGAGTTCAAGGACCTCGGCAAGCTCGACTTTGTCGGCATGTATCCCAACTTCGCCGAGGCCAAGAGGGCCTGGCGGGCCAAGGCCCAGGCCACGGTAGACAATGCCCAGATGCGCTATTTCGTGGTCCATCTGCATCGGCTTCTGGAGCCGGACGACGATCACCAGCACTAACCATTCCTATAACTAACCGTTTGGCCTGAAAAGGCTTTTTGCCTCCTTCGCGCGCTCATGCTACACGGGCGCTGGCCATGAGTTCCATCCCCGCCCCCGCTGCGCCGCCCCCGCCTCCCGAGCTCAAGACCGGCGCGGTGATCCGCCGGCTGTTGCGCGACTATGTCGGCAACGAATGGGGGCTCCTGGTGCTGGCGATCCTGTGCATGGTGGTCGCCTCGGTCGCGATCTGGGCGCTGCCATATCTGTTGAACTGGGAAGTAAAATATATTTTCCAGCGCCATGACGCCACCTGGCTGGTGCCCCTGTCGCTGGGGGGCTTCGTCCTGGCCGTCCTGCGCGCCGTCGGCATGTTCCTGGGGCGGATGTGGATCGACACGGTGGGTGAGAAAAGCGCGGCGGCCGCACAGCGCGACATGTTCGATCGCCTCATCCATCGCGACCTGGCCGACCTCAATGCCGTGCATTCCGGTCAATTTGTCGCCAATTTTCTCTACGATGCCCAATTGATGCGCGATGCCATTACCCAGGGCGTCGCCGCCATCTTCCTGGAAACGGTGACGGCGATCGGGCTTCTGGCCTATGCCCTGATCAGCGACTGGGAGCTCGGCCTTCTGATCCTGGTGATGTTGCCGTCGGTGGCCTGGGCGATGGAGCGGCTGGGCGGCTCGATGCGGCGCGCCGCCACCCGTGGCATGCGCGAGACCGGCGATCTTTCCGTCGTGCTGTCCGAGGCGATGGACGGGCGGCGCATCATCAAGGCCTATGACCTGGAAGCCCATTCCATCGGACGGGTGGATGCAAAGCTGAAATCGCGGCTGGCCATCCTGCTCAAGGCGGTCCGGCTGCGCGCCGCCGCGGCGCCGATCAGCGACATATTCCTGGGCGCGACCGTCGCGCTGGTGCTGTTCGTCGCGGGCTGGCAGAATCTGCATGGCCACCTCACCTTCAACACGTTCATGGGCTTCACCGGGGCGCTGCTGCTGCTTCTGCAGCCGGTGCGCAACCTGTCCCAGCTCTGGCCCACGGCATCGGCGGGCATCGCCGCCGCCAATCGCATTTTCGAGTCCATCGACACGCGGCCGCGGATCGTCAACAGTCCGGCTGCAAAACCGCTGGTGCCGAAAGGCGGCGCGGTCAGCTTCCGCGATGTCGGTTTTTCCTATCATGCCGACAATCACACCCTGTCCGGCGTCACCCTCGACATTCAGGCGGGCCAGAAGATCGCGCTGGTCGGACCGTCGGGCGCCGGCAAGAGCACCATCTTCAATCTTCTGCTGCGCTTCTATGAGGCAAGCCGCGGCACCATCGCGGTGGACGACCAGGACATCCAGTCCGTCACCATGGAATCGCTGCGCGCCGCCATCAGCGTCGTGACGCAAGAGGCGGTTCTGTTCGATGAAAGCATCGCCGACAATATCGCGCTGGGCAGGCCGGGCGCCTCGCTGGGCGAGATCAAGGCCGCCGCCCGCAACGCCGCCGCGCATGACTTCATCGAGGCCACGTCGGAAGGCTATGATACCCGCGTCGGCGAAGGCGGGCTGAAGCTGTCGGGCGGCCAGCGCCAGCGCGTCGCCATCGCCCGCGCCATGCTGCGCAATGCGCCCATTCTGCTGCTGGATGAGGCCACCAGCGCGCTGGATTCCGAATCCGAGCGCCAGGTGCAGGAGGCGCTGTCTCGCCTGATGGCGGGGCGCACCACCATCGTGATCGCGCATCGGCTTTCCACCGTGGTGGATGCAGATCGCATCTATGTGCTGGACAAGGGACAGGTCGCGCAATCAGGCACCCATGCCGAGCTGATGGCGGCGAACGGCCTCTATGCCAACCTCTACCGCCACAATCTGGAAGAGTCGTGATGGGAGCGCCTCTGACGATGCCCTGGGGCCTTCGAGGCTGGCGCCTGTTCACCAAGGCTGTCTCGCCCTTCGCCCGGCTGGTGCTCAACCAGCGCGCCGCCCGTGGCAAGGAAGACTGGACGCGGATGAACGAACGGCTCGGCGTGGCAGGCGTGGCGAGGCCACCGGGCCGCCTGGTCTGGCTGCATGGCGCCAGCGTGGGCGAGAGCCTGTCGGCCCTGCCACTGATCGAGAAACTGCGCGAAGACGCAAATGTGCTGGTCACCAGTGGCACCGTCACCAGCGCCGCGCTGCTGGGTCAGCGCCTGCCCCGAGGCGTGCTGCACCAGTTCGTGCCACTGGACACACCCGGCGCCGTGGCCCGCTTCCTGGATCACTGGCGGCCCGATGCCGGTCTCTTCATCGAATCCGATCTCTGGCCCAACCTGATCCTGATGGCGCATGCGCGCGGGGTGAAGCTGGCGCTGGTCAATGCCCGCATCTCCGCCCGCTCGGCACAACGCTGGATGTGGGCAAAACGCAGCGTGGCGGTGTTGCTGGGCGCTTTCGACATGGTGCTGGCGCAGGATGAGGAAGTGGCAGAGCGCTTCCGTGCGCTGGGCGCGCACAATGTACAGATTGTCGGCAGCCTGAAGGCCGATGCGCCGCCGCTCCCGGCGGACGAAGAGGCGCTGGCCGCCATGCGCGGGATGATCGGTGCGCGTCCCGTGCTGCTGGCGGCCCAGACCCATCCCGGCGAGGATGAGACCGTGCTGCCGGCGCACGATCTTTTGCGCGCCCGGTTCCCCGATCTTCTGACCATTCTGGTGCCGCGTCACACCGGGCGCGGCTCCGATCTGGAAATGCTGTGCGGGGCCCGCCCCTTCCGCCGCCGCTCCACCGGCGGCGAGATTTCGGGCCAGACCGCGATCTATATCGCCGACACCATGGGCGAAATGGGCCTGTTCTACCGCCTGTCGCATTTCTGCTTTCTGGGCGGCACGCTGGTGCCGCTCGGCGGGCACAATGTGCTGGAGCCGGCCAGGCTTCAGTGCGCGGTGCTGGCCGGCCCCAATGTCTCCAGCGCCCCGAAGGCCTTTGAAGCCGTCTTCGCGGCGCAAGGCTTTGGTCAGGTGACCAGCAGCGCCGACATCGCGCGCGAGGCCGCCAGGCTTCTTTCCGATGCCGGACTGGCGAAGGCCGCCGGCGAGGCTGCGGCGCGTGGCGCAGCCACCCTGTCGGGCGCGGTCGGCCGCACGGCAGACGCGCTCAGGGTCCTCTGCAATGCGCGCGCCTGACTTCTGGCAAAAGGGCGGGGCGGCCGCCGCGCTGCTGGCGCCGTTGGGCGCGCTCTACGGCCTGAGCGTGGCGATCAAGGCGGCGGGGGCCAAACCCTTCGATTCCGGCGTGCCGGTGATCTGTGTCGGCAACCTGACCGCCGGCGGCAGCGGCAAGACGCCCATCGCGATTGCCATTGCCGAGATGCTGCGCGCACGCGGCCACAAGCCCTGCTTTCTCACCCGTGGCTATGGCGGCAGCGAGCGCGGCCCGGCCCTGGCCTCGCGCGGCCATGCGGCCTCTGTGATGGGTGACGAAGCGCTGCTCCTGGCGCGCACCGCGCCCACCATCGTGTCGCGCGACCGGATTGCGGGCGCGAAACTGGCGCGCGAGAAAGGCGCAAATGTGCTTGTGATGGACGACGGCCATCAGAATTTCGCGCTTCGCAAGACGCTGTCGCTGGTCGTGGTGGATGCCGAGACCGGCTTCGGCAATGGCCGCCAGATTCCGGCCGGCCCCTTGCGCGAGCCGGTGATGCAAGGCCTGGCCCGCGCCGACGCGGTCGTGCTGGTCGGCGAAGGCACGCCCGATCTCAAGGGCTATACGGGCCCCCTGCTGCGCGCCCATCTCAAAGCCGAGAGCGCGGCCTTCGCCAATCACGATGTCTTTGCCTTTGCCGGCATCGGGCGCCCGGAAAAATTCACTGCCTCGCTGGAAGCTGGCGGCGCGCATCTCACCGGCAGATGCTTCTTCGACGATCATCATCCTTACACGGACGATGAGATCACCCAGCTCAGGATGGTGGCCGGCGGCGCCACGCTGGTGACGACGGAAAAGGATTTTGTCCGCCTTTCCATGCGGCAGCGCGAAGGCATAAAGGTGCTGAAAGTGGCTGCCAGATTCGATGACAAGCCGGCAATGGAAGCCTTGCTTGACAGGACCCTGGTGTCGTGATTTCGAAGTTCGCAAGATGATTGATATCAGGCTCCTAGCGAACTTCGAAATCAAAGCGACACCAGGAATCAATGAATCGCCGGTGTCCTTTGATTGCGAAATTCGCCCAGTGCGCGATATAGAGATCATGCGAATTTCGCAATCGGACACCGGCCCCCAGGGCTAGCGCGAGATCATGAGCGAACCCCCTCCCTCTTCCGGCGACCGCCTGTCCCTGGGTGACAGGCTGCGCTACGGCGCGGAGGCCTCTGTGTTCTTCGCCTTCATGGCGTTGTTCAAGGTGATTGGGCTGCCAGCAGCCTCGCGGCTGGGCGGGTTCATCGGCCGCAACGTCTTCTGCTGGCTGCCGCCGGACAAGGTCGCGCGCGCCAACCTGTTGCGCGCCTTTCCGGAAAAATCGCAAGCGGAGCGCGACGCGATCCGCCGCACCATGTGGGACAATCTGGGCCGGGTGGTGGGCGAATATCCGCATCTGGACAAGTTCACGCCCAAGGGCGACGACCCGCGTATCACCTATGAATTTGCGTCCGGCACGGCGCAGGACTCGCTGAAAGGCCAGCCCTTGATGTTCCTGTCGGCGCATCTGGCCAATTGGGAGATGATGCCGATCCTGGCGCAACAGCTGGGTTTCGATGCCGCAACCGTGGTGCGCCCACCCAACAACCCCTTCGTCGCCGACTGGGTGGCGCGCCAGCGTCGCATCAATGGTCCCGACACGATGATCGCCAAGCACAATGCGGTGCG
The DNA here is from genome assembly GCA_036488555.1 of Rhizomicrobium sp. Lineage (GTDB taxonomy): Bacteria > Pseudomonadota > Alphaproteobacteria > Micropepsales > Micropepsaceae > Rhizomicrobium. Next base: position 10,588 of record DASXHL010000085.1, read on the forward strand.
CCCCATGCTGTCGCAGCTGCGCGGCAATCGCGCGCTGTGCATGCTGGTGGACCAGAAGCTGCGCGAAGGCATCGCGGTGCCCTTTTTCGGTCATGACGCCATGACCACGCCGGCGCCGGCCGCCATGGCGCTCAAGATGGGCGCGCGCATCTGCATTGCCGCCAACCACAGGCTGGCCGGCGCCCGCTTCCATGTCACCGTGTCACCGGTGCTGGATTTCACGGCGAGCGGCGATGAAGCAGAAGACACGTTGCGGCTGACCGCTGCGATCACCGCGAGGATCGAGCAGATCATCCGCGACGATCCCGGCCAGTGGCTGTGGATTCACAATCGCTGGCCCACCGCGCGCGACGCCGCGTTGATGAAGGGGAAAACATGAGCGTGCGCGAGCAGGTGCTGGGCAAGCTGTTCTTCGGCCGCGACCCGCTGAAGGAATTTCCGAAAGACCGTTTTGAAAGCGACCTGCAGGGCTGGCATTCCAACCACCCCTATCTCACCCGCGCCATCGGCGAAGTGCGCCCCGCCATCGTGGTCGAGGTGGGCGTGTGGAAAGGCGCTTCCGTCGTCACCATGGCGAAAGAAATTCAACGCCTGAACTTGGACGCGGTGGTGATCGCCATCGACACATGGCTGGGTTCCTCCGAACATTATCTGTGGGAGAAGTTCATCCCCGACCTGGATTTCGAGTTTGGCTATCCCCGCCTCTATCACAAGTTCGCCGCCAATATCTGCAAGGAGGGCGTGAGCGGTCAAGTCGTGCCGCTGCCGCTGGATTCCATCAATGCCTTCCAATTGCTGAAGGAGCGCGGCATCCGGCCCGATGTGCTGCACATCGACGCCGGACACGATTATCTGTCGGTGATGGCCGACCTCAAAGCATGGTGGCCACAGCTGAAAGATAGCGGCGTCCTGATTGGCGACGACTATTTCAAGAAGCCGCTTATAGGCCAGGGCAAATGGCCGGAAGTGCGCCAGGCCTTTGACGAATTCTTTGCCGCCACGCCGCACACCAAATTCGAAAGCGGCGACGGCAAGTGTTACGTTGGAAAACCTGCCTGAACTGAAACGTTCTCTTGAGCTTTGGTATTGCCATGCCCGCGAGTTCATAGCGACAGCGTAGGAACGGACATCCACACACTAGCGAAAGGATGGATTCCCGCTTACACGGGAATGACAAGTTGGCTTTGATACTTCGATCTGGATAGAACCCTAAAGTGGATCGGGCTTGGGCTTGCGGGTCGACAGTGACGGGTCCAGCCGCACCTCGAACCAGTTCATCGCCCAGTGCAGGTGAGGCCCGGTGGCGCGGCCCGTGGCCCCGATCAGCCCGATGCGCTGGCCGCGCTTGACCGCTTCGCCCACCCGTACCAGCCTTTTGCTCTGATGCAGGTATGACGTGGACACGCCCTGGCCGTGATCGATCAGGGTGAAGCCGCCATCCAGATAATAATCGTCGGAAATGCTCACCACCCCGTCGGCGGGGGCCTGGATGGGCGTTCCCACGGGCGCGGCCATGTCCACGCCATAATGCGGCGCCATCGGCACGCCATTGTCGATGCGCTGGCTGCCGAATACCCCACTCTCGATGCCGGGCGCCGGCCAGTCGAAGCCGGAGAGAAAGTCCGTACCCGGACCGTCTGTCAGACGCGCCAGATAGATGGTCTCCGCCTCATGGGCGATGCGGGCTTCCACTTCCGGCGGCGGCGTTACCGTCTTCTGCGGCAGGCCGTTGACGCGCTGGACTTCATACTGGCGCGGCGTGGGCGTGAAACTCCTGCTGTCGCCGCCGCCGTCAGGATAGCGCACCGTCACCAGCGCGGCTTTGGTCTGATCGGGTCCGAAGCCGAAGGCAAAGCGGCCGTCGGCGGTCACGCTGAGCGGCCTGCCGTCCAGCGCCACCAGCGAACCGGGCGGCGCACTGCCCAGCGCCAGGCTTCCCTGTGTCATCGCGCCGGTAACGGAAAACCGCATCGGCTTGTCGTCGGCCCATACGGGCCGCGCCGCCAGTGACAGCGCAGCGCCGACAAACGCACGGCGTTGCATCAGGCTATTTGGGAACAAGGCCCTTTTCCTGCGCCCGCGCCGTGGCGACAGTCGGGCTGGCATAGGCCTCCTGCAGGTCCACGCTCCAGTAACGCAGCGCATCCAGCGGGATCTGGGCGCCGGTCACAGCGCACACGACATAGGCGCCCGGCACGACGACTTCATATTCGCCGTCGAGATAGTGAAGCCTGGCTTCGCCTTTGTCGCGTTCCATCACATTCATGGCGTTAACATACCCGTTTCAGCGTCAGAAAAGCGAGCCCTGATCGACGCCCTGTTTCTTTTTCGCCGGCTTTACCCCACCCTCGCCCGCCACCGCTTTCGCTTCGCCATCGGCGAAGGTCAGGGTCAGGCTTTCCCCGTTTTTCACCGCCCCGGCGCGGCGGCGCACGGTTCCATCCTCGCCGCGCACCAGCACAAAGCCGCGTTCCAGCACCGCGCGATAGGAAATTCCCTCCAGCACCCGCGCAAGGCCGTCCAGATGCCGCCGCGCTTCAGCCAGACGCGCGCGCTCGGCCCGCTCTGCCCGTTTTGCCAGCACGCCGACGCGCTCGGCCGCCACCGTCATGCGGTCGCGCAGGGTCCGATCGCGCAACCGGGCGCCGGCGCGATTGAACCGCACGTCATGGATCTGCAGATTGCGCCTCAGCGCATGCTGCAATTTGTCGGAAGCCGTATCCAGCCGCTGGCGCGGGCTGGCGAACAGGCTTTCGGGCCTGGGCAGCACCCGCACCAGCTGGGCCAGGTGGCGACGCCGGTCTTCCATTGCCTTGCCGAAGGAGCGGATAAAGCGGCGCTCGAAATCCAGCGTCTGGGCCAGAAGCTCGCTCCGCACCGGCACCGCAAGTTCCGCCGCGGCGGTGGGCGTGGGCGCACGCACATCGGCGGCGAAGTCGATCAGGGTGGTGTCGGTTTCATGCCCCACCGCCGAGATCAGCGGAATGCGGCTGGCCGCGGCGGCACGCACCACCGCTTCCTCATTGAAGGCCATCAAGTCTTCCACCGAGCCGCCGCCGCGCGCCACGATGATCAGGTCGGGCCTGGGCAGGCGCTTGCCGTCAAAGCCATTGAAACCGGCGATTGCCGCGGCAACCTCGGCAGCCGCCTTCTCGCCTTGCACTGCCACGGGCCACAACAGTACCCGGCGTGGAAAACGCGCTTCCAGCCGGTGCATGATATCGCGGATCACCGCGCCTGTAGGCGATGTTACCACCCCGATCACCTCGGGCAGGAAGGGCAGCTTTTTCTTGCGCGCCGCATCGAACAGACCTTCGGCGGCGAGCTTCTTGCGCCGTTCCTCCAGGAGCATCATCAGCGCGCCCAGGCCTGCCAGCTCCACCTGCTCGGCGATGATCTGGTAGCGCGAGGTGCCGGCATAGGTTGAAAGCTTGCCGGTCAGGATCACTTCCATCCCGGCCTCGGGCCTGACCTTGAGCCGGGGCACGGTGCCCCGCCAGATCACGGCGTTCAGCACCGCCTTGTCGTCCTTGAGGTCGAAATAGACATGGCCGCTGGAATGGAATTTCAGGCCCGAAATCTCGCCCCTCACCCGCACGAAGGCGAACTGGTCCTCGACCGTCCGCTTCAGGGCGGCGGACAATTCTGTGACCGAAAATTCCGGCAGGTTTGAAAGTACTGTATCGCTCATGGCCTCATGATACAGGGTGGCGGCGAAAAATGGCGAGGCTTACGTGAAGGTTCTGCTGGTGGGTTCGGGAGGGCGCGAACATGCGCTGGCCTGGGCCTTGTCGAAAAGCGTGGCTCTCTCAAAGCTCTATTGCGCCCCCGGCAATGCGGGGATCGCGCAGGTGGCCGAATGCGTGCCCATTCCCGCGACCGATTTCGAGGCCCTGGCAAAATTCGCCGTTGAGGCCCGAATCGATTTCACCGTGATCGCGGCTGATGCCCAGCTGGTGGGCGGACTATGGGACGTGATGGAAGGCGTCGGCATCCGCGCACTGGGGCCGTCAAAGGCAGCCGCTGTGCTGGAAGGCTCCAAGAGCTTCGTCAAGGACCTGTGCCGGGAGGCGGGCATTCCCACCGCCGAGTATCAGCGCTTCACCGCGCCCGCGCCCGCCAAGGCCTACGCCGACAGTCTGGGCCATCCCGTTGTGATCAAGGCCGACGGCCTGGCCGCCGGCAAGGGTGTGATCATCGCCGCCGACAAAGCAGAAAGCGACAAGGCCATCGACTTCATGTTCGAAGGCGGCTTCGGCGAAAGCGGCCACGCCATCGTGGTGGAAGAATTCATGGAGGGCGAGGAAGCCAGCTTCTTCGCCCTGAGCGACGGCACCAACGTCGTGCCGCTCGCTGGCGCCCAGGATCACAAGCGTGTGGGCGATGGCGATACCGGGCCCAATACCGGCGGCATGGGCGCCTACTCGCCCGCGCCGGTCCTGCCGCCCGCGCTCGAACAGGTGGCGATGGACAAATTCATCAAACCCACCGTCGCTGCCATGGCGGCACGCGGCATGCCCTATATGGGTGTGCTCTATCTGGGCCTGATGATCACCAAGGCCGGGCCGAAACTGGTTGAATATAATTGCCGCTTCGGCGATCCGGAATGCCAGGTGCTGATGCCGCGCCTCAAAAGCGACCTGCTCGCGGCATTGCTGGCGGCGCGCGACGGCAAGCTTCAGGCGCTGGAGTGGCGTGACGAGGCGGCGCTGAGCGTGGTGATGGCGTCGGCAGGCTATCCCGGCAGTTACGAGAAAGGCCATGTCATCACCGGCCTGGACGAAGCCGCGAAAATGCCGGGCATCATCCTGTTCCAGGCCGGCACGCAAAAGCGGGGCAACGACATCGTCGCGGTCGGCGGACGGGTGTTAAATGTCACGGCGCTCGGGCGCGACGTGGCCGAAGCCCAGGCAAGGGCTTATGCGGCGGTGGAAAAAATCCACTGGCAGGGCTCCTTTTTCCGCAAGGACATAGGCTGGCGCGCGCTCAAGCGTTAATCGCTGAACCGCTGCCCCGTTGACACCGCCCCCGTCAGCAGGCAACCAGACGCCATGCTTCTATGGGCCGGTTTCCTATCCATCCTTGTGGGCCTTGCGGCGCTTCCGATCGACCGGCCGCTGGCGCATTTCATCTATGACCACATCAACGCCAAGACCCACAAGGCGCTCGACAGCATCACCCATTATGCCAAGGCGGGCCATTGGCTGGCGGCGGCGATCCTGGCACTGATCGTGGCGGCGGGCATGCGCCACTTCAATGCGCTGGCCGAAGATGCCACCCAGTTGATCAACTATTCGCTGGCCTTCATCGCCAGCCTGACCATGGGCAGCGCGGTGCTGCATGTGATCAAGCTGGTCCTGGGACGCCGGCGCCCACGCGACGACATGGAAATGGGGCTTTATGGCTTCATCCCGCTCGCCTTCAATCCCTCCTACAATTCCTTTCCCAGCGGCCATGCGCTGACCATCTGCTGCGTGGCGGTGATCTTTACCTGCGTGTGGCCGCTATGGTGGCCCGTGTGGTTTTCCATCGCCGCCCTTCTGGCGGTGACGCGCGCGCTTCTGACCGCGCATTTCCTCAGCGATGTGCTGATCGGCGCCGGCATCGGCCTGATCGCGGCGCGCGAGGTGCTGTTCCTGGGCTTTCCGGGATTTTCACCGGCCTGGTTTTAGATTCAGAATGCGGGCCGAGCGCCGCCGCGCCTGACGCGGAAGAACGCTTTCAGTATCTCGCCAGCTTCTGCCGCATGGGCCTCGGTCTGCTCGATCGCCGGGCGGTGGTGACAGGTGGGCTGCTCGAAGAAGCGCGGACCGTGAAGAACCGCGCCCCCCTTGGGATCGCAAGCCGCGAACACCATGCGCGCCACCCGCGCCATGGCGATGGCGCCGGCGCACATGGCGCAAGGCTCAAGGCTGACATAGAGCGTGGTGCCCAGAAGCCGCTCGTTGCCCATCGCCTTGGCACCAGCCCGCAGCACCAGCATCTCGGCATGGGCCGTGGGATCTTTCAGTTCCAGGATGCGGTTGCCGTCCCGGGCCAGCAGCGCGCCATCTGCCGACAGCAGCACCGCGCCCACCGGCACTTCGCCACGGGCGGCGGCCGATTTCGCTTCTTCCAGCGCCAGTGCTATGGCTTGCGCATCATCCATGGGTTCAGGAGTTAGCATTGCCAGAGGGCGAGCGCATCGCAAAAGTCATCGCCCGGGCGGGGATCTGCTCGCGGCGCGACGCCGAAAAGCTGGTCCTGGAAGGCCGGGTGAAGCTGGACGGCGCCCTCGTCACCTCGCCCGCCATCAATGTCACGGCGAATAATGTGGTCCTGGTGGATGACAAGCCGCTGGCCGAGCCCGAGGCCGCCCGCATGTGGCGCTATCACAAGCCCTCGGGCCTGGTTACGACGCACAAGGACGAAAAGGGCCGTCCCACCGTCTTTGGCAACCTGCCCAAGCATCTGGGCCGCGTGGTGTCGGTGGGCCGGCTGGACTTCAATTCCGAGGGCCTCCTGCTGCTGACCAACGACGGCGAAATCGCGCGGCGCATGGAGATTCCGGCCTCGGGCTGGCCCCGCATCTACCGCGCCCGCCTGTTCGGCAAGGTAACCCAGGCCGATCTCGACAAGCTCGCCACCGGCATCACCATCGACGGAGTCAAATATGGTCCCGTCATCGCCGATCTGGAGCGCAGCAAGGGCATGTACAGCTGGGCGACGGTCAAGCTGAAGGAAGGCAAGAACCGCGAGGTCAAGCGGGTGATGGAACGACTGGGGCTGAAGGTGGCGCGCCTGATCCGCACGGCCTATGGCCCCTTCCAGCTGGGCCAGCTTGCCGAGGGCCAGGTGGAGGAAATACCCGCGCGGCTGTGGCGGGAAAAGCTTGGAATCGGCCGCAAAAAACGGGCTGAACATTCCGAGTGAAAACCTGCTAGAAGCCGCCCATCGAAGCGGGAGACGGCCATGGGCAGCATGAAGGAAAAGCGCAAGAACCAGGTCCCGGGGCCCTACGCCGCCGAGACCAAGGATGTCCGTTTCGCCGGCACCTTCGAGGTGCTGGTGCCCGTGCCCGAGCGCAACAAGCCGCACAAGGTGCCGCTGCAGTTCCCAACGCTCTCGGCCGCCGAAAACTGGATGCACAGCCCCGAAGGCAAGGAAACCATCGCCGACATCCTGGAAGAAGCCGGGAAGGACTGAGGCCTTTTCAGGACCCGGTACCGCGGGAACCCGCTTTCCTGTAACTTTCCGGCGGCCACGCGCGAACTATTGCCCTAAGGAGCCGTGTTTGATCGCCCAAGAGGCGCAATACCGGGAATGGATGCTGCAGACCCTGATGGGCGATGCAGCAGCCTACCGGAAGCTGCTTGAAGGCCTGACGCGGCACCTGCGGAGTTATTATGCGCGCCGGCTGGACCCGGCCGCGGCCGAGGATGCAGTGCAGGAAACCTTGATCGCCATTCATACGCGGCGCGCGACCTATGACCCCAAGCTTCCCTTCACCGCCTGGGTCTATGGCATCGCGCGCTACAAGCTCATCGACGAATATCGCCGCCACAAGCGCCGCGCCACCGTGCCGCTGGACGAGGCCGGCGACCTGTTCGGCCATGACGAGGCGGAGGAGACTATCGCACGACGCGATGTCACCAAGCTGCTCGAGCGACTGCCGCCGGCCAAGCGCCAGCTGGTGAAGGACATCAAGCTCGAAGGTGTATCGGTGGCCGACGCCGCCAAACGCACCGGCATGTCGGAATCCTCGGTGAAGGTGACGGTGCACCGCGCCCTGAAGTCGCTGTCCGAGGATTTGCGCGCCAAGGATTTGCACGACCGCGAGGACCGCGATGCGGACCGATGATCTGATCGCCGATCTTTCCGGGCGGCTGGAGCAGGTCGCGCCCGGCGCCCTGACGCGCATGCTGGTGATGGCGGTGATCCTGGGCCTTGTCGGCTCGATCATCATGATGCTGTCCGCGCTGGGTCTGCGCTACGACTTTGCCAGCGCCATTGTCAGTTTCGGCATGTGGACCAAGCTGATCTACACCTTCAGCATCGCTGCACTCGGCTTCTGGCTGGTCCAGCGCGCGGGCCGTCCGGGCGCGGACATGACCCCGCCGGCCCGCATCCTGCTTCTGCCGGTGTTTGCCATTGCCCTGCTGGCGGCGGCCCAGCTTCTGGCCCCGGGCGCCGATGTGCCGGTCCTGATACTGGGCCATTCCAGCCGGGTCTGCGCCTTCCTGGTGATCATGACCGCGCTGCCGACCCTGGCCACCACCTTCTGGGCGCTCAAGCATATGGCCCCTACCCGCCTGACCCTGGCCGGAACGGGCGCGGGCCTGTTCGCGGGCGCTGCCGGAGCATTCGTTTACTCCTTCCACTGCACCGAAGGGTCCGCACCCTTCATCTGCATCTGGTACAGCCTGGGAATAGCATCAACCGCGGCAATCGGCGGCTTTCTGGGACGCAGGCTGCTGCGCTGGTAAGCGAGCCTTCGCCTTTAATCTGTTGCGCAGAGGGCGGCGCGGTATGCGCTGGCCGCAGAACAGGGCAGCGTGCCCAATGCCGCCGCCCATCGCGACGCCCTGTGGCGCCGCATGCCCCCCGCAGCATAGGCCGAGGCAAGCAAGCTGGCCGCGGCCTGCAAGGCCAATAAGTATCGCGGTTGCCGCTGATTTTCAGGCCGGCTTGCGGGATTCAATAAATTGCCGGTGTCTTTGCGGCTCTGAAATTCGCCTGCAGCAAGGCGAAGATGAGGCGGGGTTCAGAATCAGAACATCAGCTCGCCACGTTCGTTTCCGCCAGTTCATTAGGCACAGCGTCCGGTCCGTGGCAGCCTGCAGTGGCGTTGAGAAACGATTGGTGCGTTCCATGAGCATGATCCGGAAAATTCTGTTTGCCAGTGCGACCAGCCTTGCAGCCTTGGCTGCTGCAGCACCCGTCCAGGCCGAGGACCACAGCCCCATCGTCTACAACCGTGCGGGCAACGAAGTCGGTGTGATCCAGGCCATCAAGCCCAATGGCGATGCCGTCATGCTTCCCACCCAGGCGACGCTGGATCTGGGTTATTACGACGTGACGATGCCGGCCGCCTCGCTGAAGCCACGTGAACGCGGCGGCTGGATGACGACGATGAACAACGAGCAGATTGCCTTCCTGCCGCCGGTATCCCGCCGCTTCTTCATGCCCAGCGGCGACTGACCTATCGGCACCCAGATTAGCGTTCAACGCTTAATTCACAACCGGCACAATATTTCCTGCATAGTGCTGTCGTTTGGATTATATCCGGGACGAGAGGCGGCAAAGACATCCCCAGTGAGGTGCAGCGCCGAAATTTTTTCTACCGAAAAGGCGCGCCAACCGACCTTCCCCGATGTTTGCCAAGCGCTGAGCGTTAATGTTCCGGTTTGATTGCGACCAAGAAGATGCGGCTCCACATACCGAATCTCGTTCTTATAAACAAACTCCACAATCTTTCTGTCTCTGATCGCAGTAATAAGCATTTCCCTGCTCATTCCACCTCCTTGGCGATCTCCCGCTCTTCTTTGAAGAAGGATTCTCTCATTGAGACGATTGCACTAACAATCTGAAGAAGTGTTTCGCTTCGCTTTCCGGCCTTAGCTGCACCACCCAATAAATGCCGCATCGCAAACGGAGCCTTTTCCAAATCATCATTTCGCTGGATGCCAAACTGCTGCTTAACGACATCCGCTTGCTGTTGGTACAATTCCACGCCAATCTCTGCTTTAAGTGTTTCTTCCAAAGCGCTCTCGAAACAAGCAAACCCGCTGCCTATCGTTGATAGAGCATCCTTTACTTCCTCTTTGGGCAATCCCAGCAAATTCTGTAGCGCATGATTAGCCGCCTTGTCGGCGTCCGACACGTTGCCAGCTTTTCCATCGCAGTCCCAAATTACAAATGTCGGTATTTCGAAGCTTCTAAAAATGGCAGCTGGCCGGTCTAATTTTGACTTCCCGTCAACAGGTAAGATCGCGACCCCCAAAGCCCCGAAATCAATGCCGTCAAGTTCTGCTGTGGCTAAGATCGCAGCCTTGTCGCTCGCACCTTCAACCAAAACTACCATGTCAGCAAAAAAGCCCTCAGCCACTTCTGACCCAATTATGTGCAATCGCGCCTTTAGTCCGTCAGCTGTAAACGTACCAACTGGTTTCTCGTGCGCTTCTTCCAAAGAATGTGCGATATCAGCCAGCGCCGAATGTGTCAGTTTGCAACACTTATGTTTGAGTTCCGGTCGCTTTTCTCGTCGAGCGAGAGCGATCTCATCAAATCGATCCATAGAGATGAAAAAAGAGGAGTGGGTTGCGAAGAGCACCTGTGTTTGCCGAGCAACCCCTGGTAACTCCCCGTTACTTAGTTGGCTAAGGACCTTGGCAAAATGCCGCTGCTTCGTTGGGTGTTGATAAAGTTCGGGTTCTTCGATTGCCAAAAGCAAGCTGGGGAGCGGCGGCGCGTCGGCGATGATCCCTTCTCCCTGAATTGGCCCCTCACCTTCGGCATCTGCTTCATTTTCCGTTACTTGGCTAGCTGCGACAGCTTTGGCTAAATGCTGAAGCAATGTAAGAATGAACGCCCTTTGAAGTCCGTGCCCCTTTCGATCTACGGGACCTTCAAAACCATCATCGTCCAGAAAAACATCAGCTGTAGGCAGCGGCAGCGAAAACTCTTCTACAGGCCTCCATTTCAAGGCGACCCCGGCCTCGCGATAGAAAAGCTTAATGGTCTCGGTCAGATCCTTCGAAAGACCGCCCAGCTCTGTAAGCTTCTCCGGATCGATCAGAATTCGGTATTCCTCCAGTATCTTGGCTTGAAAATCGCGAATATCCTTTCGCTGCTGCACCGCGCTGCGGACAACAAGTTCCATCAACCGCGCGATAACTGCCCCTCTGGAATCCAGGGCATCCATAGCGGCGTCGCGAACAGCTGGAATGAATACAAAATTGACAAATTTGTTTAATGCACCGCGCCCAACATTTGTGAATCCCAAGAACTGACCATCATCTCTTTCGAGCTGGCAACGATCTGGGTTATCAACTTCCCATTTGGCCAAATTGGCTGCGATCTGATCAGCCCGAGCAATGGCTGGAAGAGCGGCATATATACCCCCTCGCTCCCGAAGTTGATTGTATGCTGCTCGCATCGGATTTGCAGAGCCCGCTTCTCGTATGGCTTTGAATTCCGAATGCTGAGAAGTTACACCATAATAGCGACCATTTTGTCGGCCGCCTTGAGACTCGAAAACTCGGACGACGGTCATCTCGTCGTTATGAATTCTACTCCCAAAGTTTTCTTGCTCTTCTTTTGAAAAATTACAAAACGTCAGTGCGATTTCTATATCGCTATCGGTTGCCTTTCCGAAGAAGTCGTCCAGCTCAACCGAAGTCGGCTGCCCAAAAAATCGTTCAAGTGCTCGAAGAATTGTGGACTTGCCACTTCCATTCCCTCCCACAATTGCGAGCTCGTTTCCAACCTCAACGGAAATATCTTTTATGGAACGAAAATTTTTTATTCCGATGCGCTTCAGACGCATGGCTATACCCCGCCCTCTCCGCCTGAAATAACCGGCAGATCACTTTCGTCGTCAAAGATGGAAACACGACACATGGGCCTCCCTCGACAACTAGAGGCACCATTCCATCGGAATTGTCGGGCGTGTTATAACGGGGACAACACTAAAAACCAGCCCCCTGACGAACCGTCAACGTATCCGAATTGCGATGACTATCAGGATTCTGACTTTATCAGAGCGCAGTGCACATCCTTGGTCAGCGCTTCAACGCGCTCCGTCAGATTCTTCACCGTCATGGTCAGGTCTGTGTTCTGCTGCACCAGCTCCAGCAAAATGCGGGTCTGCTCCACCGCCGTCCTGGCGCGCTCGTCGCTGACGCGATGCAGTTCGTCGCGATGCTCGGCATCGGCCAGCGCATGGGCCTTGTCGCGGTCGGCCTGCCGGGTCTGGGCCAGCAGGATCAGCGGCGCGGCATACGCGGCCTGAAGGCTGAAGGCCAGGTTCAGCAGGATGAAGGGATAGACGTCGAAGTGGGTGTAGCCCAGCATGTTCACCACCATCCAGGCCAGCACGATCACGGTCTGTCCGATCAGGAAAGTGGGCGTGCCGAAGAAGCGGGCAAAAGCTTCCGCCTTGAGCGCGAACCAGTCGTCGCCGAACACCGAAGTCAGGTGCAGATGCGGCAGGTGGAAACGATAGAAGTGCTGATGCGCTTTCAAGAGATGCGCCTCCTTGCTCGATAGCTGGGGTCCGACTGCCATGCCGCCTCCCTCCGGTTGGGACGCCAGCCGGACCGGACGCCATGGCCCGGTTCCGTGACGTACAGTGGGCGATGTTCGCAAAGGTATTTATCGCTTTTGCGACTTCGCCCAGCCTGCCACACTCCTGGTCGCCAAACCCGCCCGGTGCCGGATCATGCAGGCCCACCAGTCTCTCCTAGCCCTAGCCCTGGTCCTGGCCGCCGCCGTGGGACTGGGCCTGGCGATGAGCCGGCTGCGCATGCCCGCCGCGGCGGGCTTCATCCTGGCCGGCATGGCGCTGGGGCCGACGGGTGCAGGCCTGATCCACAATTCTGGCGCCATCGAGACCCTGGCCGAGCTGGGCGTGCTGATGCTGCTTTTCATCATCGGCATGGAGATGCGGCTGGCCTCTTTCTCCAAGTCCCTGCCGCTGGCGCTGGGCGTCACCGGCGCGAGCTGCCTGATCATCCCCATCTCGGTGGGGCTCTTCACCTATGCGGTGCATGGCGAAATCCTGGGCGGCATCGTGATCGGCTTCATGCTCTCGATCTCCTCCACCGCCGTGGCGATGAAGATGATCGAGGATAGCCAGGAGAAGGACACGCCGGCCGGCCGCCTGGCGGTGGCGATCCTGGTGGCGCAGGACCTTGCCGTGGTGCCGCTGCTTCTCATCACCAACACGTTGGGCAGCGCACTGACATCCAAGGCGCTGCTCGAGGTCGGCACCAAATTGGCGCTGGCTTTCGCGCTGCTGGGCGCCCTCGTCTATGTGCTGAACAAGATCAAGAGCTTCCGCTTTCCGGCCAGCGAATATCTGCTCAAGAATACCGACGTCGGCACGCTTGGCGTGCTGGGCATCTGCTTTGCCAGCGCCACTGCATCGGGCCTTTTGGGCCTGTCACCGGCGCTGGGCGCCTTCCTGGGCGGGCTGGCGGTGGGCCATTCCACGCTCCGGCGTGGTGCGCTGGTGATGGCCCAGCCGGTGCAAAGCATTCTTCTGTTCGTCTTCTTCCTGTCGGTAGGCCTCCTGATCGACCTCAATTATCTGATCAGGCAGGCCTGGATCATCGGCGCCGCACTGCTGGTGGTGACCGGCGGCAAGACGGCGCTGAATTTCCTTCTGCTGACTTTGGGCCGCAAGAATTTCGACACGGCCTTCGCCGCCTCGCTGTTCCTGTCGCCGGTGGGGGAATTCTCCTTCGTCATCGCAGGCGCGGGGCTTGCCGCAGGCGCCCTGTCGCCGGCCGGCCACAAGCTTGCCATCGCGGTGATCGCGATGTCGCTGCTGGCCAGCCCGATCTTCTTCCTGCTTGCGCGTTTCGCCCACCGGCTGGCGGTGAAGCATCTGGGATTGCCCGGACCGCAGCCGGCAACCTTCAGCTCCGCCGGCGCGGACATCTAGCTCTCGTTTGCCACCAGCATGCGTTGCAGCACCCGGTCGCGCTTGATGAAGTAGTGATAGAGCGCACCCAGCACGTGCAGAGCGATGAAGCCGAGCAGCACATAGACCAGGATATTGTGGATGTCGCCCGCCTCATGCGCCCAGCTCGTGCCCTTGGGCGCCAGCGCCGGCATCGGGACCACGTCAAACAGGCTGACCGTCCAGCCACGATAATTGGCGGCCGCCCAGCCCAACACCGTCATCGCGAAGACCAGCCCATAAAGCGTCAGATGGGTGACGCGCGACACCACCAGTTCCCAGCCCGTCAGGCCATCCGCCAACGCCACAGGATGAAACAGCCGCCAGACAAAGCGCGCCACGATGACGAACAGGATCACCATGCCGACCAGGAAATGCCAATGCACCCAGCCCTCATCCAGCGTCTTCTTGCCGATATGGGGCATGATGGAACCGACAGCATATTGCACCGCCAGCAGAAGAAAAATCAGCCAGTGAAAAAACTTGGCGGCCGGCCCATAAGAGCCCGCCGGAATTTTTTTTGTCATGACATTGCTCTCCCTAGTGTCCCGATTCCGACTTTCGCCCGAGCCGAATTTCGAAATCGACGAGGGGGACACTAGCAACTTGCCGAACCGCCGGTATCGTCCTGGTTTCGAAGTTCACCGAAATTCAACATCTCGGACATAACGAGCTTTGAAACCTCGCCCCTCGCAAGCGCGGCGGCGGCGACCGGCTGCTTCACTCTACATCCCTGCGAGTGATACGCATGTTTGTTCGCGGAAAACGTCAGTCCGCAAAATTTCCGGGCGAAGGCTCAAACCCCGCCGGGTCCTGGTGGATGATCACTTCGGCGCCGGGATAGGCGTTGAGAATGGCCTGTTCCACCGCGTCGCTGATCCGGTGCGCCTCTTTCAGCGGCATGTCCGGATCGAGCTCCATGTGCAGCTGTATGAATGTGGAAAGCCCGGCGGCACGGGTCTTGAGGTCGTGCACGTTCATCACCGCGTCATGACTTTCCGCGATGCGGCGGATGCGGGCGCGCTCCTCGTCCGGCAGCTCGCGATCCATCAACTGGTTGAAGCTCGATCTGGCAACACCAAAGGCGCTCCCCAACATGACGAGGGCGACCAGGATGGCGATGACGGGATCGGCCAAGGTCCAGCCCAGATAGGCGCTCAACACCAGCGCCAGGACCACACCCACATTGGTGGCCAGATCGCCCAGATAATGGGCCTGGTCGGCCTCGACCGCCAGCGAGCCGGTATGGGCCACCACCCGCCGCTCATACAGGATCAGCAGGATGGCGCAGGCGATGGCGATGCACATCACGATCAGCGCCTCGACGCTGTTGTCGATCGGCTCCGGCGCCAAAATCCGGTTCACCGCCTGAATCACCAGGAAGAGGGCCGAGGCCGTAATGAACGCACCCTGGGCAAGCCCCGCCAACGGTTCGGCCTTGCCATGGCCGAAACGGTGCTCGTCATCGGCCGGCGTCAACGACTGGTGGATGGCGATCATGTTGAGCGAGGCGGTGAAAAGATCGAGCGCGGAATCGGCCAGGCTCGCCAGCATCGCCACCGAATGCGAGGCGAAATAGGCGAAAGTCTTGATCCCCACCAGGAACAGCGACACCGCGACGGATGCGGTGGCCGCCCGCCGCATCAGTTGCCCCGCTTGTTCCAGCCGCCCCTCCATTGTCATGGTTACGGAAACAGCCTTTCGGTTCGCCAGGGACCGTCAGCGCGGTCACGCCGGTAGACCAGCCGGTCATGCAGCCGAAACGGCCGGTCGCGCCAGAATTCGATGCGCAGCGGCGTGACGCGCCAGCCGGTCCAGTAGGGCGGCCTTGGCACCTTGGTCAGGGCATACTTCACGCCATATTCGGCCAGCGCCTTTTCGAACACGAAGCGCCCTTCCATGGGACGCGACTGGGGCGAGGCCCAGGCGCCGATCTGGCTGTCCTTGGGCCGGCTGGCGAAATAGGCGTCGGCTTCCGCATCGGAAACCCGCGCGACCGCGCCCTGCACGCGCACCGCCTTGCGCAAACTCTTCCAGTGGAAATTCAGCGCGGCGTTTGGATTGCTCTCGAGCTCGCCACCCTTGATGCTGTCGGCATTGGAATAGAAGACGAAGCCGTTCGCATCCACGCCCTTGAGCAGCACCATGCGGACATTGGGAATGCCGCCCTCGCCCACAGTTGCCAGCGCCATGGCGTTGGGATCATTGGGCTCGGAAGCTTCCGCCTCCGCCATCCAGTTCTTGAACAGGGCAAAAGGATCGTCGCGCGACGTGATGCCGCCATCGTCCAGTGGCCCACCCATTTCCATTGTCATGTGGCGACCGTCCTAGCAGTTTGATGCCTGAGAGGGTAGCCTTCGGTCCACGATGTCCCAAACCAACAAGATTTTTCCGCTTCTTACCGGCCTTCTCTGTCTGGGTCTGATGGGTGCCCAACCCGCTTTTGCCCGCGATGGTGCGGAGATTGCAAAAATTTTCGATTCCGGCGTCGCAGCCTATGACGCGGGCCATTACCAGCAGGCTTTCAAGATCTGGTGGGATCTGCGCTACGAAGACCTCGCGGCCATGCGCAACCTGGCGATGATGCTGCGCAAGGGCCAGGGCGTGATCAAGGACAGCAAGAAGGCGGAAGAGCTTTACCAGCGCGCTGCCGACGCCGGCCTTCCCACCGCCCAGGCCGATCTGGCCGATATGCTGCTCAAGGGCGAGGCGGGACCGCCCGATCTGACCCACGCGCTGCCTTTGCTGGCCGCCGCCGCCGCCGCCAATCATCCCGTCGCCCAGTTCGAACTGGGAGAATTGTACGAGACCGGCGCCCCGCCCTACCTGCCCAAGGATCTGGACGAGGCCCGCAAGCTTTATACCGCTGCCGCCGGCCACGGCATGACGGAAGCTGCCGACCGGCTCAGGGTCGTGGGCCCGGTTGCGGCACAGCCGCAGCAGCCTGTGCAACAACCGGCGGAACAGTCGGTACAACCGCAGGCCCAACCCGGCACGTCCGCCGGCTTGAAGCCTGAGCCCGCCGTCGCGCCCTGATCATCCCGCGACCTGGCGCCGGCAGCCTGCGGCCGCCACCGCTTTTGCCAAGTCCCTCTCGCTGAAAGGCTTGCTGAGCCTTGGCGCGTTGAGCTGGGTGCCACCGGGTATCTCGGCATAGCCCGTGGCCAGGATGACCGGCAGGTCGGGCCATTGCGCCCGTATGGCGTCCCATAGCTGAATGCCTGTCATGCGCGGCATGGACTGATCGGTGATCACCAGATCGAAATGGTGTTCGCGGAGCAGCTCCAGCGCTTCTTCACCGGACACCGCTTCCATCACGCTATGGCCTAGGTCTTCCAGCATGGCAGTAGTGTTGAACAGCACGAGGCGATCGTCATCCACCGCCAGGACTTTCAGGCTGCTGCTGGCCGGCGCCGGCTCGCGGCTCAGGCTTTCCGCGCGCCTTGTCTGGACCGCCTCCGCCACGGCGGGCAGCCAGATCTCCGCCACCGTGCCCTGACCCAATGTGCTGCTGAGCAGCAGCCGGCCGCCCATCTGTTCAGTCATGCCATGCACCATGGAAAGCCCAAGTCCGGTACCCTTGCCCACCCCCTTGGTGGTGAAGAAGGGCTCGGTGGCGCGCGCCAGCGTGTCGGCATCCATGCCCTCGCCGGTGTCGGTGACGGAAAGACAGACATAGTCGCCTTCGGCCAGGCCGCTCGCATGGATCGGCCCGACATGCTCAGCGCGCGCGCCGATCGAGATGCGTCCACCTTTTTTCATCGCGTCACGCGCGTTGACGCAAAGATTAAGCAGCGCCAGCTCGAGCTGGTTCTCGTCGGCCACGATCTGTGGCAAGCCTTCGGCAAACAGCATTTCGATTTCCGCATCCACGCCCAGCGAGCGATCCAGCAAGTCGCCCATGCCATCCACCAGGGCCGGCAGATCGAACGGCCGCACATCCAGCTCCTGGCGGCGGGCAAAGGCCAGCATGCGCTGGGTCAGGGTCGCGCCGCGCCGGGCGCCCAGTATGGCATTGTCGAGCAGGCGCAATTGCTGTGGATCGTCCGGCAGGCGTTTGCGCAATAGCTCCAGGCTCCCCAACACCGCCATCAGGAGATTGTTGAAGTCATGCGCCACCCCGCCGGTCAGCTGGCCAACCGCTTCCATCTTCTGGGACTGAAACAGCGCCTCGCGCGCCCGGCGCAGGGCCTCCTGCGTTTCCCGCTGTTCGGTCATGTCGCGGGTGACCTTGGCAAAGCCGGTCAGCATGCCATCCGCATCGCGGATGGGATCGATCACCACATGGGCCCAAAAGCGACTGCCGTCCTTGCGCACCCGCCAGCCTTCACCCTCGAACTTGCCTTCCCGCGCCGAAATCGCCAGCACCCGTTGCGGCAATCCCTGGGCTCGGTCCTCCTCGGTGTAAAAGCGGGAGAAGTTCCGGCCGATGATCTCATCGGGCGCATACCCCTTGATGCGCTGGGCGCCAGCGTTCCAGCTGGTCACGGCACCCGAGGGATCAAGCATGTAGATGGCATAGTCGGTGACCGCTTCGACCAGGATGCGGTAACGTGCAGCCTCATCCAGCGTCGAGACGTTCCCGCCGGCTTTGACTGCTTCCACTGTCGGCATCAGAAAAATTCCCTGCCCCCGCCATGGTTTGACGGGAGGTAACGTGAGGGGGGGATAAAAGTTCCGCCTTGCCCCCAAGCCCTTGAAAAGATGGTATGAAGGAACCAAGTAAGGCGAATCCCGCCTCCGAAAGACCGCATGAAAGACCCCTATGAAATCCTCGGCGTCCCCAAGACGGCGAGCGAGGCAGAGATCAAGAAGGCGTTCCGCACCCTCGCCAAGAAGCATCATCCCGACAAGCATGCGGGAGATGCGACAGCCCAGAAGCGCTTCCAGGAAATTTCCGGCGCCTATGACATCCTGGGCGACAAGGACAAGCGCGCCCAGTACGACGCTGGCGCCATCGGGCCCGACGGCAATCCGCGCGGCTTCGATCCCAGGGCGGGCGGCTTTCGCCAGGGCCATCCGTTCGGCTCGGGTTTTGGCGGCTTTGGCGGCGGCGGCGGTCCAGGCGCACGGGAATTCCATTTCAGCTTTGACGATGGCGCGGCCGGGAGCGCGGCGGGCTTTGAGGACATTTTCGCCGACCTGATGGGTGGGCGCGCGCGTGGCTCCAAGTCACCCCGCCAGACCAGGGGCGAGGATTTCTCAGCCGCCGTCACCGTCAGCTTCGACGAAGCCGCGGCTGGCGGCACACGCCGGGTGGTGCTGCAAAATGGCGAGCAGATCGACGTCAAGATTCCCGTGGGCGTAAAGGACGGCCAGACCATCCGGGTCAAGGGCCGCGGCGGCGCCGGCCAGGCCGGTGGCGCAAACGGCGACATCCTGCTCACCGTCTCGGTCGCTGCCCATCCGACCATGACCCGTGATGGCAATGATATCCGTATGGATCTGCCGGTGACCCTCAAGGAGGCGATCCTGGGCGGCAAAGTGCCGGTGCCCACCCTGACCGGGACCGTGTCCCTGAGCGTGCCGCCCAGCTCCAACACCGGGACCACGCTCCGACTCAAGGGCAAGGGCATCGCCGCCCATGGCGGGGCGGCGGCGGGCGACCTGTATGTGCGCCTGGTGGTGTCCCTGCCCGATCAGCCGGACGAAGCACTGAAGACGTTTGTCAGCGGCTGGCAGGCCAGTTACGACCCCCGGGCCAAGGCACGTTAAATATATGAAATGTATGATGATTTCGGTGCCCGAAAATCCCGTTTGGCGGCTGGCTCATTCAGGGTAAATGACTAGGGTTCACGCACCAAAGCGGGGAAGCACGGCATGTCATTTTCGAACCTCATGAAGGGCAAACGCGGCCTGGTCATGGGGGTGGCCAATCATCATTCCATCGCCTGGGGCATCGCCCAGGCCCTGCACGATGCAGGCGCAGAGCTGGCCTTTTCCTACCAGGGCGATCTTTTCAGGAAGCGCGTGGTGCCGCTGGTCGAGCCGCTGAAGCCCGCGGCTTTGATCGATTGCGACGTCTCCAAGCCGGAATCGATCGACGCCGCCTTCGCCGACCTTGCCAAGGTGTGGGACAGCATGGACTTCCTGGTTCATGCCATCGCCTTCTCCGACAAGGACCAGCTCAAGGGCCGTTATGTCGACACCACGGCCGAAAATTTCCGCATGACCATGGACATCAGCTGCTACTCGTTTACCGCGGTGGCGCAGCGGGCGGAGAAGATGATGCCGAACGGCGGCAGCATGGTGACCCTGACCTATCTGGGCGCGGAACGCACCATGCCCCACTATAACGTGATGGGCGTGGCCAAGGCGGCGCTGGAAGCCAGCGTGCGCTACATGGCCGAGGATCTGGGCAAGCAGAATATCCGGGTGAACTCGATCTCGGCGGGCCCGATCAAGACGCTGGCCTTCGCCGGCATTGCCGACAGCCGCTACATCCTGAAGTGGAACGAATATAATTCGCCGCTCAGGCGCACCGTGACGCAAGCCGAAGTCGGCCATTCCGCCCTGTTCCTGCTGTCGGACCTGGGCAGCGCCGTGACGGGCGAAAATCTGCATGTGGACGGCGGCTATCATGTCATCGGCATGAAGGCGGAAGACGCTCCCGATATCGTCGTCCCGCAAAAGTCGGATGCCTCTTAAGCTCGCCGCCGGACTGACGCTGTATTTTTCGCGTCACGGCCAGACTGAAGCCAATCTGCAAAAGCGTTTCTCGGGCAAGAGAGACACGCCGCTCACCGGGCTCGGCCGGGAACAGGCGCATGAAATCGGCCAGGTGCTCAAGCGTGAGCTGGGCATCAAGCCCGCCATTGCCTGCATCGCCTCGCCGCTCAGGCGGGCCTGCGCCACCATGGAGATCGCGCGCGCCGTGCTGGATCTGCCGCTGGAAGGTTACGTCACCGATCCACGCATCCAGGAAATCGATCTGGGCCGCTGGGATCAACTGACCGATGCCGAAGCCCGCGCACTCGACCCTGCCTATTACGACCGGCGCGCGGCCGACAAATGGAACGTGCCGGCGCTGGGCGGCGAAGACTATGAGGATGTCGCCACCCGGCTGCTCGCCTTCATCGGCGACCTCAAGACCGACACCTTCATGGTCAGCCATGGCGCAGCCACCCGCATCCTGCGCGGTCTGTTTCTGGGACTGGACGCGGCCCACATGTCGGCGCTGGACGAGCCGCAGGGCGTGGTCTTCCGGGTCCGCGGCGCCGAAGTCACACAACTGCCGCCCGCCGGCGGTGCGGTTTCCAACCCCGTTTCCATGGGGTAAGACAGGGAGCGACCACGAACTCGGAGCGAAGCGAAGAGCCTCGCGGCGCGCCCCACAAAAGAATCACATGTCGCATAACACCTTCGGCCATCTGTTTCGCGTGACCACCTTTGGCGAAAGCCATGGGCCGGCGATCGGCTGCGTGGTCGATGGCTGCCCGCCGGGCATCGCCCTGACCGAGGCCGACATCCAGCCGTATCTGGACAAACGCCGTCCCGGCCAATCCAAGTTCGTCACCCAGCGCCAGGAGCCGGACGCGGTGAAGATCCTGTCCGGCGTGTTCCAGGACGAGCGGATGCCGCAGCAACTGACCACCGGCACGCCTATCGGGCTGGTAATCGAGAATGTCGATCAGCGCTCCAAGGATTATGGCGATATCCGCGACAAGTACCGGCCCGGTCATGCCGACTACACCTACGAGGCCAAATATGGCGTGCGCGACTATCGCGGCGGCGGACGCCAAAGCGCGCGCGAAACCGCGATGCGGGTGGCCGCCGGCGCCATCGCGCGCAAGGTCCTGGACCAGCTTTACGGCAAGGTGACGATCCGCGGCGCCCTGGTGCAGATGGGCAAGCTTAGAATCGACCACGCCAACTGGTCATGGAAGGAAGTGGACAACAACCCCTTCTTCTGCCCGGACCCGCACGCGGTGGCGGCGTGGGAGACCTATCTCGAAGGCATCCGCAAGAACGGCTCCTCCGTGGGCGCCATCATCGAGGTGGTGGCGGAAGGCGTGCCTGCGGGCCTGGGCGCGCCGATCTATGCCAAGCTGGACAATGAACTGGCGAGCGCCCTGATGAGCATCAATGCGGTCAAGGGCGTTGAGATCGGCGACGGCTTCGCAACCGCCGCCATGAGCGGCGAAGAGAATGCCGACGAGATGCGCCACGGCAATGACGGCAAGCCGGTGTTTCTGTCCAACCATGCCGGCGGCATCCTGGGCGGCATCTCCACCGGCCAGCCCATCGTCGCGCGTTTCGCGGTCAAGCCGACCTCATCGATCCTTGCCCCTCGCCGCACCATCGACAAATCCGGCGCCGAATCCGAGATCATCACCAAGGGCCGCCACGATCCCTGCGTGGGCATCCGCGCCGTGCCAGTGGGCGAAGCCATGATGGCCATCGTGCTGGCCGACCAGGCGCTGAGACATCGCGGACAGGTCGGCTAGTCCTCCATCATCGTTTCCAAAAAGCTCTGCGGATCGGCACAGGATTCCCGCATCAGGCGGAAATGATCGGCTGACTTTGATCAAGCCACAGCTTTTTCAGATAAGGCGCCGGGAGGCGAATGTCTCGTTTGCGTGATGCCACGTGTTATTTCCAAACTGGTGTACTACCAGGCCTTAGTTTGGCGGCCACGGCCCAGGCCCCTGCACCCGCGCAGGGTATGGTCCGGTAATATCCAGCGGTTGCTCGCCCAGCCTGGGCAGCGCAAACGCAATCAGCACCTGATGATAGAGATTGTTTTCCCGTGGTGAGGGGCGGTGCGCGTTGCCCGGCCCGCCCGCGGCGATCACCACATACTGACGGCCATCCTTGCCGATATAGGTCATCGGCCCGGCATCGGAGGACGCGGGCATCTTGATCTGCCACAACAACCGGCCTCGGCGGGAGTCATAGGCATAAAAACGGTCGTCGGAGGCCGCTGCAAAGACCAGCCCGCCACCCGTCGCCAGAGTGGGGCCGATACTGGCCGCGCCCATGTCCTTGGCGCCTGCGCCATACTCGTCTTCCAGGGAGCCGAGCGGCACGCGCCATGCGATCTCGCCCGATCCCAGATTGACGGCGACCAGTTCGCCCTGCAGGCCGCCATTGCAGCTTCGCCCGCCCTCGTCATGGAACCGAACATTGCCGACGGCGGATTGAAGACCGCCATTGCCTTTGACCCCATTCGTGGTCGGGGTCACCGTGATCATGGTGGGCATATTATCGACATTGGCGAAGGCGTAGCCACGTTCCGGATCGATGGAAACGCCGCCCCAATCCATGCCGCCGATGGCGCCGATGGCGTTGAGCCCCCAGGCCCCGCCTCCGGCCGGCGGCGCGAAAGGTCCGACGTCCGAAAGCTTGCGTTCGTCAAACAGCGCCTTGCATTCGGCATTGGCCTGCACAGAGAGCTGGCTCAGCTGATCGCGTTTCACCGTCGCCGGGATCAGCGGCGGCGGCAGGATGGTGAAAGGCTGGGTGGGCGATGATTTTTCGCCCGGAATCTGGCTCTGCGCCACGGGCCGCTCTTCCCAGGGATGGATAGGCTTGCCCGTCGCCGCATCCAGAATCCAGATCATCGACTGCTTGGTGGCCTGCACGACCACCTTCATGCGCTTGCCTTTGCTGGTGATCTCCACCGGCGCAGGCGCGGCATTGGTGTCCAGGTCGAAATTGCCGTGATGCTGTTCCTGGAAGCGCCACTTGATCTTGCCGGTTACCGCGTCGATCGCGACGGTGGAATTCGAGCCAACATCGTCGCCCGGGCGCCAGATGCCGACATAGTCGGGACTGGGAGAATCGGTGGGGACATAGACCGTGCCGCTGGCTTCATCGAGCGCCATATGACCCCAGCCACCCATGCTCACCACGTCCTGCGTTCCCGGTCCCCAGCTATCGCCGCCCGGCTCGCCCTTGCCCGGTATGATGCGCGCCGTCCACAACAGCTTGCCGGTGCGCAGATCATTGGCATGCGGATCGGCCGGCTGCGCCGGCGCCGGCAGAAAGCCGGTCGCGCCCATGGTGATGATCATGTTCTTGTAGATCATCGGCGGCGCATTGGCCTGAACCCCGCCGCCGATTTTTCCGTCCTGCGCGGGATTGGGCAGGCCGATATCCAGTCCCGTGGCGGGCCAGTCCGAAGACAGTTGGCCGCTCTTCAGGTCGAAGCCGTACATCATATGACCCCAGATCGCCACGATCCTGGGTTTCATCGCGCCATCGCCGGCCCAGTAAGCGAGCGCCCGCCGATCAAGCCCACCCCTGGTGACAGGCGGCTTGGCGCGCCAGACCAGCGTGCCGGTCTCGGGCTCCATGGCAATGATGTCGCCGGATTGGCTTTCGGTGAAATAGAGAAGCCCGTCGATAAGCAGCGGTCTGGTTTCCCAGGTGCGCCCGAACTTGCCGCTGTCCCAGACCCAGACAGGCTTCAGCTCGGCGACATTGCCGCGGTAATCTGGTTCAGCGGCGAATAATTCTTGCGGGCAATATCCCCGCCCCAATCCTTCCATTCCGTGGCGCGGGGCTGGGCCCCTGCGGCAATACTCAATCCGAAAAGGGCCAGCGCCGTCGCCAGAGCATTTCTTGTCATGTTGATCTTTTCTCCCCAAACCATCCGGTCATTGACCCGGCCCTTGTCCTGAAAATGCGCCGCCAGCCGGCGTATCGCGCCAGCGCAGAGTGTAGACCACGCCGGAACCGACATTGACCTGCGGTTCGGATGGTAGCGTCGCCTTCATCTGCTGCTCACGGAAGGCCACGCATTGCTGCACCATAATGCCCAGGCCGGGAAAATCGCCGGAGATGGACATGGCGCGCAGGAAGCAGTCGTCGAAGAAGGTATAGTGATCCATCTCGCCACAGCCGAAGCTGGTGCGGTCGGGCCGGGCCGCGGTCATGATCACGCGATTGTCGCTGGCCAGCGCCGGCACGAACTGGCCCGAATAGCAGGACGACATCACGATCACGCTGGGCCGGCTGCCGCAAGCCGTGTTGACCATGTCGCGCATCTGGGCCGGCGAGAGCACGGTGTCGCCGATGATGATGCCGGTGGGCGTGCCGTGGGAGGTGAAATAGATCAGGCAGCCGTCCTTGGCGCGGGCCGCAACCGCCTGCATGGCATTCGCGATGCTCGCGATCTCGGAATGCTGGGTGCCACCGTCATAATCGACCGAGAACTGCTCCATGTTGGACTTGTTGAAGCCGATCCTGGTGAAGGCGGTAACCAGGTCGTGGCGGGCATTGTCGAATACTTTCGACGGCGCACCCGAATGGGCGCGATAGTCGCCCGCCACCAGCACCACCGCCCAGTGGCTGAAATCGGTGAGGTCGCCGGACGGACTGCTCGCGGCATCGGAGACCGCGGCGGGGCGGTCCAGGAGCCAAAACGCGCCACCGGCCAGCGCCGCACACAGCACCACCCCCAGCGCGATCAGCTTCAGCCTCAAGCCCCTGCCCTTTTTGTGTTTTAGCGGGGGCGGACAAACCCCGCGGCGAGCTCAATATGCGACGACCAGAGGAATTGGTCTATCGGTGTGACGGGGCCGATTTTGTAGCCGCCCGCGAGCAGGATGGCCGCGTCACGCGCGAAACTGGCCGCATCGCAGGAGACATAGGCGATGACCGGGACCTTGGATTTGGCCAGGACCCTGGCCTGCGCTTCGGCCCCAGCGCGCGGCGGGTCCATGACAATCGCGTCATAGGGGGCGAGTTCCACCACGGTCAGGGGCTGGCGGAACAGGTCGCGAACCTCGGTCGTGATGGGCTTGAGGCCTCCCCCGGCGCGCGAAGGTGCGCCAGAGGGATAATGCCCTGCCGCCTGGGCCAGCGCCTTCAGTGCCGCCTGATCCTGTTCGACGGCATGGACCTTCGCCTTTTTCGCCAGCGGCAGGGCGAAGGTGCCCACACCCGCAAACAGGTCGGCCACGAGCTTTGCCTTGCCCGTGATCTTCGCCACCCGCTCCTGCAGCGCCGCTTCACCCTCTCGCGTGGATTGCAGAAATGGATTGGGCGGTAATGTCACCGGCACGTCGCCCAGCGTCACCCTGGGCGCGGCCGTCTCGAACACCAGATCGCGGCCCATGGTCAGGCGCGCGATGCCGAGGCCGGAAAGTGCCGTGGACAGTGCGATGGTCAGCGTTGGCGTCAGCCCGGCGCGCCAGCGCAAGGCGCAATCGAATCCGGTCTCGGTTTCGGTGACGTGCAGCTCGGCCACTTCGCCCACGCCAAACAATGGCTCGAGCTTCTGGCGCAGGCCGCCCACCAGGGCGAAGAGGCCCGGCGTCAGCACATCGCAATGATGCATGTCGATGACGGTATGGCTCTTGGCGGCGTGAAAGCCGATATGCAGGCCTTCCGGCAGGCTCTTGATCTTGAACACGGCGCGGCGGCGCGAATGCGGCGGCACGATGATGGGCGCCAGCACCTCGGCGGTGACGCCGGCTTTCATCAGGGCGTTCTGGACGGCGGCGCGTTTGGCCGCGGCGTAATCGGCCGGCGGCAGATGCTGCAGCGAACAGCCGCCGCAGTCGCCGAAATGGGGACAGGTTTTCATACAAACACTATGTCATGGCCGGAGTTGGCCCGGCCATCCATGCCGCAATGGGAAAGATGGATGGCGCCCGTACGCTGGCGCTACGGGCCGGAGGCCGGCCATGACATTCGGGAAATCAGGCGAGCTTGCCCGCAGCGAGGTGGATCGCCTCAGATCCCCGCCCCAGCGCCTGCAACGCCGTGCGCAGAATGCCATCGGCGTCGAGGCCAGCCTGGGCATACATCTTTTCCGGCGTGTCCTGGTCCTGGAACACGTCAGGCAGCGTCATGGGACGGATCTTGAGACCGCGATCCAGCAAGCCGTCATGCGCCAGGAAGTGCATCACATGGGCGCCGAAGCCGCCGCAAGCGCCCTCCTCGATGGTGATCAGCACTTCATGCTCGCGCGCCAGGCGCCGGATCAGGTCGGTATCGAGCGGCTTGGCAAACCGCGCATCGGCGATCGTTGCGGACAGGCCATAACCGGCCATCCGTTCGGCCGCCAGCAGGCAATGAGTCAGGCGGGTACCGAAATTCAGGATGGCGATGCTCGTGCCTTCCTTGACGATGCGGCCCTTGCCGATCTCCAGCGGAATACCTTCGGCGGGGCGGGCCACGCCCGTGCCCTCGCCGCGCGGATAGCGGATGGCGCTGGGGCGGTCGTCGATATGAACGCAGGTCGCGACCATGTTGGTCAGCTCCGCCTCGTCCGACGGCGCCATGATCACGAAATTGGGCAGGGTCGCGAGATACGCAATGTCGAACGAGCCGGCATGGGTGGCGCCGTCGGCGCCGACGAGCCCGGCGCGGTCCATGGCGAAACGCACCGGCAGCGACTGGATCGCCACGTCATGCACCACCTGGTCATAGGCGCGCTGCAGGAAAGTCGAATAGATCGCGGCAAAGGGCTTCATGCCTTCCGCCGCAAGGCCCGCGGCGAACGTCACGCCATGCTGCTCGGCGATGCCCACGTCGAAGGTGCGTTTCGGGAAGACCTTCTCGAACAGGTCGATGCCGGTGCCCGACGGCATGGCGGCGGTGATGGCAACGATTCGGCTGTCCTTTTTGGCTTCCGCGATCAGGGCCTCGCCGAACACCTTTTGATAGGCTGGCGCCTTGGGCGTGGACTTGGACTGTTCGCCGGTCAGCACCGTGAACTTGGACACCGCGTGATACTTGTCGGGCGCGGCTTCGGCCGGGGCATAGCCGTGACCCTTCTTGGTCACCACATGCACCAGCACCGGGCCCTTCATGGTGTCGCGCACATTCTCCAGCACCGGAATCAGGTGGTCGAGATTGTGGCCGTCGATGGGTCCGACATAGAAGAAGCCCATCTCCTCGAACAGGGTGCCGCCCATGGCCATGCCGCGGGCATATTCCTCGGTGCGCTGCGCCACCTTGAACAGGCTGCGCGGCAGGGCTTTGCGAGCCCAGCGTTTCACCACATTGCGGATGCCGGTATAGGGACGCGACGATACCAGCCGCGCCAGATAGGCGCTCATCGCGCCCACCGGAGGCGCGATCGACATGTCATTGTCGTTGAGGATGACGATCAGCCGGTTCTTGTTGGCGCCGGCATTGTTCATCGCCTCATAGGCCATGCCCGCGCTCATCGAGCCGTCGCCGATCACCGCAATCACATGATTGGCGCCGCCGGTAAGGTCGCGCGCCACCGCCATGCCGAGACCAGCGGAAATCGAGGTCGAGGAATGCGCCGCGCCGAACGGATCGTATTCGCTCTCGCTGCGCTTGGTGAAGCCCGACAGGCCCCCGCCCTGGCGCAGCGTGCGCATGCGGGCGCGGCGCCCGGTGATGATCTTGTGGGGATAGGCCTGATGACCCACGTCCCAGATCACCCGATCGCGCGGGGTGTCGAAAACGTAATGGAGCGCGGTGGTCAGTTCGACCACGCCGAGACCCGCGCCGAAATGGCCGCCGGTGACGGAGACGATGTCGATCAGGTCGGTGCGCAGCTCGTCGGCGAACTGGCGCAGCTGGTGCTTGTCCAGCTTGCGCAGGTCTTCGGGCAGATCGACCTGGTCCAGCAGCGGCGTCTTGGTATTGGGAATGTTCATGCGCGGAAAATCTCTTTTTTGCGACAGCAAAGCAAGCTCATGCTGGCTCCAGCTTTTCGCCAATTTCAGGGCCGCCCGCGCCCAGCACGATTTTTTCCAGCCGCCCCTCCGCGGACTTCAATTTTTTCTCGCAGTGTGACTTCAAAGCCTGTCCGCGTTCGTACAGGGCGATGGAATCCTCAAGGTCCACATCGCCCTGCTCCAGGCGCGATACGATGGCCTCCAGTTCCCTGAGCGCGCCCTCAAAGCTGAGATCTTCAATGGCCTTGCCGGCCGCTTTCGACGCATTGACAGAAATGATGGGACTCCAGCTTATCTTCCGTTTCAGATGCCCCCAGAAACGGCACGAGTCCATAATCGCAGTTATGGATGCTCCAAGCCAGCTTCGTGCCCCCACACGGCTTGAAATTATAGTTCACAACTTCTGGGGAACAAGCAGTTTCCTTGCAATGATCTGTCACGCGAAGTTACGGGCGCGGCAGATTTCCGGCCTTAAGCTGGAGCGTCTCCCCCGGACCGCCGGCCGGCAGGCTGCCTGCCTGGCTCAGGATGGCCCTGACAGGCGGCAGATCAAGGACCGATTCGACCTGCCCTAGCACACCCAGGCTCGCATCCAGGCCGCCTGACATTTCTTCCAGCCGGCCCAGGATACCGGTGGGACGGGGATAGATGCGGAAAGTCACGTCGCCAGCCGCGATGCCGGACAGGCTGGCCGCCTGATCTGCCGCGGTCCAGAAGCCGCCCAAGGCATCCACAAGCCCGCGGCTATGGGCGTCGGTGCCCGACCAGACTCGTCCCCGGGCCACGTCCCGCACCTTGGTGAGCGGCAGCTTGCGCCCCGCCGCGACCTTCGAGGTGAAGTCGTCATAAATGACGTCGGCCTGATGGTTGAGATTGGCCCACTGCTCCTCGGTGAAGGGCTCCAGGGACGAATCCATCAGCGTATTCTTGCCCACCGACACGTCGTCGGCATGCGCCCCGACTTTTTCCAGCGTCCTGCCGAAGGAGACCTTGCCGGTCAGCACCCCGATCGAGCCGGTGATGGTCCCGGGCTCCGCCACGATGCGGTTGGCGGAAAGCGAAATGTAATAGCCGCCGGAGGCCGCCACCGAGCCCATGCTGACCACCACGGGCTTGCCCGCCTTCTGCGCCACCTTCACCGCATGCAGTATCTGGTCGGAGGCGGTGACCGAGCCACCCGGCGAATCCACGCGCAGGATGATGGCCTTGATGTTCTTGTCGCGCGCCGCCTGGGTAATCGCCGCCGACAGATCGTCGCTGGCGATGCCGGCCGACGCATTGAGGATGGAATTGTGCGCTGTGCCGTCGCGGATTTCGCCCGCCGCCTCGACCAGGGCGATGTTGGCCGTGCCGACATGGGAGATGTTCTTCACATAATCGGTGAATTTGGTGAGCTTGGCGCCGCCACCCGCCTTGGCCTGCGCCGCCGCGCGCGCCTCGTCGTCATAGCCGATGCGATCGACCAGGTGGCGCGATCGGGCATCCTCCGCGAATTGCGGGCTCGCCTCGAGCGCGGCGATCACTTCGCTGCGGGTGATATGGCGGTTGGCCGCCATCTGGCCGACAGCCGAGTCATAGACCGAGTTCATCAGCACCGACAGCTGCTCGCGGTCCGGCGGGGTCATCTGCTTTTCCATGAACATATCGGCCGCGCTCTTGTATTCGGCGCGCTTGGCCATTTGCGGCACGGCGTCGATCTTGTCGAGGACGCCACGCAGGAACAGCTCGCCGCCGCCAGCCCCCGCCGGCGAGAAGGGCGCCTTGGGCTGGATCCAGATCTCGTTGGCAGTACTGGCGGCGAGATAATCGCCCAGGCCCGGACCGAAGAAGGCGCTGGCCTGCGCGATCACGAACTTGCCCTTGCTGCGGAAGCGCTGGATGGCGGCGCCGACTTCCTCGGCCTGGGCCGTGGACAGCGCGCCATTGCCCAGCTGCATCACCACGCCCTTGACGCGGCTGTCGCGCGAGGCGGCATCGAGCCCCAGCACCACATCCATCACCGTGGCGCGCCTGGGGGTAAAGATGCTGCCGGTGGCGGCGCTGGAATCGGCGATCGGCTCGCGCAGATCCAGAGACAGGACCATGTTGCCGGGCAGTCCGTCGCCATAGACGAGGCCGAACAGCAGAAGCGCCACGACCACCAGAATCAGGAACACCGCCGTTCTGGCGACGGCATTGAGCACGGAAAAAAGCAGCGAGCGAAGCCAGGTGAGAAAACGGATCATGGAAATGTCCCAAAGCAGCGGACCATATCCCGCCGCCAATACAATCGCATGAAAAAGGCCCGGCCCCCAAATTGGAGACCGGGCCTTTCCTTAAAAATTTAAGGCAGGCTCAGTGCTTTGACGCGTCGCGCAGCGCATCCTTGGCGCCGCCCACGGCATTCTGCACCTTGCCCTTGGCCTTGTCGGCCGCGCCTTCGGCCTGAAGCTTGGTATCTCCGGTCATCTTGCCGGCGGCCTCTTTGATGGCGCCCTTCGCCTGATTGGCGGAGCCTTCAATCCTGTCCTTGTCCATAACTCTACTCCCGATGGGTTTTGTCGCCCGTGGAACGCCTGGTTGTATAACGGGCTGTTTTCCCATGGGTTCCAGCCGCTGCCGTTCTGTAACTTTCCGCACAATCCGGCGAACTGTTCCCTGCGTATACTGAGCGCGATGGAGGCAACCATGCAGCGACGCCATTTTCTTGCCGCCCTGATGGGCAGCGCCTTGCTGGGTGCGGGAAACGCCCAGGCCTATGAAGTGACCAAAAGCGATGCGGAATGGAAGAAGCTTCTGTCGCCCGAGGCCTATGACGTGCTGCGCCACGAAGGCACGGAAGCGCCCTTTACCTCGCCGTTGAACAACGAGCACCGCAAGGGCGTCTTCGCCTGCGCCGGCTGCACGCTCGACCTTTATTCCTCCGCCACCAAGTTCGACAGCGGCACCGGCTGGCCCAGCTTCTGGAAGCCGCTGGACAACGCGGTCCTGACCAAGACCGACAACAGCCTGTTCATGAGCCGCACAGAGGTGCATTGCCGCCGCTGCGGCGGTCATCTTGGCCATGTGTTTGACGACGGCCCCAGGCCGACGGGACTGCGATATTGCATGAATGGCGCGGCGATGACGTTTCGGCCGACCACCGCCTGATTGTTTGCCCGCTCGGCCTCGCGGCGCGTTTGGACACGCGCCGCTGCGGCGTTCGGGCGGGCAAAAGGTCCACCGGACCTTTTGCTTTTCCGCCCTCACCGTTCAAACCTGCCACTGCATAAGAAAAAGGCCGGTCTTGCGACCGGCCTTTTTGCTGAATGCAGGATGCTTACTGCTGGGGCGCGGCGGCATTCGACTGGGACACCGGCTTCGCCTTGGCCTTGGCCTCGCTCACCATGTCGTCGTGCGCGGCAACAAAGCCCTTGAGGAAAAAGGTGATGCCAACGGATTTGCCATTGTCACCGGAGACATTGATCTTGGCCTTGCCATCCGGGCTCGACTTGGCGATCCCTTCGATCAGGCTCTTGTCCGCGCCCATCTCGACATAGCAGCCGTTGCGGTCGCAGCGCCGATACCTGAGGGTCGGCGAGGTAAAGGTGTCGGTCTGGATGCTCAGACCCTTGGGAAGCGAAACGCCCAGCGGCACGCTCACCTGCAGCGCATAGCGATCCATGCTCGGGACATAGGCGATCGATATGGACAGAAGACGCTGGGTGCGCTGCTGGTTCGCCACCTCCTGGAACATGTCGCAGGGGCTCGGGCTCTGCACCGGGAAGCAGCGCACCTGCCAGTCATCGAACTGTTTCTGCTCGGGCTTTGCGGGAGCTTGCGCCGCCGGGGCCTGCGCCAGAGCCGGAACGCAACCGAGGGCGGTGACCAGCACCGCGCCTGCCATGGCCGAAGCCCATTTTCCTTCAAACACTTTCATCCTAACGTCTCCACAACTTTGGGCAGCCTGAGCCTTTACGGCTTGGCGGCGGGCGCAGGCGTCTTGGACGCCTTGGACTTGGCCTGGCTCACCATCGTGTCATGGGCTTCGGAAAAGCCCTTGAGCGAGAGAGGCAGGCTATAGGTCTTGCCGTCATCGCCGGCGATATTGAGCTTGGCCTGGGGGCCGGACTTGGACAGGGATTCGATCATGCCGTTGTCCACGACCATCTGCACGAAGCAGCCCTCGCGCGAACACATGCGATAGCGCATCTGGGGCGAAGTGTAGCTGTCGGTCTGGATCGTCAGACCCTTGGGGATCGAAACGCCCAGCGGCACGATGACCACCACCAGATGACGGTCGGCGGTCGGCGAATAGGCGATCGAAACCGCGACGATCCGCTGGCCCGTGCGCGGATCGGCCTGCTGCCAGAACTCGTCGCAGGGATTGCCGTTCTGCACGTTGAAGCAGCGCACCTGCCAGTCGCCCACCGTCTTGACGACATCGGTCCGTGGCTGGCTTGCCTGGTCAGGCGCATCCTGTGCCAGTGCCGTGCCCAGAGCCAGCAGAAGGCCGGCTGCAATGCCCGTCAGGGCCAGCTTCATGACCACAGTCTCCAGAACCAGGAGCGACGCTTGGCGTCTGCGTTTTTCCAGGCCGACAGCGAGGTCTTGTAGCCGTGGAACGAGAGGGGCACCGAAACCGGCTTGCCGTCGAGGCCGGCGAACAGGACCACTGCGTCATCCGTGCCGCCCAGCGACTTGGAAAGCGTCTCGTCGAACGGCGTGGTCGCGATGCAGCCCACATTGTTGCAGGTGCGGTACTGGATCACCTTCACCGGATCCTTGCCGATGCGCATGCCCATGCCTGCTTCCAGCGCCACGCCATAGGGAAGCGTGAAGCCCATTACCTGCTTGCCATCCTTGTCGGTGGTGATGGTGGCGCGCGCCAGAACCGCGCCGTTGGGCTGGCTCTTGTCGATCAGGTCGGTGGAGAGTTCGCAGGCCGCATCCTTCATGTCGGCCGACGGACAGGCAACGCGCCAGTCCTCATAGGTCGCGACCTGGGCCTGATGGACATTGTAGGTGGCAACCCCACGCACCATCCAGCCCAGCAGCAGGCCGACCAGGAGCGCAACACCGCCCACAATAAAACGTTCGATTTTCATGGTTCGTTTCGCTCTGATTTCTCTGGATTTGCCCGCAAAAACCGCCCCTTGACGGAACCACGGCCCAAGCCGGGGCGTGACCTACCAGATCAGAACGCTAAAGGAAACGCCCCGTTGGGGGCGGTCCTCGCTTTTGGTGAACGTGACAGAGGCGTAATGGCCTATTTCTCTGCCAGAAGCACTGGCCGCGCCCGGTAAAAATCCGGCCAGACCTGTTTCAGCGCCTCGATCTTGGGCAGATCGTTGATCCGGATGTAGGACGAATCAGGATTCAGAAAGAGATAGTCCTGATGATAGTCCTCCGCCGGATAAAAACCCTTGACCGGTTCCACGCGGGTGGCGATGGGGCCAGCAAAAATATGCGCCGCATCGAGTTGAGCGATATAGGCCTTCGCTGTCGCCTCCTGTTCCGGACTGGCTGCGAATATCTCGGAACGATACTGGGTGCCCTCGTCGGGTCCCTGGCGGTTTAGCTCGGTGGGATCATGCGCCACCGAAAAATAAACCCGCAAAATCTGACCAAACGTCACCTGATGTGGATCAAATGTAATCTGCACCGATTCGGCATGGCCTGTGGTGCCCGTGCTCACCAGCGGATACCGCGCGGTCGCGCGCTCGCCGCCGGAATAGCCCGCCACCACCCTGGTGACGCCTTTGACATGTTCGAACACGCCTTGCACGCCCCAGAAACAGCCTCCCGCCAGAACCGCCGTTTCGCTGGATGCCGGATTGGCCGGATCGACCGCAGCCACGGGAATCTGCTTGTCGAGATCGCCGGCAGAGGCGCCTGATATCAGCAGCGGCGCGAACAGGCAGGCCGTGGCCGCCGCGGCCATCATCATGCAAAGTGGCTTGAGGTTCATCGAACGCCTCCAGGACTTATACGCCTGTCAATTCGTGCGGGATCACCGGCCGGTTACGCAAATTTTCCAGCCGCCTGCAGGATGGCATCATAGACCAGATCCAGCTCCGCCGCCGCGGTGCAATAAGGCGGCATGACATAGATGGTATTGCCCAGAGGCCTGAGAAGCACGCCGCGGGCGTGGAAAAAGGCGGTGAGTTCCGGGCCAATCCCCGCCAGATAGCCGGGGTCAGGCACCTTCAGGTCCATGGCGGCGATGGTGCCAAGACGCCGGAGGTTTTCCAACCGGCCGTCATTGTGAAGCCGCGCCAACCGTTCTTCCTGAAGCTTGCCCAGCGCCGCGATGCGTTCCCCGACCGGCTCCGTCCTCCAGATTTCGAGATTGGCGCATCCGGCGGCGCAGGCAACCGGATTGGCGGTGAAGGAGCTGGAATGAAAGAAGGTGCGGCTGCGATCGGTCGAATAATGGGCGTCGAAAATCTCCGCCGTGCACAGCGTGGCGGCGAGCGGCAGGCTGCCGCCGGAAAGACCCTTGGCCAGACAGAGGATGTCCGGTGTGACATCCGCCTGATTGCAGGCGAACACCGTGCCGGTGCGGCCAAAGCCGGTCATGACTTCATCGGCAATGAAGAGCGTGCCGTGGCGGCGGCAGAGTTGCGCCATCGCATGCAGCACGTCCGGCGAATAAGTCAGCATGCCGCCCGCACCCAGGATCAGTGGCTCGACGATCAGGGCGGCGGCATCCGGGACGGCCGCTTTCAGCGCCTTCAGCGTTTCCTCCTCACGGCCGGGTGCGGGAAACGGCAACCGCGCCACGTCGAACAGCAGCGGTTCATAGGCCGCATTGAACACGCCACGCGCGCCCGCCGACATGGTGCCCACCGTATCGCCATGATAGGCATGCTCCAGCGCGATGATGCGGCTGCGGGCTTCGCCCCGATTTTTCCAGAAGCCCAGCGCCATCTTCAACGCCACTTCCACCGCGGTCGAGCCGCTGTCGGAATAAAAGACGCGGGCCAGCCCCTTGGGCGCGATTTCGATCAGGCCACGCGCCAGTTCTTCCGCCGGCGGATGGGTGAAGCCGGCAAAGATCACCTGGTCCAGCGCATCGATCTGCTTCTTGATCGCCTCCACGATCCTGGGATGGCGATGGCCATGGGTGATCACCCACCAGGAGGAGATCGCGTCCAGCAAGCGGCCATTTTCGGTTTGAAGCCACACGCCTTCGCCGCTTAGCACCAGTGGCGCATCGCCCGACAGCGCATGCTGGGTAAAGGGATGCCAGATGGGGCTGCTCACGCGAAATCCTGACGCTCGAAGGTTTTGGCGAAGACGCCGCCAAGGCGGCCCGGCGTCAGGGGATCAATCACCGGCAGCCGGCCCAGGCGCTTGACCTTGCCAATCTCGGCGATGATGCGTTCACTTTCCTCATTGGCCTCGCCAATGAAGGCCACACCAACAAGCGGGATACCACGTGTCTGGATCGCTTCGATGGAAAGCAGCGTGTGGTTGATGGTGCCGAGCCTGGTGCGGGCGCAAAGGATCAGCGGAATGCGCCAACGGGCGAAAACGTCGATGAACAGCGTCTCGCGGGTTAGCGGCACCATCAGCCCACCGGCGCCTTCGATCACCAACGGCCCGTCGGGCGGGATAAGGGCATCCGGATCAATCTCCGCACCCTCTTCTGCCGCGGCCTGATGCGGCGAGGCCGGAAGCTTCAGGCGATAGGCTTCCGGCACGATCTCAACGCCGGAAAATTCCGCCACCACGTCGCTGTCGGTCGCGCCATCGAGCCCTGACTGCACCGGCTTCCAGTAGCGCAAGCCCAAAAATCCGCAGAGGCCGGCTGAAAAGACGGTCTTGCCGATATTGGTGTCGGTGCCGGTGACGACGAACCTCATGGGGCAAATCTCATGGCTTCGCCATCTCGCGCGCCAGATCGGCGAACAGCGCATCCAGGTCGCTTGCGCTGACATGGAGCGTCAGCGCCAGGCGCAACCGCGCGGTGCCTTCCGGCACGGTGGGAGGACGGATGGCGCGGATGTCGTGCCCCAGCGATTGAAGCGCGGTGGCAATCGCCACCGCACGGCGGTCTTCGCCGATGATGATGGGCTGGATCTGCGAGCCGGAAACGCCGAGCCCCATGTTCCGCAAGCCCGCTTCGGCATGGCGCACCAGCGCCGCAAGCTGGGCGCGTTCCTGCTCGGCACCCGCAATGAGCTTCAGGCCGGCGCGCACCACCGCCGCCATCAGGGGCGACGGCGCGGTGGAATAGATGAAGGCGCGGCCGCGATTGACCATGAAGTCGCGATAGAGTTTCGGCAAACAGACCAGCGCGCCGGCCGCGCCCAACGCCTTGCCGCAGGTGTGCAGCGAGATGATGTTAGGTGCGCCCTCGCAAGCGGCACCAAGCCCCCTGCCCTGCTCGCCATAGACGCCGGTGGCATGGGCTTCATCCAGCACCAGCATCGCGTCATGCCGCGCGGCCAGCGCCACAAGTTCGGACAGAGGCGCGCGATCACCGTCCATGGAATAAAGCGTCTCGGCTGCGATCCAGACCTGGCCCGTCGCGCCGCTCGCACGCCAGCTCTTGATGATGTCCTCGATCGCGTCCACATCGTTATGAGGCGCCTCAATCACCTGGATGCGATCCGGCTCCAGCCCGTCGCGGAAGCTGGCATGAATCAGCGCATCATGGACGATCAGGTCGCCGCGCCGCGGCAGTGTGGCGGCAATGGCTGCATTGGCCGCAAAACCGGTGGGGAAATAAAGCGCGCGCGTATCCGCGCCACTGCCGAAGAAGCTGGCCGCTTCCTCTTCCAGCGCCTCATGTTCGGGATGATTGCCGCGCAGAAGTCGGGAGCCGCCCGCGCCCAGCGGCACGCCGCGCGCCAAGGCTTGCGACGCCGCATCGCGCAACGCACCCGACTCCGCCAGCGCCAGATAGTCATTGGAGGTGAAATCGGTTCCCCGCGTACGGGTCAGGCTCCGCAACCGGCCTTTGGCGGCAAGCGCGTCCAGGACATCGGCGTGGGATGAAAGATTATGGGGGCCTGTGGACATCCGGTGGATGGATTCCACAGGCCTCCATAAAGGGCAAGCTTGTGTCTATCAGAAGACCATGCGCAGCAGGAAATAGAGACCGCCCGAGAGCGCCATGGCTGCCGGCAGGGTGATAACCCAGGCGAGCGCGATGGAACGCACCGTGCTCCATTGCAGGCCCGAGCCATTGGCCGCCATGGTTCCCGCCACACCACTGGACAGGATGTGGGTGGTGGAAACCGGAAGGCCGATGAACTCCGCGCCCATGATGGTGCCGGCCGCGACAAGCTCGGCAGCGGCGCCCTGCGCATAGGTCAGGTGCGTCTTGCCGATGCGTTCGCCCACCGTCACCACAATGCGCTTCCAGCCCACCATGGTGCCCAGGCCCAGCGCGATGGCGACACACACCTTCACCCAGAGCGGGATGAAGCGCGTGCCTTTCAGCAGACCGTCGGAATAGGTCTTCAGCGTTGCAGTTTCCGGCGCGCTGAACTTCGCACCCTCCTTGGACAGAAGACGGATGGCATCGCCGGTCAGATACATGTCATTGCGCAAGTTGGGCGTGGCCGCCGCCGGCACATGGCTGATCGAACCATAATTCTTCACCTGGGTGGCGATGTCGTTGGAGATCACCGAGAGGGCGGCAAAGACATCCGGCCGGTTGAGATTTTTGTCGCGCAGCGCATCGCCCACCCTCTGGCGCGCGTCTGCGACCGCCGGCAGGACCTGGCCGCCGTCATGGGCGGCAAAGACCTGGGAAGCGGCCTGGGTTGCGCTGATGAAGGCCGGCGTATCATGGGCCGGCATGGTGCGGTTGAGCGCATAGGCGGTGGGCGCGGCGCCGATCAGGATCAGCATGATCAGGCCCATGCCCTTCTGGCCGTCATTGCCGCCATGGGCAAAGGACACGCCGGTGCAGGTCAGGATCAAGAGACCGCGGATCCACAGCGGCGGCGGCTGCTGTGTCTTGGGCGCGGTGTAGAGCTCCGGCTTGCGGATCAGGGTCTTCATGATCAGCAGCAGCGCGGCCGACATCACAAAGCCCATCAGGGGACTCCAGAACAGGGCACTGAACACGGTGCTGGCCTGGCCCCAGTCCACGCCGGAAGTCGCCTGTCCGGCCGGCGCCATCAGCTGGTTGGCAACGCCAACGCCCATCACCGAGCCGATCAGCGCATGGCTGGAGGAATTGGGGATGCCCAGCGCCCAGGTGGCGAGGTTCCACATGATGGCGGCGATCAGCAGCGCGAATATCATCGCATAGCCCGCGCCCGATCCAACCTGAAGTATCAGTTCGACCGGAAGCAGCGTGATGATCGAATAGGCAACCGCGCCGGTGGAAACCAGGACGCCCAAAAGGTTCCAGCATCCGGACCAGATCACCGCCACGATGGGCTGCATCGAATGGGTGTAGATCACGGTGGCCACCGCATTGGCGGTGTCGTGGAAGCCGTTGACGAATTCAAAGCCCAGCGCGATCAGCAGCGCCAGCCCCAGCAGCGCGAAGACGCCCAGCGCCAGCGGTTCATGCACACTGGCGGTGTCGTCGAGCAGGCCTTTCACGCCATAGCCGAGACCAGCGGCCAGAAGACAGAAGAAGACAATGGCGCCGATCGGGCTCGGCCTCTGGTCCAGATGTGGCGCACCGCGGCCGTGATAGGCCTCCGTTTTCACGTCTGCAGTAATGTCTGTCATTTTTCGTGTCCCCAATTACCCAGCGCATAGAAAGCCGGTGGCGCAACGCTTTAATGACAATGGTTCTGCGACGCAGTTGCTGCGCCGCACATATTTTTTGATCGCGATCGCTCGGCCCCGGGACTGGAGCCATGTGTTCAATGACTTAGCTGTCAGTGCACGTGCACTGGCCGAAAAGAATCCGGATCAGCCGCTGCCCACGCCCCGTAAAGCGCAGATGCGCCGGCATCCGCCACCAGAACGCCGCGCGGAACCATCGGGTAAAGCTGGTCAAAAGTCAGCACCTCGCTGGGCGAGACACGGCGGGAGATGTGCATGCGGCCGAACCGGGAGGGATGATCGAGCCCCGCCGCGGCGGTCAGTTCGGCCAGGGATTTCATGGTCTCGCGATGGAAATTCGCCACCCGCTCCGCCTTGTCTGGAACGACCAGCGCGCGCTGGCGGGAACGGTCCTGGGTCGCGACGCCGGTCGGGCAGCGGTCGGTATGGCAGGACTGGGACTGGATGCACCCCAGCGCGAACATGAAGCCGCGGGCGGAGTTGCACCAGTCGGCGCCCAGCGCGATGGCGCGGGCCATGTCGAAGGCCGAGACAATCTTGCCACTGGCGCCGATACGGATGCGGTCGCGCAGGCCGATCCCGGTCAAGGCATTGTGCACAAAGCTCAGGCCTTCGCGCAGAGGCTTGCCAATGTGATCGATGAACTCCAGCGGCGCCGCACCCGTGCCCCCCTCCTTGCCGTCCACTACGATGAAATCGGGATGGATGCCGGTCGCCAGCATCGCCTTGCAGATCGCCAGGAACTCCCATTCATGGCCCACGCAGAGCTTGAAGCCGGTGGGCTTGTTGCCGGAAAGCTCGCGCAAGGTGGCGACGAAGTGCAGCAGTTCCTTGGGCGTGGAAAAGGCCGAATGTTTCGAGGGCGAGATGCAGTCCTGGCCCATGGGCACATGGCGGGTCTGGGCGATCTCGGCGGTGACCTTGGCGGCGGGCAGGACACCGCCATGGCCGGGCTTTGCCCCCTGGCTCAGCTTGATCTCGATCATCTTGATCTGATCGGTGACGGCGATCTGGGCGAAGCGTTCGGGACTGAACGTGCCATCGAGATTTCTCGCCCCGAAATAGCCCGAGCCCAGCTCCCAGATGATGTCACCACCATTTTCCTGGTGATAGGGGCTGAAGCCGCCTTCCCCGGTGTCATGGGCGAAGCCGCCCATCTTGGCGCCCTTGTTGAGCGCGCGAATGGCATTGGGGCTGAGCGCGCCGAAGCTCATGGCGGAAATGTTGAACATTGAAGCGGAATAGGCATTGCCATGGCTGCCCACATCGATGCGGAAATGATCGCCCACGACCGCGGTCGGCGCCATCGAATGGTTCAGCCATTCGAAGCCTTCGGAATAGACGTCATAGTTGGTGCCGAAGGGGCGCTTGTCGAGCTGCCGCTTGGCGCGCTGATAGACGATGGAGCGCTTGTCGCGGGAGAAAGGCGTGCCGAACTTCTCGTCCTCGAAGAAATACTGCCGCATCTCCGGGCGCACCGCTTCCAGGATGAAGCGCAGATGGGCGGCGATCGGATAATTGCGCAGGATCGCATGCTTGGTCTGCACCAGATCGAACAGGCCGACGAACACGAAGACCAGACAGACCGCGAAACCAATCAGCAGCGGGTAGGAACCCGGAAAATTGGCGATCGCCAGAAGAAGAAGCGCGCAAGCCAGGACAAAAAAGGTCAGGGTGATGAAACGCGGGCTGAGGAGAAGGAGCATGATGTGCGATCCCGGAGAATTTCAAAATCCTTGCGCAGCGTATCATGTCGGCAGGATGGCGGCAGGCCATGGCAGGGCCGCCGGTTTTGCACAGGTAGGCCAAGGCGCGTCCCGCGCGGGGCATCAAAAGCAGGCGGCGCGACGCTTTGATGACGATATTTTCGCGCCATCATTGCTGCATCGCGGGATAGCGGATGAAATTTCCGAAAACGGCATCTTCCGACACGCAGGCGTCGCGAATCCACGCCTAGGCTGATGTTGCGACGCGTCATCCGGGCGCGGCGAAATCAGGGAGAATACAATGTCGCACAAGCATCCCGCCAGCCAGCATCATCACGACGCCGCCGACCATCACGAAAAGGCCGCGCATCATCACCGCGAAGCC
The DNA here is from genome assembly GCA_036488555.1 of Rhizomicrobium sp. Lineage (GTDB taxonomy): Bacteria > Pseudomonadota > Alphaproteobacteria > Micropepsales > Micropepsaceae > Rhizomicrobium. The sequence continues at coordinate 51,679 of DASXHL010000085.1, forward strand.
GCCAAGCATTACGAAGAAGAAGATACCGAAGCCGCGGCGCATCACGCCCACACCGCTTCGGGCCACAGCCATCACGCCCACCACCATGCCGCCGAAGCCAGCAAGGCACATGCCGAGCATCACGGCCATCACTGACATGAGAAGAGCCGGCGGGCACCACCGCCGGCTCTTTGCCTTTCAAAGCGCGTGTTCGCCGGTTTCCCCGGTCCGCACACGCAGGGCGGCTTGGAGATCGAGGGTGAAGATCTTGCCGTCACCGATGCGGCCCGTGCGTGCGGCGCGGGTGATGGCGGAAATGGCATCATCCACGCGCTCGTCGGCTAGCGCCACTTCGATCTTGAGCTTGGGCAGGAAGGAGATGGTGTACTCCGCGCCGCGATAGATTTCGGTATGCCCCTTCTGGCGGCCATAGCCGCGCACCTCGCTAACCGTCATGCCGTTGATGCCGATTTCGGTAAGCGCCAGACGCACCGCGTCCAGGCGATGCGGCTGGATGATGGCGATGACCAGTTTCATGAGGGCTGCTCCTAACGGTTCATATGATAGCCGGTCTCGCCATGGGTGGCGAAGTCCAGGCCCAGAGTTTCATGTTCATGGTCCACCCTCAGGCCCACGAGCATGTCGGCCAGCTTGGTGATTATGAAGGTGGCCGCGGCGGAGAATAGCGCCACCGAGACCACGCCCAGCACCTGCACGCCGAACTGATCGATCGTGACGTGATTGAGCCTGCCAGCACCGGCGCCCGCCAGGACCACGAATGGCAGCAGCAGGGTCCCCAGCGCCCCGCCCACGCCATGCACGCCCAGCACGTCGAGGGCATCGTCCACGCCCATCACCCGCTTGACCAGCCAGACCGCGAGATAGCAGACGCAGCTTGCGGCAGCACCCAGCAGCACCGCCCCCAATGGACCTGCCACGCCGGCGGCAGGCGTGATGGTCGCCAGCCCCGCAATGGTGCCGGTGACCGCGCCCACCAGGCTGGGCTTGCCGAACTTGAGCCATTCGATCGCCATCCACACCAGCGTGGCGCTGGCGGCCGACAGATGGGTCGTCAGCATCGCCATGCCGGCATCGGCGCCCGACGAAAGGGCGCTGCCGGCATTGAAGCCGAACCAGCCCACCCACAACAGCGACGCGCCCACCATCACCATCCAGGGAGCATGTGGCGGGCGGATACCGTGGGGGAATTCATGGCGCGGCTGGATCATCCAGGCGATCACCAGCGCCGAGACGCCGGCGGTGACATGCACCACGATGCCGCCGGCGAAATCCATCACCCCCCGCTTGGCGAGCCAGCCACCGCCCCACACCCAATGCGCCACCGGGGCATAGACGATCAGAAGCCACAGGGCGGAAATCAGCAGCACGGCAGCGAAGCGGATGCGCTCGACATAGGCGCCGATGATCAGCGCAGGCGTGATGACGGCAAACGTCATCTGGAACATCACAAACACGCTTTCGGGGATGTGCGTGCCCGGATGCGCCGCGCCCCGCGCGATACCGCGCAGGAAGAAAGCCGCGCCGTCCCCTAGCCAGTCGCCGTCACCGCTATAGGCCAGCGAATAGGCCAGCGCGAACCACAGCACCGAACAAAGGGCGGCGACCGCCGCGCACTGCACCAGCACCGACAGGATGTTCTTGGCCTGGACCAGGCCGCCATAGAACAAAGCCAGCGCCGGCAAGGTCATCAGCAACACCAGCGCCGTGGCAGTCATCATCCAGGCGGTGTCTGCGGGATTGATCACAATTCCTGCCCCATTTTTACGCAATCCAGGCCGACCGGATATGCCTAATACATGAGCAGACTGTTCAGATTCTAGGCTACATGCAAGCGCGCTGAGCCGCGACAAAGGCACCTGCTCCACCGCCATCGGCGAGCGTGGTCAATCCCGGGACTGAAGGACGATCAGGGCGTTGCCCGCCTCATAATCGGCCGCCGGCAGCTTGGTCTGGGAGCCAAGCGTGACCTCGGCAGAAGCATGCCAGGCATCCACAACCATGTTGCGCAGCATGTTGGCGGCCACAGCAAGGCGCTCGACGGCAAAGGCCTTGGACTCGGGCGTCGGCGTATCGAACGCGCCCTGCTTGTCGAGCTTGTAAAGCTTGAGCAGCTCCCGGTTGGTCTCTGTCAGATATTGTCCGGTACAGGCGAGCACCGTGTCGTCGCAGTGATGGAAGGGCACGATCAGGGCTTCGATGTCGGCTTGCTGCACATTGGCATTCACGAACGCACTCTCGAACTTGGCGTGCAGGCCCGGAGTGGTGACAAAGCCTTCCGGATTGGGGCCATTGCCCCAGCCATTGTAATGGACGCTGGCATGCATCGGCTGGCTGGCATCTTCGACAAAGTGCGCCCAAGTGCCGAGGTCGCGCAGGATGATCAGCTCGCGCAGCGAAACCAGTTCGGTGTAACCGCGGCGATCCTTCGGCGTGAGATGGAATTTCTTGGCATGGGCCAGCGCGCCGCGATAGGCGCGCAGCAGCGCAAAGTCGTGCACCAGCTGCTCCCAGCCATCCATGATGTTGTAGGGCAGAAAGCCGGCCTTGTATTCGTCGCTGCCCGCGCCGCGCAGCGCGGTATCATACTCTTCGCGCGTGGGCGGCAGGGCCGACAATTTCGGGCCGCCCAACACGCTGCCATCATCCGACACATCCAGGAAATGGCCGGGATCGAGGTCTGCGTCATGCGGCTGGCCGGAGCTGCGGGAGACATCCGGCTCCTGCGACAGAAGGCCGATCCGGGTCACGGCCTGCGGATCGCGCAGGAAAGCTGGCAGTTCGGCCGGGAAATGCCGCGCCGCCACTTCGCCGATCATCTGGTGGCCGGCATAGCCCCAGGCGAAAGCCTGGAACGGCAACAAGACCGGCAAAAACGCCAGCCCCCCGGCGAATAACAGGCTATGCATTACGTCTCTCCGGAAAGCGCGAAGGCCAGCTTGATGGCTGGCCTCCCCGTATCAAGCAGGATGATGTCACTTCTACAACACAGAGCGCAGCGTGACCTGGAAGACCTGCGGCGAGCCGATCACGAAGGTCGGATAAGAGCCACAGGCGCTGCTGGAAGGCAGCGTCGGGATGAAGCAGGGCTTGGAGGAGATGCTGCCCAGATAGCGGGCGTTGAGCAGATTGGAGGCATTGACCTTGAGGTAGGAATCCTTCCAGCCGAGTTCGCCCAGGTCGAAGGTGACGTCCCCATCCACCGTGGTGTAGCTCGGCACCTTGTAGTCGTTGGCGTCGGTGGCAAAGCGGCTGCCGACATATTTGTAGCCAAGACCGAAAGTGAAGCCGGCGAGCTTGTATTCATAGCGTTGCGAGACGGTCCAGTCGGGCGTCTCCACCAGGGTCTTGCCGGCGATGCTGATGCTGGCGCCGCCCAGCCCCAGCTGGATCGTGGACAGCGGCCCAGCGCTGACCCGCGAATGGGCATAGGAGGCCGAGGTGTAGATCGACAGTTCCGGCACCAGCCGGACATCAGCTTCCGCATCCACGCCATCGACATTCACCGAGCCGATATTGCGGTCGATGGAGATGCCCTGTTCCTGGTCGAAACTGGTGACGATGCGGTTCTTGAACTGGGTGTTGTAGCCGGTGATCGAGGCGCTCACCATGTCGGAGGTATAGCGGTAGCCGATATCGAAGTTGACCGACGTCTCCGGATTGACCTTGGAGAAGCTGGAATAGACGCAGCCGGGATTGTTGGGCGCGGCCGCTCCGGTCGCGGTCGTGCACAAGCCGTTGTTGCCGCCATTGTAGAGATTGTCGGTGCGCGGCGCGGCCAGGCCCGCGGCATAGTCGGCATAGAGCTGGTGCATCGGCCCGAAGGGCGTGAGAACAAAGCCGGCATTGGGCAGGATGCGGTTGAAATTCACCGTCTCCTTCGCGGGTGCCACCAGAAGATTGCTCGCGCTGCCCGGCAGGGTGACGGTGTTGTTGGTGGTGTTGACCGAGGTGGGCGCCGCACTGGTGCAGGTGGGGAAGCCTATGCCGCCAAAGCCACTGCCCGAGGCGCCGGTGACCTGCTCGTAGCAAAGCTGGTTGAGATCACGCGTCAGGAAGGGCGAGCGCACGCCAGCGGCGAGTTGCAGCTTGTCGTCCCAGAAATTGCCCTGATAGGCGAACGCCACCTGGTTCAGGAAGGCATGGCTGCGGCGGTCGCGCGAACGGATCGGCGTGCCGTCAGCCGACAGGACGCGGCCCGGGATGTCGCGATAGCCGCCGAACGGATCCAGTGGATAGCCCTGCGGTCCCAGGAAGCCCATCTGTCCCGTCTGGCGGTGGAAACCGAAGTCTCCGGTATAGGCGAACTGCACCGTCTGGTCCTGGTTGATGCGCCACACCAGCGATGTGTTGAGGCCATAGCGGATGGTGTTGGTGTTGGAGGGGCTGTAGACGCCCACCGTGTCCAGCACGTCGCCGTCGCCGTTCAGGTCCACGCCGGCCACCTTGGTGCTGCCGATGAGACGCGGGTCGTTTTCGGCCAGCGAGGTATAGCCGCCGCCATTGGCCAGCACATATTGCAGGCTGGGATCGAAGGTCAGCGACAGGTCGTCGGTGAGGTGGATCAGCGAGGACAGGCGAAGGTTGCCGGTGTCGGACGGATTGATGCGCACGCCATAGAAGCTCGAGCAGGATGCATCACTGTCCACCTTGCCCGGTGTCGGCGTGACGCGGGTGCAGGTAGGCTGCTCGTCATACTGAAGGCCGAAGCCGGTGGCCGCATTCAGGGGGCCGGTGCCGGTGAAATTGCCGGTGACCGAATAGGCCAGATTCGGGGCGCTGGGGTAGCCCGTCGCGATCGGGAAGGGCGTCACGCCGCTGCCATTCTGGATGACCGATACGGTCGGATAGAAGGAGGGATTGTTGTAGAAATCGTTGCGGTTCGAGTTCCAGTGCATCGCGAACTGGATCCAGCCGCGGTCGCCCAGATCCTGATAGAGCACGCCGTTGAACTGCTGTTTCTGCTCGTAACCCGGGCCCTTGAACTTGTTGTAGTAGGTAAAGGAGCCGCTGAAGAAGGCGGTGGTGCCCCACGGACCGAACGCGCCGGTGTCCAGCCTGAGGAATTCGCGGCGGTAGTTGTAGGAGCCGAGGCTGGTGTCGCTCATCACGCCATAGTCGTCCTTGGGCTTCGACGTGACGATGGAGACCACGCCGCCGGTCGCCGCCGCGGTCGGGCTGTCCACATCGGTGGTGCCCTGGTTGACCGAGGCCGAGCCGATGATTTCCTCGTCCGCCACCTGGTTGGTGTAGATGGCGTAGTTGCCGGTGTCGTTCAGCGGCATGCCATCCCAGGTGAAGGAGATGTGGTTGCCGTCGAAGCCGTGGATGCGCACGTCGCCGCCGGAATTGCCGTATGGATCATTGTTGGTGAAGTTGAAGCCCGGCACCTTGTTGAGCGCGTCGAAGATCGACTGACCAGCGGGCTGGGTGTTGATGTAGTCCTGGGTGATGGTGGAACGTTCCTTGGGCACCGTGATCGGCTTCATGATTCCGCTGATCTGCGTTTCGGCGGTGATGGTGACCGATTCAATGTCTTCCACAGCCTGGGTGCCGGTCGATTGGGCGAATGCCTGCCCCGCCGTCATCAGCACAAAAACCGGGCTCACGCCCGCCATCAGGAATTTGGTCAGTCGCTTGTTCATCAATCAGTCCCCCGTACAAACGTCCGCGCGCGCGGACGCACATCCGCGACCCCGCACGGATGCTGGTTGAGCTCTACCCTCGGTGATTTCGCGATCCCGCTTCGCAGTCGCAGCGTTTCACCGCTGATCGCTTGGTAGAGATTGATGAAGACAAGTTCATGAAATGGAGATGTCTGTTTTTATACGCGTCTAGAAATGTATCCATGCGCACACGACAGAAAACTTTTGCGTCCACAGGTGCGAGGAAAAATTTCCGGGGAGAATTCGGAATTGGACTCTCGACTACCCAAAAGAGCGGCGGAAAAGTCCAGCAAATACCAACACGGGCATGCACGGTGTTGCACAACCCCGCATCTACTCTAGATATAAAGGCCGGTCTCCTGTCTCCGTGGATCAAAAACATGCAGAGGCAGGGCCAACAGCTGGGCCCCCCGCCAAATTTGGCGAAGCCCCAGCCGTGCTAAGGAAGGCGCCATGAAGAGAATCGGCCACATCGTTTCCGACAACTTGGTCCCCGGAACCGGCCATCTGCCGGTATTCAATCCCGCGAGCGGAGAACAGAGCGGCGAAGTCGCCTGCGGCGGCGCCTCCGAGATCGATGCCGCGGTCAAGTCGGCTGAGGCCGCCCTGCCCGGCTGGGCCGCCACGACGCCCGCCCGCCGCGCCAAGGTGATGTATGAGATGCGTCGCCTCCTGGAAGCGCGCAAGGAAGATCTCGCCCGCGCCATCAGCGCCGAGCATGGCAAGACCCACACCGATGCGCTGGGCGAAATCGCGCGCGGCCAGGAAGTGGTAGAGTTCGCCTGCGGCATCCCCCATCTGCTCAAAGGCAGCTACAGCGCCAATGTCTCATCCAGCGTGGATAGCTGGGACATGCGCCAGCCGCTGGGCGTGGTGGCAGGCATCACCCCATTCAATTTTCCGGTCATGGTGCCCTTGTGGATGATGCCAATGGCGCTGGCTTGCGGGAACACCTTCATTCTCAAACCATCCGAGCGCGATCCGTCCGCGCCCAACCTGCTGCATGATCTGTGGCGCGAGGCCGGTCTGCCGCAAGGCGTGCTCAATGTCGTGCATGGCGGAAAGAACGCCGTGGATGCGATCCTGGATCATCCCGGCATCGCAGCGGTCAGCTTTGTGGGCTCAACGCCGATCGCACAATATGTCTATGCACGCGGCTCGGCTGCGGGAAAACGGGTACAGGCGCTCGGCGGCGCCAAAAACCATCTGGTGGTGATGCCCGATGCGGATCTCGACCAGGCCGCCGATGCGCTGATGGGCGCCGGCTACGGCTCGGCCGGCGAGCGTTGCATGGCTGTGTCGGTCGCTGTGCCTGTCGGCGCCAAGACCGCCGACGCATTGGTGACACGTCTCAAGCCACGGGTGCAGGCGTTGAAGCTCGGCCCTTCAACCGATGCAGCCGCCGAGATGGGCCCGCTGGTAACAGCGGCGCATCGCGACAAGGTCTCGTCCTATATCGATGCCGGCCAGGCCGAAGGCGCCGAACTGGTGGTGGATGGCCGAGGCCTGAAACTGCAGGGCTATGAGAAGGGTTTCTGGCTGGGCGGCACGCTGCTCGACCGCGTCACACCCGACATGAGCGTCTACAAGGACGAGATCTTCGGCCCCGTGCTGTCTGTCGTGCGCAGCGATAATTACGAAGATGCAATCGGATTGATCAACGCCAATCCTTATGCCAACGGCACCGCGCTTTTCACCCGCGACGGCGACGCCGCTCGCGACTTCGCCAACCGCATCCAGGTCGGCATGGTGGGCATCAATGTGCCCATTCCCGTGCCGGTTGGTTATCATTCCTTCGGCGGCTGGAAATCCTCGATCTTCGGCGCCCATGGCGTCTATGGCCCCGAAGGCGTACACTTTTACACACGGCTGAAGACGGTGACGTCGCGCTGGCCCACGGGTATTCGGTCCGGCGCGCAGTTCCACTTCAGTGAACGCTGAGCACGATGAAACGTTTTGATCCCATGAGACTGGAACTGGCTTTTGCTTTCCTGCTGGCTGCTGCGGTTCCCGCCGCTGCCCAGGTGCAGCCCGCCTGCGGTGTGGGGCAGACCTGTCCGGCCGGCAGCAACCAGGTGCCGTTCCCGGTGGTCAATCCCGTGCAGGGCCTGGCCAATGTCCTGAACCTGCCGCGGAACAACAACCAGCCGCCCAAGCCACCCATGTCCGCCAATGGCCTGGCGCCCATCGCCACGCCGCCGCCGGTGCTGCCGCCCGGTATCAATCAGTAAGCGGACGACACGCCGCAGCGCAGACGCTTTATGAAGCGCATGACCCTGCGCTAGTGTCGCGCGCTCCCTTCAAGCGAACACACGCCGAGCCGGAGCGGGAAACCCTCCAGGACCTTGGTATGCGCGCGCTCGATCGTCGTTTGATGCTTTCCACCACCATTGCGGGCCTCGCCCTTGCCGCCCAGCCGTTGCGCGCCGCACCAGTGCCCGCACCGCCGCAATCCAATGCCGGCGACACGGACTGGCCGGTTTACGGCGGCAATCTCGCCTATTGGCGCTACAAGGCGCTGGACCAGATCAATGCCGCGAACTTCAACCAGCTACAGGTCGCCTGGCAGTTCAAGACAGACAATCTGGGCCTCCATCCCGAATTCATCCTGGAATGCACGCCGCTGATGATCGGCGGACGCCTGTACGCCACCGGCGGCTCGCGGCGTGACGTGGTCTGCCTGGATGCGGCAACCGGCGAGGTTCTGTGGCTGCACAAGAGCCCCGATGAAGGTGCTCGCGCGAAGAATTCCCCGCGCCAATATTCCGGCCGCGGCGTGGGCTATTGGCGCGAGGGCGATGAGGAACGCATTCTTTATGTCACCATCGGTTATCAGTTGATGTCGCTGGATGCCAAGACCGGCCTGCCCGATTCCAATTTCGGCAGTGGCGGCATTGTCGACCTGAAGCTCGATGACGACCAAGACCTCGACCTCGACACCGCCGATATCGGACTTCATTCCGCGCCTACCATTGCCAAGAACGTGGTGATCATCGGGGCCGCCCATACCGCCGGCAACACGCCGCAGGTCAAGGACAACGCCAAGGGCTATGTGCGTGGCTTCGATGTGAAGACGGGCAAGCGGCTCTGGATATTCCACAACATCCCGAAGAAGGGCGAGTTCGGCTACGACACCTGGCTCAAGCCAGGCGATGCAGAAGCCGCGGGCAATGCGGGCGACTGGGCGCAAATCTCTGCCGACGAGGAACTGGGCCTGGCCTATCTGGGCATCGAACTGCCCACCGGCGACCAGATGGGCATCTACCGTGCTGGCCCGGACCTGTTCAGCGAAAGCATCGTTGCGGTCGATATCCTGACCGGCAAGCGCAGGTGGCACTACCAGCTGATCCATCACGGACTGTGGGACTATGACGTCTGCGCCGCCGCGATCCTGTGCGACATCCCGCACAACGGAAAGATCGTGAAGGCGCTGTGCCAGCCCACCAAGCAGAGCTTTCTTTATGTGCTGAACCGCGAAACCGGCGAGCCGATCTGGCCGATCCGCGAAAAGAAGGTGCCGGCAGGCGATGTGCCGGGCGAATGGTATTCGCCGACCCAGCCCTTTCCCACCAAGCCGCCAGCGGTGGATCGCCAGGGCGTCACGCCCGACGACCTGATCGACTGGACGCCCGAGTTGCACCAGAAGGCGCTCGCCATTGCCAGCCATTACAAGCTCGGCCCGCTCTTCACCGCGCCGATCATGGAAAAGAAGGACGGTCCTTTCGGCGTCATCAACCTGCCGGGCTATATCGGCGGCATCAACTGGCCGGGCGGCTCGTATGATCCGGAGACCTGCACGGTCTATACCTATTCCCAGACCAATCCGCTGACTGTGGGCGGCATCATCCCGAACCCCGAGCACAGACTAGGCCAGTTCGATTATGTCCATTCCAACCTGCCGCCGCAGAACGGCGTGCGCATTGGCGACCTGACCGTGGATGGCCTGCCCCTGATCAAGCCGCCCTACGGCCGCATCACCGCCACCGACCTCAAGACCGGAACCCAGGCCTGGCAGGTCGCCCATGGCGAGACGCCAGACGCGATCCGCAACAATCCGGCGCTGAAGGGCATCAAGATCCCGCGCACCGGCATGATGGGCAAGATCGCGCCGCTCACCACCAAATCGCTGGTGATCTGCGGTGACCCGCAGACCTATACTGACGAGACCGGGCGCAAGGGCGCGCGGCTGCGCGCCTACGACAAGGCAAGCGGCGAGGAGAAAGGTGCCGTGTTCATGCCCGCGGAACAGTCGGGCTCGCCCATGACCTATATGCTGAAAGGCAGGCAGTACATCGTGCTGGCGATCGGCGGGCGCGGCTTCTCCGCGGAATTCATCGCTTTCAAACTGCCGGGGTGAGAAGCGGCGCGCGACAGTGCGCGAGCAGGGCCAGTGGACCGGCGACGGCGACGAACGGTTTGTAGCGGCAGCGTATGACAGCTTGAGCGAGCGGCGGGGCGAAAACCCCGGCCGCATTCCGCTTCAATAAATCCCAGTCCATCACTGCACCGGCGTGATCTTCAGAAGCTGTCCGACCGGTTTGGTGTCCTCGCTGATAGCAGCGCCGCCGGCGTCGGTCAGCACATAAAGCGCGCCGTCGCTGCCCATGCGCACATCGCGAAAGCGCTGCTTCATGTCGGAGAGCATGGCTTCTTCCTCGACCACCTTGCCGTTCGAGAGCTTGATGCGATCCAGCAGCCGGCCGTTCAACATGCCAACGAACACGCTGCCCTCCCAGGCTTTCGATTTGCCCTTGTAGAAGGCAAGGCCCGACGGCGCGGTCGACGGCGACCAGTAATAGACCGGCTGTTCCATGCCCGACGCCGTCACATTGCCGTCGCCGACCGGCTTGCCGCCGTAATCGATGCCATAGGTGATGATGGGCCAGCCATAATTGGCGCCGCGTCTGATCAGATTGAATTCGTCGCCGCCGCGCGGACCGTGCTCGACCTCATAGAGATCGCCGTTCGGCGCGAAAGTCAGGCCCTCAGGACTTCTGATGCCATATGCCCAGATCTCGGGCAGCGCACCGGGCTTGCCGGCGAAGGGATTGCCGGGCGCGGGCGCGCCGTCCCTGGTGATGCGGATCACCTTGCCCAGATGGGTGTCGAGATATTGCGCCACCGGCCAGGGCCGCGTGCCGGCATTGTCGCGGTCACCGACGGTGACATAGAGAAAACCGTCCTTACCCACCGCGATGCGCCCGCCGGTCTTGGTGCCGGCCGCCAAGGTCTGGTCATTGGGCGCGAAGGGATGGGTCTTGAGCAGCACCTTCACGTCACGGATGGCGTTGCCGCTCTCGTCCAGCACCGCGCGCGCGATTGCCGTGTTGTAGACCGTCTTGTCGAGATATTCGAAGTAGGTGAAGTAGATGGTGTGGTTGCCGGCGAAATCGGGATCGAGCACCACATCCAGCAAGCCGGTCATGGGCGTGGACGCATGCAGGTCGCCCAGACCCGCGAGCGGCGCCGACAGGCTGCCGTCCTGGCCCACGATACGGAAGGCGCCGGGCAGCCGTTCGGTCACCAGCAGCTTGCCATCCGGCAACAGTGCGCTGGCCCAGGCGGCATGGAGTTGATTGGTCACAACCGTCACCTTGAAATCGGTGGCATGGTGATAGGGGGCGCGGGTCTGTTCCGGAAATTGCCGGGCATCGACCTTCTTTTCCGGCATGCGGCTGTCGATGGGCTGGCCTTCGACCATGGAATAGGTGGGCGTGCGGGGCAGGCCGCCGGCATTGTAGGCCGGCGGGGTGGCGGGCGCGGGCGGTTGGGTCTGGGCGGCCAAGCTGGCGGGCAGCGCTGTCAGTGTCAGCGCGAAAAACAGGCGTTTCATTAAATCCCCCTCGTCGTTATGGACTTTTGCGGCATTAAAGACGCGCATGGGAAGCATCACAAGGGTAGCCGGAACCCGGATCGCCGTGCGATGCTGACCACCTTGGGAATAGCGAATGGATAAAAGCATGAGATTTCAGATCGGCGCCGCCCTGCTGGCGGCCATGGCACTCGCGGGCTGCATGGGCCCGGAAGGCAATCCCAATGGCCAGGCCTATGCCACCGACACCGGCGGCACGATCACTGCGGCGCCCCAGGCGCTTGGCACCGTCAGCTATGATCCCTATGGCAAGCCGGCGAATTTCGCCGACATGGACATCAGCAGCGTGGCGATCGCGCCTTCACCCAGCCAGCAGATGAACCTCACAATCCCGGGTGTGCCGCCGACGCCGATGCGCCAAGGCCAGACGCAGCACTGAGGATTTCGAAAGACCTGAGCCGCGCGGCGTGATCGTGGATCTGCGCCGTGACAATCACCTCGTCCGGGCGATAGCGGGCGATGAAATCGGCCACCCCTTTGGCCACCGCATCGGGCCCGCCCACCACCGAATGGCAGAAGGCGCGTCGGATCAGCGCCAGGCGCCGGGCATCAAGCGTCTTCTCATAATCGGCGACAGGCGGCGGCAGAGCTGCATCGGTCGCCTGCTGCGCGCTCGAAAACAGGAAGCGCGCCTCTTCATCCGTTTCCGCGGCGACCACCGTCAGTGAAAGCATCACCTGCGGCTTGTCCTGCCAGGCCGACGGCGTGAACCGCGAACGATAGGTGGCCAACGCCACATCCAGCTGATCGGGTGCAAAATGGGCGGCGAAGGCAAAGGGCAGTCCCAGGCTGGCGGCCAGTTGCGCGCCGCCCAGGCTTGAGCCCAACAGCCACACCGGCACGCCCGCGCCTTCACCCGGAATGGCGCGCACCTTCTGGCCGGGCGCCGCAGGACTGAGGAAGAAGAGCAGCTCCTGCACGTCGCGCGGAAATTCTCCCGCATCGTTTGGCATGCGCCTAAGTGCCTGAAGCGTCGCGGCGTCACATGGCACGCCACGGCCCAGGCCCAGGTCGATGCGGCCGGGATAGAGAGCAGCCAGGGTGCCGAACTGCTCCGCCACCATCAAGGGCGCATGATTGGGCAGCATGATCCCGCCCGCGCCAATGCGGATAGTTTTGGTGCGGGCGGCGACATGGGCCATCAGAACCGCGGTCGCCGCGCATGCCACGCTTGGCGTGTTGTGGTGCTCTACCAGCCAGTAGCGTTTGTAGCCCAGGGCTTCCGCGGCTTGCGCAAGCTCCACCGTCTCGCGGAAGGTCTGGGCCACGCTGCCGCCCTGCTTGATGGGCGTGAGATCAAGAATGGAAAGCGGGACCGTCATGGCAGCAGGCGCTGGTCCTTGCGCGGCGGCCCACTCCAGGAACGATATCCCATATCCTCTGGCCCGCTGACACCGGTGGGCATCTCGCGCGGGCCATAGTCCGGGATCGCCTGGCCGGATTCGTAAGCGCCCAAGTCGGGCGCCTTTCCGGCATAGCCGTCATTGATGGTGGGCAGCTCGATGCCTGCATCGATCGCCGCGGAATGCGGCCGCAGGCGGAAATCCATGTCTTCCGGATTGTAGAGGCGTTGCGGATCGGAACGATCGGGCCTGGGCACGTTCACGAACACCTTGTAATCCACCGTGACACTGTGTTTGTCCTGCCCGGTTGCGGCCGCATAGTCCTTCAGACTGTGGAAACGACGCGCCGTCAGCTTGTGGGTGTAATCGTAATCGGCATCGGTGCCATCGGGCGGCGAATTCCAGGTGAAATTGTCGGCGCCTGCATTGGTGTCAAAGCCGTTGAAATCCGACGTCGTATAATTGGTATAGGTGTCGAGCTGGAACACCGGCCGCTGGGCGCCTGTCCCCAGGAACAGGTTGTTTCTCAGATGCGCGTTGGATACAGGGCCGCCCGGCGACGTATCGCCGGCGACAAAGGTATTTTGGTAGACGTAGACACCTGCCGGCGTGTCGGCGAATTTGAGCGGCCCTCCGCTCGGCGCGTTATAGACAAGGTTGCGATAGAAATAGATCGGTCCGCCAAAGATGGGCTGGGCGCTGAGCGTGGCCGCCGCGGTGTTGAAGCAACGATTTTCGAACAACCGGATATTGTGGGCGCCGCCATCGCCTTCCATGCAATTATCGCCCATGTTGTAGACGTCGTTGCGATAGAAATCGATCGACGAGGCCATGTGATCGAAGAGCTCGCTCGGTCCCGATACCGCGTTGCCGGCAATATCCGGCGTCCCATCGGGCTCGCCATAGGTGGAGACGTCGATGGCGTCATGGAAGTTGGCGACGTAGTTGTGCATCACTACATGTCCCTGGCCATAGACTTTGATGCCATATTCCGACTGAAGGGATTCCGGAAAGCCCGGCAGGCTGGTCCATAGCGCGCCGCTCCAGCCCATCATCTTGGTGGGTTCATGGCGTCCGATGATCACATTGTCGGAAATGAAGAAGTCGCGCGACCCCGGCCATTCCGCCTCCACCGCGCGCGCCACATCATAGATGCGGCTGCGTTTCAGAGTGAAGCCGCTGGAGCCGGCGATGTCCTTCCAGCCCAGAAGGAAGGCGACAGTGGTGTTGCGCACTGTCACCCCCTCGAAATAGTTGTAATTGGCATGCAGCAGATTGAAGAGATTTTCCGCGCCAGCCCCGTCGAAGATCGCTTCGCCATCGCCCGCCCCCTTGATCACGATGGGCTTGTCTGGCGTGCCGCTCTGGGTGAGGTAATAGGTGCCATCCGTCACGGCAGCCAGATTGTTGTAACCGGGATGCGGCATGCCGTTCATGTAATGAAAGCGGTCGCTGATATATGTGCCCGCATGCACCAGGATGGTGTCGCCCGGCTGTACTCTGGGCGGGAAACTGTGGTCGTGATCGGATGCCGACGATCCCATGAAATAGGCGCGCATCAGGCCGATGAAGGCGGGCTGCTGCATCGGACCCTTGTAGCCGATAGGATAGACATGAAAGACGCGCCCGCCCGCCGCCGGCTGCGGCTCCTTGCGGGTATGCACGGTGATGATCTTCTCCTTCTCGCCACTGACGCCATCCGGGTCCGAGAGCTGAAAACGGCATTCATAGTCGGTATCCGGCGCCAGATTGAGAATGCTGCCGGCGAACATGTTGCCCGTGTCATAGTGCCAGGGGTTCTCCCGCTCGCCATTGGGATTGGCCGGCGTTGGATCGACCGGCCGAAATGGCGGCTCATGGCTGTTGATCACTTCGTGATGTATGCGCAGCAGCGGCAACGCCTTCTTCCATGCCTGCTCGCCCTTGCGCCGATAGCTGACGTCCACGCTGGCGTTGCGATTGTCGTCGCCGGTGATTTTCCATTCCACGCCAATGGCAGTCAGCGTCGGCGCATCGACCACCAGCCCGCCAGAGGCCGTTGCAGTCTCAGCATGCGCGTTGCCGGCACACAACGCGGCCAGCAACACGGCCGCCGCAAGAAACCTGATCGACATGTTCTTTCCCCTTGTTCTCAGCGTGGTCCACTCGCCGGGCCATTGTCCCATGGGAAGCCATAGGTCGGCAGTTTTTCCGGCAGCTTGAACTTGGCATATTCGATGCGGCTGTTGACACTGACCAGCTGCAGGATTTCCCGGCCATCGCCCAACGGCAGCATGGTCTGGCTGTAGCCATCGACGTCGATATTGTAGTCGATCGGCGTTTCCACCAGCGACCACAGACCTTCGCCGCCATGCTGATTGACGAACATGCCCTGCCCCACCCGGCCGATCTCGTCGCGCACCACAGAGCGGGCTGTCACCAGCAAGGTGCCATCGGGGCCACCCCAGGGCGACCAGACAATATAGGGCGTACCGTTGGGAAACTGCCGCCAGCGATCCTGCACCAGCATACCGGGGCTTTTGACATCGCCCCAGTTCACGCCATCCATGGAGGTGCGCAAATGCGTGGAATTGGTGCGTGGCTCCAGCGCATAGCCGGGCGCGCTCACCAACTCATAGCTCATGTAGAATTTGCCCTTGCCGTCGCGGGCGATGATGGCCATGCCGGGCCGCGACAGGCCATCGGGAATAGCAACATCATAGACCGGCGCGCCCCAGCTCTTGCCGCCGTCGGTCGATACTTCGTGATCGAGAAGCTGGCTGTAGCCGCTCTTCTTGTCGCGTTCGTCCGAGAAATAGGCGATCAGTCGGTTCTGCGCGTCCGCCAGGAGATACGGCTCGAACACCGGCGCCTGGTCGCGCGACAGGCCAGCGCGATCCATGGGGTCGTAGCGTCCGATGCCGCCGGTGGCGATGGTGCTGAGATAGGCCCAACTCTTGCCGCCGTCCCTGGAGACCGCCACATCCAGCGAGCGCCGGCCGGGCGTCTTGCCGGGCACACTGCCACCGCAGGCCATGACGGTGCCGGCGGGAAAATCGCCCATCCTCGCCGGCAGCTCATAAAGACAGGGTTCCCCATCCAGCATCGACACTTCGGAAAACTGCTGCCAGCTGTCGCCATTGTCGGTGCTGCGGAAGATGAGGAGCGGCCCGCGACGGGCGAAGGTCGCAAGCAGCGTGCCCTTCTGCGCACCCGTCTTGAGCTGGATCACCCGCGGATAGCTGGCGCCCTCGATCCGCTCGGGCGTGAAAAAACCGATCTTGGAGGTGAAGAGCGACGGCGCGGGCAGGCCGAATTGCGGCACGGGCGGCGGTGGCGGGGCGGGCTGTGCCATGGCAGCCCCCCGAGCCAACAGGAACAAGACAGCGGCGGCTGCGATGGAAAGCTTCATCTTCCCCCCAATTTATCGTTCTTGTCCGGCGGAGCCGCCTGTCTGTGTAGCGCCCCTTCCGCCAGTGGCGCAAACAACCTTTGGTGTGCAGCGCAAAATTCCGCCGGGTTGTGATTTGCCCGGCGCTGCCGTTTAAATTCGGCCGGCGTGCGAACAGGGGCTCACATGAAGAATGGCGGGGCGATTGTGGCGTGCCTGGGCCTGGCGCTGGCACTCCTTTCTTTCGGCGCATCCGCCCGATCTGGCGGGATGAAATATGCGCCCGATTATTCCGACATTCGCGGCTTCAATTACAACACCGCTTCCAGCCTCAATACCCAGGACGAATGGCTGCGCTACAGTCATGGAGAAGTGGATCGCGACTTCGGCTATGCCGAGCGGCTGAAGCTCAACAGCGTGCGCGTGTTTCTGTCCTACAAGGCCTGGCTGGCCGACAAGCAGAAATTCCGCGCCAACCTGAAGGATTTCGTGCGCACCGCCGCGGCCCATCATATCGGCGCCATGATCGAGGTGGTGGACGGACCCGCCGGCATGATGCCCGATCTTTTCGAGGAAAGCGTCAAGCCGCGCTTGCGCGAATATGCCAAAGACCTGGTGGACACGGTAGGCGACGAGCCCGGCCTGTCCTTCTGGGACGTGGCCAACGAGCCGGACTGGGTGCGCCCGCCCGAAGCCATGCCAAACACCAACCAGCCCCAGCGCATCGCGGTGGCCAAGTTCATGGCGACCGTCTTCCACGAGTTCGACCATCACACGCCGGTGACCATCGGATGCCTGTTCCTGACCTGCACCATGGAGACGGCCAGCTTCGTGGATGTGCTCTCCTATCACGATTATTCCCAGACCCGCGCCCAGATCCTGGCCGATATCGTGCGCGGCCGGAAATTCGCCGCCTCGGTCGGAAAGCCGCTGATCAACACCGAAATGGCGTGCGTGGGCCGCGCCAATCCGTATGACATCGAGATCGAGGAGCACACACGCGCCCATATGGGCTGGTTCATCTGGGAGCTGATGATCGCCCATTACTGGGGCAATGTGCATGGCATCTTCTATCCCGACGGCACCGTCCGCGATCCCTCAATCGTCGCCGCGGTGCTGGGCTTCTACCGCAAGCGCGGTCCCGACGTGGTGATGGAGGAGACCGACCGGGAAGGCATCACCTCGGGGCTCCTGGATGATGCGCGCAAATGGCTGGCCGATCCCCACCCCGACTATTTCGCCGGCATGGTGCTGGCGGAATCGCAAGCCAACACGCTGGAAGCAGGCCAACTGGTGGGGATGCGCGACCTGCCCACCCGGAAAGTGGATATGCTGCGCGCCGGACCTGAGAACTTTGCCGCACTCCGGATTCTGATCCGGCAGTTCAGCGACCAACTGGCGCCGAACGCCATCCCGGGACAGATGCCCCAGCACCGCTACTACACCCCCGAGGTTCCACACTGAGGCTCGCGCCCAGTTCCCACGAAACATCGGCAAAGTTCCCGCGTTTCCCTCTTATGCGAGAGCGTCACCGTTATCGCCGGGCCGCTGCGGCTTGGGTGTTTGTTGCTGTTATCGTCATGCTGGCCGTCATCGTCGTGCGGGGACCGGCGCGCTTCTTCCAGGCCCGCGACGTGCAATCCGATGCCTCCTGTACGGTGCGCCATTGCGCCACCAGCCCGACGCAGGCCCCCAATGGCCAGAACTGGCCCAGAGATCAGGAGACAGACCGATAGGGTTCAGCCCACGGCCGCCAGTTCCGCGCTTTCACTCAGCAATTCCGGAACCCAACGCTCCAGCTGCGGATAATAGGACAGGAGACGACGCAGGCGCCGAAAATGCTCCGGGAGGAAATAGGCCCGGCCACGGCCAGCCACGCCCTTGTTGAAGCGATAATTTTCCTTGTCGCGCCAGACCTCTTCCAGCGACCGGATGCACTTCTGCCGGGTTGTGACAAAGCCCGCATGCGTGAGGGCCTTGTGCAGGCTTTCGGCGGGGTTCACGCAGAAATCCCGGTAGCGCAGCACGCAAACGGCATTGGGCGCATCGTCCACGAAACTTTTCCAGGTTGCGAAATAGCTCGCATACCAGGGCGCGATCACGTCGATCATGAAGTCCAGCTTGGTCGCGCGGTCCATCTCGCAGAAGTTGGACGGCACCTGGCAGTTCACACCCTCGGCGCGCGCGACGGGATCGACTTCGAACATGTCGAGCAGCGAGGCCAGCATATCGGCAAGATCGCGGATCATGATGACGGGCTTAAGCCCCAGAGCCTCGATGAATTTCCGGTTGCCGGTGAGCGCTTGCATGTGGATATGGGTCACGGTTGCCGGCGACGTCTGATCGAGACAGCGGGCGAGCACATTGGGAAGATAGAGCGTGCCGTCACGGCCGCCCTGGGCATGGCACATGCGGATCAGTTCTCCGCCGATCGCATGCATGGCCGCCTGGCGGAAGTAGGTACCCGCGCTCTTGGGCGCGAAAGCCAGGAGCAGGATCGGACGTTGTGCGCCCACCGAGCGCAGATAGTCGAGCACGGGCCCTTCGAAGGACCCGTCGGTCAAGGGTTGGGCAAAAACTGCCTGGATAGCGTTGCTGTCGATAATGGCAGACATCTGGAAATCGCCCCGGTCAAGCAGCCGGTGCAATGCCGCCCGCGACAGCACACTGCCGGCATTCCTTTGCGCCAGCATTGCAGGAACTTATCTTTTTGTTTCGGAATGTCGCGGCGACTGAAATCGACAGCCTTCACAAGCGACCTGTCCCTGAACGGGACATGAGGATCAGGATTTTTCCCGGGCCTCGATGGCACTGAGAAGATTGTCGCGCAACTTGACCACCGTCTTCTGCACAACGGGAAACTCCTTGCCGAGTCCCGTCGCCTCTACGACCGACGCGCCCGGCTCCTTCTCGAGCACGCGGCGTCCGGTGGTCGTGAGGCTGACGCGCACCTGCCGTTCGTCGGCGGGGTCGCGCTTGCGCCGGATGTAACCCATGGATTCGAGTTTCTTGAGAATGGGCGTCAGTGTATTGGATTCCAGGAACAGCTTCCCGCCCAGGGTTCCCACCGTCTGGTCGTCTTCCTCTCCCAGGGCCACCAGGGTGACGTACTGGGTATAAGTGATGCCCAATTTGTCCAGGATCGGCTTGTAAACCCGGCCGAAGGCCAGGTTGGCCGAATAGACGGCAAAGCACAGGAAATTCGAGAGCTTGCGGCTTTCGCCGTTGGTCTGGGGGGACTGGGACATGGCGCGGTCCATGATTTTAAGACGCCACCAATATAAATCGCATCCGATTAAATCGGAAGTGCTTGACAGCAGTCCGAGGTCAAATTATGTAACTCGTATACGATCTAATCGTACACGATTTATATCAACCAAACTGGAGATGATCATGAGCGAGAAAATTCTCTTCACCGGCAAGACGCACAATGTGGGCGGCCACAATGGTTCCGCCAAAAGCAGCGATGACTTCCTCGATCTCAGCCTGGCCCAGCCGCATCCGGCCGCCGAACAGCTGTTCGGCGCCGCCTGGTCCGCCTGCTTCATGGGCGCGATCGAATTGGCCGCCACCCAGAAGAAGATCGCCCTTCCATCGGCACCGTCGATCGATGCCGAAATCAAGCTGCTCCTGGGAGAGGATGGCTTCTTCCTGCGGGCCCATCTGAACGTCAGCGTGCCGGGCCTGGAGCGCGACGTGGCGCAGGCGCTCGTCGACGCGGCGCATCAGATCTGCCCTTATTCCAAGGCAACACGCGGCAATATCGAGGTTTCTGTCACACTTGCATGACACGGGTCGTCCGGGCCTGCACCCCTTGCGGGGCAGGCCCACCCGGTTCCCGCGTGTCGCGGCACCTGTGAGCCTGCTAGAATGCATGAAGAGGGCATCATGCAAGAACTCACTCACCTGATCGAGATTTACGGCCTGCTGCTGATTTTCGCCGCGGTGCTGCTGGATGAGATCGGCCTGCCGATACCCTCACTGCCAGCCTTGGTCGTGGCGGGTGCGCTGGCGGGCAACGGCCATTTTTCCCTGCCCGCCGTAATCGGTGCGGGACTCGCCGGCGCGCTTGTGGCCGACGCCATCTGGTACTGGGCCTGCCGGTATTTCGGCCGGCGCGTTCTTTCAACCCTGTGCCGGATTTCGCTGGCGCCCGACTCCTGCGTCCGCCAAACGGAAAATCTCTACCACCGGGTCGGGCCCTGGTCGCTGATCTTCTCCCGCTATGTGCCCGCCTTCTCCAGCATCGCGGTGGCGATGGCGGCCATCATGCGGCTGTCGCTGCCGCTTTTCTTGGCTCTCAACCTGGTGGGCAGCTTTCTCTATTACGGTCTGGTGGCGCTTCTGGGTGCCATCTTCCATCGCGCCGTCGCAGACGTGCTGCACACAATGGAAACCTTCGGCACCATCAGCGTTGTGGCGCTGGTCGCCGCTTTCGCAGCCTATGTCCTTTTCCGCTGGTGGGAGCGGGTCACTTTCATCCGCCAGCTCAGGATGGACCGCATCACGGTCGACGAACTGGTCGGCCTGATCGAATCCGGCAATCCCCCCATCATTCTGGATGTTCGCTCGGCGGATGCGCGCGACCGGGATGGCATCATCCCCGGCGCGCTTGGGGCCCATCCCGAAGACATCCACCCGCTCCTGAAGCAGATTTCGCCCGATACCGAGATCGTGGTCTATTGCGCCTGTCCCAACGAGGCTTCGGCCGCAGTGGCGGCGCGTCATCTGAAACGCGCGGGTTTCAAGAAGATCCGTCCGCTTCTGGGAGGGGTCGAAGCCTGGGTCGACGCCGGCCGGGACCTCGCAAATATCTAGCCTCAAAAGAAAAAGGCCCGGCGCGAGGGTAATCGAACCGGACCTTCGAAGCTTGGGCAGTATGGAGATACTGAACGCCCCCTGCCTCGACCTCCAACATGGCCCGCCAGGGTACGGCCTTCAATCCGCACAAGTAGTTAAAACTGCCCATAAGCTGGAAAATCCGCGATGCTGGTTAACACGCCGGCGAAAGCGCGATGCGGCTAACGCATTCCAGTTCTCCAGCCCGCCAATTTATTCTCTATTGACTCTGTAGAGATTTGGTAGATTTATGGCCGAGCCGAAAAATTCGGCGAGTCACGAGGGTGATAATATGCAGCGACGATCCCTACTAAGGGCATTTGGCGCGGCGCCGCTGGCGCTCACGCCGTTCCCGGCTTTGGCCGCACAGGTGCGCAAGCAACCGGTCATAACCGGGCTCGAAGTCTTCCGCGTTCACATCAACAAGCGCGGCGACTGGGTGCTGCCGCGTCTGAAGGCCAGCGGTGGCCTGACAGGTCTGGGCGACGCGTCCCATAGCGGCAAAGACGCCGAGACTCTGCATTATCTCGACCACTTTGCCACATTGCTGAAAGACCGCTCCATCTTCGACATCGCCTGGTTCCGGCAGGCCAGCCGGGCTGATATCGTGACGGGCGGCAAGCCCGCGGCCGTCGCGGCCAGCGCGCTGGAACATGCCCTGTGGGATTTGTCCGGTCAGGTTCTGTCCCAACCCGTCCACGCCCTGCTTGGCGGGCGCATACAGCCGCGCATCCGCCTCTATGCCAATATCAATCGCTCGACGGAACCACGCGATCCGCAAGGCTTTGCCGCCATGGCGAGCCGCGCCGTGGCCGACGGCTTTGACGCGGTCAAACTGGCTCCATTCGACGAACTGCCCCACGACCTTGCCGATGGCGCGGAGCGGGAACGCCTGACGGCAGCCGGCATCGCCGACGCCCAGGCGGTGCGCGACGCGATCGGCGCGAACCGGGATCTGCTTGTCGATGCGCACAGCCGCTTCACCCTGGAGCAAGGGCTCGCATTGCTCCCGCGCATGGAGCCCCTGAAACTGTTCTGGCTCGAGGAAGTCACCCTCGCAAAGCCGCTGTCGGATCTGGCGACGATCAATCGAACCGCCACCATGCCGACGGCCGGCGGCGAAGACATCCAGGGCGTTGAAGGCTTCTATCCCTATATCCGTGGCGAGGCCGTGGACATCGTCATGCCGGACGTGAAGGTCTGCGGCGGCATTCTGGAATTGAAGAAGATCGCGGCCATCGCCGAGGGCGCAGGACTTGCGACCTCCCCGCACGGGCCAGCCAGCCCGGTCGGCAATATCGCCGCCGCCCATGCCATCGCCACGATTCCGAACTTCAATATCCTGGAATTCTCCTATGGCGAGGTGCCCTGGCGCGCCGAACTCGTGGACCCGCCCGAGGACACGCGTGGCGGCGCCCTGGCGCTTTCCGACCGGCCGGGCCTTGGCCTGAAACTGAACGAGAAGACCGCCGCGCGCTACGCCGTCTCGATCTGAACACTCCTAAGGACTGACAATGAAACTCTCTCGTACCTTGCGTACGGGCACGGCTTTGCTCGCCCTGCTCGCCACCCCTTCCCTTGCCCAGACAGATACGGACGCCCCCGAACAGGTGGTGATAACCGGCACCTCGATCCGCGGTGTCGCTCCCACGGGCACCAACCTGATCAACATCTCAAGCGCCGACATCGAGGCCAGCGGAGCCACAACAGTACAAGCGATGCTGGCGAACAGTCCGGTAATCAGCGGTTTCGGCGATGCCGGCGAAGGCTCGCGCATCCACAACAACTACTATCAGCCCAGCATCCACAATCTGGGCGCCAGCGGCAGCAATGCAACCCTGGTGCTGATCGACGGCCACCAGTTTCCCACCGGCGGCACCAATCACACCACCGCAGACCCCAATATCATTCCCACCAACATGCTGGAGCGGGTGGACGTGATCGCCAACGGCGATTCTTCCATCTATGGCTCCAATGCGGTGGCAGGCGTCATCAACTTCGTGACCCGCACCCACTATGACGGGCTGCAGCTCAACGCCCAGGCGGATTATATCGAAGGAACCTCCAACACGACCGCCGGCGTCCTGTGGGGGACGAGCTGGGATCATGGCAATGCGGTGCTGGGCTATCAGTTCGTGGAGGAAGGACAGCTCACGGCGGCGCAGCGTTCCTTCTCCGCCAACGCCGACCAGACGGCGCGGGCGATCTCCGCGGGCCTGCCAGTCGGCCAGACCAACGGCTCCTCCACCAACTTCGATACCTTCACCGGCGCCGGACCGGGCTGCGCCCAGCCGCTCGTCAGGCTGAACGGCGCGGGCAATTACTATAATCTGGTGACCGGTCAGCAATATGGCGCGGCTCAGTCGAACGCACCCTGCAACCTGTCTGACGAAAATACCCTGATCGAGCATGAAATCCGCAACAACGTCATGGCGCGCATCCGACAGGACTTTGGCAGCCGCCTGACGGCCGGATTCGACATCCTGTATGCCCAGCGCCAGGACCATGGCGTGTCGGGCGCGGGCACGGTCTCCAACGTCACCGCTTTCGGCAGCGGCGCCCAGGCCAATCCGTTCTTCCAACTGCCGCCGGGTTACAGCGGCCCCGCCGTCACCCGCGAGACGATCTACGCCAATCTGGATCCGATCCTGGGCGGACGCGGCACCTACAACACCGACGGCGCCACCACCATGTTTGCCGATTTCAACGCGGAATATCGCCTGTTCGGCGATTTCGTGCTGGACGGGCTGGCAGTCGCGGGACGCGACGACAGCTATCAGCGCAGCCCCGGCGGCACGGCCAACGCCAGCAGCGTGGATCTGGCGCTGAACGGGACCGCCAACAACGGCGGCAACACCACCACGCCGGCCATCGCCAACACCACCGTCATTCCGCTCAACCTGCCGCTGACCACCGCCAATGCGCTCGACATCTGGCACACCGGCAGCGCCAACGGGACAAGCGCCGCCGTCATCGGCCAGATCGAGGACAACAAGACGCTGACAGAGAATGTTGCCGGTTTCGAACAGTATCGCCTCAGCACCAACGGCAGCCTCTTTGAGGTGCCGGCCGGTTCGCTAAAGGTCGCAGCCGGCGTGGAATCGGTGCACTACACGCTGACGCAGCAGGGCATCAGCTCCAACAATACCGGTCCCACCAGTACGGGCGCCAACTACCAGTACTTCCCTTTCCAGCGCACCGTGCGATCGGCCTTCGCGGAAATCGACGCGCCTGTCGTTTCCCCGGAGATGGACATCCCGCTGGTCAACAAGTTCCAGGTGAACGCCTCGGGCCGCTACGATCATTACAGCGATGTCGGCGACACGCTGAACTACAAGCTCGCCTTCAACTGGGACGTGATCGAAGGCGTGCGTCTTCGCGGCAATATGTCGACCTCTTTTGTCGCGCCGGGCCTGGATCAGATCGGTGACAAGAACCACGCCTTCATCGGCACCAATGTCGGCGCCACGACGGCAATGGACGGCATTCCCATTCCGGTTGCCGCCTATCCAATCTTGACCCAGTTCGCCCCATCGCAGTTCGCCAATGGCCAACCCTGCACACTCGCATCCGTGACCTGCGTTCTGGCCTCCACTGTCCAAGGTGTGAACATCCATGGGGGTGCGGCCAATGGCCATCCGGCACAGGGGCATGGCTGGGAGATCGGTACCGACCTCAGCCCCGCTTTCCTGCCCGGCTTTCTGTTCCAGGCGACCTTCTGGCACACCGATTACCTGGGTGCCTTCACCACACCAAGCGCCGCCAATGTCTTCAACAATGCCAACCTGAACAGCCTGGCGCAGTTTTATCCGGGCACGGGCGCGTCGGCAGCCTCGATCTATGCCCGTTCAACGGGTCTGGTTCAGTCCAGCGCCTTCCCATCCGTCATCAGCGTGGTGCTCAATACGGATGTGGGCAACTGGCTTTATCTCTACGCCGAAGGCATTGACGCCAGCTTCAACTACGCTTTCGACACCGATTGGGGCGCATTCCATGTCGGCGACAGCATCACCCAGCTGGTCAAATACGACACAGGCCTGGGCGCCGACGGCGTGCCCTATTCGATCCTCAACACCACCGGATCGAGCGCATCCTTCCCGTCAACCGCGACACAGACCCGGGCCAATATCGGCTGGGCGAGCGGCCCCTATAGCGTGGACGTGTTTGCGAATTATACGGGCCCCTACCGGAACTGGTCCGGCACCAGCGTCATCCCGATCACGCAGAACGCGCAGGGCAATCCCGATGGCGGCGGCGATCCCGTCAAAGCCAACCTGACGTTCGACCTTCACGTCGGATACGCGTTCAAGACCGATTGGCTCGGCGACGACCGCATCGGGCTGACCGTGATCAATATCGCAGATACCGATCCGCCCTTTTATCTGGGTGCTACTGGCTATGATAACTGGGTCGCCAGCCCACTGGGCCGCGTGATCAAGCTCAACCTGACAGCAGCCTTGTAGGACGCATCGCGCGGCAATGATCGGCTGAACCGAACAATTCGATCGAAACAATCCGTTGGATCGAACGATGGGTCAGGCGCAGATTTCTCCCTGCGAATGGTCGCGATTTAGAGACAATGGAGACGAAGATGAGAACCCACCCCAGCACCAAACTCATTATTTTGGCATTTGCCGGTCTGCTGGCTTTGCCTGGCGTTGCACTGGCATCCTCTACCCCGCATTTCACCTTTCCTGACGCCGAATATATGCGGGGAGATGAAGGCCTGAAGGCGGCGCAGTCCTTTGCCGAGACCCAGCTCACGCCGGGCCTGCCGATGGATACCGCGGTGGCGAAAGTGGAAAATGCTGTCGCGGGATGCGAAACGCCCGCGGATCCGCAGGCCACAATCAACTGCCAGTATTACATCATGGCTCGCCCCACGGGAGGCAGTCTGGGCGAGGACATTTGGTCCGTGAAACTGGTTCCCGGCCCGAATGGCACCCTTCAAGATGCGATTGTGCAGACATCGCGCTCCGGAATGACTGAATAGCCGGCGCTGTGGAAGCCTTATGATCCGCCTGGTGCGGTGCACTGCGAACCACAATGGTTCCGTGCACCGCTGGCCGGGCGGACCCGGCTGTCAGGCCCAACCGGAGCGTCTGGCGGCTTGTTGGCGGTTCGTGTGACCGCACCCCGATCCGTGGTATGATTGCGGGTTCCTTGGAGACCAAGTCCAACAGAGCCCGCAAGACCATAGTTCCATTCACACACTGTCCTGCACGACAAATGGAAGGACCAGACTATGAGCGGCGAGAGCATCTTCGCATCGGCAATATCGAGGAGACGCCTCCTGGCCGGGGCAGCAGCTGGCGGCTTTGCCCTCGCGTCACACCCCGGCCTTGCCGCCACATCAGTCAATCTACCGTTGCCGGGGGGCAGGCCGACAGAACGGCCCGTCACGACCGCCTTCCCGCAAAAGGGAGCCATGATATTGCAGCGGACGCGCCCGCCACTGCTGGAAACACCATTCGAGGTCTTTGACCGGGGCGTCTTTACGCCGAACAACCAATTCTATGTCCGCTGGCACTGGGCGCTTATTCCAATGGAAGTCAACGCGAATACCTTCCGGCTGGCGGTTCATGGAAACGTAAATAAGCAACTTTCGCTTTCCCTGAAGGACATTGCCGCCCTGCCCCAGTTTGAGATTGCGGCCGTCAACCAATGCTCCGGCAATTCCCGCGGCCTGGTCATGCCGCCTGTCCCCGGCGCGCAATGGGAAAACGGAGCTATGGGCAATGCGCGATGGACCGGCGTGCGGCTGAAAGATGTTCTCGACAAGGCCGGTGTCAAAGGCGGCTCCGTTCAGGTCCGGTTCAAAGGCCTTGACCAGGCCCTGGTTCCCGACGCCCCCACCCTGATGAAATCACTCGCGATCGATCATGCGCGCAACGGCGAGGTCATGATCGCTTACGCCATGAATGGCCAGCAACTGCCGCTGCTCAACGGATTTCCCTTGAGGCTCGTGGTGCCAGGTTGGTACGCGACCTACTGGATCAAGATGCTGAGCGACATCGAAGTCCTGGCCAAACCCGACGACAATTACTGGATGGCGAAGGCCTATACGATACCCGACAATCCGCGTGGCGACATGAAGCCCAACCAAACCGGCGTGAAGATGGTGCCGATCAACCGCATGGTGCCCCGCTCCTTCATCACAAACCTGAAACCGGGCGCCGCGATCGGAGCAACGTCTTCCGCGCTCGTTCGCGGGATCGCCTTTGGCGGCGATTCAGGCGTGGCAAAGGTCGATCTGTCCGTGGATGGCGGTAAGACCTGGACTGCGACCCAACTCGGCAAGGATGAGGGCAAATACGGCTTCCGGCTTTGGAGCACGCATGTCTCGCTCGCCACCAAAGGCGCACACGACCTGATGGTCCGCTGCACCAACAGCGCGGGCGAATCCCAACCGACCGTCGCCAACTGGAATCCGGGCGGCTTCATGCGAAATATCATCGAAACCACCACCATAACCGCGAGCTGAGGTGCGCCCATGCAGCGAAACCTGTCTTACCTCGCAATCCTGGTTGGCATGATTGCCGTGACGGGCCATCCCATCGCGGCCCGGGCCGCGATGACGTTCAAGACTGTTAAAACCGAGTTTCCCGACAGCTCTGCGCAGTTTCCGGCAGGGCCGCATGCGGACGCCATCAACAACAACTGCCTGGGCTGTCATTCCGTGGAGATGGTTCTAGACCAGCCGCCAATGGCGCGTGCGAAATGGCAGGCAGAGGTCGACAAAATGCGCGGTTCATACAAGGCGCCCGTCAATGACACCGATGCGAAAGCCGTTGTTGATTACCTCGCAGCGGTGAAGGGTGCAAAATGATCGCATTGCATATGTGAAAACTGGCGCCCGGCGGCAGCGTGCGGCTTGAACGGAACCTTTGCGGCATGACGCGACCACTTCCGTTCGCGTCCGCTTTGTTCGTAAATCGATTTTACAACACAGTCGATGGAACTCGGTTGCGAACCAAGAAAACCGAGATATTTTTTGGTTAGCACGTTTCTTGCTTAAATTTCATCGCACCTGATCAATGCAGGAAGTTGCACCAAACACATTCTCCTGACGCCGCGCAAATCGCGGCCCGGTGCAGCAATGCGGAGGAGAAATCGATGTCACGCAGACGCGATCTCGTTTTGGGGAGTGTGCTCTGGATAAGTGCTTCGGCGCTGACGGCGAATGCTGGCCCGATCGGGGGCTACGTCCAGACAAACCTGGTTTCGAGCGTCTCTGGCCTGGCGGAAACGACTGACACGAGCTTGATAAATCCCTGGGGCGTCTCAGAAACCGCGACAAGTCCGCTCTGGGTGTCCGATCAGGGAACCGGAGTTGCGACTTTCTACACCATACCCTCGGCAACGCCCTTGACCGTCACCGGCAGGTCGATCTTCACGAGTGGCGGCTCGCCGACCGGCGAAGTCGCCGCTGGCGGCTTTGGAGGTGCGAGTTTTATTTTTGCCAATCTGAATGGCACGATTGTCGCGCGGGTTGGCGGGGTCGCCACGACAGAAGTGACGACGTCGGGTGCTGTGTACACCGGTCTGGCGATCAATCAGGCCAATACACTGCTTTACGCCGCCGACAGCAAAAATGGCGTCATCAATATTTTCAACACCTCCTGGACTCAGGTGGGGACCATTGCGACCCCGGCAAGCGTGGCAGCCATGGGGCTCGTGCCGTTCAACGTGCAGGATATTGGCGGAACGGTTTATGTGACCTATGCCCTGCCGGGACACAGCGCCGAGACGACGGCAGCCGGCGGCGAAGGCGCCGTCGCGAAATTCAGCGAAAGTGGAACCCTGCTTTCCAGTTTCACAAGTCCCGACCTCGCATCGCCTTGGGGAATCGCATTGGCCCCCGCCAATTTCGGGGAATTCAGCAACGATCTTCTGGTCGCCAATTTCGCCTATGGCGACCTCAGCGCGGCCGGGGGCGAAATCAATGTCTATAACCCGACAACCGGCGCATTTCTCGATACGCTCGACAGCAGTTCGAGCTTCCAAGGGCTGTGGGCACTGACCTTCGGCAATGGCGGCAATGGTGGCAACCCGGATGTTTTGTATTTTACCACCGGGCTGAGTTCGGAGAGCGGTGGGCTTTTGGCGGCCATTTCCGTGCCGGAACCCTCCGCACTGGTGCAATTCGGTACGGCACTGGGCCTGATCGGCCTTATTGGCATGCGACGGTCGCGGAAAAAATCCGCACGCAGCCTCCCAGAAGATTGCCGCAAGGCATGAGAATAATTGTTTGTCTCACCTTTTCAGGTCGTCCAGGAACCTGAGATCCCGCCGCATGCCATTACCGCCAATAGACCGAATGACCGCTTTGACCCAAAGCGGGCGCTTCGAGATTCGGCATGGCGTCTAGCCCCAGCTTTTTTATAGTATGACGGATATTCGGTCCCGACCTCAACGCGCGACCAGGAGCCCATTTTGATAAAACCGATTCGCGGGGTTTACTTTGTCGCCTTGTTTGTTGCGAGTTGGCTTGCGGATTGCCTGGTCGCTGGTGCCGCCCCCGGAGACCATTTCAACATTTTGCCAGGCGATTTGCCCGCACCACACACGACGTCGCCTTCAGACTTGACGCCAAGCTTCGACGACCCTCCACCAGGTTCGGCGCCTCAGGTTCCCACTGGCTTCGCAATCTCGCAATTCGCATCCCATGTGGGCTATGTGCGCTCCCTGGCTGTCGCGCCCAACGGAGACGTGTTCGTCGTGCGTCCCACGGGCGACATTCTGCGCCTTCGCGACACGCATGGCGAAGGCATGGCCGACAAAGTCCAACAGTTCGCCACGGGATTCAAAGATCCCCATGGCATCGCCATTCGCGACGGCCAGCTCTTTGTCAGTGATGTGAATGCCATTTGGCGGGCGCCCTACCTTGATCGCGAAACCATTCCCTTCCCGGATTTCAAGCGCGTTACGGCCGCGCCGGATCTGCGTCCGGAAGGCGAGCATACGACGCGCGATATCGTCTTTGATCCGACCGGCAAACTTTACCTGGCTTTTGGCTCGCGCGATGACGTGTCTGAAGTCCAGCCACCCGACGCAACTATCGAGGTCATAGCTGGCGATGGCACGATGTCCCCCTTCGCCACAGGATTGCGAAATGTCGAAGGCCTGGCCTTCTACCCTGGCACGAATGACCTCTGGGTCACCGTGAACGAACGCGACAGTTTGGGTGCACGCGTGCCGGCGGATTTTCTCGCCCATGCCGGTCCAAATGATTTTTTCGGATGGCCTTACGCCTATGACGGCCCCAATCCCGACCCCGTCTATGGCGTGAAACGACCGGACCTGGTTGCGAAAACCAAGACACCGGAGGTGCTATTGGAGGCACACTCCGCACCCCTTGGATTGGTGTTCTATACCGGCAAGCAGTTTCCTGTTGAATACGAGGGCAATGCATTTGTGGCCATTCACGGCTCTGGTCCCTATGACAAGCCTGACGGTTACAAGGTCATTCGCGTGCGCTTCAAGGATGGGAATCCTGTTGGCGGTTACGAGGACTTCGTCACGGGCTTCTTCGGCTACCGCGGCAGCCAAGTGTCAATGTGGGGGTCGCCGTCGCAACTTGCTGTCGCCATCGATGGCAGTCTTCTGATCGTAGATGACAAAAACAGCTGCGTCTGGCGGGTTATCTACAATGGAAAATGAGCCGCGCGCGGCAATCAGACTACGGTTTCGACGCGGTTTGGGTATCCCGTTCCGTCCCATCCGGCTGCGGGTGATCGCCGCCATGCGTGTAGTCCAGTGGCCCGAACGGAAGCACTCCATCCTCGGTGGGTAAATCCGCGACGGTCCAGCCCCCTCCAAGCGCGCGGATAAGCGTCACCGCCGCCTGCAGGCGACTGACCTGCACCTGAACTTCAACGGTACGCGCCGTTAGCGCCGTCTCCTGCGCCACCACGACATCGAGGTAGTTGGTCAGGCCGCCGATGTAGAGTTGCTGGGTCAGGGCCTGGGCCTTGTAGGCGTCAGTGACCGCCGCGGCCTGCTGTTGCGCCTGTTCCTGCAAGTGTTGCGTCAATGCCAGGCCGTCCTCGACGTCCTGGAATGCCCGCAGCACTGTCGAACGATAGCTGTCGCGCGCTTGCGCATACTGGGACCAACTGCGCTGCAGCTCTGCGCGCCGCAGGCCGCCCTCGAAAATCGGCAGCACGGCGCCTGCACCGACCGACCACAGGGCGTTTGACAGGTTTGTGAGGTTGAACGCGTTGGACTCGAAGCCGCCGGAAGCGCTGATGGTAATGTTCGGGTAGAAGGCAGCGCGCGAGACGCCGATCTCCGCATTTGCCGAAGCCATCTGCCGCTC
Source organism: Rhizomicrobium sp. (assembly GCA_036488555.1). Lineage (GTDB taxonomy): Bacteria > Pseudomonadota > Alphaproteobacteria > Micropepsales > Micropepsaceae > Rhizomicrobium. Next base: position 83,087 of record DASXHL010000085.1, read on the forward strand.
GGCGCTGGCGACGTCCGGGCGACGCTCGAGCAGTTGTGAGGGCAGCCCTACAGGCACGGTCGGGACAGCCAGCCGCGCGTCATCCACAACAGGGATCGAGAAGCTGCTCGGGTTGACGCCCACAAGGACTGCGATGGCGTGCTCGAGCAAGGCACGACTGGCGAGGACGCCGTTCTGCAGCGCCTGCGTCGACGCCAGCTGACTTTGGGCACGCACCACATCAAGCCTGGAGCCAATGCGGCCCTGAAGGCGTTGCGTCGTGATTTGGACAGCCTTCTGATAGTAGGCGATCGATTCACGGTAGACAGCTTCCTGCGTATCAAGGCCGCGAAGAGCGATATATTCACTTGCCAGCTCGGCCTGCAGGCTCAACCTCCCGGCCGCCAGCAGGGCGGCGCTGGACTGGGCGAGACGCATCTGAACCCGCGTGCTGTTGCGTATCGCGCCCCAGAAATCGGGCTCCCAGGACGCCGTCGCCAGAATCTCATTGTTGCTTTCCTCCCGCGGCCCGGTGCTGTTCGGAGCCCGAAACAGCCTGTGCAGCGACTCCCTGTTGTCCGAAACCAGCGCGCTGGCGCCGATTTGCGGGAACAGTTGGGAGCGCGCCTCGGCTGCAAGGTCGCGGGCCTGGGTGTACTGCTCAGCCAGCGCGGCCAGGTCAGGATTCTCGGCTGTCAGTTGCTGCTCGAGCTGGCTGAGAGTGGCGTCATCAAATCTTTCCCACCACGGACCGCGCGGCAGGGTGTCCCGCGGATGGGCGATTGTGAAGGGCGCGGATCCCTTGTAATCGGCAGGCAGGACATATTGCGGCGGCTGGTAATCCGGGGCCAGATCGCAGCCGCACAGACCAGTCCCCACCATCAGCGCAATGCAGGCGTGGCGCCGCGTGGCGCGGCGCGGGCTGCGCGCCCTCATCGCGAGGGCCCGGTGGCCGGCTTCGATCCGTTCGAGGCCGCGCTGGCGGTTGCACTGCCGCTCGAATTTGCGTCATAGCCCTGGACAGGTTGCACGACCTTGACCTGCTGACCGTCAAGCAGACCAAGCGAAGGGTTGCCGACGACCTTGTCGGTCGCCTTCAGCCCGGAGACGATCTCAACATTGGTATTGAGATTGCGTCCCAGGGCGACATCCTGCAAATGCGCCCGGTTTTGGCCGTCCACGACCGCGACTTGCATTCCCTGAGCACGAAATAGCAGCGCTTGTTCGGGCAGGATCAGAATGTTCGGGGCGCCCGGGAAATTGAAATGGACGTTCACATAGGTTCCCGGCCACAGTTCCCGCTTGGGGTTGTCGACGGTAAATTCCGTGACGATCGTGCGCGTCGATGTGCTGACGGCATTTGCCGTCGTCAGGAACTGCACGGGAATCGGATCACCCGGTTTCGCCGGCAGCGTCAGCGTGGCGGTCAGGCCTGGTTTGAGTGCGTCCGTATACTCTTGCGGCACGGACACGAATATCCGCATTTTATGAATGTCCGCGACACTGAACAGTGCCGTCGAGGGGCTGCGGAGCGTCGTATCCCCACCCGCAGCGTTGACATATTCTCCGACATTGGTGTTGCGAGCGGTCACGACGCCATCGAACGGTGCGACCAGATTCTTGAACGCGACCATTGCGCGATATTGCTCGACGGTCTGCTCGGCGGCGGATACCTCCGCCTTCTGCTCGGCGGCATCCGCCGCCTTCACGTCGACATCCTGTTGCGCCACCGCCTCCGTCCCCGCGAGCGCAGCCCAGCGTTTGGCGGTGGTGACGGCCAGCTTGTAACTGGCCTGTGCCACCGCAAGCTTCGCCTTGGCGGCTTCAAACTGCGCATCCAGGCTGGGCGTGCTGATGGTCGCCAGGACATCGCCGGTCTTTACCGGTGCACCGTAATCCTTGAACCAGTGAACCACATAGCCAGTGACCTGGGCATAGATCGACGCCTCGTACCAGGCGACTATATTGCCCGGCAGGGTCAGAGTGCGGTGCGGCGGCGCAGGCTTGGGATATACCACCTGGACGCGCGGAATCGCGGCATCATCAGCCTCCTGTTTCAGGCCCGCGACCGTATCGCTGCGCGACCAGATGCCGAAGGCCGCAAGCGCCACGGCGAGCGCGACGGCGATCAGCGCAAAGAGACGGCCTCGATGCTCGGGGGCCGCGATAGTCCCTATCGGGTTGCTCATGCGGGCTCTCCTTTGCGTGCCGGCGTGCCCTTGCTCGACCTTCTCCCATGCAGAATGCTGAAAACGCACGGCACGAACAGCAGGGTTGTGACCGTAGCCACCATCAGGCCGCCGATCACCGCACGGCCGAGTGGCGCATTCTGGGTGTTGCTGAGCGACATCGGCAGCATGCCGACAATCATGGCCAGGGCGGTCATCAAGACTGGCCGGATGCGTGCATACCCAGCCTCGATCACCGCCAATACCGGGTCGTTATGTTCGTCAAGACGCTCGCGTGCGAATGCGACCACAAGGATCGTGTTGGCGGTCGCCGTTCCCATGCACATGATCGCCCCGGTCAAGGCCGGAACCGACAGCGTCGTGTGCGTCAGAAACAGGCTCCAGGCGATTCCACCCAACGCTGCAGGCAGCGCCGTGATGATGATGAAGGGGTCGAGCCATGACTGGAAGTTAACGACGATCACCAGGTAGATCAGCACGATCGACAGGGCCAGCCCGGCGAGCAGCTGGACATAGGCAGAGTGCATGGTTGCCGATTGACCGCGGATGGTGACGGATGCGCCACGCGGCAGGCTCGGCTCCATGTCCTTGGCGACCTTCGCGACCTCGCCGCTGACCGCGCCGAGATCGCGCACCTGCACATTGGCGTAGATATCGATCACCGGCATGATCGCATAGTGCGAAACCAGACCTGGCGTGCCCGTCTGCGTGATTTGCGAAACGCCGCCGGCGATCTGGGGCTGGGCACCACTTGGGTTGTTGTTGCCTAAGTCGACCGGAATGTTTTGGAGGTCATTGATGCTGGCCAACTGACCCTGCGGGGTCTGGACATTGACCAGATGTGAGATGCCGTTTGTCGTGTCGAGCCAGTAGGTTGGGGCGACCTGACCGCTTCCCGACAAGGCAGTGAGGAGGCTACCGGTGATGTCCGCCTCCGTCAGTCCTGTCCCCAGAGCGAAGCTGCGCTGGGCGGCCACCAGCAGACTGGGCTGGCCCATGACCTGCTGGATGCGGACGTCGGCAGTGCCCGCAATCTGCTTCAGGCGCGCCTCCAGCTTGGTGGCATAGGCGAAATTTGCGTCGAGATCGCGCCCGCTGACCTGAACGTCGATCGGAGACGGCAGGCCGAAATTCAGGATTTTCGCGGTGATATCGCCAGGCAGGAAGCTGAAGTCGGTACCGGGAAAGCGTTCCGTCAGACCCGCACGCAGGATTGCGCGATAGCTGTCGACCGGAGACGCCTGATTGTCGAGCGAAATCGTGATATCGCAATCCTGGGCACCGACCGTACCGGTGTTGCTGTAGGCCTGATTGATGCCGCTGTTCGGCAGGCCGCAATTCACCAGGGTGCCCACCACGTGGCCGGGCAGAAGGTCGCGGATCTGCTGCTCCACCAGCACCGCGATCTTGCTCGCTTCCTCAATGCGCGTCCCGATCGGCGCGCGCATGTGCAGATCGATCTCGCCCGACTTGATGCCGGGGAAGAAATCCTGGCCGACGAAAATCAGCAACAGCAGCGATGCCGCGACGCCGCCGAGGTAGATGACCACGAAGCGCCGGCGGTTTGCGGTAAGCCTGACAAGTACCGTGCGGTAGCCGTCACGGAACCGGCTGAAGCGGGTTTCGAACCCTGCCTGGAAGCGCGTGAATATCCCCGGGCGCTTCGTTTCTCGTGCCGGATTGTCATGGGTCGCCAACTGGCCACGCAGCAGCCACGCCGCCATGGTCGGCGTCAATGTGCGCGACAGGATGAAGGAGGCGATCATCGCAAAGACGATGGCCTCGGCGAGAGGCAGGAACAGGTACCCGGCAACACCCCCAAGTTCGAACAGCGGCAGCCAGACGATGCAAATACACAGGGTGGAGACGAAGGTCGGCACGACAATCTGGTTTGCCGCATCAATGATTGCGTCCTCAAGACCTTTGTGGGTGCCGTCCTTACCCACCTCCTCCAGGTGGGTGTTGATGTTCTCGATCATGACCGTTGCATCATCGACAAGGATGCCGACAGCCAGGGCGAGGCCGCCCAATGTCATGACGTTGATCGTCTGACCAAGCCAGGACAGCATCAGAATCGAGCTCAGGATCGAGAGCGGGATCGAGGTCGCGACGATCAGGGTCGAGCGCCAGCTGCCGACGAACAGCAGGACGGCGATGCCAGCGAGAGTCGCGGCGATCACCATCTCCTGCACCACGTCCTCGATCGAGGCGCGCACGAAACCGGATGCGTCGTTGAGCGGCGTAATCGTGATGCCGGCCGGCAGCGTCTTGAGCAATCCCGGAATCAGTGCCCGTACGCCGGCGACCACCGCCAGGGTAGAGGCATCACCGGTCTTGAGTATCTGCAGCAGAATGGATTGGTGCCCTTTAACCAGCACGATGTTCTGCTGCGGCGGACCACCGCGATGAACGTAGGCCACATCCCGCAAGTAGATTACTGCATTGCCGGCCTGCTTGATCGGAAGGTTGTTGAAAGCGTCGATGGCGAGCGGCGACGCGTTTGTCGCCACCATGTAATCGATGGCGCCGATTTTCACATCGCCGGCCGGCAGCACGATATTCTGCGCCGCGAGCGCATGCCCCACATCGGTGGCCGACAGCCCGTGCTCCAGCAGCTTGGTCTGGTCGAGATCCACCTCGACATCCTGCGATGAACCACCGTAAGGCGAGGGTATGGCCACGCCCGGAACCGACACCAGCGCGGGCCGGATCAGGTTGGACGCCACGTTGTAGATGTCGGACGGCGTCATGTTGTCCGCGGAAATCTGCAGGTCCAGCACCGGCACGGAGGATGCGTCGAACACCAGCACGTCTGGTGGCGTGATTCCTGCCGGAAGCTGTTTGAGCACTGTCTGAGAGGTGGCAGTGACCTGCGCCTGCGCGGCCGCCACGTCCGTTCCCGGCTGAAAGTAGATCTTGACGATGCCGCTGCCGTAGAGTGACTGGCTCTCGATGTGCTCGATGTTGCCCACCGTCGTGGTCAGGGACCGCTCGTAGTAGTAGACGACCCGGCCGGACATGTCGGAGGGCAAAAGCCCGTTGTAGGACCAGATCACCGCCACGACGGGAACTTTGATGGGGGGAAACACGTCGGTAGGTGTATTGAGCGCGGCCATCCCGCCGAACAGCACGATCAGAATCGCAAGTACGACGAAGGTATAAGGTCGCTTCAGGGCGACAAGGACGATGGCGTTCATCCTGGCCCCATCGCCTGTTCGTTCAGGCTCACTGTCCGCATCCGGCTCTCTCCCGCGGATTCAGACGAACACGCCCAGGCAAACCGATATGATGCCGTCCATAAATTCCGACATGATGCCGGACCGGGGCTAGTGGCCTATTTAATGCGGGCGGCTTGGAAGAGTCTATCCCAGGTCCTGCGGTCACGTAGTCAGGACGGCATCATCTGCTGCTTGTCACCAGGACCTGTGAGACAGGTTTGGGTTTTGGCCAAGGATGGAACTTGGTCAAGGTGCGTCGGGAACGCGCAGCAGATACGATTGAAAGCGCAGCTGAGGCGCCTGCAGATCGGTCATTGAGCCAAGACGTGATAGCAACCGCTTATTTTTGGAATGGTGCCCAGGGACAGAATCGAACTGCCGACACGCGGATTTTCAATCCGCTGCTCTACCGACTGAGCTACCTGGGCACGTCGGCGGACCGGCTTCTTAGGGGAAGCCTTTGGCCCTGTCCAGCGCCAATCCTCAGTCCTCGTCGGGGTCATTTTCCGAAGGATTGGAAGGGCTTGGGCCGCCCGCCGGGGCGCCGGGAATGGCATAACCACCTTTCAGCCAGCGCCCCAGGTCGATGTCGGCGCAACGTTTGGAGCAGAAGGGCCTGAGCCGCCCGTCGGCCGGCTTGCCGCAGATCGGGCATTCAGCCATGGCCGGCCCCTTTTAGCAGCGACACGGTCAGGGCCAGCGGCAAGCCCACCACATTGGACCAGGAGCCGGAGATTTCCTTGATCAACATCTCGGCCCGGCCCTGGATGGCATAGCCGCCCGCCTTGCCCACGCCTTCGCGGCTTTCGACATAGCCGGCAATCTCGGCGTCCGTGAGACGCAGTACCGAAACCCGCGTCTGGGTCACGCGCGTGCGCAGGCGCCCGTCGGGAGAAATCAAGGCCACTGCGGTGATCACCTGATGGCGGCGGCCGGACAAAAGCTTCAGGCAGGCCTGCACATCGTCATCGTCGGCCGCCTTGGGCAGGATGCGGCGGCCCAGCGCCACAACCGTGTCGGCCGCCAGGATAAAGGCCGGCTTGCCGCTCCACTCGCTTTCTACCTTGTGCGCCTTTTCCGCCGCCAGACGCAGGGCATGGGCGCGCGGCAACTCGCCTTTCTGCGCGCTTTCGTCGATGGCGGCGGGCAAGACGGCGTCAGGAATGATGCCGGCCTGGGCAAGAAGCGCGCGGCGGCGGGGGCTTTCGCTGGCCAATATAAGGGGCGAGGACATGCACCCTCCATCTTACATCAAACTAGGCGCGAGGATTTTTGGGACCTGAGCAGGGTTGCCTAGCGACAGCGTCGTGGCAACGAGCGACGTGTACAAGGACGAACTCAGGGGCCAAAAAGACCGCGCCTAGCGGAAGCGATAGGTAATACGACCCTTGGTCAGGTCGTACGGCGTCATCTCGATCATGACCTTGTCGCCGGTCAACACGCGGATGCGGTTCTTGCGCATCTTGCCGGCGGTATGGGCGATGATGATGTGGTCATTGGCGATCAGCTTCACGCGGAAGGTCGCATTGGGCAAAAGCTCTTCGACGATGCCCTCGAACTCCAGCAATTCTTCCTTGGCCAATGGGTCCTCTTCCAGCCGTTTCGCGAGCAGCGGAAATAGGGGGGAAAGGGCTGAAAAGCAAGCCTTTCCAACGGTTTTCCCCGGCTTTCGGGGCAGTTTTGCCTCAAGTATCGGCTGCCGCCCGGGTCAGGAAGCGCCGTTTCAGCCGCTCCATCAACTCGTCACGCACCGCCCGGTAGGCCAGGAGCCGCTGTTCGCGCGAACCCTCGACCGCCGTGGGGTCCAGAGTGGGCCAATATTCCACCCGGACCGCCGCCATCCGGGTCAGTTCCATGGCCTTGTGCTGGGCCTCGGGCGAGAGCGTGATCACCAGGTCGAAATTGCTGTCTTCCAGATCCTCGAAACGGCGGGGCTTGTGCTTGCCGATTTCGAGACCTATCTCCTCCATGGTCTCGACTGCCAGCGGATCGAGCGCGCCGGCGCGAACGCCGGCTGATTCCACATAAAGCCTGCGACCGGCCAGATGGCGCAACATGGCCGCCGCCATGGGGGAGCGCACGGCGTTCATGGTGCAGGCAATGAGCACGGACTGCTCCATGCTCAACCCCGCATCTGCAGCACGCAGACCAGCGTGAACAGCCGGCGCGCGGTATCGAGGTCGGTTTCGATCTTGCCTTCCAGGCGCGCCTTGAGCTCGCGCGCGCCTTCGTCGTGCAGCGCCCGGCGGGCCATGTCCAGGGATTCGATCTGATAGGGCGGCGCGCTCCGGATCGCCTTGTAATAATTCTCGCAGACCAGGAAATAATCCTTCACCGTCTTGCGCAGCGGCGCCAGCGACAGAAGCACCTTGCCATGGGGCGTGCCGTCCTCCAGTGCGATGTCCAGGGCAAGCCGGGTTTCCTCCACTCCCAGCGTCAGATGATAGGGCCCGCCAGGCGAACCGTCGGGCTTGAAGACATTGGTTTCCAGCAGGTCATAGATCGCCACCTCGCGTTCCTGCTCGACGGCGCGGCTGCGCTGCACGACGCTGTGTTCGTCGAGGGTGATCGCCGACAGCCGGAAATCCACATTCAGCTCTTGCGGTTCAGTCGCGCGGCGATGGAGCGGGCATGCGCGTCCAGGCCTTCGGATTCCGCCAGGATCAGCGCCTCGGGGCCGATGGCCGCGACACTTCTGGCATCGAGGCCCAGCAGGGTCGTGCGCTTCATGAAATCCAGCACCGACAGGCCGGAGGAGAAGCGCGCCGTGCGCGAGGTGGGCAGCACATGGTTGGGCCCGGCGATATAATCGCCCATGGCTTCCGGTGTGTAGCGGCCAAGGAAAATGGCGCCGGCATGGCGCACTTTTTTGGAGAAGGATTCCGGGTCGGCGGTGGCGATTTCCAGATGCTCGGGCGCGATGGCATCCGCCAGCGGCGCGGCATCGTCCAGCGTCTTGACCACGATGATGGCGCCATAGCCGGCCCAGCTTTTTGCGGCGATTTCCCTGCGCGGCAGGATGGCGATCTGGCGCTCGGCCGCGGCGGCAACGGAATCGGCAAAGCCGGCATCGTCGGTGATCAGGATGCTCTGCGAGGAGGCATCATGTTCGGCCTGGCTCAGCAGGTCTGCGGCGATCCATTCCGGATCGTTCCAGCCGTCGGCGATCACCAGAATTTCCGAGGGCCCGGCGACGCTGTCGATGCCGACCTGTCCGAACACCTCGCGCTTGGCGGCGGCGACATAGGCATTGCCGGGGCCCACGATCTTGTCCACCGGCTGGATGGTTTCGGTGCCAAAGGCCAGCGCTGCCACGGCTTGCGCCCCGCCGATGCGGAAGATGTCGCTGATGCCGGCGCGCCAGGCCGCCGCCAGCACCAGCGGATTGATCGTGCCGTGGCTGGCCGGGGTCACCATAACAATGCGCTTCACGCCCGCCACCTTGGCCGGGACCGCATTCATCAGCACCGATGACGGATAGGCCGCCGTGCCGCCCGGCACATAGAGGCCCACGCTGTCGAGGCTGGTCCAGCGCCAGCCGAGCAGCGCGCCGGTATCGTCGGTGAAGCGCTCGTCGGCTGGGATCTGGCGGCGATGATAGGCTTCGATGCGCGCCGCCGCGGTCTCGATCGCCGCCACCTGCTCCCGGCTGACCTGGGCCAGCGCGGCTTCGATTTCAGCGGGCGAGAGTTTCAGCGTTTCCTTGTTGACGCCGGCACGATCGAACTTGTTGGTCAGTTCGATCAGCGCGGCATCGCCATGCGCGCGCACATCGGCGATGATGCCGCGTACGATCTGGGCGACATCTTCTTCCTCTTCGCGCTTGGCGAAAAGCAGCCTGCGAAAGTCCGCGTCGAAGGACGCATCCGATGCGTTCAGCCGGCGGGCCATGTCAGGCACTCTCCGTCTCGTGATCGGGCCTGCCCCTCGCCGCCCAGGCGCTCGTCATGTCCACCAGTTCGCCGTCCACGCATTCCACCGTCAGGCGGAAGGCGCCGCCGCCGGCCAGCACCAGTTCGATCACCCCGCCCGGGTCGGCATCCTGGCCGTCTTTGGCGTCGTTGGGCGTGAAACGCAGCGCCAGCACCGACACCACCGCCTCGCCCGCACCCAGCTTGACATTGTGCGACTGCACTTTCAGCACACCATCGAAATGAAGACCGCTGCGCACCCGCATGCTTCCGCCCGCTTCCCATTGCAGGCGGTTCACGACGGCGGCGAAGCGGCGTTTTCTGGGCTGCCAGCTGACATTCTTGAGCTTGAGCACCGCATCCTGCAGCCGCGCCGACAGAACCTCGAGGTCTTCGGCATCGGCGGCCGCGAGTTTCAGACGGCTCGGGCCGGGACGACTCATTCCCACGCGACTCATTCCGACACCCTGGCAATATCGGCGCCGATCCGGGAGAGCTTCTCTTCCAACCTGTCAAAGCCCCGGTCCAGATGATAGACACGGCTGACGACGGTTTCGCCTTCGGCGGCCAGGCCCGCCAGCACCAGGCTGACACTGGCGCGCAGATCGGTCGCCATAACGGGAGCGCCTTTCAGCTTGTCGACGCCGCGCACTGTGGCGGTATCGCCATCGATGCGCACCTGCGCGCCCATGCGCGCAAGTTCCGGCACATGCATGAAGCGGTTCTCGAAAATCTTCTCCCGGATCACCGAGGTGCCGTCGGCCACCGTCATCAGCGCCATGATCTGGGCCTGCAGGTCGGTGGGAAACCCCGGATAGGGCGCGGTAGTGACGTCGGCGGCATGCGGACGGCTACCGTTCATGTGCACCTTCACGCCACGCGGCGTCTGGGTCACCTCGGCGCCACTCTTGTTCAAGATCGCGCTCAGGGAGGCAATGGTTTCGGGCAGCGCGCCCACCAGCTCCACCTCGCCGCCCGCAATGGCGGTGGCGATGGCATAGGTGCCGGCCTCGATGCGATCGGGCATCACCCGGTGTTCGGTGCCGTGCAGTTCGCTCACGCCTTCAACGGTGATCTCGCCGGAGCCCAGGCCGGAAATCTTCGCGCCCATGGCGATCAGGCAATGGCCCAGATCCGAAGTCTCCGGCTCGCGCGCGGCATTGACGAGCCGGGTCGTGCCCTTGGCCAGAGTAGCCGCCATCATCGCGGTTTCGGTGGCGCCGACGGAGACGAAGGGAAAGACGATCTCCGTCCCCTTCAGCCCGCCGGGCGCGGTCGCCACGACATAGCCGTCCGCCAATTCCACTTTGGCGCCCATCTGTTCCAGCGCCGCCAGATGCAGTTCCACCGGCCGCGCCCCGATGGCGCAGCCGCCCGGCAGCGACACCTTGGCCTCGCGCGAGCGGGCCAACAATGGCGCCAGCACCTGGAAGCTCGCCCGCATCTTGCGGACCATGTCATAGGAGGCAAAGACCGAGCTGATGTCATGCGCCTGAAGGGTCATGCGGTCGCCCTCGAAACCGGGCGACATGGAAACCTGGATGGTGACGCCGAAGCTGATCAGAAGCTCGGCCATGGCGCGCACGTCCGCCAGGCGCGGCACATTGGCCAGAATCAGAGGTTCGGGCGTCAGCAGCGACGCCGCCATTAGTTTCAGGGCGGCATTCTTGGCGCCACTGATAGGGATTTCCCCCTTGAGCGGGCGGCCGCCGCGGATACGGATACGGTCCATGCTATTTCCTCGCGGCCGTGCAGGCCGCTATTTCCTTGCGGGCCCTGCGGGCCGATGGTGGTTGTAGCCGGGGCCAAAGCCCAAGGAAAGGCTGGGAAAAGCCAGGTCTAGACTGAGGTTTTTGCGGATTGAGCGGGCGCTTGCGCGGGGCTGCTTTCCGGCGCGCGCTGGGCCGCGCGCGCCTCTTCCGGACCGCTTTGGGCCACCGGGCCCTTGCGGCGCTTGAGGTTGGCGCGCAGCGCCTGGGCCAGTTTTTCGGGCGAGGATTTGGCCATAACGGTCTCTGTGGGAAATCTGGAAAACCCGGCTTTCCTTCGTGGAATCCTTACGTTATAGCAGCGCACCCTTGATTAAGGGTTCGGGGCTAGTGTCCCGCAATACCACGGTTGCCGTAGTAGCGTAGTGGTAGCGCAATCCCTTGGTAAGGGATAGGTCGTGAGTTCGATTCTCACCTACGGCACCATTTAAGCCTTCAAAACCAAGGGCTTGTCGCAATCCATCTTTGTTCCAAAAGCGAACTCTTGGGCAACCGATGGCGTGAACAGACAGGCAACTGCACGATTTAGGCGTGCAGAATCCGTGCAGTCCGCGTTCCCGTCGTGTTCCACTCTCTATATACGGCCTTGAAACGACAAAGGGCCCGCCACCCCTTCGGGCAGCGGGCCAGGATCAGGTAAACTCTTTCTGAAAGTAGATGCTGGTTTTGAGGCCCCAAGGCTTCAACGGCGCGAACAGCCGGAAGCCGCAACCAATGAGTGCATTGGACGACGCCGGGTTGTTGCTGGTGTCGGACAGCACGCGCTGGTAGCCCAGCCGCTTAACGTGGGCGCAGGCGACGCGGATCAGGCGCTTACTAAGGCCGAGGCGACGATGCGACGGCAGCACGCCCAGGCGCACCAGATAGGCCGCGTCGCGGTAGCTGGAAGGGTGCAGCCCAATGAAGCCGACAGGCTTGTCGCCGTCATAGGCGATCCACCAGCGCCCGCGCGTGACATTAGCAGGCTTGTCAGACGGCAGGCAGGCGCGCTGCATGGAGTTCAGCGCGTCCGCGTGCAGCTTGCCGTCCACCCGGTTGATGACGACGTCGGGGGCGACTTCAATTTCAAGCTCCATTGCCACCCTCCTGCATACGGGCGGCAATCTCACCAGCACATGCTGCATAGCCCGCGCCGTCCGTGTAGTCGTCAATGTTGAACCGGCCAGCGTACCGCCGCGCGATCTTCATACCCTCCATCAGGTTTGCGACGTCGTGCGCGTCCAGGGGCTGCGCGGGAGCCTTGCCAGCGGCGGCAAGGATACCGTTCCAGACGTGCGCGATGTTAAGATGGTTCGGCAGCTTATCGCCGTTCTGTTCCTGACGGTCGCCGCCAACCAGGGCGAGCGCCGCCTTGAGAATGTTGACCGCCTTCATTTCAGATGGTCCCAATCCCCGCCGGGATATTTGAGGTTCATATAAGTGTGCAAATCCATGCCTTCGTACTTGCGGCAGAGATAGCGCAGCGAGAGGGTCATGAGGTCGTACTCGCCGTCCTGGACGTCGTTTAGAACCGCGATGCCCTGCCAATGCCGCTGCCCGCTGTTGCCGCGATATTCCTCGCGGTGCAGATAGCAGGAGCCAAGCACCAGGCCGTACCATGTGCGCCCGGTCGTAAGCAGGCGGTTGCCTTCGCGCTTGCCTTGCTCGTGGCCCTGAACGAACGAACCGCCGATCTTGTTAAAGCGTGCAGACACTTCCCCGCCGACCGGCTTGCCACTGTGCGCGTTCGGGAAATAGTGGGAATACCAAATCCCGTCGATGCAGAGCGTTTTAAGGAAGGGCTGCCGCTTCCATCCGCGCGTGTCGCACTGGTCAGAGCCGATAGTGCCGACCAGCTTCGCGTCGTTCGACGCGACCTTATCCGGCCTGACATCATGGTTGCCCATGAGGTACACGAGTTCAGGCGTCCACAGCTTGCGCTTGCCAGCCTTGAGCGCCGCGACCTTTTCTTCTATCGGCTGTGACAGTAGCGCGAACGAAGCGTTACCGGCGGCGACGTCGTCGGCGTAGCGCGCCCCTTCAAGAGGAACGGAACCCGGCTTTTCGTAGCCGCTAAGGCTGGGGTGGTCCCAATGGTCGCCGACGTGAACGACAACGTCGGGACGGTATTCAAGAATTGCGCGCGCGATCCATCGCATATGGTCATTCGGGGCACCCGGTTTGGACTGGGTGTCGCCGATGACCACATGACGGCGCGGAGTCCGCACCTTCATGCGATGTTATTCCTTGCTGTCGTCGCTTCCGAAAATGATGCGCTGTACGGTGCGCGTCTCGTAGATGCGAATGAGCATCCAAACGACGGTTAGCGCGGTCGCCACAGACGGCAACGCAATGACGAACGATGCGCCAACGGTGCCGCAGGCAGCGCCGTCGAGACAGGCTTTGATGACGGGATGAAAGTTCATTTGCTAACCGCGTTTCCGGTCTTGTTCCAAAGGGCGGACTGCTGGTCGTACCAGTCCCACCACTCGCTTAGTTCTTTGCGGCAGACGTCGAGGGTTCCTTCGTCGGCTGCGTGGGCGCGGGCAACGTCAGATATTGGGACGCCGGAAGGGTCCGCGTCACTCCCGGCGGCGGGGCCGGGAACGGGGCCGTGGCTGGCATCGTTGAACACGCGGACAAAGCCGAGAGGAACGGGATAAGTGCGATCAATCTGCGGCGTGACATGCTGCGGAATTTCCTGCTGGATGCGGGCCGTGTTGCCCTGGATGAAAACGTATTGCGGCACGTACAGCGTGCCGAGATTGGTGTTGATGCCGTTGGCGCGAACGACGTAAGCAACGGTCGCCTTGGCCTGCTGCGTGATGGCCGCCTCATTGGCGTTGTGCATCACCTTGTAGACGAGGAAGCCGCCGCCAGCGGTGCCAAGAGCAAGCGCGACAAGGCACGCCTGCCAGTTGGAGAAAAACCCGCCAACAGTGCCCAAAATGGATCTGATGAAACTCAAGGCGCGTCGCTCCCAAGCTTCCTTTTGATGCCGATGGCAGCCGCGAACGCACTGAGAAGCGCTGCCGATCCCGTGCCGAAGGCAACAGGATCAAAGAGACCGTGTGCGATTAGCTGCCAAAGCATCGCGCCGGTATGGGTTGAGATAAGAGCAGCGCCGAGCGCGCGAATGGGACAGAACACGGTCCCGGCTGCATTTTCAGTGAAGGCGTCTCGGAACACCTTCTTGATTGTCTCAAGCATGTCAGTGCACCGCGCATCCCGCGATGATTAGGGCGAGGAAAATCGCCGCCAGCTTTTTCAGGTCGTGCGCCATAGCGCGGCCTCCCTTGCGCGACGCTGCACAAGGCCGTCATTGACCTTGCCGTCGCAAAAAACCCATGCTGTGAGGTACTGCGGCACGCCCGCGTAATTGCCCGCGTTCAACCGCTTGAGTAGGGTTGAGCCCGCGAACTTTCCAGCGCCGACGTTGAACGCGAACGACACGAGCGCCGCGAACTGGTTATCGGTCAGCGGCACCTTGACGAGGCTTTCGACCGTTGCCTGTGCGAACGTCAGGTCTTGTTCGAGCCACGCCTCGGCCTGCGCCTGCGTGCAGACGTCGCCCGGCTTTACGCCGTGCGTATGGCCGTATCCGATAGTCCAGATACCGCCTTGATCCGGGTACGCTTGGAGGCGCAACCCTTCGTTGCGCTCAACAAGTAAGCGCCCGTTTTGACTCAAAATTCTGGTCATTTGTGCCAGGACTCCGGCATGTGGTAGGGTTCCCGGCCCTTATTCGGAGCCGGGTTTTTGTCCTACTGGTACAATGTGGTTTGCCCGCTAATCGGGAGCGCCGTTTACTTCACTGTGCAATCGGTGCGGGAAGGCTTTGCGATAAAACGGGAGCGAGACCAGCTTGCAGCCTCGGAAGCTGCGCAGCCCGTTGGATCAGCAACAACCGCAAAACCGACGGTGGTACAGCAGCCGACCTGGGCAAGGCTGCCGCCCCCGCGCCGCCAGTAGCCGCCAGGTCAATCGCACGGTTCGCCGCCGCCTTCTGGAGCGCCGTCGCGGCCATCCGCGAAGCAAAGCCAGCCGCCGGAAGCGCCAGGGTCGGCGCACCGCCGCCCATGAACATTCCCGCCTCGGCCAGTATCGGCACCGCGCCCTGAGGCGACAGCTTGCCGACGTCGCGCAGTAGGTTCGTCGCCGACAGGCGATTGCCGCCGGTCGCTACCTGTTGGATAGCCGCGCGGACCTCAGGCGAGAAGCGACCGATTGCGCGGTCATTGTTCAGCAGCTTGCGGAAGCCGGAGCGAATAGCGTTCTCATATCCAGCCTGCGCAAATCCCGTCCCGTTGTTTCCTGCCTTGTCCAGGATGCTTTGAAGCTGTGATGCCTGCGAATACCGCTTCCAGTAATCGCGGGCCTGCGTCAGGTCTTGCAGCGCCTGTGCCGGGCCGTCCGCGATCTGCTGTTGCTGGTCGGCGAAGTCGCCGAGGGCGTTCGTCCTCGCCGTCTCTGCGGCGTTCAGGTCATTGCGCAATTGCATATACCGGGCGCGAGTTGCAGCCGGAGCATTGCTTGCCACGTCGAGCATAAACGGCGCGGCGCGCGTGCCGAATTTTGCCTCAATATCGGCAGCGTGGGCGTTCTGAATGTCGCTCAACTGCCGGGCAACCTGCCCCTTCTGGCCCATTGCCTGAGTTGCAGCAGCCCGCGCGGCGTCGAGGTCCGTCGTGTCCATGTCGTCAGGCGATAGACCGCCGACGAAGTTGTCGACATGGTCGAGGATTTGCCTCGCCATGAACCTGTCGGCCTTGTCGGGCGTAGCAGCCGCGTCGGCGACGACACGGCGAAGCTTGTCCAGGTCGCCGAACGATGCGGACGCATCGCCGCGCGCGCCGTCCGTGCCGTAAGACGACACGAGCCGGAGCGCCGCCGATGCCTTCGGGTAAAGTGCCGCGGAAATGTCGGGGTCGCCGAGTGCGCCGCCGAACTTGTCCGCAGCACTGTCGCCAAGGGCGTTGAGCGCATCGGTGCCAACCTTCACGCCGGAATTGTCCAGGCGCGTGTAAGCGGACTGCGCCGCGTCCTTGAGCGCCTGAATGGTCGGAGCAAGGCGAGGTTGCAAAGCATCGGAGACAGCGCCGCCGACCTTTTGCATGACGCCGCCGGTCGCACCACCAAAGGCCGCGCCCCGGAGCGCGCCGGTTGCGACGCCGTCCAGGCCGTTGTCATCGGCTACGGCATTGCCCGCGCCGTAGCCCATGCCGAGCTTTGCGCCGACCCTGACCGCGTCGCCGAGACTATCCACAGGGCCGAGCAGCCGGTTCGCGGGATTGGCGAACCCGCCAGCAATTTCGCCAGCGGTTGAGGCGACGGGGTGCGCCTGCTGATCCGCCGCGACGCCGCCGCGCAGGGCGGCAAGGTTCTCATGGTAGCGGGCCGACCAGTCGGGGGCGTGCGAGGTCGGGTTCGTCGGGTCGCCCACGGTTGCCTGTATGGCGGCCACAGCGGGCTCTGAGAGCCCAAACGTCGCCCCGCTCAAAATACCGCGCGCAAAAGACGAAACGCCGCTGTCCGCCTTTCCCTGAGTCCGCGCGTCGAACTGATCGAACGGGTTGCCGGCCGCCGCGTGCCCGTCGAACTGGTCGAACGGGTTGGCCGCCGCCGGGCCGGGCTGCTGCGCGGGCAGCGGCGCAAGCATGGGGTTGTTCGTGTAATCGACCATCCGTTACCTTCCGAGGAACTGCCCAGCCGTGCCAGCGCCGTACTTGGCTTCAAACTGCGGCGCGAGGCCGGGATTGGAGCGCAGCAACTGAACAGCGGCGGACGGGATGCCGGACGCGGCGGGCGCGGGGGCGGCCTGCCGGGACTGACCGCCTGCCGGGCCACTGACGCCATATCTCTGCGATAGCGTCTGCCAGGACTGACGCGCCGAGGGCGACAGCAAGTCCAGGGCGTTCGCGTGCGGGTTGCCCGCCTGCCGCAGCGTGTTCGTCATTTCGTCCAGCTTGGACTTGAGCAAGTCGACCGTCGTTCCGATGCCCTGCTGCTGCTGCGTCCTAGAGCCGTTGACCGGGTAATTTGACAACTGCATCTGGCGATCACCCTCGCCGCCGCCCTGTCCCCCGGTCGCGGCCTTGACGGCCTCGCCGGACAGAAGCTGCGCACGCTGGTTGAAGTTTCCGACGCGAGGGTCGCCAAGCACATTGCTCTCAACCCAGTTGACGGCACCGTTCACCAGGGGCGACTGGCCGTTATTAAGCGCGTCGCTTGCTTCCGCCAATCCTGCCGCATGGTCGATTGCGGTATTGAGCGCCGTCTTTGTCAGATTGAACTTGCTGTCCGGGTTCGCAACCTCTGTCCGCGCCTTCTGCACCGCAGAATAATTCTGCGCATTGAACGTCGGGTCGTATCGCTTGGCGAGGCCCAGCAACTGCTGGACTTCCGGCGATCCGAGACCGCCGCGCTGGCTACCGGGCGGCAGTTCATAGTTCGCAATGCTCTTTACGAGCGTCTTGCTCGTGTCATCCAGCGGCAGCGAGCTAAGGAACGCGTCGCCGGTCGCCGGTCGCCAGACGTCCGGGCTTTGCGAGCGCGGGTCGCCGCCGAGATAGGTGTAACCGTTCACGGTCGCGCCCACGCGCGGCGGCGGTTTCTTCAAGCCGGGATAAGGCTGCTGCGGGTTCGGCTGTGCCTGCGGCTGCTGCTGCATGGCGGGCGCGGCCTGAGCTTGCGGCTGCCCGATCTGCGGCAACTGCCCAACGCCGATCTGCGGGAGCGTGTTCAGAATATCGGCCATTTAGTAACCCGTGGAAGGATGAGCAATGTTGATAGGCGCGTTCGGGCTTGGCGCTTTGTTCGCGTTACGCGCCGCAGCCTTCGCCTGATAGACTTTGATTTGCTGCGACAAATACCCAGGAACAGGGGTCGCGGTGCCTTCGTCCGGCTGAACAATCATGCCGCCGGAAACTGTCGGCTTCGCCACACCCTTTTGCAGGACCGCAAGCGGTCGTCCGGTCGTCGGGTCCATGGCATAGACGTTCTGGTCGCGGTCATAACCCTTGTACTGCGGCGTGCCGTAACTAAGAGCGCCCTGGATGTCGCCACTGTTGAAGCCAAGCAACGCAGCTTGCACGAGGGCAGCGCGCGTCTTGGCGGGGTCGCCATTGGCAGCCCCCAACTGCTGCTGAACATAGCCGAGAGCCGCAAGGCTGCGCTGTTGCTGTGCCAGCTTAAGCTGGTTCTGTTCCTCGCCCTGGACATTGTCGGCAGCATCACCCCTGCCGCGCATCCACTGGCCCATGTCTTTCAGCGACGCGCTAATGAGGCGCTGTCGATCCAGGTCGCTCTGTCCAGCCTTCGGCGTGTAGCTGATAAGGCCGTCAAGCCAGGACGACGTATTGGAGTTCGGATCGTATGTTCCGCCGAGGGGCAAGTCAGCGGTGCCGAGCGCGGGCGGGGTGCCGTCAATCGCGCCAAGGTCGGGCGCCGCATTTGAGGCCCTGACCGTGTTCGCATTGGCGGGCGCATCGTTCGGCGTGTAGGCGCTCTGCATACGCTGGGCAGCAAAGCCGGAACCGCTGTTACCGCTGCCTTGGCTGCCATCCTGCGCCGGGGTATAAGCCGCAGTCGGGCCGCCCGTAACGCTGACGTCCTGCGAACCAGCATCGCCGCCCAGGTTGCCCAGTAGGCCCGCGAGGCTGTAACCGTCCGGCGCGGCGTTGCCGCCCTGAGGCGTCAGGTTCATGTATGCCTGCGCCTGCGGCGTAATTTGCGACTGCGACTGCGACTGCGGCTGCGGCTGCTGTTGAGAAGGCGGCGAGAACATGGAGCGTGGATAGCTGCCAGCCCAAATCTGGTCGATATTCGTGTTCACGGGATTAGCGGGCGCTCCCGCGTTCTGCGCGGCCTGCGCAGCTTGCGCCTGCTGCAACTGTGGAAGCTGCCAGGGGAAATAATACTGCATTAAAGCATAACTCCCATTGCGCCGAGGCCGGAGCCGAGTGAGCCGAGACCGCCCAACATGCCGCCCATCATTCCGGTAAGGCCGCCGCTCTGGTGGGTCGTGGACGAGCCATCAGAGGCACCCGTAATGGTCTGCTGTATCGGGATCATGCCGAGCGCAGAGTTCAAAAGGTTCTGCTGTTGCAGCGTCAGTTGCTGGCCGTTCATATACGCCTGATAGGCGTTATTGATTGCCGTCTGGTTCTGCTGCTGCTGCGCATCACCGACCGACGACAACAGTCCCGCTTGGTCCGTGGCAGTCTGTAACGCGTTGTTGTTCGCGGTCTGCATGTCGCCAGCGGCCGTAAGCTGCTGGTTGTTCGCATTCAGCGAGTTCGTAAAGTTCGCCTGCTGCGCCGTCATGTTCTGGCCGCTGTTGAACTCTTGCGCGGCGAGGTTGTTGTTTATGTCGTTCAGCGCGCCCTGCTGCGCCTGCGCATAGTTCGACGAATTAAGGCCCGCAATCGTCGAGGCGTCATCCTGGTTGTAATATTGGTTCGTCAGGGCCTGCGCCACGCCCGACCGGCTACCACCGAACGCACCGTTGTTTGCTTCCGACGCCGCCTGCCCTGCCAGCGTCTGCCCCTGCTGCTGGTTAAGCTGCGCCATCGTCGTGTTGATGACGTCGTTCGTATAAGGGTTCATATACGGCGACAGGTTCGTCGACGAAAGCTGGCCCGCAGTTACTGCGGTCGGCGTGATGTTGCTTTTCGGAATGTTGCCGGTGACGCCCTGAATGTCGCCAATCGCAGCGTTATTGTTCGCGCCGTATGTCCCGTCATTGGCGATATTGGTAACGGACTGTTGCGCCTGCAACTGCGTGGGCGTGAAACCTGCCGTAAGCTGGCCGCTATACGGCGTCAGAGACGCCGCGTTGTTCTGCGCAGTATTATAATTGGCCTGAAACATGGCCATTTCCTGCGGGTCAATCGTGTTCTGCTGCGTCTGGTTCTGAGACGACTGCTGAGAACTTGAGCTTCCGCCCATTAGGTCAATTCCTTCATCATTGTGACATGCGCGAACTCGTATCCGCGCTTTTTGCACTCGCGGTCCCAGCCGCGCCGCCCCATGCCTGTTATGTGCGAGCAACCAATCATCTTGGCGTATCTGCACAGCCAGGGTTCGACG
The DNA here is from genome assembly GCA_036488555.1 of Rhizomicrobium sp. Classification (GTDB taxonomy): domain Bacteria; phylum Pseudomonadota; class Alphaproteobacteria; order Micropepsales; family Micropepsaceae; genus Rhizomicrobium. The sequence continues at coordinate 103,222 of DASXHL010000085.1, forward strand.
CGGTCGAGAAGTTCGGCGAGGTCGCCGCCGCCATGAACGACGGTGAGCGCCTTTACTCGCCTATGCTGGTTGATAGAGGTGACGACGGCAGAGTTTTGCGCGGGCCAAAACTGGTAAAGCCCATCGTCGATCTGCTGTTCGACGTCCTCGATTGTCTCAAAGCCGCCGTTTGTTGCGACTGCCGCCTCGATCATCGGGCGACAGCGTTTCCAATTCGGGTCGTCTACAATTCTACCCAAGTGAGAACCCCACTCGTGCTGATGGATGCGGCCCATTGCACGCCGTTCGCGTCGGTCAGTATCAGCCGGTTTTTGTTGATGACGACGTCCTGACCCTTCTTCTGGTTCAGGGCATCAGCCTGTTCGATCTTGCTGCGGGTCTGCGCTTCGTTTGCCTTGTCGTATTGATCCGCAGGTGAAGGCAAAAGCATCTTCATCGGCCACTACCGGGATTTACCAGCACGCGAGGGACGCCGACACGCCACGAGGCGTTTACAAGGGCGTCGTATCGAATGCGCGCCTGTCTCGCTGAAAACCAGACGTCGGTGTATCCAGACAGCATGTACGGCCCGTAAGAACTTTCAACGTCCTCAGGCGTGTTCTTGGTGAAGAACGTCACCGTGACCTGACCTTGCGTCGCTTCGTCGGGCAGAAGCTGCGAGGCGTCCATCAGCCTGTCACCCTCGCCAATCTCTGCGGGGCCACTTTCCAGGTACGGCATGACACCAGGGTCGTAAGTGTAACCGACCTCGTGTTCGTAGACGTAGCCGTCCAGGCCGACAGCCATCGGATATTGCGTGATGATGCCGTCCGTAGCGGACAGCCGCACGACATATCCGGTGCGCCAATGGTTTTCGCGGAAATTCCAGGTAACGGTCTGGTCAATCTCTGTGCTGGAGCTTGATGGAAACCGCCACGTCACTTCGCCGAACTTGCTGTTGACGTCCACGGTCACTTTGGATCGCTGCTGCTGGTTCATTCCGGGGAACACCCAATCCCACAGGTCGCAGGCCAGAGGCTGAACATAGCCGTTATATGTCCAAAAGCCGTTAGGCCCCATCCATACGGCTTGGTTGTCCAGGAAGGCCGCGCAATTGCGCGAGATAGCGCCGCTACCTTCGCCGCCGACCGGCTCAATAGAATAGACGCTGTTGTCGCCCGTCGCCGTCATAGTCCAGACTTCGCGATCTGTGAACACGAGATTGCAGCCACGAATTTTCAGACCCTGCATAAGCTGGCCGTCCGTCTCAATGTCGTAATCGCCCGCCGTGTTCGTGGCCGCCGCCGCCCATATCGTGTTGTTCTGTTCGTCGCTCCAAGCGATGCGCTTCGGGAACCCGGCAGCACCAAGCGCAACAAGGTGGCCCTCTGCGCTCGTGAATAGCGCGGCTGCTGTCGGAGCGTTTGCAACGGGCTGCGCGGGCGTCGTCAGCGACAGTTGCCATTCGTAAATTTTTCCATCCTCGGCCATGACGCCCTCGAGGTATTGGCCGAACGTGTCGAGGCTCCACATGGACGCCTCTTGGATAACACTCGTGTCAGGGCGCGGAGAGCCATAGGTTCCAGCGCCATACGCGCCGCCACCATAGCCACCCTCTGCAACAGCATCTGCACGACCGGGCGTGTCCACAAGCTGCTTGCGGGCCTGCAACACGTTGCTGAAAGCGATTGCCGATCCCTGGTTGTTCACCTGCTGATAGACGTCGTTGACCATGTTCATGGCGTCGGCTTCGATATTCGCCGCGAGAACGGCCATCGCCGGGTCAAGGATGCGCTCGGAGAAGTCGTCCAGCGACAGGGTCAGGTCGGAAGACGTGAAGTTCACGTCAACGCCCTTCTGCGTGGAAACCTGCAACTGGACGCTGGCTTCCGTGGTGTCCTGCGTCGACAAGGTCGCGCCGGTTCGAACAGTGTACTGGTTGGGAACGCGAATGTTCAGCGTGTTGCCGATTTTCGCGCCGTCCTTGGCAAAGGCGTCGTCGTAGCCGCGATTGATGCTGCCGATGAAGTTCAGTTTCTGATGCAGGATCATCAGCGCCTTGCGCGTGACCTGCGTCGGGGTGAGAATGGTATTCGACATTTACTCTTTTCTTTCGTGTACGGCGATGGCGCGGCTTACTTGCCGCCGTTCCGTTTCGCCATGCGCTTGCGCTCTTGAGCGACCCACTGTTCGGTCGACAGTTTGTCGCCGCTGGGGTCGGTCGTCCTGCGCTGGGTCGCGTTGGTGCCCTTGTTATTGCCAATCTCGGCGGCGGGCTGTGCCGCCGCTTTCCTGGCCGCCGCAGCCGCTTTCGCGTCCTTGGCCTGATGTTCCCGCCATTGCATCGCGTCGTGGAGAATGACAGCGAGCGCCGGGTTGCGGATTACCGCGTTCTGAACGTCCTGCACGGACTCATTGTTCGCGGTTCCGAACTGGACGATCTTCGCTTCCAGCGCGGGCGTGAAATTGGGGATCATCTTTGGAAGCTGCGACCGAACTTCTGCGATGCGCTTGTTCCGATTGGAGTTCGCTTCGTGGTCGGCCTGCTGCTTGGCCTGAGCAACGCCGCGCTCTGCGTCTGCGCGCTGTTCTTTCAACAGCGTGTAGTTGCGCCAGTGCTGCGCGTAGGCACTTGGGTCGGCATGTTGCAGCGCGTCCCAATCTACGCTCTTGTATTGCTCAAGGTTGTGGTCGAGTACGCCAAGCTTTACCTTGGCGTCATTGTACGCCTTGTCATTCGCAAGAGTGGCGTCACGCGACGTCTCGAAGTCACGACGCTGCTGCGCCAGTTCCTGCGTCTTGCGCGTGTAGTCCGCCTGCCTCAGAAGGCCGTCTTTGACGCCCTTCGGTGCGCGGAACTTTTTGCCATCGTAATCGACTTCCTCGCTGTCGTCATCGTGCGCGGCCTGGCCGTCGCCACCCTCGCCCTCAATGTCGTCATGCGTGGTTTCGTCGGTGTCGTGGGCCGCGCCGCTATCGTTGCCAGTAGCGGAGGTCTGGTCGACTTCGGACGTGTCGGCGGTTCCGGTGTCTTCCTCGCGCTCGTAGTCCAGGCGCTTTGTGAACCAAGGGTTATCGCGCCAGTTGATCTCAACAATCTTTGCGCCGGTCGGCGGATCAATGCGGAAGCGTTTATGCGTCGCGCTCTCTGGGCTTTCGGGGTTCCACGTCAGCCACACTTCGCTGTGGTCTTGGCGCACGGTCGGCAGCGCCTTTGCCCACGCCGTCTCACTGACTGGCTCGGCCTCATCAATCCATAGGATCAGGATGCGCGCCTTGGACTTTATGCTGTCCAGATTGTAGCGCAGGCCGATGAAGACGAACGACACGCGCCCGCACTTCGTTCTGATGTACGTCTCGCCGCAGTCATAGAAGCTGGCGAGGAACGGGTCGCTTTCTATTGCAAACTTGACCTCGGAAAAGCTGCTATCGGCCAACGAGTTCATATACTCGCGTCCGCAGACAATGACGCCGCTGATCTTGGCTTGCGCGTACATGATGCCGCGCACGGCTGCCATCTTGGCGAACGACTGCGTCTTGCCCGATCCGCGCCCACCGTATGCGCCGCGATACGGTGCTTTGCCGGAGAAAACCGGATGAAGCTTGGGCGGGATGCGAACAGGGATGTTCGCATGGCGTCAAAGCCGGAAGTGCGACTTCTGTTGTCGTTACTGCGTTCAACTTTGGCATTTAGGCACCAGTTGTAGAATGTTTGTCCCCAGTTCAGTTTTGTGCCGCGCTGGCCGCTCTGCGCGCACCAGTACGAGACAAAGCGTTCGGCCTCCAGCCGCAGGTCAGGGAGGGGCCTGCCAAGTTCGATCATTTTTTCGCGGGCGCGAGCGATCCATGCTTCGGGAACGGCCTGCCCCTCCGGCCAGCGTGTCGCACGCTTATCCGCAAGACCAAGTCCGGTCCCGCAGCCAGCCGCAAGAACTACGCCGCCGAACTGGTTGCGGAAGTCCTGACCGGCACCGTCGCGGATGGGTTCAAAAGCGCCGCCATGCAATGGGGCACGGATCACGAGCCCGAGGCATGCAGCCACTACGCGCTCGCGATGGGCGAAGAACCCGTCAAGGTCGGCTTTGTCATTCACGAGGTCATGGACAAGGCGGGCGCGTCGCCCGACCGGCTGGTCGGCGATGACGGACTTGCGGAAATCAAGTGCCCGAACACGGCGACTCATATCGAAACGCTTCTGACCGAGAAAATCGACCCGGATTATCTCACGCAGATGCATTGGCAGATGGCATGCACGGGCCGCCAGTGGTGCGACTTCGTCAGCTATGACCCGCGCTTGCCGGGCCCGATGCGGTTCTTCTGCAAGCGTGTCGAACGGGACGACAAAGTTATTGCCGAACTGGAAGCCGAAGTCGTCCGCTTCCTCGCGGAGGTCGACGAGACCGTCGCGGCCCTGTCGGCGAAATTCATCATTGAAGAAAAGGCCGCAGCATGAGCGCGAGCGTCAACAAGGTTATTTTGGTCGGCAATGTCGGGAAGGACCCCGAGGTCCGCCGCATGACGTCGGGCGACCCCGTCGTTTCGTTCTCGCTCGCTACCAGCGAGACGTGGCGCGATAAGAACAGCGGCGAGCGCAAGGAAAAGACCGAATGGCATCAGGTCGTCATCTTCAACAAGGGTCTCGCCGAGGTCGCGGAGAGATACGTCGTCAAGGGGCAAAAGCTGTACGTCGAGGGACAGCTTCAAACCCGCAAGTGGACGGACAAGGACGGCCAAGAGCGGTATTCGACTGAGATTGTTCTGACCGCCTTCAAGGGCGCGTTGACGATGCTGAACAATCCGAACGGCGGCGACGACCGCCAGGGCGGCGGCAATGCGAGGACAGCGCAGCCCTACGGATCGCAGCCGGGCGACTTCCAGCGCGACGAAATGGACGACGAAATACCGTTCTGAGTTTCGCACCGCGCGCTACGGCGCGCGGCCTCCAATGCGGTTCCCCGGCACCGCAGCGACCAAGCCGGGGATTAATTCATAGAGGGTGACATGGTCACGAAGTTTGAAGCGAAAAAGCACTCCTACCGGCAGACGAAAGAGGGCGTCGTCGTCTCTTTCGTCATGCACCCAAACGACGTCGACGCCGCGCTCGCGGCAGCCCCACTGGGCACCGTCTACGCTATCGGCATCCTTGAAGTACCGGCGGGCATCAGCCCGGCAGAGGACGCGCTTGAGAACTCCGAGGATAACGACCAGGGCGACGGCAACGTCGTATCGCTTACCCAGCCAGAAACCAAGGCAGCGCCGACCGGCCAGGGATGGGATGCGCTGCCCTACATGCAGCAGGCGGGTATTCGCTGCAACGATCCGCAGTTCCAGGGATGGCTTGCCGTGGCGGACGCCGAAAAGGCTGCTGACGCCGTGCGCATATTCTGCAAGGTCGAAAGCCGCCGCCACATCGTTCGCGGCACGTCGGCGGGCGAACGCTGGGCGCACATGGACAGGGACTTCCGCGCCTTCCTGACATCACAGCAGTATGCGGGGAGCCGCCGTTGAGCCGCGCGCGCAAAGAGTTCAGCAAGGGCACGCTGCGCGCCGGGCTGATGCGCGCCGGGGCGACGATGGACGTCAAGGGCTCACTGCTGCTTGATACCGCGAAGTGCGAGGCGGAAGGCCCGCGCTACGGGCTGCGGCCCGACCAGCGATGCAACGCGCCGCTGTCATTCGGCTGGCGCGGGGATCATGGGAACCCCGATGCAAACAGCAAGGACAACAGCCTTGAAAATCTCGTGTGCTGCTGCGTCCGCTGCCACGACTGGAAAACGCGCAATATCGACGTGCCGATGATTGCCGAGACCGTGCGCCAGCGGGACAAAAACCAGGGCGTCAGGAAGCGGACCAGTCGCCCGATGCCGTTCGGCAGAGACAGCAAGTTCAAACGGAAAGTAGGCGGCGTGATCGTGCCGCGCTTCGCATAGGAGGTCTTATGCCTGCAAAAAGCAGCGTGTCGCCAGCGTGGTCAGTCACAATAATTTCTCTGCCAAAGACAGGGCTTAAAATATGAATACCACCGATCCAGATGAACATGTCGAAGGTCCGCGCTCTACGACTTACGAACCGTGCCGCAGCCTTGAGGCATGGAACGGAAAGCATGTTCTGCGGCACATGGAAGATGGAAAACTGAAGTGCATTAACCGCAGATGCTTTTTTGAATGCGAGCCTACATCTGTCACCGAAACCTCTAACGGATAGCGAGCCGTTGAAGATGGACACACGCGAGCGCGCAAAGGCGATCCTGAGCCAGGGGCGGCCAACCAATTGCCCACATCCTTCGGATCCCGGTATGAGGATTGTCGGGTGGGTGGTGCCGGAAGAAGTAGCCGGCCTATCTGACTCGCTGTTCGCCCTTGAACACATCGGAAGCGCGGCCAAAGCGCATTTCAAATCAGATTGAGAATGGAGCCATGGCCGTGAAGATTGACGACGACATATTGCTGGCCCTGATCTACCGGCACTTCAACGAGCAGGGACAGAAGCTGCTCACCTTCACACGCTGGAAGGACAGCATTGATGTTCAGTATCTTTTCATCAGCGGCAGGAGTCCTGCGCGCCTTGCACGATGACGGTTACATAGATTGGCACGTGAAGGGTGAATCCGATCTTGAGGGGTTGGCAGATCAGTTAGACGGCATGGTGACGACTTATAGCGGATGCGCAAAAGCTCCGGCTTTGCGGTCGATTTGAAAGGGATCTATGACATGATTGGCGCAGGAATTGATCTAGTTCAACCGAAGCCGAAGCAGTCGGCAGAGGACATTTTGCACGAAGTACGCTGCGCGCTTCTCGACCAAGCGACAGACGTAGACCTGACTGCGCTAGCACACCGGCGTCGCGCGATGAAGCTTCGGAATAAAATTGCTGCCTTCTACGGCCAGAAATAGGAGCCCCGGATGCGTAACTGCATGAACAGATTTTGCCAAATGGATGCGACAGGCCATTGCGCGTCTTGTGACGGCCCGAAACCCATGATGAGCAGCCCGATCATTACTCCTGAGTTCTATCCGGTGAATTTGCGGAAGCCGATGCTCGGTCAAGTCACCGTCGCCAAGCTGGACTGGAACGGCAACCTCACCATCACAACCGAGGCGGAATAGGAGCCC
>DASXHL010000054.1:0-17604 GCA_036488555.1 Rhizomicrobium sp.
CTGTACATGCTCACGCGGGCCATGCCCGCGCCGCTCCTCACTCAGCCGGCGCCGGATGCGGCTCGTGGCCGCCGGAATGGCCCCGCTTCTCGCGCCGCTTGCCGGGCTGCCAATTGGCCACCGCTTTGCCCGCCTGATCCAGATACACATAGATCACGGGGGTGATGTAGAGCGTCAGCAGCTGGGACACCAGAAGCCCGCCCACCACCGCAAGACCCAGCGGCCGGCGCGCTTCCGAACCCGCGCCAAAGCCGATGGCGACGGGCAGGGTACCCAGCAGTGCCGCCATGGTGGTCATCATAATGGGGCGGAAACGCACCAGCGCGGCTTCGAAGATCGCCTGGTCCGGCTTCTCATTATGCTCCCGCTCCTTATGCAGGGCGAAGTCGATCATCATGATCGCGTTCTTCTTCACGATGCCGATCAGCATGATCATGCCGACAAAGGCATAGAGGCTGAGCGGGATGTTGAGCAGCTCCAGCGTGATCAGGGCGCCGACCGCGGCCGAGGGCAGGCCCGACAGGATGGTCAGCGGGTGAATGAAGCTTTCATAGAGAATGCCCAGGATGATGTAGACGGTCATGATGGCGATGACGAGCAGGATGCCGATATTGGCCAGCGAACTCTGGAACGCCTGGGCCTGGCCCTGGAACTGGCCCTGCACGGTTGGGGGAATATCGACCTCCTCACGCGCCTGGGCGATGGCCGTCACCGCATCCGACAGCGCATAGCCCGGCAGCAGATTGAAAGAGATGGTCACCGACGGCAGCTGACCCAGGTGATTGATCGCCAGCGGCATGGTGCCCATGCGCACATGGGTCACAGCGTTCAGCGGCACGATGGTGGGCGTGGTGTTGGCGCTGACGCTGGCGGTGGCGCCGCCCGTGCCTGTTCCGCTGTTCACCGCGCCGGCGCTCGCGCCCGATGAACCATTGCCCAGGCTGGACGACACATAGAGCAGATTGATGGAGGACGGATCCATCTGATACTGCGGCAGCAGTTCCAGCATCACCCAATATTCCGCGTCGCTGGCATAAAGGGTTGAGATCTGCTCGCCGCCAAAGGACGCGCCCAGCGCGGTCTCGATCGACTGCACCGACACGCCCTGGGCGGCAGCCTGGTCGCGGTTGATATCGACATTGGCCGCGGGCGCGGTCAGGTCCATGTCCGTGGTGACATCGGCGAAGCCCGGCGCATGCGACAGCGCACGCATCAGCTTCACCGCCGTGGTGTCCAGCTCCTGCTGGTTGGTATCCTGCAGAACATACTGATAGGTGGACTTGGACTGCTGGCCGCCGACGCGGATCGAGGGCGGGTTCTGCATATAGGCGTTGACGCCGGGAATGCTTTGCAGCTTGGGGCGCAATTCCTGGATGATCTCATCGGCCGACAGCTTGCGCTGATCGAGGCTCTTGAGCTTGAGCAGCATGTTGCCGGTGTTGGTACCGCTGCTGCGCGGGCCGCCGCCCGAACCCACCGACGACACCACCGCCTGCACATTGGGGTCATTCTGGGCGATGGTCGCCATCTGACGCTGCATCTTGACCATGGAATCAAAGGACACACGGTCGGCGGCTTCGGTGGCAACCTGGATCTGGCCGGTATCCACGGAGGGGATGAAGTCTTCCTTGGCGGTGTAGAAGAGGACGACCGTCAAAAAAAGACTCACCACGAACATCCCCATGGTGAAAACCTTGTGATGGATGCACCATTTCAGCGAACGCTCGTAACGCGCCTCGACATAGTCGAAGGTCCTTTCGCTCCAGTGATAGAAGCGGCCATGCTCGCTGGACTTGCCCGCCTTCATGAAACGGCTGCACAGCATGGGCGTGAGCGTCACCGAAACAAAGCCCGAAATCAGGATGGTCAGCACGATGGTGACGGCAAATTCGTGCAGAAGGCGCCCGACAATGCCGCCCATGAAGATGATGGGGATGAACACCGCCGCCAGGCTGATGGTCATCGAAAGGATGGTGAAGCCGATCTCGGCCGCGCCCTTCTGCGCCGCCTCATAGGGTTCCTCGCCCTCCTCGATATGCCGGACGATGTTCTCCAGCATCACGATCGCGTCATCGACAACAAAGCCGACCGACAGGGTCAGCGCCATGAGGGAAAGATTGTCCAGGCTGTAGCCGAACAGGCTCATGCCGGCGAAGGAGCCCAGGATTGTGATGGGCAGGGCAATGGAGGGAATCAGCGTCGCCGACAGCGTGCGCAGGAACAGGAAGATGACCGCCACCACCAGCACCGCGGCGATGAGCAGCGTCGTCTGCACATCGGCCACCGAGTCACGGATGGACTGGCTGCGATCATAGATGGTGGAAAGCTTTACCGAACTCGGCAGGCTCCGCTCGAACCGCGGGATGATGCGATTGATCTCATCGATGATCTGGATGGTGTTGGAGCCGGGCTGGCGCTGGATCGACAGCACGATGCCGCGCTTGCCGCTTAGCCAGGTCGCGGTCCGGTTGTTCTCCACACTGTCGATGGCATTGCCGATGTCGGCAAAGCGCACCGGCGCGCCGTTGCGCCAGGCGATGATCTGTTTCTTCCACACATCGGCGTTCATAAGCTGGCCGTTGACATGCACCAGCGTCGCCTGTGACGGACCGTTCAGCGTGCCGGTGGCGACATTGACATTGGCGGCCTGTACCGCGGACGCCACCTGGTCGATGCCGATATTGCGCGCCGCCATCTGGGCGGGATCAACCTGCAGACGCACGGCGAAGATCTGCGAACCCTGGACATTGACCTGCGCCACGCCGGACAGGGTGGACAGCTGCCGCGCCAGCAGGTTCTCGGCATATTTGTCCAGCTCATAGAGTGGCATGGAGTCGGACTGCATCGCCAGGAACAGGATGGGAGCGTCCGCCGGATTGACTTTGCGCAAGGTGGGCGGCGACGGCATGTTGACCGGCAACTGTCGCGCCGCAGCCTGGATCGCCGCCTGCACGTCTTCCGCCGCGCCGTCGATGTCGCGGTCCAGGTCGAACTGGATGGTGACGGTGGTCGAGCCGGACGAGCTTTGGGACGTCATGGAGGAGACGCCCGGGATGGTGGAGAATTGCGACTCCAGTGGCGTCGCCACCGCGCTCGCCATCGTGTCGGGATCGGCGCCGGGAAGGCTTGCGGACACGCTGATGGTGGGGAAATCCACCGCTGGCAATTCGCTGACCGGCAGAGACGCGTAGCCAAACACACCGAAGGCCACCAGCGCCACCATCAACAGCACCGTCATCACGGGGCGTTCGATGAAGGGCCCGGAAATGTTCATGGTCCGGTGTCGCTCTGCTTGGGCTGCGCCTTGCCCTTTGTGACGCGCACCGCCTGGCCCGACGTGACGCGCAGCTGCCCGTCGGTCACCACCTTGTCACCCGGCTTGATGTCGCCCTTGATGGCATCGTTCACACCGTCGTCATTCAGCACGGTGACGGTCCTGGAGTAAGCCTTGCCATCCTTGACCACCAGCACGAAGGCATTGTCGGGTCCCAGATTGACCGCATCGCGCGGCACCACGGTGGCGCCAGGGATCTGATCCATGGTGGCAGAGACAGTCACGGTCTGGCCTGGCACCAGCCGCATGTCGGTATTGGGAAAATCGGCGCGCAGCTCGATGGTGCCGGTATTGGCGCTGACGACGTTGCTGACGAAATCCACCGGCGCCTTCTCGCCTCCGCCCGGCGCGCCCGCCAGGGGCACAACCGCCATCAACCGGTGCTGGTTGTACTGGTTCTGGATCTGCGCCAGCCCGTTCTGCGGGAGCTGAAACGAGACCTTGATGGGCTGGATCTGGGTGATGGTGACCAGGGGCTGGCTGGTGGCGCTGACCGCGGGGATCACATTGCCCGGCTGGATGAAGATGGGGCCCGTCTTGCCATCCACCGGAGAGGTGATGCGGGTAAAGGCCAGGTTGATGCGCGCCGCATCCACCGCCGCCTTGTCGGTGACTACCACGCCCTCGTCCGACTTGACCTTGGCTTCCTGGGTGGCCAGCTGCTGGTTGGATATGGCGTTCTGCGCCGCGAGCGTCTGATAGCGCGACAGATCCACGTGGTCGTTGGCCAAAGTCGCGGTGTCGCGCGTCAGTGCGCCTTGCGCCTGGGTCAGAACCGCTTCGTATGGCGCCGGATCAATCTGGAACAGAAGATCGCCCTTGTGGACGATGTCGCCCTCGCGGAAATTGGCCACCAGCAGCTTGCCGGTAACCTGGGCGGTCACCTGGACCATGGCGGGCGACACTACCGTGCCGATGGTGTTCTGCATCACCGTGACGTCCTTGCGGACGGCGGTGGCCACCTTCACCGGCGGGGCCGGCGGCGGTTTCTTTTTTGTGGCAAACAGAGGCAGAACGAATTGCCAGACAATAAACAGCAGGACGGCTGCGCCCAGACCATACAGAATCCAGCGGCTCTTCTTGTTCAGCCTGTTCAGGCCGCCCGCAACAGACTGCGGAACGTCCTCCGCGACGCGGAGTGTCTCATGCATTGCCATGGGCGAAATCCAACCGAGACCTCGCTATAGAAAAGGTGCGTCCCGCGAATGTCTTAGGTCCGTCACAGCTTGTCGTGGCCAAGTGTCCGCAAATTCATGAATGCGCCAGCGTCCGGAACGTGCCTGAAGGGCGGGCAGTTCCATGCGCATTGGAACTGCGAACATATGATCTGGAATTCATGATCCAGCCATGCGGCCAGCGTCAGCTGGCCAGCGGAAACATCTGCAAGAAAAAAGAGGCCGGCGCCCCAGGGGGAGGCGCCGGCCATTTCCCATGCGCGCCCAGGGGGGCCGCGCGCGGGTCAGAACTACAGGTTGGCCTTGAGGCCGATCGTGAAGTAGCGCCCCATCGGGCTCTGAACGCTGTAACCGTTGAAGCCAGTCTGGGCGGTCGGATAGATCTGGCCAATGGTTCCGTTGGGTATATAGGCCGGCAGGGCATTGAGGAGGTTCTGGACCACGAAGTAGGCCGTCATGTCGGCGCCATCCATCTGGAAGTTGCGCGAGACATTCACGTCCACCTGATTCCACGAATTCACATGCGGATTGACCCAGTTGTTGAGGCCCGCCGCCGACTGTGCGGAACCTGCCGGCAGGACCGGACCCGCCACCTGGCTGAAGCCCGACACCCACTCGTCTTCAACACCCACGCTCCAATTGTTCAGGGCGTAGTTCAGGAACCAGGTGATGCGGGTGCTGGAATCCGGGGAGCGTGTGAAAGGCTGGCCCGGGATAAGCACCTGCTTGTTGATGACCGGCTGATAGGTCGCCAGCAGGCGCGCGTTCCACGAACCCTTCCAATCGTCCACGATGTCCGACATCTGCCAGCCATAGTTGGACTCGAAATCCCAGCCCTCGGTATCGACGGAAGCGGTGTTCTCGTTGAAGGTGAAGAGCTTGGTCGCGAAATTTGCGGAGGTGATGTTGCTGAACGGCAACGGACGCTGATAGTTCGCGCAATAGATCGAAGTGCCGCCCGATTGCTCGCACAGCGTCTGGATGGTGGTGCTGGGCGCGATCTGCGCGATCGCGTTGGCCAGATGGATGCGGAAATAGTCCAGCGACACGGTCAGGCCCTGGATGAAGCCCGGCGTCCAGACCGTGCCCACCGTATAGGTACGCGCCACTTCCGGTACCAGGTTGGGATTGCCCTGGGTGCTGAAGGTGGTCGTGTTGCTTTGGAAGGTGGTGGGGCCGGTCGGGATGTGCAGATCGGTAAAGACGTTCTGCACCAGCGTCGCCGGCTGGAACAGGTCGTTCAGCGTGGGCGCACGGATGTCGATCGAGGTGGTGCCGCGGAAGCGCAGGGAATCGATGACAGTCCAGTTGAAACCGATCTTCCAGGTCTGCACCGACCCCGACACCGAATAATCGGTATAACGGCCGGCCATGTTGACGTCGAAGTCCTGGATCAGCGGAACATCCTTGATCACCGGCACTTCGGTTTCCAACGCGAATTCCCACACATTCTGGCTGGCATGAACCGCCTGAATGATCGACTGGGCATAGCTGGGCAGCGCCGGGTTGCAGATACGCAGGCCCGTGCAATCCACGAAGGTGCTGCTGGGCACGTTGGAGCTGACGTCATAGGCATTGAAGCGCGCTTCGCCCGACAGGGCCGCAGTGATGGGGCCCGCCCAGCCGTCCAGCACCTTGCCCGAGATGGCGCCACCCACATTGTTCAGGGTGTTGGTTTCGTGGAAATCGGTCGTCTGGAAGTCATATTTGAAAGCCGACTGGGTCACCGAGTTGGCGCCGAAAGGATTGATCGGCACACAGTTGGCATAGGCGGCCGCCGTCGCCACCTGGGTCGCGGCATAGCAGGCCACGGTGCCGCTGGGCGTCAGCACCGCATCTTCCGACGCATACATGTGCTGCAGGTTCTGGTTGTTGACCAGATCGACCGCCAGGCGGTTTTCGCCATGGGTAAAGAACAGGTTCCAGTTGAAGCGACCGTTCATGATGGTACCGTCAAAGCCGGTCTGGATGCTGAGCACGCGATTGACGCTGCCGGTGGCGTTGATCTCGGTCTGGCCATTGCCGACCAGGAATTCGCCCAGCTGGAAGGTGTTGCCGGCCTGCGCCGTCGAACTCAGCTGCGTTGTCTGCACGGCGGGATTGTTGCCTAGCTGGGTCTGCTCTGCCGCCGTCAGGAAGGGATTGTTCTTGTAGAAAATGTCCGCCTGATTGACGCCCGGCTGGATCTTCTGCGGGAAGTACCAGCCGAAGCTGTAGGCTTCCGAAGCCTGGGTCTGGACATAGAAGTCGATATTGTCGGTCAGGTCATAGCTGAAGCGGCCGAAGAAGGTCCCCTGGTGATAGCCGTCGAACACCTGGCCGTAGGGGTTGTAGGCGCCGTCGCCGCCCGAGTTGAAATTGCTGGTGCCGGCGGTCGTCTGACCGGCCGCGTTCGTGGCGCCCGCGATACCAGGGTTGAAGGGCACGAGTTGGCCACCGGTGTTGAACTGCATCATGTTGGCGGCCGGACAGGAATTAGCCGGCGCGCAGCCTTGCACCAGGCCGCCGAAGGTGGAATTGGGCCGCCGCGCATTGGCGATGACATTAAAGGGATCGGCAGCCGTGCCGGTGCCCGCTTCACCATTCGAGTCAGCGAGCAGCGTGGGACCATAAGGGCGGGCCGACTGGTTGACCGGATCGCGGTGACGATATTCCACCGAGGCTTCGAAATGGCCGCGGCCACCGAACAGGGACGTACCGGCGGCAGCGCCCAGATTGTAGCTCATGCCATCGGAATAGGTGGAAATGCCGGAATTGACGTCAAACTTCAGGCCCTCGAACTTCTTGTCGAGCACAAAGTTGACCACGCCGGTCACCGCGTCGGAGCCGTACACGGCCGAGGCACCGCCGGTGACGATATCCACCCGCGAAATCAGCATCTGCGGCAGGGTGTCAACGTCCACCGTGCCGTCGGCGTTTGACGGCGTGGCGCGGTGGCCGTCCAGCAACACCAGGGTACGCTGGGCGCCGAAATTGCGCAGGTCCAGCGTGTCGCTCGAGTAATTGTTACTGCCGTCGCCGGGACGGCCGACGCCTTGCGAACCCTGGAAGACCGGCAATTTGGCCAAGCCGTCGGGGATGTTGGTGGGGGTGGTGGCCTTGAGATCGTCGGTCGAGACGATGGTCAGCGGCGTGGGCGAACTGGCGGCGTCCGAAATAACGCGCGAACCGGTGACGACCACGTTTTCGACGCTGTTGGCCGCGGCCTGTTGCGCTTGCGCCATGTTCGGCAGTGCAACAAACGCAACGCCACAGGCAAGCCAATGCTTGAGCTTCATGATGGTATTCCCCCTGAACATGTCACAAGCCCGCTCTGATGAGGGCTCTTCAGGGCCTAGACGGGGTCGGAGTCACAAATCCGCCATCTGTGATGATGCGATTTGAGTATTGGTAGGCCTCAGGCGCGGTATTGCTGCGCGGCTATGGCTTATAAGTCACAGACTGGTACGCAGGCCGATGGCGAAGTAGCGGCCCATCGGGCTCTGGACGCTGTAACCGGAGGTATAGACCGGATACCACTGACCAATGGTGCCGTTGGGCACATAGGCCGGCTGGGCGTTGAACAGGTTCTGGATCACGAAATAGGCCGTCATGTCGGCGCCGGCCATCCCGAAATTGCGTGAGATATTCAGGTCCACCTGGTTCCAGGCGTTCACGTGCGGGTTGACCCAGTTGTTGATGGTCGCCGTGACCGGGCCCGCAACCTGGCTGAAGCCCGAGACCCAGGAATCTTCAAGACCCAGGATCCAGTTGTTCAGAGTGTAGTTCAGGAAAGCGGTAATGCGGGTGCTCGGATCGGGAATGCGTGTGAAAGGCGCGCCTGGGTAAAGCACCGAATTCTGGATGACCGGCTGATAGGTGGCGAGCAGGCGCGCGTTCCACGAGCCATTCCAGCCTTCCACGATGTCCGACATCTGCCAGCCATAGTTGGACTCGAAATCCCAGCCCTCGGTCGAGGTGGAGGCGGTGTTCTCGTTGAAGGTGAAGAGCGTGGTGGCGAAATTCGCGATGGAGTGATCGCTGAACGGCAGCGGCCGCTGATAGTTCGCGCAATAGATCGAGGTGCCGTTCGAAGCCTCGCACAGCGTCTGGATGGTGGTGCTGGGCGCAATCTGCGCGATCGCATTGGCCAGATGGATGCGGAAATAGTCCAGCGACACGGTGAGGCCGGAGATGAAATCCGGTGTCCATACCGCACCCACCGTGTAGGTGCGCGCCACTTCCGGCACCAGCTCGGGATTGCCCTGGCTGCTGAAGGCGGTCGTGCCGGCATAGTGGGTCCCGTCCGGCAAATTGACATGGAGGTCGGTAAAGACGTTTTCGAGAATGGTCGCCGGCTGGAACAGGTCGTTCAGCGTCGGCGCGCGGATGTCGATCGAGGTGGTGCCGCGCAAGCGCAAGGAGTCGGTCACGTTCCAGGTGAAGCCGACCTTCCAGGTCTGCACCGAGCCCGACACGGAGTAATCGGTATAGCGGCCGGCCAGGTTGAGGTCGAAGGACTGAATGAGCGCAGCATCCCTGATGACCGGCACTTCGGTTTCCAGCGCCAGCTCCCATACGTTCTGGCTGGCGTGGACTGGCTGCTGCACCGTCTGCGAATAACTCGGAAGCAGCGGGCTGCATAGACGCAACCCCGCGCAGTTCACCGTGGTGCTGCTGGGCACATTGGCGTTGATGTCATAAGCATTGAAACGCGCTTCCCCCGACAGGGCCGCGGTGATGGGGCCCACCCAGTCGTCCAGCACCTTGCCGGAAATGCTGCCACCCATGTCGTTCAGGGTGTTGGTTTCGTGGAAATCCGTAGTCTGGAAGTCATATTTGAAAGCCGATTGGCTCACGGTGGTGGGGCCGAAGGGATTGATCGGCACGCAGTTGGCATATTCCGTGCCGATGGCGCCGCCTTCAGTCGAGGCGTAGCAGGCCATAGTGCCATTGGGCAGCAGTACTGCATCTTCCGATGCATACATGTGCTGCAGGTTCTGGTTGTTGACCAGATCGACCGCCAGGCGGTTCTCGCCATGGGTGTAGAACAGATTCCAGTTGAAGCGACCGTTCATGATCGCGCCATCAAAGCCGGTCTGGATACTGAGCACGCGATTGACGCTGCCGGTGGCATTGATTTCGGTCTGGCCCATGCCGACCAGAAATTCGCCCAGCTGAAAGGTGTTGCCCGGCTGCACCGCCGCGCCGTTGACAACCGTCTGCAGCGGATTGGTGCCGTTATTGCCCAGCTGGGCCTGCACCGCGGCCGACAGAAAGGGGTTGTTCTTGTAGAACAGGTCGGCCTGGCCCGCACCTGGCTGTATTTTCTGGGGGAAATACCAGCCGAAACTGTAGGCTTCCGAGGCCTGGGCCTGGGCATAGAAGTCGATATTGTCGGTCACATCATAGCTGAAGCGACTGAAGAAGGTGCCCTGGTGATAGCCGTCGAACACCTGGCCATAGGGATTGTAGGCGCCGTCGCCACCCGAATTCAGATTGCTGGTGCCGGCGGTGGGATTGCCGTTGGCATCCGTGGCACCGGGAATGCCGGGATAGAAGGGCGAGAGCACGCCATTGGCCGCAAACTGGGTGCCCTGGGCCAGCGGACAGGCCGGGACACAGCCCTGGACGACACCGCCAAAGCTGGAATTGGGCCGCCGCCCATTGGGGATGGCGTTGAAGGGATCGGCGGCCGTGCCGGTACCCACTTCCGCCGCGAAGGTGGAAGCCGGACCATAGGGGCGGGCCGACTGATTGACCGGATCGCGATGACGATATTCCGCCGAGGCTTCGATATGGCCGCGACCGCCGAACAGGTCCATGCCGCCCACCACGCCGAGATTGGTGCTCATGGCGTCGGCATAGGTGGAGATGCCGGAATTGATGTCGAACTTCAGGCCCTCGAATCTCTTGTCGAGGACGAAGTTGACCACGCCGGTCACCGCGTCTGAGCCGTACACGGCGCTAGCGCCGCCGGTGACGATATCGATACGGGTCACCAGCATCTGCGGCAGGGTGTCGATATCCACCGAGCCGTCGTCGTTCGACGGCGTGGCGCGATGGCCATCCAGCAGCACAAGGGTGCGTTGGACACCGAAATTGCGCAAATCCAGCACATTGCTGGAATAGTTATGGCTGCCATCGCCGGGGCGGCCGACGCTTTGTGATCCCTGGAAGATGGGAAGCTTGTTCAGGCCATCGGCCAGATTGCCAGGGGTTGTGTCGCGCAATTGTTTCGCCGACATCACGGTCACCGGCGTGGGCGAATTGGCGGCATCCGAAATCACACGTGAACCGGTGACGATGATGGTCTCGAACACCGGCAACTCGGAATCGACGTCGGCCATATCGTCGGTATCGGAGCGAGCCGCCTGGGTGCGACGCAGGACGACGGTCGAGCCGTCATTGCTGGCGACTTCCAGGCCGGTCCCGACCAGAAGCGCCTTCAACGCCTCATCCAGCTCCATGCTGCCGGATACCGCCGGCGTGTTGATGCCGTGCAGCTGGCTGACCGGCGCAATGATCTGGATATTTTCCTGGCGCGCGAATTCCGGAATGGACTTGGCCGCTTCTTCCGAAGGGATGTTGATGGAGCGCAACTGGGCGGCGGCAGGGACGGCGGACAGCGCAGAAATCGCAACGCCGCAGGCAAGCCAGTACTTGCGCTTTGATGCCATAATCCCCCTGAGGCTTTTTTATTGGCTTCCCGCTCCGGAAGCTTCTGTTGGGCCTGGACGCATTGGGGGAGACCACCCCCTCCGGTTCAAGTCATTTTTATATCACCCGATGCTCAGCGTGTGAGCCGCACCTCTCCTTCCCCGATCGTGGCATGGGCATTCAGACTGATGGCGATGGTGTGTGCAAAGCCTACGGGATCCGTGGCCTTGAACAAGCCCGCGATTTCCTCCCTTGCCAGCGCCGGATCATCGATCACGATCCTGGTGTCGCTGTAGCGGGAGAATTCCTGGGCAGCCTGGGCCAGGGTTTCGCCCTCAAAGGCAAGCTGGCCATTCTGCCAGGCGAGCTGGCGATGGAGCTGGGCGGTCGGCACGGCCATGGCGGCGATCGAGGAACCGCCGTCGGCCGCGGCCACCGCCATGTTGTTGGCGGTGATGCGCACTGGCGCGGCATCCGCGTCCGGCTTGAACACTTCCACAACACCTTCGCGCACCAGAACCTGGACCGGCGCCGCCTCAAGATGGCGCACGGTGAAGCTGGTGCCGACCACCCGCACGCTGGTGTCGCCCGCCGCCACCACAAAGGGCCGCGCCTTGTTCTTGGCAACGTCGAAGAGTGCCTCACCGCGAATCAATTCCACCGCGCGCAGCGCATCGGAATAATTCACCTGGATCTCGGAGGCGGTGTTGAGGGTGACGACCGAGCCGTCCTTGAGTGCGATGACCTTGGTCGCGCCCTTGCCGGTGGCGAAACGGCCGCGATGGCGCAGGCCAACCCAAGTCCCTGTCACCGCGATCAGGGCGGACGCAGCCAGGGCACCACCAAGTTGCAGGACGGTGCGGCGGCTCGTGACGGGCCGCGGAGCAAAGGCCGAGGGATCGAAATCCGGTCCCAGCGCACGAGCCCGTTCGCTGGTGAGCGAAAGCGCCCGAATGCGCGCATAGGCACCCGCGCAGCGTATGTCTTCGTTAAGCCAGGTATGGAACATCCGCTCCTGAGCAGGTTCCAATGGCGCGCGATCGACCTGGGCGGCCCATTGGGCGGCCTCGGTATCAATCAAATGCGCGGTCTTTTTTGCCATCGAAGCGGAAGGTCCCGTGATTACGTGATCTGGAGCTAGACGGATGGGGCGGCGCCTTTCCGCCATCCCCCAACTGCTCCAGCATGATTAAAAAGCCCCGGGCCATGTGCTTTTCGACGGTGCTTTCCGACAAATTGAGGCGCTCCGCAACCTCACGCTGGGAGAGACCATGGACCCTGCGCAGCGTGAAAACGTCGCGCACCTTGCCGGGCAGGGCCGCGATCATCTGCGCGAGCCGGGTAAGCTCATCGCGATCGATCACCTGGCGCTCGGGCGAGGGCGTGTCACTCACCACTTCCAGATAATCGAGATCAGGCACCGAGGAGATCGGCACCACCTTCATGCGCCTGAGATGATCGATCACCACCGAGCCCGCGATCTGGAAGGTATAACTCCTGGCGTCATGGATATGGGCGACGCTTTCCGCCGCCACCAGCCGTGCATAGGTTTCCTGGATGACATCGTCGATCTCGAGCCCGCCCAGGCTTCGGTGACGAAGCCAGGCGCGCAATTGCGGCTCATGCGGCAACACATGCCGACCAAGCCAAAGCGCCCTCTCATCGGAAACCGACGACATGGGGCCATCTAAGGCCGGGGTTGCAACTTTGGCAAGGTGAGGCACGACAGCAGGATTAATGGGCCGCTGTCCATAAATAGAGCGGGACTGCGTGGCGCCCACTCGCTCGCTAAGCGCGCCGTCGAAGCGGGACCAGCTTTTCTGTGGCCTGGCGCCCACTCGCGGGCTTTGCCCGCTCGGTGGCGCTCAGTTTCTCTAAGTTCGCTACGCTCACTAAGAGAAACTGGCGCGCCCGAAAGGATTCGAACCTCTGACCCCCAGATTCGTAGTCTGGTGCTCTATCCAGCTGAGCTACGGGCGCTTTTGGAGGCGCGAAGCTATATTGGGGAGCCGCCCTAATGGCAAGGTCTACCAGCTCCCCACATGGCGGGTGCATGGCACCCCTGCCTGATCGGACCATCCAAGCCAAGTATCGGTGGAAACGCGAAGATTTCCCGTCCAAGCGGCATTGTGCTCCCTTGTCCGCCAACGTCCCGCTGGTTAAGACTGGCGACCAAGGTCTCACCTCTTTCGGGTGCGGACGGGGTTGGGTTTTGGCGCCATATCTCTTTGTCGGGCAGGGGCGCTCGCGCTGCGGAGAGCATAATGAGGGGAATTCCAGCTTCAAACGGGCTCAAAAAGGGCCTGGTTGTAGGTTTTGCGCTGACGGCGGTCCTAAGCCTCGCGGCCTGTTCTGACATCGACGACATGTTCGGCGGCGACGAAACCGCAGCCGCCGAGGCCCCGCCCGATGCAGGCGCCCCCCCCGCCGCCACGGCCGCCCCCGTGGCCAGCGCTCCGCTCACCGCGAACGCGGCGCCTGTCGCCACCATCACACCGGTCACGATCGAGAACGGCCCCGATACGGGCACTGCCGTCAACAAAACCATCCAATCCCTGCGCGCCCAGGTCGCAGGCCTGCAGCAGAAGCTTGCCGCCAATTCCCAGCACCTGACCGACCTGCGCAACCAGGGCGCGGGCGCCGCCGGCGCCTATCAGGAAGCCAAGGCCCATATCACCACCCGCCTGCAGATCGGCACCACCCGCGGCAATCCGGAGCTTGTTGCGGAATGGAACACCGCGCAGAGCCAGCTCGATGCCCTGTCGGCCAATGTCAACGGTCTGAACACCCTGGGCACCGATGTCACCAATGACAGCTCCTCCGCGCATTATGCGCTGAACCAGATAAGCGCGACCTTCAACGTCTCGGGCGCGGTCGATGAAGACCATCGTCAGCTCCAGCTCCTGGAAGACGAGACCAGCCAGACCATCGTGATGGTTGACCGCCTGCTGAGCGAAGTCTCCGACGCCATCCAGCGCCAGACGGCCTATATCGCCACCGAGCGGTCCAATCTCACCACGCTCGCGGCCGCCATCAAGAATGGCGATTTCTATGGCGGCGGCGTCACCGGCGCACTCGGCGGCGGCGGCCCGCAGCTGGCAAGCGCCGGCGCACCGTTGGTGGTCGTGCGCTTCGACCGCCCGAATGTCGACTATCAGCAGGTTCTCTATGCTGCGCTGAATCAGGCGCTGCAGAACCGGCCGGGCGCGAGCTTCCAGGTGGTCGCGGTTTCTCCCACCCGTGGCACCGCGGCCTCGGTCCAGATCGCCCAGACCGCCGCGCGCCGCCATGCCGAGGACGTGATGCGTTCCATGAGCGACATGGGCGTGCCCGCCACGCGGATGAATGTGGCCTCGACCACCGATCCGTCCACGACCGTGAGCGAAGTTCGCGTCTTCGTGCGCTAATTTTAGGCAGAAAAACGGAAGAGCCTCGCTGTTGTCACAGCGGGGCTTTTTCGTTTGTGGGCGGCGCGCAGGGGCGCGTAGCATCACGCTCGCGGATTACTGTCGAAGGTCGGGCGTATGTCGTTCGTTAGCACCAGCCTCAAGCTCATCTGCGCCGCGGCGCTGATTGCGGCCACGCTGCCGGCCAGCGCCCAGGTGACAGAAACCGCGGCCAAGCATCACATGATCGCCGCCGCCAATCCCCATGCCGCGGAGGCGGGCCTGGAGATGATGCGCGCCGGCGGCAGCGCGGTGGACGCCGCCATCGCCACCCAGATGGTGCTGGGACTGGTCGAACCGGAATCTTCGGGCATTGGCGGCGGCGCCTTCATGCTGGTCTACAATCCCAAAACCAAGCACACGACCAGCTTCGACGGCCGCGAAATGGCGCCGGCTTCGGCCACGCCGGGCATGTTCCTGGATGTCGCCGGGCAGGCCCGCGTCAAGACCGAGGCCATTCCCGGTGGTCTGTCGGTCGGCATTCCCGGTGTGGTGAGGATGCTTTGGCTGGCCCATGAAAAATGCGGCAAGCTGCCCTGGGCCAGGCTGTTCGAACCTGCGATCAAGCTGGCGGAGGATGGCTTCCCGGTCGGGCCCAAGCTCGCGCGCACCATCAAGGGCTTCACCCGCGGCGCCGACATGCCGGACATCAAGGCCCATTTCTATCACGCGGACGGCACGCCCTATCGCGAAGGCGAAATCTACAAGGATCCGGAATATGCCGCGACCTTGAAGAAGATCGCCAAACAGGGTCCCGACGGATTCTACAAAGGCGAGATCGCCCAGGCGATCGTGGATGCGGTTCACAATGCGCCCAAGAACCAGGGCGGCATGACACTGAGTGATCTGGCCAATTACCGGTCTCAGGAGCGCGAGCCTGTATGCGGCGACTATCGCCAATATCATATTTGTTCGATGGGCCCGCCTTCCTCCGGCGGCATCGCCGTGTTGCAGATTCTGGGCATGCTGCAGCGGTTTTCGCCCGCCCAGCTCACCCCCAACACGGTGAGTGGCGCCCATCTGTTCGCCGAAGCCAGCCGGCTCGCCTATGCCGATCGCGCGCAATATCTGGGCGACCCTGCTTTCGTCGATGTGCCGGTCAGAGGCCTGCTCGACAAGGGTTATATCGCCAGCCGCGCGGCCCTGATCGATCCCAACCATGACATGGGCACGGCGGTCGCGGGCAATCCGCCCGAAAAACACGCCGAACTGGCGCCGCAAGTCTCACCCGTCCTTCATGGTACCAGCCACATGACCATCGTGGACGACACGGGTGAAGTGGTGGCGATGACGACTTCGGTTGAGTCCGTGTTCGGCGCCCAGGTGATGGTCAAAGGCTTCATGCTCAACAACACCCTGACCGATTTTTCCCTCCAGCCCATGCGCGACGGCAAGCTGGTGGCCAATGCGCCGGCGCCCGGCAAACTGCCGCTTTCGGCCATGTCGCCCACCATCGTGTTCGACAAGAAGGGCAACTTCCTGGTGTCGGTGGGTTCGCCCGGTGGCCCCGCGATCATCGACTATGTGGCGCAGATTCTGATCGGCATCCTGGACGCGCACATGTCGCCCAGGGACGCGCTGGCCATGCCGCATGAGATCAACATGAACGGTCCGACGCTGCTGGAGCAGTCGCCCTCCTCCGGCGCGCTGGCCGCCCAGCTCACCGCCATGGGTCACAATGTCCAGGTGCCCCAGGTGGAGGGCAGCGGGTTGCATGGCATCGAAAAGACCAGGGATGGCTATATCGGCGCCGCTGATCCACGCCGCGATGGCATCGCACTCGGCGATTGACCGATTTGATCGCATAGGGCTGGATTTTTGACACATTATTTCCCGCCCGACGGTTGACAGGCCAGGGCGAGGCCCCTAAAAACCCCGCTCTTTTCGGCCCTTGGTTCAATTCCGGGGGCCTAAACCCGGAGCCGTGAGATCCATGAAGCGCACCTATCAGCCGAGCAAACTCGTGCGCAAGCGCCGCCATGGCTTTCGTTCGCGCATGGCCACCGCCGGCGGCCGCAAGGTCTTGAACCGCCGCCGCGCCTCCGGCCGCAAGAAGCTCTCGGCCTGACAGCCCCTGCGGGCCGGCCGGGCGAAAAGCCTCTCATCGTGGAACGCCTGAAGACGCGCGCCGATTTTCTCAGGGCGGCGCGGGGAATCCGCCGCGTTGAAGGCGCGATTACCTTGGAAACCTGCCCGACCCCGATGGCCCAAACCCTGTCCGGCTGCTTGCGCGTCGGTTTCACCGCCAGCAAGAAAATCGGCAATGCCGTCGCGCGGAACCGCGCCAAGCGCCGGTTGCGCGCCGCTGCGTCGCAACTGCTGCCCCTTTTGGGACGGGATGGCCACGACTATGTTCTGGTCGCGCGCGGCACCACCGTGGCGCGCCCGTTTCCGGCCCTTCTGTCCGACATCACCACGGCCCTGAAAGCGGCGCACCGCAAGCTGGACGCGACAGCCGGAGAGGGTCATGGCTAAATTGCTCGTCGCGCTTCTATCCGCGCCGATCCGCGTTTATCGCGCCCTGATTTCGCCGCTGCTGCCGCATGTCTGCCGTTTCACGCCCAGCTGCTCCGTCTATGCGCTGGAAGCGCTGAGGCTTCACGGCCCCGTCAAGGGACTGTGGCTGGCTCTGAGGCGGCTCTCGCGCTGCCATCCCATCACCTGGCTCGGCGGTTCGTCGGGTTTTGATCCGGTTCCTCTTTCAAAGACGCAACATCCATGAACAACAACAAGAACGTCATCCTGGCCATCGCGCTGGCCGCCGCCGTGCTGATCATCTGGCAGTATTTCGTCGCCACGCCGGCGATGAAAGCCGAACAGGCGCGTCAGCATTCGCTGACCCATCAGGAAAAGACCCAGTCCGCGGCCGCGCCGACGCTCCCCGGCATTTCGTCGGGCGCCGCGCATATGAACCGCGAGGCCGCGCTGAAGGCCGGTGGCAAGCGCGTGGCGATCGATGCGCCGATGGTGGACGGTTCCATCCTGCTCAAGGGCGCGCGCTTCGACGATC
>DASXHL010000091.1:0-386846 GCA_036488555.1 Rhizomicrobium sp.
GACGGAACGCTGGTATGCCGGTGGTACGTTCGAAAACAAGAACTACATCGTCTGCGCGCCGGGCACCTGCCCCGTTCCGACGATCCAGTCGCCGACCGTCAACTTCGACAATGTCGACTCGATCATGTACCTGGACGTGGGTGCGAACTGGAATGTCAGCGACAAGACCCAGCTGTACACCCAGATCGACAACATCACCAACGTCCGTCCGCCGGATACCGGTGGTCAGAACGCCAACAACACGCTCTATGACGTGATTGGCCGCATGTATCGCATCGGCGTCCGCTTCGCCAACTAGGAAGCCGATAACCGCAGGAAACAGGGGCTCCCGGAAACGGGAGCCCTTTTTCTTTGCCTCACTTCGTCATTCCCTCGGTCCAAGCCGGAGTTGCCTCGCGGCCTGTCTTTCGGGCAGGCTGAGCGCCATATAGGTACGGAAGGCGAAGGGTTTCGTGGCGCACGGCGACAAGCCAATTCGGGAAGGTGCGGCGCTATCTGCTGGCGATTGCATCGCAGCCGGTGAACTGTTTCTCGACCAATCCCGGCCAGGCCACGCGCTGGCCGCGTTCGAGCAGGCGCTGCTTTTCGGGGCCGATTTCATGGCTCTGCACGGCCGGGCCAGTGCTCTGCGGATGCTTGGCCGCCACGGTGAGGCGCTTGCCGATTTCGACATGGCGCTTCGCGTGAGGCCTGGCGATGTCGCGGCCATGGCCAATCGGGCCAGCACTTTGCAGGCGCTGGGCCGTCATGCCGAAGCGCTTGAGGGGTATGACCGGGCGCTGGCGCTGCGGCCGGGTCTCGCTGAGCTCGTCTATAGTCGCAGCAATGTCCTGCAGGACATGGACCGCCCTGCGGAAGCGTTGGCGGGTTACGGTCAGGTTCTGATGTCTGATCCCGGAAACCTGGCAGCGCTGAACAATCGCGGCAACACTTTCATGAAGATGCGCCGATATGGTGATGCCGTGGCCGATTTCGACGCAGCTCTCGCGCTTCGACCCGATTTTGCCTCCGCGCGCTATAACCGTGGCCGGGCCCTATGCGAAAGCGGCGCGATCGCCAAAGGCTTGGCCGACTTTTTGTCGGCGGCGGAGATCTTCGCAGCGCACGGAGCCGCCGGCGCCGCGCCGCTGCACAAGGCGCGCCATGATGCCGAGCAGCAGGCCTGGCTGACCCAGGCAGGCATCTCGGCGCAGGTGAACAACCGGTTGCATATCGAAGGCGGCGCGCATTTGAACGGCCCTGCGATCAATTCCGCCAATGGCGCGGCTGTCCAGCGCGCGTGGCGGCAATCGGACCCCAAGCTGGTCATAATCGACAATTTGCTGACTCCTGAGGCTTTGACGGCTCTGCGGCGCTTCTGCTGGGGATCGACGATCTGGCGCAAGAGCTATCCGCGTGGCTATCTCGGCGCATTCCCGGAGAGTGGTTTTGCCTGTCCCCTGCTGGCCCAGATCGCCGAGGAATTTCGCGCCGTATTTCCCGCGATTTTCGGCGCGCATCCACTGGTCTATTTGTGGGGGTTCAAATATGACAGCAATCTTCGCGGGATCGATATCCACGCTGATCAGGCCGCCGTCAATGTGAATTTCTGGATCACGCCGGACGAGGCCAATCTCGATCCGGACCATGGCGGGCTGATCATTTGGGACAAGGCCGCACCGCTCGACTGGAATTTCGCCAAGTTCAATGCCGATGCAAGGGGAGCTCGGGACTTTCTCGCGCGTTCGGGTGCTCGTCCCATAATCGTTCCGCATCGCGCGAACCGTGCCGTCATTTTTGATTCAGACCTTTTCCACGAGACGGACGCAATCACGTTCCATGAAGGGTATGAAAGCAGGCGGATCAACTGCACGCTTCTTTATGGATTCAGGGCGTCCGGGATCTGACCGGCTGTGGCCAGAACGCCAACAACATGCTCTATGACGTGAGAGGCCGCATGCACCGTGGCGGCGTCCGCTTCTCCAACTCGGATGCAGGCATCCGCAAGAGAACAGTAGCTCCAGGAAACGGGAGCCCTTTCTCTTTGGTCTGATGGAAGATGAACGGCGGATAAATCCCCGTCTCAGACCCAGTTCATGGACGCTCTGTCATGGTCTTTCACAAGGGTGCGGATATCCGTGCCCGTGAAAGGACTAAAGCCATGAAACGCCTGATTTGCGCTGTCCTTGCCTTCTCCCTGTTGGGTGCAACCGCCGCGTCCGCCCAACCGTTCCGCCATGGGGGTTACGGGTATGGCGGCTGGCATCATCACGACAATACCGGTGCTCTGATTGGTCTGGGTGTCGGCCTCTTCGCCCTGGGCGCAATCGCGGCGGCATCCGACCATGATCGCTACCAGGATCGGTATGAGTATGGACCCCCCCCGCCGCCGCCGCCGCCACCCGCATATTACGGTCCGGCCTACGGTTACGGTTATTGATCGCGAAAAGGCCTTCGGCGCCGCCGAAGGCCTTATTCGTCAATAAGGCTGGTAGCTCTTTTCCTCGATCAGGGCCGAGCCCAGCGCCAGGTTGAGCTCGCGCTTGACGGCGCCGCGTTCGTCATTGCGGTGATAGACGGCGCGCGCCAGCTCCACGAAGGATGGTCCGAAATCGCCCATACGTTCATGGTCCCGGATGCGGTCTTCGATATCCCACAAGGCCTCATTCAATGCCTTGAGCTGCGCCGCCAGGTCCTTGACCTCCGCCCTTGCCAGAACCGGCATGGCGACAGCCTTAAGGAGATCGAGCTCGTGGGCCGCGTTGGCGCGGGCGGCTTGTATCGGCAGCCGCGCCATCTTGATCTCCAGGATGGTGATCTTGTCGATCACCTCGCCCCAGCTCGCGGGAATAAGAGGCGTGTCCGTCATTTCCCCACCAAGGATTGCATGGCGGCGAAAACCTGCTGCCAGTCGCCTTTTTGCGTCTGTCGGAACAGCCGCATGCTGGGATACCAGGGACTGTCGTCGCGGTCCAGCAACCATCGCCAATCGGGAATCTGTTTGAGCGCTACCCAGACCGGGCGATTCAGGGCGCCCGCCAGATGCGCCATGGCCGAGTCGAGCGTGATGACCAGATCGAGGTTCTCGATAAGGGCGGCGCTGTCGAGAAAGGCATTTGGGCCATCATCGAATTCTGGGCCGAGGCTTTCCACCACGGGAAGCAAAGCCAGTTGTTCTGTGCCAGGGCCCTTCTGCAGGCTGATCAGCCGAACCCCGGCGATCCGGGAGAGGCCTTCGAAACAGGACAGCGGCATGGCACGGCTGCCGACACCACCGGGCGCACCTTGCCAGGATATGCCTATCTTGAATCCTTCACGCCCGATCCGGTCGCGCCAATATTCGATCAGCCTGTCGTCGGCTGCCAGGTAGGGCGTCGGCGCGGGAATTGTCGCCACCGTGGTACCCAATGCCAGCGGAACGCTCATCAGCGGAATATGATAATCGAACGGGGGCGCTTCCTGACTGCCGACCAGCCGC
Organism: Rhizomicrobium sp.; assembly: GCA_036488555.1. Lineage (GTDB taxonomy): Bacteria > Pseudomonadota > Alphaproteobacteria > Micropepsales > Micropepsaceae > Rhizomicrobium. Next base: position 3,458 of record DASXHL010000091.1, read on the forward strand.
ACCTTTGGGCTGGCATTTTCGAAAAGGCGCAAAAGACGGTCGGGAACCGATAAGATAACCTCTGCGCCGCGCGCGAGAAGAGGGGCGACAAAGCGATAGAATTGTATCGCATCGCCCAATCCCTGTTCGACATAAAGGAACAGTGTTTTGCCGGCGATGTCCTGCCGGCCCGTCCACAAGGGCTGGGCATAATCACGCGCTTCGACTGCCGGGGTCAGCCTTTTGCGCCATTCATAGAGCGGCAGTCCCTCCTCGAAATTGCCCAGCAACAAGGCGCTGATTCCCTGATTCCATCGCGCGTTTGCATAGTCGGGATCCGACGCGGCGGCACGTTTGAAATGTGCCATTGCCTCGGGCTGCTGATTCATCTCGCGCAAGGCGACGCCGCAGTTGGTAAGCAACTCGGGATGGTTCGGCTGGATCGCAAGACCGGCGCGAAAACTCGCGGCTGCGTCTTGCGCCCTGTCGAGCTTTAAAAGCGCCAGCCCCCGATTGTTCCAGGCCTGGATATTGTTGCAGTTCGCGGCCAGGGCCCGATCGTAATCCGCGATTGCTTCTTCGTAGCGATGCATATCCTGAAGCGCCGTGGCCCTGTTGTTCAATGCCGCGGGATAGTCCGGCCGCACGACGAGCGCCCGGTTGAAGCTGTGAACCGCCTCTTCCGTCCTGCCCAGGCGCCGCAACACGATGCCACGCTGATTGAGGACGATGCTGTCATTGGGGGTGAGCTTCAGGGCCCGGTCGTAATTGGAGAGCGCCTCGTCCCATTGGCCCAGGGCTGTCAATGCGTCCGCATAGCAAGACAGAATGGGAACGGATCGCCGATCTATGCTGAGCGCCGTCGTCAGGAAAGGAAGAGCCTTCTGCGGCAATCCCTTCGCCGTTTGCAATGCCCCCATCATATGCAGCGCGCCAAGATGATCGGGACTGGCGGCAAGGATGTGTCCGCAAATTTTTTCCGCGCCCGCCACATCTCCGCGCCGGTGGTGCGATACGGCCTGGCCAAAAAGATCGTCGAACCGATTTGTGGTAGATATGCGTTACCTCCCGTTGGTCCGATCGCCATTTAACATATTGATATAATTGGCGAAGTTAGACCTGACCCTTTTCTGTCAATGCGTCGGCAAACCTGGGCAATACGAAATCCGATTGTCATCGGCATGCTCCCGCAATGGCGGAACGTTCCATGCATTTCTGGGCGCATCAATCTTTTAGCCGAAGCCGGCAGGGTGGGAAATGACCCCGGATTCCGCATAAGAAGTACGAGAAAAGCGTGCTTGCGCCGCACCCGGGCGGGGCCTAAACGGGACAGACCATGCCCCCCTCCGGCGCCTCCAAGCCTCATTTCCGGACCATCGCCCTGATCGTGGGTGCGGCCATGTTCATGGAGCAGCTGGACGGCACGGTGCTGGCCACCGCCCTTCCCAGCATGGCGCATGAGCTGGGTGTGTCGGCGCCCAGCCTGTCGATCGCACTGACCTCCTACCTGATCAGCCTGGCCGTCTTTATCCCTGTATCGGGCCGCATCGCCGACCGGTTCGGCGCCAAAACCGTCTTTCGCAGCGCCATCATCGCCTTCCTTCTGGGCTCCATCGCCTGCGCCCAGGCTCCCGATGTCGCCTTCCTGGTGGCGGCGCGGTTCTTCCAGGGCGTGGGCGGGGCCCTCATGCTGCCGGTCGGCCGCCTTGTCCTGATGCGTAGCGTGGAAAAGCGCGACCTGATCCAGGCCACCAGCTGGGTGCTGATCCCGGCCGTGGTCGGCCCGATCCTGGGCCCGCCGGTGGGCGGGTTCATCGTCACCTATCTGAACTGGCGCTGGATATTCTACATCAATGTGCCGATCGGGGTTCTGGGCGTGATCCTGGTCAGCCTCTTCATCGCCAATACCCGCGAGGAAGTGCCGGACAAGACCGACTATGCCGGCATCTTCCTGTCCAGCCTGTCGCTGGGGTTGCTTCTGTTCGGCTTCGAGCTGACCAGCCATGACGGCATGCTGAATCTGGCGCTGTCGCTACTGGCCCTGGGCGCGCTCCTGGGGATCTTCTACATCCGTCATGCGCGGCGCACCCAGGATCCCATCCTCGACATCTCCTTGATGAAGATCCCGACCTTCGGCACTTCGGTCGTCGCGGGCGCCATTACACGGGTCTGCCAGGGCGCGCATCCCTATCTTCTGCCGCTGATGATGCAGCTTGGTTTTGGCCTTTCCGCCGCCCAGTCGGGTCTGATGACGCTTGCCACCGCCTTGGGCTCGATCGTTGCCAAGCCCATTGCGCCGTCATTGCTGCGCCGGTTCGGCTTCCGCGACACGCTTGCGGTCAACGGCCTCTTCGCCAGCGCAGGCTATGCGGTTTGCGGCCTGTTCCGCCCGGGCTGGCCGCTTCCCGTGATGTTCGTGATCATGCTGATCAGCGGATTTTTCATGTCCATCCAGTTCACCGGCTACAACACCATCGCCTATGACGAGGTAAGTCAGGCGCGCATGGGCTCGGCCACCAGCTTCTACACCACCTTCCAGCAGCTGATGCTGTCCATTGGCATCTGCGCCGGCGCCGCTGCGCTTCAGGGCGCCATGGTGCTGCACGGCCATCACATGCCGCGGTTCGCCGATTTCACCGCCGCCTTCTGGACAGTGGCGCTGATCTCGCTCAGCGCCACCATCTGGAACCGGCGCTTTTCCCACGATGCGGGTCATGAGATCAGCGGTCACACGCCCAGGAGCTGGCCGGCGCGGCAGGTGATCAAGGCGCCGCGCGGACTCAATACCTAGTGCCGTGGTTTCGAAGTTCGCTGTCATTGATATCGGCCTCGGGGCGAACTTCGAAACCGGAACGGCATTAGGAATCAATAAAGTTCCGGTGTCTTCCGATTCCAAAATTCGCCTGGAGTCCGATATCGAGATCATGCGAATTTTGGAATCGAGACACCGAGGAGACGCAGTCATGTCGAAGACCTTCCAGATCGGCGGCGAGATTACGGTCAACCGTCTGGGGTTCGGCGCCATGCAGATCACCGGCCCTGGCGTGTGGGGTCCGCCGCGTGACAAGGCAGAGGCCATTCGTGTGCTCAAGCGGCTGCCGGAACTGGGCATCAATTTCATCGATACCGCCGATTCCTATGGTCCCGATGCCTCCGAGCAGCTGATCCGCGAAGCGCTGCATCCCTATGATGGCCTGTTGATCGCCACCAAGGCGGGCTTCACCCGCAGCGGTCCCAACATGTGGCATGTCAATTGCCGGCCCGAGCATCTGATCGCTCAGGCCCACAAGAGCCGCCGCCAGCTGGGCGTGGACCAGATCGGTCTGTGGCAGCTGCATCGGATCGATTCACGGGTGCCGCGTGCCGAACAATTCGGTGCGGTGAAACAGCTTCTGGATGACGGGGTGATCCGCCATGCCGGCCTGTCGGAAGTGTCTGTCGCGGACATCAAGGCTGCGTCGGAAGTCTTCCGCGTCGCCACGGTGCAGAACAGCTACAATCTGGCCGACCGCGATAGCGATGATGTGGTCGATTATTGCGAGGCCAATGGCATCGGCTTCATTCCCTATTATCCGCTGGGCGGGGACGGCGAGCTGACCCGGCCAGGTGGAGTACTGGACAAGCTTGCCAAGGCCAAGGGCGCCACGCCAGGGCAGGTGGCGCTGGCCTGGCTGCTCAAGCGCAGCCCGGTGATACTGCCCATCCCCGGCACCTCGAAGGTCAAGCATCTGGAAGAGAACGCGGCTGCGGCTGCCATCACCCTGACGGATGCGGAATTCGCCAGCCTGGACCGCAAGCGACGCTGACGCGCGTCGTTCTGGCCGTTATGCTCGCCTCAAAATCAACGGGGCGTTGGGCTAAACCGGACCGCCCCATCGAAGGGCGTTAGGCGAGAGCCGGACCGCCCATAAAAAAGGGCGTTAGGCGAGAGCCGGACCGCCCATAAAAAAGGGTGGGAGATGAAGTTCAGGGCACTTTTGCTGGCATGCCTTTTCGTAAGCCCGGCTGAAGCCGCGGTCACCAGCCTGACGGTGGAAAAGACCACGCCAATGGCCGGCGGTTATGAGCTGCTCGAGGGCCATTTCCGTGGGAGCCTGGATCCGGCCGACAAGCACAATGCCGTGGTGAACGATATCGGCATCGCCCCGCGCAATGCCGCAGGCAAAGTCGAATATTCCGCCACCTTCGCCATCGCCCGGCCGACCGGCGGGCTGTCCGGTGTGCTGGTCTATGACGTGCCCAATCGCGGCCGGGGTGCCGCAACCGCCATCGGTGGCGGCCATATCGATGTCGTCAGCGGTTGGCAGGGCGACCTGGAAGATGGTCCCGGCGTGCAGCGCATCAACGTGCCGTCCGCACCCGTCATCGGTCCGGCGTATCTGCGGCTGATGGACATGCCGGCCGGCACCACCACCATTCCGGTCAAGGTCGGGCCACTGGGCGGCCATGGCGGGCGCGACTTCGAGGTGGCGACGGCGCAAGGGGCGCAGCTTTACACCGGCATCTCCGACGACCGGCCCACTGAACAGAAGGAGGTGCCGCGCAGCGACTGGTCCTTTGCCGACTGCAATGCGATGCCATTTCCCGGCAAGCCGGATTTGACCAAGGTCTGCGTCAGGGGCGGCTTCAACCCGGCCCTGGCCTACACGCTGGCCTTCACCGCCAGGAATCCGAAAGTGCTGGGCATTGGCTATGCCGCGACCCGCGATCTGATCGCCTTCCTGCGCTACGACAGCAGCGTCGCCAATCCGCTGGCAGGCAAGGTGCGCTGGACCATCGGCCGCGGCGTCTCCCAGTCCGGCAATTACCTGCGCAGCCTGATCGATCTGGGATTCAACACGGCGGAGGATGGCCGCATCGTCTTTGACGGCCTCAACCCCATTGTCGGCCCGCGCATGCTTCCTCTGAACTTCCGCTTTGCTGCGCCGGGCGGGCTTACCTGGCTCTACGAGATCGGCAGTGAGGGCGCCAACTGGTGGAGCGCCTACGATGACACGGCGCGTGGCCAGGGGCGTCACAGCCTGCTGGACCGCTGCCTGACGGACAAGACCTGCCCCAAAATCACGGAGATCATGGGCTCGACAGAATTCTGGGATCTGCGCGCCAGTCCGGACTTTGTCGGTACAGACGCCAAGGCGGATATTCCGCTGCCGGCCAATGTGCGGCGCTATTACGATGCGGGGGCGCCTCACAATGGCGGACGCGGCGGTTTCGATCGCCTGACCCCTGCGGCACAGGGCTGTGTCTTGTCCTCCAATCCCAATCCCGCGTCCGACACCAATCGCGCCATCCTGGCTGCCCTGGTGGATTGGGTGACCAAGGGAACCGAGCCGCCGCCCAGTATCTATCCGACACTGGCCTCCGGCGCGCTGATCACCCCAGCAGCCTATGACAGGGCCTTTCCGAAGATCCCCGGCGTTCCGCGGCCGGCCTTTTCGCCCACCTATCAGTATGATCTGGGCAGCGGGTTCGACTATGCCGACCTGACGGGGGCCATCACCGTGACGCCGCCGCGCATCATCAAGGCCATACCGCAGCTGATGCCGCGCATCGATGCCGACGGCAATGAGCTGGATGGCATCCGCTCGCCGCTGATCTCCGCGCCGCTTGGCACCTATGTCGGCTGGAACGTCACATCTGCCGGTTTCGAGCAGGGCCGTTTTTGCGGCAACACCGGCGGCTATATCCCCTTCGCCGCCACAAAAGCCGAACGCCTGGCCAAGGGTGATCCGCGGCCCTCGCTGGAGGAACGCTATCCCAGCCACGCGGCCTATGTCGCCAAGGTGAAAGCCCAGGCCGATGCGCTTGTGGCGGCGCGCTACATGCTGCCGGACGATGCGGCGCGCATCGTGGCGGAAGCGCAGGCCGCGAAAATTCCGTAAAAAAAGCCCGCCGGAGTGACCGGCGGGCTTTTCATTTAAGTCAATAGAATCGGCCTATTTGACGCCGACCCGGACATCATCGAGGATGCGCTTGGCGCGTGTCGTGTTGAAGATGCCGCAGGAGCAGAAGCGCGACATGGCTTCGGCCGCTTCCTGGGGCGTGCGGCGGTTTTCCTTCACGAAGCTCATCATCTTCTGGGCGAAGTTGATGGACAGCATGCCGTGGCCGCACATGGTGGACAGCTGCACCGCCTGTTTCGACGGCACATTGTCGCCCACATTCTCGAAGCCCAGCGAATAGGCGACGGAGTGGCGCGGGATGCCGGCGAACTTGCAGGCATTCTTGGCATTCTCGATCGAGGAGGAGATGTTGACCGACAGGCCCAGATCTTCTTCCTTGATGCGCTTGACGAAGGCTTCGGCATTCTCGCGCTTGTCGAACACCGCGGCCATGGTACCGGCCTTGCTCATGCCTTCCAGCACCTTCTTGAAATTCGGTCGGTTGCGCTTGCCCCAGTGGCCGAAGATGCTTTTGCTCCTGGTGGGACGCAAGGTGCCGCCATGCAGCGCATCGCCCAGGCTGACGGGCTTGTACTCGGCCGCGATCTGCATGAAGCGCTTCTGCGCCGCCAACGCGTCGCCGGTCTGGCCGGCGGCCTTGCTCTTGGCGGGCAGCGAAAAGACGATGTAGTCGTCGAAGAAGCTTTCGGCCTTGCCGTAACGGTGCAGGGTATTGGTCATGCGTTCACCATTTCCTTGGGCTGCGCGATGGGGGCAGCATTCGTCAGATCGCGGATCACCTTGCGGCCCAGACCGATATTGGTCTTGGCGCGCTGCGGGTTGTAGCCGAGTTTTTCCAGGATCGGCAGGACGATGCGTTCCTCGCCATCGGCGTCGCAACGCACGCCCACGCCGATCACCACCTGGGTGCTGATGCGCTTTTCCACGTCCCAGATGATGTGGATGATCTCCTCGGTGCGTTCCACCGGCACCTTGATCTCGATGATGGCGCTCATCACCTTTTCGTTCAGGATGTCGGTGCGGATGTCGCCCGTGGCGACGTCGGTCATCAGGGTGGTGATGGGGTTGTTCTTCTCGAACGACACGCCGGCCTTGGCCAGGGCGCGGCTCATTTCCTGGAAGTCGCGGAAGCGGGCGCCGATGCCGGGACGTCCCAGCTCGATGGTGAAGCCGACCTGGCCGATGCCGACACGGTCGGTAACGTCGTTGGTCTTCACTTCCTCGGTGCCGCGGCCGGAGACGCCGGTCGATTCATGGGGCACGCGCGGATCGGAGAAGGCGCGGCGCACCACGCGCGGCCATTCCAGCTGGTCGGGCTCGAAGGCGGTGGTGGGGCAGACATCGGGCTCCGGCTCGAAGCGGACGCGGAAGTTGGCCAGGGTGCGGCGCACGAAGCGCACGGTGGCGGGCGGCAGCACTTCCTTGGAGAGCCCGTTGTAGCAGGCATAGCACTCCACACATTCGTCGCGATTGATGGTGGCGCGCTTCAATTCGGGGTCGATGTAAATTGCGCCCATGGGGCAGACATAGGTGCAGTTGCCACAGGCGACGCACTTCTTGGGATTGATCTTCATTGTTTTCCTCACTCGGAAAAAACATAACCCCTATAGGGGCTTGGGTCATTGGCGCGGATTAGAAAGATTGAGATGTGCAAGCGCAAGTCTTTTTCCTGTTTTGGCTTTAAACGAGCTTGTAGTTGCGATTTATTCGCATCTCTGGCGTGAAAAATGCCCGTCTTTTTGTCTTTTTAAGTGTAAAAAAACCAAATGTGGCCACGGGCCCTGTCGCGAACATGCAGTGCATGCGACTTCAGTCGGGGAAATCTAAGACGGGTCGCGGGGAATGATGGCGCCTGGCTGGGCGACGACCTTCGCCGCCATGGCGAGGCCATCCCTGGCCGCCTCCAGAGGCTCCTTGCCATGCAATCGCGCCGCCAGATACGCGCCATTGAAGGAATCGCCCGCGCCGGAGGTGTCCACGACCTTTACTGCCTGGGTGGGCAGCGCGATGGTCTTGCCCTGCGCTCTAAGACGGCAGCCGTCTTCGTCGCAGGTAAGCGCGATCTCGCCATCGGTCAGGCCAGCAGTGAAGTGAATCTGCTCATCGGGATCATCCATGCCATACATCAGCTGATAGTCCTGGCGGCTGGGCAGCACGATGGCCGAATGCTTCACCATTTCCTCAAACGCGTGCTTGGCCTCGTCCATCGACTTCCACAGCGCGGGACGGATGTTGGGATCAAAGGCAAGACGGGTCTGAAGCGAACCCAGCAACTCTATCGCCGCCTGGCGATCGGCGTAGCTGAGAATCGCCAGCGAAATGCCGGAAACATAGACCAGCCGGGCCTTGTTCAGCACCTCGGCGCCGCCGGCGGCGAGCAACAGCCGCAGCCATTCCTTGGCCGGGCTTTCGCTGCGCCAGTAATGGAACTTGCGGTCGCCCTTTTCATTGGTCTCGATCAGATAGAGGGCGGGGCGCTGGCCGGGAATGCGAAAAACCAGCCGGTCGCTGATGCCTTCGCCGCGCCAGGTTTCCACCATCGCCTGGCTCAGACTTTCATCGCCGGTGGCGGTGAGAAAGGCGACATCAATGTCGGGTGCGCTGCGCTTCAGATAAACCGCGGTATTGTAGGCATCACCGGCAAAACCGCGCTTCAGAAGCCCGTCCGCGACGGGCCTGAGCTCCACCATGCATTCGCCGATCGCGATCGCGCCGGTCATGCGGTGGCCAGCGCGCGGGCTTCTCGCGCCATCTCGGCGGCGCGGGCAAAGGCGCCGGCTTCGTTGAGGTCGGACGGGACCATCCACGATCCGCCGGCCGCGATCACGTTGGGCAGCGAAAGATAAGCCGAAAGGTTCTTGGCGCTGACACCGCCGGTGGGGCAGAAGGACACCTGCGGGAAGGGGCCGCCCAGCGCCTTGATCGCCGCCGCCCCGCCGACATTTTCCGCCGGGAAGAATTTGAAGATTTTCAGCCCCAGGGAAAGGCCGTGCATGATTTCCGATGCCGTGGCCACGCCCGGGAGAAGCGGCAGAAGATGGTCTCGGCTGGCGCGGACCACCTCCTCGGTCAGGCCCGGGCTGACCACGAATTTGGCGCCGGCGTCGGCGGCATCGACGAACTGCTCGGCGTTAATGACGGTTCCGGCCCCGACGATGGCATCCTTTACCTCGCCTGAAATGATACGGATGGCCTCCAGCGCGACCGGGCTGCGCAGGGTGATTTCCAGGACGTTCAGCCCCCCCTCTACCAGCGCTTTGGCCAGGGGAACGGCATGGCCCAAATCCTTGATCACGATGACCGGGACGACGCGCACCGCCTTAAGATTTTCGATGAATTCCATGCGCTTTCCCGCAATTTTGTGACGCTCTTATAACCAGAGTTTCCGTACACGGATAGCGCCGAAAAGCCCAGCAAAATAAGGGTTTTTCGCCGCCGCGACGCCCCGCCGCGCCTTATTGTCGGGGGGGACCCGTTATGCTTGACTGACGTCCCGTGAGCTCCCCATGCCAGGCCTGACTTTAACCCCCGAAATGCTGGAAGGCGCCTATGAATATCTGCGCGTCAGCCCGCCTTTTTGCCGCTGGGGATTGCCGCACGCCGATCATGTGATGTTCCGCGTGCTGGGCGCCAAGGATCGTTTCGGCCACTTCCGCGGCCGGCATCGCAAGGCGCAGGGCGATGACGGTTTCAGCGAGATTGCGATTTCTGCCGGCCTGGTGCGTTCGACCGATCTTCTGCTCTCCACCATGGCGCATGAGATGATCCATCTCTACCAGGACGAGACGGGAACGGCGCGCGGCCATCACAATCCCAAATTCCGCAAGCTGGCCAAGCGGGTCTGTGCCATCCACGGCTTCGACCCGGAAACCTTCTAGCTAGAGCGGTTTCTCGTAGAGTCGGTAGGTCTTGTAGGGCACCCCGCCCACCATCTCGATCACATGGCGCACGCGTGTGTTGCGCTCCAGGATCCAGGACAGTTCGCTATCCACCACGCCGCGCGAGAAGTTGAACTCCCTGACCGAGCGGATTACAGACAAGGCCAGCGCCGCGCCTACCGGCGAAGACTGAAGCGCCTTGCGCACCCCCATCATCGGCATGCGGGCGGTCTTGGTTCGCGCCACCTTCAGCCGCCAGAGCAGCTTGATCCAGTTGAACGGAAACAGCCGGCCATTCATGTCGCGAATGGCTTCGTTGAGATTGGGGAAAATCGCGGCAAAGGCGGCAGGCTGACCCTTATATTCGGCGATGGCGACATCGCCGGGGCGCAGCAGCGCCTTGAGGATGCCGGCCAGGTCATCGATCTCCGCCTTGGTCATGGGCACATAACCCCAATTGTCCGACCAGGCGTCGTTGATGATGTCGAGCAGCATGGCGACTTCGGATTCGAAATGCGCCTTGTCCATGCGGATGTTGCGCAAGGTGACGTCGCCGCTGCGCATCGCGCGCGCCAGGAGCTTTTCCAGCGTTTCGGTCGGCGCATCGGGGCCATAGCGATAGGCGATCAGGTCCTCGGCCTTTTGGTAGCCTTGCGTCGTGATGCGGCCTTCATAATAGGGCCGGTGATGGTTCATCATCACCGACGGCGGGGTGTCGAAGCCCTTGACCAGAAGGCCGGGCTGATCCCAGAGCGAGAAGCTGACCGGTCCGATCACGCGCTTCATGCCCTGTTGGCGCAGCCAGTCTTCCGCCGCCTTGAGCAGGGCGCCAAACACTTCGGGATCATCAATCGCCTCGATGAAGCCGAAATGACCGGTGCCGTCCTGGTAGCGCTCCTGCACCAGCTGATCGACCTGGGCGGTGATGCGGCCCACAGGCTTGCCGTTCCGATAGGCCAGGAAGAAAGCGGCCTTGGCGTGTTTGAAATAGGGATTGTGAGCGGGCTGGAAGTGGAATGTGCGTTCCAGCAGCAGCGGGGCCACCCAGTTGGGATCGTCGCGATAGATGGCAAAGGGCAGGTGATGGAAATCGCGCCACTGCGCTTTGGTCTGTACCGGGACGATTTCCACGGGAGCGCTCACGGGGTTGTTATCTCTTTGAAAAGGCGCGGCACCATAGCCTCCGCCGTCCCGATTTGATAGTAACAATCACCGCATTTTCGGCGGTGTCATGCAGGGTTCATGTCCAAGCGAATCATCCTGATCACCGGCGCTTCCGGCGGCATTGGTTCAGCCCTTGCGCGCGCATATGCGCGTCCAGGCGTGACATTGCTGTTATGGGGCCGCGATGCGACGCGGCTTGAGGAGACCGCTGCCGCCTGCTGTGCGAAAGGCGCGGAATGCCGTGTGGAGCGTTTCGACCTGCGGGACCTTGATGCTCAGACGGCGCGTCTGACTGCCGCGGACGCCGCGACGCCGATTGATGTGGCGATCTTCAATGCCGGGCTTGGCGGCACCGCGCCTGAAGGTGCCGTGGCGGAAACGCCGGAGGCTTCGCGCGCGGTGGCGGATGTGAATTTCGTCGCGCCCGTCATCGGCGCCAATGCGATGGCCGCCGCCATGGCGAAACGGGGCCGCGGGCAGATCGTGCTGATCGGTTCGATCGCGGAATCCTTTCCCCTGCCCATGGCGCCCACCTATGCCGCCACCAAGGCCGGGCTGCGCATGTTCGCGGAGGCTTTGGGGATTCGCCTGGCCAGGCATGGCGTGAGCGTCACACTGGTTTCGCCCGGCTTCATCGACACGGCGATGAGTCGCCAGGTCACCGAGCCCAAACCCTTTCTGATGAGCGCCGACAAGGCCGCCGCCATCATCGTGCGCGGCATCGAACGCAAGGCGCGCACCATCGTTCTGCCCTGGCAGTTCGCGGTGATCCGCGGCCTGACGAGCCTTCTGCCCCGCGCCATTTTGCGGGGCGTGCTGTCGCGCGCATGACGGCGGCTCCCGATCTTGGTCCGGAATCCGGTCTGCTCGCCCGGCTCAAGGCCCACCCGTTGGGGCGGCTTGGCGTTCAGCTGCTGCGATGGCTCATTCCTGTCGCCCTGCTGATCATCATTGGTCGCCGCCTGACGGAACTGGGCTGGCGCGAGATCTGGGTGGCGCGGCCCGGCAATCCGTTTTTCTATGTGCTGCTGGTGGCGCAATTCCTGATCCAGCCATTCGGCGACTATTTCGTCTATCGCAATCTGTGGGGGCGCGACAGCACGCCGTCGATGGCGGTGATCCTGCGCAAGCGCGTGATGAACACCTTCATGCTGGACTATTCCGGCGAGGTATTCTTCTTCCTTTGGGCGCAGCGAAACCTGAAGCTCAAACCGGGCATGCTGATACATGGCATCAAGGACTCCAATGTCCTGTCGGCGGGCGCCGGCCTTGCCATGCTCTATCTGATGACGCTTCTGCTGCTGGCCACCGGCGGCCTGCACATTCCCGAAAGCGTCAGCGCGCATGGCTGGATCTATCTCCTGATCGGCTCCGTGCCCCTGGTCCTGTGCGGCGCGCTGGTCCTGGGGCGCCGCAGGCTCACAACGCTGACACCGGGCCAGATCGCGGTCACCTTTCTGATCCATTTCATCCGCGCCATGCTGGCGCTGGGTATCGAATTCTGGTTATGGCAATTGTCGGGCGCCTTGCCGTCGGCGGTCGCGAGCCTGCAATTCGTGGCGCTGCGCCTGGTGGTGACGCGGCTGCCACTTGTGCCCAACAAGGATCTGGTTTTCGTCGGCGCGGGCATCGCCGCGGCCGGCATGGCCAAGGTTTCCGTCACGCCGGTGGCCACCGTGCTGGTGATCCTGGCGGCAGCCGATCTCATTCTGGCCCTCACCTTTGCCGGTGCGCCATGGCTGTTCGAGCAGGCGCGGCGGCTGAAGGATGCGTCATGAGGCAGTGGCTTCGTTCGCCGCTGTTTTGGGTCCTGCTGACGGCGGCGGGCCTCAGGCTGGCCGGCCTGTTCTGGGGCCTGCCGTCGGCCGATGGCTGGGACGATGATGGCTACGCCCCGCGCAATTTTCTCACCGCGCTGGCGCTGACCTGGAAGCCTGGAGCCTATTTCACCTATCCGCCGCTGCAGGCGCTGCTGCTGGCGCTTCCCGCGCTGCCTGTCGCGGGATGGGCGCTAGCGCACGCGCCGTCACTCTCCCAGCATGACGTGATCGCGGCTATCACGCAGCCCGCCACCATGACCTATTTCGCGGTGCTGGGGCGGTTGGTCAGCCTTGCCATGTCGCTGGGCATTATCTGGTCCGTGGGCGAGATGGCACGCCTGGTGGCGCCAGGGGCGTTAGGCGAGGTCCATAGCGACAGCGTATGGACGACCGCCCAATCAAAAAGCCGCGCAGGCTTGCTGGCGGCGATCGCCTGCGCCCTGAATTTCGGCCTCACTTACTACGGTCAGGTCAGCAATCTGGATGTGCCTTACCTGTTCTGGGCTTGCCTGGCGCTGCTGTGGTGCATGCGCGCGGTGATGGATCATGAGGCGCGTCGTTTCTGGCCGGCGGCGCTGTTCGCCGCCGCCGCGGTGGCCACCAAGGATCAGGCCTATGCCCTGTTCCTGCTGAGCCTGCCGTTGTTCCTCCTGTTCTGGTTTGCTGCCGATCCCTGGCCGCGCGCGCAACGCCGCCAGATCGCGCTGGTCCTGTTACCGGCCGCCGCCGTGTCGCTGTTGCTTCTGTTGCTGGTGGATGGAGTGATCACCAACCCGTCCGGCTTCCTGCACCGTGTTGCGTTCCTGACGGGGTCCGCCAGCCAGGATTATGCCGAGTATCTGCATGGTCCATCCGGCTGGCTGGCATTGCTGGGCGACATGGGCAGCTATTATGCGCAAGGCTATGGCTTGGCCGCTATGACCTTGGCCGTGTTGGGTGTGGCGCAGCATATCTCACGCAGCCGGGGCAACGCGCGGATCGCCGGGCTCCTGCCGCTGCTGGCGATCATCTCCTTCACCGTCTGCTTCAATTTCGCCGCCTTGCGTAGCGATGACCGTTTCCTCCTGCCGCAGGCGGTGCTGTCCTGTGTCTATATCGGCATTGCGGCCGAAGTGCTTGCCTTCCCCGCCCGCGCCTGGATGCGGTTGATTGGCCGTGGTGCGCTGCTGCTGGTGGCGCTGGCGGCACTGCATCAGGCGGTTGCCATCAACGCCGCCATGCTGTTCGACCCGCGCTATGACGCCGAACGCTGGATGGCGGCGCATGTCAAACCGGGTGACGTTATCGAGACCTATGGCCAGAATTGCTTCCTGCCGCGCTTCCCACAAGGCTCGCGTGTGATCCGGGTAGGGCAGGGAAGCCTGAAGGTCCGCAATCCGTTGCCCGGCGTCACGGAACTGCGCCAGCCTTTCATCGCCCCGCGCAATCCCCGCTTTGTCGTGTTGAGCCTTGCCTGGGCGATCCGCTATTTGCGGCCCGCTATGCCGCTTCCCGCCGGACACATCTATTCCCGCCTGCAGCAGCTGGATTTTGCCAACACCGATGCACGGTTGTATTTCCAGGCCCTGGTGAATGGCGCGGCCGGATACAGGCTCGCCTATGCCGCGCGCCCGTCCAGCCTCTGGCCCATCGTCCATATCCATGACAGCCTGGACGAGCCGGTCTGGATATTCGAGCGCGCGCCATGACGGCCCAGCGCATTCTGATCCCTCTGCATGATTTTGCGCGCGGCGGCACCGAACACATTGCCATCGGGCTGGCAAAGGCCTGGGTGGACATGGGACGCGACGTCACCATCCTGTGCGGCAGCATCGAGGGTGGTTTGCGCGACATGGTGAGCGGCAAAGTCAAGGTGGTGCCGTTGGAGCCGCCGGTACGGCGCGGTTTCCTGTCGCGCTTTCGCCTGGCACGTGCGATAGGAAAACATCTCGGCGCGTTTCGGCCCGATGTGATCTTCCTGCCGGGGAATTTTCATGCCCTCCTGGCCAACGGGCTCAGCGCCGCCGATCCGCACCCCAAGATCGCGCTCAAGATTTCCAATCCACCAGTGCCAAAGGGGATGCCGTTCGCGTCCATGGTGTTCCGGCATCTCACGCGCGCGGTGGATGGCTTCGCGGCGATGAATTCCGGCCTGGCGCGCGAGCTGAACGCGATGCTGCCGGAACGGCATGTCGTGACCTTGCGCGATCCGGTCTATGTCACGCCGGCGCCGCGACTGCAAAGGCAGGATGGCGTGCAGCGCATTCTGTGGATTGGACGGCTGGAGCCGCAGAAGGACCCGGAATTGGCGCTGCAGGTCATTGCGGCGATGAGCGGGCCTGTCCATCTGACCATGCTGGGTGATGGGGCGCTGCGTGGCAGCCTTGCGCAACGGATTGCCGCCATGGGCTTGGGAGAGAAGGTGGCGTTGGCCGGTCATGTGCCGCGGATTGAGTCCCATCTGGCGGAGGCCGACGTGCTGCTGATCACCTCGCGGTATGAAGGTGGTCCGGCGGTGGCAGTCGAAGCCCTGGCTGCAGGCGTGCCGGTTGTCAGCACCGATTGTTCGTTCCTATTGCACGACATCCTCACCCGGCCACAGGCCGGCCGCATCCTGGCTTCGCGCGATCCCCACGGGTTGGCCGCGGCACTGATGGAGATCGCTGCTGCACCGCGCGGGCCAGAAATCCTGCAGGCGCTGGCGGCGCCATTCGAACCTGAAGCTTGCGCGCGCGCCTATCTGGAGTGGCTGGATGGCCTGGTCCGGCATGGATAAGGAGCTTCGTCGCAGTCTCTTGATCCTGGCCGCCGTCGTCATCGTGACGGCCTGGTTCAGCGAGCTGTTCTATTTCCCGGACGAGCACTATCAGGTGCTGGAATTCATGTCTTACAAGCTGGGATTCACACCGGCTTCGGACTTGCCTTGGGAATTTTCCGCCCGCATCCGGCCCTGGTTTCAGCCGCTGGTCTATTCTCTTGTCGCCAGGCCGCTGATCGCTTCGGGTCTGACGGACATGTTCACGATTGCTTTTGTGCTGCGTCTGGCGACGGGACTGTTTTCGTTGCTGGCGCTGGCGCTGTTCGTCAAAGCCGTGTTGCCCACCATCGACGGTGAGGAAGAGCGGCGCGCCTTCGTGCGTTATCTGCCCTGGTTCGGTTTTCTGCCCTACTTGTTCGTCCGCACGTCGTCCGAAACTTTCTCGGCCGCTTTCTTTGCCCTGGGGCTGGCGGTGGCACTTGGGCCGAAATCCACTACACGGCTGGCATTGGCGGGGCTGTTATGCGGCTTGGCGTTCGAGAGCCGCTATCAGACCGGTCTTTTTGGATTCGGCCTCTTCGCCTGGCTGGTGATCATCGCGCGGGCCCGCATGCCCGCGCTGGCGGCTTTCATTGGTGGTGGACTGATTGCGTTGGTGATCGGCGCATTGGCCGACCGCTGGGGCTATGGCCGATTCGTGTTTCCGCCATTGGGTTATATCGACGTCAATCTGGTCAAGGGCGTGGCGGAGCATCAGTTCGGGCGCGAGCCTGTATTCGCCTATCTCTATCTCCTGCCGGCGCAGATATTCTTTGGCATTACCCTGCTCCTGATGGCGGGCATGATCCTGATGTGGCTGCGCAATCCGCGCCACGCCGTCAGCTGGACGACGCTGCCCTTTGTGCTGGCGCATGTCGCCATCGCGCATAAAGAGGCGCGCTTCCTGTTTCCGCTGGCGATCCTGGCCACATCTTTTCCGGTGTTGGGCTTTTCGCCGCGCCTGCCGCTGTGGCGCGAAGCTTTCACGCGGATATGGCAATGGCGCCGGTCATGGGCGGCAAAGCTCGTCACCGGCCTGTCGGTGCTGGCGATGGCCTATTTCGCGCTTTATCCCTTTGGGGTTCGGCCGCATATGCCCATGGCCAGATATCTTTATCGCCAATTTCCCGGCCCGATCTACAGCTTTGCCGCGCCATTCCAGTCCTATCCGATGTACCGTCCGCCGGGCTTTCGCAGCGAACATCTTGCGGATGAAGCGCAGCTCGATGTGCTGATGCAGACGGGGCCTGTTTTCCTGATGTCCGATACACCAGTGCCGCCCGCGCTGCCCGCGCGTGCGCGCGCAACCCTTCTTTATTCGGAATTCCCGCTCACCCGCTTCGGCTATGGCCAGGCCGGCGCAGACTATATCCGGGGCTATAGCGCCTTCGCCGCACGCCACGGATTTCTCAAGCTGTTGCCGCTCTACTGGTACACGCTTTATCGCGTCGAGCGTTCCTGAACGATCCGTCCATAGATCTCGAACAGCTTTTCGAAATGCTGTTCGACATTGAAGACTTGCGCATCCGCCGCCGCCAGGGCTGCGCGCGACTGCACCTTGCGGTCGCCGGATAGCAATCTCAGGATCGCGCCGGCCCCATCCTCCGCATCGCCGGCGCGATAGGTCTCGGCATAGCCCGGCCCCGCGAAGGTGGCGCTGGCCCCGGCATCGGGCACGATCAAGGGCGTGCCCGAACACAGCGCCTCCGCCAGCACCAGGCCGAAGGTTTCCGCCGCCGAGCCATGGATCAGGGCGTCGGCGCTGGCCATCATGG
Source organism: Rhizomicrobium sp. (assembly GCA_036488555.1). Taxonomy (GTDB): domain Bacteria; phylum Pseudomonadota; class Alphaproteobacteria; order Micropepsales; family Micropepsaceae; genus Rhizomicrobium. The sequence goes on from DASXHL010000091.1 coordinate 20,753, forward strand.
TTGCCAGCTGCTCGGGATCGTTGATCTGGCCCGCGACATAGACATTCCGCGCGTTCAGCGCCCAGCGTTCGACCCAGGCGCGCAGGAAGCCGTCGCCGGCGATATAAAGCCCGATCTTGCGTGCGCTCTGCGCCCGGCTCACCGCCTGGATTAGGGTGCGAAGGCGCTTTTCCGGATGATGGCGGCCCACTGCGATCAGGAGTGCTGCGTCCTCATCCAGCCCGCAGGTCGCCAGCATCTCGCGCCGCGCCGTGGCGTCCTGATAGTCGGGCGAGAATTTGCTGCGCTCCACGCCGAAAGGCGCGACCTGGATATTCTCAAGGCCGAAGCCGGCGAAGCGCTCGGCCAGCGCCGGATTGGTGACGATGGCGGTATCGTAATTGCTGTTGAGCCGGTTGAGATAATTCCAGAAGAAGCCGAACAGCCGGTCGACGCGCTCAGGCCCCAGCAAGCCGCCCAGGAAGGTCTGGGGATAGACCGCCACCGGATCGGCATGCATGAAGAACGCTTTCACCGCATGGCCTGGCCAGCGGGCTGCGAGCCAGCCGCCGCGCCACGGCGATGAACCTTCGACCAGATCGGGTTGAAGCGCGTCCAGCGCCTCCCAGACCGGCTTGGCGCCCCAGAACATGCGGTAATTGCGGTCGAACGGCAGGTGCGGACTCTTGATCCAGGCGATGGTGCCGCCATGCGCCTTCTCCATGCGGGTTTCCGCGCCCGGCGCGATCACGGTCAGCTCGTGGCCGAACTTGCCCGCAAACTCGAGCTTCTGGTTGATGTAACGGCGCACGCCGCCACCGGTCGGCGAATAGAACTCGCAAACGTCAACAATCTTCACGGGCTAGTGTCCCGATTCCGCAATTCGCACGATCCCTATATCAGGCTCTGGGCGAATTGCGGAAGCGAAGGACATTATCCATTTATTGATTCCTGGTGTCGTTCTGGTTTCGAAGTTCGTCGTGCGCGCGATAGCGATGATTGCGAACTTCGAAACCACGACATTAGGCTCCCGGCAGCGCGCGATAATAGCCCAACAGTCGCGCCATCGTCTCCTCCCAGGAGAATGTGAGCGCCCTGGCGCGGGCGGCCATTCCCATCCGTTGGCGCAGGGCGCTGTCTTCTGCAAGCGCCGTTATGTGACTTGCAAAGGCCTCCGCGTCATCTGCGCAAGCCAGGAACCCGGTCTCCCCCGTCACCACCAGCGAACGGCTGCCCGTGGCATCGGCTGCGACGCATGGCAGTCCCGATGCCATGGCTTCGAGCGTGACATTGCCGAAGCTTTCGCTGTCGCTGGGAAAGACGAAGATGTCGGACGAGGCATAGGCTTCGGTCAGTTCCTCGCCATTCAGGAAACCCGTGAAGATGGCGCGCGGCAGTTCGCGCGCGGCCAAGCCGCGATCCGGTCCGTCGCCCACGATCACCACGCGGTGGGGGACGGTGAGACGGTTGAGTGCCGCCGTCAGCGTGTCCAGCCGTTTTTCCCGCACCAGGCGCGAGACATGCAGCACCACCAGCTCATCGGCGCCGATACCATGACGCGCGCGCCATTCAAGGCTGCGCTTGCTGGGCGAGAAGCGCTCTGTATCGATGCCGCGTGGCCAGGGCTTGAAATTGTCTTTCAGGCCATCGGCCAGGAGCGCCTCGCGCACCGAGTCGGATGGCACATAGACCTCGCGGCAGCGACCATAGAAGCGTCGCAGAATGGCTTTGAGCCCAGCTTCCAGGCCCATGAGATACCAATAGTGTTTCAGATAGGTCTCATAGCGGGTGTGATAGCTTGCGACCGCCGGAATGTTGTGGCGCTCGGCCAGCGCCAGCGCGGCATGGCCCAGAAGGTCGGGCACCGCGATGTGAATCAGGTCGGGCTGAAAATCCAGCAGCTGGCGTTTCAGCGTGCTGGGCAGGCCCAGGGCCAGGCGATATTCCGGGCGTCCGGGCAGGGGAATGGAAGGCACCGACACCAACCTGCCCTGGTGAACCAGCGCCGGCTTGTCGGCCGTAGGCGCGAACACCAGAACCTCGACGCCGCGACTTTCCAGATAACCGACAAGCCGGTTCAGGGTCAGCGCCACGCCATCGGCGATGAAATTGTATGAGCTGGTGATCAGCGCGACCCGCAAGGGACGCTCCTCTCGCCTTCGGCCACGTGTTATTCGACGCCGCGGCGCAGCTTTTCCAGTTCCTGGGCCACCGCCGGAACCGTTTCCAAAATCTGTTCCTCGGTATGGTTGGCGGTCAGGAAAAAGCGCAGGCGGGCCGTGGTGGCCGATACGGCCGGGCGCACGATCGGCTGCACCTCGATGCCCCGCTCCAGCAGGTTCTGGGAGAGCAGCATGGCCATCTTGTCGTCGCCGACGATCAGCGAGGCGACAGGCGATTCCTCGTCCCCGCCCACGCTCAGGCCGTTCTCGCGCGCCACCTGGCGGAAGAATTTTGCCCGTTCCCGCAGCCGGCGCGGGCGATGCGGTTCGCGTTCCAGGATGTCGAGCGCCGCGATAGCCGCGGCGGTGTCGGCCGGCGACAGGCCGACGCTGAAGATCAGGCCGGGGCAGAGGAAACGCAGATATTCGATCAGCCCGCGATCACCCGCGATATAGCCGCCACCGGAAGCCAGCGTCTTGGAGAGCGTGCCCATATAGACGTCGATGCTGTCGACCGGCATGCCGGCAGCCTCGCAGACGCCGCGGCCGGTCTTGCCGACGATGCCCAGGCTGTGGGCCTCGTCCACCATCAGAAGCATGTTGTGGCGCTTCTTGGTTTCCACCGCGCGCTTCAGGTCCAGGATCTGGCCGTCCATGGAATAGACGCCTTCGGCCACGATCATGCCGCGGCGGAAGCCGGGACGTTCCTTGGCCAGAAGCGTGTCCAGCGCGTCCCAGTCGCCATTGGGATAGGTGAAGGTCTTGGCGCCGGACAGCCGGGCCCCGGTGATGATGCTGTTATGGGCGCCGGAATCGTAGACCACCGCATCCGGCCGGGCCAGAAGATGGGAGATCACCGTCACATTGGTGAGATAGCCGCTGATGAAGACCAGCGCGTCGTCGGTGCCCAGGAAGTTGGCAAGCTTGCGTTCCAGTTCACCATGCAGCTCGATCTGGCCGGCCACGATGCGGCTGGCCGAGGCGCTGGTGCCGTATTTGTCGATGGCGTTCTTGGCGGCGGCTGTGACAGCCGGATGACCATTCAGGCCCAGATAGTTGTAGCCGGAGAAGCTGACCAGGGCCTTGCCGTTGCGACGGATGACGCTGTGGCTGACGCCGTCACGCGGCTGAAAGAAAGGCACTTCCTGGCCGCTATTCTCCACGTCCTCGATACGGCGGCGGAGCGCGCGATAAGGCGCAAAGTCGTCGACGACGCTCTTGCGTTCGGGCTGTTCGTTTTCAGCCGCAATGGACTTTTGCTCGGCGGCCGCAGAATGGGTCGTCATAGCACCTCAGTATACTCGCTAAAAAAGCCCCCACCGGCCGGGTTGGCCGTATTACAGGAGCATAACCAGAAAACTGTATGCCACAACCTTCGCCATCACGGTAAGTCCATATATTTGCCGTCAAAAATGGCGTGGTTCAGGGAGCGGCATTCCCGCCGCCATTCATCTGACCCAAGGGCCAAAATCCCGGCTTTTCCGCGTTTCGGGCCGGGCGGAGGCGTAATATTCGGTAGTATTTCTTCAGGCGTTCCTCGCTCTTCGGAGCCTGGATCTCGCGCCTGTACAGGCCAAAACCCGCGCCCTAATATCCGTACAAGGGCCAAATGCGGGGCCGAGAGCCGACTCAAGGGCAAGGTCGTTCGCAAGGTCCCCACCCCACAGACGTCAAAGAGCAAGGCATGCTTTCAGCACAGCATCTGGTGAAATCTTTCGCCGGGCGCCGGGTCATCGAGGACGTCACCTTGCAGCTCGATCGCGGCGAGGTGGTGGGGCTGCTCGGTCCCAACGGCGCGGGCAAGACCACGACCTTCCAGATGCTGACCGGCATGTTAAAGCCCGACGCCGGCGCCATCATCCTGGATGGTCACGACGTCACCGCCATGCCCTTCTATGACCGCGCCCGTTTCGGCATTGCCTATCTGCCCCAGGCGCCATTCGTGCCGCGCGGCCTTTCGGTCGAGCAGAATATCCGACTGGTGCTGGAGGCGAGGCTTGCCGGTGCGGCGGCACGCAAGGCCCGCTCGGACGAACTGATCGAGGAATTCCGCCTGCAGGAAATTCGCAGGAAGCGGGTGGGCAGTCTTTCCGGCGGCCAGCGCCGCCGCTGCGAGATTGCCATCACGCTGGCCTGTGAGCCAAGCTTCGCCATGCTGGATGAACCCTTTGCCGGCGTGGACCCGCATGCCACCGACGAGATCGGCCAGATGATCGATCATCTGGCCGATCGCGGCATTGGCATTTTGATCACCGACCACAAGGCGCGCGAGCTGCTCGGCATCGTGGACCGCGCCTATGTGATCGAGTCCGGCCGCGTGCTTGCGGAAGGCGCTGTGGAACAGATCGTGGCGGACGAGGCGGTCCGCCGTGTCTATCTGGGTGAGGGATTTAGGCTTTGACCCTGTTCTCCCTGGCCGAGACGCGCCCCATCGGTGGCCTTCGCGCCACGCTTGCGGCCTTTCTGCGCGGCGATTATGTCCGCGGCTTCTTTCACCGCGTCCTTACCCAGGCCCTGGCGGTGGTGATCCTGATCGAGGCCATCTTCCTGGCCGAGCATTTCACCTGGGTGTTCCGTGACGCGGTGCGCCATGAAGCCGACCTGTCGGGAATCGCGCTTGTCCTGGCCTGCACCTCGACCGAAATCTTCGACCTGGCGCTGGCCATCGCCGTCCTGATGGCGGTCTATGTCACCTTGCTGCGCATGCGCGAGAATCGCGAAATGCTGGTGCTGTTCGCCTCTGGCCTGGGGCCTTATCAGCTGGGCGCCCTGGTCCTGATTGTGGCGCTGGCCGGCCAAGTGATCAGCATGACCGGTTCGGGCGTGGTCGATCCCCTGTCGCGCTATGCTCAGCGCTCGATCCTGTTCAGTTCGGAACTGCGTTCGTTGAAGAAGGGCGTGGCCAAGAACGAGTTCTATTATTTTCCATCCTATGTCGCCTATGCCCTGGACCATGTGCAGGGTGGCGCGCCGCCACCCTTGCCGCCGGGCCAGGTCCAGGTGATCGACGCCAGCACCAATGCCAAACCTCAGCCTGCGCCGGGAAAGGACCGCACCCTGTTCGTTTATCAGCAGATCGGTCCGCACACCTCCCGCATCGTGACCGCGGCCCAGGCACGGCTGGACGGTCCTGATCTTTCCGGCCGCGTCGTGCTCAATCTCAGCGATTTCACCTCCCACACCTTCGCCGATGCCCATCCGCTGGCCAGCGAGGACGGCAAGCCGCTGAAGACGCTTCCCGGCAAATGCTTCAACTGCACAGACAATCCGGGGGACACGCCACCCGTCATCATGAAAGTGCGCGACATGAGCCAGCTGATGATGGTTGACCAGCTTCTGCCTTTCACCGCGCGCACCTCCAATGTCGAGGAGCAGACGGTCTTCGAGCAACTGTTTGTACCCGATTATGTGACCAGCGATTCCCGCGCCGCCCAGATGCGCCTGCTGGCGGAGCGGTTTTCCCGCAGCCTGCTGTCGTTCCTGGCGCCGCTGATCGCGCTTCTGGGCGTGGCGCTCACCAACCGCATGACCAACTGGTTCGCGCTTCCCCTGTCCTGCCTGCTGCTGATGTCGGTGAACCTGCTTTGCGAATGGGTGATCACCGCCGTCGCGCCGTTGAGCGTCGCTGGCGCGCTTGTGCCGCCGTTCCTGCTTTATGGCGGCGTGGCTTATGCCGTATTCACTTTGATTGTGTGGCGTCACAACGATTTTGTGCGGCCGCAGCTGGCGCGGTCATGAACCAGAAGGCTCCAAACGGTTCCGGGCGGGGCGGCGCCCGGCCCATCTTCCTCACGCCATTCGGTCTTTATTCCCGCTACATGCTGGGGGCCTATCTGCGCCACACCATGATGGTGTCGGCCGCGTTGATGACCATTGCGCTGACCATAGACCTGTGGCCCCAGGTGGCGCTGTTCAGCGGCAATCCACTCCATGTGATGTGGAGCCTGGCGCGGTTGGCGGTCTTGCGGCTCTCCGATCTCCTGCCGCCCTTCATTCCCTTCGCCACGTTCCTGGGTGTGGTGTGGAGTGAAAGCGCGTTCACCGAATCGCGCGAGCGCCTGCTGATCTGGAACAGCGGCCGCTCGCCGCTTCTCTGCCTGATGCCGGCGCTGCTCACGGGTCTTCTGATGGGTGCGTTCCTCTTCGTGGTGGATGCGTGGGCGCGGCCGGCCGCCATCCATGTCCAAATGGCAGAAGTGCTGGGTCGCGAGGGCATCCGGCTCGACCGTGGCAAGAGCGGCGGCACGCACTGGATCGCCTTGCCGGACGGGCTGCTCAAGGCCGCCATCCAGTATGGCCCTCCGCTCGAACTGCACGACGCCACCATCTACAAGCTGGACAGCGACGGGCATCTCGCGGAGGTGGACACCGCATCGGCCGCGACACCGGCGGGCAATGGTGTCTGGCGGTTGACGGACGGACATTACTGGCGCGCCGGTTTCGCCAATGAGGGCAAGGTGCTTTCGACCGGCGTGCACGAGGAAAGTGAAATTCCGTTCCAGACCCGCACCATCCCGATGGGCCTGAACGAATTGTGGCTCAGCAATCTGGGTCTGTCGCCGCAATATCTGTTCCTGTCCGACCTGCGCAGGCTGGCCAGCGCCCAGATCATGTCGCGCGACCTCAGCGGCTATGAAACGCGGCTGCAGACCGTGTTCGGTGAAGCCCTGTTCACCTGCTTGATGGCATTCCTGGCCGCGGCGCTGTCGATGCTCTATTTCGCCTTCAACACGCGCTGGTTCGCGCTGGTGGCGGTCCTGCTGGCGGGCTATCTCGCGCACTTCGCTTCCAAGGCGTTCAGCCTGATGGGCGAGTTCGGCTACATATCGCCCTTCCTTGCCGGATGGCTTGCGCCCTTGCTGCTGATCGCGGCGGTGGGATGTGCGCTATATGTCATCCAGAAGAAGCGCGGCCTGGGTGTGAAGCTGGAAGACACGCCGCACTTCACCGACGCGGCCACCGCGGATGCTAGTGCTGAATAAGGTGCTCGTGGATCGCCTTGCCGCTCGAGATGTCGGTACCGAAAATGTCGAGTGAGGGCACGCTGGGCAGAAGCCCGCCTTCGACTACCTGCAGATAGACATAAGCCACTTTCACCGTGTGGCTGCCGATCTGCAGCAGGGCTTCGGGGCGATGCTGGGCATCCATGGCGAGCGTAAGCTTGCGGTCGGGCAGAGCGGCAACGCGAAAGGTGATCGGCTGGCCCGGCTTGATCGCGTCGAACTTCACGCCATAGGCCATTGCGCGTTCGATGAAGTTCAGCGGCTGCCTGCTGCCATCGATGTTGAACTTGCGCCAGAAGCCTTCCACCGGCTGCCTGGGGTCGAAGTCGCCATGGCCATCCAGCCTGGCGGCATAGATCACCGTGTTGGAATTGGGCGAACGCTGGATATAGAAAAGCTGGTTGGGCTCGTCGGGCACCTTGAATTCGGGGCGCAGGTGCGCGATCTCCGCGCCCTCGCTGATGGTGCTGGTGAAGTCGCGCGCCCAAGCGGGCATCGCCACAGCCAGCGTCAGCAACGCAATCAGTAGATACAGAGGTCGCTTCATCGTCAGGCCAGCTTGCGCAACGCCTGCGCCACCAGCGCCTCGACCCTGGCGGAATCCTCGATCACCCCGCCTAGGGTGAAGAAAGGATGGATCATGCCGGGGAAGCACACGTAATCGGTCTGCACCCCCGCCTCTTTCAGGCGCCGGGCATAGGCCTCATTTTCGTCCACCAGAGGATCGAATTCCGCGGCGATGAGCAACGCCGGCGGCAGGCCCTCCAGGCTTGGGCGCAGCATGGGTGATGCCATCGGGTCCTTGCGGTCTTCGGCATCGGGAATGTAATTGTCCATGAACCAGTGCAGCGCGGCGCTGGTCAGCATATAGCCGCTGGCATTGCGTTCATAAGATGGGTATTCGCGGCTCTGGTCGGTCATGGGATAGATCAGAATCTGAAGCGCGACCTTGAACTCCCGCGAATCCAGCGCCATCTGCGCGACCACTGCGGCCAGGTTGCCGCCCGCGCTGTCGCCACCCACCGCGATCTTCGCCGGATCGATGTTCAGAAGCTCGGCATTGTCGCAAGCCCATCGCGTGGCGGCATAGCTGTCCAGTACGGCGCCGGGAAACTGTGTCTCCGGCGCCAGACGATAATCCACCGACAGAACGGCGCAGTTGCCCTGAACCGCCAGTCTGCGGCAGGCCGTGTCGTAAAGCGCAAGCGTTCCCAGCATGAAGCCGCCGCCATGAAAGAAGACCAATAGCGGACAGGGCTTGCCGTCCTTGGTCGCGCGATAGAAGCGCGCCGGGATAGGCCCATAGTCGCTGGGAATGGAGAGCTGATAGGTGATCGCGACCGCGGGCTTTTCCGGCAGCAAGGTCAGGCGCTGGCGCTCATAGGCGATGCGCAATTCTGCCGGCGGCAGGCTGGTCGGCAGGTCGCCGGCACGCTGAATGGCCAAGGCGGCCTGAGGATGAAGTGGCATGGTTCTCGACTTTACGGGAAGTGTTGGGCCTGTGCTAGGTTCGCCAAAAGGCGCAGGGAGGACTGGGGGAAGCCAGTCACATGAAATAATGGCAATTGATTCCGCGCCGCTCAACCGTGGCCGCATTTTCATTCTTTCCCTTCTGGCTCTGTTCACGGCGGGTGCGGCCGTCAGTGTGCGTGCCGCGACCGCCGTGCATATGCGCGCCGATTATCTGGATGCACGCGATCCCGGGCATGCGGGCGAGATGATCGCGACGGTGCTGGGTTCGGCCTTTGCCGGTTTTGCGGTCACGCTTTTCCTGGTCAGCGCGGTGCTGGCCAGGATCGGGTTCGGCCGCGCCCTGGCTGCCGCCGCAACGCTGTTGATCGCGGGTTTGGTGCTGGTTGCCTTCGCCGGTTCGCTGGGCCTGTCGCCCTATACCGGCCTCCTGATCGGCATGGTGGTGCAGGGATTCGGCTGGGGTCTGGTGGAAACGGTGATCAATCCGTTGACCAGCGCGCTTTATCCGGAAGACCGCGTGGCGCGGCTTTCAATTCTCCATGCCTGGTACCCGGGCGGGCTGGTGGCCGGTTCGATGCTGGCGTTGGCGGTCGACGGAATGGGGCTGCCCTGGCGGCTGGACCTGGCCGTGCTGGGCGTGCTCGCGCTGGTGTTCGGCACCCTGGCGCTGAAAGAGAAGCTGCCTGACGTCAGTCTTTCAACCGATGCGCCGGTGACGCCGGGCGAGATGATCAAGGCGACGCTTCAGAATCCCACCATCTTCCTTTGGGTGATTTTGATGACCTTCACCGCCTCCACCGAATTCGCGCCCGGCCAATGGGTGGACGTGGCGCTTTCCCAGATCGTGGGCATGCGGGGCATCCTTCTGCTCGCCTATGTCAGCGGCCTGATGTTTGTTATGCGTCATTTCGCGGGGCCTCTGGTCAAGCGTCTCTCCAATGTGGGGCTTTTGATCTTCTCCGCGGCCTTCGCGACGGTTGGCCTCTATGCCCTGAGCAGGGCGCATGACCCGGCCAGCGCGCTGATTGCCGCCACGGGCTGGGGCTTTGGTGTCTGCTATTTCTGGCCGACCATGCTGGCCACGGTGGCCGAACGCTATCCACGCAGCGGCACCATGGTGTTCGGCCTGATGGGTTCGGCGGGCGCGCTCGCCACTTATCTGGTGCTCCCCTATCTGGGCGCCATATATGACAGTGCCAAGCTGGCGGCCGCCCATGGCGACGCCAATCTGGCAGCCAATGCCCAGGGAGCCCAACTGCACGACATTCTCACTGCGGCGGCGGCGGCTTCGTTCCGGACGGTGGCTCTTATTCCCCTTTGCCTGGTCTTCATCTTCGCCGCCATTGCCGTGGCCGACCGAATGCGGAAGAAAAATTAGCAATATTTTTCATATAGTTGCGGTTGGAATACGTTCCCTGTCCGTAGAAGCCCGGATTGGGACGTGCCGCTCCGCACGGTAACCTTAAGAAAAGGCGAATCAGGCGAAGCTGGCCGCCGACTTATGCCGGGGACGAGATTGAACAGAAGCCAGGCCGCCGCATTGTTTCTGGCGCTGCTGCTTGTCGGCTGCGTGGATGCGCCGCCAACGACGCCTTCCCAGACCGAGATCGCGCCCCAAAAGCTGGGCTTGAGCGCTGCGGCCGCGCCACAACCGCAGACCGACTGGTGGAGGGCGTTCAACGATCCCCAGCTCGACCGGCTGGTGCCTGAGCTTCTGGCCAACAATCCCACCCTGCAGAGCGCGCTGGCACGCATACAAGGGGCGGAGGCCGAACTGTCGGTCCAGCGCGCAATCTATTATCCCAATATCAATATCGATAGCGCGGAGACCCGCGAGCTGGTCAGCAATGACTTTCTATATCCCAAGCCGTTCGGCGGTTCCTGGCAGTGGGTGGGCGATACCGAGGCGCGATTCCGCTGGTCGCTGGATTTCTGGGGCAGGCAGGCGGCGCTGATCGATCGCGCCAGAAGCGCGAGCGAAGCCGCGGCGCTGGACGCCAGTGCGGCCAGACTGGCGCTGGCCGGCATGTTCTCTCAGGCTTATGTCGAACTTTTGCTGGCGTATCAAAATATCGACATCGCTCACGAAACGGTGGCCGAGCGTCAGGTCATTCTCGATCTGACCCAGAGCCGCACGACGGCGGGGCTTGAGAACGAAGCCTCGCTGGAACAGGCCAAGGCGCTGCTTGCCACTTCGCGCATGGAAGTGCGCCGCTCCGAGGCGCAGCGCGACGTTGCAGTGCACGCCATCGCCGCCCTGATCGGCCAGGGCGCCAAGGCTTATCCCGATATCGCGCGTCCGTCGGCCGTGGTGGAAAATGCACTGCCCTTGCCCGAACATCTGCCGGCAGATTTGCTGGCGCGGCGGCCCGACATTTTGGCCGCGCAGGCGCGCATCAACGCAGCCATGCATGGACGAGAAGCCGCGCACGCCGATTTCTATCCCAATATCGACCTGGCGGCAGCAATCGGTTTCCAGTCGATCGGGCTGGACAACATCTTCACCGGCAAGGCGCTGGTTGCCGGTGTCGGGCCGGCCATCCATCTGCCGGTCTTCGATGCCGGCCGCATCCGCGCTCAATATGCGCGCGCCACCGCCGACCTGGATGCAGCAGTGGCCGACTATAACGGCACGGTGGTGAGTGCGGTGCGCCAGACTTCCGACGCGCTGACACAGGTGGCCAGCCTGGCCGACCAGCGCCAGCAACAGCAACTGGCGCTGGATAGCGCGTCGCGCGCTTTCGATCTGGCCAAGGAGCGCTATCGCCTGGGCCTGTCGGGGCAGATTCCCATGCTGACCGCGGAAGCGACGCTGCTTTCGGCGCGCCAGCAGATGGCCGCGCTGGTGGCCCAGGCCGCGGTCCAGCGCATCACCCTGCTGCTCGCTGTGGGCGGCGACTTTGAACCTCTCGCCAAACAGGATGCCACGCCATGAGCGACAGCACCGACATGCGCGCTGCCCGCGCGGCGCGCCGCCGCAAGGGATTCCTGATTTTCGGTGCCGCGATCGTCATCGCGGGTCTGGCTTATGGCGCCTGGTGGCTGTTCGAGGGCCGCTTCACCGAAACCACGGATGACGCCTATGTCGCCGGCAATATCGTGGCGGTGACAAGCCGCGAAAACGCGACCGTCACAGTGCTTTATGCCGATAACACGCAAGCCGTGCATCGCGGCCAGATTCTGATCGAGATGGATCCTTCGACCGCGGAAGTGAACATGCGCGCCGCCGAAGCCAATCTGGCGCGTGCGGCGCGCTCGGTGCGCGGAACTTTCGCCAGCGCCGATTCCTATTCCGCTCAGCTCTCCCAGGCAGAAGTGGTGCTTGCCCAGGCCAGGAGCGACTATCAGCGCCGCCAGTCGGCACTGGCCGGCGCAGTCTCGGGCGAGGAGCTGGGCCATGCCCGCGATGCGGTGGCCGCGGCCGACGCCGCGGTCAATTCCGCGCGGGGCGGCCTTGCTCAGGCACAGTCGGGCATTTCCGGCCTGGACATCGCGCACAATCCCGACGTGCTGGCGGCGGAGGCCCAGCTTCGGGCCGCGGCCCTGGTGCTGGCGCATATGAAGATCGTGGCGCCTGTCGACGGCGAGATCGCCCAGCGCACCGTGCAGGTGGGCCAGCATGTCAATGCGGGCGCCCCCCTGATGGCGGTGGTGCCGCTGTCGGATGTCTGGGTGGACGCCAATTTCAAGGAAGGGCAGCTGGCGCGCATGCGTATCGGTCAGCCGGTGAAGATCACCACCGACCTTTATGGCAGCAAGGTTGTCTATCATGGCCATGTCGCGGGGCTGGGCGCAGGCGCGGGCTCGGCCTTTGCGGTGCTGCCGGCACAGAACGCCAGTGGAAACTGGATCAAGATCGTGCAGCGCGTGCCGGTGCGCATCGCGCTGGATCCGGCGGCGTTGAAGGACAATCCTTTGCGCGTGGGCTTGAGCGTCAGCGCCGATGTGGATGTGACGGATCAAAACGGCTCGCGCGTGGCAAGCGCGCCGGTGACCCAGGTGATGCGCGGCGACACCGGCGAGGATGTCGGCCCCGAGGTTGACAGGCTGGTGGCGAAGATCCTGGCCGCCAACGGCGCGCGCGGCCAGTGAGCGGGGTGGCGCACGAGACGCCGCTTCGGGGCGGGGCGTTGGCGGTTACAGCCTTCGCGCTCGCCATGGGCACCTTCACCCAGGTGCTGGATACCACCATCGCCAATGTGTCTCTGCCCACCATCGCGGGCGACTTGGGCGCGTCCACTGACCAGTCCACCTGGATCATCACCGCCTTTGTCGTGGCCAACGGCATCGGCGTGCCGCTGACCGGCTGGCTGATGAGCCGTTATGGCGTGGTCAGGGTGTTTGTGCTGTCCATGCTGGGATTCACTCTCGCATCGCTGCTATGCGGTGTCGCCTGGAGCCTGGAATCGCTGGTCTTCTTCCGCAGCCTGCAGGGCGCGCTGTCGGGGCCCATCATTCCGGGATCGCAGGCGCTGATGCTGTCGATTTTTCCGCACAACCGGCGCACCACCGCGCTCGCCATATGGTCGATCACCACGCTGGTGGCGCCGATCTGCGGTCCCATTCTGGGCGGCTATATCTCCGATTCCTTTCACTGGGGTTGGATATTCCTGATCAATGTGCCGGTCGGCCTTCTGGTGGTGGCACTTTGCTGGGCCAATCTCGCGGCGCGTGAAACTCCGGTGCGCAAACTGCCGATCGATCTGGTGGGCATGGGCCTTCTGATCGTATGGGCCGGCGCGCTTCAGGTGATGCTGGACAACGGAAAGAATGATGACTGGTTCGCTTCCAGCTGGATCGTCACGCTCGCCATCGTCTCGGTCATCGGTTTTGGCGCCTTCATCCTGTGGGAGATGACGGAAGAACATCCCGTGGTGGACCTGTCGCTGTTCGAAAGCCGCAATTTCGCGCTGGGCACCATCGTTTTCTGTCTGGGCAACGGCGTCTTCATTGCCAACATGCTGCTTATTCCGCTCTGGCTGCAGACCCAGCTCGGTTACACCGCGACCTGGGCGGGGCTGGTGTCGGCGCCGACCGGCGTAATCGCAGTGTTGGTGACGCCGCTTGCGGCGCGCATGATGGCGCGGTTCGACGCCCGCTGGGTCGCGACCATCGCCTTTGCCGCCTCGGCTGTCTCCTACTGGCTGCGGGCGGGGCTGACGGCGGATGCAAGCTTCATGGCCATCGCCATTCCCCTGATGGTGCAGGGGATCTCATCGGGCTCTTTCTTCATCGCCACCATCTCGATTCTTCTGGACGGTCAGCCCGCGTCGCGCATTCCCGCGGCCTCGGGCCTTTCGAATTTCGCCCGCATCATTGCCGCCGGCTTTTCGGTGTCCCTGGTCACGACCTTCTGGGACCGACGCGAGGCCTTCCACCAGAGCCGTATGGCGGACACGACCTCGGCCTATGCGCCCGCCTTCAATAACGTCCTGTCCTCGCTGCATGATCTGGGCTTTTCAGAGCTGGCGGCCAAGAGCGCGGTGACGCGCAGCATGATCAGCCAGGCTTATCTGCTGGCCTCGGTGGACATGTTCACCGTCTCGACCTGGTTGTGCCTTCTGGCCATCGTCATCGTCTGGCTCTGCCGCAAAGCGGAGCGGCACGGACCGCCGCCGGTCGTTGCCGATTGATGCTCAGAGATAGCGCGCCGCGATCGCCTTGCGGTCGATCTTGAGATTGGGCCTGAGCATCCCGTTCTCCACGGAGAAGGGCGCATCTGCGAAGATCACTTCCACGAAGGGCGCAGCTTTCTTGATCGCGGGCAGGCCGTTGACGAATTTGGTGACCCGAGCCTTGGCGTCTTCGCTGACCGGCGGCACCAGATCCACCACACAGGTAAGGTGCGCCTGGTCCGGTCGCATGAAGATCACCGAGTGAACCACGTCAGAACTGTTGTTCAGTTCCTGCTCGATGCTTTCGGGGTGGAGCTTGACCCCGCCGGCTGTGATCAGCAGCTCCTTCTTGCGGCCCAGGAGATAGAGATTGCCGTCCGCGTCGAGCCGCCCCATGTCGCCGGTGGCGACCTTGCCGGGCGCCACGAAAGTGCGCTCGTTCTCGCCCTCGGCGCACTGGAAATAGCGCAGGGTCATGGGCTTGTCGCGGCTGATGATGATCTCCCCATCCGGCTCGATGGAGACTTCGACGCCGCGCAGCAGTTTGCCGACGGAACCATATTCGCGCGACCTGGCCGGGCGGAAGGTGAGGGAGCCCGCTTCCACCATGCCATAGGATTCGCACAAGGGAAGCTGCAGCCGGGAGAAGAACTTGCCAATATTGCGCCGGATCGGCGCCATTCCGGTGACCAGAAGCCGGATGCGACTGCCGAATTGCTTGTAGAAATCGCGAAACAGAATACGCGCCACCGCCTGGCGTGCGCGGGCCGACGGCAGCAGCGCAAGGGCGCCTCCCAGGACGCTCCAGAGCGATTTCTTCCAGCCGGGATATTTCTCATATTCGGCATGCATCATCTGATAAAGCACCGGCGGCGCAATCAGCAGGGTGGGATTCAGCGCCGGCATGGCCGCGAAGAGCTGGGTATAGTCAGTGATGACAATGTCGAAGTCGTACCACAGCGCCGCATAGCACATATTGCGCTGCTGGAAATTCGACATGGGCAGGAACAGCAGCAGCCGGTCGCCGGGCAGGACGCCGATGGCTTCTATGACCGGCGGCAGCATGTCTTCCACACCCTTGCGGCTGATCAAGAGGCCCTTGAGGCCACCTGCGGAACCCGAGGAGAAGACCATGCTGTGCTGGTCGGCCTCGTCGGGATCGCCTGATGGCTGACGCTCCAGTGCACGAACGCCCTCGTTGCCGGCGTCGACGAAGGCGACATGGTCCGGCTTTTGCGGAAAGAGCCGGACCTGGCTTTTGGAGATCAGCAGAAGCGCGATGCCGTACTTGTCCAGAAGCTCCTGATTGACCTTGCCGGCGAAATCGTCGGTGAAGGGCACGGAAATGGCGCCCAGTTCGATCAGCGCCAGGTCATGGACCAGCCAGGCATAGGAATTGGGGGCGTAGATGCCGACGCGCGTTCCCGCTTTCACGCCCCAGGCGCTCAGGCAGTCGCATGCACGCAGCACATCGTCATGCAGGGCGGCATGTGGATGGCAAGCAGCCTTGCCACGCTCAAACGTGTAGATCGCGCTCTTCCTCGAGGGAAGGGCAGTGACCAGCTGACGAAGCTCCATTCCGTCCCCAGCACGATACGGCGATGTTATTCCGGCTACACACGGCACAACATCCGCATCCCGGTTTTCCCGGAAAACTACTTTAGAGAGAAGAGCTTGTCATCAGGTAACCGCCGGTATTGTCGCCGGCCGTCCCGGCTCACCCGTTTTGCTTCTTTACCGATGGTTGTGTGGCCGCACGCGAGGCCGACCGCTCCAATATGCCCGGCTTATGCCAGCGGCCTTCGGGGCGGATGATCGCATAGGGATCGCTGCCAATCGCGATCGAATCCGCATCCGTTGCGAGGTCGGCCACCATCTCCACATAGTCGAAGTCGGAAAACACGAAGCTTTTTCCGCCTTCGAATGTGTGGAAGCCGAAGCGACTCCAAAAATTGGTCAACCGTACCTGGGAGTGGCCATAGGCCCGGCGATAGCCCTTCTTCTGGCACAGCTTGAGGCCGGCCTGCACCAGCTGAAAGGCGGCGCGGGTTTTGCGGAATTCCTTGCGCACTGCCAAGCGCTCGACCTTGGCGAAATCGGCGAAGAACCGCAGACGCAGGCAACCGGCCGGCTCGTCGCCGACATAGGCGATCAGGTGGGTGGCGGCAAGGTCGTTGCCGTCATATTCCTCTTCATAGGGGCATTCCTGCTCGCCGATATAGACGGCGCTGCGGATGGCGATGACGCGGCTGAGATCCTCGAAACTGCAGGCGACCGTGATGCCGACCGTGCCGGTCGCGGCTCCAGGGACATAGGAATCATAAAGCGGGGTATGGGATGCACGGGGAAAAACCCAGACATCTGGTGCCCGTATCCCGTCAATGACGGCGCCTTGGATAGCGCCCAGCACCTCATTGTATTTTCGGCCGGCGTCCGTGTTTGGCCGGGAATAAAGATTGATGCCATCGAACTGTGGTGATGACACCCGTTCCATGAATAGCGCCATCCCCGCCGCCAGGGAACCCGGCGCAAAGACCGCCCACATATAAAGGCCGGCAGGGCGCTCGTCTGGCTTGGCGATGAGGCGAAGGTCAGGGCTGATCGCGTTAAAAGCGCCCAAGGCGAGAATCTGGAGACCAAGCCGATTCAGAGGGAGATTGGCGATAAACCCCTCGGCAATTGGCGCGGCAGGATCGAATTTGGATCTGCGCGCCAGCGCCATGATGCAATTCGGGTTGTAGCGGAAAACCTTGAGGACCTCTTCCGCTTCGGCGATGCCGGGAATTGAAAGGCGCGCCTTGGCCAGGACGTTGGCCACGTCGGCCTCGAGCGGCTGAAACATGACCAGATGCTTGGCAATCCGGGCTGGGTCCAGTTCGTCAAGCTTGTGTCTGCCATGCCGCGCGGCGCGGCTACTGTCGTCCGGAACCAGTCTTCGATGCGATTGCGTCATGCCCTGCGGTCTTTTTAAGATTTCCGAAACCATAAGAGCTTTGAGCATCGGAATGAACCGTCAATGAAATGTGGGGTTATCGATAGTAGTGAACAATTTGATAACCATGCCAATACGTAACTTCACCTACGGGCATCCAGATGGTTTTGCTGGTTAATATCCCCAGTACCGAAGCTATGGATGTGTCAAGCGAATCAGCAGCCCTATGTTGGAATCATCTTTTGATTCAACACTAGATTGCAATACGTGCGTTTCTCATTTTACGCCTTCGTTGCTGCGGCCGGTCCGGCCGGCTTTACCGGCTATTTATGTTTTCCATCAATTATCGACGTATGAATATCCCTGCAGCTGCCAGAGCGCTTAACCAAAAAGCCGCCCAGCAGAAGTGGCACCACTTCTGCGATCCCGGCTTGGCTTTCAGCGATGGATTCTATGACCGGTTCCTGGAAACCTGGCGCACAAAGGCCGGCGATCGCGTGATGCCTGCGCGGTCAGAACTGACGCCGCGCGATCTCAAGGATGTGCTGCGTAATATCGTGATCGGCGAGAGGGTCGGGGAAAATCCGTCACGCTACATGTTCCGCCTGATCGGTACGGCCCTGACGGAAGTTGCTGGTCACGTCACGGGCAAGACATTTGAGGAATGCATACCCACGGAACTGGTGCCTCGTTGGATTGAGTGTTGTGATCTTGTACTGGACGGCGGCCAGCCTCTGCGTTTCATTGGCCGTGTTCACCTGCGCGGCCGCGAATATCTTGACGCCGAGCATCTCTATGTACCTTTGGCAAATGACGACGGTGTGCCCAGTTTCATCATGGGCCTGTGCCGTTACTTGCCGCGCCGTTCCGAGGATGAACGAAGCTGGGAACGCCAGATTGCCGCTGTCCCCGGCGCGCTTGTCTGATCGGTTCAATGCTTTCCTGAGGTTCGTGTCCCCCAGCATGATGGCCGGTGTGTGCCGGAAGCCGTCATAAAGCCATCCTCCGGTGAAGGCCGCTGGCACTGTTCATTTATCAGTCGCATGATCCGCAGCGGGAAAAGGTCGAGCCGCGCCGGGGGCGGCGAAGAGGGAAATGTTACTGGCTATTGATGTTTTTCCTGCAAATATTGAGCGGTGAACCTGCTTGCTGCCGCTCGTCAGCTGAACCAAAAGGCCGCCCAGCAGAAGTGGCACCACTTCTGTGACCCCGGTCTGGCTTTCAGCGATGGTTTCTATGACCGCTTCCTGGAAACATGGCGCTCAAAGGCTGGCGATCGCGTGATGCCCCCGCGGTCGGAGCTGACGCCACGTGATCTCAAGGATGTTCTGCGCAATATCGCGGTGTTCGAACGGATAGGGGCGAACCCGTCGCGGTACATGTTCCGTCTCATTGGTACGGCGCTGACGGAAGTCGTGGGCCATGTCACGGGCAAGACCTTCGAAGAATGCGTGCCGCCCGAACTGGTGCCGCGCTGGAACGAGTGCGGGGACCTAGTGCTTGAAGGAGGTCAGCCTTTGCGTTTCATTGGCCGGGTCCATCTGCGCGGGCGTGAATATCTTGACGCCGAGCATCTCTACGTGCCCCTGGCCAATGATGCGGGCGTTCCCAACTTCGCCATGGGGCTTTGCCGCTATACCCCACGCAATTCCGACGATGAACAAAGTTGGGAAAACCAGATCGCGCAGATACCCGGTGCGCTTATCTGATCAGACCTGTCCTTTCCCGAAGTCAAAGGCCGTGGCATAAACCAGCGGGACTTGCTGGGAATTCATCATGCGCAATTCACCGGTCTATTACGGCTGGTACGTCCTGGCGGCTTCGGCCGTATCGGAGATGCTGATACAGGGCGCGACCAGTTATGCGTCGGGCCTCTTTGTGCTGCCGCTGCAGAGCGAATTTCATATTTCACGCGCCGCCGCGACACTGCCAGTCCTGATTCTGTTCGCAGGCGCAATGCTGATGGCGCCGCTGGTCGGTCGGGCGCTGGATACAAGGCCGGTCCGGTTCGTAATGCCTTTTGGGGCCATCCTTCTGGCGGCGTCGTTCGCCGGCATCGCCGCCACACACTCCCTTTTCGTCATGGTATTGATCCTGTTTGTTCCTGCGGCAATTGCCTTCATGGCAGCCGGCCCACTGAACACTTCCACCCTGGCATCGCGCTGGTTCTACCGCCGTCGGGGCCTGGCACAGGGGCTCGCTGCCGTGGCCACATCAGGCGGCAGTTTCACCGTGGTGCCGCTGCTCGCCGTCACAATCCAGCATTATGGCTGGCGCCAGGCGCTTCTCTGGGAGGGGGTGGTCGTCAGTATCCTGATTGTCGCGCTGGCCCTGCTGGTGTTGCGCGACCGTCCGGTCGATCTGGGGCTGCAGGATCATCCGGAAAACAAGGGCCGGCCCGCAAATGAGGTTGCCAAGGACCATCTTCGCTGGATCGACATCCTGTCCAGCCGCGCTTTCTGGATTCCCTGTCTCACGCTGGCGGCGATCTCGGGCACCAGCCAGGCGTTGGTGAGCAACCTCGTGGCTTATGGCGTGCAGCTTGGTATGCGCCCTGTCGCGGCAACATTGCTGATTTCGTTTTTTGGCATCGTCGCGGCCCTCACCAAGATCACGGCTGGCTTGCTGGCCGATCGCGTCAATCCGCGCGCTCTGCTGATTGTGGCGGCCCTGGCCATGACAGCCTCCTGGATATTGCTCAGCTTTTTCGCGATGCCGCCCATATTGTTCGCGTCGGCCGGCCTGGCGGGTATCGCCTTGGGTTGTGCCTTGCCGACCGCGGCGGCTCTTGTCGCGAACAGTTTCGGCTCCGCCCGGTTCGGCCAGGTTATGGGCTGGGCCTACGCCTTGACGGCCGCCCTGCTTTTGTCGTCGGTGATTTTTGCCGGCGTGATGTTCGACAAGACCAAAAGTTATCATCTATCCTTCATCGTCTTTTCTGCGCTGCTGGCTTGCATATCGCTTCTGGTTCTGGCGATGCCTCCCACTCGCAAGACGTCTGTCGCATGACCGTTGCCGGGCTTATCACCGAACTGGAAGGCCGCGGCATTCTTCTGTCGCTGGAGGGCGAGCAGATCCGCTACCGCTCGCCTCGGCAGGCGCTGACCGATGCCGGTCGGGATGCGCTGCGCGCCCGCCGCGACGAGATCATGGATTATCTCAAGGCCCGCAATGCCGCGCGCGGCTTGCGCGCCGCGAGCCCTGTTGCAGGTCCGCTTGTACCGTCGGTGGCGCAGGAGATGTGGCGCGCCTTCGCCGGCGGCGCGGACGAAGGAAAGCCGGTCGCCCTCAACATTCCCACAGTGGGCCACTTCCGGGCCGCACCCGAAGCCGTCACTGCCGCCGTCCACAAGTTGATCGCGCGTTACGATGCGCTGCGCACCCGTTTTGAATCCCATGACGGCACGCTGCTGGTCTTCCTCAACCCCGCCGAAACATTCCAGGTTGAACAGGAAGATTTGCGGCGCTTGAGCGTGGATGCCGCGCGCGAAGCCGCCAACAGGGGGGCACAGCAATTCTGTGGCCTGCTCAATGCGATAGAGGGTACCTGGCTGGTCCGCGCCAAGGTCTTCGCGCTGCCCGAGGGCGAATGTCTGGTGGCCATTTCCCCCGCCCACATGATCGCCGACGCCGGAACCCGCAATATCCTGCTGGAGGAGATACACGACATTCTGGAGACCGGTGCGCCGCGCGCGCCATCTGAGGTGCTCTACAATGACTACGCCCTGGCGGAGCGGGAATTTCTGGCGGGCGAACAGGGCGCACGGCTGATCGATCATTGGCGGCGCTGGTATCACGATCAGCCCACCATGCTGGCCCCGTCCGACAAGGTGCCGCTCACTTGGGGCAATGGCATCCGCATTGTGAAGAACTTCATCATTCCGGATCGTGTTGCCGGCAAGGTCCGCGATCTGGCGGCCTCGCTGAAGGTCACGCCATTCCTGGTCTATCTGACGATCTTTTCCATGACCATGGCGCGCTGGTCGAAGATGGAACACTTTCCGCTCCGCGTGCTGGGCGACAAGCGGGTTTCGCTGGAGCTGAGCAACACGGTCGGGCTGATGTTCTGCGCCGATGCGGTCGAGATCCACGTGCCGGCCGAGGCGGATTTCGAAACCGTCATGCGCGGCATCCTTGCGGAATATGATGCCACCCTGTCGTTACGCATCCCGACTTTGCATTTCTGGGCGCCGCATTGCGTGCGGCCGGGTATCGAGGCTGCCGACTATCCCAACAAGATACCGGCCGTGTTCAATTACTATTCGCTGGGCACGGCGCGGGAGCGAGCCGAACGGCATTCCGCTTCCGATAAAGACACGGGCTTGCCCTGGCCGCCGGACATAGCCACCGTGACCCAAACCTGGCCACGGCGTTCCTCGCCTCTGTTCTGGCATCTGAACGACACGGGGCATGACGTGCTGGCCTCACTGCATTTCTTCCAGGGCGCGGTGAGCCCCGCCGATCAGGACAGTTTCACCGCCATGCTGTTTCGCGTTTTCGCAGACGTGGTTCCGGGTTGACCGGTCTGATTTCGCGCCTGTTGAGGCCGGGCCTGTTTGGCGCGGAGATATGGGACGAGGGGCAAGCGATTGCTCTGCATCCCGAGGAAGAAGTCCATGTCGCGCGCGCAGCGCAAAAGCGCCGCCGCGATTTCGCGCTGGGGCGCACATGCGCCCGCGCTGCGCTTGCAGGATTCGGTCACGGCGAAGCTGTGATTGCAAAAGGCGATGCCGGCGCCCCGCTTTGGCCTCAGGGCACAAGAGGAAGCATCACGCACACACAAGGTTATGCCGCCGCCCTGGTCGGCGAAGACTGCAATTTTGCCGGTATCGGCATCGATGCGGAGCGGGCCGGCGGCGTCACCCGGGATTTATGGCCGCGCCTTTTTTCCCAAGCCGAGCAGGCGCAGCTCGCAACCCATCGTGACCCGCTGCTGGGTGCAACCCTGCTCTTCAGCGCCAAGGAGGCCAGCTACAAGGCCTGGGCCCTGACAGGGGCGCCGGTTTTTCGCGACATCGAGATTGCGCTGGAAGGCGGCCCCTTCATCGCGACGCGGGCAAGGGCGCGCCTTTGTGGATGCTATGCCGTGGAAAAAGACGTGGTGCTGGTGACCGCCTGGATACCGCGTTAGATGCTGCCGGTCTCTTCGCTGGGCGCCATCAGGCTTTCCAGATGCGCGGTGAAGGCGCCGAGCGTGGGAAACTCCAGCAGGTCGGCCAGTTTCAGCTCTTCTTCAATTCCCGTTTTGGCCTGGATCTCGGCGATCAGTTTCACGCCCAGCAGGGAATGGCCGCCAAGGGCGAAGAAATTGTCGTCAGGCCCGATTTTCTTGACCCCCAGGGCGCGCGCCCAGATCGTGGCCACCTGTTCCTGAAGCTTGTCTGGCATGGTTCCGTTCGTGAGTCAGAAAGAGGTGGAAACCTAAGCCTTTTGCGGCCTTTCCGCCAGCCCATGCGCGCATGGCGGGACCGGCATTGTGAGCCGGCGCGAATTGGCGGACAATTCGAAAGGAGCGGGCCTTTCTGGAGGTCATCACATGAGAACGATTATTGCGATTATTGCGCTTGTTGCCACCGCGGTGCCGGCATCGGCCAGCATGTGCGTACGCCAGCGCGACATTGCCTCTACCAGTTCCAAGGACGGCAAGAACCTCACCTTCAGGATGAACGACGGTCGCGTTCTGGTGAATCACCTGCAGGGCATTTGTACAGACCTGCGCTATGAGGGCTTTGTCTGGAATGTGCCTGGCACCGAGGACATCTGCGAATATCAGCAGAGCTTCAAGGTGATCAATTCGGGCCAGAGCTGCACCCTGGGCAAGTTCGATGTGGTCAAGGACAAGCCGGCACCCCATTAAGGGCCGGTCGGCTTCTGCGAGATGATTGGCTGAGACGTTGCCAGGGCATGAATGGCACGGACGGCCGCATCCACGTCTGCCTTGCTTGTCAGCGCGGTGATCACAAGATGCACGTGGTGACTTTGGCCGCCGGCGAGTTTCGGCACGCGGCCCGCGGCGCGCTCGACGGGCCGCGCATTGGGAAAGCCGGTGCCGGGTTCAAGCCCCGTGACATAGCCGCCCTTCGCCGTCACTTCATTCTTCCAAAGCGACATGTAGGGAAGGCCGTGTGTTTCGAACTGCATCAGCACGCCCTGGTTGCCGTCGGGTGATTTGAGCATGGCCTTGGTCTCGCCCCCGGCGTCGGCATAGAGCTGCATGTTGAACACCTTGGCCTTGTATCCGCCGGCATGGGGACCGCTGTAGCGGTTCCAGTCCTTGAGCCCGCCCTCGGCCGATGCCGGGTTCATCGGCGCCACCTGCTTGATGGGCGCCACGAATTCGGCGCCGGCGCCCAAAAGCGGCGTGCCGAAATTGGTGTGATAGAGCAGTTCCATTTCCTGCGGCGCATCCGACATGTTGGTGACCTCATCGTCGAACTGGATCTCGGGCCTGCCTATGGGCGTGGAGATTTCCGAGATCAGCCTGAGCTGCGGACTGAAGCTTTGAAAGTCGTCCACAACGCCGCGAAAGATCAGCCGGCCGGATTCATAGCGCACGCTGACATAGCCGGCCGGAATGTAATCGACATGGCCATGGAGCGTCAGTTGCTGGTCGCCGTCCTGGACCGGCGAACCGAAAGAGGCGAGCCCGCCGCGCACCATCAGCCCGCCGAAACCCGCGACCCAGCCCTGGCCGCCATTATCGGTCAGCCGGATATAAGAGGGATGAATAATGTCGTGTACCGGCGAATCCCAGCCAAGCCGCAGGGTGCCGGCATTGGCTTTCCAGACCTCGAAGCCGCGGGTGGGCACGATGGTGAAACGCATCGCGCCATTGTCGACCTCGATGACCTGCACGCCTTCTTGCCGGCCGCCATGCAGGGTTTTCAGTTCCACGCTCCAAGCCAGGCCGCCCTTGCCCCATTCCGCCGAGGTCACTTTCCAGTTCTGGGTAGCGAGGTTGGCGGTGATATCGGTCAGCACCTTGCTGTGTTCACCGGCCGCCCAGGCCGGCGCCGAAAGCCCGCAGATTGCGATCGCCGCCAGAATATGCCGCATGGCCGTTCCCCATTTGCCCTTGTTATTGGCGCCATTTTGCGCGCCGCCGCGCTTGTCTTGTCAACAGCGCGGCCTCCCTCCTAGAGTAGCGCAGGGGAAAGGGCAGGCGACAATGGCCCAAAAAACAATGGATAAGTCCAACGTCATGCTTTGGATGGGCACGGCTTTCGGCATCGCGTTGGCGGTGGCCGCGATCGTGCTGGGCCTCAAGGGCCCCGATAATAAAAGTGTCCGGTTGGCGCTGGAGTTGACGGCGCGCTGGTCCTTCCTGCTGTTCTTCCTGGCCTATGCCGGAAACGCTTTGGCCGCGCTGTTTGGATGGACGGCACTGAAGGGGCATGCCCGGGAATTCGGCCTGTCTTTCGCCTCAGCCCATCTGGTCCATGTCGGACTCGTGATCTGGCTTGGCGTCATTTTGGACAAGGTGCCGCTGAGCGGCGGGCTGCTGCTGTTCTTCCTGGTCGGACTGTTCTTCACTTATCTCTTGGCCGCCTTGTCGTTCGGCGGCGTCAAGGCGTTGGGACCGGCATGGCCGCCACTGCGTTTCGTGGCCATGAATTATATCCTGATCACCTTTGCGCGCGATTTCATCCTGCCGGTGGTCCATCCCAAGCCCACGCAATATAATGTGGCGCATTTCATCGCCTATGCGCCCTTCGCGGTCCTGAGCATTGTGGCGCCCTTGCTTGTGATGGCGGCGGCATATCGAGAGTAAGCGAATTTCGGAATCGAGACACCAGTGAAGATCACCGGCGTCAAAGCCTTCCTGATCAAAAGCGACCTGACGGGCGGTGAGATCAAGACAAATCCGCGCCGTCCGGCCTGGACGGAAAGCACGGAGGTCGCGGGGCCGATGTCGCGCTTTCCCCGCTTCAAGAAGCTGCGCAAAAGCTGGCGCCCCAGCATGCCGTCGGTCGGTTGCATCGTCACAACAGAAGACGGGACGTGGGGCTTTGGCGCGTCGCGTTACGGCAATCCGGTGGCCGCGCTGATCAATGAGCATCTGGGCCCGTTGCTGGTCGGCGAGAATCCGATGGCGACCGAACTTCTGTGGGACATGCTGTGGCGTGCGGCCTCGCCTTACGGTGCGGCCGGCCTCGCCAGCTATGCCATCAGCGCGCTGGACTTCGCGCTGTGGGACCTGAAAGGCAAACTGCTCAAGCGGCCGGTATTCGAGCTGCTGGGCGGGCCGGCGCGCGACAGACAGGTCTGCTACGCCACCGGCGGTGATACCGACTGGAATATCGAGCTGGGCTTTTCCGCCACCAAACTGCCTTGTCCTTGTGGCCCGGCCGACGGCTTGGCCGGCCTCGACGGCAATGAAGAGCTGGTCGCCAAAACGCGCGCGCTGATCGGCCCCAGGATCGAGCTGATGCTGGATTGCTGGATGGCGTTGGATACCGACTTTACGGTGCGGCTGGCGGAGCGGCTTAGGGCCTACGATATCAAATGGATCGAGGACTGCCTGATTCCGGAAGACATGGACGGCTGGGGCGTGCTGCGCCAGCGCCTGCCTTGGCAGACGCTGGCCACCGGCGAGCATTGGTACACGGTTTTGCCTTTCATGCAGGCGGCCTCGCGCCACTGCGTCGACATCTTTCAGCCCGACATCGCCTGGGTCGGCGGCGTCACCGCCACAGTCAAGATCTGCCATCTGGCGGAAGCGGCCGGCATTCCCGTCATTCCCCATGCGGCGATGAACTCGCCATTCGGCCAGCATGTATGCATCGCCATGCCCAATATTCCCTGGGGCGAGTTCTTTATGGGATCGCCGCCCGGCGTGCCGCTGGAAGAAGTCACGCCTTTCCCGGGTATGGCAGTGCCCAAGGATGGCGTGCTTGAGCCGCGTGACGGGCCGGGCTTCGCGCTGGGCCTCAGCCTCGATGATCTTGAAAAGTTGAAAGTCTGATGGAACAGGCGGCGGAGCGTGCCTGCGACAAGGCGCTTGCGCGGCTCCTGCCCTGGCTGCTCTTGATGTATGTGCTGGCCTATCTGGACCGCGCCAATCTCGGTTTTGCCAAGAACGCGTTCCAGGCTTCCACCGGCATCAGCGAGGCGGCCTATGCCTTTGGCGTGGGCATTTTCTCCATCGCTTATGCTTCCATCGAAATCCCCAGCAACATCCTGTTGCAGCGGTTCGGCGCGCGGCTGTGGCTCAGCCGCATCATGGTGAGCTGGGGCCTGGTCTCCGCTGCCATGGCCTTTGTCACCACCGCGACCGGGTTCTATGTGGTGCGCGTGTTGCTCGGCATTGCCGAGGCCGGTTTCTTTCCCGGCGCCGTCTATTTCCTGTCGCGCTGGTTTCCAGACCAGCGTCGCGCACGGGTGATGGGCATTTTCTATTTCGGCGCGCCGCTGAGTTTTGTCTTTGGCGGGCCGCTGTCGGGCTTGTTGCTCGATGCCGACGGCATGGGCGGATTGCATGGCTGGCAATGGATGTTCCTGGTTGAAGGATTGCTCGCCTCCATGGTCGGCCTGCTGGTCTATTTCCGCCTGAGCGACAGTCCGGCCAAGGCGGCATGGCTCGATCCAAAGGAGCGTGAGGCGCTCAGCGCGGTGATCGCTGCCGAGGATCGCGAGAAGAGCGTCCATGGCGTCACCTCGCTGCTGGCCGGTCTACTCAACTGGCGGGTGGTTTATCTGGGCGCGATCTATTTTTTGATCCAGGCCTGCGTCTATGGCGTGGTCTATTACCTGCCGCCACAGGTGGGCCGGCTGCTCGGTCGTCATGTCGGCTTTGTTGTAGGCTTGGTGACGGCGGTGCCGTGGTGTTTCGCCCTGTTGGCTTCTTACTATATACCGCGCTTCGCCGAACACATCGGCAAAAGACGGGAGGTGGCTGCCCTGACGATGCTGGCCTGTGCCATCGGCGTATCACTGTCTTCCTTATTGGCACCGGTGCCATTGGCCGCGCTGGCCGCCTTGTGCGTCGCGGTGGCAGGATTCATCGCGGTGCAGCCCTTGTTCTGGACCTTGCCCACCGCCTATCTGCGCGGCGCGGCCGCAGCGCCCGGTTTGGCGCTGGTCAATGTGTTGGGCGCGCTGGCCGGATCGGTAGCGCCAACCTATCGCTTGTGGGCCGACACCCATTTTGGTGCAGGTGCGGGGCTTTATGCCTTGGGCCTGAGCACGCTGTTGGGCGCCGCCATGATCGCCATTACGGGATCGGTGCTTCGCGCCAAGACTTGAGCATCTGCGCGACTTGCGCTTAGGCTCACCCCAAGACACCGGCGGATAAGCCGGGCCACAGGGGAGAATTCAGATGACGGTCAAAAGCAATTTCCTGTCGCGGCGCGGCATGATGCTCACATCGGGCGGCGCGCTGCTGGCAGGCGCGGCTGGCATTGGCCGCGCCAACGCGGCGTCCGACACCAACGGCATGCCCCAAGAAGGCCCGGATACGCCCAAGCTGACCATGTACATCTCCGCCGATCCGACCGAATCGGAGATGAAAAAGATCAAGCAGATCGGCATCAACTGGGTGGACATGCCCGACATGCCGCCGCCGCCCTGGACGGAAGACTGGTTCCGCAAGCGCATGGACCTGCTGGCGACCCAAGGCCTCAAGCTCGGCATTGTGATGGTGCCCTGGTTCAAGAATGGCGCCATGGAGCCGGAATTCCTGAAAGTGGTGCATGGCCTGCCGGGCCGCGACGAGATGATCGACAAGCTCAAAGCTTCTATCGTCGCCGCCGGTAAGGTTGGTCTTCCGGTGGTGGAGTACGACTTCTTCCCGCACCGCGCGAATGAGGGTTACAGGGAAATACCGGGCCGCGGCGGTTCGGGACTTCTCTCTTTCGATTATGACAGGATGAAGGACCTGCCGCCGATCCCGTCGGAGGGCGCGGTCAGCTATGACAAGGTGTGGGAAAACCTCACCCACTTTTTGAAGGAAGTCGTGCCGGTCGCGGAAAAGGCCGGTGTGCGGCTGTGCGTGCACCCCAACGATCCGCCACCCAAAATGAGCCGTGGCTCGGGCCAGGTGCTTAACACCCTCAAGGACTGGAAGCGGCTGATCGAAACGGTGAATTCGCCTTCCAACGGTATCACCTTCGACTGCGGCGTCACCCGCGAGTTGGGCGAGGATCCGGTTTCGGTGTGTCGCTATTTCGCCAGCCGCGACCGGATCAGCCAGGTCCATTTCCGCAACGTCAAGCTGACCAAGCCCAATGAGAAGTATGTCGAGGTCTGGGACGACGAGGGCGACGACGACCTTCTGGCGGTGATGAAGGAGCTGATCAAGAACAACTACAAGCACCTGATCATGCCGGAGCATCCTCGCACCACCGAGAACGACAAGGGCCAGAAGAACGGCGGCTATACCGGCTGGGTCTATAATGTCGGCTATGCCCGGGCCATGATGCAGGTGGCGCTGATGGAATTGCGGAAGTCGTAGGCGGGCTGTCCCAAAACGACCGTTTCGCGCTGTTGGGGCGGCCTTTCCCCGTTCCGCGACTTGGTATCGCTCTCACTTTGCGCGGTTTCGCGTTGACTTGCCGGCAATCCGGGCCAAAGCTCTGCAAAAAAAGACCGAACGGCGCGAAATGGGGATTTCGACAATGATGGCGTCTGCCAGGACTGTTTTTTGTTCTGCCGCGTTGGCTGCGCTTGTGGCTTTTCCGGCCCATGCCCAGAACGGCATTGCCTCTCCAATCGACAAGATCAGCCCCACCGGCGCGGTGACCATTCCCCAGCTCGAGGTGCCCAGCGTCGGCACGCTCGACCCTGTTCAGCCGCACTGGGTGTTCGTCAATCGCGGCAACGGCCAGGATGGCACCCGCATCTTCGACGGCGACACCGGCCGGATGAAGGGCATGGTCAATATGTATGGCCAGGACAGTTTCTCCTTCGATCCCATGGGCAGGAGTTTCTATGTCGCCCAGACGCTGTGGTCGAAGCAGGACCGGGGCACGCGCCAGGACGCGCTGCTGGTCTATGATGTGCGCAGCTTGAAGCTGGTGTCGGAGATTCCCATCCCCGGCCGCATGCTGATCGGCAATCGCACCCACAATCTGGTGATCACAAGCGATGGCAAAAAAGCGCTGATCTACAACATGCGCCCTTCGTCCTCGGTCAATGTCGTGGACCTGGACAAGCACGCCTTTGAAACGAAGATCGAGCTACCGGGCTGTGCCACCATGTTCACCAATACGGTGGGTGGCTTTTCGGCGCTGTGCTCCAACGGCACGCTCGCGACCGTGGCGATGGACGGCGACAAGCCTGTCATCACCCGTTCCGCGCCGTTTTTCTCCGCCACTGAAGACCCGATCTACGACACATCCATCATCGATCCCAGGACCGGCAATGCCACCATGCTGAGCTATAGCGGCATGATCACGCCGGTGGCGCTGGGTGCCGCGCCCAGGATTGGCGCGTCCTGGTCGATCCAGCAGGCGGCGCAGATGCGCAAAGCGGCCTATACGCCCATGGATGTGAACTGGATGCCTGGCGGCCGCCAGCCGATCGCGGTGCATTTCGGTTCGGGGCGCATCTATGTGCTGATGCACAAGGGCGAATATTGGAGCGAGTACGAGCCGGCCGAGGAAATCTGGGTGCTGGACGGCAATGCGCACCGGCTGATCGCCCGCCATGCCTTGGCGGACAGCCTCAAGGGCAAGCTGCTCAACATCGCGGTCAGCCAGGATACCAATCCGCAGGTCTATGCCAGCGACGGCGCCGGCAATACCTATGTCCTGAATGCCGAGACCCTGGAGAAAGAGCGCAGCATGGACAATTCCGGCGGCGGCATCCTTTACACGGTTCAGCCCTGATGGCGGCGCTGCTGCACGATCTTTGGGCCGCCGCTTCGGTTGTGGGGCGCACATGCGTCGGGCTGGTATTCCTGTTGGCCGCGACACAGAAGGCCGGTCACTGGCGTATTCTGCCTGGCGTGATCGCCAACTACCGGCTTCTGCCGCGCTGGATGACCTGGCCCGTGGCGGCGGTTTTGCCGCCCGCGGAGATGCTTCTGGGGATGGGGCTGTTGTCGGCACAGCTGAAGCCATGGCCGGAACTGGCCGCGATGGCGCTGCTGTTGCTGTTCGCTGTGGCCATGGCGATCAACATCCGGCGCGGACGTGATCATATCGATTGTGGTTGCGGCGAGACGTTCCTGCGCCAGACCTTGAGCTGGGCGCTGGTGGCGCGAAATGGATTGCTGGCCGTGCTGCTCGTTCCGTCGCTGGCGATGACCGGACGCATCGGCATGGCTCCGATCTTCAGTGGTATCGCAACTGGCCTTGGCCTTTTCCTGCTCTATCTGCTGTTCAACATTCTTGCCGCGCTGCCGCCTGTCGAGCGCCGCGGCCATCGTTTCGCCTGAGGGACATTCCATGCTGACCGTCCTGATCGTCTCGCAAATTCTGTCCTGGATTGTGATCCTGGGCCTGGGGCTGGCGCTTCTGGCGCTGGCCCGGCAGGTGGGCGTACTGCATGTGCGGCTGGCGCCCGCCGGGGCGCTTCTGAGCGGCAAGGGGCCTGTGGTCGGAGAGCCGGCGCCGGCGTTGGATGCCGTGATTTTGGATGGCACGCCGCTTGCCATCGGCAAGCCGGCAAAGGGGCGCACCCAGCTTCTGCTGTTCGTGTCGCCGCAATGCCCCTTGTGCAAGGACCTGATCCCCATCGCCAAGAGCTTTACCAAAACAGAAAAGCTCGACATCGTCTTCGTCGGCGATGACGATGTCGCCGAGCAGCGCGCCATGGTCGCGCGGCTGGGCATGGAGGGGTTGCCGTTCGTCAATTCCTCCATCGTGGGCCGTGCCTTCCATGTCGACCGGCTGCCCCATGCCGCGCTGATCGGCGCCGATGGCACGCTGATCTCCAAAGGGCTGGTCAACAGCCGCGAGCATCTGGAAAGCATGATCACCGCCCATGAAATGGGCGTGGTGTCGGTGCAGGACTATCTGAAAAATTCCAAGACAAAGGTCGCCTAGCCATGAAGCAGATCAGCATCGACAGGATCGGCGAAAAGCTGGTGCGCAGGCTGGCCGGGCACACATCGCGGCGCGGACTGTTGTCGCGGCTCGGCCTGGCGCTGGCAGCGGCGCCGGCTTTTCCCGTGCTGCCGATTGCCCGCGCCCAGGCGCAAGGAAAGTCCGACCGGGGCGAGCGGGCGCGCACCCATTTCACCATGAATGCCCAGACCAAGGACGAGACCAAGTGTGACTACTGGCGCTATTGCGGCGTGGACGGCAATCTCTGCGCCTGCTGCGGCGGCGGCACGCATATGTGCCCGGCGGGCGCGGTGGCTTCGACCACGTCCTGGGTCGGCACCTGCGTCAATCCCGACGACAACAAGACCTATCTGATCGCCTATCGCGACTGCTGCGGCAAGCCGGCTTGCGGCCAGTGCCATTGCGACAACGAGGACCGCGATACTCAGCTCTACGTGCCGCAGACCAACAATGACATCATCTGGTGCTTCGGCCTCGACAATATGCAGTATCACTGTTCCACCGCGGCACTGGTGGGTCCTGTGCGGTGAGATGGACCCAACTGCCATGAGTGTGATGGCGGCCCTGCTGTTCGCCGCGGCCATATCGGCTGCGCCCGCCATGCCGGAGCTCACCGCTCCGGAATCCGACTATGTGGAATATTGCAGCGGCTGCCATGGCATGCAGGGCAATTCCGCGCCGGCCGAGATTCCGGTGCTGCGCGACCGGGTCGGCTATTTCATGTGCACCAGGGACGGGCGCGATTATCTGATCAGGCTGCCCAATGTCGCCTATTCGGCCATCACCGATAATCAGGAGCTGGCCGACATGATGAACTTCGTGGTGTTCGGCCTGGGGGGCGCCAGCGCGCCCAAGGGGACCAAACCCTTCACCGCGGCGGAAGTGAAGCGCCTGCGGGCAGACGCGCTAGGCACCCAATCCCTGATCGCCGCCCGCGAAACGGTGGTGGACAAAATGATTGCCACCTGCGCCGTGCCGCAAAGCATGAAGTTCTTTTACGATGGCCAGCCGCAAGCTTCGCGCTAAGCCAAATATCAGCAGGACGGACACGACATGATCGGCAAACGGCAATTCCTGGCAGGCCTGGGCGTTATGGTGACCTCATCGGCGCTGGCGCAGATTCATTCGGCAACGCCGCCGGCCAGGAAGGCTGTGCCGCAGCGCCGCGCCAAGACCACCAAGCTGTTCAAGGCGCCGGAATTCTATCCCAACTGCCTTGCCATTCCAGATCACAGCGATGTCGGCATCTGGGTCGGGCAGCAGAAGCTGAAAGGCATCCAGGCGCAGGGCTCCGGTGTACCCGAACAGCCGGGTCCCGAACAGGTCTGGCTTTTCGACTGGAACGGCAAGGTGCTCAAGACCTATTCCAGCCCCTCGGAAGTTACCAGCGCCCTGGCGGTCAGCGACACCTCGCTCTATGTCATCGCCAACAACGAGACCGATTATCCGCCGCCCTATACCGGCGTGCACAATCTCGACGTCAATACCGGCAAGCTGCGCTGGATCAAGCAGATCCCGCTTGGCGGCGGCGGCACGCATGGCGCGCAATGGCATGATGGCAAGCTCTGGATCATTGCCAATCGCCTGAACTGCATGATCCGCATCGATCCCGACAGCTGGACCTGCGATTACGCCATTCGCATCCGCAACGACACGCCCGACACCATGCGCAGCCACGACATGACTTTCGACGACCAGGGGTTCATCTGGCTTGCCACCGCCAGCAATTCCAAAAGTTATGCCGAAGGCGTGCAGGGCATGTCGAAATACGATCCCAAGACTGGCGAGGTGCTGGAACAGGTGACGCTGGAGCCGGGTTCCTGCGATCCGCACGGCCTTGGCTTCTACAAGGGCGCCTTTATCGGTTGCGACGCCGGCCATCATCCCGGTTGGCCAGACAAGGATGGACCTGGCGCGGGCTGGATCTTCCGTATTGATCTGATCTGAACATCAAACGGGTGAATCAGGAGGTTCGGGCTGGTGCGCGGTGCCAGCCTCTTTCCTTGCAGGCGGGGACGGTGTTCATGCGTAAGGTTCTGATTGCAGCAATGCTGTTGCTTGTGGTTGTGCCTGCGGCTCGCGCCGGCGAGCTGCAGGTATGGTGCCCAGCCCTGGTCCATGAAGCGATGCAGGAGCTTGCTGCAGATTTCACGCGGCAGACCGGTACCAAGGTTACTGTCACCTCCGGGCCGATGGGCAAGATGGTGGAACTGGTCCAGTCCGCAGCGCCGCCGCCCGATGTCGTGATCCTGCCTCCGGACCTCATGGATTCGCTTGACCAGCAGGGCGGCGTGCTGGCGGGCACGCGTGTGCCGCTGGCAAGAGTGGAGATCGGGCTGGCCGTGGCCGCTGGAGCGCCCAAGCCTGATATCTCATCTGTTGAGAGATTGCGGGCCGCGCTGCGAGGCGCGAAGGCGGTTACCTATACAAAACCCGGTCCGCCACGCTTCAGCATGGAAGCGCAGATGGTTGACGCCATGCTCAAGCGGCCTGACTTTTCCGGAGTCCATGCCACGCCCGCCCCCAACGGTTCCGGCGTTGGCTATCTGGCCGCAGGCAATGCCGACATGGCGATGCAGGTGGTGCCGGAGATCCTGGCCACCAAGGGCATCGTTCTGGTTGGGCCGCTGCCGGCCGCGCTGGGAATGCACATAGATGTTGCGGTCTCGGTCTACGCGCATTCCCCCGACGTTGTGGATGCGTCGGCCTTCATCCGCTACGTCAACCAGCCCGAGGTGCGGCCTATCTGGATTTCCCAGGGCATCACAAAAGAAGAAAACTAGGCGCGCCCTGCAGCCTTTGTGGTAGGTCAAGCGCCGGTGCGAAAGGCTCACCGCATTGTGTCTGTTGCACTTTTGTGTATAATCTCAAAAAAAAGATAATCACCGAGGGGAAAGATGCGCATTCTGATTTCAATTGCCTTGGCGACAAGCTTGGCGGCTTCCGGTGCCTTTGCTGCGGACAGCGCCAGCCCGCTTGCTGCAGGCAAGCCCGCCGGCGTGCACCAGGCCCAGGCCATTGGCACTACGGGTTTCGTTCTGATCGGTGTTGGCGTGATCACTGCCATTGCGATAGGCGTGGCAACCAGTTCGAACGGCAACCCGACACAGACCCCGGCCCCGCTGGCGGTCACCACCACGACTGCCTGATCTTCGTTTTTCTTATCGGTTCACAAGACAGCCCGGCTCGCAAATTCCGCAAGCCGGGCTTTGTCGCGCAATCGTCGCGTGGATAGCCGCCCTATATGCCTCCATTCCACGCTAAGCTTGATGCAGCATCCGGGAGTTCTGTTTCATGAGCATTGCATGGCCTCGTCCGCACCGGGGTATCTGGCTGTTGTCCTGCGCGGTGATCGCCTGGTCCGGGCTGGCGCAGGGTCAGGATGAGGCGACGGTGGCACAGCGCGCGCCCGCCAAGCCGGCCATTTCCTATCAGATGCGTCCCGTTACTGGTGATGTCACCAACACCGATGCGCAAAGGCTGGGTGCCGACGCCGACCAGGACAATTGGCGCCTGCATGGCAGAACCTATGATAATCAGCGTTTTTCACCGCTGACCGACATCAATGCCGCCAATGTGAAGCAGCTCAAGCCGGTGGCGATGATCCAGACTGGTGTCGCCAACGCCATGGAGGCGACGCCGCTGGAGATCGACGGCGTGCTGTTTGTCGAATCCGCGGGCGATGTGGTTCAGGCCTATGACGCGGTGACGGGCGAGGAACTGTGGTCCTATACGCCGACGCTGGAATTCGCCAGCATGTGCTGCGGGCCGCAGGCGCGCGGCGTGGCGGTCGCCTATGGCAAGGTTTATGTCGCGCAGGTCGATGGCCATGTCGTGGCGCTGGATGCCAAGACCGGCAATGTGGTGTGGAAGGCCGCGCGCGAAGACATCCTGCCCCAGCCGTACCATTGGTACACCTTCACCGGCGCGCCTCAGGTCTATGACGGACTCGTTGTGGTGGGAAATGGGGGCGCGGAATGGCCCACGCGCGGCTTTGTCGAGGCGCTGGATGCCGAGACCGGCAAGCTGGTGTGGCGTTTCAACGATACGGCCGGGCCTGACGATCCCAACTTCAAGGGCGCCTGGGAGGGCGATTCCTGGAAGATCGGCGGCGGTTCGATGTGGGATGCGGTGGCGGTCGATCCCAAGCGCGACATCATGATGTTCGCGATCGGCAATCCCAATCCTGATCTTTATGGTGATTTCCGCAAGGGCAACAATCTCTACACCGCCTCGATCGTGGCGGTGCACGCCAAGACCGGCAAGGTGGACTGGTACTATCAGCAGGTGCCGCACGATGTTTGGGATTGGGACTCCGCCGCGCCCACTGTCCTGTTCGATGTGCCCGACAGGAACGGCAAGACGGTCCCTGCCGCCGCAGAGGCCAACAAGAACGGCTTCCTCTACATCGTCAACCGCGACAATGGGAAACTTATCCGGCGCAGTGAGGCTTTTGTGAAACAGAGCCCGTCGGTGGTGAACATGATTCCACCAGATGAGAGCGCCCGAGTTTACTACCCCGGCAATCACGGCGGGGCGATGTGGCAACCGCCGGCTTATTCGCCGCTGACCCATTATTTCTACACGATGGGGATCAACGAACCCCACATCTACAAGGTCAAGGCATCCAAGCCGTGGGTGCCGGGTTCGGCTGAAGTCGGCCAGCAATTCGGCAATGCCATTCCCACCGATGAAGAGCGCAAGGCGTTGGAGTCCCAGATGATTCCACCGTCCGGCAACATCTCCGCCATTGACACCGTCACCGGCAAGATCGCCTGGCAATATCCCAGCGATCACCTGATGTTCGGCGGCGTGCTGGCAACGGCCAGCAATCTGGTCTTTGCCGGCGAGGTGAACGGCAACATCATGGCCTTTGACGCCAAGAGCGGCGAGAAGATCTGGTCCTATCACATGGGTATCGGCGTCTGCACGCCGCCCATCACCTATCGGGTCAAGGGCATACAGTATCTGGCGGTGGGAGCCACCGGCTGCCACAGCCAGGAGAGTCAGATGCATCGGGAAGGGCGGCCGGTGTTTGGTGACACTATTGCGATATTTACCGTTCCGCGTTAGCCTTCCACCAAGGAGAAGTCTCAGCATAGAGACTCCGTGTACAGTTATAGGGGAAATTCATGCCTTTCGATCTGAAGGCAGGTGACGTGAAGCGTCGCCTGGCGTTGTCCAGCAGCACAGCAGTTCTGGCCATGGTGATGACTGCGCCCGCGATGGCGCAGCAGCAGGAGGCTCAGAGTGTCGAGCAGGTGACGGTCTCCTCCACCCGTATCACCACCGGCGGTTTCGATGCGCCGACGCCCACCACGGTCATCAGTTCGGAAGACCTGCAGAAGCAGGCCAACAGCAACGTCTTCACCACCATTACCGAGCTTCCCTCGCTGTTGGGCTCGACTGGTACGACCGTCGGCAATGGCGGCTCTTCCAACGGCGTGAACGGTCTTTCCGCGCTCAACCTCCGCGGCCTCGGCACTCAGCGCAACCTGATCATGATCGATGGCGAGCGCGTCATCCCGACCTCGTCACAGGGCGTGGTGGACATCAGCCAGTTCCCGCAGATGCTGATCCAGCGCGTCGACGTGGTGACCGGCGGTGCGTCGGCCTCCTGGGGTTCCGACGCCGTGTCGGGCGTGGTCAACTTTATCCTCGACAAGAAGTACGAAGGCTTCAAGCTGAACCTGAACGGCGGCATCTCCAACTATGCCGACGATCCCAAGGGGCAGATTCAGTTCGCGGCCGGCACCGGCTTTATGGGTGGACGCGCCCATGTCGAAGTGTCCGGCGAATTCACCAGTGAGGCTGGCATCAACAGCCTGGAAGGTGCGCGCAAGTGGTGGCAATTCCCGCAGCAATTGCAGATGTTCAGCGCCACACAGTGCCAGCCCAATGGCTGCCCCGGCGGCTCGCCGATGTGGGTCAACGTCAACAATGGCGTGAACACATTGTGGGCCTATGGTGGCCTGATCACCCGTGGTCCGCTGCAGGGCACGCAGTTCGGCGCCAATGGCGCGCCGTCCCAGTTCAATTATGGCTATGGCTATAACGGCCAGCCCGCGCTGCCGGCCAAGCTGGGGATGAGTACTTCGTCCTCGACCGTTACGGCCAGTGGCGGTCCGGCCTGTTCGCCTGGCGGCTATTGCTATGGCGGCGATTTGTCCGGCGCCCAAGGCCCCTACAATTCGATTGTCGCGCGCCTGGTGCGCGGCAACACCTATGCCCGCGTCTCGTATGACCTCACGCCCGATATCGAAATCTATGCCACCGGCATCTATAGCGAGGTCGTGACCTGGGACAAGCCGACCCAGTCCTTCTTCAAGTCGGACAATCTTCAAATCGGTTGCGATAATCCCTATCTGCCGACAGCAATCGCCCAGGCCTGTCTGGCCAATAACGGCCAGACGGCGGCGTATAACAGCCAGTTCACCAACATCCCGCAACCGGCGGGTGGCCTCGCCAGCACCGGCAGCGCCTACAGCGCCGCGTCCTATATTCCGAACGGCCCCGGCGGCGCCCCGGTGTCCAACGGCTTCGTCAACGGCTTCACGGCCGGCGCGATGCAGTACGGTGCGCAGAATTCGATCCTGCAGAACGTCGAGAACTACAACAACCGCACCATGCGTCGCTTTGTGTTGGGCACCGACGGCACCTACAACCTGTTCGGCACCGATTGGGCCTTCAAGGGCTATTTCGAGCATGGCGAAGTGGATTACCACAACACGCTCGAGAACATCCTGATCACGCCTTATTACGACGCGGCGATCGATGCGGTACAGGTCAACAACAACAATGCGGCCGCCTTCCCCGGCGTGCCGGTCGGCAGCATCATCTGTCGTTCCGCGGCCGCTCGTTCGGTTGGTTGTCAGCCTCTCGATATCATTGGCACGACCGGCGCCAGCGCTGCGGCGCGCAGCTTCGTACAGGGGCTTAACGCCGATGGCAGTTCGACGGGCGCCAATGGCCGCGATCCCTGGCAAATCACGCATCAGCGTCAAGAGGTCCTGGACGTCGGCATTTCCGGTTCGCCGTTCGAGGACTGGGCGGGCAAGATTTCCCTGGCGACCGGCTTCCAGTATCGTGAGGAAGCCTTCCACACGGTGACCGACTGCGCTTCGCAGGGCAATTGCGCCAACCAAGTGTTTGGCGGCACACTCTATGGCCCGGCCGGTAACCCGCTGCTCAATCCCGCCGCCGGTCCCGGTCTGCCGCCGACCGCGCCCAACTGGTATGCCGGCAACTTCCAGCCCGCGATCGGTATCTTCCATGAATGGGAAGTGTTCGCCGAAAGCGATGTGCCGCTTCTGAACGACGCCGCCTGGGGCAAGATCGACGTTGACCTGGCGGGTCGCTACACCCACTACACCACGTCGGGCGATGTCGAGACCTGGAAGGTCGGCGCGACCTGGGATACGCCGATCGACGGCCTGCGCTTGCGCGCCCTTCAGTCGCGCGACGTGCGCGCCCCCAACCTGGCGGAACTCTATGCCGGCGCCCGCGTCAACAATGGCTCGGTAACCGACGACTTCAATCTGAACGGCGGCGCGCCGAACCAGACCGTCAGCCCGCTGCCCAACCCCATCACCGCCAACCCGAACCTGAAGCCCGAAAAGGGCCAGACGACGGAAGCGGGGCTGGTGTGGTCGCCCTCCTATGTGCCGGGCCTCAACATCTCGGCCACCTACTACCGGGTCAGCGTCAAGGGTGAGATCACCCAGCTCACCCAGCAGCAGGAAATGGACCTGTGCTTCAACGGTAACGCGCTGCAATGCTCCTTCATCAGCAGCAATGGCGTGCCATGGGCGACGGGCGGGACCATCAATGCCGCCGCGGTGCTTACCCGTCCGACCTCGCAGACCACGCCCCAGGTGAATATTGCCTCGGCGGTGACCGACGGTGTCGACTATGAACTCGATTATCGCTTCGCGATGGATGACGCCATTGACTGGGGCCTGGGCGGTGATGTGACGATCCGCATGCTGGCCACCAATGTGTCCAAGTTCGTCGTCAATCCGGGCTTCATCGGCGGTGTCTCGGTCGACCAGGCCGGCATGAATGGCGGCAACACCCCGCATTGGAAGGTCTTCTACACCCAGGCTTATGACACCGACACCTGGGGGATTTTTCTCAACGAACGCTGGTTCAGCGAAGGCGTGATCAACCGCAACTGGGTGACCTGCGCTTCGGCCTGCCCGGCACCGGTGAACCAAAACTTTCCAACCGTTTCCAGCAATTACATGCCGGGCGAGCTCTATTTCGACATCGGCGGCAACTACAATCTGAGCCAGCATTCGTCGCTCTATTTCAAGATCGACAATCTGACCAACCAGAATCCGGGCAATGCAAACCCGTATACGCCCCTCAATCAGAGCTCGAACACCAACACGGCATTGTATGACGTGATTGGCCGCTTCTATACCGTCGGCTTCCGCATCACCGACTAGGCGGCGGCCTGCAAGAGACATGGCGGTCACCGGCAAGGTGGCCGCCATATTCTTTTCCGGCTTCCGGAGATGGGAATTGAACGCCGGCGCCGCCTGGACCAGAGTTGTGTCCGGCGTGACCCCGATGGACCGGATGGACCTGCAAACCCTCTGCAACCAGGCGGCCGGATGTCACCAGAGCGGGAGGCTGGAAGACGCGGCGCGCCTTTACCGCCAGGTCATCTCGGCCGATCCCCGGAATTTCTTCGCCCATCACATGCTGGGCATCCTTCGCGCCCAGCAGGGCCAGCCTGCCGAGGCCCTGGAGCTGATCGGCGCGGCCATCCGGATCGATCCAAATTCCGCGGAAGCGCTTTCCAACTACGGCAATCTCCTGACCATGCTGGGCCGCACCGCCGAGGCGCTGGCGGCGTTCGACCGCGCGCTCGCTGTCGGCCCCCGCTATGCCGAAACCCTGACCAATCGCGCCAATATCCTGTGGGGCATGAAGCGGCTGGATGAGGCACTTTCCGGCTATCGCGAAGCCCTGGGCCTCAAGCCTGAGCTGCTGGAGGCGCTGGTGGGCAGCGCCAATGCTCTGCGCGCCCTTCACCGGCCACAGGAAGCGCTTGAGGCTTTCGACCGGGCACTGGCGCTGCGCCCCGATGGTGCGGCGCTGCTGCGCGAGCGCGGTGCGCTGTTCCAGGCGCTGCATCAATCCGAGCAGGCGCTGGCCGATCTCGACCGCGCGCTGGCGGCCGAGCCGCGCCATGCCGAAGCGCTCAGCAATCGCGGCATTGTGTTGTCCCATCTCAGGCGCTTTGACGAAGCACTGGCGAGCTATGTCTGTGCGCTTGCGATCAATCCCCGCCTGGTCGAGGCGTTGAGCAATCGCGGCCATACCTTGCGGGAAATGGGCCGCATGGAAGAAGCGCTGGCCAGTTACGATCAGGCGCTCGCGATAGAGCCGGGCCATGCCAGCGCGCGCAACGGCCGGGGGCTGGCGCTTGCCGCACTGGGGCGCTTTGAAGAGGCGCAGGCCTGTCACGAACAGGTGCTGGCGTCCGGCGCGCGGATTTCTTCCGCGCTCGCCGATGCCGCGAACATGGCGCTCACGCGCTGCGACTGGGCCAAGGCTGCGAAGTTCGGCGCAGACATCCACGCGCGCCTGGGTGAGCCGGGCCTGGCCGTGCCGCCTCTGCTGGGGCTTTATTACGACTGGAGACAGGCAGATCTGACCCGATGCGCGCAGGCTCGGGTGGAGGCGATGCCGGACGTGCCGGTGTTGCCCGCCGGCGCCGCGAAGGCGCATGAGCGGCTCCGCATCGCCTACATGTCGTCGGATTTTCGCCGCCATCCGGTTGGCGCGGCCCTGGTCGAACTGTTCGAGCGGCATGACCGCTCGCGGTTCGAGATTTTCGCCGCTTCACTGGGGGCCGATGATGGCAGCGACATCCGCCGCCGCATCATCGGCGCCGTCGATCACTTCATCGAACTGGCTTTCCTGGATGATCGCGCCGCCGCCGAGCGCCTCAGGAGCCTTGAGATCGATATCCTGGTCGATCTTAACGGTCACACATTCGGCGCGCGGCCACAGGTTCTGCGGCACCAACCCGCGCCGATCCAGGCCTCCTATTTGGGGTTTCCGGGCACCATGGGAGCCGATTTCATCGATTACATCATCGCCGACGCCACGGTGCTGCCATTCGACCAGCAGCTTTTCTATCGGGAAAAGATCGTCCAGCTGCCGGACACTTATTGGGTGTCGGATACGCGACGCCCGATCGGCGCCTGTCCCTCCCGGCAGGCGGAAATGCTGCCGGAGTTGCCTAGCGGCAGCGTAGGCAACGGTTTTGTCTTCTGCTGCTTCAGTCACAGCCGCAAAATCACGGCCGGGTTGTTCGATGTCTGGATGCGGCTCCTTCAGTCGGTGCCGGGCAGCGTGCTGTGGCTGAAGCAGAGCCCGGCGATGGCCAATCTGCGGGTGGCGGCCGAAGCCCGGGGCGTGGCGGCATCGCGGCTCGTCTTCGCCGGGGACGTTCCGCTTGATGTGCATCTGGCCCGTCATGCCCTGGCGGACCTGTTCCTCGACACTTTGCCCTATAACGCCCATGCCACAGCCGGGGACGCGCTGTGGGCGGGACTGCCCGTTCTCACCTGTCTTGGTCGGACATTCGCCGGGCGGGTGGCGGCCAGTCAGCTTCATGCGCTGGGCCTGGATGATCTGGTTGCGGAGAATATGGAGGGCTATGAAAACATGGCGCTCAGGCTCGCTCACGACCCGGGCCGGCTTTCTGCCTTTCGCACGCGATTGGCCGAGGCGCGTGCAACCCAGCCCCTGTTCAATACCGACCTGTTCCGGCGCAATCTGGAAGCCGCTTATCTTCAGATGTGGAAGCAGCGCGACGCCGGTCCGTCAGGCTTCCGCGTGGGCGAAGCATGAAAACCACACTGCATTTCGAAAGAGCCGGACAGGGCCAGCCCCTGCTGCTGATCCCCGGCGCGCTGGGCACCGGTGCCGGCGATTTTCCGGGCCAGATCGGCTGGTTCGCGGAGCACGGCTTCGAGGTGATCGCGCCGGACCCGCGCGGCTATGGCAAATCGCGCCCGCCGGAACGGGTTTATCCGCTGGATTTTTATTATCGCGACGCCGATGACATGTTTGCATTGATGTCGGCGCTGGGCCATCAACGGTTCGACATCATCGGCTGGAGCGATGGCGGCAATATCGCGGTGATCATGGCCGCCACCCAGCAGGAGCGTGTGGCCAGGCTGGTGGTGTTCGGCGGCCAGTCGTTCCTGACGACAGAAGACATAGCCGCGTTCAACACTATCGGCGAGATTTCCGCCTGGTCGCCCCGTGCCGCCGAGGCGATGCGCGCGATCTACGGCGATGCGCTGGATGCATTGTGGGACCGTTATGTTGCGGGGCAGGAGGCGTTGTTCCATGCCGGCGGCGATCTCTATCGCGCGCTGCTGCCTCACGTAGAATGCCCAACTTTTGTGCTGCATGGCGCCAAAGATCCGCTCACGCCGGGCTTGCATGCCGAGGCGATTCATCGCGGAATTGCAGGCTCAGAACTTCACGTATTTCCCGAGGGCAAGCACAACATCCACATAAAATTTGCCGACGAATTCAACCGCATTGTGCATGCCTTCCTGACCGAACCGCACCGGAGCTGACATGGATTCCCTCAATCCCGACGCGGAACACACATTGAAGCGGGGGTTGGGGCTTTTCGACTCCACCATGATCGTTGCCGGCTCGATGATCGGCTCGGGCATCTTCATCGTGGCGGCCGAAATGGCGCGTGAAACCGGCGCGGCGGGCTGGATGCTGCTGGCCTGGGTGATCGCGGGCGTGCTGACCCTCGCGGCGGCTTTGTCCTATGGCGAGCTAGCGGCGATGATGCCGCGCGCCGGTGGGCAATATGTCTATCTGCGCGAAGCCTTTTCGCCCCTCTGGGGCTTTCTTTACGGTTGGACCCTGTTCCTGGTGATCCAGACCGGCACCATCGCCGCTTCGTCTGTTGGTTTCGCGCGCTATCTGGGCGTTCTGGTGCCTTTTATTTCCGAAAACCACTATCTGATCGCGCCCATCAAAATTCTGCCCCGCTATGCGGTGTCGCTTTCGACCGCCCAGGTCGTATCGCTCGCCCTGGTTGCCTTCGTGACCTGGACCAACAGCAGGGGACTGAAATACGGCAAGGGCATGCAGAACGTCTTCACCACCATGAAGATCGGAACTTTGATCGGGGTGATCGTGATCGGCGGCCTGCTGGGCTGGGACGCGGCGGTGGTGCACGGCAATTTCAGCCAC
The DNA here is from genome assembly GCA_036488555.1 of Rhizomicrobium sp. Taxonomy (GTDB): domain Bacteria; phylum Pseudomonadota; class Alphaproteobacteria; order Micropepsales; family Micropepsaceae; genus Rhizomicrobium. Next base: position 64,175 of record DASXHL010000091.1, read on the forward strand.
GCCTGGCGGCCGGTGGGTGTGCTGCCGCCGGCGGCCGGTATTTCGCCGCTCGGCGGATTCGGCATTTTCATCGGACTGTGCACGGCGCAGATCGGTTCGCTGTTTGCAGCCGATGCCTGGAACAACATCACCTTCACCGCAGGTGAAGTGCGCGATCCGGCGCGCAATGTGCCGCTGTCATTGGCGCTGGGTACTGTGATCGTGCTGACACTTTATATACTGGCGAACTTCGCCTACACGGTGGTGCTGCCCTTCGCCCAGATCCAGAGCGCGCCGTCGGACCGAGTGGCGGCCGCGGTGTTCGAGGTGATCTTCCCGGGCATCGGCGCCACCATTATCGCCATCGCGATCATGATCTCGGCCTTCGGTTGCATGAACGGCATGATCCTGGCCGGTGCGCGCGCCTATTTCGCCATGGCGCTGGATGGAGTCTTTTTCCGCCGTGCCGCCGATCTCAATGACGCCAAGGTTCCCGCCGCCGCCTTGCGCATGCAGGCGATGTGGGTCGCGGTGCTGGTGCTGATCCGTACCTATAATCCCGCGACCAACAGCTACGGCAATCTCTACAGCAATCTGCTGGATTATGTCGTGTCGGCGGCGCTGATCTTCTACATCCTCACCATTGCCGGCCTGTTCCGCCTGCGCCGCATCAAGCCTGATGTGCCGCGACCCTATCGTGCCTGGGGTTATCCTGTGGTGCCCGCGCTCTATATCGTGGCGGCTGCGGTCATTCTCGCCATCCTGTTTCTTTACCGGCCCGCCACGACCTTTCCAGGCGTGGTGATCGTGCTGATCGGCGTGCCGGTCTACTTCGTCTTTCGCGCCACCGCGTCCAAGGTGTCGTGATGCGGGTCGGTATTGAAGCATCCGTCGATTCTGCTCTGCTGAGCGGCTTTCATGGACTGGATGTCGTGCGCATCCCGGCAGAGCCGGACGACGACATCGCCGTGGATTTCTGGATCGCGGCCCAGGCGCCGGCGACCCAGCGCCGGCAGTGGCCGCATCTGAAGGGCGTGAAAGCGGTTCAGGGCCTGTGGGCTGGTGTCGATTCCCTGCGGCCGCTGATTCCGCGGGACGTCACCCTGTGCAGCGCGCGCGGGGTGCATGATGCACCCACCGCCGAATGGGCGGTCACTGCCACCCTGGCGATGCAGAAATATCTGCCATTCTATTTCGATCTGCAGCGGCGCGCCGACTGGGCTGGCAAGGGCGGGGCGGAAGACATCTATCTCCTGTCCGAAGGCGCCAGGCGCGATCCCGATTGCCCGGTGCTCGTGGAAGAGGCCGCAGACAAGACGGTTCTTATCGTGGGCTATGGCTCCATTGGTGCGGCGGTCGAGGCCAGGCTTGTGCCTTTCGGCTGCAAATTCCTGCGCGTGGCACGCTCGAGGCGGGAAGGCGTGGTTCCGGTTTCAGGTCTGGATGCCCTTCTGCCCAAGGCCGACATCGTCATCCTGACCACGCCCTTGACCAGCGAAACCCACGGCCTGATCAACGCCGCCCGCATCGCCCGCATGAAACGCGGCGCACTGTTGGTCAATGCCGGTCGCGGCGCGGTGGTGGAAACAGCAGCGCTGGTGCAAGCCTTGACCGAGGGCCGGATTCGCGCCGCGCTGGACGTCACCGACCCCGAGCCCTTGCCACCGGACCATCCGTTATGGCGGGCGCCGAACCTGATGATCACGCCACATCTGGCTACCGATACGCCTCGCTTCACAAGCCGAGCCTTTGCCTTTGCCGGCGAACAGGCACAGCGTTTCGCGCGCGGGCAACCGCTGCTGAACGTCATCCGTGGGGAATATTGATGGGCATCGAACAGGACAAGATCGACCTCACCTGCGCCTTGCGCTCGGCCGCGGAGATGGGGCTGCATGAAGGGGTCTGCAATCATTTCAGCTATGCAGTGGACCAGGAGACCTTCCTGATCAATCCGCAGGGCGTCCATTGGCTGGAGCTGGTGCCGTCCGACATCGTGACGGTGGATGCCAAAGGCAACCGCATCGCCGGCAACCGTGCCGTCGAGCCCACCGCGTTCTTCATCCACAGCCGCATCCACCGCGCCAAGCCTGGCGCGCGCTGCATCATGCATGCCCATATGCCTTACGCCACGGCGTTGAGCCTTTTGGAAGATGGAAAACTGGAATGGTGCAGCCAGAATGCCGTGCGTTTCTACGGCCGCACCGCCTATGACACAGTCTATAATGGCTTGGCGCTGGACGATGCCGAGGGCGACCGCATCTGTGGCGCGCTGGCCAAGGCCGATGTTCTGTTCATGGCCAATCATGGCGTCCTGGTCTGCGGTGATACCATCGCCAATGTGTTCGATGATCTTTATTACCTGGAGCGTGCCGCCATGGTGCAGGTTCTGGCGCAGTCCACGGGCAGGAATCTGCGCCTGATTCCGGACGAAGTCGCGGCGCAGACCGCCGCACAGCATGCGCAGGAACGTCAGCAGTCCGCGCTTTATCTGGAAGCCCTGAAGCGCCGGCTGGACCAGACCGATCCCGGCTGGTCGGGGCGCTAGCGCCCTTATATGATTGCCGTAATAAAAGAATAACGGGGTATGGCGTGGCTGACCGGCTGATTTCGATTTTTCCCACCACAATCCTGCATCGCCGCCTGGAGGACATGGAGGAGACCAACCGCCAGCTTCAGGCGTTGATCGCCCATATCGCGGCGACCGAGCCCAATTCCACCACCGGCACCACCACCGAAGGCGGTTTCCAGACCAGGGAAGACCTGTTCCAGCGCGAAAGCCCCGCCATTGAGACACTGAAGAAGCACATCTTCAACGCGGTGCAGGACTATGCCGCCCAACTGATCCGCCAGGAGGTGACGCGGCCGCCCGCCCGGATCGATTTCGTGCTGTGGGGCTGGGCAGTATCCTATCGCGCTGGGCACACCCAGGGCCTGCATGTCCATCCCAACGCCAATATCAGTGGCGTCTATTATGTGACGGCACCGCCCGAGACGCTGGAGCAGGGCGATGTCGGCAAGATCTCCTTCTATGATCCCAGGCCGCGCGCCACCATGGGGCAGTTGCCGTTCCAGGCCACGCGCCATCGCGTCGCGCCGATGCCGGGAGACATGTATCTGTTTCCCTCCTGGCTGGAGCACTCGGTATCGGCGTTCCATGGGCCGGGCGAGCGGATCTGCATCGCCTTCAACGGCAAGCTGGTTCTGGAATAAGTGGCGGCGCGGGATATTGGCACGATCGAGAAGATGCGCGCCGAGGCTCGCGCGCATCATGGCGCCGGCCGGCTCAAGGAAGCGGAACGACTGTATCGGCGCATTCTGGATGCCGCGGTGGGGGACCTGGACGCGCGCCACATGATCGGCGTGCTGCTGTTGCAGCAGGATCGCGCCGCGGAAGCGGCGGATATTCTCTCGCCCCTGCTCGGCGAAGCGCCTGGCCATGCCGACATCCGCACCCATCATGGACTGGCGCTGCAGGCGCTCGGCCGCGCCGATGAAGCGCTGGCAGATTTCGATCGGGCGCTGATGATAAAGCCCGACAATGCGCTAGCCTTGCTGTTTCGCGGCAATCTGCTGGTGGACACGGGCAGAGCCGAGGATGCGCTGGTCAGCTATGACCGGCTGCTCCAGATCGCGCCTGGCTACGACGAAGCCTGGTTTCGCCGGGGCGCCGCGCTATGGCTGATGGAGAGATTCGAAGATGCGCTTGCCAGCTATCGCGAGGCGCTGGCGATCAATCCCGGCCGCTTTGCCGCCGCCTTCAACAGCGGCACCACGCTGTTGAAGCTGGAACGCTATGACGAGGCGCAAGCAGCCTTCGAACAGGCATCTGCCCTGGCGCCAGGCCATCGCTATCTGTTGGGCGCGATGGCCGGCGCGGTGTCGGGGGCTTGCGATTTCGCGCGTTGGGAAGGGTTGCGTCCGCAATTGATCGAGGCCGTCAGAAACCACACAAGCGTGATCGCGCCGCTGACCTTCATGCCTTTTTGCGATGACGGCGCGCTCAGGCGCACCTGCAGCGAGGCTTTTGTCGCCGATCAGGCGCCGGCCTCCACCGCTCCGCTGTGGAGCGGCGAGCGGTACGGCCATGATCGCATTCGCATCGCCTATCTGTCATCGGATTTTTACCAGCATGCCACCGCTGAGCTGATCGCGGGACTCATCGAAACCCATGATCGCGGCACATTTGATGTGACGGCCGTCTCTTTTAGCCGCGACGACGCTACCCCGCTGCGCCGGCGGGTCATCAAGGCCTTCGATCATTTCGAGGATGTTCGCGCCATGAGCGACGCCGAAGTGGCGCGGTGGCTGCGCGCGTGGGAGATCGACATCGCCGTGGACCTGAAGGTTCATACCGAAGGCGCCCGCGCCGGCATTCTGGCCCATCGCCCGTGCCCGGTGCAGGTCAATTATCTCGGTTATCCCGGCACCATCGGCACGCCCTGGCTGGACTATATTGTCGGCGATGCGGTGGTCCTGCCTTTCAACGAGCAGGACTTTTATAGCGAGAAGATCGTCCATCTGCCGCATTGCTATCAGGCCAATGACGCAAGGCGCGCCATCGCGGAAAGCGCGCCCAGCCGTGCCGAAGCCGGTCTGCCGGAGAGAAGTTTCGTCTTCTGCTGTTTCAATGCTGCCTGGAAGATCACGCCACGGGTCTTCGATGTCTGGATGCGTCTCTTGAAGGCGGTGCCCGGCAGTGTGCTGTGGTTGCTGGAAGACAATCTGTCCATGCCCGCACACTTGCGGGCCGAGGCCAGTGCGCGCGGTGTGGATGCCGCGCGACTGGTATTTGCGCCGCGCGGGGAACCGGCCGCGCATCTGGCGCGGCACCGGCTGGCCGACTTGTTCCTGGATACCCTGCCTTATGGCGCCCATACCACCGCAAGCGATGCGCTATGGGCCGGCCTGGCGGTTCTTACCTGTCTGGGCCGGCAGTTCGACGGACGGGTGGCAGCCAGCCTGCTCGAAACCATCGGTATGCCGGAACTGGTGACCGCGTCGCTGGATGACTATGAAGCGCTGGCCCTGGCTCTGGCACGCGACCCCGAAAGACTGGCTGGCTTGCGCGCGCGGCTTGCGGCCAACCGCCTCTCGAGCCCGCTCTATGATGTGGCGCGGTTCACCAGATCCCTGGAGGCCGCGTATCGGCGCATGATGGAGATTTCACACAGCGGCCGGTCGCCCGAGAGCTTCGCCGTATCGACCTGAGCTGGTTGCCCCGAGGGCCTGTTTTTGTTTCAATCCGGAAAAGCGGCGCAGAACCGCAAGATTAAAGGGAAACTGCATGCGTCATCTCTCTTGGGCTTTGCTGCTGGGCACGGCCGTTCTTGCCGCCGCGCCGGCCCAGGCGCGTCCCCGCGACGATGCCTTGTCTGGCGCCTTTCGCTGCGCCGTGATCGCAGATTCCCGCCAGTGGCTGGATTGCTACTACGGCGCCGCCCAGCCGGTGCGCGCCGCGCTGGGCATGGCGGCCGCTTTGCCGGGACAGGTGAAGCTTGCTTTGTCGCCGCCTCCTGGTGGCGCGCCGCGCGACGAAACGGTGCGCGATGACGTGATGGCGGGCGCGGCCGCCTGCAATCGCGTTGCGGGCGACCGGCCCTGGCTGGATTGCTATTATGCCGCCGCCATGCCGATGCGCAGCGCCTTGGGTCTTTCGGTGCCGGCGCTGGCAACAGTCAAGCCGGTGCCGCCTCCACCGCCAGTCATGGCTTACGCGCCTCCGGCGAGGCCGGCCGGTCCGCCGCCCATGCCTCGCAATACCGGCCTGCTCAATGGCATGTTCAACAACATCAAGCCGATCGTGCGCAATGTGCCGATGCAGTCGGTGACGTTCGACAAAAATGGCGCCTTCACCGTGACCTTGTCGGATGGCGAAGTGTGGGCGCAAGCCGCGGAAGACGAAGTCTATCACCCAGCGCGATGGCGCGATCCCGGACCCAATATGCTGGTCACCATTGCGCCCGACGCGATGCACACCTTCACCATGACGGTTGCCGGCGAGAGCCGCTTCTACAAGGTCAAGCGCATCCGCTGAAGCGCGGTGCCGGAAAATCGAAATCGATTTTCCGGCACATCGCGCGCCGATCCATCAGTTGGGCAGATGGAAGCGTCCGACATAGGCGGCATGGGCCAGCGTGTGCGCCAGGATCTCCGATGTCGCATCCTGGCGCGAACCTTCCGGCGTGACCGGGATCTTGCCATCCAGCGCATAAAGCTCGATCACATAGTGATGATAGACGCCGCGCGCGCCCAGCGGGAGATAGCCGACCTTGTTGCCGCCATTGACCAGCTGGATGCTGCCGTCCGACAGGCGCGCGCTATTCGGCACGCCTTCGGGCAATGACGTGGTGCCGGCGGGAATATTGAAGATCAGCCAGTGCAGGTTATCGGGACCGGCCGCGCGCGGCATGGTGTCGAGGTCATGCATGACGATGGCGAAGGCCTGGGTATTGGCGGGTGCGCCGGTCCAGGACAGCGCGGGCGACACCGGGCTCGAGGACGCGCCGGAATATTTGTCGGGAATAACGCCGCCATCCTCAAAAGAAGAACTGGTCAGCACCATTGGCGTGGGCCGCGTGCCTGGCGCGGGGGCCTGCACCATCGGGCTTTGCGCCATCGCGGCGGTGGCGGAAAACGTCAAGGCGAGGATCGCCAGTTTCAGGCTGTGCTGCATCGAAATCTCCGTTCTTGTTTTTCAGACCTTGGCGCGGGGGTCGTGCTTGGCCAGGCGCGCCAGCAGGTAATCAACGTCCGCCTTGGTTTCGGGCGAGAAGGCGGGTGCGGGCTTGCGCATGGTCCAGGACGACAGCACGCCCCGCTTCATCAGCACATATTTGCGCACCGCAAGGCCCACGCCGGGCTGATGATCATAGCGCAATAGGGGCAGGTGAGCGTCGAACAGGTCGTGCGCCTCGTCACGCTTGCCGGCCTTGGAGAGCTTGACCGTTTCCACCAGCATGTCGGGAAAGGCATAGCCGGTATTGGCGCCATCCACGCCGCGGTCCAGCTCGAAATCCAGGAACAGGCCATTGTTGCCGATCAGGATGGAGATGTGGCGCATCGAGCCGTCTTTTTCCCAGCCACGCAGGGCGGTGATCTTGTCCAGCCCCGGCCAGTCCTCATGCTTGAGCACCACCAGCGAGGGGTGCTCCATCACCACCTTCTTCACCATGCTGTTGGACATCACCACGCCGGTTGAATGGGGATAGTCCTGCAGCACCCAGGGTGTGTCGCTGCCGATGGCTTCCACGGCATTGCGGAAATAGGCGCTGATCTGATCGTCGGTTTTCAGGCCGGCGCCTGGCGCGACCATGACCGCAGCCGCGCCCAGATCCATCACCTTGCGGGTCAGGGATCGCATGGCGGCAAAGCCTGGCGCCGACACCCCCACGATGATGGGCTTGCCGTTCGCGCGCTTGATCACCCGTTCCGCTAGCGCCAGTGCTTCCTCGGCGTCCATCTTGGAAGCTTCGCCCAAGACGCCCAAAATGGTGAAGCCGTTGCAGCCGCACTCGAAGTAAAAGTCCGTCATGCGGTCGACCGAATTCCAGTCGATGCCGCCATTTTCCGAAAAAGGGGTGGGCGCGATCGAATAGACCCCGGAGGCGCTGGTATCGAGCTTCATGGCATTTCCTCGTCTTTTTCGGGCGAGACTAGCTTGCCACCGCCGGTAGCGCCAACGCCACTTTGTCGCCTTCCCACTTGGCCACGCTGGCCGCGGCGATCGCCGTCGCCACCGTGTTGGTACAGGTTCGGCCCATATCCATGAAGTGGTCCACCCCCAGGATCAACAGGGCGCCTGCTTCCGGCAGGTGGAAATAGGGCAGAAGTGAAACCACCACCACCAGCGATGCGCGCGGTACATTGGCGATACCCTTGCTGGCGACAAAGATCAGGAACAGAAGCTGCGCGATCTGGCCGGAGTTGAGGGTGATGTCATAGGCCTGGGCCACGAACAGCGCGGCGAAAATGCAGTAGCACATCGAGCCGATCAGATTGAAGGAATAGCCCAGGGGCAGCACGAAACTGGCGATGCGGTTGGAGATGCCGATCTGTTCCAGCTTGTAGAGCAGGACCGGATAGGCCGATTCCGAACTCGTGGTGGCCAGTGCGATCAGTGCGGGTTCACGGATCGCCTTCATCAGGGTTTTTTGCTGGCGTGTGCCCAACACGGCTGCGCCCGCCACCATCAGCGCTGCCCATAGCAGGGCAAGTGTCAGATAGAATCCGCCGACATAAGCGGCATATTTGCCAATCACTTCGATGCCGCCTTGCGCCAGCGCCGAGCCAACGGCCGCAAATACCGCGATGGGCGCCAGGTTCATCACAAACATCGCCATCTGCAGCACAAGATTTGCCAGCTGCTCGGTCAAGGCCAGCAGCTGCCTGCCCTTTTCGCCCAGCCGCGTCAGCGCCACACCCGCTAAAAGGGAAAATACCACGATCTGCAACACCTCGTTGCGCGCCATAGCGTCGAAGATCGAGGTGGGAACCAGATTGGTAAGGAACAGTGTCAGGCTGGTGGGCGGCGCCTTCAATCCACTTGCGGCGGCGTCGGCGCCGACTTTCAGATGCAGGCCCGCGCCAGGTGCAATGGTTTCGACCATCACCAGCCCCAGAAGCAGCGACACCAGCGAGGCGGCGATAAACCAGCTCATCACTTTCAGGGCGACACGGCCGATGTCGCTGGCGTCGCCCATGCGGCCGACTCCGCTCACCAAAGTGGCCAGCACCAGTGGCGCGATCAGCATTTTGACCGCGCGCAGGAAGATCGCCGTGATCAGGCCCAACGCCTGGAGAACCGACGCCTGATTTGCGGAATCGTGGATCAGCGCATGACATGCAAGACCGAACAGGGCGCCCAGCAGGGTTGCCAAAAACACCAGCAAAGTCAGGCCTTTGCGCATATGTCGCGGGTCCTTCGCGGTTTTGGGGCGCTTGCGTATGGGATGAACTCTAGCGGTGCGGGCGGCTCGCGCCTAGACTTTCGCGCAAATGGCGGCGGACGACCGCTGACGAAGAACAAAAAGGGGAATGATCATGCCATCGGCAAATGTGCGCCTTGCACTGGCGCTTCTTGCATCATCGGCGCTATGCGCAATGGTGTCGGGTTCGGCGTCGGGCCAGGGACAGCAGGCCGATGTGCTCATCACCGGCGGCACCGTCTATGACGGGTCCACCGCCAAGCCCTTCACCGGGGACGTCGCCATCGCCGGCGACAAAATCGTCTATGTCGGGCCGAAAGCGCCGATGAGCGCCAAGCGGACCATCGACGCGCACGGCATGATCGTGTCGCCGGGTCTGATCGATGCCCACACCCATTCGGATCATTTCCTGAATTCTTCCGATCCGGCACAGCGCGCCGTGCCGGCCTGGGTGATGCAAGGCGTCTCTACTGTTTTCATCGGCATAGACGGCAATGGCACGCCCGATCTCAAGGCGGAGTTCGGCCGCTACAAGGCGCAAGGCGTGGGCACCAATGTCGTGTCCTATGTAGGATTTGGGGCCATCCGCAAACAGGTGATCGGCGATGCGGCGCGCGCGCCCACGCCCGATGAATTGGCGAAAGAAGAGGCGCTGACCATCCAGGGCATGTGCGAAGGCGCGATTGGCCTTTCGGCGGGGTTGTTCTATGCGCCGCAGATTTTCGCCAAGACCGACGAGGTGATCGCGCTGGCCAAGGAGGCGGGCGCGCGCGGCGGCATCTATGACACCCACCAGCGCGACGAATCCTCCTATTCCATCGGCCTGATCGCCTCGACCAAGGAGGTGCTGCAGATCGGCCGCGAGGGCCATATCCCCGTGCATTTCTCCCACATCAAGGCGCTGGGCCATGACGTGTGGGGCAAATCGGACGAAGTGATCAAGCTGATCGACGATGCGCGCGCTTCCGGCCAGAATGTCACGGCCAACAATTATCCCTGGCTGGCTTCACATACCGGCCTTGATGCGGCGCTGATCCCGCGCTGGGCGTCGGACGGCGGGCCGGCCGCCATGCTCAAGCGTTTCGATGATCCGGCGCTGATGGCGAAGATCAAGACGGAAATGGCCCAGAACCTGGACCGCCGTGGTGGGGCTCAAACATTGCTTCTCACCAGCGGCGAGGCGGACGGCTCCAATATCAGCAACGCGCCGCCGCCAGACTGGTCAGGCAAATATCTCTCCGACCTCGCCAAGGACTGGAAGATGGATCCGCTGGACGCGGCCATCCGGGTGCTGCGCGAAAGCCATGGTCACGCCTCGGTCGTGTCCTTCAATATTTCCGAAGCCGATCTGGAAAAATTCATGAAGCAGCCCTGGGTGGTGACCAGCTCCGATGGCGGGCCCGGCCATCCGCGCGAATATGCGACCTTCCAGACCAAATATGCAGTCTATGTGAAGCAGAAGCATGTGATCGACACCGGCTTTTTCATCCGCTCGTCCAGCGGGCTGACCGCCGACATCTTCAAGCTGGATCGGCGCGGCTATCTGAAGCCCGGCTATTTCGCCGACGTGCTGGTGTTTGATCCGAACAACTATGTGCCCAAGGCGGACTATGTCCATCCCGCGGTCCTGTCGGCGGGCGTACAGGAATTGTTCGTCAATGGTGTCGCCGCCGTGGACAATGGCAGGATGACGGGCTCGCTGTCGGGCCGGCCGCTGTTGCACACGCCTCCCGCCGGTACCTGCAAATAAAAAATCGAGGGAAGGAAAATGCGTCTTTTCGCTTTGACGGCAGCGTTCCATGCGTTGCTGACTGCTGCGGCCTTTGCCCAGACGGCCGAGATCAACGTCTTCACGCCGGGCGTGGTCTATAACGCCGGCATCCAGGACCTGGCAGCGGCTTATACCAGGGAGACCGGCATCAAGGTCACGATCAAGGCCGAGGGCATGGGTCAGCTGGTAAATGACGTGAAGAAAGGCACGCCTATAGCCGACATTGTGGTGGCGCCGGTTTCCTTCATGGATGGCATGCAGGCGGACGGCACGGTCGTCTCCGGCACGGCGGCCGATATCGGCCGCGTCCATGTCGGCCTTGCCGTGAAGAAGGGGGCGCCGCATCCCGACATCTCCACCCCGGCGAGACTTGGCGCGGCGCTGAAGGCGGGTGGTGTAGTGATGTATTCCAATCCCGCCGGCGGCAGCATGGAAGCGCGCATCATCGACGACATGCTGCACCAGTATCCCTATTTCCAGGGTGTGCGGACCAAGATCAGCACCAAGGGCGAGGGTGGCGAGGCGCTGGTGCGCGGCGAAGGCGATATGGCGCTGCAGCTGATCTGCGAGGTGCTGAACCATCCCGAACTGGAATTGGTCGGCACCGTGCCGGAAGAGCTGCACGCCTATATCGACACATCCGTCGCGGTGTCGGCGCGATCAGCCCAGGCCGATGCGGCCCGGGCTTTCATCGCTTATATGCTGCGCTCCGATCACGCGGCCCTGTGGAAATCCAAGGGGCTTGAACGCAAGCCCTGATCAGCCGCCGATTATGATCCTGAGTTTCGCCACACCATCCACCTCGGCGACCAGCTCGTCGCCGGGCACAACCGCACCCACGCCCGCCGGCGTGCCGGTATAGATCAAGTCGCCCGCTTCCAGCCGCATGGACTGGGAGATGAATGCGATCACGTCGGGCAGGGGCCAGATCATCTGGTCAAGATCGCCGTCCTGTTTGATCTGACCGTTCACCGCCAGATGGATGCGCCCGGATGAGGGATGCCCGATGCGGCTGGGGGGATGAAGCGCGCTTAACGGCGCGGAATGGTCGAAGCCCTTGCCCCAGTCCCAGGGGCGCCTCTTGTCCTTGGCTTCCTGCTGCAGATCGCGGCGGGTGAGATCTATGCCCACGCCATAGCCGAAGACATGATCCAGCGCCTTCTCGCGCGTGATATTGGCGCCGCCTTGGGCGATTGCGGCGACCAGTTCGACCTCGTGCTGCAAGTCCTTCGTTTGTGGCGGATAAGGTATGGTGGTGCCATCGGCCACCAGCGCGTCGGCCGGCTTGCAGAAGAAGAAAGGCAGTTCGCGGGTCGGGTCCGCGCCCATCTCGCGCGCATGGTCGGCATAGTTGCGGCCGACACAGAAAATGCGCCGCACCGGAAATAGCTTTGTGTCGTCTGCAACCGCGGCGGCCGCCTGCCTGGGCGGCGTGATTACGTAAGCATCATGTGCAGACATTTTTATCCTCTTTGTTGCGATGCAGCATCGGGTTTGAAGTGCATAAAGTACACAAAACTTGCCGTTTGCGCGCTGCCCACTTAGGGTCCGGCCAATCAAAAAACCAAAGGAAGATTTCATGCGTAGACGCGAATTATTCCGTGCGGCGCTGGCGAGCACGGCGGTTGCGGTGGTGCTTTCGAAGAAAGAGGCTGTCGCCCAGGAGGCCTCGGCCCGGGCCGCTCGCGGCATGCCCATGCCCAAGATCAAGGACCTCAAGGTCATCGAATGCGCGCCCAAGGGCTCGCGCCTGACCGTGGTCAAGGTCGTCACCGATCAGGACGGACTTTACGGTTATGGCTGCGCGACCTTCACCCAGCGCGCCGACCTGATTAAGCCGGCGGTGGAACTGTATCTGAAGCCGCTGCTGGTGGGGCGCACCGTCGATCGCATCGAAGACATCTGGCAGATGTCTTACGACTCTTCCTACTGGAAGAACGGACCGGTCGAGAACAACGCGATCTCGGGCGTGGATCAGGCGCTGTGGGACATCAAGGGCCGCATGGCCGGCATGCCGGTCTATCAGCTTCTGGGCGGCAAGGCGCGCGAAGCGGTTGATCTTTACGCCCATGCCGATGGCGCGGAGATCCAGGAGGTCATCGACAACACCAAGAAATACATGGCCGAGGGCTTCCGCCATGTGCGCATGCAGGTGGGCGTGCCCGGCATGGCGGGCTATGGCGCGCGCCAGGCTGGCGCGCGTTTCCCTGCCATCCACAATGAGCCGGTGTTCGAGCGCGAGACCGCCAAGCGGCGCGCGCTGGCCTTGTTCGAGGCGGCGCGCTCGCAGCTGGGGCAGGAGATCGAGCTCATGCACGACGCCCATGAGCGCTACACCCCCACCGAGGCCATCCAGTTCGCCAAGGACCTGGAGAAGTATCGCCTGTTCTTCCTGGAAGACGTACTGTCGCCGGAAGATATCGTCTACTTCAAGAACATCCGCGAGCAATGCACCACGCCGCTGGCGATGGGCGAGCTGTTCAATTCACCCCATGAATGGACGCCGCTGATCAAGGACCGGCTGATCGACTATATGCGCATGCACATCTCGCAGATGGGCGGTCTGACGCCGGCGCGCAAGGTCGCGGCCATGGGCGAGATCATGAATGTGCGCACCGCCTGGCACGGTCCGGGCGACGTCTCACCAATCGGCCACGCCGCGATGGTGCATCTGGATCTCAACATCACCAATTTCGGCATCCAGGAGCACACGCCTTTCAATGACGCGGAGAGGGCGATCTTCAAGGGTGCGCCGGAAACGCGCGGCGGCTACACCTATGCCAGCGACAAGCCGGGCTGGGGTATCGAGATCGACGAGGCGGAAGCGGCCAAGCATCCCTTCAACCACGATCAGCCGCTCAATGGCGGTTGGGGCGTGGTTCGTCTGCCGGACGGCCAGGTGATCAAGCAGTAAACGAGCTTGTCCCTTGCCCGCTCTTGCGGGCAAGGGCGGCCCCGGCTCGCGCGGCTAACTACGCTGTCGCGCGCCGCGCTGCGCCGCTTTGACCCTTCGGTCAAAGCCCGCGAATTTCACGCAGCGCGATCTGCAGCATCGCCTTGCAGTGGCCCACGTTATAGGCCCAGGCGGCATAATTGTTGTAGGCCTTGGGCAGCAGCTTATCGATGGCCAGCCCGCGCGGATGCTCGGGAAAGACCAGGCGCTTGTAGTTGTTCTTCACCAGAAGCTTCATCACCTCGAACATGTCGTTGTCGCCATTGTCGGGGAAGACTTCGGTATAGTCCTCGCGCGGCTTGCGCTGCACGACATTGCGGAAATGCACCTGGCCGATGCGGTTGCGCGAGGCCAGCCAGTTGCCCACCACCACCGGGTCTTCGCCCAGCTCGCGGGTGACGCCACAGTCCCAGGTCATGCAGTTGGAGGGAGAGTTGACCGTCTCCACCAGCCGCTTCCAGTCGTTGAAGCTGTTGAGCACCTGGGCCGAGCCGCGGCTGTAAGGCGCCGGCGGGTCGTTGGGATGCACCGACATTACGACATTGTTCTTTTCGGCGACCGGCACCACTTCCTTGAGGAAGTAGGTCATGTTCTTCCAGGTTTCTTCGTAAGTATGAGTGCCTTCGGCCGGAAGCGGCGGCAGGTCCTTCATCCGGTCATACTTGAACTCGGTCATGATCGCGCCGCCGCGGCCTGGCACCGGCTGATAACCGTCCACCGCGCGGTGATTGTAGAAATTCCATTCCAGCACCGGGATGCCCAGCTTGCCCATATTGACGATGGTTTCCTTGATCTTGGAAATCTCCTCGTCGCGACCGGGCTGGCCATAGACGATCTTGGACATGTTGGGGTCCATGCCGCCCTGATAGGACCAGCGGATCATCATGATGCCGATGCGCATGTCGTGCTTTTTCAGTGCGTCCACGCGGGGCTGCAGATAGTCCATGCCCCAGGGCTGGGCGGGCACCGCCTGGGTGTCGATCCAGTTGATGCCGAGCTGCTTCAGGCTGACGGCTTCCTCGTCGCTGAGCAGGTCTTCCATGTAGAGCGTGAGCTTGGGCGTGTCGGGGCCTTCTTGCGGCTGGCCGAGACGCCTGGCCGGATGCGGATTGTAGGGCGCGTCGGGCGCCTGGGAGGGCAGCTGCGCCAGGGCCGGGGTGGCTGCGGCGGCAGCCGCTGCGGCGCCCGCCAGCAAAGAAGTCTGAAGCAATCCCCGGCGGGACAGGTTGTTCGGATTGGTCATTGTCTTCCCTTGTTCGCGGCGTTCGGCGCCGCTCGTTGTGAATTCGGACGAGTGTCTCGATTCTGAAAATTCGCGCAAGACGGCCCGATATCGGTATCAGGCGAACTTCGAAACCACGACAAGAGGACGTTATCAATTCCCGCCCAAGCGGCAAGGGCGCCTACCAGGGAATATCTTTGGCATATTTCTGAACCAGGGCAGTGAAGTCCGGCAGGCTCTTGTCATAGGCCGCCTTGGACTTGGCATCGAGGGTGAAAGCCAGGAGGTACTCGCCTTCCTCCGAATAGGCGATCGCCTTCCAGTCCCCGGCCTGTCCTGCGGCCGGCGCAAACGCGACCAGGGTGAAGGGCGTGGAATCCTTGTCGTATAGATCTGGGCGCTTGGTGACTTCCGTCGAGGCCGGGGCCGCTGCGCGATCCTTTTCCATCAGCTGCGACAGGGTGGCGGTGTCGCCGCTTCTGGGATAGCCGCGCGCCCGGATGGTCACGTCGGAGGTGGCGGGATCGGCGCCGTCAGGAACCAGGAAATTGACTGCAAGCTTCATGCTCTGTTCCTGGTCCTGGTGCCAGTCAGGGATGTCCGGCAGTTTGGGCCAGGATTTGGTGCCGTCGGGGCTCGCAAATTGCAGCATCTCGGCGCAGGCCGGCGAAAGCCCGACAGCCGCCGTCAAAAGGCCGGCGAACAGCACGGATGTCAGGGACTGCCTCGGCATGTCGATCCTCCCGCAACCAGGCGGTCAGCTTAGCGGACCATCTCCACTTTGTAGACACGGGGATTGTCGTCGGTGTGCAGGCTGTAGCTGCCAAAGGCGCCCTGGCTGATGGTCACGGTATAGCTGGAAGCCGGCCGCAGCCATGAGGCCTGCACGCCGCTATCCACATCCATCTGCCGCCATTGCTGGCCGTTTTGCAGCGTGACGACAAAGGCGCCGTTCTTCTCATACCGGTAAGATGCCATGCGTGAAACCGCATAGGGCGGGGTTTCGCCCAACAGGTTGGACCAGAAGCCCGGCTTCTTGCGTGGCGCCGGCCGGGTTGCGACAGCGGCTGGGGGCGGTGGGGCTGCGGCCGCAGCCGGCATGGCGGAAAGCGGCACGATCGGCCCGGCCGGCACCAGGCGCTGCTGGAACTCCGGCGCCGGTTGAAGGCCCAGATGCGCGCGCATCGGCTGCTCGGCGCCATAGAGACAGTCGAGCCAGGTCTTGTCGTCATGGATCTCGCCGCAACGCCGAATGCCTGACAGAACCTCGTCTCGCGTGTCGGCATGTGCGCCGGTCACGCCCAACGCGATTGCACTGCACAACAATAGGGGAATGGTTCTTTTGATTGTCATGGCCCGCACCCCCCGATCGTTCGCATTGGCCCTGGGCCATGCTTTCTGGGCTGGTGTCCGGATTCCGAAATTCGCATGATGCCTATATCGGGCTCTGAGCGAATTTCGGAATCGAAGGACACCAGCAACTTATTGATTCCTAGTGTCGTTTTGGCTTTGGCGTTCGCTCTGCGCTTGATATCGGTGATGTTGCGAACACCAAAGCCACGACACTAGAGTTTGATGACGCTTTGAGACCAAATCAATGGCCATGCCGGAACCTGCCGAGATTGCGGCGGCCTTTGCCCAAGCCAGCCTGCTGCACCAGCAGGGCAAGCTGAAAGAGGCGGCCCCGCTCTATCAACATGTCTTGCGGGCCGATCCCGCCCATTTCGATGCCCATCACATGCTGGGGCTGCTCAGGGCTCAAGAGGGCGATTTCCTGGAAGCGGTCAAGGCGATCGGCCATGCGCTCAAGGTTGATCCCAAAAACCAGCAGGCCCTGTCCAATTTCGGCAATGTGCTCAGGGCGCTGGGCCAGCGCGACGAAGCATTGGCAAGCTATGACGCCGCCATTTCGCAGAACCGCGACGATGCCGTGATCTGGTTCAATCGCGGTCTTTTGCTGGCGGAGATGCGCCGGCTGCCGGAGGCAGCGGAGAGTTATGAACGCGCCATCGCCATTGCGCCCGGCCATGGTGAGGCGCTTTTTGCCCGCGCCACGGTACTGAGCGACATGGGCCGGCTCCAGGATGCACTTGCGGCCTGTGAAGCCGCGACGGCGGTGCGGCCGGACGCGGCAGAAGCCTTCAATCTTCGCGGCAGCCTGCTGTGGCGGATGGGGCGCCATGATGCGGCGCTGGATGCCTTCAACATCGCGCTTTCGATTGCACCCGGTCATGCCGAATTCCTGAACAACCGCGGCCTGGCGCTGGCGGCACTTGGGCGCGCCGACGATGCGCTTAAAAGTTTCGAAGCCGCGCTCGCGAGCCAGCCCCGGCATATCGACGCGTTGAACAATCGCGGCAATGCGCTGGCGAGCCTGCAACGTTTCGAAGAGGCGCTGGAGTGCTACGACCGGACGCTGGCGCTCAGGCCGGACCAAGTGGAGGCCCTGAACAACAAGGCTGCCGCTCTTGTGGGGTTGCAAAGGTTCGATGAGGCGCTGAGGGCTTACGATGTGGCGCTGGCATGCCGGCCGGGTAACAGCAAGACGCGCTACAATCGCGGCGTCGCGTTGGCGCAGATGCAGCGCTTTGCCGAGGCCCTGGCGGAGTTTGAAGCCGTCATGGCCGCCGATCCACGCCATGCTTATGCGCTCAGCGCCGCCGCCAATGCCGCGCTCAATCTTTGCGACTGGCCCAAGGTGAGGCTGTTCGCTGAACGGATCGCGCGCGCGGTGATGGAGAATTCCGCCATCATCGCGCCCTTCACCCTGATGGGTTACAGCGATGATGCGGCGCTGCATCTCAAATGCGCCAGGGCATGGCTTGCCGACAAGGCGGCCTTGGGCCAATACGCCCGGCGTGAGGCTGGGTCACGCAAGCATGACCGGCTGCGCGTCGCCTACGTCTCATCGGACTTTGGCGACCATCCGGTCGGCCATCAGCTGGCGGCGCTGCTGGAACAGCATGATCGTTCGGCGTTTGAGATCCACGGGGTTTCGCTTGGCGGGGACGATGGCAGCGCGATCCGTGGCCAGCTGGTGGATGCATGCGATCAATTTCACGACATTCGCCCGATGAGCGACCGCGACGCGGCCCAATTGCTGCGCCGGCTCGAAATCGATATCGCGATCGATCTGAACGGCCACACCCAATATGGCCGCCCCGGCCTGTTCGCGGCGCGGCCCGTACCCGTGCAGGTGAACTGGCTGGGCTATCCGTCGACCGCAGGCTCGGCCGCAATCGATTATGTCATCGGTGATGCCCAGGCTTTGCCGTTGGCCGATCAGACATATTACAGCGAAATGATCGTGCATCTGCCCGACTGCTATTTCGCACCGGGCGATCCGCCACCTGTGACTGTGTTTCCCACGCGACAGGAAGAAGGCCTTCCCGAGGATGCCGTGGTCTTCTGTTGCTTCAATCAAAGCTGGAAGATCGGCGAAGACCTGTTCGATCTGTGGATGCGGCTGCTGCGAGAGACGCCAGGCAGTGTGCTTTGGTTGAAAGAACATTCGCCGGAGGTGCGCGCAAGGCTGGCTCAGCACGCCCACTTGCGCGGCGTCGATGCCGTCAGGCTCATTTGGGCGAAGCGGGCAGACCGTGATCGGCATCTGGCGCGTCTGGCGCTCGCCGATCTGATGTTGGACACGCTGTCCTACAATGCGCATGCCACCGCCAGTGATGCGCTGTGGGCGGGCGTGCCGGTCATCACCTACCGGGGAAAGGCTTTCGCAGGTCGTGTGGCGGCCAGCCTGCTTCATGCGGCGGGCCTGCCGGAATTGGTGACAGCGACCTTGGCGGATTATGAAAAGCTGGCGCTGAAGCTGGCGCAAGACACCGCCGCGCGCACAGATTTACGCGAAAGATTGTCCCGCAATCGCAAGCTGGAGCCATTTTTTGATTCCCGCCGCCATGCCCGCATGATGGAGGCGGCCTTTCGCCAGATGTGGCGGACGGCGCAAAGCGGTGCTGCGCCAAAAAGCTTTTCCGTCACCCTGGAAGCGGTTCCGTGAGCGGTTCCACGGCAAAGCCTTTTGCGGCTTCGCCGTTCTTCCAGGTCTGCCACATGGTCGTGTAGGCGGATTCCAGGTGCTTGCGGAACAGATCAGTGTCGAACAGGGGCGTGGTGAAGCGGTTCTCCGCCAGCCTCTGCCGGATCGTGGCCAACGCCTGATTGTCACTGGCCAGATGGATCGCCAGCTTTTCATAGTCGGCTATCGTGCGGGTCACCAGTTCCGGCATGCCGATGGCGGCAAGCAGGCTGGCTGCCACTCGGCCCGGAAAGCTCGTGCCCATCACAGTAACAAGCGGCATTCCGGCCCAGAGCGCGTCGCTGGCGGTGGTATGGGCATTGTAGGGCAGGGAATCCAGAAACAGGTCGGCCTGTTTCAGGCGCGCCAGGTGCCGCTCGAGCGGCAGTGAAGGCGCAAAGACCAGCCGTTCGGCCGCTACGCCATGCCGCTCGGCCTCGCGCGACAGGTTGGCCTGGAACGGCGGTCGCGCATTCAAAAGCCACAGCACGCTGCCATCGACCGCCTTCAGGATGCGCATCCAGGCGGCGAAGACATCGGGCGTGAGCTTGTAGCTCTGGTTGAAATTGCAGAACACAACGCCGTGCTCGGGCAATCCCAGCGCGGCGCGGTCGGGCACATCCGGCGCGATCGTCCGCTTGCGGTCGTTGACCTGGTAGCTGTGCGGTAGCCACACCACCTGCTCGTCATAGAAGCGCCGGTGCTCATCGGGGATCACCGTCCGGTCGGCGATGATGTAGTCCATATAAGGGGCACCCAAGGTGGCCGGGAAACCCAGATAATTAACCTGGACCGGCGCAGCGCGTCGCTGGAACACGCCCGTGCGCGGTGCGCCGAAATACCCGTTGAGGTTGACCAGTATGTCGATCTCCTCCGCGCGGATGCGTGCCGCCGCTTCCGCGTCCGAGAGCTGGTTGATGTAGACCAGCCGGTCGAACGCGGCTTCCAGCCGCCGGCGCATTGGGCTGCCGTCGCTGCCGCCATTGTCGATGGCGATGACCTCGAATTTCCGCCGGTCGTGCAGTTCATAAAGCTCCGCCATCAGATAGGCCGTGGCCTGCTCGCGAAATTCGCCGGAGACATAGCCGATGCGGATCCGGTCATGGCTGTGGAAGAAAGGCGGCGCTTGTTCGACGCAAGGAAAGAACTGGTTCGTAAAGATGCGCGAACAGGCCTGCAAATCCGCCGGCGAATCTGACAGGGCCTGATAGACAAAAGGCGACACGACGCGCTGGCCGTTGCGTACGCCTTCGTCGATCACCGCTTTTTCGGCGTCGAAATCCTCCCAGTCGGCGCCAAACATCTTTACATGGAGAAGCTGGCCCCTGGCATAAGGTTGCGCGGGGTCCAACGCCAGCGCCGCTTCGAGATCGGTGACGGCGCCCGCCTGATCGCCGTTTTGCGTCCACTTGAGCAGGCCGCGATTGGCGAGCGCATCGGCAAGGCTTGGATCCAGGGACACCGCCTTCTCGAAATCGGCCAGGGCCTCACCGTCGCGCTTGAGCGCCTGCAACGTCGCGCCTCGTCCATTCCAGGCGCGCGCATTGTCAGGCTCATCCGCGATAACCTTGGCATAATCTGCCAGGGCCTGCTCTGTCTCGCCCAGTTCCTGCAGCAGGAAGGCGCGGTTGAGCAGGGCGCCGGTGTGGCCGCGCCGCGCGGACAGGACGTGATCGTAGCTGGCCCGGGCTTCCACCTTGCGCCCCAGATGCCATAATGCCGTGCCCCGGTTGTTGAGCATCTCGATGTCGTCGGCCCGCAAGGCGGCAGCCTTGTCGAAGCTCTGCAACGCTTCCGAAAAGCGCTTCAGTTTGAGCAGGACGACGCCAAGGTTGGACTGCGCCTCGAAGAAATCTGGCTCGATGGCAAGGGCCTGTTCGTAGCTTGCGGCCGCCTCTTCGTCACGTTTCAGATCCGACAGCGCAATTGCCCTGTTGTAGTGGGTTCGAAAATTTCGGGGCTGCAAGGCAATGGCTTTTTCATAGCTTTCCAGGGCTTCGCCGCATCGTCCCATTGCCCGCAACAGGTTGCCGCGATTGTCGAGCGCCTCTGCGAAGCCGGGGGTGATACGCAAAGCCTGGTCGTAGCTTGCCAGCGCCTCATCATTGCGCCCCAATTCCGCCTGTGCCAGCGCGCGATTGTAGAAGCTCGCGGCGCTGTTGGGGCGATGCATCAGCGCCTTGTCGAAGATGCCTACCGCTTCCGCGAACCGCTTCATCTGGGCAAGGACCGTCGCCCTGTTGTAGAGCGCCTCGAAAAAATCCGGCCGGACAGCCAGGGCTCGGTCAAACGCCGCAAGCGCCTCGGGCAGACGGCCTGCCGTCATCAGGGTCTGGCCATAATTGCCCAGTGCGCCAAAATCCTGCGGCCGGATCTTCAGCGCAGCCTCGATCAAACGCAGCGCCTCGGCGTAGCGGCCTTGTTGCCCACGCAGCACGCCCAGGAACTGTAGGGCGCCGAAGTCGGCCGGTTCACGGTCCAGAATCTGTGTGTAGAGCGCCGCCGCCTGATCCAGCTGGCCCTGACGGTGCAGTGCAAGCGCCTGCTGAATCGATGGCGCCGCCATGTTCAGCGCTTCAGGCCGAAGGCATAGACATGGGCATCATGCGAGACCAGGAACACCTTGCCCAGCGCCACCGCCGGCTGGCTGAAATGCACCCAGCTTCCCAGTTGCTTGCCGCTCGAATAAAGCTGCTTTCCGGTCTCAGCGTCAAAAGCATACAGGATCATCGGCGCCAGCGGGGTGGAGCGGAACCTGGCGAGGCTGGCCGGGGTTTCGGCCTGCTGGCCGGGTTCGGCCCGGCCATGAGCTTCGGGATTGGTCATATGCTGCAAGGTCTGCTCGCCGGTCTGTACCGCATAGACCACGCCATTGGCGACAGCGACATTGTCGGGCACCGCCAGGTCGCGCGACATCCATTGCGGCGTCAGCGCCACGCCGCCGTCCTTCTCGACCACTTGAAATGCCATGAGGCTGCCGTGCGGCGCCGGGCCGTAATCTTTTGGAAACTGGAAGCCATCCTTGGCCGGCGGTCCCCACATCGGCACATAGAGCCAGCGTGCACCTTGCGCATCCTCATAGGTGGAGAAGCTGCCCCACACGCCGTGGCCATAATATTTCTCTTCATCGTTGCCGATGCGCGGCGACGTGTAGAGCGCCTTGGTATGATCGCCCGACATGCCGCCGCCCAGATTTTTCGCGTCCAGCAGATAGATCACCCCTTCCTTGGAGGAGGTGGCCAGCAGCGTGCGATCCTTGAAGGCAAAGGTCACCGGACTGCCCGAGCCCAGGTCGAGGTCCTTGGCGTTGAGGTTCTTCCAGCTCGGCGGCGTGAAGGTGTCGGCGATGCCATAGGCTTTGGGCTGTATCGCGAGCACCGCATTGCCGAACACCCCGCCGGCAGGATCATGATTGCCGTCGGCGGTCTGGACATAAACGCCCTGAGGTCCCGCGACGGGACCGCCGCGTCCCCAGGGGCCAGCGGGGCGGCCGCGGCCGGTCAGGAAGCGCGACAGTTGTGGGTGAGCAGGATCGCTGATGTCCATCGCCGATACCGAGCCCGGCTCGATTGCCTGCGCCGCATCGCCGCCGCAGCCGCGGCCGGCCGCGGTATAGATCACGCCCTTGATCAGGTTGAGGCTCCAGTTGCGGCTGAACGGCGCCACGAATGGCGTCGGCGCAAGCTTCTCCTCGCCCGACGCAAGGCTCAAGCCGCGCAGCTTGCCATCGCTGGTGGTGAAATAAATCACGCCAGCGTGGCCGTCGATCACCGGCGTCGCCTGTTCGGTATTGGCGCAGTTGGTGTTGGCGGGGCGCAGCGGCCTGCCCGTGTTGGGAAAGTTTTTCTGCCAGACAATCTGGCCGGCATCGGCGTCAATCGCGAAGATGGTGTCGTCGATGCCGACGGTGAAAATCAGGTTCTTGCGGCCCTGCGGTGTGTCAACGCCGCTCACCACCAGTGGCGCGGTGAGGGTGGACAGGGACGTATCTGCGGGCGGTGTCGGAAGCTGGGTGCTCCACAACAGTTTCAGCCGGCCGACCGTGGCGGGCGACAGGGCGGTCTCGGCCGCATTCCAGCCGCTGCGCTGTTGGTCATAGCCGAAACTCAACCATTCGCTGGTTGTTTGTGGCTGGGCCCGGCCCGCCGCCGAAAGCAAAAGCAGTGCGGCCAGCGCCCATGGCGTTGTGTTCTTGGACATTCGCTGTTTCTCGCCCCGATTGTCGGTGTCACGATAGGCAATCGCCATCCACTTGCACAGGTGATTTCGGTAACCGATAGTCGCGGCCATCGTAAGCGTCCGATAAACAAGGGCGCAATTTTGGGGAAATGGCATGAAACCATCCTGGCTTCGGCTGTTGTTTCTGGCGGGCGTCTGTTTTCTGTGCGACGCCGCCGGACTGCGGGCAATGACGGGAGAGGACCGGGCGCTGATCAATGCGGGCAGCGACCGGGACAATTGGCGGCTGCATGGCCGCACCTATGACAGTCAGCGTTTTTCCCCACTCACCCAGATCAACAGCGACACGCTAGGTCAGTTGACGCTGATCCACACCCTGCATACCGGGGTGAACAACAGTTTCGAGGATACGCCGATCGAAGTCGATGGCACGCTCTATACCGTTACCGCCACCAACCATGTCGCCGCCTGGGACGCGGTCACTGGCGCGCAATTGTGGGCATGGGCGCCGGACAAGCTGGATTTTGCGGAGGCCTGTTGCGGACCCCAGGCGCGCGGTGTCGCCGTCGCCTACGGCAAGGTCTATACCGCGCTGTTCGATGGGCATCTGGTGGCGCTGGATGCCAAAACCGGCAAGCTGGTGTGGGAAACCGATCCCGCCAAAACCCATCCCGAACCCAGGCAATATTACACCTACACCATGGCGCCGCAGGTCTATGACGGCATGGTGATCGTGGGCACCGCCGGTGCCGAATACGAAACTCGCGGCATGGTCGAGGCCTATGACGCAAGGACGGGCGACAAGATCTGGGAATTCCGCACCACGGCCGCGCCCGCAGAGCCCGGCGGCAACACATGGAAGAACGATGCCTGGAAATTCGGCGGCGGCTCGGTTTGGAACACGCCGGCAGTGGATACAAAAAACGGTCTGATCGTCCTGTCCACCGGCAATCCCAATCCGGATTACCAGGGCGAATCCCGGCCTGGTGACAATGCCTATACCGACTCCATCCTGGCGTTGAACGCCAGGACCGGAAAGCTTGCCTGGTGGTACCAGGAAGTGCCGCACGATCTGTGGGACTATGACGCCAGCGCACCGGTGATGCTGTTCGATGCGAAAGACTCCGCCGGCCACGCCGTTCCGGCGGCCGGTGAGGCGGGCAAGGTC
Organism: Rhizomicrobium sp.; assembly: GCA_036488555.1. GTDB lineage: Bacteria > Pseudomonadota > Alphaproteobacteria > Micropepsales > Micropepsaceae > Rhizomicrobium. The sequence continues at coordinate 88,401 of DASXHL010000091.1, forward strand.
GGCAATGTCTTCATCGTCAATCGCCTGACGGGCAAGCTGATCTACAAATCCGATCCGTTCGTGGATCAAAGTCCCAACATGTTCACGCCACCCAGCCGCGACGGCACCACGCTGCTGCCGGGCGTCAATGGCGGCTCCTTGTGGCAGCCGCCGGCTTTCTCGCCGCGCACCGGCTATTTCTATGTGCTGGGCTCCAACATCCCGATGACCTTCACCACCATCGACTTCCTGGACAGCAAGCCGGGCGGACCGTGGATCGGCCGGCATACCGGCGGGGTGATGAAACGCGCCGATGGTCCGCAGTCCGGTACGTTGACCGCGATCGACGTGAACAGCGGAAAAATCGCCTGGCAATACAAGTCGCCGCAGCCGATCTATGGGGGCGTGCTCGCAACCGCCAGCGATCTGGTGTTTGCCGGCGAGATGAACGGTGACTTCAGCGCCTTCGATGCGAAGAGCGGCACCCGATTGTGGAGCCATCACTTCGACAAGGGCGTATGTTCGCCGGCCATCACCTATCGGGTGAAAGGCGTGCAGTATCTTGCAGTGGGCGCCAATGGCTGCCGCGGTGGCCATGTGCCACAGGGATCGCAGCTCTTCTCCGACGATGTTGCGATCTTCGCGCTCAAGCCCTGATTGGCTCCGGTCTTTCACTGTGTGAGAGACAACCATCCGGTTTGAATATAAATCGCAGTCCTGCGCGCAGCGCGCTCTCATTTTCTGCAATGCAACAAGGCAAGTTTTGATCGGCGTAGCAAAATTGCTACAGCGCGAATTCACGATTCTGCTTAATGTTGCCGGCAATTCGACGAAGTTCGAAACATCCAGGGGGTCAGTATGCGTTCCGATCAAAACGCCCGGATTCCGTCCCGCGCGAACACTGCTTTTTCGGCAAAACCCGCTCTCTTTGCCAGCGTCGGCGCCAGTGCGCTGGTGATGGCCTCATCCGCCTATGCGCAGGAACCGGCGCCGCAGATCGAGTCGGTGACGGTGTCATCCTCGCGCATCATGACCGCGGGCTTCAATGCACCCACGCCCACCACGGTCATCAGCCAGGATTTCATCCAGAACCAGGCCAAGGACAATATCTTCAGCGCCGTTACCGAGCTGCCGTCGCTGATGGGTTCGACTGGTCAGGAAGCGAACGTCAACGGCACCAGCGGCGGCACCAACGGCCTTTCCTCCTTCAACCTGTTCGGGCTTGGCACCATCCGCACCCTGACCCTGATGGATGGCGAGCGTTTCGTGCCCGCCAATGTCACCGGCGTTCCCGACATCAGCGAATTCCCGCAGATGCTGATCCAGCGCGTCGACGTGGTGACCGGCGGCGCCTCGGCTTCCTGGGGATCTGACGCCGTCGCCGGCGTGGTCAACTTCGTCACCGACAAGAAATTCGTCGGCTTCAAGGCCAATGTCGAAGCCGGCCTATCGACCTATTCGGACAATGCGACCGCGACCTTCCAGGCCGCGGCGGGCTCCAGTTTCGCGGGCGGACGCGGCCATTTTGAAGTCGCCGGCGAGTTCAGTCATGTGGATGGCGTGCAGGGCGGCTGGCAGCAGCTTTCCTGCTGTGGTGGCAGCCTGACCAGTTCACTTTCCGGCGGCCGCACCTGGTTCATCGAACCGACCATCGTGCAGTATGCCTCGCCTGCGACGACGCCAGCAGGCCAGCCGCAATATTTTGTCACCGCCAACGGCCAGCAGAACCAGCTGGGCCGCTATGGCCTGATCAATAGTGGCCCGCTACAGGGCACCGCCTTTGGTCCCAATGGCACCGTTTATGCGTTCAACTATGGCACCGGTCCCGCCGGTGTGAACATCGCCACCGGCCTTGGCGGCACGGCGCAGGGCGCGCCTCCGGCGACGTTAGCCGCAAGACTAGCAAATGGCAGTGCAAGCACCCCCGGTTCGGTGACAAATTGCATTGTGCAGTTCTGCATCGGCGGCGAAAATGACAACCAAACGGGTTCCGGCGTCACCTTGGCCTCGCCGCAGACGCGCGGCGACGTGTATGCACGTCTGTCCTATGATGTGACGCCGAACGCCGAAGTTTATCTGACCTACAACTGGTCGCAGGTTGGCACCTCCAACATTCCCAATCCCGACGAATGGCTGGGTTCTCTGCCTGGCATTGGCGGTGGCTCCAACCAGGCGATCACCGCTGGCGGCGGCGTGACAGCGGCCCAAGCCACTGCAAATCTCAATAACATACTCACATCGTCTGTGCTTTCGAACAGCACCTTCAATCCCGGTCAGCTGTTGCAGGCGCCGGGCATCCAGTGCGGTAACGCGGCCGGCGGCGCCAACGCCTTCCTGCCGGCTTCCGTCCAGGCGGCCTGCATCGCCAACAACATCACCAGCTTCAGCCTGGGTTCGCTCTATTACGGTCTGGGTCCGCAGGTGGTCTATACCCAGCGCGACAACCGGCGCCTGGTCGGTGGCGCCGACGGCACTTTCAACCTGTTTGATACCGACTGGACCTGGAAGGGCTATTACGAACACGGCGAGAACGACACCAACATCCATGTCCGTGGTGTCGCGCTGAAGCCTTATCTGTATGCGGCCATCGACTCGGTGCAGGTGACTGCGGCCAATCAGTCCAACTATGGCAGTTCGCCGCTGGGCTCGATTGTTTGCCGCAGCGCTGTCGCCGACGCGGAAGGCTGCGTGCCGTTCGATCCCTTTGGCGCACCGGTCAGCCAGGCCCAGAAGAACTGGATCTATGGCGGCAACAATTGGGGACCTGGGCCGATCCAGATCTCCCACCAGATGCAGGATGTCGCCGACTTTGCCATTTCCGGCGCGCCCATTTCGGATTGGGCGGGCAAGGTTTCGGTCGCGACCGGCTTCACCTGGCGCCAGGAGGCCTATGATGTGCGTGGCGACGGTGCCGGCAATGGCACCATTGGCGGCTCCGGCGGCGCTCCCGGCAGCGCCTGCAACGATCCGGTGCTGAACTGCCTGAACGGCACCAATTGGTATGCCGGCAGCTTCCATAATGGCCAGGGCAACTACCATGTGCTGGAAGGCTTCCTGGAGCTCAATGTCCCCCTGATCAATACGCCGGACTGGGGCAATGCCAACCTCAATATCGCCGGCCGTCATGCGCGTTACTCGACCGCAGGCGACTCCAACACCTGGAAAATAGGCGTGACCTGGGACACGCCGCTGGACGGCGTGCGTCTCAGAGCCCTTCAGTCCCGCGACGTGCGCGCGCCAAACCTGAGCGAGCTGTTTGCTGCACCCGTGACGGCGAATGGTTCGAGCAATGTTCCTGCGGCGAACGGCAATCCGGCCACCAGTGTCCAGGTCATTCAGGGCACCTTGGGCAATCCTCTGCTGAAGCCGGAACGCTCACTCAACACCCAGGTGGGCTTTGTCGTGCAACCCAGCTGGCTGCAGGGCTGGCAGTTCTCGCTCGATTATTATCGCCTTTATGTCGCGGGCGAGATCGCCACCGTGCCGCAGCAGACCAACGTCAACAACTGCTTCGCCGGGCTTACCACCTATTGTTCGGCGATTGTCACGGCGGCGGGCACCACGCCTTTCACCTTCCCGCCGCAATGGCTGCAGGTCAACACCCAGTTCTTCAACGTGGCTTCGGTTGTGACGGATGGCTTCAATCTGGAAACATCCTACCAGTTCAGCCTGGCGGACTGGGACTTCATGCCGATCCCAGGCGGGTTCACGATCAGGGCCTTGGCCACCTATGTCGACAAGTTCATCACCAATCCGGGTACTCCGGGGGGTATCATAGTCAATACCGCGGGCTCCAACGACGGCAACACCCCGCATCTGAAGGCCTTCCTGGTCCAGACCTACAATGCCGACAATTGGGAGATCACCCTTACGGAAAACTGGATTTCGCAGGGCCGGCACAACCTCAACTGGATCCAGTGCAATGCCGGCAGCTGTCCCGTGCCGACCCTGAATAATCCCACGATCAACGACAACCATGTGCCGGGTATCATCTATTTTGACCTGGGCGGCTCGTACAACGTCAACGATCACTGGCAGATCTATACCCAGATCGACAACCTGTTGAACAAGAGCCCGCCGCCCTTCTATTCCAACTCGCAGAATCCGACCAATGACGGCGCCAACCCCGCCATCTACGACACCATCGGCCGCATGTTCCATGTGGGTGTGCGCGTCAACGATTAGGCGGTATAAAATGCATCATGCGGGCATTTCGGATCGCCGGAAGGCCCGTATGCTTGCGATTTGAGCGGGTGGGAAGATGCGCAATATCCGTCGCCGCGACATGCTCGGATTTCTGGCAGTAACGCCGCTGGCGGCTTCGTCGGCCCGGGCCGCCACATTGAAGCCGCTCAAGGGCAATATGCCCATCGTCACCACGCCCTACACGCCATCGGGCGCGATCGATTTCGATGACCTGGCGCGGGAAATGCACTTCTTCGATCGTATCGGCTGCACCGGCGCGGTGTGGCCGCAGGGCTCCAGCGATGTCGACCTGATGTCGAAGGAGGAGCGCCTGCACGGCATGGCGGTGATCGCAGACGCCTGCCGGCCGCTCAAGGTGGCGAGCATCCTGGGGGTGCAGGGCGCCGACACGGCGGAAATGCTGGATTATGCCCGCCACGCCGAAGCGCTTGCCCCCGACGCGGTGATCGCCATGCCGCCTTCGGCGCCGGCGATGCAGACGGTGGAGGGATTCCACGCCTATTTCGCCGCCTTGGCAAAAGCGGTCAACCGGCCGGTGGTGCTGCAGACCTCCATTCCGGGCCTGCGGGATGCGCTGCCGCCCCCGATAGACCTGATTTTGCGATTGGCGCGGGAATATCCCAACCTGATCTATGTGAAGGAAGAATCCCCGCCCCTGGTGGCGCGCATGAAGGAAGAGGTCAAGCATCACGACCTGCTCAAGGGCGTGTTCGGGGCTTCCAGCGGCGATGGCCTGCTCTATGAAATGCGGCTCGGGCTGGACGGGGAAATGACCGGCCAGGGCGCCTACGGCGATGTAATGGTGGCGATGTACGATCTTTATGCCCGTGGCCACACCGCCGCCGCCGCCGACGCCTATTCCAAATGGCTGTTGATGCGCAATTGCGAGGCCAAGATCCCCGGCACCCAGCGCTACATCTTCGTCAAGCGCGGCGTGTTCAAATCCGCCGCGGCGCGGCCTGGTGCCGTGGGTGCAATGGCGGGGCATGAGCTTTCGCCGGACGCCATTGCCGAGATCGAGATGCGGTACGCGACGCTGAGACCCTGGCTGGCGGCCTAACTCTTTTCCACCAGCACCACGCCGGCGCGCGCCAGCACGCTGAGGCTTTTGACCAGATCGTCCTTTGCGGACGTATCGGCCAGCTTTGCGTTCAGTTCGCTCAAGGTGAATGCGTTGGCGTTGTGCAGCAGGGCAAGCGCCGGATGGAGCGCCGCGGGAACGCTCCACAGCCGGCCGGCGGCGCGGAATTCGAAATGCGCTCCCTGCTGCGCAAAAGGCAGACGATGCAGTGAAGCAAGCCGGATGCGGCTGCTGTCCCCGATCGGCGCGAGTTGTTCGTATGGCGCGCCCGGCAGCCGGATATGCGGATTGGGCCGGATATTGGCGTCCCATTCTCGCTGGAAATCGTCGATGGGCGCATGGTTGAGAGCTTCCGCAACAAGTTGGGGAATCCGTCTTGCAATTGCGCCACGGCCGGCGTCCTGCGGCAGGCTGGCGCGCAGTTCCGCATGCTGGCGCAGCCGCGACATCACCCAGCCCAGATAATCCAGGGCCGTCGGTGGCGTGAGCGAGATGGTCAGATGCAGGCTGGGCTCATTCAGCGGAAACGCCTCGTGCCAGCAGCCTCGCGGTATATATAAAGAGTCGCCGTCCGCCAGCACGCCCTCCCAAGCGGGGGCCCCAACGGGTTGCGCGGGGGGCTCGATATCGTTTTTCAACGGATGCGAGCGTGTGGGTTCGTACACACGCCAGCGTTTTCTTCCCGAAAGCTGAAGGACAAAGGCTTCCTGCGGATCCCAGTGCAACGGAAAGGCTTTCTGGCTGTGCCAGCCGGCGTAAAGGTTGGCGTAGGCGTCGGTGTGCAGCACGTCCTGGAATGACTGCATCAGCGCGCGCACCCTGGGCGCCATTTCCTGGATGTCGTCCAGGATCAGGCTGGCACCCTGCGCGAGGCTGGTGATAAGGCCGCCCGCATCCAGGCGCGGCATTCCGAACATGGCTGGGGTCAGATACTGCGCCGGGTCCAGAGGCTGGCCGTCCTTGTAGATCTTGAGCCGGGGCGGGGCCAGGCGATGCTGTTCCAGAATGGCGTTCAGATCATCCCAGGTGATGAGATCGGTGAAGCGTCCGGGCTGGCCCGATATGTGGACGAAACTCTTGAGCCAGCAGTTCTTGAGAAAGATGTCCGCGCCAAGCGGCGCGACCACCTGATCAAATCCCGTCACGATCCCGCCTGTTCACCCCGTTTTCCGCCGCCTATTATAGCCGACAACAGCGCGACGCTAACCCGGCATGATGATCGGGAAGGCGAGGAGAGGGGCCATGCAAAGTCGGATCGATCGCCGCAGGGCCGCCCTGGGAGCTGCTGGCCTTGGCGCTGGTCTTTTCACCTCCGGCATCGCCCGCGCGGCGGCCAAGCCGGAGCTGGGCACCCCGCCGAGTGTGATCACCCAGCCGCCGCGACAATGGGGCAAGAATGCGCCGCCCGACGTCTTTCCCGATCCCGACGTGCTGGCGCTGGACGACAGCTTCAACCGGCTGATCGTGCGCTATGCGCCGATCACGCGACTGGCAACAGGGTATCTCTGGACGGAAGGTCCGGCCTGGTCGGGCGAGGGGCTTTATCTGCTGTTCAGCGACGTGCAAGGAGACACCCAGTATCGCTATATCTGGCCGAGCGGCGAGATCGTTCCCTTCCGCAAGCCATCCTATTACAGCAATGGAAACTGTTTCGATTTCCAGGGGCGCCAGCTTTCCTGCCAGCATTATTTCCGCCGCGTGGTGCGCTGGGAACTGGATGGCGCGATGACGGTGATTGCCGACCAGTTCGAAGGAAAGCACCTGAACGCGCCCAACGACATCGCCGCCCATCCCGACGGCAGCATCTGGTTCACCGATCCTGGCGCCGGCGCGTCGCTGAGCGAAGGCCATCCCGATGTGGCGGGTGGGCCTCAGAATCCCAATGGTCTCTATGATCCCGAACTGGGCGATTCCGGCACGGGGCTTGGTACCGCGGTCCGGCGCGAGCTGCCGCCGAACGTCTATCGCCGGGATCCCAGTGGAAAGCTTGAGATCGCGGTGGGCGCCGACAAGATCAAGGGCTGCAACGGCATCTGCTTCTCGCCCGACTACAAACGCGTCTACATCATCGGCGGCGGCATCCATGTCGGCGAGATCGTGGACGGCAAGGTGACGAACTTCCGCGATTTCACGGACTGCATGGTGGACGGGATCTATTGTCATCCTGACGGCATGCGTGCCGACCGGGCGGGCAATATCTGGTCCAGCTCCAATACCGTTCTGGGCTATTCCGGCGTGACCGTCTGGAATCCAGCGGGTAAATGCATCGGCCGCATTCGCCTGCCCGAGGGCTGCGCCAATCTCTGTTTCGGCGGGCCCAAGGGCGACCATCTGTTCATGTGCGCTTCCCAATCGCTGTTCATGCTGAAAGTGAATATCCAGGGCGCATCGCCCGGTTGAATGATTTGAAGTTTTGTAAAATGAGGATCTGAGCATGAAATCTGTCGTTTTTCTTGCCGGCGCGCTGCTCCTGGCGTCACCGGCGCTGGCCGCGCCCGATTTTTCCGGCAGTTGGGAAGTCGCGGTGCGCGAGTTTGGCGACAAGAATTCCTATCTGCCCATGACCGATGGCCGGCTGCTGCTGGAGTCGCAAGGCGACAGCTATACCGGACGGTTCAACCAGATCACCTTCACCGGCAGCCTGGAAAAGGATGGACTGCATCTATCCTGCAATGAAAAGGGCCGGGACTGCGGCCTGCTGGTGTTGCAGCTTTCGGGCAACCGGCTTTCGGGCAAGGGCGACCTGATCGCCCGCTCGCCGATCCTCTCGATTCCGGTGACGCTGGAAGGCAAGCGCCCCGCTACGCGGCCGCAAAGCCCGGCGGCACATGATTATGATCCCAAGCAATTCCATAATTTCTATTCGCCAATGCTCACGCCGGTGATGCACCTTTTCCCTGGCGACAGCGTGAAAACCCGCACTCTGGACAGCCGCGGCCAGGATCGCGACGGCAGTCCGCGCGCGCCGCGCGGCAACCCTCTGACAGGGCCCTTCTATATCGAGGGCGCCATGCCGGGCGACACGCTGGTGGTGCATCTGGATCGGGTGCGCACCAACCGCGATAGCGCCTATCAGTCCGATCTGGTTGCCACCACGGCGCTGGAAACCGGCGCGGTGCAGGAACAGGCCAAGTATGAAGGCGGATTCCACGCCTGGAAGATCGACGCCGCAGCGGGCACGGCCTCGGTGATCAATCCGGACGGCAAGCTGGTGCCCTTCACGGTGAAGCTTTCGCCCATGCTGGGTTGCGTGGGCGTGGCGCCGCCCCATGACGAGACCTTGGGGGCTGGCCATCTGGGCGTCTTCGGCGGCAATATGGATTCCCCGGAAATCCGCGAAGGCGTGACGCTCTATTTCCCCGTCTTCCAGCCGGGCGCGCTGTTTTATCTGGGTGACGGCCATGCCGAGCAGGGCGATGGCGAATTGCCGGGGCAGGGGCTGGAGACCTCGATGGACGTGCAGTTTACCGTGGACGTCATTCCGAATGTCTCGCTCGGCCAGCCGCGCGTCGAAGACAAGGATTTCGTGATGGTGATGGGCACCGGCGCCAGCGTGGACGCGGCCATGAAGAACGCCACGACCGGCATGAGCCGCTGGCTGGCCACCACCCAGCATCTTACGCCACAGGACATCGCTGCGGTGCTGGGCACCGAAATGAAGTATGAGATCGCCGAAGTGGTGGACTCCGAATATGACGTGGTGGCCAAGGTGTCGAAAGACGCGCTGGCGAGAATCGGAAAACCCTGATGGCAAGCGCCTTTGCTCCAGCCGTGCCCATTGATGCGCTGCTGGAGCAGGCGGCCCTGCATTACCGGGCAGGACGGCTGAGAGAAGCCGAGGTGCTTTATCGCCAGGTACTGGCGTCACAGCCGGAGCGCCCCGATGTCCATGCCGGACTTGCGACGCTGCTCTTCCTGCAGCATCGCACCGACGAGGCGCTGACGGCCCTGCGCCGCGCCGCGGAGATCGAGCCAGGCAATGCCGACACGCTTTACAAGCTCGGCAACATGCTGTTGCGCGAAGGCGGCGGCCGTGACCGGATTGCCGAGAGTTTTGACTGTTTCCGCCGCCATGCCCGGCTGACTTTTGGCACCGGCGCGAAAAAGGCGGACGAGGCGGCGCATCGTATTCGCCATGACCGCGAACAGCAGGCCTGGCTGGCGGAGCATTTCGGTGTCACGGCGTGGAAATTCCATCTGGCCGATGGCGAACGCATCGCCTCGCACACCGTCAATGGCGCCAACGTGACCAAGGCGACCGAAGACTGGCATTGCAGCCGGCCGCAGATCATCGTGATCGATGATCTGCTGTCTGACGAAGCGCTGGCGAAGCTGCGCCACTATTGTCTCGCATCCACCATCTGGCGGGAGACCCATCCCGAAGGCTATCTGACCGCCATGCCGGAGCATGGCCTGGCCTGCCCCCTGATCGCCCAGATCGATGAGGACATGCGCGCCGCTTACCCGGGCATTTTGGGCAGTCATCTGCTGCGCTATCTCTGGGCTTTCAAATACGACAGCAGGCTCAATGGCGTGGGTACGCATGCCGATCCCTCGCTGGTGACGTTCAATTTCTGGATCACGCCAGACGAGGCCAATCTCGATCCCGAACATGGCGGGCTGACGGTGTGGGATGTGGCGGCGCCGGCCGACTGGAATTCCCAGCGCACTATCGGTGACACCGCCGGCTGCCAGGCCTATCTGGCGCGGATGGGCGCGAAGTCGCTCACCATTCCCTATCGCGCCAACCGCGCCATTGTCTTTTCATCGGCGCTGTTCCACGAGACCGACCGCATGCATTTCAAGGAAGGCTACGAAAACCGGCGCATCAACATCACCATGCTGTACGGCCGTCGCTGACGCGAGAAAGGGATAGGCGCAATGCTCAAGTCCCGCCAGCTTCTTTTGATCAGTATCGCGGTTGTGATCGCTGCGCCGGCATTTGCCGCCGAGCCTTTCCCAGTCTTTCAGGTCGATCCCAACTGGCCCAGGCCACTGCCGCATGGCTATATTTTCGGGCCGAGCGGCGGGGTGACCGTCGATTCCCACGACAATGTCTGGATCTATTCCCGCCCCACCACTCTCCGCGTCACCTTGAACAATCCGCCCGACGAAGGCAGCGGCCAGCCTGCGCCGTCGGTGGTGGAACTCAGCCCCGACGGCCGCTTCATCCAGGGCTGGGGCGGAGTTCTGGCGATGCCGGAATCCGAACGTGCCCGTTTCGACTGGCCGGTGCAGGAGCATGGCATCGCGGTGGACACACGCGGCAATGTCTGGGTCTGTGGCAATGGCCATGACGCGAAAACCGGACGTGACGACGATCAGTGCCTGAAATTCACCCATGACGGCAAATTCCTGCTGCAGATCGGCCATTCGGGGAAGGGGAAGGGCAGTCTGGACACCGAAAATCTCGGCCATCCCTCCCAGCCCGTCTATTGGGCGAAGACCAACGAGCTGTTCGTTTCCGACGGCTATGCCAACCGCCGCGTCTATGTCGCTGACGCCGACACCGGCCAATTCACGCGCATGTGGGGCGCCTATGGCCATGTGCCCGACGACAATGCGCCGCGCGACCGGGTTTACGATCCACCACCGCAGCAATTCAACCTGCTGCATGGGCTGACCATTTCCAGGGACGGCATCGTCTATGTCGCCGAACGCAACTCCAATCGCGTGCAGGCTTTCACCCTTCAGGGTAAATTCGTGAAAGAAGGCTGGGTGGCGTCCGCCACCCCGCAGCATGATTTCGGAACCGCTTTCGGCGTGGCGCTCTCCGGCGACAAGGGGCAGCGCTTTCTTTATGTCGCCGACGGCCACAATGAGCGGATCCATGTGCTGGATCGCCAGACCCTGAAAGAGATACCCGGCTCTGCCTTCGGCCATGCCGGGCCCTATCCGGGTCAGTTCGCCAATATCCATGTCATCGCCAGCGATTCACGCGGCAATCTCTATGTCGGCGACGGCGGCGGCCGCTTCCAGAAGTTTGTCTTCAAGGGGCTCACACACGGATAAGGCGAGTTGCGCTGCGCTGCACAAACCGGTTCCTTCCGACGAAGTGTCAGATACCCAAATTTTGGCAGGCCTTTCAGAGACATGTTGCGACAGGCCCGTTGTTGTCGCTGCCGTTTTTCGCGTTTAGACTGAGAACAGTGACCGGTACAGGACAATATCCGGCACGGGTTTGGCACAGTCTTTAGGGGGACGCGTGCGCAAGAAGCTCTTGTTTGCAATGTCGGTGTTTTGGCTCCTGGCCGGTCTCGGTCAGGTTCCGGCATGGGCGGCCGACACCAGCGAAGTGGTGGGGCTGCGCCGTTTGACCGAACAGGAATATCGCAATTCCATCGCCGACATTTTCGGCAAGGACATTGTGGTGCAGGGCGTATTCGAGCCGGGCAAGCGGGTTGGCGGCCTGATCGAGGCCAGCACCGCCATTCTCTCCGTCACACCGGTGGGGTTCGATTCCTATTCCAAGATGGCCGACAGCATCGCGCTGCAGGTCACGAACGAAAAGAACCGTGGCCGCCTGGTGCCGTGCAAGCCCAAATCCGCAACTGCGCCTGATGAAGCCTGCGCTGGCCAGTTCTTCAGCCAGTATGGGCTGATGCTGTTCCGCCGTCCGCTGACAAGCGACGAGCTCAAGAGCCGGGTCAAGCTGGCGGAAAACATGACCAGGGCGAGCGGAGATTTCTATGCCGGTCTGCATTACGGCCTGGCCACCCTGCTGCAGTCCTCGGAATTTCTGTTCCGCAAGGAAGTCGCCGTATCGGCCGGGGCGAAGGACTACGCGCTTGATCCCTACAGCCGCGCGTCACGTCTCAGCTATCTGTTGTGGGACACCACGCCGGACAGTGAACTGTTGAAGGCCGCGGAGACGGGCGATCTCAACACTTCCGCCGGTCTTGGAAAACAGGTCGACCGGCTGATGGCTTCGCCGCGGCTCGACACCGGGATGCGGGCTTTCTTCTCCGACATGCTGGAGCTGGACACGTTCGACAATGTCTCCAAGGACAGCCTGCTCTATCCCAAATGGAGCGTGGCGATGGCGGCGTCGGCGCGGGAAGAGACGCTGCGCACGGCGATCGACCTGTCGCTGCATCAGAATGGCGACATGCGCGACCTGATGATCACGCCCCGGACCTTCATCAACCGCAACCTGGCGGCAATTTATGGCGTGCCGTTCAGCTTCGACGCCGATTGGGTGCCCCATGATTTCGCGCCCGAGGAGGGACGCAGCGGCGTCATCACCCAGGTCAGCATGCTCTCCATGTTCTCCCATCCCGGCCGCAGCTCGCCCACCAAGCGCGGTGTGGCGCTGATGGAGATTTTCCTCTGCGAGCCCACGCCCACACCGCCCAACAATGTGGATTTCTCGGTGGTCAACAACACCAGCGGGCCGCTCAAGACCGTGCGCGAGCGGCTGATGGCGCATGCCACCAACAGCGTCTGCGCTTCCTGCCACACCCACAGCGATCCCATCGGGCTGAGTTTGGAGGATTTCGACACCATCGGCGGCTATCGCACCAAGGAAAATGGCCAGACCATCGATGTTTCCGCCACCATCCAGGGCAAGAGCTTTGCCGGCGCGCAGGGATTGGGCCGCTTCATGCACGATAATCCCAAATACCCGGCCTGCGTCGCGCGCAAGCTCTATGCCTATGCCAAGGGCATGGACAGCGAGGATGTCGAGCCGGCTCAGTTCAAGCCGGCCTACAAGGCGTTCAGCGATTCGGGCTTCCGCCTGCGCAGTCTGATCAAGACCATGGCGACGGCGGCGGATTTCTTCGGCGCGCCGCCACCGGCCGCACCCGTCAATGGCACCAAGCTGGCCGCGAAATAGGCTGGAAGGAGAAGGTCATGAAGCTTGATCGGCGATTTCTGCTTCGGGGCACATGCCAGGGCGCGCTGGCCGTCATGGCGCTACCGTTCCTGGACTGCTTCCTGGACAGCAAGGGCCAGGCGCTGGCGGCGACCGGCGAACGCGTGCCCACCCGCTTCAATACCTTCTTCTACGGCCTGGGTCTGACAAAGTCGCTGTGGGTGCCCAAGACCGCGGGTCTCGATTACGAGACCACAAGCCAGCTCAAACCGCTGGAGCCTTTCAAGAAGAAGATGAACGTGTTCAGCGGCATGCGTGTGCTGATCGACGACAATCCCAATTTCCAGCACTGGTCGGGTGTGGGCGCCTGTGCGACGGGCATTTCGCCAACCAAGACATCGGAATTCGATTCCAAGACCATCGACCAGACCGTGGCCGATGTGATCAGCCGGGGCACCCGCTTCAAATCGGTGTCGGCCTCCTGCGCCGGCGATCCCAAGCAGAGCTATTCGAGCCTGGGTGGCTCCAACACCCTGCCCGCGGAAGCATCGCCGCACTCGCTCTACACCCGCCTGTTCGGTCCCGGCTTCCAGGACCCGTCCAAGGGCGACTGGAAGCCCGATCCGCAGGTCATGCTGCAGCAAAGCGTCCTGTCGGTGGTGGCCGAGGACAGAAAGCGCGTGATGCAGAATCTGGGCACGTCCGATCGGGCGCGGATGGACCAGTATTTCACCTCGGTGCGCGAGGCCGAGGATCAGATGGCGGCCGAACTGAAGCGTCCTGACATTGTGGCCAAAGTCACCATTCCGGCCGCGCCGGAGGAAATGACCTGCAACAATGCGCTGCCCAACATGCGCAAGGTGACGCCCCTGATGTCGCGGCTGGGGGCGTTGGCAATGGCGACCGACCAGACCAGGGTTTTCAATATCTCGGTCTCCGAACCCGGCTCGCAGATTTTCGTGCCCGGCGATCCGCTCGGCTATCACCAGTCCACCCATGAGGAGCCGATCGATCCGATCCTGGGCTATCAGCCGCGGGTGGCGCAGTACAATGTCTACAGCATGGAGCTTTACGCCTCTTTCCTGAAGGAACTGGATGCCATTCCGGAAGGCGACGGCACGCTTCTGGATCACAGCCTGGTCTATGCCTTCACCGATGTCAGCTTCGCCAAAATCCACGCGCTGGACGGCATTCCGCTCCTGATCGCGGGCGGCGCCAGCGGCCGGATGAAGACCGGTCATCACATCGCCGGCGACGGCAGCGCGGTGTCCCGCGTGGGTCTGACGGTGCAGAAGGCGATGGGCCTGTCGGTCGACAGCTGGGGCGGCGGTTCGATGGAGACCAAGAGCCCATACAGCGAGCTATTGGCCTGAGCCGGCTTTCACTTCCAGTGAGTTGAGGTTTCTCGCGTCATGTCATCCCTGTCTGGTTTGTGCCGCCTCGCCGGCGCGGCGCTGGTTCTGTCCCTCTCCTTGCCTGTGATCGTGGAAGCGGCCTCACCCGAAGCCACGCTGATAAAATCGCGTCAGGACAAGCTGCGCGACATGGGCGGTGCACTCAAGGCGATCGACGACGAGCTCAAGAAAGGCAGCCCCGACTGGGACAATGTCATCCTGCCGAACGCGGATACCTTGCAGAGCCGCAGCGCCTTTCTGCTGAACTGGTTTCCCAAGGGCAGCGGCCCGGAAAGCGGCGTCAAGACCTATGCCCTGCCGGCGATCTGGCAGAAGGGCGACGATTTCACGAAGCTCGGTAAGGCGATGCAGGCCGAAACCGCCAAGCTCAAGCAGGTTGCGGCGACGAAGAATGCCGGGGCGCTGAAGGAAGAGGCCGTCACCCTGGGCAAGGCCTGCAAGGCCTGCCACGACAGCTATCGTTCGCCGGACTATGAAAAAGAGAATGACGATTAGGAGTGGATGTGAGCGCGTCCGAAACCATCGGTGACGGCAGGACGCTGTCGCAGGGCCTGAAGGTCTGGGACCTGCCCACACGCCTGATGCACTGGGCTCTGGTTGGATCCATCGGCGTTTGCTGGTGGACTGGTCTCAACAACCAGCTCGAATACCATCTCTACAGCGGCTATGTCGCGCTGTGGATCGTGCTGATGCGGCTTTACTGGGGGCTGGTCGGTTCTTCGACCGCGCGCTTCGTCAATTTCGTGCGCGGGCCCAGGGCGGTGCTCGACTACGCCCGCACCCTGCACCGGCGCGATACTCCGCATGTGCATGGTCACAATGCGCTGGGTGCGATCAGTGTGCTCCTGATGCTGGGGCTGGTGCTGGCGGTCGTGGTGCTGGGCCTGTTCGCGGTGGATGTGGATGGGCTCTATTCCGGGCCGCTGTCCAGCTATGTCAGCTTCCATGACGGCCGCCATCTGGCGCACCTGCACTACAAGGTCTTCAATTTCCTGCTGGCTGTCATCGGCCTGCACCTGCTGGCGGTGGTCTTCTATTACGTCCACAAGCGCCACAACCTGGTCTTTCCGATGATCTCGGGCCGGCGCAAGCCAGTCATGGATCTGCAGGATGAAATGCAGGTCGCGCCGCTTTGGCGCCTGCTGATCGGCGCGCTGCTGGTGACGGCCTTCGTCTGGGCGGTGACCAGAAGCTTTTATCTGTTGTGAGCGGGGGATGAAGATGGGGCAGGGCAGGCTGATGGGACTGGCGGTTTTCGCGAGTCTTCTTTTTTCCGGGGCGGCATTTGCGGCGGATGCGCCGGCAACCGCGCAACCGGCGAGCACCACCGCGCAGGACCAGGCCCCGGAAGTGCCGGCCGCCAAACCCGGCGTCTTCACCCAGCAGAAAAAGGGCGCCACGCGCTATCATTTGGTGGTTGCGGGCCACACATTCACCTCCCGTGACGCGATCGAGAAATACCTGCTTTATCGTGCCG
The DNA here is from genome assembly GCA_036488555.1 of Rhizomicrobium sp. Lineage (GTDB taxonomy): Bacteria > Pseudomonadota > Alphaproteobacteria > Micropepsales > Micropepsaceae > Rhizomicrobium. The sequence continues at coordinate 104,375 of DASXHL010000091.1, forward strand.
CCGAACTCACGCTCGATCAGCATGACGGCTGGTTCACCCTGGTCGAGGCGCGGGCCAAGGGCGACACAGTGCCGGCGTCGAAGCCGGATCCGGGCGGCCCGCGCTTCAGCTTCCGCATGGCCTATTGGCGGCCCATGTGGCGCTACAAACTGGGCGATGCGTGGCAAGGCTGGAGCCCTTTTTCCGGCGCGGCTTTTCCGGTCACCGATGCCAAAAGCGTGACCGGTTTTGAAGTCAGCGCCGATGTGGTTCTGCACAAGGGCATCATGAACGATGCCGATCCGCTGGCCTACGACGCCAGCGCCGTATCCGATCTTCTGGTCAACCAGGTTTCTCCTCCGGAGTGAGACAATGAAAAACATCCACCGCCGGACCTTTGCCCAGATGCTGGCCGCGCTGGGCCTTTCCGGCGCTCCGGCGTGGGCGCAAGCCAAGACCGTGGAAGTGACCATGAAACAGGCGCCGAAAAGCCGGTTCGTGCCCGACGTGGTCAACATCTCCGTCGGCGACACGGTGCACTGGACCAATCCGGCCTTCGTCACCCACACCGTGACCTTCGATCCCGCTCAGGCGGCGACGGCAGGCAATGTGGCGCTGCCGGCCGGCGTGGCGCCCTTCGCTTCCGGCGACATCGAGGAAGACCACGACTACAGCCACACCTTTACCGCAAAGGGCACCTACAAGTATGTCTGCAAATATCACGAGGCCATGGGCATGGTCGGGACCGTGATCGTGAGCTGAGTTTCCGGAGCAGAGCCTGTTGGAGGAGACATCATGATCCTGCAAAAGCGTTTTGTGGTCTTTCCGCTCGCCGCAGCACTGATCGGCTCTCTGTCGGCGCCGGCCACGGCCGCGCCCTGGGTGCGTGGCTTTGTCGTCGGCACCTATGAATATGCCTTCCATTATGGTGGCCGTGCCGGCTTCGAGCGCGCCGGCGAGATCGAGCCCGGCTCGGATTGCCCGCGCGGCAGCACCATTCATTTTTCCAGTGACGTCCAGGTACGCAAGGCCGTTCAGCTTCAGGCATGGCGCAGCCCGGGGGAGATCGACAAGATCGCCCAGCCGCCCGGGCTTGAACAGGTCAAGGCGCCGGTGCTCACCCGCTTTCATATTTGGGACCGCGCGGTGTCCTATCGCGGCTGGAAGCGCGGAATCGAAACCTATGTGAACCCGTTTGCCGCCATCGATCCGGGCGAGCCGGAAGTGACGGGCCGCATCGCCGACGGCTTCAATCTGGATGGCAAGGCCGGGCCCAATGATTTCGTCAGCCCTGACGGTGAAAAGGGTATCGACAATGCGCTTTATCGCGCCTGGGGTTGCGACGCGCCCTGGCGTGGCAATGGCAATGCCACCCTCGACCTGCGCGCCAACGACAAGATGCAGGAAGGCCTCTATACCATGGTGATCCGGATTTCCGGAAACCAAGACCCGATGAATGACAGCGACGCCACGCTTGAGGTCGGCTATTCGCCCGACCATATCGTCAAGGACGCCCGCGGCAATGTCGCGGGCGATTTCTCCTATCGCCTGGTCAAGACCCAGCAGTACACGAAGATGAAAGCCCGGATCAGAAACGGCTTGCTGGAAACCGAACAGGTCGGTGAACTGCATGCGCCGCGCATCGCATGGTTCTACGACCATACCGGCGATGCCGATTTCCACCAGGGCCGCATCCGGCTGAGCATCGGGCAGGATGGCAATGCGAAAGGTTTGATCGGCGGCTATCGCAACTGGCGCGAAATCTATGCCCAGAATACTTTCGCCCAGGACGGCGGCCAGCAAGGCATTCGCGAGCATGAAGATGGCGTGGCGCTTTATTATGCCTTGAAGCGCAATGCCGACGGCATGACCGATCCCAGAACCGGCCAGAATATGGGCATCTCAACCGCCTACCGCATCACTGCGGCACCGGCTTATGTGGTGGACCCGGCCAAGCCGGCTGAAGTGATAGTGTTGACGGCGGAAGAACCGCGCCGCAAAGCCTATCTCGCCATCCAGGCGGCGATGATCAGGTCCACAACCACACGTCTCGTGCAGCCCGTGCCCCCCGGCACCACCGAGGCGTCGGTCCCCGCGCTGGAGAAGATCATCGTCGATCTGCCCAGCAAGGATTATTTCCTCACAACGCTGGACCGGCCGCATTATGAAAACCCGGTGGATGACCAGGGCAATGAGATCAAGCCCGCCAAGCCACAGCAGCGGGTGAGTAACGATCCGCCCTTACCGGTTGCCGCGCACTAAGGTGCAGGGATCACTGCGGCATGCTGGATGGCATGAAGCCGGAATAATTGTCGCTTGCCGGACCGACGATCTTCGTCAGATTGCCGGCGCGGTTGCGGCAGACCGCTTTCCAGCCTCGGTCGCTGAACAGGGGATCGCATTCCAGCCGCGCAAGACAGAACAGGCCCAGCAGCACGGCCAGTCCGATCGCGACATAGATTGCCAGAAAGCAGAGCATGGTGCGGGCATTGCTGGGCGGGTCAACGGGTGTGGGCGGCGTGAGCACGCCATGGCGGATCAGATACCTGCGGATGTCTTCTTCCGCAGCCCGTATGGGATCGTCGTCCCAAGGGGCGGAAAATGATCGATGGCTGAACCCGGATGACTGCATCGCCAGCCTCTTGGGACGGGCCGTTTCAGGTTGGTAAATCCAGCATAGTCATGGGCTTACGTCAATTCCAGCGGCCTAGTGATCCCGCACGGAACCATCCACGGCATCCCACATCTCCGGGAACTGCCATTCCGGAATGCCGCGTTCATTGTCCACCAGATGCTCGTCCAGTGCGATGCCAAGGCCTGGGCCGTCGATATTGCCTTTCAGGATGATGTTGCCCTGCGTCATCACGAATTCTTTCTGCAGATAGCCCTTGCCCATGGGGGTGCGCTCCACCTGCGGGCCGCCGCTCACGGCCTGAAGGCTTGGCACTTCATGGGCCAAGAAATTGGGGATCGACGCCGCCACATGCATGGAGGCGGCAAAGCCCACCATACCTTCCTTGGAGTGGGGCAGCATGTCGGCATAGAAGGCTTCCGCCAGGGCCGCGATGGCCTTCATCTCGGTGATGCCGCCGGTGTGGGTGATGTCGGGCTGCAGGAGTTGCGCCGCGCCCGCCGTCAACAGATCGCGGAACTGCCACTTGGTCACCATGCGCTCGCCCGTGGCGAAGGGGAAGGTGGTCTTCTTGGCCATCTCCGCCATCAGCGGCAGGTTCTGGAACTGGATCGGTTCTTCGTAGAACCAGGGACGGAACTGATCCAGCGCATGGATGATCTCCATGGCGGCGGGCGGTTCATGCTCGCCATGCATCTCGATGCCCAGGTCGAAATTGGGCCCGACCAGGTCGCGGATCGCCTTCACCTTCTCGACGAAACCGTCGATGTAATAAGGGCTCTCCGACGAACGCGACAGCCGCCCGCGGGTGGACGACACGCTGGTCTTCATCGAGCTGTAGCCGGCGGCCAGCACGTGCGTCTTGGTCTCTTCCACGCTTTCGGCCTGGCCATAGCATTTGATCCGGTCGCGGGTGGGGCCGCCCAGAAGCTCATAGACCGGCACGCCCAGCGCCTTGCCCTTGATGTCCCACATGGCGATGTCCACCGCCGACAGCGCGCTGGTGAGGATGATGTCGCCGCGATAGAAGGCATGGCGATACATCGCCTGCCAGTGATGCGCGGGCTGGCGCGGGTCCTTGCCGACGAGATAGGGCTCGAGCTGCGCAATCGCCGCCATCACGGTTTCGATCTTGCCTTCGACCGTGCCTTCGCCCAGGCCGATGATGCCCGCATCGGTGTGCATCTTCACAAAGATGCTGCGCAGTGAATGGACGGGAATGATCTCCAGTTTGGTGATCTTGATCGGGCTTCGCGGATCGGCCAGCGCGCGCGATGTGTTGAGAGGCTGGGCTTTCGCGTCCCCCATCATCGCGCGTTCGCTGGCGATGAGACCGCCCATGCCAAGGCTGGCGATCTGCATCCAGTGACGGCGGTTCGCCTTTGTCACGGCATTTTCGCCTTGTTCTGAATGGCCTTGGCCCGCAGGTCGAGATATTCCTGCACGGCGGCGTGGGTCGCCGGCAGCTTGTCGATATTGTCCTTCATCCACTGGGTGAAGTCGGCCTCGATTTCCGCCGTCCATTCCCGGTCGATCTGGCCGCCGGTGTATTTCTGCTCACGCAGGCGCTGATGGCTGAAGGTATCGCGCAGGCGGGTGTGCTCGGATTCCTGCACCACCCGTTCCGCCAGTTGCGGCGGGATGAACATAACCCCACCATCGCGGCCAAAGACCACATCGCCCGGCATCACCGCGGCGCCGCCGATGCGGGTCGGGCTGTTGATCGCGACCATGGTGGAATTCAACGGCCGGCCTTCATCGCCGATGCGCCCGAAATGATGCGACGGATCGTAGTAGCGGAAGAAGGCGATGAAATTGGGCAGCTCGCGCAACCCGTTGATGTCGCGCACGGCGCCGTCATAGACGATGCCGTTGCCGGAGCGCGCATAGATCGCGTTGCCGACATTGTCGCCGATGGAGGGGCCATCGACTTTCAGCCCGAAATGGTCGCTGACATAAACATCGCGCTGCTGCAGCATGTCCACTGGCCAGGCATTGGGGCCGCCCTTGCGACTTTCGGCCTGGCCATCGGCTTCGATCACGCGCTGCAGGTCCAGCCGGCCCGGAATCCAGGTCGAGGTCAGGGCCCGGCCGACCAGGATCTTGTCGGGATACAGCGTGGTCCAGCCGTCTTCATATTGATGTTCGTAGCCGGCATTGCGCAGCGTCGCCCAGCCTTCTTCCAAGGTGACACTTTTCATCCGGTCCAGGATGGCGTCCGGCACCTTCGGGCGGCCATCGGGGAAGCGTTCGCCTTTCCATTCCGGCGTTTCGTGGATCACTTCGTCCCGTGACAGAAACCCCACATGTGCCATGGCCGGTGTTGCAACCGTGAAGACGAACGCCATCAGGCAGGCCAGCTTTTTCATGGAATTCCCCTGTTTTCCACCCGCAGAGCGAATAATCACCGCCTCCGGCGGCGGCGCAAGAAGATTCGATAGCGGTATCAGTCCGCATCCCGGACGCAGCGGTCCCACCCTATAGTGTGGCGAACCGGCAGCTGTGACGGAGGATGTTATGGGCTTTTCCCGCCGCGACCTGATGAGCATCGCCACGGCAACCGCGGCGGCCGGCGCAATCGCCACCGGCGCCTCTGGCCAGACTGGCGGCCGAAGCGATGGCCCATCGCTCGATGCCCTGGCTAAGGCGAAAAGCAGGACTGGCTTCGGCAGTTTCCTGAACAGTTTCGCCCGCGATCCGGCACAGAACCACGGAATTCCGGCCGACTTCGATGACATCAAGGCCCGGGACGTGCACCTGAAGGAATGCGGCATCGTGACGGCCGGCGTCTATTGGACATGGACCAGGCCCAACGCCAAGGACTTCGTGTTCTACAATTCCGACCGCATCATCGACTGGGCCGAGCAGCAGCGGCTGAAGATCCGCGGCCACAATCTGGTCTGGCTGCGCTACGACCGCATGCCGGACTGGCTGAACAATTATGATTTCGGCCCCCGTCCCGCCACCGAGGCCGAGCGCCTTTTGCGCGAACACATCACCACCTTCTGCAGGCGATATGGCACGCGCATCTTCACTTGGGACGTGGTGAATGAAGCGATCGATCCCCATACCGGGTTGGTCCGCGATGACGCCTTTCACAAGCGTCTGGGCGATGCGGTGGTGGATATCGCTTTCGACGCAGCCCGGCAGGCGGCGCCCCATGCCTCGCTGGTTTACAATGATTATATGGGCTGGACTGACACCAGCGCACGGCACCGCGAGGGCGTGTTCAAACTGCTTTCCCGGCTCAAATCGCAGAACATCCGGGTCGATGCCGTCGGGGTGCAAGGCCATATCGGGCCCGGCCTGATTGGAGATGTGATGGGCAATCTGAGCTTTGACGCCAGCGAACAGGCCGCCTTGAAGACTTTCCTGGACAACGTCATTGCCATGGGCCACCGACTCGCCATCACCGAATTCGATGTCGGCGAATCCGGCTTGCCGCCGGACAATCATGCCCGTGACGAGGCGCTGGCCGACATCACCAGGCGGTATCTCCAGTTCATGTTGGCCTATCCCCAGCTTGATTACATCGTGACCTGGGGCCTTGTGGATCATCATTCCTGGCTCCAGACCCGCAACATGCGCGAAGACGGCGCCCTGAAGCGGCCGACGCTTTACGACCCGAGCTACGAGCCCAAGCTGATGCGCCAGGCGATCGCCGATGCGCTGCGGTCAGCGCCGCCCGGCCGCTGATTTTCCGGGCATAGCGGCGCTAGGACTTTGGCGTCGCTCGCGCCCGACCGCCGGCCTGACTTATAATGCGCGACGAACAAGACGGCCCCTCAGGGCCGCGAGGTTTAAGGAAAAGCGGGGGCGTGATGATCCAGGATCGCAGGCAGTTGATCAAATCCCTTGCCGCGCCGGCCGTTATGGCGGCGGCCGGCAACAGCCTTGCTGCGCCAATGGCGCGTGTCACGACGGTTGCGGTCGAAGGCAACGCCTTCCACATCAATGGCCAGCCCAGCTATCCCGGCCGTTTCTACAAGGGCTACAAGATCGAGGGCCAGTTGTTCACCTCGCGGATGGTGAATTGCATCATCAACGACCAGAATCCGGAAACCCGCGGCATGTGGGCCTATGCCGACGGCCCCTGGGACCCCGAACGCAACACCAATGAATTCATCGCCATGCTGCCGGTCTATCGTTCGCATGGCCTCACCTCCATCGCCTTCAACGTCCAGGGCGGCAGCCCGATGGGTTATGGCTGGCACCAGCCCTGGCACACCAGCGGTTACACGCCCGATGGACATCTGCTGCCGGATTATCGCGCCCGCCTGATCCGGGTGCTGGATGCGGCCGATCGCGCCGGGCTGGTGGTGGTGCTGGGCTATTTCTATATTTCCGCCACGCCGGTGCTGGCGGACGAAGCCGCCGTGATCCGCGCCGCCGATGAAGTCACCGATCTTGTCCTTGATGGTGGCTATACCAATGTGATGATCGAGGTCGGCAATGAAGTCGACATTCCGCGCTGGCCCTATGAGATCATCAAGCCGGCGCGCACCCATGAGCTGGTCGTTCGGGTGCAGTCGCGCAGCACCGGCCGGGTGAAAAGCCGGGCCGGGCCCCTTTTGGTCAGCAGCAGTTTCGCCACGCCCAACCCCATCCCCGGCAAATTCCTGGAGACGGCGGATTATGTGCTTTATCACGGCAATGGCCTTGCCACCCCCGACGCCGTGCATGTTCGCGCCCGGCAGATTCGCGCCACACCGGGCTATCGTGGCCAGCCGCTTTTGATCAACGAAGACGACCATTTCGACTTCGACAAGCCGGACAACAATATGCTGGCGGCGATGGAGGAATATAGCGGCTGGGGCTATTTCGATTATCGCCAGATCCGCGAGCGGTTCCAGGACGGTTACCAGAGCCTGCCGGTCGACTGGGGGATCAATTCCGTCCGCAAGAAAGGGTTTTTCAGCCTTTTGGCCGAGGTGACTGGGTCCGCGTCGCCCTGACACAATGCGCTGGACTGTGCCGTATCGGGTCGGCTTTTCGGGGAATGGAAATTTAACCGGGAAAAATCTAGCATTGTTGCCGTTTTAGCGGGGGATTGCATGGAACAACTTCCCAGACATCAGTGTCTTGTCTATCGCGGCGCGCCGAATGCGCATCTGGCCGGTCTGGCTCTTCTTTTCCGCAAGAAGCTGGACGCCAATTACCGCTGTCTCTATCTCAACAGTCCGGCCATGGTCGCGGGCATTCGCGCCTATCTGACCTCGTCCGGCCTCAATGTCAGTGAAGCGATTATCCAGAAGCGCCTGATCCTGTCGTCCGGCCAGGAGCATCTGGTCAATGGCGCATTCGATCCGGATCACATGCTGAACATGCTGAAAGAAACCCATGACGCCGCCCTGAAGGATGGCTTTGCCGGTCTTTTCGCGTCGGGCGACATGGCGTGGGAGTTCGGGCCGGCCAGGGATTTCGCCGCCCTGGTGGCCTATGAACGCGCGCTGGAAGATTTCTTTCAGGCGCACCCGACAATAAGTGGCGTCTGCCAGTATCACGAGGACGTCCTGCCCGAGGAGGTGGTGCAGGACGGGCTGGCGGTGCATCCCGCCCTTTATGTGAACGAGACATTGTCGCGCCTGAACCCAGATTACGTCGCCGCCTAGAATCGCGCGTCTGAATCCGTTTTGTCACGCGAGCGCCATATAGAGGCCATGCGGGCAGTCCTGCGCCCCTGACCTCTTTATGGCGACCTGATGGCGGCCCAGACTTTCGATCTTGCGGTGGTGGGCGGCGGCGTCCTTGGGCTGGCGCATGCCTGGGCGGCAAGCCAGGCCGGCAAGCGGGTCGCGGTGATCGAACGGGATGCGCGTGCCAATGGCGCCTCAATCCGCAATTTCGGCTTTATTACCGTCACCGGTCAGGAACGCGGGGACAGCTGGAGCCTGGCGCGCCGCACCCGCGATGTCTGGGCCGACGTCGCGCCCAAGGCGGGCATTGCAATCGAACATCACGGACTGATGCTGACGGCGCGTTCGCCGGAGGCACTGGCCGTGATTGAGGCGTTTCTCAAGACGGAAATGGGCGAAGGCTGCCGCCTGATGATGCCCGATGCTTTCCGCAAGGACATGCATGGACTGGGCGGTCCTGATCTTCAAGGCGCGCTGTTCAGCCCGCATGAACTTCGGGTGGAATCGCGCATGGCCATTGCCGCGCTCGCGGCCTGGCTGAAGGATGTTCAAGGCGTCACGTTTTTCAACGAAACGGTCGTCTTCGATGCCACGCCGCCCAGGCTGCACACCTCGCGCGGCGCGATCGAAGCGGGCGCCGTGGTGGTCTGCCCCGGCGATGATTTCGTCACTCTCTATCCCGAACGCATCGCCGGTTACGGCCTTAAAAAGTGCCGGCTCTCCATGCTCAAGCTGGCCGATCCGGGCTTTCGCCTGCCTGCGGCCCTGATGTCGGATTTGAGCCTGACGCGCTATCGCGGCTATGCGGCGCTGCCCGAAGCGCGCGCGCTGGAAAAGAAGCTGCGCGCGGAGCAGCCCAGCCATTACGACAATGGCGTGCATCTGATCGTCGTGCAGGGCGCGGATGGCGGCCTGGTTGTGGGCGACAGCCATCATTACGATCATCTGCCCGGTCCCTTCGCCCCGGCCGAAGCCGAAGAGGCCATTCTGGACGAATACGCGCGCGCCACGGGCCGCGCCGCGCCGCAAGTCGCGGAACGCTGGACCGGCATCTATGCGGTGGCGGACGACCGCACCTATCTGATCGATGCGCCGCAGGAGAATGTGCGGCTGGTGATGGTCACCAGCGGCACCGGCGCATCGACCGGCTTCGGCATCGCCGAACGCGTGATCCATGACCTTTTTGATCTGAAGGGAAGTGCGCTATGAGTTTTCCCGTCAAGGCGGTGGTGTTCGACTGGGCCGGCACCATAGTGGATTTCGGCTGCATGGCGCCGGTGGAAGCCCTGATCGAGGTGTTTGCCGCGGAAGGGGCGCCGATTTCAGACGTCGAAGCGCGCCGCGACATGGGCAAGGCCAAGCATGATCATCTGACCGCCATCATGGCCAACCCCGCAGTTGCCACGCGCTGGCGGGAGGCAAAGGGCGCGGCGCCGACTGCCACCGACATCGAACGGATTTATCTGAACCTCGTGCCGGCGATGACAAAGGCCGCGGCGCGGGCATCGACCCTCATCCCCGGCGCGGCCGAGACGGCGGCGGAATTGATGGCGCTGGGCGTGAAGATCGGCTCGGGCACCGGCTATACCCGCGAAATGATGGCCGAAATTCTGTCGGCCGCCGCGCGGCAGGGATATGCGCCCGAAGTCGTGGTCTGCGCGGGCGAAACCCCCAGCGGCCGGCCGGCGCCGCTGATGACCTGGAAGGCGCTGGTCGCGCTCGACGCGTGGCCCGCGCGCGCCTGCATCAAGGTGGATGATGCCGCCGTCGGCATCGAAGAAGGGCGTCTGGCGGGTTGCTGGACGGTGGGGCTGTCGGCATCGGGCAATGGCGTTGGGCTGTCCCGCGAACATTTCCTGGCGTTGTCGCCCGAGGAACGCCGCGCCCGGCTGGCCGATGCCGAGGCACCGCTGCGCGACGCGGGCGCCGATTTCATCATCGAGGATGTCTCGCAGCTGATGCCGGTGGTCCAGGAGATCGCCCGGCGGATCGCCGCGTCATGAGCCTTGCGGTTTCCCTGGAGCCGCTACCGCTTCCCCAGCGCCTGCGCAACTGGCTTTCGCGCCTGCCGGCGCCATTGTTCGCCCTTTATGGCGGGTTGATGGCCTTTGGCGCCTATTTCGCCATGTACGGTTTCCGCCGACCTTTCACGGTGGCGAGCTTTGCCGATGCCGCGCCCGTGGTGGTGGAATACAAGATCGCCCTGGTGATCGCACAGGTGTTCGGTTACGCGCTTTCCAAGGTCGCCGGGATCAAGCTGGTTTCGGAAATGCCGCCCCAGCGCCGCGCGGTCGCCATCCTGGTCCTGATTGCGGCGGCGGAAGTGTGCCTTGTCTTGTTCGCGTTGATACCGGCGCCCTTCAACATCGCCTGCCTGTTCTTCAATGGCCTGGCGCTGGGCATGATCTGGGGGCTGGTGTTCGGCTTCCTGGAGGGGCGCCGGGTATCGGAAGTATTGGGCGCGATGCTCTGCGCCAGCTTCATTATCTCCTCCGGCGCGGTCAAATCGGTGGGCGCCGGCGTGATGCTGGCGGGCTGGGCCAACGAATACTGGATGCCGGCGCTGACCGGCCTGATCTTTGTGCCCCTTCTTCTTGTCTGTGTCGCTGGGCTCGCAATCCTGCCGCCGCCAAACGCGGAAGACGAGCGTCTGCGCGTGGCGCGCGCGCCCATGGATGGCGCTGCCCGCCGGGCGATGTTCATGGCCTTCGCGCCGGGACTGATCGGCCTGATGATCATCTATGTCGGACTGACGGCGCTGCGCGATTTCCGCGATAATTTCGCAGTCGAGATATGGGCGGGCCTGGGCTTCAGGAACGACGCGCAGATTTTCACTTTGTCCGAACTACCGGTCGCCGTCATCGTTCTGGTGACGATGGCGATGTTGATGTTCATCCGTGACAACCGCCGCGCCTTCATGGCCAATCTGGCTCTGGTCGCAGCCGGCCTTGCGCTTGCGGGCATTTCCTCCCTGGCCTTCAAAGCCCATCTGATCGGGCCGGTGACCTGGATGATCGCGCTCGGGGCAGGCCTGTATCTGGGCTACACGCCGTTCAATGCGCTGCTGTTCGACCGCTTCATCGCCGCCAGCGGCAAGACCGGCACGGCCGGATTCCTGATCTATGTTGCGGATGCCTGCGGTTACATGAGTTCGGTTGCGCTGCTGGTTTTGTACAATTTCGTCGGCGTCAAAATATCCTGGGTTGATTTCCTGCTGGTCATTTCCTGGTCCGCAGCGCTGGTGGGCCTTGTCCTGATCGGGGGCACGGGCTTTTATTTCCATCGCCGCCTGCATCGCGCCCAGCTCATATGAACGCGCCTCGAAGCCTGGAAGAGATCGAACAGCTTTACGCCGTCAGGGGCGGGCTGCATTATGGCGAGGGGGTTACCCAGTTGGAGCATGCGCTGCAAAGCGCGGTCTTGGCGCAGGCGCAAGCCTGTCCACCAAGCCTGGTCGTGGCGGCGCTGTTGCATGACATCGGCCATCTGTTCGAACGCGAAGAAGACGTGGTGGAAGGCCGCTTTGATGACCGCCACGAAGCAACCGGCGCGCGAGTGCTCCAGGCATTGTTTCCTGAAGCTGTATACGGCCCCGTCGCGCTGCATGTGGCGGCCAAGCGCTATCTCTGTTTCACGGAACCGCAATATTGGGCGGGCCTGAGCCAGGCATCTCAGAAGTCCTTGGAGCTGCAAGGGGGGCCCTTCGCCCAGGCGCAGGCGCAAGCCTTTGAACGCGCGCCTTTCTGGCAGGACGCAGTGCAACTGAGACGCTTTGATGACATGGGCAAGCGCGCGGAAATCTCCGGACTCGTCTTCGCCGATTTTATTCCCTTGATGCGCGGGCTTTTGGGCTCCTGACGCGGCGAATCTTTTTTCCCGTATCGTCTTTGCCACGCGACAGGGCGTCACGCTGTCGCGTGTGGGTATTCAGAAGTTTGAATTTATTTCATCACCGAAGCGTCATGTGACGCACCCACGCTCCCGCGAGTTTTGAATTCGGCATGACCGTCCCGGGGGGCGGCCATGTCCGACTGATATTCCGGGGGTTTTCATGAAAAGCAAATATTTGATTTCCTGCGCCGTTGCGGCGCTTGTCAGCGGCGCCGCTTCTGCTCAGGCCCAACAGGTGGCCGCCAACGCCACGACGGCGGCGAATGCCACGACGATCGAAAGCGTGGTGGTCTCGGCCGATCGCCGTGACGAATCCGTGCAGGAAGTGCCCAATACGGTGCAGGCCTTCACCGGCCAGACGCTGCAGGATGAAAACGTCCTGACCCTCGACAGCCTGCTGCGCTACACACCCAACATCACCTATGGCAACAATGGTCCGGGCCAGGGCGAGATCATCATGCGCGGCCTGTCCAACGGCTTCCGCGGCAACCAGTCCAGCGGCACCATCGCCAACTTCCCCAATGTCGCGATCTACCTGGACGACCAGTCCATGCAGTTCCCGGGCCGCAATGTCGACATCTACATGGTGGACATGGACCGGGTTGAGGTGCTGGAAGGTCCGCAGGGCACCCTGTTCGGCGGCGGCGCGGAAGCGGGCGCGGTGCGCTACATCACCAACAAGCCCAAGCTCGACACCTTCGAGGCCAAGGTCGAGGGCAGCTACGGCTTCACCACCGATGGCGCCGACAATTCCGGCGCCAACCTGATGGCCAATATCCCGGTGATCGACGGCAAATTAGCGATCCGCGCCGTGATCTATGACGAGACCCAGGGCGGCTATATCGACAATGTCGCTTCGACCTTCACTCGCTCCAACGAAGACCTGGGCAACGGCTATTTCAACATCAAGCCCACCGGCGGCGTCTGCCCCAACGGCCTGCCGGCCGGTTCGCAGACCGGGCTCTGCACCCTGCCGGCCTCGCGCGCACCTCAGGCCAACAACTTCGCCATCGCGCGCAAAGACTTCAATCCGGTGACCTTCCAGGGCGCCCGCGTTTCGGGCCTTTACCAGATAGACAACGACTGGAATGTGCTGATCACCGAAAGCGTGGAAAACCTGGACGCGCAGGGCCTGTCGGTCGAATATCCGACGGGCTCAGACTTCCAGACCCTGCAGCCCTTGCAGGTCACGTCCTTTACCCCGTCCTACAACAAAGATTTCTATTCCAACACCGCCTGGACGGTGAACGGCACGATCGGCGATCTGAAGGTCGTCTATACCGGCGGTTATACCGACCGCACCATCCATGAGCAGATGGATTATGCCAACTATTCCCGTTCCGCCGGCGGCATGTACTACCAGTGCGTCGGCGGTTCGACCGGCTTTGGCACCGGCCAGGCGAGTTGCTATTCGCCGGTCGGTTACTGGCAGGACAGCATCCACAGCACGCACATCAACAGCGAACTCCGGCTCAGCACGCCGGACGACTGGCGCCTGCGCGCCATTGGCGGCGCTTATTGGGAAGAGTTCCACATCTATGACGTGATGAACTTCAACTACAAGACCATCCCGGCCTGCGGCCAGGCCAATCTGACCGCGGCGCTGGCCGGCGGCCCGGTCTGTCTGGCGGATGTGCGTCCTTCTCCTGCTGCGACCCTTAATGACCCCAGCATCCGCAGCGACGCCACCGCTTTCGGCGAAGACACCCAACGTGGCTATAACCAGTACGCCTTCTTCGGTTCTGTAGACTACGACATCATCCCCAATACCTTGACGGTGACCGGCGGCGCGCGCTGGTTCCAGTATCGCGATTTCGAAGTCGGCTCCCAATACGGCACCACCACCGGCTGCCTGGATGTGCCCAACGGCCAATGCACCGGCGGCGTGGTCAATATCAATGCCGCCAACGACCGCAAGACCTATTCCGGCGTGAAGGCCAGGGGCAATATCACCTGGCACATCGACCAGGACATCATGGCCTACTACACCTTCTCGCAAGGCTTCCGTCCGGGCGCCTTCAACCGTTCCTCGGGCGGGGTCGCGCCGCTCAACGGCGTCAACCAGTTCAACAAGCCCAATTCCTACGGTCCTGACTCGCTGCAGAACCAGGAAGTCGGCATGAAGGGCACCTTCCTGGATGGCCGCCTGCAGGCGAACGTGTCCGCCTATCTGATGCAGTGGAACAATGTGCAGTTCCTGTTCTTCAATCCGCCGCTTCTGGGCAACACCACCTTCGGTCTCAACGGGCCGGACTATCATGTGAAGGGCGCGGAACTGCAGCTTCAGGCGATCCTGATGGAAGGCCTGACGCTCTATGGTTCGGGCTCCTACAATGACGATACGGAAGCCGGGTCAAAGTGCTTTGTCAGCAACATCGCCACTTCGCCCACCTTCGGTCAGTGCATCACCCAGATCACGCCCAAGGGCCTGACCACGCCGCAGCCCTTCACCAACCCGTTCGGCGCGCCCGGCAGCACGCCGGCCTTCTCGCCCAAATACCAGGCCAATGCACATATGCGCTATGACTGGCAGATGGACGGCTTCAATCCCTATGTGATCGGCGGCCTGAGCTATACCGGCAGCATGTACAACCAGCCCTCGACCTATGCGTCGGGCACCGGCGTTCTGGTCCCCTCCACAACCTTCCTGCGTTATCTGCAGCCGTCTTACACCACCTTCGACGCGACGCTGGGCGTGAATTACAAGAACTGGTACGCGCAGCTTTATGGCCAGAACCTTGGCAACAACCTTGCCAGCACCTTCACCTCCTCGGCCCAGTTCATCAAATCCGAGGTCCCGCTGCGGCCGCGGGTGGTCGGCCTGAGGCTTGGCGCCAATTTCTAGGCTTTCTGCTAACCTTGCATCCGGGCGGCGCCCGGATGCAGCAGGTTCCATGGAAGCGATTGTCGATACCGCGCCTTCGACCGAGGCGGAGGTCCAGCGGCTGAGACGGCTGCACCGCGAGGGCTGCCATGTCGAGGCGCTGGAAGGCGCGCGCCTCCTCCTGGGCCGGTTTCCCGAAAACCGCGATCTGCTGCTGATCGAAGCAGCGAGTCTGCGTCATTTGAAGCGCATCGATGAGGCGCTGGCCGTGCTGGAGCGGCTGGAGCAGCTCCAGCCGCGTTACAGCCTGGTTCATGAGGAGCGCGGGCTGTGCCATGTCGCGCGCAAGGATGGTCCCCGCGCGATCGATGCGCTGCTGCGAGCGGTCAACATCAACCCCGCCTTGCCCATGAGCTGGCGCATGCTGGAAGGCGTGTATCGCTTGAGCGGCGACGCCGCCAATGCCGAAACAGCCGCGGCGCATGTCGTCACCTTGCGCAACCTGCCGCCGGAGGTGGTGAGGGCGACGTCGCTGTTTTCCGATGGCGATCTGGCGCCCGCGGAACAAATCGTCCGCGCTTTTCTCTTGCGCCACGGCAATCATCCGGAGGCCATGCGGCTTCTGGCCAAGATCGGTCTGGCGCGGGGCGTGCTGGATGATGCCGAGCTGCTGCTGGAAGCCGTGCTGGTTCTGGCGCCGGATCACCGGGGGGCACGGCTCGACTATGCCCAGGCCCTGCTGCAACGGCACAAGTACAGGGAGGCGCGCGCCGAGGCCGAGCGGCTGCTGGCGCTGGAGCCGGCAAATGCCGATTATCTTTCGGTCGCGGCGACCGCGGCGGTCGGCCTTGGCGAGCACGAGCGCTCCATCGCGCTCTATCGTGCGATGCAGGCAGGCGCACCTGGCAATCCCGACGTGCATTTGTGGTTGGGGCATGCGCTCAAGACCATCGACCGGTTGCCGGAGGCCATCGGGTCCTATCGCGCAGCGGCCGCGGCCCGGCCCGATTTCGGCGATGCCTATTGGAGCCTGGCCAATCTGAAAACCTATCGCTTCGATGATGTCGAGATTGCCCGGATGCGCGCGGCGGGGGAAGCGCCGGCGACGGTGGCCGAGGATCGCATCCACCTTTGTTTTGCCCTGGGCAAGGCGCTGGAGGATCGTGGCGAAGTGGCCGAGGCCTGGACTTATTACGAGCGGGGCAATGCGCTGAAGCGGGGGACAATCCGCTATCGTCCGGAAAGCACCGAGGCCAACACCACCCGCCAGGTCGCGGTCTGCACGCAGGAATTCTTCCGTGTCCGATCCGGCTGGGGGGCCCCTCAGCCGGACCCCATCTTCATCGTGGGACTGCCGCGTGCAGGCTCGACCTTGCTGGAGCAGATTCTGGCGTCACATTCGCAGGTCGAGGGAACGCAGGAGCTTGCCGACATCCAGCGCGCCGTCGTCGATCTCATGGGCCGCGACAGCAACCCCGACAATCCGCGCTATCCCGCCGTGCTGGCCGACATGACCGCGGAGGATTTCCGCAAGCTCGGCGAAAAATACATCGCCGACACGCAGGTCTATCGTGGCGGCAGGCCGTTCTTCATCGACAAGATGCCCAACAATTTCCGCCATATCGGTCTCATCCATCTGATGCTGCCGAACGCGAAGATCATCGACGCCCGCCGCGAGCCGATGTCCTGCTGCTTTTCCAATCTCAAGCAGCTTTTCGCCAACGGCCAGGAATTCACCTACAGCGTCGATGACATCGCCCGCTACTATCGCACCTATCTCGAACTGATGCGGCACTGGGACGCGGCGCTGCCCGGCCGCATACTGCGCGTGCAGCACGAGGATGTGGTGGCCGATCTGGAAGGCAGCGTGCGGCGGATGCTGGATTATTGCGGGCTGGAGTTTGAACAGGCCTGCATCGACTTCCACAAGACCCGGCGCAGCGTGCGCACCCCCAGCTCCGAACAGGTACGCCAGCCGATATTCCGCGACGGCCTGGACCAATGGACCAGGTTCGAGCCTTGGCTCGAGCCACTGAAAACGGCCTTGGGTGAGGCGCGACTCAACTACCGCATATGAGGCCAGGGTGACAGATCCATCGCGCAGGACATTCGTGCAGGCTGCGGCCGGCCTGGCGGCCTGGCCCGCCGTGATCCGCAAGGCGCTGGCGCTGCCGGCGGCGCGACAGAGCGGCACCATCATGGATGTCGAGCATGTCGTCATCCTGATGCAGGAGAACCGCTCTTTCGATCACTATTTCGGCACCCTGCGCGGTGTGCGCGGTTTTTCCGATCCGCGGCCGGTGACTTTGCCTTCGGGCGAGCCGGTGTGGCGGCAACCGGGGCCGGACGCAAGCATCCATCCGCCATTCCATCTGGATACACAGAAGACTTCGGCGCAGTGGCTCAAGAGCCTGGACCACAGCTGGAAGGGCAGTCACGAAAAGTGGAAGCATCATGACAACTGGATCGCCGCCAAGGGGCCCCTGACCATGGGCTATTTCGCGCGCGCCGATCTGCCTTTTTATCACGCGCTGGCGGATGCCTTCACCATCTGCGATGCCTATCACTGCTCCATCTTCGGCCCCACCAATCCCAACCGGCTGTTCCTGTTCAGCGGCACCAACGGGCTGGCGGTAGGCAATGATGGCCTTCAGGCCATCGTCAATCCCGATGACGAGGTCAACGAGACCGCCGATCCGGCCAATGATTCAAAGGCGTTCCAGCCCTATCGCTGGACCACCTATGCCGAAAGATTGAGCGAAGCGGGCATCAGCTGGCGCATCTATCAGGAGCACGACAATTTCGGCGACAATGGGCTGGCTTATTTCGCGCGCTTCCGCGGGCTCGATCCAGCATCCGGGGAATACCGCCGCGCGCGAAGCTGGCCTCTCGCTTCAACCGGCGTCAAGAACTCGCATGGCGACTTTCTGGTCGAGGACTTCGCCGCCGATGTGGCGGCGGGCCGGCTGCCGCAGGTGAGCTGGATCGTGGCGCCCACCGATGCATCCGAACATCCCGAAGCCTGTCCGGGTTTCGGACAGGCGATGACGGCGCGGCTGATCGCGGCGCTCACTGCCAATCCAGAGGTCTGGTCCAAAACCGTCTTCATCCTGAATTATGACGAGAATGACGGCTTCTTCGACCACGTGCCGCCGCCCGTGCCGCCGATCACGCCCGCCATGGGCAGGAGCACGGTCAGCGTCGAAGGGGAGATATATAAGGGAGAGCCGGTGGGCCTTGGTCCCCGCGTGCCCATGCTGGTGATATCGCCCTGGAGCAAGGGTGGCTTCGTCAACTCCCAGCTCTTCGATCACACCTCGGTGATCCGTTTTCTGGAGAAGCGCTTCGGCGTCACGGAGCCCAACATCACGCCCTGGCGGCGCGCCGTGTGCGGCGATCTTACCACCGCCTTCGATTTCTCCGCGCCGGATACAGGCCGGGATCACCAGCTTCCCGATACGCGCGGCTATGACGTGGCCGCGATGGCGCAACGCCAGTTGCCCCTGCCGCAACAACAGGGCGAAGCGCTGCCAGGACAGGAGAAGGGTGCGCGCCCCGCAAGAGCCTTGCCCTATGCCCTGGAAGTGACGGGCAAGGTACGTGATGGAGCATTCGCCCTGGACATCGTCAATCGCGGCACGGCCGGCGTGGCGCTGACGGTTTATGCGCCCGCCGGCGCAGGTCCCTGGTTCTATACGGTCGAGGCCGGACAGAGCCTTAGCGACCTGCTTCCGCTCGCCAGCCGCTATAGTTTTGGGGCGCACGGTCCCAACGGCTTTCTGCGGGCATTCCAGGACGCCGCGCCTTATGGGCCGGTTGCGGTGGAGTGCCGGTATGATGACGCGGCTGGCGAATTGGTGCTGGTCATCCGCAACACCGGCGGTGAACCGCGAGAGATCGTCACCCAACCGGCGCGCTATCTGGCGGAAGGCCCGCGCCATCACAAGCTCATGCCCGGCGCGGTGATGGAAGATCGCTGGGCCATTGCCGCAAGTGCGCACTGGTATGACATCGCGCTTCAATCTGGCGGCTTCAGCCGCCGCTTTGCCGGCCATATTGAAACGGGAAAAGCAAGCCACAGCGATCCAGCGCTGGGCATGGCCTAACCACCGCACCCGGCGGGCGCGCCGTCACCCAGTCTGGCGGCCATACCCAGGATGGTGGGCGGGGTGACCGCTTTTCGTGAATCCCAAGGCCGCGATTTCGTACTAGGATTACCGAAAACAGTCCTTGCACGGGGCGACAAATAGGGAGGACCGCGATGGCGGACGGCACCATTCCACGGCGTGGCTTTCTGGCTGGCGCGGGCGCGGCGGGAGCCGGTGTTGCGGCGCTGGCCGGCGCGCCGCAAGCAGAGGCCGCACCCGCCCAGGCTGCCGAAGCCCCGCCCGACACCTGGCTGGTGCTGACGGCGGACGAAGTTGCGTTTTTTTCCGCCACCGCCGACACCATGATTCCCGCCGATGCGCTTTCGCCTTCGGGCTCGGCCTGTGGCATTCCCGTCTTCATTGACCGCCAGCTAGCCAGCGCCTGGGGCGCGGGCGCACGGATGTATCGCGCGGGACCTTTCGTGCAGGGCACGCCCGAACAAGGCTATCAACTGCCGCTGACGCCGCGCGATTTCTTCGCCGCCGGCGCCCAGGCCACCAATGCCTGGTCGCGCAAGACCTATGGCAAAACCTTCGATCATCTGACGCCGGATCAGCGCACTGAAGCGCTGACAGCGATGGAGCAGGGGAAGGCCGTGTTCGAAGACTTCGACGCCAAGGCCTTCTTCCAGCGGCTTTTGGCCCTCACCATGGAGGGCTTCTTCTCCGACCCGATCTATGGCGGCAACCGGGACAAGGCGTCCTGGCGCATGCTGGGCTTTCCCGGCCTGCCCGCGACCTATGCCGGCAAGGTCGAGGAATATCGCGACAAGCGTTACGTCGCCGAGCCGCAATCCATTGCCGATTTTTCCTGACGGGGGCGGCGATGGCAAGCAAACTCAAGGAAGTCGATGCGGTGGTGATCGGCATGGGCTGGGCGGGCGCGGTGATGGCGCGCGAACTGACCCTGGCCGGCCTCAATGTGGTGGGCCTCGAGCGGGGACCTGATCGCCGCCCGGCGGATTTCGCGCTGCCCGCAATCCGCGACGAACTCAAATACCAGCAGCGGCTGGAACTGATGGGCGACAATTCGATCGACACCATCACCTTCCGCAATCGTGCCGAGCAGATGGCCTTGCCGATCCGGCGCTGGAGTGCGTTCCTGCCGGGTGAAGGCGTCGGCGGCACCGGTAACCATTGGGGCGCGGCGCACTGGCGCTTCCAGCCGGATGATTTCCATCTGCACTCTTACCTGAAGACGCGCTATGGCAAGAACGCCATTGCCGACACCATGACCATTCAAGACTGGCCGCTCGGCTATGACGAGCTCGAGCCCTATTACGATCGCTTCGACAAGGTGTGTGGCGTCTCCGGCAAGGCGGGCAACCTCAAGGGCCGCAAGATACGGGGTGGGAATGTCTTCGAGGGCCCTCGGGCCAGTGACTATCCCAATCATCCGATGCCATCTTCCGAAGGCGGGCTGATGTTCGCCGACGCCGCCAACAGCCTGGGCTATCACCCATTCCCCATTCCCTTTTCGGCGGCGAGCGCGCCCTACAAGAACATCTATGGCGTGTCGATGGGCGCGTGCCAGGCCTGCGGCTTCTGCACCCGCACGGCGTGTGAAGCCAGCGCCAAGGCGTCGTCTGTCACCACCATCATGCCGGCGCTGCGTCAGGAGCCGAAGTTCGAACTGCGGACCCGGGTCTTTGTGTCGAAGCTGGTTCACGACAAGGCGGCAAAGCGCGTCACCAGCGTGCTCTACACCGACCTCAACACCGGCACGGAGTATGAGCAGCCGGCCAATATCGTCATCCTGTCGGCCTTCGTCTTCACCAATACCCATATGCTGCTGCATTCCGGGATCGGCGAGCCTTACGACCATGCCACCGGCAAGGGCCAGGTGGGGCGGAATTACTGCTATCAATTCGAAGCGCCCGCGGTCGCCTTCTTCTCCGACAAGGAACTCAACCCCTATATGGGCTCGCCCGGCGGCGGCGTCGCGATCGACGATTTCAACAATGCGAGCTTCGACCATACGGGGCTGGGCTTTTTCGGCGGCGGCTATTTCGTCGGCTCCAGCGGTGGCGCCCCGCCGATCGAGGGGCGCGCCATCCCGTCGGGCACGCCCGCCTGGGGCAGTCAATGGAAGCGCGAGACCGTCAAATGGTATTATCACGCCGTCCACTTCAATACCCAGGGTTCGGTCTATGCCCATCGCGACAATTACATGGACATCGATCCGACCTATCGCGATGCGCTGGGCCGCCCGCTTCTGCGCCTGACCTATAACGGCACCGACAACGACCATGCGATGTCGCGCCATCTGTTGTCGCGGCTCGATGGCATCATCAAGGCGATGAAGCCCACGCATTACGAATTGCGTCCCAGGCCCAGGAATTTCACCATTGTGCCCTATCAGTCCACCCACAATGCCGGCGGCACCATCATGGGCAGCAATCCGGGCAACAGCGTGGTCAATCGCTATCTGCAGAGCTGGGACGCGCACAATCTGTTCGTGATGGGGGCCAGCACATTCCCCCAGCAGAACGGTTACAACCCGACCGGCACGCTGGGGGCGCTGGCGTTGTGGTCCGCCGACAAGATCAGGATGAGTTATCTGAAGAATCCGGGACCGCTGGTGCATGCGTGATCGCATTTTTGCGGCTTTGACCGTCATCATCGTCACGGTCTCGCCGGCGTCCGCTGCCGATGCTGACCACGGCAAGGCCTTGTTCGCTGCCTGTGTCGCCTGTCACACCGAAACACCGGATGCCGCCGCGCCAAGCCTGAAAGGCGTGTTCGGGCGAAAGACCGGCGCGCTGGAGGATTTCCGCTATTCCAGTGCGATGAAGCGCGCGGATTTCGTCTGGGACGCGGCCAATTTGCGTGACTATCTGCACGATCCGCAGGCCAAAGTGAAAGGCAATCACATGCCCTTCTCGGGCTATGACAGGATCAGCGATGCGGAGGACGTGGCGGCCTATCTGGAGACTTATAAATAGGGGCGTCCTGACCGGTGCCGCGCGTGATGCCGTCAGGGAATGTCGTACTGTTTTTTGAGGAAGCTGCCCACCCAGCTTTGTATGCGCACATACATCTTGTTCTCGAACGGCGCGTTCCCGCCGGTGAAGGTGTGGGTGCGGTGATAGGTTTGAATGACGTGAACCGGATTGCGGTTGTATCCGGCGGCAAGGAAGGCTGCGAACTGCTGCTGCGAATCCGTGATCTGCTTGAAGTAGCGCCCGGGCAGGTTTGTCAGCTCAAGGTCCAGCAACAGCACCGACGCCATCACGGCATTGGGCAGGTTGCTCATGCCACGTTCGAAATTCGGCTCCAGCAGCGCTTTGGGATAATTGGCGCGCACCATCTGGTAGCTGTCTTCCACGAATTGCGGCAGGCCCAGCGCGCCGGCGCTTGATCGCGCATATTCATAGGCATGGCCGCGATTGGCCGCGATCGTGACCAGGACCTCGTGAACGCACTGCTCGATCCCGACATATTTCATGTGCAGGGGATCGATATGCTCCGTGATCATCAGCCTGAGCACCGTGCTGGTGGGGATCTTTTCCGCCACCGTCTCGCCCGGCGCCACGCGGGAGCGGACGTCGTGATCCTTGATATGGTCGTAAGCCAGCCGCTGCAGGTGATGGAGATAGTCCATGCCCGCGTCGCGCATCTTCTTGGTGTCCAGCTCGGGCGAATAGGCGGTGTAAACCGCTTCCGCATAGCCGCCATCAGCGTGAACGGGCCGGCGCTGGGCGAGGACGATATAGTCCTGGGGCTGGGCGACGTGAAAACGGGTGTTGATGAAATTGTCGACCGGCCAGGTGATGGTGAAGCCCTGATCGTTCCTGCCGGTTTCGTCCATGCGTACCACGGTGAGCGGGCCGGTTTTCTGACCCACCACCAGCACCCAGGTGAAATGGGAAAGCCGGCCATCCGCGCCGATCTGCATGTCATCCTTCAGCACCGGCTCTTTTTCCGCCAGGGCCTGGGCCTGATCGATGCGGTCTTGGTAATCGAAGTCGGGCGCGTCGGTTGGCGCCTTGGTCACGATGGCCAGGGATTGCGCCGCATGCTTCGGCTTTTCGGCCGCGGCCGATTTCCTATGCTGCACATGCGCATGTTGTTTTGCGTGGGCTGCCTGGGCGCCATTCGCAACCAGCAGCAGGGCGCTCAACGCAAACAGGGTCCCCAAGATCGTCTGTGGCATTGGGCCAGTGTGTCCCGTTCAGCGTGCATTCTATCTTAAAATCGGGAAACTGGCCGGACAATATTCACCGCCCCGACGCAGGGGTGGGTCGCAAAAACCGGGGGAATGGCATGATTCCAATGCGTATTGCGCTGGCCGGCCTGTTTTTGGCTGGCGGTACCGTAACGCTCTTCGCGCAAGAGGATAGCGGTCCACCCATGGGCCGTTCTCCCGGCTGGTTCCTCGAAAGGCCGGCGCCGCGTCCGGCCGATGCAGTGCGCCGCGCCCACAGCCGCGCGAATTTCGCGTCTCTGAACGATGCCGGTGTACCATCCTGTACACATTCGCCGGTCTGCGATCCGGCGCATGGCGGCTCCGCCGATCGCGGCGCCCTGGCGCGGGTCCAGTGGCGCCAGACCTTGGATTATACTTTTTCCTATCCCCTCCAGATTTCCCCCGACGATAACGG
Source organism: Rhizomicrobium sp. (assembly GCA_036488555.1). Lineage (GTDB taxonomy): Bacteria > Pseudomonadota > Alphaproteobacteria > Micropepsales > Micropepsaceae > Rhizomicrobium. The sequence goes on from DASXHL010000091.1 coordinate 128,089, forward strand.
GGCCTATCACAGCGGTGTTCCCGCGGTGGGTATCGACTCCAGGGACAATCTCTGGGTCTTCCAGCGCAACATTGCCGGGCGCCCGCAACTGTTCAAATACGGCCCCGACCACAAGTTGATCCTGACGGTGCCGGAAAGCGTGCTGGGTCATCAGGACAAGGCGCATGGCATGGCGGTGGACCCGTTCGACAATGTATGGGTGGCCGACGCGGACGGCGGCACGGTCACGGAATTGAGTCCGGACGGCAAGCGCATCAAGGTCATCGGCGTCAAAAGGCGCCGGGGCGACTGGGATGATGCGAAGGGGCAGAGGTTGCTGTGGCAACCCATGATGATCGCCTTTTCGCATGCGGGCGATCTGTACATCGCGGAAGGTCATGCCAATGAAAGCCCGAACGATGCCGATTCCGGTGACCCAGCCAACACCATCGGCGCCGCGCGCATCATTCATCTGGACCGCAACGGCAAGTTCGTCAACCAATGGTTCGGCAACAGCGTTGGCCAGGGCAAATTCAGCATGGCGCATGGCGTGGCCGTTGATCCCAGGAACGGCGACGTCTGGATCGGAGACCGCGAGCAGTACCGTCTGGTGGTCTATACCAGGGACGGCGTTTTCCGGCGCACCATCCAGATGCGTAATCTGATGTGTGCCATCGGCTTCGACCGCCATGGCGATCTCTGGGTTTCGAGCGGCCAGGACGGCCAGTTCCTGAAGCTTGATCGCGACGGCACGGTATTGGGCGCGGTGGGCAATGGCGCGGGCCGCGGGCCGGGGCAGGCGATCGAAACCACCTACATGGCCTGGGACAGCCACGACAATCTCTATACGGGCGACACCAGCGTGGCGCGGGTCACGGAATGGTCCCCGCCCAAGCGGCCCTGACCAAGTGGCCTGGGTCAGGCGGACAGTTCGGAAGACTGTCTGGCGATGCGCTTGTCGCGTTCGTTCGCGAACCGCTCGATCCCCTTGAAGATGGATTGCGGATCGAGATGCGCTTCTTCGATCACTTCCTTCTCCAGCCCGCCGGTCAGCCACTGGTCGTCCCAGTCCGATGTCAGGGAATAGGCGTCGGTCAGCGGTCCCAGATTTTTCACCGGCCACACCCGCCTTGTTCCGGAACTGACCACCATCGCATCCAGCAAGGCGAGTTCGGGAAGGACTGATTTGCGGTAGCTTTCAGGCTGCCGGTCGAACAACTCCTCGCTGACCGCTGAGATCACCTTCACATTGATGCCGGCCTGTTCCAGGCGCGGCAGGATCTTGACCAGGTTCACGGTCGAGCTCGCGCCCTGGGCGATGACATAGCCGTGGCGGGGCTTGCCTGGAGCGAAATCGCGGATGACATAGAGGCCTTTCGCCGCCGCCCGTACATCGCTGTCGGCGAAGCTGCTGCGGTCGGCGACGGCCGAATCCGGGCGCGCTACCTCGATGATGATGATGCCCACCTTGGGATCGCGTGCCGCGATTTCGGCAGCGGCGAAATAGGCCGGCGCGACGTCGTTATAATCCCAAAGATTGAGGTTTATGGTCTGGCCGCGCGGAAACAGGCGCCAGACCTGCGGCGCGAAAATCCCGAAATGCGTACGGCCGTCAGCCGCCGTTTCCGGACCCGAATGCCCGACCAGGATGTGCAGCACGCCCATGCGGAAGCGGGAATCCTGGTTCTGCTGGCTCCAGACCCGCGCTGGCGTATACATCAGGGGCGTGAAGGCGCCATAGGTGCCGCTGAGCGCCCAGACCCCAGAGAAGCGTTTGGGATCGACGCTGGCGCTCTGGCTTACCAGCCCGATCGCGCTGCAGACATTTCCGGCTTCCTGGATCGCCGCCTTGACGCGGGTGCCGAGCGGATTGGTCACCGGATCATAATGTCCCCAGAGACTGCCATGTTCGACATTGATCGACTCGGAAAGGTCGGCAGCGAGCGTGACGAACCGGTTGTCGGTTACATAGTTCATCCACTTGATGACTTCAGAGATGGCGCGCCGGGCGCCGGCCGCTTTTCCCGTTGGCTGGAACAGGGCGATGGAGACTTTCTTTTCCGCTTTGGAAATGCGGTTGGAAACCGTCACTTCGACCGGCTCGGCGGGAAGATTGGCCACCTTCAGACGCTCGTCGAGGAAGGGATCGCTGTCCGGCGCGAAGCCGGTCTTGTGATCGTCTTTGACGCCATCGCCGATGGCGACCAGGCGGTCCGCGGCCCAATCGCCCAGCCCGTTCTTTTCCAGGACCGACATCACCACATCGATGTTGGTCTTGAACTGGATAAGCCGATCGCGCTCATTGGTCACCGCGCCATCGCGGATGCCGGCGAAGGTGACGCCGAAATGCTTCTCGAAGCTTTCCGCCAGCGCCACGAAATAAGGCGCGTTCATCTTCTGGCTGTAGGGATGGCTTTGATAGCTCACGATCTGTTTTGTGCCGCCGGGCAGCGCCCCCTCAACCGCCGCCGGCCAATAGCCCTTGGTCGTCCTGGCGATCAGGATCATCGGCCTGCGGTCGGCCGGGTCATGCTGTTCCATCGCATTGAGTGACGAGACGATCTTCGCGTAATCGCCGCCGTCATCCATGCCCAGCACGTTCCAGCCATAGGACGTCCATTGCTCGGCGATCCGATAGCCGGAAAATTCGCCGCCGATCACCCCGCCCAGCAGTTTGTCGTCGATACCGGCATTGTTGTCGGACAGGATGACCCTGAGCCGCTTGCCGACCTTCAGGGCAAGCGCCTGGGTCTTGAGTTCCTGGGCATGGCCCTCGGTCATGGCGAATTCGCCTTCCAGCGCCACAACTTTCGGGCCGTCCGGCGATCCCGCCATGTCCCAGAAGGCCGCCTTGCCGGCCGCGGTCGCCACGCCGACGCCGGACGGGCCGCCATTGACGTCATTGGTCACGTCGATGCTTTCCGCATGCCCCGACAGCGCGCGGATGCCCCTGAGCTTCGCCTGGGCGAAGAGGGGATCATCCGCCAGTCCGTTTTCCTGCAGCAGCGTTTTCATCGCGCCGGCGCCACGGCGAAAGCCCAGCGCATCGATGCCCAGCATCGCCACCTCGGGCGGCATGTGATAGCGCTTGTCGCCGGTGGCTTTGTGCTTGCGCGCCAGCGCCTCGCCCAGGATCATCCATAGGGCATAGCAGGTCGGTACGCTGTGACCGGCCGCCATCATGAATTTGTCGCCGAAAGGGTGCTTGGGACGACGATAGTCGTAGCGCATGCCGCCACGCTCAGGCCCGACTAGGTGCAGTGCAACATTGAACGGCGTGTAAGCCAGCGGACCGCCAAAATGTCCGGTCTGCGCATAGTTGCCCAAGAGCACCAGCGTCATGCAAGTCATGAATCCAATGTCTTGGAGGCGTTTTGCTTCTTCGTGGGCGAGCAAATCTGATGGCATCGGGACCCCGGCGTTTTTATATTTTTGAGGCCTGCTATTCCCAGCAGGCAAAGGCATATTACGACAGGGAAAAAGGATGTCTATGTCCGCCCCAAGGATGGTTTTAAGGATGGTTTTAAGGGAGGTTTTATGACGGCCCATCCCCCGAGCCGGTTTTGGATGGTCGTCGCTGCCGCCTTCGCGCTTGCGATGCTTCCTGAAAGGGCATCTGCCCAGTTGAAGGTCATGACCTCAGGCGGCTTTGCTGCGCCGCTGAATGCGGCGTTGCCGGAATTTCAGAAGGAGACCGGCATCACCGTGACTGTGACGTTGGGAAAATCGCAGGGCAGCGATCCCGCCACGATCGGCACGCAACTGGCGCGCGGCGTTCCCGCGGATGTGGTGATCCTGTCCAAGGAGGGGCTGAACGATCTGATTGCCGGCAACCGGGTGACCGCAAGTTCAGCCGTCGATCTTGCCAAAACACCGATCGGCATGGCGGTAAAAGCGGGTGCGCCGAAGCCCGACATCAGCACCGTTGAGGCTTTCAAGAACGCGCTGCGCAATGCCCGCTCCATCACCTATCCCAGCAGCACGACTGGCATCTATATGGCGACCAAACTTTTCCCGCAGCTTGGCATCGACAAGGATATCGCCGCCAAAAGCACGAATGTGGGCGTCGCTGCTGTCGCCAAGGGAGAGGCGGAGATCGCCATCCAGCCGGTCAGCGAACTCCTCCATGTGCCCGGCACCGATTTCGTCGGCACCATTCCCCAATCGATCCAGTACATTTCCGTATTCTCGGCGGCCGTGGTTACCGGCTCCGACAAGAGCGATGCGGCAAGGCAACTGATCAGCTTTCTGGCTTCCGCAAAGGCCGGAGCCGCAATTCAGGGCAGCGGCATGGAGCAGGTGGGGCCGCATTGACCGACGACAGGCCCCTGTGACGCCCGAAATCCTGTGCACGTTGACGCAGCCGTCGATCCGTTGCATGCGGAAAAAGGAAAATCCTGGCGATGGACGCCGGCAATCATGGCCGGCGCGTCAGCCGGCACGATAGGAGAGAGATCGTCATGTCAGCCAGGCCTTATCGCGGTGTCTTTCCGGTGGCGCCCACCGTGTTCGATGCCTCCGGCAATCTGGACCTGGAAGGCCAGCGCCGCTGCACCGACTTCATCATCGATTCCGGCGCCCATGGCATCTGCATCCTCGCCAACTGGTCGGAGCAGTTCCTCCTGAGCGATGCGGAACGCGAAACCGTGATGGACGCGGTGCTCACCCACGTCGCCGGCCGGGTGCCCGTCATCGTCACCACCACGCACATGGCATCGAGCATCTGTGCGGAGCGCAACCGGCGCGCCCAAGCCGCCGGCGCGGCCATGGTCATGGTCATGCCGCCTTATCATGGCGCGACCTTCCGTGTGGCGGAGGCGCAGATATTCGAATTCTTCCGCACCATATCCGATGGGCTGAGCATTCCGGTGATGATCCAGGATGCGCCGGTGGCGGGAACGCCGCTCTCGCCCGCGTTCCTGGTGCGCATGGCGCAGGAAATTCCCAATATCCGCTATTTCAAGATCGAGGTGCCGCAGGCCGCGGCCAAGCTGCGCGAGATCATCCGCCTTGGCGGCGATCTCATCGAAGGCCCCTGGGATGGCGAGGAAGGCATCACGCTTTATCCGGATCTGGAAGCCGGCGCGACCGGCGCCATGACCGGCGCGGGCTATCCCGATGGCATTCGCACCATCATCGATCCCTATCTGGCCGGTCGCCGCGAGGAGGCGGCGCAGGCCTATGCGCGCTGGCTGCCACTGATCAATTACGAGAACCGCCAGTGCGGATTGCAGGCGGCCAAGATTCTGATGGAGGAAGGCAAGGTGATCCGCTCGGGCGCGGTGCGTCATCCGCTGGTGCCGGTGCATCCCGCCATCCGGGCCGGTCTGATCGAGACCGCCAGGTCCCTCGATCCGCTGGTGCTGCGTTGGGGAAAATAGGCGCTTCGACAATCACGTGATGCGGAATGTCAGTAATCGTTCCTTCTGGTCCGCGCGGATCATCAGGAATGTGCTCGCTCCGCAAGGAATGTGCACTTCATATCCGTGGAGCGAAGCTGCGTCCCACTTTTCGGGCGTCATCTCGTTTCCCGAAAGGTCGTACCAGTTCGCGGTCTCGACAAAATCCGCGGCCTCCGACGCGAGGAAGGCGGCGCGCCTCGATGCCAGTTCGGCGACAAAATCCTCCAGGGCGCTGTCGCGGCCCTGCCAGTCGAGCCATGTCGTCTCATTGTCCTGCGCATAGGCATTGTTGTTGCCTTTTTGCGTGCGGCCGAATTCGTCCCCCGCGCACAGCATCAGGGTGCCGCGTGAGAGGAACAGCGTGGACAACAGCGCCCGGACGTCAGCCTTGCGGTGGCCTGTGACGACAGGGTCGTCTGATGGCCCTTCGATCCCGTTGTTCCAGGAGAAGTTTTGGCTGTGGCCGTCCTTGCCGTTTTCACCATTGGCCTCATTGTGCCTGTCGGCATAGCTGACGAGGTCGGCCAGCGAGAAACCGTCATGTGCGGCGATGAAATTCACGCTGCGGGTCCTGGTCCCGGAAAATATGTCGGATGACCCCATCATGCGTGTCGCCAGCGCGCCCGCGCTATGGTCGTCGCCGCGCCAGAAGCGGCGGATATCGTCACGGTAGCGGTCATTCCATTCCAGCCAGCTTGGCGGGAATTGCCCCAGCCGATAGCCATTCGCCCCGATATCCCATGGCTCCGCGATCAGGACGCGATCATGCAGGATCGGGTCTCGCGCAATGGCGTCGAAAATGGGCGCGTGGGGATCGAACGCCGGATGTCGCGCCAGTACGGTCGCGAGATCGAAGCGAAAGCCATCCACGCCGCAGCCGGCAAAGTGGCGCAGTGTCTCCAGGATCAGCGCCTGGACGGCCGGGTCGGCCGCGTTCAGCGTATTTCCCGTTCCCGTGTCGTTGATGAGGCTGCCGTCGGGAGCGTGGGCATAGCAGCGATTGTCCAGCCCGCGCAGGCTCAGGACCGGACCGGCAATATCGCTTTCGCCGGTGTGATTGAAAACCAGATCGAGAATGACCCCGATGCCGGCATTGCGTAGCGCGGCGACGGTGGTGCGCAATTCGTCCAGCCCGCCGGGCGCGAGCCCGGGATCAAGCGCCATCGGCACGACCGGGTTGTAGCCCCAGGCATTGTGAAGTCCGAGCGGGGGCAGGTGCCGCTCGTCTATCCAGGCTACAATGGGCATGAGCTCAATTGCATTGACGCGCAGCTTCTGGAAGTGCGCGATGATTGCCGGGTGCGCCAGGGCGGCAATTGTTCCGCGTTGGGCGGGCGGCACTTCGGGATGTTGAAGGGAAAATCCGCGGACATTGAGTTCGTATATCGTGCCGCCTGGCGTGAAAAGCGGCGGCGGTTGCGGCACGGGCTGCGACACGGGTGTGACCACGGATTTGGGGACGATGCCCGCGGTGTCCTTGCCATATTCTCCGAGGTCGGGATGGTAGCGAAAGCGATCGTCCAGCAGCCTGGCGTACGGATCCACCAGCAGTTTGGCGGGATCAAAAAAGAGGCCCTGCGCCGGGGACCAGTTGCCATGGGCGCGAAAGCCATAGCGCTGCCCCGCCGTGATGCCAGGAACGGTCACGGCATGGATATCATCCTGGCGCTCCAACGCGATGCGGGTTTCCCGTTCGCCTTCAAACAGGCAAAGCTCGATCTTCGTGGCGTCGCGCGCCTGGACGGCAAAGCTGACACCATTTGGAGCAAGGCTGGCTCCCAGCGGACCGCTCATGCCGCGGTGCTGTCGGCAATTTTCTGGTACAATTGCGCATACCGGGCACCGACCCGTTTCCAGGAAAAATCGGCGCGCATGCCCTGGCTCTGTATCTGCCGCCAGACATCCTGCTGGCCGAACAGCGTCACCGCGCGGCGGATGGCGTCGTCGAGACAGTCGCCATTGACCTCATCGAACAGGATGCCGGTAGCAACCCCATTGATGAGAGCAGCTTCGTTGGCGTCGATGATCGTGTCAGCAAGACCGCCAGTGCGGGCGGCGACAGGCACGCAGCCATAGGCCAGTCCATAGAGCTGGGTGAGGCCGCAAGGCTCGAAGCGCGACGGAATGAGAATGGCGTCCGCTCCTCCCTGCAGAAGATGAGACAGTTTTTCATCGTAACCGATAGCCACGCCGATGCGGCCGGGATGTCTTGCCGCCGCCGCACGGAACTGGGATTCCAGGCCGGGCTCGCCCGTCCCCAGCACCGCCAGCCGTCCACCAAGCGCCACCAGGGTATCGAGCTCCCCCGCCAGCACGTCCATGCCCTTCTGCCAGGTGAGCCGGCTGATCAGCGTGAAGAGGGGGCCTTCACCCGGCGCCAGGCCGAACCCGGCCTCGATTGTCCTCTTGTTGGCCTGCCGCTTCTCGAGATCTTGCGCCGAATAGCGGGCGGCAAGCGCGGTATCGGATTGCGGGTCCCATACGGATGTGTCGATCCCGTTGAGAATGCCCGACACGACGGAAGCCCGCGCCTGGATCAGCCCCTCCAGTCCCACGCCAAAACCGGAATCGCGTATCTCCTTGGCATAGGTTGGGCTGACGGTGGTGATGGCATCGGCATTGGCCAGGCCCGCCTTCAGAAAACCGATCCCGCCATAATATTCCACGCCGTTGATGCCATTGGCCTGCGGCGGAAGCCCAAGAAAATCGAAGATCGCGCGGTCGAAGCGGCCTTGAAAGGCCATGTTGTGGATCGTCATGATGCTGGGCGCGGATGGGCCTGGTCCGGGCGCGTAACGCAGATAGGCGGGCGCCATGCCTGCCTGCCAGTCATGGGCGTGCAGAAGATCGAAATGCCAGTTGGGGATCGTGCCGGAGACAAGATCGGCCGCCGCCCGGCCCAGGGCTGCGAAGCGGCGCCAGTTGTCGTGCCAGTCGGTACCGGTGGAATCGCCATAGATTCCGCCCTGGCGGTCGTACAGAGCGGGGGCATCCAGCACCAGAAGCGGGTGGCCATTGAGCCAGCCGGACAGGATCTGCGCCTGCGCCCCCATCAAGTCGGCATAGCGGTGGACAAAGGGCGCCACCCCGACCGCGGCGCGCACCGCGGGATAGCCGGGGAGTAGCGTCGTGATCGTAATGCCGTGTTCAGAGAGCGCGCCCGGCAGCGAGCCGACGACATCGCCCAGGCCGCCGGTCTTGACCAGCGGAAAGGCCTCCGACGCAACAGACAGGACCTGCATCACGTCAGCCTGTCGATCATGGTCTGGGTGATCAGGCAGACACCGTTGGATGTGCGGCGAAACCGGCTGGCATCGAGGGCGGCATCCTCGCCGACCACCAGGTCCGTCGGGATATTGACGCCGCGATCGATCACCACTTTTCGCAGGCGCGCACCGCGGCCGATATGGCAATAGGGCAGGACAACCGCTTCCTCCAGCGCGGAATAACTGTGGGCGCGCACGCCGGTAAAAAGCAGGCTGCGCTTCACGATTGAGCCCGACACGATGCAGTCACCCGACACCAGGGACGACACGGCAAGGCCGCGGCGGCCATCCACATCATGAACAAACTTGGCCGGTGGGGAAATTTCGGCATAGGTCCAGAGCGGCCAGGTCCGGTCATACAGGTCCAGCTGTGGCACAACGTCGGTCAAATCGATATTGGCTTCCCAATAGGCGTCCACCGTTCCCACATCCCGCCAGTAGGCGGCTTTCTCGCTGCTGGAGCGCACGCAGGAATCATCGAAACGGTGCGCCACCGCGTGGGCGTTCCTGACCAGCCAGGGAATGACGTCCTTGCCGAAGTCGCGGCTTGAGTCCGCGGTGGAGGCGTCGCGGCGCAACTGATCGATCAGGAATTTGGTGCGGAATGCATAGACACCCATCGAGGCGAGGGTGCTGTCGGGCTTGTTCGGCAGTCCGGGCGGATCGGCGGGCTTTTCCAGAAAGTCGATGATGCGATCGTCGGCATCCACCATCATGACGCCGAAACCGGAGGCGGAGGCGCGCGGCACTTCCAGGCAAGCGACGGTGACGTCGGCGTCCTGGTCCACATGCTGCTGCAGCATCAGCTCGTAATCCATCTTGTAGATGTGATCCCCGGCCAGGATGACCATGTATTCGGGGCCGTGGCTTTCGATGATGTCTATGTTCTGGAAGACGGCGTCAGCGGTGCCTTCATACCACTGGTTTTCGGTGACGCGCTGGGAGGCTGGAAGAATGTCGAAGCTTTCATTGCGTCCTGGCCTGAGGAAGTTCCAGCCCTGCTGCAGATGGCGGATGAGCGAGTGGGCCTTGTACTGGGTGGCGACGCCGATACGGCGTATGCCGGAGTTGATCGCATTGGACAAAGCGAAATCGATGATGCGCGCCTTGCCGCCGAAATAGACGGCGGGCTTCGCCCGCCGCTCGGTCAGCTCCGCCAGGCGCGAGCCACGTCCGCCGGCCAGCACATAGGCCATCGCATCACGCGCCAGGGGTCCACGCCGGTCCGCCATTTCACACTCTCTGTCGCCAGCCCAACATATTAACCGATATGCTCCAACATGATTGTTGCCAGCGGCGGCAGGGTCAGCACAGCCGCTCCGGAAACGCAGGAAACCGCGCCCATATTGCCCACGCCGCTCCCCCCATAGTGTAGGGCATCGCTGTTAACCATCTCTTGCCAGGTTCCGTCTGCCGGCAGGGGGACGCGATAGCCCGTTCGCGTGACCGGGGTCAGGTTCGCGATGACCGCCACCGGGGACGCATCGGGGGCGTGGCGGACCCAGGCAAATACGGAATTCTGCCGGTCATCCGCGATCGCCCAGGAAAAGCCCTCCGCCTCGCAATCGCGGGCGTACAGGGCGGGCTTTTCGCGATAGACCCTGTTCAGGTCCCGGATCAGCCGGCGCACCCCTTCATGCGCGGGGGCATCGCGCAAATGCCAGTCCAGGGACGCGCTCTCGCTCCATTCCTGTCGTTGCGCGAATTCCTGACCCATGAACAGGAGCTTTTTGCCGGGATATCCCCACATCAACGTATAATAGGCCCGCAGGTTCGCGAATTTCTGCCAGTCATCGCCGGACATCCTGGTCAGCAGCGAGCCCTTGCCATGCACCACCTCGTCATGGCTGAGCGGCAGCACGAAATTCTCGCTGAAAGCGTAGAGCAGGCCGAAGGTGATGTCGTCGTGATGGTGCGGACGATGCACCGGATCGCGCGCCATATAGCGCAGCGTATCGTGCATGAAGCCCATGTTCCATTTGAAGCCGAAACCCAGACCGCCGTCATGGACCGGCTGCGACACGGCTGGCCATGAGGTGGATTCCTCCGCCACCGTGATGATGCCGGGCGCGGACGCATAGACCGCGCGGTTCATGGCGCGCAGGAATTCAACCGCTTCCCAGTTCTCGCGGCCGCCTTCCTTGTTGGGGATCCACTCGCCCTGTTTGCGCGAATAGTCACGATAGAGCATCGAGGCCACCGCATCCACCCGAAGCCCGTCGACATGATAGCGCTCGGCCCAGAACAGGGCATTGTTGACCAGATAGGCCGACACCTCGCGGCGGCCGAAATTGTAGATCGCGGTGTTCCAGTCCGGATGGTATCCCTGCCGCGGGTCGTCGTGCTCGTAAAGTGCGGTGCCGTCAAAATGGATCAGGCCGTGCGGATCGGTCGGGAAATGCGCCGGCACCCAATCGATCAGCACGCCCAGACCGGCACGATGGGCGCCATCGACGAAACGCGCAAAACCGTCCGGATCACCGAAACGCGCGGAGGGCGCGAAAAGGCCCGTGGTCTGGTAGCCCCAGCTCGGATCAAAAGGATGTTCGCTGATGGGCAGAAATTCGATATGCGTGAAGCCCATGTCCACGACATAGGGGATGAGTCGGGCCGCCAGCGCATCCCAGGACAGAAAGCGCCCCTCATCATCGCGGTCCCAGGAGCCGGCATGGACTTCATAGGTGCTGATGGGCACGCGCCTGGGATCGGCGCGGGCCCAGAAGGCGCGATGGTCTTCGTCGCCCCAGACGTGCATCGATGGCGCAGTGGTGAGCGAAGCGGTCGCGGGCCGCAGTTCTGCGGCGAAAGCGAAGGGATCGGCCTTGAGCGGGCGGACCCGGCCATCGGGACCGATGATCTCGAACTTGTAGGCGCGGCCTGCACCTATGTCTGGAATGAAAATCTCCCACACGCCGATATCGCGCCGGTTGCGCATCACATGGCGGCGTCCATCCCAATCGTTGAAATCGCCGACGACCGAGACGCGCCGGGCGTTGGGCGCCCAGACCGCGAAATGGATTCCCCGCACGCCCTGATGGGTGATCTGATGCGCGCCGAGCCTATCATAGAGGCGCAGATGCGTGCCCTCGGCGATCAGGTAATCATCCAGCGGACCAAGCACCGGGCCGAAGCTGTAGGGATCCGTCACCCACCATTGCGCGCCATAGCCCTGCGCCTTGTATTTGACCGGCTGCGGCGGACCCATGAGCCTGCCTTCGAACAGTCCGCGGTCATCCGTGCGCGCAAGATTTCCCAGGCGACGGCCCTTGAGATCAAAGGCCTCCGCCTTTTCGGCGCCTGGTATCCAGATGCGGGCGAATGTGCCGCCCGGCCCGGCATGGACACCAAAGACGGAGAAGGGATCGCCGTGCCGGCCTTGAAGCAGGGCTTCAAGCGCGCCGGGCGACGGCCTCACAAAAGGCCCCAGATGTCTTTGGCATATTCGCGGATGGTGCGGTCTGATGAAAACCAGCCGACATTGGCGACATTCTGAATCGCCGCGTGGTTCCAGGCTTTTCGGTCGGTCCAGCGCTGATCGATACTGCGCTGGGCCGCACTGTAGCTGTCGAAATCCGCGGCGACCATGAACCAGTCGTGATCGTAAAGGCCGCCTATCAGCTCGGCATAGCGCCTGGGATCGTCATGGGAGAAGACGCCCGAGGCAATTGCCGCCAGGGCCTGGGACAGTTCGTGCGAGGCCTCGATGATCTGCCGTGGATTGTGGCCCCCGGCGCGGTTGCGCGCCACGTCCTCGGCGGTCAGGCCGAAGATGACGATATTGTCGTCGCCGACACGCTCCTTGATCTCGATATTGGCCCCGTCCAGCGTACCGATGGTCAGAGCGCCATTGAGCGCGAACTTCATGTTGCCGGTGCCTGAGGCTTCCATCCCCGCGGTGGAAATCTGTTCGGAGAGGTCTGCGGCCGGAACGATCTTTTCGGCGAGGGAGACATTGTAGTTGGGAATGAAGACCACCTTCAGCAGCCCATCGACGGCCGGATCGGAATTGACCCGTCGCGCCACGTCATTCGCCAGCTTGATGATCATTTTCGCATTATGATAGCTGGGCGCGGCCTTGCCGGCGAAAATCTTGACCCGTGGCGTCCAGTTGCGCTCCGGATGGCTGCGGATCTGGTCATAGAGCGCCACGGTTTCGATGATGTTGAGAAGCTGGCGCTTGTATTCGTGGATGCGCTTGACCTGGACGTCAAACAGCGCGTCCGGATCGACGACCAGTCCGGATTGATCCTTGAGATGGCGCGCCAGCGCGGCCTTGTTCTCCCGCTTGACGGCGGCAAAGCGCTCCTGAAAGCCTGCATCGGATGCGAGCGCGCAAAGCGCCGTCAGTTTTTCCGCATCGTCCAGGAAGGCATCGCCGATCGCATCGCGGATCAGCCGGGTCAGGCCGGGATTGCACTGCTGCAGCCAGCGCCGCGGGGTGATGCCGTTGGTCTTGTTGTTGATGCGTTCGGGATAAAGCCGGTGCAGGTCGGCAAATACCGTCTGTTTCATCAGTTCGGTGTGAAGCGCCGCAACGCCGTTGACGCTGTGCGAGCCGGCGAAGGCAAGATTGGCCATGCGTACCCGCCGTTCGCCATTTTCGTCGATCAGCGACACCGAGGCGACCGCCCGGTCGTCCATGTCCTCGCGCCGTCGCGCCGTGCGCAAGAGGTCGCCATTGATGGCATAGACGATCTGCATGTGACGCGGCAGAAGACGCTCGAACAGCGGCAGCGGCCAGCTTTCCAGCGCTTCGGGCAGCAGGGTGTGGTTGGTGTAGGCGAAGGTCTCGCGCGTCATCGCCCAGGCTTCGGCAAAGCTGAAGTTGTGCTCATCCATCAGAAGCCGCATCAACTCGGCGACGGCCACGGCCGGATGGGTGTCGTTGAGATGGATCGCCGCCTTCTGCGGCAAGGTCCGGATGTCCTTGAAATACTGGATGTGCCGGCGAAGGATGTCCTGAATGGAAGCGCTGGCGAAGAAATATTCCTGGCGCAGGCGCAGCTCCTGCCCGGCCGGCGTGGAATCGGCGGGATAAAGCACGCGCACCAGCCGCTCGGCGCGGGCCTCGCCTTCCAGCGCGCCGACATGGTCGCCCGCATTGAATGCGTCGAGACGTATGGGATCGAGCGCAAGCGCGTTCCAAAGCCTGAGCGTGTTGACGTGGCGGCCGCGCCAGCCGACGACTGGCGTGTCGACCGCTTCGGCGCGCACCACTTCGGCGGGATGCCAGCGCACATGGCCGGATTCATTTGCCGTCACTTCGCCGCCGAAGCCCACGAAATAGGAGGTCTCGCGGCGTTCGAACTCCCACGGATTGCCATGCGCAAGCCAGGTCTCGGGATATTCCAGCTGCCAGCCGTCCTTGATGCGCTGGCGGAACATGCCATTGATGTAGCGCAGGCCGTAGCCGTTCGCCGGAAGATCGAGCGAGGCCAGGCTCTCCATGAAGCACGCCGCCAGGCGTCCCAGGCCGCCATTGCCCAGGGCCGCGTCGGGTTCCAGTTCCTCGATGCGGGAAAGTTCGACACCATAGGCCGCCAGCGCCGCTTCCACCTCCGCCGTCAGGCCCAGATTGGAGAGCGCATCACGCAACAGGCGCCCGATGAGGAATTCAAGGCTCAGGTAATAGACACGCTTGGCGCCGGCCGCATGCATGGCGCGGGTGGATGCCATCCACTGGTCGATGATCTGGTCACGCACTGCCAGGATGGTTGCGGCCAGCCAGTCATGGGGCTTGGCCGCGCGCTCGTCCTTCGCCATGCGGTGCAGCAGGGTATTAAGGAGCCTTTCCGGAATCGGACGCAGCGGAAGGGTTTTGGGCGGTTCTGTCATGGGGTTGCCATGCGGGAAAGTTTGCAAACCACAGCGTCGTTTGGCAAGGTAAATGACATTGTACAACAGGGACTTCGTCGTGGTTCTGGGTATCCGGAGATTTGCTGCGACGACGTGTCGTAGCCGAGGCACATGACCGGATCGGAAACCCTTCCCGAAGCGCCTTGGTGGCGAGGCGCCGTCATCTATCAGATCTACCCCCGGAGTTTTTGCGACTCCAATGGCGATGGCGTGGGTGATCTTGCGGGCATTACCCAAAATCTCGACTATGTCGCCTCCCTGGGTGTGGACGCGATCTGGCTTTCGCCTTTCTTCGCCTCGCCCATGAAAGATTTCGGTTATGACGTTTCCGACTATCTGGCCGTCGATCCGCTGTTCGGGTCTCTGGATGATTTCGACCGGTTGCTGGCGCGGGCGCATGATCTGGGACTGAAGGTCATCATCGACCAGGTCTATGCCCATACCTCGGACAGGCACGCCTGGTTTCAGGAAAGCCGCTCGAACCGCACCAACGCCAAGGCCGACTGGTATGTCTGGGCTGATCCCCGGGCGGACGGGACTGCGCCGAACAACTGGCTCTCGGTGTTCTACGGTCCCGCCTGGACCTGGGACGCGCGCCGCATGCAATATTACATGCACAATTTCCTGCCGGCCCAGCCGCAGCTCAATGTCAACAATCCCGCGGTTCAAAGCGCGCTGTTCGATACGGCGCGCTTCTGGCTCGACCGGGGCGTCGACGGTTTCCGCCTGGACGCCATCAATTTTGCGATGCACGACCGCAAACTGACGGACAATCCGCCGGTTCGCGAGTCCGGTGCGGGCCTGCGGCGCCCCTTCGATTTCCAGCATCATATTTACAACCAGTCCCAGCCTTCCCAGATCCCCTTCATCGAAAGTTTGGCGAAAGTCGTTATCGGCTTTGGAGCCGACCGCTTTACCGTGGCGGAGGTCGGTGGCGAGCAGGCCCTGTCGGAAATGAGGTCCATCACCGCGGGCAGCAGCCGGTTGAACACATCCTACGGCTTCGATTTTCTTTACGCGGAACGGCTGTCTCCCTCGCTTGTGCTCAATGCCCTGGCCAACTGGCCCGGCACGACGGGCGAGGGCTGGCCGAGCTGGGCCTTTTCCAATCACGATGCGCCGCGCGCGGTAAGCCGCTGGGATGACGGTTTCGACAGCGACAGCCGCGCCAAACTGTTGCTTGCGCTGCTGATGAGCCTGCGCGGGAATGTCTTTCTTTATCAGGGCGAAGAGTTGGGCCTGACCCAGGCCAACATCGCCTTCGAGGATCTGCGCGATCCGGAAGCGATCGCGAACTGGCCGCTGACGCAAGGGCGTGACGGTGCGCGCACCCCCATGCCCTGGGTGGATAACGCGCCCTATGCCGGCTTCTCGGTTGCCAAGCCCTGGCTTCCCGTGCCGGAAGAACATGCAAGGCGCGCGGTTTCCGTGCAAAACCGCGAGGCGGATTCGGTTCTGATGCGCACGCGCGAATTGCTGGAGCTTCGCCGGTCGAACAACACGCTCAGGACGGGGCGTTTTGAGCCCCTGGCGCTGCCATCCCCGCTGCTCGGCTTTGACCGGGCAAGCAAACAGATGCGGGTGCGCTGCCTGTTCAATTTGAGTGCGCAAACCCTGACCAGCAATGCCTTCGTCGAGGGCGAATGCCTTTTCAGCAGTGGCGACGTCAACCGGCAGGCGGGAATATTGGGCCCCTGGGCTTGCTGCATCAGCGTCGCCGCCGTCTATGCCTAGGCGATCGGTGGAAAGCATCCTGGTGCTTGCCCCTATCGCGGGCGGGCGGCAAGCGGTACCGTCGGCCGGACAGGATTGGCACGGGATGCGCTGATGACATCGCTCAACGCGATTACGAACGCGTTTCTGCTGGTCTATGCAGCCCTCTTTCCCATCGTCAATCCGATCGCGGACGCGCCCCTGTTTCTCGGGCTGACCGAATTCTGCACGGATCTCCAGCGTCTGTCCCTGGCCAGGCGAGTGGCGATCAACAGCTTCCTTCTGCTGATCGGATCGATGTTCATCGGATCGCATGTGCTGGAATTCTTCGGGATCAGCCTTCCGGTTGTCCGCATCGGCGGGGGACTGGTTGTCAGCAGCTTTGGATGGAAGCTGCTCAATGCAGAGCCTTCGCCAGACGTCTCCAAGATGGATCAGGCGGCGCAGGCGACCATGCCCGATCCCTTTTACCCATTGACCATGCCGCTGACGGTCGGGCCCGGTTCCATGTCGGTCGCCATTACATTGGGAAGCCAGCGTCCCAAAGGGGCGGGCCTTGAGCAACTTGCCCTTGTCGCCAGTGGAGCAATCGCCGGCACCCTCGCCATCGCGTTGACGGTATATTTCTGTTACCGGTCTGCGCAACGGCTGGTGAAATTGCTGGGCCCGGACGGCACCCAGGTCGTTGTCCGTCTTTCCGCATTCATACTGCTCTGCATCGGCATACAAATAATATGGAGCGGCTGGAGCGACCTGATGGGGGGCGGGCATTGAAGACCTTGGGTCGAGGATGGTCGCCCGCAGGGGCCAGGCTCAGATCAACTCGGCGAAAGCCAGATCTTCGGGCGTGTTGACATTGAAGAACGGATCGCGCGGCGCGGTCTGCCATTCCACTTTGGCGAAGGTCTTGCCTTCGAGCACGGCATGAAAACTGAGCGCATTGCGCGCAACGGCTTCATGCATGGCATGGCGCGACGCCAATGGCCACAATCCGACGATCGGGTGAAGGCGACCGCCAGAAACGGCACAACAGGCGAACATGTCCGGCTCGAACACATCGGCAAGCCGCGCGCCAAGATCATCGGGCAGGAACGGCGTGTCGCTGGGAACGGAAAGGACATGTGTGATGCCCAGATCGGAACCGGCGCACCATTCCAGTATGTCAGCCAGACCCGACATCGGCCCACGGCAGTGCTGATCGACAATGACGCCGGCGCCAAAAGGGGCAAAGCGTGACGGATCGCCGGCGGCGCTGATCACGATCGTGCCGCATTGGGAGGTCAGGGTCTTGGCGATCCGGGACAAGATTGGTGTCCCGCCCACTTTCAGGAAGCCCTTCTCCCGGCCGTTCATGCGGCGGCTTGCTCCTCCTGCCAATATTGCGCCCGCAATCCGCATTCTGTGCCGTGAGTGCCTTCCCGGCTCGCTTTGCCATCCGCCGCGGCCCCGATTTTATCCGAGATTCCCGAACCTGACAGGGCTAGGATGGGGCTGTTGCCATTGTGGATGCACGCATGGACGCAACCGTCTCAGACCTGCCCTCCCATGTTCGTAACACCATGCACGGGAACGCCAGCCCGGCCAATGGCTCGGAGTGGCACGCGCGCAACGGCCGGTTCACCGCCATCGAGCGTGATCTTCCGGAAGAAATCGCAGTGGCCATCACGGTCGGCAAGAAACCCGCCGCCGTGGTGATTGCGAGCCCCGCCGACTATGAAGACCTGGCCTGGGGTTTCGTCGTCACCGAGGGTATCGCGCGTCCATCGGATATCGAAAGCTGCGCTGTCACGCAGGAAGCCACCGGCGTGCGGGTTCTGCTCAATCTGGCCGGATCGACAGGACCCATGCGGGAACGCGTCCTGCCCGGCCGCTCCAGCTGCGGCCTTTGCGGCGTCAAGGATCTGAATCAGGCCATTCGCGCCATACCGCAGGTTGCCAAGGGCGGCGCCGTCGCGCCGCAAGTCTTGCATGCCGCCGTCGCGGCTTTGGAACAGTATCAGCCCCTCAATGCCAAAACCCATGCCGTCCACGCCGCCGCTCATATGTCGCCGGACGGTCAGATTACCCAGGTGCGGGAGGATGTGGGGCGCCACAATGCACTGGACAAGCTGATTGGCGCGCTGGCGCGCGCGCGTATCGATCCCGCGCAAGGCGCCGTGCTTCTGACCAGCCGCGCTTCCTATGAGATGGTTGACAAGGCTGCGATGGCGGGCGTGCGCATCCTTGCCGCGATTTCGGCGCCGAGTGCGCTGGCGCTGCGCAAGGCGGAAGCGGCCGGCATGACGCTGGTCGGCGTAGCGCGCCGCGACAGCTTCGTGGTCTTTTGCGGCAGCGAGAGATTGGAATCGGAGCAGGCGTGATCTGCGGCGTAAGCCGAAGGCATCAGCGCCGGTAGGCCGCCAGCGCTTCGGGCGTGTCTATGTCGGCGAGTGGCGTTTCATCGCCGGCATCCACCTCGCAGACCTGGCTGGCATGGCGTGCCATGAGGCTTCGCGCGCCGCTGTCGCCGCTGAGCTCTTCCATGCTGGTGAAGAACTGCCGCGCCCAGAGAACGGGATGGCCCCTTTGCCCGCGAGCCGTCGCCACGCAAATCGACCGCGATGCTTGCGGGTCGAAAGCGGCGACCAGCCGGCCGATCAGGTCGGAACCGATATCCGGCATGTCGCCCAGAAGAACCATGGCGCCGTCATGGCCTGGCGGGACCATCGAGATCCCCGTCTGCAAAGATGTGCTGATACCTTCCGCGAACGCATCATTGTGGGCGAAACGGACCGGCAGGCCGGAAAGGACATTGCGCACGGACGCGGCATCATGGCCGGTCACGACAATGACCGGGTCGAGCTTGGCGGCCAGAGCGGTTTCCACCGCATGGCGCACCAGAGGTTTGTCGCCGAGGGGCAATGTCAGCTTGTTGCGTCCCATCCGGCTGGACATTCCGGCGGCCAGCACAATACCCGCTATCTGGCGTTTGGCCGGGGAAGCGCGGCGGACCTTCACCAGTTCTCCAAGAATCGCGACGGCAATCTCGGCCGGCGTGCGCGCTCCGATCATCAGACCGACGGGGCCATGAATTCTGGCCAGCTCCTCTGGCGAGAAGCCCAGGGCCTTGAGCCGCGCCAGTCGCGTCTTATGGGTCCGTACCGATCCAAGCGCGCCGACATAGAAAGCCTGAGAGCGCATGGCGATTGCCAGTGCGGCATCGTCCAGCTTGGAATCATGCGCCAGTGCGATCAATGCGCTGCGCGGCGTGAGAGGGTCTCGCGACAAGGCCACATCGGGCCATTCCTTTTGCAAAGGCACGCCAGGAAAGCGCTGGTCGGTCGCATAGGGGGAGCGTGGATCGATGACGCGGACGCGATAGCCGGCCGGACCCGCCATCGCTGCCAGCGCCTGGGCGATATGCACCGCGCCAACCAAAACCAGCTCCCATGGCGTGTTGTAGACGGTCAGAAACCAGGTACGGTCTTCGACGGTCACGCGACGGCTTGCATCCGCCCGGGCTGCTTGTGCCGCGGCCATGCCAAGAGCCGAAGTATCGGAAGACGGGTCCAACAGTCTTTCCTCCCCGCTCTCCACGTCCAGCGCGCGGACCAGGACGCGGCCTACCTGCCGCGCCTCCATCAGTTGCTGAAGAATGTCGCGGCGCATGTCAGCGGATCGGCTCGACCAGGATTTCGATTTCGCCGCCGCACAGAAGACCGGTTTCAAAAACACCGCTGTCGCTGGCGCCAAAAGACAGGGTGCGATGTCTACCGTCTCCCAGTGCGGCCTGGGCGGCCTCAATGACCGCTCCTTCGACGCAGCCCGCCGACACCGAGCCGGCAAAGGCGCCGTCGTCACGCACCGCGATATGGCTGCCGCCCTGGCGCGGCGCAGAGCCGGTCGTTTTCACCACGGTGGCCAAGGCCACCCCATGCCCTTCGCGCAACCAGTCTGCCGCGATCGCCAGCACGTCGGATTCGGTGGCAGGAAAAGCCATTGTCAGTTGCGACCCTGAAACCGCTGCAGCTTCACCGCCGCATCTGTCCCAGTCTAGCCAATATTTGGCGGTCTGGCATGGGGCGCCCTGGTCCCGAGGGACTGTCCCGTGTCCGGCCTGCTGTTCCCCCCGGGGCTTATGGCCTATAGTGACCCCATGTCCCCGGCATCTACCGGAAAAGACCGCCTGACAGACCCTTTCGGCCGGAAGGTCGATTACGTGCGCGTCTCGGTGACCGACCGCTGCAATTTGCGCTGCACATATTGCATGAGCGAGGATATGCAGTTTCTCCCCAAGGCAGATGTTCTCAGCCTTGAGGAGCTCGAACGCCTGTGCGGCCTTTTTGTGCGCCGCGGCGTGCGCCGCCTGCGACTGACCGGGGGAGAGCCCCTGGTGCGGCGCGGCATCATGACTTTGGTGCAGTCCTTGAGCCGCCACCTGCAAAGCGGCGATCTCGAAGAGCTAACCCTCACCACCAATGGCGTGCGGCTGCGGGAATTTGCAGCTCCGTTGGCGCGGGCCGGCGTCCGGCGGGTCAATGTTTCGCTCGATAGCCTGGACCCCGCCACATTCGCCCGCATCGCGCGATCGGATTGCCTGCCCAAGGTGGTGGACGGCATTGCCGCCGCGCGCGACGCAGGCCTCAAGGTCAAGATCAATACCGTGGCGCTGAAGCGCGACAATGCCGGCGAGTTGCCCCGCATCATCCAGTGGGCGCACGAAGCCGGCATGGACATCACGTTGATCGAAACCATGCCGCTGGGCGTGGTTGACGAGGACAGGACGGACCAGTTCCTGTCGCTCAAGGCGGTGCGGCAGGAGCTTGAATCGTTCTGGACATTGAATGACAGCCTTGAGCGCAGCGGCGGCCCGGCGCGCTATGTGCAAGTCTCCGAAACCGGCGGCAGGCTCGGCTTTATCACACCGCTGACGCACAATTTCTGCGACAGCTGCAACAGGGTGCGGCTGACCTGCACCGGCACGCTGTTCATGTGCCTTGGCCAGGATGCGTCGGTCGATCTGCGCGAACCTTTGCGGGCGTCCGCGGACGATGCACAACTGAATGCGGCGATCGACCGGGCCGTCGCGGCCAAGCCCAAGTCGCACGATTTCCTGCTGCCGGTGCGCGGCGACAAGCCAGCCGTCGCCCGTCATATGTCCATGACCGGGGGCTGAAATGGTCCGGCTGGTTTTTCTGGGCAAGCTGGGCGATGTGGCCCCGGCCGAGCTGGCCGAGATTGCACTGCCCGGCGGGGTCCGGACCCTTTCGGACTTGCGGGAATGGCTGGGACGCACCGTGCCGCATCTCGGGCACGTCCTGGCTGCCACGCCGACGCGTCTGGTCCTCAACCAGGTCGTGGCCCACGACATGTCGGCTGCCGTCAGGGACGGCGATGAGGTCGCTTTCATGCCGCCCATGAGCGGGGGCTGAGATGATCGTGCGCGTGGTGGAGGAGGCTTTCGATCCCCAGGCCGAAACAGCCGCGTTCGTCTCGGGACGCGACGATGCGGGCGCGCTGGCGAGTTTCGTCGGCTATTGCCGCGCAGCGACCGACGGCACAGAAGTGTCGGAGCTGCGCATAGACCATTATCCCGGCTTCACCGAGCGCGAAATCGCCCGCCTTGCGCAGGACATCCATACGCGTTTCGGCTGTCTGGATCTGGCTGTGATCCATCGCGTGGGAAAAATCAGGCCGGGGGATGCCATTGTTCTTGTGGCGGCGCTGGCCACGCATCGCGGCGATGCTTTCGAGGCGGTGCGGATTCTGATGGATTATCTCAAGACCGATGCGCCCCTGTGGAAAAAGGAAAGCGGCCCCGCCGGCGCCCGCTGGATCGAGCCCAGGGCCGAGGATCATGCCCGCCGGCGGCAGGCTGGAAAGGAAGTGGCGTGAGCGAAGTGTTGCAGGTTCCAGGCGGCGGGAATCTTTCCGATGAAATTGCCTTTCGTCCCCTTGGCGTGGCGGTCCTGACCGTATCGGACACCCGCGATGAGGAAAGCGATACCTCGGGCCGGCTTCTGGCCGAGCGGGTGACGCGCGACGGCCATGTGCTGGCGGCACGCACAATGGTGAAGGACGATGTCGGGGAAATTCAGGCCCAACTCAAGGATTGGATCGCCGATCCGAAGGTGGAGGTGATCGTCTCGACCGGGGGCACCGGCCTGACTGGCCGTGACGTCACGCCCGAAGCGGTGCGCCCGCTGTTCGACAAGACGATCGAAGGGTTTGAAACGGTCTGGCACATGATCAGCTTCCAGAGTGTGGGACTGTCCACCATGCAGAGCCGCGCCTGCGCCGGGCTTGCCAAGGGCACGCTGATCTTCTGTCTGCCGGGCTCCAATGGCGCCTGCAAGGATGGCTGGGACAAGCTGATCCGCTGGCAGCTCGACAGCCGGCACCGTCCCTGCAATCTGGCGGAATTGACGCCGCGCTTTCTGGAAAAGTGATGACGGGCGATCTCACCCACCTGGATTCGGGCGGCCAGGCGCGCATGGTGGATGTGGGCGAAAAACCTGTGACCGCCCGCGAGGCGGTGGCGGAAGGGCGCGTGCGCATGACACGGGAAACCTTCGCCAAGGCGTTGGCCGGAGATTCGAAAAAGGGCAGTGTGCGCGCCGCGGCCGAATTCGCCGGCATCATGGCGGCCAAGCGCACCGCCGAACTGATCCCGCTTTGTCATCAGATTGCGCTCAGCAGCGTCAAGGTCGAGGTCACTGGCGATGAATCGGCCAGCGCCCTGGTGGTGAGGGCGCGCGCCGCTACCCGTGGCCAGACCGGCGTGGAGATGGAAGCCCTCACAGCCGTGTCGGTGGCCTGCCTGACCATCTATGACATGCTGAAAGCCTCGGACCGAGGCATGGTGATCGAAGGCATTACGCTGCTGGAAAAGTACGGCGGCGCTTCAGGCGATTATGTCCGCGCCGGCTAGTGTCCCGATTCCGAAGTTCGTTCAGAGCTTGATATCAATTATTGGCGAACTTCGAAGCCACGACACTAGCGGACCGTGAAGCCGGCCTTCTCGAAGATCGCCTTGGCTTGTGGCCCGCCCAGGAAATCCAGAAATGCCCGCGCCCCCGGCGATGCCGCCTTGGTCAGCGCGACCGGATAGACGATGGGCGGATGGGTACTGTCCGGGAATACGCCCGCGACATGCACGCTGGGCGTCACCTTGGCGTCGGTGGCATAAACGATGCCGAACGGCGCTTCCCCGCGAGCCACATATTCCAGCGCCACACGCACATTCTCCGCCTGCACTACCTTGGGCGCGACACTGTCCCATATGCCTAGCGCCGTCAGTGCGGCCTTGCCATATTTTCCGGCCGGCACGGATGAAGGATCGGCAAGCGCGAGCTTGCCGTCGCCCAGCGCGCCCGCCAGGTCGAAATGCGGCGCGATGCGGGGCGGGGGTTTCGCACCGGATGCCGCCACCAGCACCAGCTGGTTGCCGAGCAGGTCCTTTCGTGTTGCATCCGCGATAAGGCCGGCTTTCTGCAGATAGTCCATCCAATCGGTGTCGGCCGACATGAAGATGTCCGCCTGCGCGCCCTGCTCGATCTGGCGGGCAAGGGTAGAGGAGGCGCCGAAGGAGAGCGTGACGTTTGCGCCCGCGCTGGCCTTGTAGGCGTCGGCGACTGCTTTCAAACTGTCGGTTAGGGAGGCGGCGGCAAAAACCGTGAGCGGCGCGGCCGGCTGCGCTAGGGCGGCGATGGGCCGCAACAGCAGGAGCAGGGACAGGAGCGCTGCTCGGCGATTGGTGGACAAGGCAACCTCCACGGCTTAGCGTTTTAGCCACGCGTTTGATACAGCGGGGAATAACGTGTCACAGGACCGCAAGCCTGCCAAGCAAGGCCTTGCAAGCGTGGCCGAGGCGCGTGCCGAAATGCTTGCCGCCATGAACGTGTTGGAGCCTGAAACCGTCACGCTGGACCAGGCTTTGGGCCGTGTCCTGGCCGATGACATCCGCTCGCTGCGCGACCAGCCGCCCTTCGATGTTTCCGCGATGGACGGCTATGCGGTGAGGAGCGCGGATACGCCCGGCCTGTTGCGGCTGGCCGGTGAATCGGCGGCCGGCCGCGGCTTCGCGGGCACTTGTGATCAGGGCTCGGCGATCCGCATTTCCACCGGTGCCGCGCTTCCCCAGGGCGCCGACAGCGTCGTCATCCAGGAGGACGTGCGCCGCGATGGAAGCGACGTCGAGGTACCCGCATCCCATCCCGGACAGCATATCCGTCCGCGCGGCGGTGATTTCCGGTTGGGGGCTCTATTGCTGGCGCGCGGGCGTCTTCTTGACGGTGTGGGATTGTCGCTGGCGGCGGCGGCGGGACTGGCGATGCTGCCGGTGGTACGCCAGCCGCGCGTGGCCATTCTTTCCAGCGGCGATGAACTGGCAGCGCCCGGCACAACGCCGGGGCCGTGGCAGATCTTTGATTCCGCGACCTACACCATCGCGGCGCTGGTCCGAGGCTGGGGTGGCGCCGCGCACCGGCTTGGGGTCGCAAAGGACGATGTTTCCGCAATTGCACAGGCCGCCGAGCGGGGATTGCGGCAGAGCGATCTGCTGGTCGTGATCGGGGGTGCCTCGGTCGGCGACCATGACCATGCGCGGCCGGCGCTGATGCAGCTTGGACTTCAGTTCAATGTGGACAAGGTGGCCGTCAGACCGGGCAAGCCGACCTGGTTTGGCAGGACGCCGTTTGGGCCGGTACTGGGCCTGCCGGGAAATCCGGCTTCGGCGTTGGTCTGTGCGGAGCTTTTCCTCAAGCCCATGCTGGCAGCAATGCAAGGCCGTTATCCGGAGCCGCGCTTCCGGCGCGCCGTGCTGGCGCGGGGCTTGCCCGCCAATGGGCCGCGCGAACATTATCTTCGCGGCGCTTTGCACGCCAATGCGGAAGGCCGTCTGACGGCGCAGGCTTTCGAGGACCAGGATTCGTCCCTGATTTCGGTATTCGCCGCCTCTAATGCACTGATCCGTTTGCCGCCCAATGCCGCGGCCATGAACCCCGGCGCGTTGGTGGATGTGCTGCCATTGGACGGCGCGGGATGCTGACGCCACAGGAAGCGCAGGTCCTCGCCACCAGTTTCTGGGTCGCCGCGAATGCGGTCCTGTGGTCCCTGCCTTTTGCGGTGGCGATTGCCTTTGTTTTGTCGCGCCGGTTTCCCGGCAAGCTGGCGCTGGAAGGTCTGACCCATCTGCCGATCATTCTGCCGCCTGTGCTGGTGGGCTTTTTGCTGTTGATGCTTTTGGGCCAGCGCGGCCCGATCGGCGGTCTGCTGGCGGCGGCCGGCATCCATCTGGCTTTCACCGCCAGGGGCGCGGCGCTGGCCACGGCCGTGATGACATTTCCGGTGTTCGTGCGCAGCATCCGGCTGGCTTTCGAAGCGACGGACCGCAATCTCTTCGCGGCGGCGGCGGTTCTTCGCGCCGGACCGGCCGATCGTTTTTTTTCCATCGCGCTGCCGCTGGCTGGGCCGGGCATCCTGGCCGGCATGGTGATGGCCTTTGCCACCGCGCTGGGCGAGTTCGGCGCGGTGATCACCTTCGCCGCCAATATTCCCGGCCAGACCCAGACCTTGCCGCTGGCGATCTATGCTGTGTTGCAGGAGCCGGGTGGGGAAGCGGAAGCCATGCGGCTGGCCGGCCTGTCTCTTGTCCTGGCAATGGCGGGCCTGGCGGCGGCGGCGCTGTTGCAGCGGTGGGCGGCTCACCGTCTGTCGGGATGAAGACGCTCGAAGCCGACATCGAATTCACCCAAGGCGCATTTTCGCTGCGCGCCCGCTTTGCCGCGCCGGGCGAGGGTATCACCGTCCTGTTCGGACCTTCGGGCAGCGGCAAGACGACGCTTCTGTCCCTGCTGGCGGGGCTGAGCCGGCCGGACCGCGGCACCATAAGGTTGAACGGAACCGACATCTCGAGCCTCGCCCCGCACCGACGCGGCATTGGCCTGGTTTTCCAGGATGCACGATTGTTTCCGCATCTGACGGTTCGCCAGAATATCGCCTATGCCGCGCGCCGCGCGCCGCCAGGCGGCCTTCAGACCGAAGAGGCGGCAGGTTTCTTTGATATTGGCGCGGTGCTGGACCGGCCGGTGGGCAATCTTTCCGGCGGGGAAAAAAGCCGCGTGGCGCTGGCCAGAGCTTTGGCGTCGCGTCCGGATTTCCTGCTGCTGGACGAGCCTTTCGCCGCGCTGGACGGGATCCGGCGCCGGGCTTTCATCACGGCACTCGCGGACATGCACAAAGTCCACCACCTGCCCATGCTGGTGGTGACTCACAGCATCGATGATGCGGCGGCGCTGGCGAGCCATCTGGTGGCGATCCAGGCAGGTCACGTGGTCGCGGCCGGCGATTTCGCCGTCGCCAGCCGGCAGGCGACATTTCAGTCGCTGCTGGACGCGCGCGACACCGGTGCGGTGGTCCCGGGGCAGGCGCTGCAGACGGCATCGGACAAGCGCAGAGGCGGCATCTGGCTGAGAGCGGACCAGCTGCTCTTGGCCACGGAACCGCCGCATGCCCTGTCTGCCCGCAACGTTCTGGAGGGGCGCATAATCTCGGTCAGGGCAGAGAGCGACCAAAGCGTCCTGATCGAGCTCTCTGCTTCCGCCGGCAGCCTTCTGTCGCGCGTCACGCCACAAGCGGCCGCAGAGCTGCAACTGGCGCCAGGCCGCCCGGTCTGGGCCATCGTCAAGGCGCACTTGCTATGAATGCCCCCAAGTTTGCAATCGCGCTGGCTCAATATCGCTGCTCCATAATATCCTGAAACATCCAATCAACGAGCCGACGGATATGCTCATCCAAATTCCCAAAATTCTTACATTGGAGCAGGCGGCCGAATTGAACCGCACTCTGGATAAAGCCGATTGGAGCGA
The DNA here is from genome assembly GCA_036488555.1 of Rhizomicrobium sp. Taxonomy (GTDB): domain Bacteria; phylum Pseudomonadota; class Alphaproteobacteria; order Micropepsales; family Micropepsaceae; genus Rhizomicrobium. The sequence continues at coordinate 155,152 of DASXHL010000091.1, forward strand.
TGGGCGCGAAACAGCGGGATATCTTTCCAGCAGGGTGAAAGGCAACGAGCAGCTTTCAGAGAAGCATCCGCTGGCGCTCAGGTTCGGCGACATGATTCTGGACAGATTGGGCCGCAATCAGCAATTCATGTCCGCCGCTCTGCCACTGAAGATTGTCCCGCCTCTTTTCAACCGCTATCGGGATGGGCAGTCCTACGGCAACCATGTGGATGGAGGCGTTCGCCCTGTCGCAGGCAGCTCGCAGCGCGTACGCACGGATTTGTCTGCGACCTTGTTCCTCAGTGATCCCGCGGACTATGACGGTGGCGAGTTGGTGGTGGAAGACACTCTTGGATCGCGGCGCGTCAAGCTCGCGCCCGGCGACATGGTGCTTTATCCAGGAACCAGCGTGCATCAGGTGACGCCCGTGACCCGCGGCGCACGCATCGCCGCTTTTTTCTGGATCCAGAGCATGGTTCGGGGCAACGAGCAGCGCGCGCTTCTTTACGAACTGGACCAGGTGGTTCAGACATTGGGCGGTAGCGGCGCCCCGCGCCACGACGAGGCGCTGAGACTCGCGGGCATCTATCACAATCTGCTGCGCTTCTGGAGCGACACCTAGCAAGGCTTGCGCGCGTCAGCTCAGCGAGAATACCAGCGGCAGGATCAGATCCAGCGTCGTGCCGGGATAACTGGGCGGCACGGGCGGCAAAGGCTGGGCGTTCTGGATCATCTCGCGCGCCTCATCGTCGAGGTCTTGAAATCCCGAACTGCCGACAATCCGGTAGGAGAGAACCTCGCCCGCCCGGTTCATGATGAATTCCAGTCGCACGATTCCCTGTTCGTGATGCAACCGGGCGCCATAGGGATAGCGCTTGTACGCATTCAAATGCGCCAGCAGGAGGCTGACATAGTCCGCCGGCGGCGGCGGCACGGGCGGTGGACCGGGTTTGCCGCGATCGGGCGGGACATGCTCGTCCCTTGTCGGCGCGGGCGGAGAAGGCCTTGTGCTGGACACGGCGGCCTGGAATTCCGGCATGGGCGGCTGGACGACGACCGGCGGAGGCAGATAGCGAGGCTGCGCCGGCACTGGGCGGGAAGGCGGTGTCACCGGCCTGACCGGCACGATCTTGGCGATGATCACAATCGGACGGAGCGTTAGCTGGTCCGCATGCCACAGACCCAGGATGAATGCCCAGCCGATGAAACAGGTGACTGACACTGCCGCCACGCCCGCCGCCAGGCGGCGGTACAGCGTGCGCGCAACCGGTTCCGGTTGGCGAAATGAACCTGGTCTATCGATCCCTGGCCTATTGATGGAAGCTCAACGTGAACATGGCGGAACGTCCCGCGCCTGGAACAACAAACGCGAAATGCATCATATCATAATAATATTTGTCGGCCAGATTATAGACGTTCACCTGCAAATCGAAACGCGGGTCGATGGACCATTTCGCCATGGCGTCGAAGGTGACAAAACTCGGCGCCAACTCGACCGGTGCCGTGGTCTGGGCATAGCGCGAGCCCACATACTGGCCGCCGCCGCCGACCTGGATGTCGGGCAGGATCTGGTAGGTTGTCCAGAAATCCAGATTGCCATGGGGCGCGAAGGGTAGCGGATACCCAATCGGTGGTCCGCCCGGCGCGGTCTTGGTAGTGCCGCTGCTGAGATGGTCATAGCCGACGCTCACATTCCATTCGTCGGTGATCTTGCCCTGGACCATCAACTCGAATCCCTGGACCTGCTGGTCGCCGCCAAGGATGTTGAATCCGGGAATGTCGGAGGGAATGCGGGCATTGACCTTGTCGGTTTCGAACAAGGACCCGTCGAGCTGCAGGGCGCCGCCCATGATGGACCATTTGGTGCCCAGTTCGAAGGTGCGGTTTCTTTCCGGTGACAGATTCTCGTTGTTGAGGCTGAAGGTGGTGAAGCTGCTGATGATGTCCAGCGTCTCGGCAGAAGGATTGAACGAGGTACCATAGGTGAAATAGAAGGTGCCGTTGGGCACGGGCTTGTAGAGCACCGCCGCGTGCCAGCTCGGCAGCGTGTCTTCACGGTTCTTGATATTGGTCGCGGTCACCACGCCGGTGGTCGCGGGCGGCACGGAAAAGACCTGCTCGTTGAAGTGGACGGAAAAGCGGTCGACCCGCGCGCCCAGGATCGCCTGCCATTCGTCGCCCAGCTTCAATGTATCGGTGACGTAGCCGCCTTCGGTATTGGTCGTGGTGTTGATATTGACGCGCTGATAGGTGAGCGTCGGGCTGAAGGTCTGGTTCTCGTTGGGATTGAGCAGCGTGTTGGTGAGCCCGGCGTTGGTGTAATATTTGGGGTCCGACGACTCCCAGTCATATTCGAAGCCCGCGTCCACGTCGTGCGCGATCGGTCCGGTGACGAATTTCATCAGGGCGTCGATCTGGTTCTGGAACTGCTTCTCGGTGCTCGCGATGCTGAAGGAATTGAGGGCGACGCCAGCGGCGCTGAGCGGGGTCGTGGGCGTGACGTTCGCGGCCAGGCCGGGCTTGGATGCGGTTTCGAAACGGGTATAGGCGGCATAGCGGCTCAGGTCGCGCAGCGTGATCCAGTCGTCGAGATCATGTTCGATCTTGACCGTGCCCATGTCGGCGGTGGTCTTCAACTTGTCGGTGGAAAAGCCGTAATAATTGTTGCGCGGCACTGCCGCGGGCACGCCGAAATACCAGGGCACGCCGAAGTCCGGCCGATCGCGCTCCTGCTGGTAGAACCAGCCGAGCGTCACGCGTGTCGGTTCGCCCAGGCCCAGCGCCAGGCTGGGGGCCAGGCCATAGCGGTTGAAATTCACCTTGTCGCGCTCGGCCACGGTGTTGGTGTCGGCCATCACATTGACCCGCGCGGCGGCTGGCAGGCCCAGACCCTCGATGGGAACATTCACATCTGCGGTGGCCCGCGCCAGGTCGTTGGTCCCGCCGCTGAGATTGGCGAAGATGAACTGGTCCTGGCTTGGCATCTTGCTGTCCTGCTCGACGACGCCGCCCGTCGAGCCGCGCCCGAACAGGATGGAATCGGGGCCCTCCAGCACCTCCACCTTCTCCATGTTGAACGGATCGCGGTAGTACATGCCGATGTCGCGCATGCCGTCGATGAACATGTCGGTGCGTGCCGAAAATCCGCGAATGAATGGCGCATTGCCCATCCAGCTCGATTCATTCGACTGCAAGGTGATGCTGGGCACGTTGCGCAGCGCATCGTTGAGATTGGTGTCGCCGCGATCCTGCATGAGCTGCTGGGTGACCGTGGTCACCGAAATCGGTGTGTCCTGCAACGGCTCCGTCAATTTGAAAAGGTCCGAGTTGGTGGCGGTATAGGATCCGGTCTCCTGTGCCTTCACCTCCATCGGCGGCAGGGCGGTTTGCGCCAGGGCTGATGTCGCGACCCCCAAGCTCAGAGCCGTTCCCGCCAACAACCTCGCAATCAGGGGCTGCGCCTGCGAATACCGATCGGAAATTATCGGTATCCGTTTGGTATCTTGATCTCCGCGCATCGGCCGTTCCCCAGAACGCATGTCGGTTGGCAATGTTTTGATTTTGCCTTGAAACAACACATCGGCTAGCGTGATATCAGCACGCATATCACCGTAATGTCAACGTGCGCGGCCGCAGCATCGATGCAGCCGGTCGTTGGACGATGCATCTCGATCACGGCAGAATCGCTGGACCTTGTCACCGCCATCCGCCATCTTTGCCGCGCATGGCAAGACTGTCGCTTCGCATCGATTTTGAACCGTCCGGCAGTTCGCTGGGGCCAGGCATGGTCGAGCTGTTGGAGCGGGTTGTGGAGCACGGGTCCATACGCGCGGCGGCGGTCTCGATGGGCATGAGCTACCGCAAGGCCTGGCTCCTGATCCATGACATGCAGGAAGCCTTCAACGGCGCGGTCGTGGACACCGCCATTGGTGGAATGACCGGTGGCGGCACGAAGCTGACCGAACTGGGATCGACACTGGTCAAGACCTACCGGCGGATTGAAAATCGCGCCATGCGGGCGGCCGAAGCCGATCTCGAGGCTTTGGATGGCATGGTTCGCGCCAATGCGAAGCCGCGCCGGAGCGGACGCCACAAACCGGTTTCCAAACCCACGTGATATTGCGATAGTAATCACGCTTTTTGGAACGGAGGCGTGCATGCGCATCCTTTTGGCGTTCCTGTTGCTGGTCACCCCGGTCCTGGCGCAGGAGGCGCCCCCGGCTGTTCCCAGCACCAGCGTGAAGCTTGATGGCGCGGTGAAGACGCCGGCGACCTACAGCATGGCGGATCTCGCGGCCTTGTCCTCGGCCAGCACCACCCTGACGATCCAGGGCCATGACGCCGCCAGCGGCACCTGGAAAGGCGTGCCGCTGATGGCGCTGATCGGAAAGGCCGGCACCGTGGAGGAAAAAGGGCATGGCGCCTATCTGCAGCATGTCATCATCGCGCGCGGCACCGATGGCTATGGCGTCGCCATCGCCATTGGCGAGATCGAACCGAAATTCGAGGGCAAACAGGTCATTGTCGCTTATCAGAAGGACGGCGCGGCGCTGCCCAGCCTGCGCCTGATCATTCCTGGTGACACCCATGCGGGGCGCGATGTGCGCGACCTCATGGAATTGACGGTCCACTGAGACGCATGGCCCGACACGCCAACTGAGGCCCGATCGGTCCCGATAACCATGAGGTCATAGGGGTTGAACCGGATTTCCGGGGGCGCATACTTGCGCGGTATCGCCTGCGTGTTTTCGACGGGGAGATTCATGATCTCACTCCAGATCAATGGGCAGATGCATGACGTGGACGTTGCGCCCGACACCCCAGTCTTGTGGATTCTGCGCGACGTCCTGGGGATGACCGGCACGAAATTCGGCTGCGGCATCGCGCAATGCGGCGCCTGCACGATCCATCTTGATGGCCAGGCTGTGCGCTCCTGTGTGCTTCCGGCCGGTGCCGTCAAGGGGCGGCGGATCACCACAATCGAGGCAGTCGGAAATTCGCCGGCCGGCGCCAGGGTTCAGAAAGCCTGGCTGGATCTGGAAGTGGTGCAGTGCGGCTATTGCCAGTCCGGCCAGGTCATGTCGGCGGCCGCGCTTCTCGATGCCATGCCGCATCCGGAAGATGCGGACATCGACGCCGCCATGGCGGGCAATATCTGCCGCTGCGGCACTTATGTGCGCATCCGCGCCGCGATCAAGAAGGCCGCTGGCGCTGCCTGAGGGGAGGGCTCGATGTCATCCGTTGCCGAAGGTATCCCGCTTTCCCGCCGCTCGGTGCTGGCGTCTGGCGCCGGTGTGTTGCTTTACGGCTTCCATATGCCGCTCGCGCGTGCGGCGGCCGCGGAGTTTGCGCCCAACGCTTTCATCCGCATCGGCGCCGACGGCAAAGTCACGTTGGTGATGCCCCAGGTCGAGATGGGGCAGGGTGTCTATACTTCAATCGCCATGATCATGGCGGAGGAATTGGACGCCGATTTCGCTCAGGTGGTGCTCGAACATGCGCCGCCGGACGAAAAGCACTACGCCAATCCGATGCTGGGCGTGCAGGCGACGGGCAATTCCAATTCCATTCGCGCCTTCTGGAAGCCGCTGCGCACGGCCGGCGCGACCACGCGCGCGATGCTGGTCATGGCGGCCGCCCAGCAATGGAATGTCGATCCCGGATCCTGCACGACCTCCAACAATCAGGTGATCCACGCCGCCAGCGGCCGCAGGCTGGGCTATGGCGCGCTGGCGGGGCGGGCCGCGTCTTTGTCGCCGCCCGCCAATGTGGCGCTTAAGGATCCGGCGAAATTCACGCTGATCGGCAAGTCGCTCAGGCGGCTGGATACGCCCGGCAAGGTCAACGGCCAGGCGCAATACGGCATTGATGCGATGCCGCCGGGCGTGAAATTCGCCACCCTGGCCGCGTCTCCGGTGTTCGGCGGCAAGGTCGAGCATGTCGATGACAGCAAGGCGAAGTTGATACCGGGCGTGCGTCAGGTCGTGGTGCTGGACGACCTTGTCGCGGTGGTGGGCGATCACATGTGGGCGGCCAAGAAAGGTCTTGCCGCGCTGGCCATCACCTGGAACGAGGGCGCCAATGCCCATGTCGATTCTGGCCAGGTCTGGGAAGGCATCCGCAAGGCCAGCGCCCAGAAGGGTGTTGTCGCAAAGACTGTGGGCGATGCCGACAAGGCGCTTGGCGACGGCGACCGGCTGGATGCGGCCTACGAACTGCCCTTCCTGGCTCATGCCACCATGGAACCGATGAATTGTACGGCCCATGTGACGCCGGACGGTTGCGAGCTTTGGATCGGCACCCAGGTCATGGCCCGGGTGCAATCCACTGTTGCGGCCACGCTTGGCCTGCCTGCGGAAAAAGTGAAGGTCAATCAGCATCTGCTGGGCGGCGGCTTTGGCCGCAGGCTCGAGCCCGACATGGCGGTCAAGGCCGCGCGCATCGCCCAGCATGTCGATGGCCCGGTCAAGGTCGTCTATACAAGGGAAGAGGACATTCAGCATGATGTCTATCGTCCGGTTTATCGTGACCTGTTGTCCGCCAGTCTGAAAGACGGAAAGATCCAGGGCTGGACTCATCGCGTCACCGGTTCCTCGGTCATGGCGCGCTGGCTTCCGCCTGCGTTTCAAAAGGGCATCGACATCGACGCGGTCGATAGCGCGGTGGACATGCCCTATGACATTGCCAACAAGCGCATCGAATATGTGCGGTGCGAGCCGCCGGGCGTGCCCACAGGTTTCTGGCGGGGCGTGGGACCCAACAACAATGTCTTCGCGATCGAAAGTTTCATCGACGAGCTCGCGCACAAGGCCGGGAAGGATCCCGTCGCCTTTCGCGTCGCCATGCTGGATGGCACGCCGCGCCTGAAAGCCGCGGTGCAGGAGGCCGCAAGGCTCTCGGGCTGGGGCGGCGCTCTTCCGGCCCGCGCCGGGCGCGGCATTGCGGCCCAGATTTCCTTTGCCAGTTTCATCGCAACGGTCTGCGAGGCCGAAGCCGATGAAAATGGCGAGGTGAATGTCCGCCGCATCGTGTCGGTGGTCGATACCGGCATCGCCGTCAATCCCGACACGGTTGTGGCGCAGCTTCAGGGCGGCTTGGTCTTCGGCCTTACCGCCGCGCTTTTTGGCGAAGTCACCGTCGCCAGGGGACGGGTGCAGCAGAGCAATTTCCATGACTATCGCATGTTGCGGATCAACCAGACGCCCCATGTCGAGATCCATGTCGTCAAGAGCGGCGAGCCGCCCGGCGGGATCGGGGAGACCGGCGTCACAGCTGGTCCGCCGGCGCTGGGCAACGCGCTCTATGCCGCCACGGGCATCCGCCTTCGCCGCCTGCCCATAGACCGCGAGGTGCTGGCGGGGAAAAAGGTGGCATGAAGAAGCTGCTGCTTGTCCTGCTGGTTTTGATTGTCGCGGCCGCCGCTTTTGCCGGTTGGATCGTCCTGGGGCCGGGGCCGCTGGATTTCGCCGGTGGCAGTCCGGTGGCGTTGGCCGACTACAAGGCAGGCGATCCAACCGGCGTACCGGCGTCGCTGCACAATGCGTCGCTGGTGGCGCGTGGCGAATACCTTGCGCGCGCCGCGGACTGCGAAGCCTGCCACACGGCCAGTGGCGGCGCGCGATTTGCCGGCGGCCTGGCAATCAGGCTGCCATTCGGCACGCTTTATTCGTCCAATATCACCCCGGACAGGGAAACCGGCATCGGCAACTGGTCGGATGCCGATTTCCTCAATGCCGTTCACAAGGGGATAGCAGCCGATGGCACAAGGCTCTATCCAGCCTTTCCCTACGCCGCCTACACTATGATGAGCGATGCGGACGCTCTGGCGATCAAGGCGTTCCTGTTCAGCCTGCCGGCCGTGCATGCGCCGACACCGCCTAACAGTTTTGCATTTCCGTTCAACCAGCGCTGGCTGATGGCCTTCTGGTCCACCTTCTTCAATCCGGACAGGCGCTTTGCCCCCAACCCGGCCCAGAGCCCGCAATGGAATCGTGGCGCCTATCTTGCCGAGGCGTTGGCCCATTGTGGTGAGTGTCACACGCCGCGCAATCTGATGCAGGCGCTGGACAATCGCCGCAAGTTCGCGGGCGCCGTGGCTGCGGGCTGGAAGGCCTATGACATCACCCAGGACAAGAGCAGTGGCATCGGAAGCTGGAGCGACCAAAATCTCGCCGCGTTTCTGGCCACGGGCCATGCGCAGGGCTATGGCACCGCCTCAGGCCCGATGGGCGAGGCTGTCGATAGAAGCCTGATGCATCTGGAGCCGGAGGATGTTCAGGCCCTGGTTTCCTATCTGCGCTCGATCCCGCCGATCGGAGATTCCGCCTTGCCGGCGCCCAAAACCAGCCCGGCGCCGGCGTCACCGCGCGAAGGCGAGGTGGCCAGCGATAGCCGGGGCCAGGCGATTTTCGCGGGGGCCTGCCAGGGCTGCCATGGCTGGACGGGGCAAAGCCCGGTCTTGAACTATGCCAGCTTCACGGGTGGGCGCGCCGTCAACGATCCCAGTGCCCGCAATGTCGCCCAGGCCATCGTTTGGGGTGTGGACCGCAACGGCCCCGATGGCCCGGTGGTGATGCCGGCCTTCGGCCATGCCTATTCCGATGTCGAGATCGCCGCCGTTGCCAACTATGTCACCGCCAGGTTTGGCGCGGCTCCGTCCCAGATCACGGCAGAACAGGTGGCCCAAATCCGCAACGAAGCGTTCCAGTGAGCGCGCATCTCAGACGTGGTGATGCACCTTTTCGGTGTGGGTGACGCGCTTCTCGAGCGCGCGCAGCAGCACATAGAAGACGGGCGTCAGGAACAGGCCGAAGAAGGTCACGCCCAGCATGCCGAAGAAGACGGCGATGCCCATGGCATGGCGCATCTCCGCGCCCGCGCCCGATGACAGGACCAGCGGCACCACGCCCATGATGAAGGCAAAGCTCGTCATCAGGATGGGACGAAGCCTGAGGCGCGCGGCGCGGATCGCGGCCTGGACCGTTTCCACACCCTGGATTTCCAGCTCGCGCGCGAACTCGACGATCAGGATGGCGTTCTTGCAGGCCAGCCCGATCAGCACGAACAGGCCGATCTGGGTGAAGATGTTGTTGTCGCCGCCGGTGAACCATACGCCGGTGATGGCGCTGAAAAGGCACATGGGCACGATCAGGATGATGGCCAGCGGCAGGAACAGGCTTTCATACTGGGCGGCCAGCACCAGGAAGACCAGCAGCACACAGAGCGGGAAAACCAGAAGCGCCGTGTTGCCGGACAGGATCTGCTGATAGGTGAGGTCGGTCCATTCGTAGCGCATGCCCTGGGGCAGGGTCTCGTCCAGGATCTTGGTCATGGCGGCTTGGGCCTGGCCGGTGGAATAGCCTGGCGCCGGCCCGCCATTGAGATCGGCGGCGCGGAAACCGTTGTAGCGCATGGCCGTGTCCGGGCCTGTGGTCTCGCTGACATGGACCAGCGCGCCCAAAGGCACCATATCGCCCTGGCCGTTGCGGACCTTGAGCTGGGAAATATCCTCCGGCCGCGAGCGGAAAGGTGTGTCGGCCTGGGCGATCACCTCATAGGTGCGGCCGAAGCGGTTGAAGTCGTTGATATAGACCGAACCCAGATAGGCCTGCATGGTGTCGAAGACATCCTGTACATCGACGCCGAGCTGCTGCGCCTTGATGCGATCGAGATGGGCGAAAAGCTGCGGCACGCCAATGGAGAAATTGGAAAAGACGCCTTGAAGCGAAGGCTCCTTGGCCGCCTTCATCTGGATCTGCTGCATCACCCGGGCCAGTTCCGCGTCACCCAGGTCGGTGCGGTCTTCCACTTCCAGCTTGAAGCCGCCGATAGTGCCAAGGCCCTGCACCGGCGGAGGGGGGAAGATGGCGATGATGGCGCCGTTGACACCAGCGAATTTGGCCTGCAGGCGCTGGGCCACCGCCATACCGGAATCCGCAGAGCCTCGCTGGTCAAATGGTTTCAAAGTCTCGAACACGATGCCGGCCGAGGGACTGTTGATGAAGCCGTTGATGGAAAGGCCGGGGAACGCCACGGCTCCGTCCACCGCCGGATCCTTCAGCGCGATGTCCGACATCTGGCGGATCACTTTCTCAGTGCGGTCCAGGGTTGCGCCCTGAGGCAGTTGGGCGAAGCTCACCAGATATTGCTTGTCCTGGATCGGCACGAAGCCCGGCGGCACAAGACGAAACAGGAAAACAGTCGCGGCCAGAAGTCCGCCATAGGCCAGCAGCGCGAGGGCGCGGCGGGACAACACCGCGCTCACACCTTTGCCATAACCTTCCGATCCGCGATGAAACAGTGCGTTGAAGCCGGCGAAGAAACGGCCCAGCAACGCGTCCATCACCTTCGCCAGCCTGTCCTTGGGCGCGCCATGGCCCTTGAGCAGCAGCGCCGAAAGGGCCGGCGACAGGGTCAGCGAATTGAAGGCCGAGATGACGGTGGAAAAGGCGATGGTCAACGCGAACTGGCGGTAGAATTCGCCCGTCAAGCCGCTGATGAAGGCGATGGGCACGAATACCGCGCACAAGACCAGTGCGATGGCGATGATGGGGCCTGTCACCTCCGCCATGGCCTTCAATGTCGCCTCGCGCGGGGCAAGGCCCGCCTCGATATTGCGCTCCACATTCTCCACCACCACGATTGCATCATCGACCACGATGCCGATGGCCAGCACCAGCCCGAACAGTGACAGGTTGTTGATGGAAAAGCCGAACAGGTGCATGGCCCCGAAGGTGCCGACGATCGATACCGGTACCGCCAGCAGCGGAATGATGGAGGCGCGCCAGGTCTGCAGGAACAGGATCACCACCAGCACCACCAGCAGCACCGCTTCCAGCAGTGTGTGGACCACCGCCTTGATGGAATCGCGCACAAAGACGGTGGGGTCGTAGACGATGGAGTAGTCCATGCCTTCCGGGAAATTCTTCTTGAGTTCCGCCATGGTGGCGCGCACCTGGTCGGAAATCTGGATGGCGTTGGAGCCCGGCGCCTGGAAGATGGGAATGGCCACCGCCTGCCTGTCATTGAGCAGCGAGCGCAGGCCGTATTGCGAGGCGTCGATCTCCACCCGCGCCACATCGCCCAGCCGGGTCACCACGCCACCCGCATTCTTGATCACGATCTGGCGGAATTCCTCGGGATCGCTGAGCCGGCCTTCCACCGTGATGGGAAGCTGCAGCTGGCTTGCGGTGCCATAGGGTGGGCCGTTGATGACGCCAGCCGCGACCTGGGCATTCTGCTTGCGCACGGCGGCCACCACATCATCGGCTGAAAGACCCAGTTCGGCGATGCGCTGCGGGTTGAGCCAGATGCGCATGGCGTAGTCGCCGCTGCCGAACAGCTGCACATTGCCCACGCCCTGGATTTTGGCGAGTTGGTCTTTGACGTTGAGCACCGCATAGTTGCGCAGATAAAGCATGTCGTAGCGGGCGGTGGGCGAGGTGAGATGCACCACCATGGTGAGATCGGGCGAGCTTTTGACGGTGGTGACGCCCAGCGCGCGGGTGACATCCGGAAGCCTGGGCAGCCCCTGGTTGACCCGGTTCTGCACCAGCTGGGTGGCGAGATCGGGATCGACGCCCAGCTTAAAGGTGACGGTCAGGGTCAGCGTGCCGTCGCTGGCGGCTGAGGAGCTCATATAGAGCATGCCCTCGGTTCCGTTGATCTGCTCTTCCAGCGGCGTGGCCACCGTTTCGGCGATGGTCTGGGGATTGGCGCCAGGAAACTGCGCCGTCACCACCACCGAAGGGGGCACCACCTCGGGATATTCCGAGATGGGCAGCTGGGTCATGGCGATCAGGCCGGCCAGGAAGATGATGACCGAGATCACCCCGGCGAAAATCGGCCTGTCGATGAAGAATTTGGACAGATTCATGACCCCAACGCCCCTCGTGCTAAGCCCTTAATTGCGGGCCGTCTCGATGCTATGCGGCGCGACCGCCGCGCCCGGCGCAAGTTTCTGCAATCCGTCCAGGATCACACGGTCACCGGCCTTCAGGCCAGAGGTCACCACGCGTTCGCCATCCATGGTGGTGCCCAGGCCGATCTCGCGATACTCCGCCTTGTCGCCCGCGCCCACCACATAGACAAAGCGCTTGCTCTGGTCGTTGCCGATGGCGGTTTCGGGCACCAGCAGGGCGTTGGGCAGGGTGCCGCTTCCCATCCTGACCGACACGAACATGCCGGGCACCAGCGAGCCGTCTTCATTGGCGAAGCGGGCGCGGGCGCGGATGGTGCCGGAGCCGGAATTGATGCGATTGTCGAAGCTTTCGATGACGCCGTGATAGACCTTGGCCTGGGCGTCGCCCTGCACCGTCAAGTCCACCGAAACAGCCTGCCCGCTGTTGGCGGTACGGTTGCGCAGGATGTTGAGATAGGTCTGCTCATCCACCTCGAAATCGGCATAGACGCCGTCATCGGACATGATGGAAGCGAGCAGTTGCGGCGCCACCGTGGTGGAGCCCACCAGATTGCCCACCGTGATTTCGGCCCGGCTGACCTTGCCGGAGATGGGCGCGCGAATGAAGGCATAGTCGACATTGACCTGCGCCGCCGCCAGTGCCGCCTTGGCCGACTTGATCGCGGCCTGGGCCACGCCTTCGGCATTGACGCTCTGGTCGTAGGTCAAGCCCGCGATTGCGTTCTGGCGGCGCAGCGTGTCGTAACGCACCAGGTTCGTGTGGGCGAGCACGGCATTGGTCTGTGCGGTCGCCAGGTCAGCGGACGCCTTCGCGGCGGCGGCCTGATAGGGGCGGGGATCGATGACAAACAGCACATCCCCCGCCTTGACCTCCTGGCCGTCCTTGAAACGGATCTCGGTGATGCGGCCGGCCACCTGCGGGCGGATCTCGGCGTAATCAACCGGGTCGATGCGGCCGGAGAATTCGGCGAAAGGCTTCACCGTCCGCGCTTTGAGCGTCTCCACCATGACCGGCGCGGCGACCGGTGCGGCCTCGGAGGTCGGCCTGGCGCTGGCGGTGTGGTGATAGAGGGCATAGCCCCCGCCCAGCAGAAGGACCAAAGCCGCGCCAGTGGCCTGGCGGCGCAGTGTCCGGGCGGAATTGCTGGATTTTTTTCCAACAAAACCATGGGCTTGGACAACGTCGAGATGGGTCATGGCAAGTCCCCGATATTTGTAACGCTTGATACAAATATGCGACTGGACTTCCAACGTCAAGGAATTATATAACGAACCGTACAAAAAAAGGAAGCGCCCCATGCGGACGGGCCGGCCGCGGTCTTTTTGCAAGGATGATGCCCTCGACAAGGCGATGACTGTTTTCTGGCGCCAAGGATACGAAGGCGCCTCGATGGCCGATCTGACCAAGGCCATGGGCATCAATCCACCCAGTCTTTATGCCTGTTTCGGCAGCAAGGAAGGCCTCTTCAACGCTGTGTTGGAGCGTTACGAGGAGCGCCGCGGAACCTTTATGGCCCACGTGCTGGCCCAGGAATCCGCAGCGGAAGTGGCCAAGGCTTATCTTATGGGGGTGGCGGCGTTTGCCGCTGACACCAGCGGCCGTAATCCGCCGGGATGCCTGATGGTGCAGGGCGGCCTTTCCTGCGGCGACAATGTCATCCCCGATACTCTGGCCCGCCATCGCGCGGAAAAGGAAGCGATGCTGCGCGCCCGCTTTGAAGAAGCAAGGGCGAGCGGCGATCTGCCCGCAAGCTGTGATCCCGCCGCGTTGGCGCGCTATCTGATGGTGATGGCCAACGGGATTAGTGTTCAGGCGGCAGCAGGCGCCACGCAGAATGAGTTGCGTGAGGTTGCGGCGATCGCGCTGACCAACTGGCCGGCGATGATCGCGGCAGGCGCTCAGGGGTCCGCTCGCGAGGAACTGGTCTAGGTACGGGCTTTTGCCCGCCTGTCAGCGATCCCGCAAGTGCATCGACTTCAGGATCAGGCGTTCAGCCGCCGACCGGCGCCGCCATCCCTTTTTGCCAGCCACGCCCGCAGTTCGTCCGCGCCTCTGGCGATGGAACCAGCCAGATTTTCGGTCAACGGCGCAAGGTCGTGATGGGCGCCGTTTTTGCAGGCGATCTCGACCGCCAGCGCAATCTTGCTGGTGCCTCCGGCGCCGATATTTCCGGCCATGCTGATCAGTTCATGGGCGCAACGTTTGATGTCATCGAAGCGGCCCTCTGCCCGCCCTGCGCGGATCGCGGCCAGGTGGCCGTCGGCCGTGGCCAGATAGACCGACACAAAGCTGGCAAGCTCCTCGGCCGACATCAGGCCTGCCAGTGTCTCCAGATTGTTCAACTCGATCTCAGCCGGACGAACAGGCCCTGTCTCTGCGGGGCCGGACGCTGTCAAACCGGGATTGGCCGCCCCGGCTTCCCGGGATGCCCGTGGCGCGATGCGGGCAAGCTTGGCGAACAGCAAGGGGGCTTCAAACGGCTTGGCGATATAATCGTCCATCCCCGCCGCCAGATATTCCTCGCGCGCGCCTGCCATCGCATGCGCCGTCATTGCGATAATCGGAATGCCATTCCGGGGCGCCTCCAACGCACGGATCTTGCCGGTCGCCTGGAGCCCGTCCATCTCCGGCATCTGGATATCCATCAGCACGACATCGAAGTCCTGCTTGAGCACGGCCTCCGCCGCCAGGCGGCCATTGTCCACCACGACGACCTCATGGCCCGACTTTTCCAGCAGAAGAGTGGCGTATTTCTGGTTTATCTTGTTGTCTTCCGCGAGGAGAATGCGAAGCCGCGTTCCCATCGGTGATTTCCTCTCATGTTGTGCGTCCCCGGGCGAGGATGATTCGCTGCTATTGGCAGATTTCGGCGTGCTGTATACGTTCATCAAGGTGTTGAGGATCTCGTGATAGCGAAGCGGTTTCTCCACCACCGCGTCCACCTTCAGCCCCGGTGCGTCCTGCAGGAAACCGCGACCGGCCGAAGAGGCGATCACGATCTTGGTTTCGGCAAGATGCGGGACTGAGCGGATGCGCTCGGCCAGGGCGTCTCCCGACATGACCGGCATCATCTGATCGCTGAAGACGATGTCGATGGGCCGGCCCCAGTGCCAGGCCCGTTCCAGCTCGGCCATCGCGGAAAAACCGTCGGCTGCGGCCGACGCGGTGATCCCGAACGAGGCCAGTTGCCGGCTGAGGAGATCGCGGTTGAAGGCGATGTCGTCGACGACCAGCACTCGCAGGGATTTGAAATGCTCGGGCAGCGCATCGCGGCTGACGATGCTGTCGGCGCTGCGCGCAAGGGGAATGGTGAACCAGAAAGTGGACCCGACCCCAAGCTCGCTTTTGCAACCGATCTCGCCGTTCATCTTTTCGACAAGCTGCTTGCAGATCGCCAGACCCAGACCGGTGCCGCCGTAGCGGCGGGTCATGGAACCGTCTGCCTGCTCGAAGCTCTTGAAAAGATTGCCGAGGGCTTCCTGCGCGATGCCGATGCCGGTATCGGAAATCTCGAAATGCAGAGGAACGGCCGCTCCGTCGCCGGACTTTGCGGCGAGGATCTTCACCGCGACTTGCACCGCAACACCGCCCTTTTCCGTGAACTTGATGGCGTTGCTTATGAGGTTGAGCAGGATCTGCCGCAGCCGCGTAGGATCGCCGCGATACGTGCCGTGCGCATCCGCTTCGACCAGCACGGCGATTTCGATGCCTTTCTCGCGCGCCTTCGCCTCGAGCAGGACGGCCGCACTTTCGACAACCGCCAGCAGATCGAAATCGATCGATTCCAGGTCAAGCTTGCCAGCCTCGAGCTTCGATATGTCGAGAATGTCGTTCAGCAGAGACAGCAGCGATTCACCGGACTCCTGAACCACGCTGGCCAGGCGGCGCTGGTCCTCTGTCAGATCCGTCTCCAGAAGCAGGGAGGTCATGCCCAGGACGCCATTCATCGGCGTGCGGATTTCGTGGCTCATATTGGCCAGGAATTGCGACTTGGTGCGATTGGCCTGTTCGGCCGTGATTTTCGCCGCTTCCGCCGCTTTCAGGGCCTCGCGCATCTCCTGTTCGTGCGATTTCAGGATGGCAAGTTGCGCGTGCAGGAGTGCACCGCCGGTCACCACCCCGAGATATTTGTCGTTCCTGGTGACGGCAAAGCCATCGAGCAGGTCGTCGGACTTCGCGGGCGACAGGGATGCTGCAAGCTCGGTAATGTCGATCGCCTCGTCGAAAACCAGCGGTTCGTTCGAAGCCATCGCAAGGACCGGTTTGCGGCCATACAATTCGCGCGCGTATTGTCTTGTATATCTGGCCAGGAATTTGGCCGTATTCAGCATCCCCACGACTTTGTGGTCGGCATCGACGATCGCCGCCACCAAGAGTTCGGGGTGATCGCTGAGAAAGTTGCTGGCTTCCTCGCAGGTCGTGCTCTGCGCGACGGTTGGAATCGGCGCCGCCAGGCCGCCGATGGGGAAGCGCTTGTCGGCCTGGAAACGGCCAAGTTGAAGCTGGTCGATTGAAGAAGTCTGGTCCTGCATGCTCTGCCCCGCTCAGAGGCCGTCTTTTTAGCTGTCGCTGGTAAGCGCAGTCTTAAGGATATGGCTTCTGACGCAGAAATAACCGGCATGGCGCGTTTGTGGACGCTGTTAAGTCAGATGGTCGATGACATTTTTGTGAAATTCTTCACCGCCAGACGTTTGTCCCAGATGACGATGCGCCGGCGCAATCTTGTCGACAAACTGTTTTGGGACTGAGAGCCCAGATGCGTGCAACGAAATGTCATCGATCCGATCTACTGCTGCCGGCTGTTTTGCTCTTCGAACTGCCTGGATGATCCGCCACATGAAACCCCGATGGATGGCCATGATCCTGGCCCTGACTGTTTTGCTGGAGGCGGCGATGGCGCAGCAGACGCTCGTGCCCATGCCGCGGCGCGATTATGCCGCCCTCGCCAGCGGCTCGCTGATGCAGGACAAGGACTTCTATCTTTTCACGCTGCTGATGGGATTGCCGGCAATCCGCGCTGCGTTGGCGGGCGATCCCGCACTTGCCGCGCTGGCGGCGCATCGCCGTGCCGCCCTGGCCGTGGCGCGTTCCAGCTGCAATGGCGATGGCGCGTGTCTCAACAAGGCGCTGTTGTGGCCCGATGAGGAGATCGAACAGGCGGCGGAAATTCTGGTGGAACGGCTGGACCGTGCGGGACTTCTGCACGAACTGGCCGAGGCGCATATGCGCCGTTCGGGGCGCTTCGCGCGTCATCAGGGGCTGGACGACAAGGCGCTGGTGCATCAGGCCTGGATCGACGCAGCCAGGGCCATGAACCACATCCTCCATGTCTATGGATTGGGCGAGCCGCCGCTCTATCCCCTGATCGATTCCATCAGCTACGCGCCGGGCGACCCCATGTGGAAGGACGCCATCGATGACATGGTGGATGTGGCGCTGGATGAGCCGCATAGCGGCGAACTGTTCTTCGATCTCAGCCTGTCCGCCGCGCTCGATGTGCTTTACATGAATGATCGCGATGAGCCCACGCGCATGGAGCCGCTGGACAAGGGCGAGAATGAAGCCGCCATCGCCTATGCCAGAACCGTCGACTGGTCGAAGTATCGCTATCCGGTGATCCTGATCCCTGGCCGCAGCCCGGTTCTGAAGGACAATCCCCTGAGCCCCGAAGCCAAGATGAAGATGCGGCTGGCGGCGCGGCGCTTCAATGATGGATTGGTGCCCCTGATCGTCGTCTCAGGCGGATTCTGCAATCCGTCCCAGACCCGCTTCAACGAAGCGCTCGAAATGAAGCGCGAATTGATGCGCACATATCACATCCCGCAAAGCGCGATCCTGATCGATCCGTTCGCGCGGCACACCACCACGAACCTGCGCAATACCGAACGGCTTCTGTTCGAGATCGGTGCGCCGCTGGACCGCCCGGTCCTGGTCACCACCACCGCCTATCAAAGCCGCTACATGGAAGGCCTGGTGTTCCATGATCGCTGCCAGCGCGAGCTGGGTTATCTCTGTTTCAGCGATTTCAAGCGCCTGTCGCTGTTCGACACGGAAATGAAGCTACCGCTGGTATCGCTCCATCGCGACGCCAACGATCCGCTGGATCCCTGAGGGATGCATGCAGCGAAGGGCAGGTTCGAACAAAACCGCGCTCAACCATTCTCCACGCCGGGCGCCCGCGTCACCCAAAGCACCCCAATGAACATGCCCTTGGCGCGCGGCAACAGGACGAGCGAAAGGGCTGAGAAGAGGCCCGCCCAGGCAAACACGCCCGCCCAGAACGGCATGAACGCTTCCAGGTTGACCACGAAGATCAGCGGCAGGAACACATGCCCGACCACGATGATCGTCAGCCATGGCGCTGCGTCATCCGCGCGAATGCGGGCGAATTCGGCGCCGCAGGCCGGGCAGACCGGGATCTGCTTCAGATAGGCGTGGAACAAGGGTGTCTTGCCGCAGCTTGGACAGCGGCCGAGGAACCCCCGTTTCATGGCCAGCCCCAATGGAACCTCGGCCGTATGCGGGCCAGTCATAACCGCGGGAATTCCACTTTCCATACCTGCATCCATACATTACAAGGAGGAAAAAGACATGCTCCTTATATAGGGAGATAATAGGGGCGGACAATGACCAAGCAGGCGCATACGACTTCCTGGACTCCGGCCCTGAAGGGGCGCGAGGGACCGCTTTATGTGACCATTGCCGATGCGATCGCCGAGGATGTCGCGGGTGGACGGTTGAAGCCCGGAACGCGTCTTCCGGCGCAGCGGACCCTGGCAGATGCCTTGGATATCGACTTTACCACCGTGACACGCGCCTATACCGAGGCACGCAGGCGCGGATTGGTGGAAGGCCGGGTGGGGCACGGCACCTATGTGCGATTGAAGCACAAACCGGCTCCGACGCCTGCGACCGGCTGGCGAATCGATGTCAGCATGAACCTGCCACCGCGGTTCGAGAATCGGGCGCTGGAAGCGCGCATGGAGGCGGGCATTAGCTCCGTCGCCGCCGAAGGATTGAATCTGTTCCTGACCTATCAGGATCCGGCCGGCGCCGCATCCGACCGGCAGGCCGGCGCCACATGGCTCGCGCCACGGTTGCCAGGCCTCTCGCCGGATCGCGTGGTGGTCTGTCCGGGTTCGCAAGGCGCATTGGTGGCGGCGCTAACCCTCCTGGCGCAAAAGGGCGACACGATATGCGCGGAGAGCCTTACCTATCCTGGCCTTCGGGCGCTGGCATCGCATATCGGGATTCATGTGTTGCCGCTGGCAATGGACGGCGAGGGTCTGCTGCCGGAAAGCTTCGAGATTGCGTGCAAGAGCCACAAGCCCAAGGCGCTTTATTGCACGCCGACCTTCCACAATCCCACGACGGCTACCATTCCCTTGGTTCGTCGCAAGCGCATAGCCGAAATCGCGCGCCGGTACGGCGTCTTCATTATCGAGGACGACGCTTATGGCGCCTTGCCGCGTACGCCGGTCGTGCCGCTGGCGGCAATCGCGCCGGAGCGGGTCTGCTATATCGGCGGGCTGTCCAAGTGCCTGTCTCCCGTCCTGCGCGTGGCCTATCTGGTGCTGCCAGAGCCACGCGTCGCGGTGCGGGCCGCTGCCGCCATACGCAGCTTTGCGGGCATGACGTCGCCTTTGACGGCGGCGATCGCCACGCATTGGATCGAGGATGGAACGGCTGACGCCGTTTTGTCCGCCATACGCGCCGAGACCGCGCAGCGAACGCAAGTCGTGATGCGCCTGCTGCCAGCGGCGGTTACGAAGCCCGATTGCTTCCACGCCTGGCTGGAGCTGCCGGACGGCTGGACGGCCGCGACATTGGCTGGCCGGGCGCGGTTGGAAGGTGTGGGTCTTGTCACCGCCGATGCTTTTGCGCTTGGCAAGGCTCCGGAGGCGGTGCGTATCGGTCTGGGATCGCCCCGCACCGTCGGCGACCTCACCCACGGGCTGGAGATCGTTACCGATCTTCTCGGCGATTCGCCGGTGGCATCCTCGAACATCGTGTGACGCCCAGAGGCGATGACGTTGGCCGGGCCTGTGGCCCGGCGCTGCCGCGCGCCGGTTCCGCAAACCGGGGCTCGAAAAGCGGTCCTTGCCATGGCGGCGGCGCTATTCAAGCCTTAAATGCATGTGCGAACATACAAAAGTCATACATGTGAACAGGGCTACCAGGCGCGATATCGTCGCAGCGGGTGCGATAAAATAGCCCTGTATTACGCCGTTTTGTCGCAATCCGTGCATTCTTGGTCGCATGTATTTGGCCTGGCGCCGGATGTATCCCACAGCCTGCATACGCCGAGTGTATGTATTTTGTGGTGCATGCATGATTGCCGGAGTAGCCATGTCGAAGTGGATCGAACGCAGGATTTTCCAAGCCGGTAGGGCGCTTGGCCTACTGCTGTTACTGCCACTGGCGGGTTGCGGTCCGGAACTGCTGGATCCAAAGGGGCCGATCGGGGAGCAGGAGAAGAACCTGATCCTCATTGCCCTGGGGTTGATGCTCCTGGTGGTGATCCCGGTCATCCTCCTCACACTCTATTTTGCCTGGCGCTACCGGGCTTCGAACGACAAGGCGGAATATGCGCCCAACTGGGCCCATTCGACCCGGATTGAGCTCGTCGTCTGGACCATTCCCTGCGTCATCGTCGGCTTTCTGGCCGTCCTGATCTGGCGCACGTCGCATTCGCTTGATCCCTATCAGCCGCTCGAATCCCGGGTGCAGCCGGTGCGCGTCGAGGTTGTCGCGCTGAACTGGAAATGGCTCTTCATCTATCCCGATTACGGGATCGCGTCTGTAAACCGGCTGGTGATTCCCACCGGCACGCCGGTCGATTTCAAGATCACGGCGGAATCGATCATGAACTCCTTTTTCATCCCGCAGCTCGGCAGCCAGATCTATGCCATGCCGGGCATGCAGACCCAGCTCCATCTGATCGCGGACAAGCCCGGCACCTATCTGGGTGAATCCGCCTCCTTCAGCGGGCCGGGTTTCTCCGGCATGCACTTCGATGCGGTGGCGGTTTCCCGGTCCCAGTTCGACGGCTGGATTGCCGCGGCACAAAAAGCCCCTCGCGCACTTGATGGTGCGGCCTACAAGCACCTGGCGGTGCCCAGCTATAACGAGCGGCCGGCGCTATATGCCCATGCCCAGCCGGGCCTCTTCCTGAGCGTCGTCAACAGCTACATGCCGCCGGGCATGCAGATGAGCGCTCTGTCGTCCACGAAAATCTGCCGAGTTGAGGATTAGGAGATGCTTGGAAAGCTGTCGCTCGACGCCATTCCTTATAATGAGCCCATCATCATGGGCACGCTGGCGGTCGTCGCCGTGCTCGGAATGGCCGTCCTGGCCGCCATCACCCGGGCCGGCCAATGGGGCTATCTCTGGAAGGAGTGGATCACCTCGGTCGACCACAAGCGCATCGGGGTGATGTACATCATCATGGCCCTTGTCATGCTGGTGCGCGGATTTGCCGACGCGATCATGATGCGGGCCCAGCAGGCGATCGCCGCGAACGGCGCGGCGGGCTATCTGCCGCCGCACCATTACGACCAGATATTCACCGCCCATGGCGTCATCATGATCTTTTTCGTGGCGACGCCGTTCATTATCGGGCTGATGAACGTGGTTGTGCCGCTGCAGATCGGCGCGCGCGACGTCGCCTTTCCCTTTCTCAACAATCTGAGCTTCTGGCTGTCGGCGATGGGCGCCGGGCTGGTGATGTTGTCCATGTTCGTGGGGGATTTTGCCGCCACGGGCTGGGTCGCCTATCCGCCGCTCTCCGAACTGGGCTACAGCCCCACGGTCGGCGTCGATTATTACATATGGTCGCTACAGATCTCGGGTATCGGAACGACACTGACCGGGATCAACTTCATCGTCACGATCCTGCGGATGCGAGCGCCCGGCATGGGGTTGATGAAAATGCCGGTTTTCGTCTGGACGGCGCTGATCACGAACATTCTCATTGTCGCGGTGTTTCCGGTCCTGACCGCGACGCTGTTGGCTCTCAGCTGCGACCGTTACCTGGGCATGCATTTCTTCACCAACGAGATGGGTGGGAATGCCATGATGTACATCAACCTCATCTGGGTGTGGGGACATCCCGAGGTCTATATCCTCATCCTGCCCTGTTTCGGCGCGTTCTCGGAGATCATCGCGACATTCTCCGGCAAGCCTCTCTTCGGCTACAAGTCGATGGTCTATGCGACCGCGTCCATCGGCATCCTCTCCTTCTTTGTCTGGCTGCATCACTTCTTCACGATGGGATCGGGCGCCAACGTCAATGCCTTCTTCGGCATCATGACGACGATCATCGCCATCCCGACGGGCGTGAAGCTGTTCAACTGGCTGTTCACCATGTTCCGGGGCCGCATCCGCTTCCATACCGCCACGCTATGGACGATCGGCTTCATGGTGACCTTCGCGGTCGGCGGCATGACCGGCGTGCTTCTGGCGGTGCCCGGCGCGGACTTCGTGCTGCACAACAGCCTGTTCCTGGTGGCCCATTTCCACAACGTCATCATTGGCGGCGTCGTCTTCGGGTGCCTTGCGGGCATGAGCTTCTGGTTCCCCAAGGTCTTCGGCTTCACCCTCAATGAATTCTGGGGGAAGGTGTCGTTCTGGTGCTGGCTGGTCGGTTATCACCTGGCCTTCGTGCCGCTTTATATCCTCGGCTTCATGGGGATGACGCGGCGGATGAACCATTATGACGTGCCCGGCTGGCATCCCTATCTGGTCGTGGCGCTGATCGGCGCCGCCATCATCGGGTGCGGAATCCTGGCCCTCTTTGTCCAGCTCTATGTCAGCGTGCGGGACCGCGAGAAGAACCGGGATGTCACGGGCGATCCCTGGGACGCGCGCAGCCTGGAATGGTCCACGGCATCGCCGGCTCCTTTCTACAATTTCGCGCATACGCCGCGCATCAGCTCGCTGGAACAGCACTGGTACGACAAGTCGCATGGGCGGGCGGGCCATCCCCAGGGCTCGTTCTATGAGGACATCCACATGCCCAAGAATACGGGGGCCGGCATCATCGTGTCCGTCTTCGGCTTCATCATGTGCTTTGCGCTGATCTGGCACATATGGGCGCTCGCCGTTTTCGGCCTCCTGGGTGTGGCCGCAACATTCCTCGCGCGAACCTATGACCGTGACGTCGATTATTACGTTCCCGCGAGCGAGGTTGCGCGGATGGAAGCCGCGCGTTTTGCCCGTCTCCAGAAGGTTGTGTGATCCATGAATGTCGCTGTAACGCTGCCAAAACCGCATACCGAGGCCGATCATCATCACGATGACGGCTCGACCAAGACCGTTCTGGGGTTTTGGATCTACCTGATGAGCGACTGTCTCATCTTCTCGGTGCTGTTCGCGACTTTCGGCGTGCTGTCCGCCAACACGGCGGGCGGCCCCGACGGCCACGAACTGTTCGATCTGCCCTATGTGCTTGGCGAGACGTTGCTGCTCTTGGCCAGCAGCTTCACCTTCGGCCTCGGCATGCTGGCGATGTATGAAGGCGAACGGAACCGGATGCTGTCGTGGCTGGTGGTGACCGCTTTGCTGGGCGCGGGCTTCATCGGGATGGAAGTGCGCGAATTCGCCCACCTGATCGCGGAAGGCGCCGGACCGGGACGCAGCGCTTTCCTGTCGGCCTATTTCACCCTGGTGGGCACGCACGGCCTTCACGTGACCTGCGGCATCCTGTGGCTCGCCACCATGATGCATCAGTCGTTGCGCTTTGGCCTGGACGGCATCGTGCGCCGCCGCATGGCCTGCCTCAGCCTGTTTTGGCACTTCCTGGATCTGGTGTGGATCTGCGTCTTCACCTTCGTCTATCTGCGCGGAGCGATAAGCTGATGCATCAACGCGTGCCTCATATAGCCGAATCCGGGCATTCGGATCACGGCAGTTTCCGCTCCTATACCGTCGGCCTGTTGTGGTCGCTGGGGCTGACCCTGCTTTCCTTCGGCGTGGTCATGACGCATGTGGTGGCCGTTCGCTATCTCTTGCCAGCCATTGTCGTATTGGCGGTGGTGCAGCTGGTCGTTCAGCTGATCTATTTCCTGCATCTTGGCACGGCGCGCAGCCAGCGCAGCAACTCGGCCATCTTCCTGTTCACGGCGCTGCTGATCGCCATCATGGTGTCCGGTTCGCTGTGGGTGATGCACAACGCCAACATCAACATGATGCCGACGCAGATGTCGGTGCAGCGGGCATTGTCCAAGGACTAGGTTTGCCTTCGCGGTCCCGTGTCGTGGCATTTCCCGCGATCCACCGTGATGCGACGGCACCGTTGCGCAGACAAGGTCGGTAACCGGATCGAACCCGGCGCGAATACCTATGTGTTGCCGAACGCACATGGGCCGATCATGAACAGCTATGAAATCCGTATCATCCGCAGGGGGATGGAAAAGCCCGACATCTTCACCAGTTCTCACATGGGCGATCATGCCGCGGTTCGCCGCGCCCATGCCCTTGCCGACAGCGGCGACCTTGTTGAAGTATGGCGCGGAACGGCATGCGTGTTTTCAGGTGAACCTGCTCTGCATTGAATGGCGGGGCATCCGGCGCCGCGACGGTCTTGAGGCCCCGCAAGCCTCGGGCGCCCGATGCGCTCGGCAAAAATAGATGATTTCCGCCTGTTGAACTAATCCCGGAGGCGATGTTCCATAAGCGCCGGTTATCTGTCTCGAACGCACATGCGGTGATCCCAATCCATGCCCGAGCGTATCGATCCTGAGGTTGCCGCGGGCTTATTTGATCTCGTCATCGAACTCCATCGCAAGCGTGAATACACCAAGGCGTTGCCGGTACTGAACAGGCTCATGGCCTCCCATCCCGGGATGGCGGCCCTGTATGTGCAGCGCGGATCGCTTCTGCTTGCGATGAAGCAGTTTGAAGGTGCGCTCTCCGATTTCGACCAGGCGCTCATCGTCGATCCTTTGAACGTTGAAGGCCATTTCGGAAGGGGAGCCGCGTTCCAGGCCCAGGCAAATCTGCATGCCGCGATAAACAGCTACGATCGGGCGTTGGAGCTGCAGCCAGATCATGCTTTCGCCCTGAATAACCGCGCCCTTGTCCTTCGCGAGCTCGGTCAGGTTCATGAAGCCGTCCAGAGCTACGATGCGGCAATCGATCTGATGCCGGACTGCCCGGACTTCCGCTTCGGGAAGGGAATGTGTCTGCTGCTGCTCGGATCGTTCCAGCAGGGATGGCCTTTATACGAGTGGCGAAAGGCCAAAATCCGGCCCGTCGGTCAGGTGCCGCGGAGTGGCAGTCCCTGGCGCGGGGAACCCCTCGATGGAAAAGTGCTGCTGATCCAGGCCGAGCAGGGCCTGGGAGATACCATCCAGTTTTGTCGGTTCGGATCCCTGGCCCACAATCTGGGCGCAAAGGTGGTGCTGCAGGTCCAGGACAGGCTTGCCACGCTTCTGGAGACTTTGCCGTTTCCAGTCGAAATTCTTGGTGAGACTGCGATCCTTCCGACATGCGACCATCACGCCATGCTGCTCAGCATGCCGTTGCATTTCAGAGATACAATTCCTGCAGCCGTCCCGTATCTGTCAGCAGAACCGCAACGAACGGATTATTGGAAGCACCGACTGGGGTCGGGAGGGTTCAAAATCGGGATTAGCTGGCAGGGCGAGAAACGTTGGCAGGGGGAAGACAAGCCAGAGGACAGAACCCGCTCATTCGCTTTGCGTCTCTTTCAAGGGATTTCCAAAGTCCCCGGCGTTCGCCTGATCAGCCTGCAAAAGGGTGACGGTGTTGAGCAGTTGGCCGCGCTGCCGGACGCAATGGCAGTTGAAACGCTGGGCGACGAATTTGACGCGGGCTCGCAATCTTTTCTCGATACCGCGGCGGTGATGCAAAGCCTCGATCTCGTGATCAGCGCGGACACCGCCATCGCACATCTCGCGGGGGCTCTCGGGCGTCCTTTCTGGGTGGCGCTCAAACATGCCCCCGACTGGCGATGGCTTTTGGACCGAGAGGATAGTCCTTGGTATCCGGGCTGCCGGCTGTTTCGGCAGAAAAAGCCGCACGAATGGGACGATGTGTTCCGTCGCATGGAAGCCGAGATCCGTCGTCAGCTGACATCAGGCGAGCCATGCATGTGCTAGCATTTCAAGCCATGCGCTCGTGACACGCCGGGGCACGGAATGCTCGCGCCTTCTATCTCTTCGAGGCGAACTCACCCAGCGGCGATTGCGAGGAGGTTGCCGTGTACGTGACGGCGGGCGACCGCAGGGGAGCGGTGATGAAGGCGCCCGGCGTATCCGAAAAGAACCCCCCGATCACGCCAAAAAGCTGACCTTTCGGCAGGCGGTACCAGACGGAACCGGTCCAGCAATCGTTGCTGGGCGCCATGATGACACCGCAGGCGACCCGGTCGGTTGCGGCGACGGCATAACGCCGGCGGCCGGAGGGATACAGGTGCAGCCATTTCTTGCCGTCCCAGCAATTGGCTTCATTCATGCTGAAACAGGCCAGGTCCGTGTTTGCCGGCAGGAATGCCCCCGAGTTCGGGGAAAATATGCTGGCGGTCGTTCCATAGATCGTCGCAGTTTCCGCCGAGGCCGAGCCGGCGATGATTGCCAGCGAAGCAACCCCCAAAACCACCCGGCGCATGGCCAGGCCGGCGGATTCTTTCCAGTATGCTTGCGGCCGATCGTGGCGCGATCCGCGCCGACACCGCAGGGCAGTCAACAACGCCAGAAGACCGCCTCCGAACAACGCAATCGAAGCCGGTTCGGGAACCTCGACGGTGGGTGCCGGACTGGTTGCATTGGCGGAGCTGGTTGTCGGATCGGTAAGCGGCGTGCCGGGCGGATCACCGTTGCCGCCGTCCGGGCCGCCGTGTCCGAACAGCGGGCTGTCAGGATTCGTAATTATGTCCGGACCGTCGCCTGGCGTATTTCCAGGATTGGATCCGCCGCCATTGTTGCCGGGATCGGGCGTCGTCTTGGCCGGGTTGTGGCCTGAGGGTCCGTCGCCACTGCCGCCCGAATCGCCACCGCCATTGCCGCCGGAGTTTGCGTTGCTGAAGTTGTCGGCCGAGCCCGCGGCACCGCCATTGGTGATCCCTGGTACTGGCAAATTGCCGTAGCCGAAGAAAAATGGGTCCTTGCTGGTGGGGCCGGCAGAAGCCTGTTGCTGCGTATCGGTTCCGGATGTCCCTGGAACATCGCCTTGGTTGTCGCGATCAAGGAACGGAGCGGGGACTGCCTGGTCGCTGCCCGCGCCGTCAGTCGCCGAAGCTTGTCCCGGCACGCCAGCCGAAGGTGGTGGCAGGGCGCGCGCCGTTCTTTTTCCTTCACCCGCGCCGCCGGCGGGAGACCCATGCCGGAAGCCGTGATTGGCATGGGCAGTGATCTTCCGGTCGCCGTCGGCATGGATTCTGTTTGGCTGATCCGCGCCCAGCGCGACGGTGTATTGACCCAGCTGGTACAGCAGCCATAACAACGCGATGATCGTGGCCACCAATGCAAGGATCTGCTTGAGGCGCCGCTTATCGCGTTTGCTCAGTGACCATTTGGTGGACAATGAGCCGGGAAAATCTGCGACTGCCGCTCGGTTGTTCATGAGCACAAGCTGAAGGACAGCAGCGGCCTGACAGCATCAGGCGTGACGGATGTCCCATTACCTTAATACCGCCTGTGGAATCTAAAGGCCTGCGCGGGTCACACAACGAATATCCCGATTTATGATTAATCCGCCAAAGGCTCAGCGTGCGGATCTTGCGGTCTCCAACAAGGGGCCAAAGCTTTGGATGACCCAACGATCACGGGCATTTTCCGATGGCCCGGCGTTGGTCGATTAACAGAGAAAATAATTGGCAATGACAGGGAAAAGCTCAAAATATCGGGGAATATGCCGCGGAGGCTGTCGTGTATGATGACCAGCCCGGAACCCAAAAGCGTCCAG
The DNA here is from genome assembly GCA_036488555.1 of Rhizomicrobium sp. Classification (GTDB taxonomy): domain Bacteria; phylum Pseudomonadota; class Alphaproteobacteria; order Micropepsales; family Micropepsaceae; genus Rhizomicrobium. The sequence goes on from DASXHL010000091.1 coordinate 182,979, forward strand.
GGATGCTGGAAGCCGCACTTTTGCCTTTGTCGGGACGCATGGGCAGGACGATCCTTGGTGCAGCGCTGAGCCTGGGGTTGGCCGTGACCTCTCAAGCGGATGAAGGCATGGGCGGGTTCGAAAAGACTCTGAAAGCTGTTCCGACCATTTCCGGGCTATCTGCCTACGGACGGATGAAGGCGTGCGGAATACGGATCGAGCAAAGCAGTTTTGCCCAATTCGCGCCCAGGAACTCGCCTGGCCACGCAGTCGGGAATGGGGATGGCATCCTGAACGTGATGCTGACTTTGCCACCGATCCATGGGGCGACGGCACCCGATCCCGATCTCTATCGGGATGTCGTGGCGCGCTGGTACATTTGGAACGGGAAGGCTTTTCCACGCAACGGCTGGGCGCAGCGCATCCAATACCAGCCTCCACCTCTCGAGTGGATGAATTGCTGACGACCAGGCTTTCTTGTGCTCCGTTTTTTGGGTGAGGCATGGCCAGAATTGGGAAGGCGTTCTTTGATCGAGACGTCGACATTGTCGCCCGGGAACTGATCGGGACCATTTTTGTCGTCGATGGGGTGGGTGGAGTGATCGTCGAGACCGAAAGCTATGACCCGGGCGATCCCGCATCGCACAGCTTTGGAATGCGGCGCGCGGATTGGACTGCCAGCATGTTTGGACCGCCGGGCCATGTGCATATTTACAAGGTGTATGGGCTTCACTGGTGCCTCAATTTCGTGTGCCGGGTGGCGTCTGCAGTACTCATCCGCGCGATCGAGCCAAAATGCGGGATCGAGCGCATGATCGAGCGCCGGGGAACGAACAAGCTGGAATTGTTGTGCTCTGGTCCGGGACGTCTCTGCGAGGCTCTCGCGATCACCAAAACCCTTGATGGAGCGTCCCTGATGCGGGGTCCATTTTCATTGTCAGGCGGTCCTTCGAAGCGTCCCAACATTGTACGCGGGACACGAATAGGCATATCTAAAGGACGCGAGGCCGAACGCCGCTTTGGCCTGAAAGATTCGATTTTTCTCAGCAAAAAGTTTCCCGGGGGGGCCAAGGTCTGGGCGGGAGACGCAGATGAATGATCAGGCCGTGGAGGCGATGCTGGAGCGCCATTGGGCTGCCTCGGACGCGAGCGATTTCGAGGTCGAGCATGAAATCTACCGCGATGACGCGTTGCTTTATTACCCCCAATCGGGTGAGAAAATCCGCGGTCGGCATAACATTCAGGAGAGCAGGTTCGTCCAGCCGAACAGAAAACGCTTTACCGTCCGAAGAATCGTCGGCACCGGTGATCTCTGGGTCACGGAATTCGTGCTTGCCTATGACGGTGTACCGACGTATGCGGTAAGCATTATGGAATTTCGGGAAGGATTCGTGGCCAACGAGACGCAATATTTTGCCGATCGGTTCGATCCGGCCCCTTCCCGGGCACATCTTGTCGAGCAAGCGGACGAATAGAAGCCTGACAGGCGATCAATAAGGTGGTTTGGAACGCAGGCGCTGCGCGGCGGCGGCGTCCATCCACCAGGCCAAATCGTCCGCAAAGCGCGGAAAACGGTGATCCAGGTACGCGCCGGAAGCCCCGATCGGATTGCCTTCCTCATCCAGCGCCTCTGTTATGGGACCTATTGTGATCGAGCTGGAAATCACAACCATTCCCATTTCGTTGAGTATGCCATGCCAACTATAGCCGGCTCTTGACCCGCCGGCGCGCTGCAGAGAGTAGCTCGCAATTGCGGCCGGCCTCCAGAACCATTCTTCCAGGAAATGGTCGGTCAAATTCTTCAGGCCCGGCTGAATGCCCCAATTGTATTCGCCGCAAATGAAGACGAAACCGTCGGCCGTCCTTATCTTCCTTGCCAGATCCTCCATGGCCTTTGGCGCGGTGCCCGGCGGATACTCCTTGTACATGCGACTCAACATGGGCAACTGGATCTCGCGCGCATCTATGAGCTCGGCATCAAATTGCCGCGCCGATAGCCTGGAAATCACATATCGGGCCAGCCGTATTCCAAGCCTGGGTTCACGATAAGAACCGTAGAAAACGAGTACGTTCTTTTTGCGGTCCATGTTTCAGGCCTCTTCATCGTGTCACCGATTGCAGCGCAGAATGCATCGGGAGGATCCGTGCGACCGACAGATTACCTTCAGATTATAGCGCGGCCAATTTCAATCTGTTTGGCGACAGATGCACGTTACCCTTATCGCACGCCGGTACCAGGCCAAATCAGAACCCGCAAGGTTTGCATGATGATCTGGAGGTCGAAGAAGAAATTGGATTTCTTCACATAGTAGAGGTCATAGCTGAGCTTCGACCTGGCGTCGTCGATCGAGGCGCCATAGGGATAATTGACTTGCGCCCAGCCGGTCAAACCGGCCCGTACGGCATGTCGTTCCCGGTAAAGCGGCAACTCCTCTGCCAGCTGATCGATGAATTCCGGTCGTTCGGGCCTGGGCCCCACCAGCGACATGTCGCCTCTAAGGACGTTGATCAGCTGGGGCAGCTCGTCGATCCGGCTGCGGCGCAGAAAGCGGCCTATGCGGGTAACGCGCGCATCTCCCGCCGCCGCCCAGACCGCGCCGGATTTTTCGGAATTGGCGCGCATGGAGCGCAGCTTGAGGATCTGAAAAGTCCGGCCACCCCGCGTGACGCGCTGCTGGCGGTAGAAAATCGGGCCTTTATCCTCAAGCCACACCGCCGCCATCGCGGGGAGGAGAATGATAAGGGAGGAAAACAGGATCACAAGGCTGACCAGGATGTCGGCCAGGCGCTTCAGCGCACGGCAGAGAGGCCCCATCGAGAAGCCGTCGGAATAAACCACCCAGTCCGCATCGAGCCGCTTGATGTCGATGCGGCCCACTTCCTTTTCCAGGAAGCTCATATATTGCCACACCGGATAGCCCGCCGTGCGGCAGCTTATCAGCGACTCCAAATTCATGCCTCTGCGTTCGTCCGGCGCGACCACGATTTCGTCGGCGCAGATACGATCGGCGATGTACAGAATATTGTCCGAGGTCGTGATGATGTGATGGCCCGGGTCCCCCTGGAGTCGCGGGTCGATGGAGCCGAAAAGGTCCTGATGCATGAAGGTGAAGTCATATTGCAGGTGCCGTCCTTGACTCTTGAGCACCCAAATCAGGTCGAAGGCGCGCTTGCCCGCGCCTATCACCAGGATGCGCGGCCGGAACATCCGATTGCGCCGGAAAAGCGGAAATATGAGCCGCGCCAGAAAAGCGGAACCGCAAAAGCACAAGGCCGCGCTCACAGTGATCTGTGCGGAGGGGGTCATGTCAATCATTGCCAGACAGATCACCGAGATGATCGCGCCGAGACTCACGGCGAGCGGAACCCGGCTGTTGGCGCGCATGGTGTCGGCAAGATTGTCGCGGCGATAAAAGCCCAGGGCGTAAAGAAAAAGCAGGTCGATGAGGATGGGCAAGCCGACCTGAAGCCCGCTCGCCTGATCATGGAGCAGGCGAAGAACGACGGGCCAAGCCGTTCCGGCGATGAGTGCATCGAGCAGAAACAGCACTGTCCCGGCAGTCATACCCAACCCCAAAGCGAAATACGTTCACGCGCCGGCTGACAATGTCGGCCCGGTTTGAGACGCACCGTGGATTTTGGCATCCGCCGGGTAAAACTCGGGTAAAGAGATCCGCCTGGAGAGAGCCGTATTCGGTTGGCCGCCGATTGGGCATAATGGCTAAGATTTTATAACCGGGACTTTCGCCGCCCCTGCCTGTCTCTATGGGAAACCGCTCGCTACTCCGGAAATTGCGGGAAATGCGGAAATCCGCCCCCGACGAGCCAGCCAGGGCCAGAGCGGCCAACGCAAGGCGAACCGAGTGGAGTGCTCTGACATGGCAAGACGAAGCAGGGATACCGCTTTTCTGGGCCATCCCGCGGGGCTGGGCTGGCTGGCCGGTTCGGAGTTCTGGGAGCGTTTCTCCTATTACGGCATGCAGGCGCTGCTGGTGCTCTATATGACGCACTATCTGCTGCTGCCCGGCCCGCTCAGTCATGTGCTGGGTTTCGCGCCCTTCCAGAAATTTCTGGAATTCCTGAACGACCGGCCGCTGTCCGGCGAGGCGCTGGCCTCGGCGACCTATGGCTTTTATGCCGGCTTCGTCTATCTGACACCGCTGGCCGGTGGCCTTATCGCCGACCGGCTGCTGGGCCGAACGGCGACCGTCACCATCGGCGCGAGCCTGATGGCGCTGGGCCATTTCCTGATGGCCTTCGATGTGAGTTTTCTGCTGGCGCTCGCCTGTCTTCTGATCGGCGTGGGCTGTTTCAAGGGCAATATCGCCGCCCAGGTTGGCGATCTGTATGCGCTGGACGATCCGCGCCGCGCCGACGCCTTCCAGATTTATTATATCGGCATTCAGATCGCGGTGATCATCTCGCCCCTGATCTGTGGCACGCTGGGCCAAACCGTGGGCTGGCATTGGGGCTTCGGGGCCGCCGGCGTCGGCATGCTGCTTGGCCTCTTGATCTATCTGAAGGGCCGCTACGCCTTTCCGGAAGAAAAGAAGCGGCGGGGCACAGATGTCGTGCAGCGCCCGCCGATAACCGCGCGCGACAGACAGGCGGTGGTGCTGCTGGTGCTTCTGATTCCGGTGCTGGCGCTGTCGCTGATCGGCAATCAGGAGATTTTCAACGCCTATCTGATCTGGGCGGAGAAGAATTTCCAGCTGACTTTTTTCGGCCATGTCATGCCGGTCACCTGGATGCTGTCGGTTGACGCGGTTTTCGGCACCCTGCTGATGGCCGGCTCGGTGCTGTTCTGGCGCTGGTACGCCGCCCGTTGGGCCGAGCCCAGCGAAATCACCAAAATCGGAATCGGCATCGCCATCAGCGCCATGGCCCCGGCGGTGCTGGCAATCGCTTCGGTGGTGGTGGCGAAGACAGGCCAACCCGTTTCGCTGGGCTGGGCCTTCGCCTTTCATTTCCTCAACGATCTTGGCTTCGCCAATGTGCTGCCGGTGGGGCTTGCGCTTTATTCCCGCGCCGCGCCCAAGGGCCTGGAGGGCCTGATGATCGCGATCTATTACCTTCAGCTTTTCCTGGGCAATCTTTTGACGGGTTATCTCGGCGGGCTCTTGGACACCATGCCGGCGGCGAATTTCTGGATGCTGCATGTGGCGTTGATGCTGGTGTCGGCGGCGGTGTTGTTCGTCGCACGCCATTTCGCGGGTCACATGCTGGCGCCATCCGACAGGCCGGCCGACGCTTTCGCCTGAGCAACAATGGCCATACGCGCCTTGCCACGCAATCGACTATCTTTACCAACGGCGGATCGCAATCCCTGCCCAGTCCAATTTTTAGAGTCCGACCAGCAATTGCAGGGCGATGGCGTTTGAGGTTCGCCGAAATGTGCCGGCTAAAGTTCCCGAACCCAGCTGGGAAAGATCAACGGGCGCAGCCGAATAGTGCCCATATGAGTAAGAAGCGATCGTCGAAAGCTGTTCGTCAATACGATAGCTCAGTCCGACCGATCCCAGGAATTCGTTTGCATCCGGAAGCTCTGCACTTCGGTAGGTTATTGAAGTGGGCGTTTCGTCCCAGGATATGCCGGCCCGCAGTCCAATATTGTCTGAAACGCTATAAATGCCTCCGACAGCAAAGCGGATCGAATTACTCCAATGCAATGGAAGCGTCTCGTCCGGTTGCACCGGGTTGGCAAAATCGAGCGTAAGCTGCGAAAGCCGGTGCCAACCCGTCCAATCCATATCGGCCAGGATGGTTAGACGGTCGTTGAGCTGGTGGGAAATCCCGAGGGCTATCACGTCGGGAAAGGTCAGCGGCGAACGCACGCCTGTGTTCTGGAAGAGGCCGCTGGCCGTCAACGGCACGGCAATCGCAGGCGCCTGAAAGATTGCGGTCCCCTTGAAATCGTGGCGGACCGCAGACCGATAGTTCAGGCCGATATGGGTGGCGTCGTCCAATACATAGAGGAGCCCGATATTGAATCCCACGCCCCAATTCGCCGCGGTCACGAGCTGGCGACCGTCAGCTCCCTGTGGTCCCAGGCCAAGCCCCGTGCATGTGCCGGGTCCAATCGTGACAATGCAAAGAGCACCCAGGTCGAGCGCATTGTTCCGAACGATATGAGCGTATTGCAGGTCGATGCCGCCGCCCACCGAGAGAGAATCCGTCAACCGGTAGGCAATCGCAGGATCGACATCGAGCGTTTTCAGCGAGATCCTCTGCAGTTGATAACGGCCCACCCAATCGTCCGGGTAAGCATTACTCTGACCAAAGGGGATAAAGAGCCCCAGGCCGACAGTGACGCGGTCTGTCAACGGCAAAGTCGCAAAAAAACTCGGTATCGGAAAGTTTTGGTCCTTGTTGCCGCTCGATCCGTGCGCTGGATCGCCCAGGCCGGCGGTTGTGCCGTTGTTCTGAAAATGGCTGGACAAGAATATGGTGGGAACGGTGAATGAAATCTCAGGGTGCGGCAGAGAGGTCATGCCGGCGGCGTTGTAATAGACGGTCGTTGCGTCCTCGGCGATGGCAGTCTCACCGGCCGTGGATACCGAAGCTGCGCCGGCGCTCTGGATCTGATTCAAGAACGCCCCGGAAAAAGCGGGGCGCGATGCGTGCGCAAGAAAAGCAAAAGAACAGATCAGGAAGAGAAAAAGCCGTTTGGCAGAGCATCTGGCATGTAATCGCGCGCGCATCGATTCTCCATCACATCAAAAAGGAACCGACCAGTATGTTTTATGGAAAAGCATATCAGTGATGCACCGCCATAATTTCCGGCTTCATCACTCCCGCATTGCTACCGCAGCAATATCCGCGCGGGCAAATCGAACCGCTCTACCTGCTGCGCAAATTGCAGGATGCCAAAACCCAGGCCTGGCAAAAGATAGCCGAATATCCACCACGGCAGCAAAATGAACTGTGATACGCCTGCAAGGCAAAGGCCCACCATTGCTTGAATTGAGAGCATAAACGAAATCCAATTGCGGTCATGCTGAGCGACTCCATGCCCTTCGGGAAGATAAGCCTGGAGATGGCGCGACAGTATCGGGATGCCCCTGATCAGGGAAAAGCCGCCGATCGCCAAATTCATCAGGCTGGGGATCATCGCGGAGAGCAACAGCGTGTATATCCACCAATATTCCGCCTTGAATGAATAGTGTTTGAGGCCGTCGATTACGGCGACGAGGAGCGGGGCGACCTCCAGGAGGGGTTTTCCTCCTCCCTCGACCGCCATCAGGTTGATGAGCTGTATCCCGACGATCATCCCGGCAACAAGAAGCACAATGGTTATGATGGCGATCGCTGCGTCCAGCAATGCATAGAAATATGGCCACCAGCCTTTGCGCTCCAGGCCGAGCCACAGCAGGGCCCGTGTCATGCCGACCGAAAACCACAAGAAAGGCGCATTTATTGCGGGCAACAGTCCGTAGAACAGCAGGATTGGCCCAATGACGGGCCACGCATCCGATCGCGCGAGTATCTTGGCCAGGGCAACATTGGTTCCTATGGCCGCCGCCAAAAATAACCACCAGAAGAGATTGCTATGTTGAAGCGCTCGCCGTGTGCGCCCCCAGGCGCCGCCTTCATCCGCCAGAACCCTCGCAATCAGGCCTGTCCCGCAACAGGCGACCGCAGAGACGATCCCTGCAACGAACACTCCAAAATTCAACTCCGTGAAAATGCCGAGTGCGGTACCCACGAAGGCTGAAAGCATGGCAATCAGCACATCGCCGGAGACGGCCCCCACGACGGAGCTCGATAAAATGACCGAGCCTCCCACCGCGCCCGGACCGTGGCCCAGCAAGTAGTCAATGACGACGCCCCCCGCCATAAACACGACAAACCACAGCAAGAAGCGCAGTCGGCGGACCGGCATGGGGTCATGCACTCCGGCGCCGTCACGGCCAAGAACCCTGTAGCATTGATAATAGGCGTAACTGGCGGCAAGAACTGCGCCCAGCGTAACGTAGCGTGGTAAGGGATCTGACAGATTTTCCAGACCCAGAACTGCTTCTGCGGGCCCAGCGTGGCCATTTACAACCCAGCCCAGGAGCAGCAAGGCCTCTGGATAAACGAACGCAAACAGAATGCATTTATCGAGGGCAGACGGCGTCCACAAGGCCGCAACCCGTTCCAGACCGATGACATGCTGGATCAAGGGCCGACTGGGCGGCCTCTCTTCGCCAAGACGATGTTCGATGGCGACCAATCCCCGTTCCAGCCAGCTTGCATAGAGGGCGGCAGGGGTGCCGCCAGAAACCAGCGATGCCCGCAGGTTCTCATAAGTCTGCCGTCTATGGGATTCTTCAGGTGCTCCCGCGGCGCTCAGCAGATTGTGATAATGGCGGAAGGTCAGGTAACCGCCCGTCATTATTACGAACGAGGCAAAACAGAGTAGTGACAGAACATCTGAAGGTAGAAAACGGGTCAGGCTCGCCCGCTCTGACTCAAGCGCGAAGGACAGGAGGATGCCGCCGACCAGGAAAACGATATCTTTCGACAGTCCGACTGGCATCCCCGCCCTCTCATGACTATACCGAAAATATCAAATGTCACTGTACTAGCTATTGGCTGCAGGCAGTTGCTGCTTGCCTGGCCGCATGAAAAGAGGCCAACTCGTTCTGCCTCTTGTGTTTTTGGGAATGTCTGTGCGCCCTGTGCAGCAAGATATCATACGTAAACGCCTTGATAAAGCTTGGGAATAGCCTCGGGCGCGGGGCCTGGAGTCATTTTCGCAGTCTTTTTTCCGGATCACCCTATCGGCTTAGGGGTACCGTTGAAGGCTGTCTGAAGGGACAAGCCAGAGGGACGCCATTTATGATCGTCGGCGTTGCGCTTGACTTATAGGCCTATCGATATTGCCAGCGCCCCGTGGCCTTCACTTGCCGCCAGTCACGGCAATATGGCGCTTGCAATCAACAGGAAGTCCCAGCCGCGAATAGCGTAACGGTCGCTCGCGATCATCCTTTCGCACACCAACTCGCGCATCCAACCGTGCGACCGCCCTGCCTGTTTTCGATGGCACTAAATCCAACACTTACCCGGTTCATGTGAGGTTGCCTGGTTGCCCGAGGTGTTGGCGCTGACTTCCTCAATTCTCCCGCGTTGGGGGAGAATACGATGCCGTCATTCAGTCCATTTCCAAGCAGCGGATATTGGCAGGCACCGCCGTTAAAATAGTTGAAGATGTCTCATTGGAACGGTTCCAGGCATCAATCGTTAAACGTGATTGGATCGGCGAATGCTGCGCCCGGAAGACCGCATAAAGAGAGCGCTAGCCAATACGCGATAGCGGCAGATCATGATCATGTTGTCTGCAACAGTTTTGCTTATCCAGAAACGTTTAGCGGCTATTCAAGAGTGTTCTTTTGAAATTTCAAGGCAGATGGCGTGCCGGTGCTGCTGCGCGCCAGGAATTCAAATCGCTCCGTCGGGTTTTGAGAAAATCGTCGCCAATCTGTCGTCGATTGCGCGCTAGCCTTTTGTTCAGCTCCGGGAGGAAATCATGGCTGAGAAGAATGCTAAGATCGAACATCTTGTTGTGTTGATGCTCGAAAACCGTTCCTTCGATCAGATGTTAGGTTTTCTGTACGAGGGCAAAATGGGTCCACGTAATCAGCCCTTCGAGGGGCTAAATGGCGATGAGTGGAACCCGGACGACCTGGGCCGTCAGATCAAGGTCTATAAGATTCAGGGCGGCCAGGACAACACCTACCTGATGCCAGGTGCCGATCCTGGTGAGGGATTTCAGAACACCAACTACCAGCTTTATTCGACTGACGATCCTGCCCCGGGTGCCATCCCTGACATGAAGGGCTTCGTTGTCAATTTCAAGGCCGCAATCGCTTCGGACCTCGCCAAGAATTACAAGGATACGCTTGAAGGCACAGAGCCGTCGCAGATCATGGGCATGTACACGCCGGAGCTGCTGCCGATTCTCTCTGGCCTGGCGAAGGGGTATGCCGTTTGCGATCACTGGTTTGCCTCGGTGCCAACTATGACGATGCCGAATCGAGCTTTTGCCCTGGCGGGGACCTGCCAGGGCCATTTGGATGACCATACCAAGATCTTTACCTGTCCCAGCATCTTTGGGCGCTTGACCAAGAAGAATGTGGACTGGGGTGTGTTTGGTTATAATCGCGACCCGCTAACGCAGCATGATTTCCCCGACACCAAAAACGCGCCGCAAGAGCATTTCGGTCACTTCCGTGATTTTCAGGAGAAAGCGAAGGACGGTGAACTGCCGGCGTTCAGCTTCTTGGAGCCGAGCTGGGACGCCACTGGCAACAGCCAGCATCCCAATTATGACGTCGCCAAGGGCGAGCAACTTATTCACGACGTCTATTATGCTTTGCGCAATGGCAAAAATTGGGAGAGCACCCTGCTGGTCATCACCTATGATGAGCATGGCGGCAATTTCGACCATCTCCCCCCCACTGCCAAAGCGACCCCGCCTGGTGATGGCACTATTGGGGAATTCGACAATTTCGACTTCACACGTTTTGGTGTTCGTGTACCAGCCGTTCTGGTCTCCCCTTGGATCGCGGAGGGGACCATTTTCCGCGTTCCCGAGAAGGAGGGAACGCTGGACCACACCTCCATCCTCAAGACAATTCATGATCTCTGGGATACCCAGCCCTTGACCGGGCGCGACACGGCGGCGCCGTCGCTTCTGGGCGCTCTCACTCTGGACAAAGCCAGGAAGGACGATCCGCTCAAGGGTGTGCCCATCCCGGTTTCTTCCAGCCATCACCCCAATTCCTCGACCCCATCTCATCTTGACAAGGTTCAAGCGTCACGAATTGCTTCTTTGCCGCTTCGCACCGAAAAGGGGCATTACGAAGAGAGCCAGCCTGATCTTACGTCGGCGGCCGCGGTCAGCAACTTTATTCGAGATCGCAATGCCGCTTGGAAAGAGCACAAGCAGCGCCGGGAGACGCGCCGCGCCCACCAGGCCAGGCACCACGCTGCGCATGGAAAAAAGCCATGAACCGCCTCTTCCTGGTCCGCCACGGCGGCAGCACCGCAAATGAAGACTCCTCTTTTTACAATTACAACGATAGTGCGATTTGCCTGACCACCAATGGCATCCGTCAAGCCTTGAACACCGCCGGCGTTCTGGCCGCCATAGATCCCCGGTGGGGCAAGCCGGGCAATTTTGCCTTGGAGGTCTTCGCCTCGGAATATAACCGCACTCAGCAAACCGCGCGTATTACGCTGGACCAAATGGGTCTTTTGTCTGTGACGCCGCGGATAAACGCGCTTTTGAACGAACGCGATTACGGAACACAATATCTGCCAGAAATGGACACCGATCCGAACTGTACCGCCAATGGTTCGGAAAGCAGCGTCCAGGCCCGAGCCCGCGTTCGAGGCTTTCTTGATGTGGTAGCTTTCATTCTCCCTCGAGCCGACGTGCTGGCCTTCAGCCACATGGGAGCCATCCGCGCTTTAATCGCTGAAATCCTTGACCTCAGCGATGCCGACATGATGATGCGTGAAGTCGACAACGGCCATGCCTTTCAGTTCGACAGGGTACAAGATCCCCAGGGTAACTGGAGCTATGCGGAAAAGCCGTTACCGGCCCACCTCCTGCCAATGATCGCCGCCAAGATTACCGCCCCGCCTGCGGCGCCGCCTGATGCCCGGACATTGTCGCTCACACGTGGCGGTCCGTCCAAGAAGTAGTCATAAGTTGTGTCGGCATCCCTGCGGTCACAAGATCTCTGTCTTCGGGTACTAGGAAAAGGTCGTGTAGGGCGATACTCTTGCGGCTTGCTGCGTTTTCTGGCTCGCGCTGCGCGGAAATCTCATCATCTACCCTAATTTTGCAATATGCGGATCGGGAGGATGCCATGGCAGACACGGAAGCATTCACATTCTACATCGAGGTCCAGCGACCGGAAGGGGAGGCGTTCGCCCAGGGCGTGGAGGACAGGTTTGTCGAGGCGACAGAGGAGCGCCTGCGACAGGTGGGACAGCTCATCGAGAAGAGCTGCAGTGCCTTCGTGAAAAACATTGCGGCCTTGAGCGCAAAGCCCTCCGAGCTGGGGCTGGAATTCGGCGTGACGGTCGAGGGCAAGGCCGGCGTGCCCTTCGTGACCCAGGGCTCGCTCTCCGGGAATTTCAAGGTGACCCTGAAGTGGGAACTGTAACCGGTGGACTGCCTGGTTCCCGGCCGCGTCCTGATCTCTCCGGCCCTGGATCATTTTGAGGATTATCCGAGACGGATCTCCGAGTTTCTGGAGATGCCGTTCGAGATCGAATATTCAATCGGGGATGTCATTCGCGGTGCATTGGGACCGGAGCGGCATGTTCCGTGGGAAAAAGCCTTTCCCTATGTGGGGCGCATCCCGGAAGGGGAGGAGCAGAACGCATCCACGCGCCTTGCCGGCAGCCAGTATGCCAAGGCTGCCTGTCCGGACTTCACGGTCAGTGCGTCCTCGACCGTGCAGCCAGACATCCAAAACATCGACCAGGCGATCCTGGCCATAGGCGCGCCGGCGCAATCGTTGCGCTGCGGCGACAAATGCACTGTGGCGATCCTCGATACCGGCATTGATGGAAACATCCTTCATCATCCACAGTCGCTGGAGCCGTCGCAATTCGACGTCACCATGCCCAGGCAGGCTGGCGGGCCTCCTCATGACAATGATAACCACGGAAGCCTTGTCGCCTACATCATCAACAAGATCGCTCCCGGTGCGAAACTGCTGTCAATCCGCAGCCTGCGGCCGAGCGGAACGGTCAGTGACATTCTTGCTGGGATGTACCTCGCCGTCGAGCGCGGGCCATGCGACCTGATCAATTTGAGCCTGAGATTGAACTGCGACCCGGGCCAATGCGCCCACTGCAAGAAATTCTACGCGTCCGCCAACGCCGCTCAGCTGGAGTATTTCTTTTCAGTGTTCATCGGGGCCAATCCCAATTGCTTGCTGATTGCGGCGGCGGGAAACGGTCAGGGCGTGCGCCCCATGGCCATGCCGGCCTCGTTTGATGGCATCGTGGCGGTCGGGGAATCCGACATGAACGCTGGCGCCGCCGCGCCGACGGCGCAATACCAGTCAGTCCCGCAGGGCCGCTACCTGCTGGCTCCCGGCGGGGACCCGGGTCGAATGCTTGGAACCAAACAGTCCCACCGCGGACTGGTTTCGCTGCAGGGCACGTCATTTGCCACCGCGTTCGTCACCGGAGTGGCAGCCAGGATTGTCTGCGGCCTGAAAGGCGGAGCCTGTACGGGCGGCACTGCACCCGGGACCTTGCTGCCGAGCGCGATCCTGGGTCGGCTTGGGGCACGCGCTCATGCGGGATGGCCGGCTTTCAATCCAGCACAGCACGGTCTTGGAATAGCTCGATACTGACGGCTCGCAAGTGCAACGACCGAAAGCTTCGGAGCTTTTCGGGCCGATGAAAATGGCGGAATAGAGTCATCCGGCGATGGCCGGGCGCCCAGTCCCGGTCAAACCAAGCTCCCAACGGACAGCCGCGCCCCCCAAGGGGGCGCACTATAATTACGCGGTTTTGCGTTGTCTTTGCGGAAGTGACAGGCTGACGAGAATGGGAAGGGCAAACAGAACGAGTGGGTATTGCAGCAATAATCCGGCAATGATCACGATCGCCAGAGGTTGCTGGATGCCCGAGCCTTGCCCGATGGCCAGCGCCAGCGGCGCCAGGGTCAAGATGGCGGTCAGGGTGGTCATGGTAATCGGGCGCAGACGATTGCGGCCAGCCTCGCGTGCCGCGGTAGCACGCGGCATATGGCGCGACAGTTCCTCGAATTCCGACACATAGAAGATCGCCATTTCCGTGCCGATGCCGATGATCATGGTCATGCCCATCAGCGCGGTGATATTGAGGTCGACGTGGGTCAACCACAGAGCCGTGAACACGGCGGTGGTAGACAGCAGCGAGCAGGCGATGATGATCGCGGGCAGTAGCAAGCTGCGGTAAAGAATCAGAAGCAGGACGAATTCGGCGACCAGGGCGGCGGCGAACACCTTGATCAGGCCGGCAAAAGCGGCCTGCTGCTGCTGATAGAGGCCGCCCAGCTCATAGCGGATGCCCGGTGCAAGTACGCCTGGCCTGTCGATCGCGGTCTTCACATCGGTCACCGCCGCGCTGATGCCACGCCCCTGGATGCGTCCGGTGACGGCGACCATGGGCTCCAGATTCTCCCGCCCGATCTGGGGCTGGCCCGTCACCGCGGTGATCGAGCCGATGCGCGACAAAGGAACGACATGTCCGTCTGGGGCACGCAACGGCAGTTGGGCAAGGCGGGTTTCGCTGATGGTGAGGGCATCGGGCAGACGCACGCGCACATCGATCACCTTGTCGGTCCGGACAAGCGTGGTGGCGACGGATCCGGTGAGGGCGGTGGAAAGCTGGGCCTGGGCGTCGGCGGGCGTCATCCCCTCCATTCCGGCGCGCACCGGATCGATGTGGATGTCGAGAGCGTCACCCGCCAAGCGCACCCCATCCTTCACCTCGACGACGCCGTTGATCTTGGCGATGATCGCCGCGATCTTGCGGGCCTGGTCGTACAGGACTGAGGGATCGGTCGCAAAGAGCTTGATCTCGATCGGCTGAGGCACGGCGGTCAGATCGCCAATCAGGTCTTCCATCAGCTGGGCGACCTCGACTTGAACGCCCGGCACTTTGGCGGTCACCATGTCGGCGGTCTCGGCGGCGATTTGGTCGGTCGGCTCGCTGTGGCTGGATTTGAGCCGCACAAAATAATCGCCGTGATAGCTTTGGCCCAGATCCCCGCCCAGCCCGGTTCCCAGTCGCCGCGAGAAGGTCAGAACGTCGGGATTGGCGCGCAGCAGGGCATCGATCTGACCGACCTGGCGCTCCGTCTCGTTCAACGAGGTTCCGGGCGCGGTGTAATAGTCCATGATGAAGCCGCCTTCATCGACCTTGGGCATGAAGCCCGTCGGCACGTTCTGATAGCCGATATAGCCCACGATCAGCAGTGGCACGCCGAGTACCGCAAGCAGCCATGGCCGCGCGGCCAGCCGGCGCAGGCCCCGGTCATGCAACTTGGCGATTGCTCCTTCGCCGCTGCTGCCCGGATCGCGCCATTTGCCGAAATCCACCAGCCAGGACACGAACACCGGCACGACGAAAGCCGTCATCGCCCAGGAGATGGCCAGCGCCGCCCCCATGGTGATGGACAGCGCCTTGGAAAAAGCGCCGGTGACGCCACTGAGAAAGGACAGCGGCACGAAGACGATCAGGGTTGCCAGGCTGGAACCGGTCAGGGGCGCCATGAATTCGCGCGCGGCGGGGAAGACGGCCGCCTCGCCGGGGACCTTGCCATCCATATCGGGTGTTCCAGCCCGGCGCGCGATGTGCTCGACCATCACGATGACATCGTCAATCAACAGGCCCACCGCGGCGGCGATGCCGCCCAATGTCATGATGTTGAAGCTCATGCCGAGCAAGTTGAGCACCAGCACCGTGGCGGCCAGCGTCGCCGGCACGACCGTCATTGCGACCAGTGTCACTCGCCAGCTGCGCAGGAACCAAAGCAGCACCAGCGCAGCCAGCACCAGGCCGATCAGGATCGCGTCGCGCACGCTGCTCACCGATTGAACGACCAGCTGGCTTTGATCGTACCAGCAGACCAGCCTGACGCCCGGCGGCAAGGCGAAGGCGGCCAACTTTTGGCGCACCTCCTTGGCGATCTGCACAGCGTTGCCGTCAGGCTGCTCATAGATGTTGAAAAGCACAGCCGGGCGGCCGTCCTCGACGATATGCTGCCATTGCGGCACACTGCCGTCCTGCACCGTCGCCAGATCGCGCACCCGCACCACGCCGGTCGGGCCCGCATGCACCACGATATCGGCGATCTGGCCAGTATTGACGGCGCTGTGGTCGGCGATCACCAGGGATAGCCGGCCGCGGTCCTGCACCTGGCCGACCGAGCTCAGCACATTGGCGTTGCGGATCGCATTGACCAGATCGACCATCGCCAGATTGTGGCTGGCCAGCCGCTGCGGTTCGGCCAGCACCTGGACTTCGGCGGTCTCTCCGCCCTGCACATTGACGCGTGCCAGGCCTGTAATGGAGGAGAGCAGCGGGGTGATCTGATAACGCGCCAGATCCTGCAGCGCGGTCGGGCTGGTCGTGGGGGAGACCAGGGCATAGGAGATGATGGGAAAAACTGTGGGATCCATCCGCCGCACATCGTAATTGGTGCCTGCCGGCAAGGACGGCAGGATGCGGGCGATGGCGGAATCGACCAGGAGGGTGCTGGCCACCATGTCGCGCCCCCAGCCGAAATCCACGGAGATCTGCGCGGAGCCGCGCGCGGTATCCGAGCGGACATTCTGTACGCCCGGGATGGCGCGGATCGCCTCTTCCACCGGCCGGGTGATGGTCAGCGCGGTCTGGTCAGCGGGCCGGCTGCCGGAACTCAGATCGACAACGACGCGGGGAAAGGAAACTTGCGGAAAAAGGCCGATCGGCAGGGAGAAGGCGGCCACCAGGCCCGCTAGCGCCAGCGCGGCGGCGATCACGGCGAAAGAACGCGCCTGGGCGCGCAGCAGACCTTCCAGCGTCATTTGCCGAACCGCACCGTGTCGCCGTCCTGGACCTGATATGCGCCATCGACGATCAGCGGATCGGCGGGATTGATGGGGCCGTCCACGACATCGTTCGCGCCGGCAAACAGCAGTACACGGATATTGACCATTTTGGCCCTGCCCTGGATGGCCTGGAACACATGTGCGGGACCGGCAGCGGTGACGACCGCCTTGTGCGGCACGACCCAGCCCGCGACACGGTTGGTATCGATGATGGCCTGCATCGCCTCGCCCGGCATGAGCGCATCCTTGGGGATGGCCAGCTCGACGTCGATCATGCGGGTGCTGGGATTAAGCGCGTTGCCGACGCGCAATACATGCCCGGCGATTGCAGGGCCTCCCGCCAGGCGTCGAAGCTCGGCCTTCTGGCCGATGGCGATGCTGGCCCGCTCGGATGGATCGACGCCGACGGCGACGACAATGTCGCTGGTCCGCGCCAGTGTGAGAAGCGGCGAGCCGGGCTGGGTGCGATCGCCCGGTGCGACGGTTATGGCGGTGACCACGCCGTCAAAAGGCGCGGACAGTGGACGAACGGGCAGGGCAGCCCCTTCCGCGGCCAGCGCGTCCACGGTGGCGCGCGCGTCTGAGACCGCCTTGTCGGCCTGGGCCAGTTGATCGGCGGTCGCCAGTTGCTGATTCAGGAGCTGGGCGGTGGTGGCGCGCTGTTTCTGCGCGGCGGCGAGCGCATCGGATGCCTGGACATAGGCGCTACGCGCGGTCGGCGCGATGGCGAAATGCAGGAGCGGCTGTCCTGCATGGACCGTGGCGCCAGGCACCACGAGGAGATCAGTGATCTGTCCGGGCTGGGCTGCATTGATGGTCTGGGCGCCATTCCGGGAAGGACCCGCCGAGCCATAGGCGGTTAGCTGGACCCACAGGCTGCCGCGCGCCGGCTTTGCGGCCGTCACCGCCACGCTGGGTGCGGGCTGGGTTTGAACCTTGCTTTGGCCGCAGCCGGCCAGTGCCAGCAGGGCGAGCGAAAGCGGTATTGTCTTCTTCATTGCGCCATTTCCGCGCTGGGCTCGGGGGGCAGGTCGGCCGTTGGCAATCCGGCGCCGACAAGCGTCTGGATCGCGATCTGGCGATCGAGCAGCGCCAATTCGAGGTTCGTGACCTCTTCCTGCTTGGCAAAGAGATTGTCCAACAGGTCGACATAGCCGCGCTCATCCAGATTGTTTGCTCCGAAAGCGGCTTTGGCATGCTGGGCAGCCGTCTGCGCTGGCGGCAGGTCGCGCCTGGCAACCTCAAGCTGCCGGGTCAGTTGCTCGATCTCGCTCAGCATGGCGCCCACTTCGCCTGTGGCGGCCGTCAGCCTTGCGGTATAATCGGCGTGAAGCTGCGCTCTCGTGGCGTTGGCGATGGCGATATTGCCTTGGTTGCGGTCGAACACCGGCACGCCGATGGTGACATTGGGGCCGGCATTGATCACGCCGGTATTGTCACTGCTGCCGCTGCCGCCCAGCACCAGATCGGGAAACTGCGCGAGGATCGCCTCGCGTACCGTCTCGTCGGCGGATGCGTAACCCAGCCGCAGCGCAAGGAGGTCGGGGCGGCGGCTGGCAAGGGCGGGAAGGCCCGCCCGGATCAAGGCAGGGTCGAAGGCCGGCAGATTGGCCGCCTGGGCCAGCGGCACTCTGGCATCGGGCTCCAGCCCCAACAGAGCGTTGAGTTGATGGCGGGTGGCGAGGATCTTCTGGTCGATCCCATCCAGCCCAGTGCGCGCGCTCTGCAGCGCAGTGCGGTCGGGCGCCACAATGGTGAGTGTGGTGTTGTGCGCCAGCAGCGCCTTTTCCAATTCGGCGTCCCGCTCGCCCAGCAACTGATAAGCGGCGGCATAGACCGGCCGGCTTTGGTCCAACATGATCAGGTCCGTCGCCAGCTGCCGGGCGCGGCCCGCGATCTGCCATTCCTGCCACACCGTGTCCGCATCCACCTGCCATTCACTGTCGCGCGCGGCGCGCTGACGCGTGCGGTAGGTGATGATCGCCTTGATGTTCTGGGACAGGCCGACGGTCCAGGCCGGGATCGAGCCAGGGCCTGCGATCAGCGGCAGGAAGGAGCCGGAGAAGGAGGGATTGGGCAGTATCCCGGCTTGCTCGGTCTGGGCGGTGGCCATGGCGCGCTTGAGGCGCACCGTCTTCAGGTCGGGATTGTTCTCAAGCGCGAGCGTGACGACCTGATCGACCGAAAGCGGACTGGAAGGAGGCACAGGCGCGCGCAACGCGGCGACATCACGTTTCAAGGATGGCGCACTGTCCAGCGGCAAGGGCGCGTATTGTGCGCAGCCCGCCAGGAGCGTGGCGCAAAACGGAGCGACAATACGGCGGGGACAATTCAGTTTGCGAAACATATGACCGGTCGAAAGAGACGAAGGGAATGAAGATTTCCCGGAATACGGCAGTGGCGCCGCTTCCAGGAAATCGCGCTGGCTAGTCGGGATTGCTACCTTCGGTGCCGTTCTCCAGAACCGTGCCGGTTACCGCATCGACGCCGACCTCGTAAGGTTTGCCCTGGCTGGTGATGTCGAAGGAGTAACGCAGGCCGCTGCCACCCTTTTCCTTTTCCAGCTCCTGGTCGGTGATGATGCCCGGATGCGCCTTGAGCGCGATGTGGCGCGCCGCCGCCAGCGTGATCTTGGCGTTCTTGGCCAGGCTTTCGCCCTTCAGCTTGGCGTAAGCGGGGGCGACGACAGCCATCACCGCGATGCACGCCATGACGGCGGTCTGTTTGGTGAAACGACGGTTTGTCAAGTGATTGGCTCCTTTGGGGTTCATGAGCGTTGAGCTGCGCGTTACACTAGCCAGGTCCAGATCAGGTCCCGGTGACCCGAAGGTTGATTATTGACAAGGTGCCATGGCAGCGGGGCCGCGGTATCGAATCCGATAGGAGAGCCCAGTTTTGAAACTGTTGCTGCTGGAGGATGACGAGAGGACACGCGCCAATATCGAACGCATGTTGCGGGCAGCGGGCCACAGTGTCGACAGCTGCATCACTGGCCAGGAAGCCGTGTTTCATGCCTCTGACAGCCCCTACGATGTGTTGATCCTCGACAGAATGGTGGGTGGCATCGACGGATTGAATGCGCTGAAGGCGCTCAGGGCGGCTGGCGTCAAGACGCCTGCGCTGTTTCTGACTGCGATGACGGGCGTCGAAGATCGCGTCGAGGGCCTGGAAGTTGGTGCCGATGATTATCTCGCCAAGCCCTTCGCGCCCAGCGAATTGTTGGCCCGCGTCAATGCCCTGGCACGTCGGCCGCCCCTGGTCGAACAGAGCGCGGTGCTACGGATCGACGATCTGGAGCTCGATCGACTGAAACGATCGGTGACGCGCGCGGGTCGCCGAGTGGAGTTGCAAGCCCAGGAGTTCAAATTACTTGAATATCTGATGCTTCATGCGGGTGAGATCGTGACCCGCACCATGCTGTTGGAGAACCTGTGGGCCTTTCATTTTGACCCGCAAACCAACATCATTGAAAGCCATATGAGCCGACTGCGCGGAAAGGTTGATCGAGGTTTCAGGCGCGAGCTTATCAAGACCGTGCGCGGTGCCGGATATCGTATCGATGCGGACTGATCGCCCATTGGATGCTCTGAAAAGTGGCGCATTCCGGTTCGCGCTGCTGCTCGCCTTGGTATTCGCCTGCGGTTCCGCCTTATTGCTGTGGGTGGTCCAGCGGCAGATCGGCAGCTACGCCACAGAAGCCACCAACTCCGTGCTCGAGAACGAGGCGGCGGTGCTGGCCGGAGAGTATCGCCAGCTCGGTCTTTCCGGTCTCACGGACGCCATGGCGCGCCACAGCGGTGTCAGCCGTGAGGCGCAATTTCGCTATCTTCTCATCGACCGCCGCGGCAAGCGGTTGTTCGGAGACCTGCCGTCTCAATCCGCCCGGCTCGGCTGGGGCAGACTCGATGCGATCGATGACAATAGCGAGCCGGAGGCACTCACGCAGTTCGGGACGCACTTGTCCGATGGGCTCACGCTGGTGGTAGCGACGGACAATTTCGATATCGATTCCATGCGCCGGCGCCTGATGTACTTCACCGTGATGGGCGGGATAGCTGTAACGCTTTTCGCGCTTGGCGGCAGCTATATGGCCGGGCGGGCTTTTCTGCGCCGTCTTGATCATGTCAATCGCGCGGTGAAGCGCATAATTGACGGCGACTATCAAGAGCGGCTTCCCAGTATCGGCGTTGGACCGGAATTCGACGATCTTGCCGGCAATCTAAATCACATGCTTGACAGCAATGCCGCGGCTTTGGATGCCGTCAAGCAGGTATCCACGGCAATAGCGCACGATTTGCGAACTCCACTCACCCGGCTTCGCCAGAGCCTTGAAGAAGCCCGCGAGGAGGTGGCTATTCGGGCCGAGACGATCGACGATGCCATTAACCAGGTAGAAGAGATCCTTGACACGTTTCAGGCGCTGTTACGGATC
Source organism: Rhizomicrobium sp. (assembly GCA_036488555.1). Classification (GTDB taxonomy): domain Bacteria; phylum Pseudomonadota; class Alphaproteobacteria; order Micropepsales; family Micropepsaceae; genus Rhizomicrobium. The sequence continues at coordinate 203,985 of DASXHL010000091.1, forward strand.
GGTATGCTGGAAGGAGGTGTCGGCCGCAAGCGGTTTACCCGTGTCAATTTGAGCGAGATCATGGATCGCGTGCATCAAGCCTATGTGCCGGCCGCAGAGGACGCAGGTCATGAACTTGTTGCCGCGATCGACCAATATGTCTTTGTCGAGGGTGATGCCAATCTTCTCGCTCAGCTCTTCTCCAATCTCGTCGAGAATGCGATCCGCCATACTCCAGCCGGCACCCGGATCCTCAGCACGTTGGGGAAGGATGATGGAACGGCGATTGCCAGTGTTTCAGATAACGGGCCTGGCGTGACGCCGTCAGACAGCGAGCTTCTTTTTCGCAAGTTTTATCGAGCCGACTCCAGCCGAAATACGCAGGGTGCGGGTTTGGGCCTGTCGTTGGTCGCGGCAATAGCGGACTTGCATCAGGCGTCATATCGTATTGCGCCCGTGAGAGAGGGGTTCTGTCTGGAACTGCGGTTTGCAACGTTGGATGACCTCGGCTGAGAGCCGTCCAGGCCCAACACCGATTTTCCAACCGAGCGTTGACAGGGTTCGGTGGCTGACGAAACCGCCGCCCTTGAAATAGCCGGACGATTCCCAGAATTCGGCCTTTTGCGCCTGAGATTTTGTAATGCTTGCAGCCGGCCTGAAATAGTGCTGACTGTCAGCGGCATAGACTTTGATGGGTCATAGATACGGCGTGGCATATTGGCCGCCCCGACCCGAATATACTGCGGCGAATTGTTTCAAATCATCTGACGTGCGCACGGCCCGAGATCCTTTGGGGAGACATTCGCACATGAGCAGGGTCATTCAGCCGGTCTATACGGAGCTGACGATAAACGATCGGCAGGACCTTCACGAGTGGTATCGCATCTACGCCCTCTGTTTCCCCGACCCCAATGAACGGGAAGAAGAAGCTCAATTCCACAATATCCTCCACATGAATGATGATGCCCGCCTGCAAGCCGAAATTGGACCATGGCAAGAAGCCATCTTCGCAATTCGTGATGGCGCAACGGGGAGAATCATCGGCGGTCTCAACTTTGGCATTACCTATCACTCCCCAAAACGCGCGGCGAAAGCCTCGGTTACACGGGGCTTTGCCGCAACTGTCCAAGTCCCCTTCCTGTTTGCCGATCCGGCTTTCCGCGATAGGGCGCATGACGCCACTCTAGTACTCAAGCCTCCGGCGGTTCTAAGAACGATCCGCGACTGGATCGATTCTAAATTGATGGAATTCGGCGCTAGCGCGCCCGACAAGGACATCCTTCTTTTTTTTGAAGCAAACGACCCAATCAAAATGAGCCCTTTGGAGCGTCGAAGGGACAAGGCTAACGCCCAGATAGACCCTTGGGTTCGCTATGCGACTTGGTTCCAATTCGCCAAGCCGCTTGATTTTGCTTACGTGCAACCGCCTCTGCAGCAAGGCAAACAACCCGTGACCTATCTGGATCTATTTTGTCTGAGGGTGGGGCCTGGCGGTTCGCGGAAACTGCAGCGCCCCCCGAAGCCCATCCCGCCCTTGCTGCTGCGCGATCACCTGCATGCCTTCTTTTCCGCGTCCGTTCTTAAAGGAAGTGATGCCAATGAAGATGTGTCCTATCTCAAGCAGCGTAATCATTTGGAAGGATGCGCCAAGAGCGGCATGTTGGTCGGGTTCATCGCCGCTGAGTCGAACAAGATTAAACGGATTCAAGCGCGCGCAAGGGAAAATGAAAATATCATAACCAATGCCGGAAGAGCTTGGGAAATTCTACCCGCCCGTATGACCGATCGCGCAAGTGTGTCTGACAGGCTTAAAAACATAGTCCCGCTATTGCGGGAGAAGAAACATTTCATCGCCAATTGGAAAACTAGCATTTACCGCTTGGCATATTTTCTCAATGATCGCGTGGAAGCCTTTGAGCCGACGCGACGGTTCATCGATTTCGCGATTGCGCTTGTTGGTTTGGCGGCAACGGTCATATGGCTGCTGCATCTGGCGACCAGTATGGACTGGTTCGACGAGATCTCGATCCCCTCGCTGATTATAACGGCTCTTGCCGGCATTCTGAGATTCGCCATTTGGCGGCGCAGGCGGCATTTAGGAATTCCGTTTTGGACTCTTTGGCGCGATATCGACAGCAAATTTTCGCATGGCATTGGCGAGGATGCCAAAACCTCGGCGCATGCTTGGCTTCTGGAAAAGTTGGAAAAAGAATTGAGCCTGAATTTCGGTCCGCTTTTCGATGAATCCACCGATGCGGAAGAGAAGAATAAAGCGCTCGACAGAATATTCGCCTATGGGGAATTGTTTTATTCGGAAGAGGCGCTTGGCCGCGGCCTCTCAGGAGGTGCACCTGGAAGTCTTTCCCGGTTACGCCTGGCGCTGCGAGATTTCGTCCAGGGATTGTGGGCGGCGAGCTACGATCAGATCACATGCTTTGGCATCGTTTTGCCAATGATGAAGCCCAATCCGGACGCCGTATTGGATGCTAAGACCATCGAGACTGACAAGGAATTGTGTGCGCTACTTCAGTCGAGCGAGACCCAGAGCAATCTGGGGCGGGACACCAATTTTCTGGTGCATAGCTGTTTTGTGGATATTCCGCCGAGCCGCTGGGCCGCTTCCGAAGCGGAAATCATTGAAACCCGCATTCTGCTTCTGGCCTTGATCCATCTCGCTTATTTTCTGGAGAATATTGACGATAACGGCAATCTCAAAGATGGCCTGAAGCAGACGTGCCATATCTATTGGTGGCGGCCTGGCCTCGCCCTAAGCAAGCTCCTCAAAAACATTTACGGATTTGTGCCGTACACAGCGCAGCAAGACGCCGGTGGTGAGGGGGCCAGGAGCGGAACGGATTATTTGGGGATGTGGCGGCTGACCATCGATGATGCGATGCTGGATGGCAAGCAGCCCCATGACTTGTGCGCGCAACGCTTTGTATCGCTGTTGCATCGCTTGCTTATGCAACGCAACAATTTGCTTCCAGCAAATCCTGCGACACACACGTAAGTATTGGCCGGTAATCGCGAGGAGATCCGCGACATGCTAGGGGATTGTAGCACCATCAAAGCCGATAGCGTTGTTGACGCGCTCAGACGCTTCGATGTTCAGGTTCGGGAACGCTCCGGCAACAAGTTTTGCAAACCGACTGCAAACTGTCGCTACGGGCTAATTTTCAATGCTTTATGGATCAACCACTTAAGTGGCTGCGCATGCAGTATCGAGCAAACCAGTCTCCAGCCGAAAATCGCCAATAACAGGGAAAAATACAGGGAAAATCTGGATTCCAGCCGTTTTTCCCCTCTCCAAAGCGAGAGAAACCTAGTGTTATCGGCACTTTCCGGTTCTCTCACGATGGCCGGATAACAGGGAAGCAATCGGCTAAAACAGGGAATAAATCGAAAATAACAGGGAACGAACTGGATGCTGCAGCAGCGTCGGCCTTAGCCACCTGATGCCGCATCGGGATAACCAACTACGCATCCGAACCCCTAACAGTTGGTTGGAAACGCGACGAGGACAAACGTTCCGATGGCAATCGTGTTCCGGCCCCACGATCATAGAACCATGCCGAATGTCGGCCTCAGTGCTACAATACGGTTGACCCGCAGCATGGCGGGCCTGAACAAACAGGGGAGGATTCTATGCACAATAGTTTCACGCGTCGCGATCTCATGGCGGCTGCTGGTGCTTTCGCATTCACAGCGCCAGTACGCGCGGCCGACATGGAGCCGGTCTTTGACGACAGCGAGCCCACCAGGGACGTTGCCATACCGAGCGTTCAGCATTTGGACGAGATGGCTGCGGCGCCGTTGATCGAAAAAAAAGTCAACAAGTTGTGGAATGACTCCCTGACAATCAAGGAGCCGAACGCACTGCAGTTCACACCGAAAGGCACGCTCTTGATCCTTGACCAGGTCGATCCCAACAAGGTGTTCGAGGTGAACCCGTCCGATGGCAGGATCCTGCGCAGCGTACAAACGCAATCCATCCACGGCAGCGGTATCACCATCGATGGTGACGGCAATTGGATTATCACATCCACCAAGGCGTTGCAGGGACCACCGGTGACCCTCAAGGTTGACCCGCTATCGGGCAAGACGTTGCAAAAATGGGTGACCCCGGGCTGGGGTTTTTACGGTCCGGACCGGCCGCCTCGGCCTGGGATGCCGCCGGAAACGGCTTCCGGTGGCCACGACGTCAAGTGGGCCGGCAACGGCCGCTACTGGATGGCTGTGCCTGCGTCCGGCCGCATTTTCCTGATGGATGAGGCGAGCGGCAGGCCTGTCCGCAGTTTCGCTGCTCCTGTCAACCGTACGCATGGCCTGGCGATCGACGGCAACTTCCTTTGGTCGGTCGCTGCCGACTTTTTCCAGATTCACAAGCTGGATCCCAAAACTGGCAGGATTGTCGCGAAGATCCAGTTGGACAAGAAAGCCGATCCGGCCATTCACGGCTTGGAAATCAAGGACAGTGTGCTCTGGTATTGCGACGCTAACTCGGGCTGGGTTTGTAATCTTACCTAATACTTCGCCTGCAAACCGATGGTCACGATGCGTCCCAATGGGCTGGCTACCCATGTGTCCCAACCGCCCGCCGAATTGTAAAAAGGTGCCGACTCGTTAAACAGGTTTCGCGCCGTGACGCTCAGTTCGTCTTGCCCGGTCCATGACGTCTCGAAGCTGTAGGAAAGGTTGAGATCGACCGTGATGTTCGCGTTTACGTGGTCGCCACCACCGACGGGGTCAAACCGCGAATCGAACACGATCGGATTGATCGAGCTGCCGTTCCAGTTCTTGTAGGCACTGGTATAGTTGACGAAGAAATCGACGGTCGCGGATTCGAAGGACCAGCCGAAATTGGCGCGCGATTGAATCGCAACCGAAGGGAAGGATCCGTTGGCACCGGTTGTGTTGAGAATATTATAGTATGGCGAGCCCGGACCGTACGATTCGGTGTAGCTGGTGAACATCGTCAGGGCATCGCCGACCCTGAATGTGCCCCAATTCTCCATGTCCCATGTGTAGTGCATGGAGGCGTCGATGCCGCGAGGTTTGAGGTTGAGCAGATTGGTGTTGGGACGTCCTTCCAGATATTGCGTGCAGGCCGGGAGCGACGATGTCAGCGGAATGATCCCCTCAAAAGCAGAAATCTGGGCTGGCGTGGCGCAGTTGGGGGTGAAAGTAAGGAGATAGGTGAGGGAAGCCGAATTGATCACGTTGTTGAAGTTCGGCGCGGTGATGCCGCCCAGCAGCGTGACGCTCCAATAAGTCACCTGCGCGTTGAAGCCCGGCAGGAAGTCAGGATTGAAATCGAACCCTACGGTGAAGCCATGTCCCCGTTCCGGTTGGAGATTGGGATCGCCGCTGCTTTTGTTGATGCCCTGGATATTGGCAATATTGCATGTCACGGAGGCGGCCGTGCATCCGGGAATGCCCAGCTGGGTGACCAGGGGATAGAGCGCGACCGGCACGTTCACATTGTTGGTCACGCCGCCGAACGTATTGTTCAGGCCATAGCCGGTAAAGACTCCATTGACCAGTGTGCCACGTCCGTCCAAGACCGGAGCGACGAAAGAAGTCGACATGCTTCCGCGCAACTTGAGCGAATCGATCACCCGCCAGTCGAAAGCCAGTTTGTAATTCTTGGTCACGCCAACAGTGTCGTAATTGTCCCACCGGCCAGACGCGTCGATACCGAAGGACTGGACAAGCGGAACGCCCATGGATGAGCCGACGATCGGAACTGCCAGTTCGCCATAGGCGGAATTGACGTTCTGGTGATAGGAGAGATCGCCTTCGGATGAGCCGATGCTTGCGGGACCGGTATTGTTCGCGGTTGCGCGATGCTGGCTCAGTTGCTGCCGGAAATATTCAGCCCCGAACGCGACCTGGACGGGACCGGCGGGAAGATCGAAAGCTTTGCCGGTAATGCCAGTCCTGTATTGCTGGTAGCTCGCAAACGCCTGCGATATGCTGTTGTTGTTTGTGATTGACGACAAGACAGCGGCAGATGTCTTGTTGCTGGATGCCGGGTCCCAGACATCCAGTGCATTGGCGGCCGTCAGCGGCAAGGTGATCACGGTTATATTGGTGCCGGCGATGGATGGCAACGTCGTGCTGCCACCGGTGTTCGTCGTCCCATTCAACGCAAGACTCGCCGCGCTTCCATTCAAGGTGCCGAAGGTATTGCTGATATTGAAGGATGTGCCCAGATTGGCAATCGCATCGACCACCCAGTTGTCGTCGATGTGGTATTCGGCGGTCATGTCAACATAGTAGGCATCGGTGCCCGACACGCTCCGGGCCGGCCCCAGAAGGGCATCTGCATCCCACCGAATAGTCTGTTTGGTTGCTGTTACACCCGGCGGATTGACATAGAACGGATTGGCCTGCGCGCCGGTGCTGAAAGCCGTCGCCGTGAGCGTGCCGCGCGGTGTAATCGAGTTGTCCCTGTAGGTGGAATATAACATGTCCACCCCGAGAACTAGCTTGTCATTCACCTGGTAGGTCGCTTTCAACATCGCGTTGTTGCGGACCGTGTGAGGCAATATGTCCTGATCGGCCCAGGAATTACACGTAGCATTGGCAGCGGTGTTCGCGACGTTGGTAGCCGATGCCGGGTTTAGATAAATATTCCCCGTGCCGTTGGCCTGAATGGTGGCAGGGTCACAATTGAAACTGTTGAAATTGGACCCACCCCGGGCGCGCTGGTCGGGAAAGGTGCTTGGGCGGGCGCTGTAGAGCAGCGCCCCCTGATCGACGTGCGTAGCGCCAAAGACAAATGAAACTTTTCCCACGGACGAGCCCGCGAGAATTCCGAATTGTCGATCGGTCGCGCCGGCCAGGAAGGCGTATTGGGCGCTGAGCTGGACACCTTCGAACTCTTTCCTGGTGATTATGTTGATCACCCCCGTGACGGCGTCGGACCCATAGATGGAGGATGATCCGTCTGCCAATATCTCGACGTGATCGACCATGTTGAAGGGGATTATGTTGGGATCGACCTGGTTCGTATGATTGGTGGCTCCAGTCGGAGATCGATGACCATCTATGATGACCATCGTAGCGTTGCTGGAACTGCCGCCCAACTGATGGATTGTGGGCTGCAAAAACGAGTTGTTCGTTTGGCCCTGTCCGATCATGTTCAAGCCAGTCAGTGCCGGGATATCCGCAAACACCTGCTGAAGGTCTTGCGCGCCGGTCTGTTTGATCGTGGACTGATCCACCGTAATCAGGTTGGAGCCGATGGGTGCTTCGACACCACGAATATTGGTGCCAGTTACGACGACCTGCTCCACCGCTTCACTCGCCTGATTTTGCTGGGCAGCTACAGGATTTGCGTTGAGGCAGACCGCATATATTACAAGGGCACTGGCGGAGCTGCCGAACGTGACGCGCCGAGAAAAAATCCCCATAAGTCTCTCCGTTATTGTTGTTTTGGAGGAACTCGGACTATCTTTTGCTGTTACACCAGCATTGCAAGAGTCTTACAGGCGGGCAATGTGCGCGTCGCTCATTCTTTGAGGTATCGCGAAAAACGGTAGCGTTATCTGACACTTATGCCGCTATGCCAAGTTCCGCGCCGACACATGTTGCGACAAATTCAAGATGAATTGCGGCCGACATCTTGCAATCCGTGTGTGGACCGCAGGACGCGAAACCGGAAAATGCGCACCGCACTGAATTTTCTGTCCCGCGTCACGGCCCCTCCATTCGGAAGGTCCTTGTTGATCCTGCTTGGCATGACCACGTCGGTGATGGTGGCGGGCTCGCCTGTCCAGGCCAGGACACAGGATCAAGTGATGTCGAGGGCTTTCGGATGCGCCGACATCGGCGACGCGCGCCTTTGGCTCGATTGTTATTATGGTGCCGCCCAGCCACTACGGGTGGCATTGGGTTTGCGGCCGGCATCGGCGGCGCAAATCGCGCTGGCACAATCACCACCGGCCGGTTCTGCGCCGCAGGCTGCAGATATCCGAGAATCTGTCTTGTCGGATGCCACCCGCTGTGGCGAACTGGATGGCGATCGCAAATGGTTGGATTGTTATTACGCGGCTGCCCAACCGATGCGCGCGCACCTGAATCTTCCGCCGGCACCTCAACCTCCGCAACCACTGCAAAAAAAGGGCGAATATGTCAGCCCGCAGAATGTCCCCATCTCAAATCAAGCACCTAGCAACACAGGAGACAGTTTTGGACTGAGCAACGACTCATCCAGATCGACGTCTGTGACCGCCCGCATGATGTCCTTCAAATTCAACAGGAAAGGAATCTTCACAGTCACACTTTCAAATGGAGAGATCTGGCGCCAGCTTTCCGGTGACACAAGTTTTGCGCATTGGAAAGGAGACGCGCAGCAATACATGGTGCGTGTCAATCGCGGTCTGTTAGGGAGTTACAACCTCGAAGTCCGAAATAGTCCGGGAATGTATAAAGTTCATCGCGTCCAGTAATCACAACAACAGGGAAAATCTGTGGCCTTCTTGAAGGGCGCACAACAGCAGCTTTCAATGTCAGCTTTTGACCCAAAGCGGACTTCCCTTAATGCGCCATTATACACCGATCGATCGCTTGTGGCCCCACGTGTTGGCTCTTTGGCAGTGCGGGAAATGAGCAGTAGGAACCGGTGCGTACCTATCGCGCGAGGATATGCGACAGGTGACGCCGGGCCCGCGTGCGCTATACTTCGGCGCAGAGGCGGGGCCTGAAAACCTTGCCGCGAAAATCCATGGCGGGTGGCGTCCACCCGGTTTGACGATAGGTTCGGGGATCGATTAGCAAGATTATAAGCTCCCATGAAACAGACCAAGATACTGCTGCAGACCACTATTCCCACGACCGAAGACGACTGGTCGATCGCCCGCTTCAGCTATCTGACGGAATTGCTTCGTGAGCAGACAAACGCGGAAGGTCATCGAATTTTCGACGTCACAACCCGCGACCGCGATCCGCTCGGGGCGCCGGATTCACTGCTGTCCAAGCTCGATCAAAGCGACTTCGATCAGATGTGGCTGTTTGCGGTCGATGTCGGCAATGGGTTGACCGTGGAGGACTGCGAGGCCATTTCACGCTTTCGCGCCGCGGGCCGCGGGCTTCTGGTCACGCGGGACCATATGGATCTCGGCTCGTCCATTTGCACCCTGGGCGGCATCGGAAAGGCGCACTATTTCCATTCCAGGAATCTCGATCCCGACGCGTCAAAGCGCGAAGTGGACGATCCCTACACAACCCATATTTCCTGGCCGAATTTTCATTCCGGCGCCAATGGCGACCACCAAACCATCGAGGTGGTTAGGCCCATTCATCCGGTGCTGGCCGATCCCACCTCGCCGACCGGCGCCATTCGTCTTCTGCCGGCCCACCCACATGAGGGAGCCGTGGGGGCGCCTGAGGACGAACAGGCACGGGTGATCGCATTGGGAACCAGCAAGATTACAGGCCGCCGGTTCAACCTGGCGGTGGCGTTTGAACCCGGTGCTGCCGGAGGCCCGGCGATAGCGCAGAGCACGTTTCATCATTTCGCGGACTATAACTGGAATACCGGGGCCGGTGCCCCGAGTTTTGTCGATGAACCACCGGGCGATGCCATGGTTCGCATGCCGCAAGCGATTGCTGATACGCATCGTTATGTCCGCAATGTTGCGCTTTGGCTTGCAAGACGGCCGGACAATTGAGCGGCGGGCCCGTGATCCATAGACGTGTATGGAACGCTCGAAAAGATGGTGTGCCCGCAAAGCTCGAGCACATCCTCCGGGAGGTCGACGGCACAAAGATACCTGCGGCAAAATTCAGTCTGCCGCTTCACGGAGATCTTGGCTTGCAGTTGCTGAATCAAAATCAGCAGGGGGGATGCAGACCCAGTGCCAGGAATATCCTCACTGAGTCAGCGAGACGGGCGCTTTGAGCCTCGGCAACACCAACTTCAGCCTGATTGAGTTGGCGCTGAGCGTCGAGCACGGGGGGCAGATCAGTACTGCCCGCAACGTAGCCCTCTCGATTAAGGTCCAGGGGCCTGTGGCTTGCGATGCTGAAGTGGGTCGTGGAAGGAAGGTAGTCCCGGCGGACGTTGCCGCCGGGCTCTCGCGGGGATACTCCGCTTCTTACGCGCCGCCCAATCCATAAAAAGCCACACGCGTATCCCTCAGAGATCTGTCGTCAAAGAGACGCCGAAAGTGCGTTCGGGGAAATATTTGACCAGGAAAAGTGAGTCGTTGGCATTGCCGAATTCCGTCAGATTCTGAAACAGCACGCCGACATTAGAGGCGCGCAGCAAGGCGCGATCATCTGTGATGTTCTTGCCCCAGAGCGATACCCGCCATTGCCCGTCCCCGGTCACATAGTCGGCATGCATGTTGACGATGCCGTTCCAAGCGGTCTGACTGGCGATGTAAGCCGGATAGACATCGGATTTGTTGAAGATCACCTTGCTGTGGAAGGTGTAGTCGGTGGCGAAGCTGACCTCGCCGCCCCAGCCGGGCAGCGGGGCATGCACCTCGCCCGACAGGTTGAGCTGATGGCGCGGGGTGTAGGGGATGCGGGACTTGTCGGAGAAGTGTGCGTCCAGATAGGCATAGGTGAGCCCCAGCGTCAGCCAGTCTGTCGCCAGCCCCGTGGTTTCCAGTTCCAGCCCCTGCGTGCGGCTGAGCCCGGGCGCATTCGAAGTGATGTTCTCCAGCTGGTTGTTGGGCAAAACTACCAGTTGCGCGACCTGCTGGTTGCCATAATCAGCCCGAAACAGGGCGCCGTTGACCACCAGGCGATTGTCGAAGCCGGCATATTTCTCTCCCATCTCATAGCTGGTTTCGGTTTCCGGCTTGAATGGCGTGGCGAGCGCGAGCTGGACATTGGTTATGCTGCTGGCGCCGGTGCCCGACAGGTCGTAGCCACCGCTCTTGAAGCCGCGGGTGACCGACACATAGGTCAGAAGATTGTCGGCGGCCTGGAAGCTGAGATTGGCCTTGGGTGTGAAAGCGTTCCAGTCGTGGGAATAGCCAGCTGTCGCGGGAAACAGATGCGCCGGATCGATGATGCTGTAGGTGACCGATGAAGTGCCGGCCTTGCGCTCCCAGGTCTCGCGCGCGCCCAGGGTGAACTTCAGCGCATCGGTGATCGCATAACCCGCCTCACCGAAAATGGCATAGCTGTCGGTGGCGATCCTTTGGATGGCGGTCTGGGTATAATTGTTGTCGGCCGAAAAAAGGCCGGCGACCGTCAGGGGATTGAAGGCAGTGACCTGCGGCCCACCTTGGCGCTTGTTGGAATGCAGATAGAACAGGCCGCCCACCCAGGTCAGTTTCTGGTCTGTGGGGGAGGTGAAATCCACTTCCTCGCTGACCTGTTTGTCCTGCACGATATTGGTCTGGATGAGCTGATTTTGAGGATCGCCCAGCACGCTGTTGGGAAAATGATCGTTGACGTTGCGGTAGCCGGTGATGGATGTCAGAACCCCGACCGGATTGGTCCAGGTGACGCGCGCCAGCCCGCCGCCGATCTCGCGGTGCTGCACCCCATTGAAGCCCTGATTGGTGGTGTTGGGATCATAGGAGAGGTTGGGGAACAGGGCCGGCTTGAAATTCGCCTGCAGCCGGCTGGGATAGCCGCCGGAATTGTCCTTCATATAGTCGGCGCCTAGCAGCACTTGGATGTCTGCCGCGGCATTCCACAGCAACTGGCTGCGTAACGCGAATTCGTCGGTGCCGTCGGTATCGCCGCCGAGAGTCGTGTTGTTGATGAAGGCGTCGCGATGATTGATGCTGACCGATATCTTACCGGCGAGGTTGTCGGTGATGGCGCCGGTCAGATAGCCGCGGGCCTGCACCGCGTTGTAATTGCCATAGCTGAGCTCAGCCCTGGCATCGGTGTCGAAGCTGGGCGCCAGCGTGTGCAGCAGGACCGCGCCGCCCGTGACGTTGCGGCCGAACAGCGTGCCTTGCGGTCCGCGCAGGACCTCGATCTGGCGCAGATCGAACAGATCAGGATTCTGATCGCCCAACCCGGTCGTGGGCACGCCGTCAATGAAGGTGGTGACCGCGTCGTCCCAGCCCGCCGCATTGTTGTTGATCAACGTGCCGCGAATGGAGAGATAGGATTCTTGTGGGCTGAATTGGGTATAGGTCAGATTGGGCACCCGCAGGGACAGATCGGAAAAAGTGTCGATGCGGTTCTTCGTCAACACGTCCCCTGAGAGCGCCGTCACCGCGACCGGCGTCTCTTCAAGCGGCGTGTCGCGTCTCTCCGCGCTCACGGTGATCGTTTCCAGTCCCGTACTTGTGTCATTCAGACTTTGCGCGGCGGCGGCGAGCGGCGCCAGTGCCGTGCCGGCCAGCATCAGGGCAGTGAGGGACAGCCGACCCTGACACAGGGTCCGCAAAAGCGCTGGAACGAACATAGTGATTCTCCGATCGGTTGACGAAAATTGGGCCTGTCCGCGGCACGCGGCGCGGAAATTACGGGTTCACATTGACGGCGAGAATCCTGAAGGTGCCCGGCACCACCGTGGGACGCTGGCCATGGACCTTGGGAAACCGGATTTGTCCGGCCGGGACATAGAGCAGGCCGTCCCGGACATTGAGGACTTCGGTATGAACGCCGGTCCCCAGCGGCGCCTTGACCCTGATCACGGGGGCACCATTCCTGTCCTCGGCAATGACGAAAAGATTTCCGGGCAGGATGGTGGGGACATAGAAAAGCTTGCGGACGGGATCGAACAGGATCACGTCGGGATATTTGTCGATCGTCACCTGGCCCAGAATTTTGCCCGAGGCGGGATCCAAGGTCAGCGCCTTCTGGTTGGCGCAGGTGACCAAGAGGATACCGGTCTCGGGGTCTCGTGCCAGTCCGCCGGAATCGGCGCAATCGGGCAAGGCGAAGGTCTTGATCACTTTCCGCGCGGCCACGTCGATCATGTCGATCTGGCTATGGTCGGTGATGCCGGAAAAGACATGGCCCTTGCCGTCCGGCACGGGCGTACCCGGCTCGCCCTCCAGCGGCAGCCGGCCAAGCACTTTGGCGCTGTTGGGGTCCGCGAACACCGCGTCATGGCTGATGCTGTCCATGATCACGACGGTACCGGTGACCGGCTCGATCGCAGCACCATCCGGCTTGTCGCCGGTGGGAATGCGCGACACCACCTTGCCGGTGTCGCGTTCGAAGATCATGGCGTTGGCCGCGGCGCCGTTGGTGGCAAGCGCCCGGTTGTGATCGAGAAGCACGATGCCATGGACCTGATGACCTTCGACGAAGCGCGCCTGGAGTTTGCCGCTGCTCACGTCGACGGTGGTAACGCCGTTTTCGCGTCCCAGATAAAGTCGGTTCGCCGCCGCGTCGAACACGCCATAGTCCCAGAATGCATCGCCGGCGGAATAGCTATGGACGACAGTGTAAGGCTTGGCGCGTGAGGCGGGCTCGGCCTGCGCCGCCGCCAGCATCGACAGGATGAGCACGGCGCCGGCCGGCAGGGTTTTCGCGTTCATGATGCTTCTCTCCAAATTCGATCGCGCGCCGAGTTGGGGCGATCGCCGCAAAGAAGCATTTGCGTGTGAACGATTGATCCCGGCTTCAGTGACAAATTGGTGTTTGCGCGCAAAGAAATCCGTACACGGATATTTTCGAGTATGAATCGAAATTGCGCGCCGCGCGGCCAGATGCTGCACGAACACATGCCGCGGCGCAGACTGCGGCCCATGGGGCGCGGAAAAACCGCTAAACCGATCGTTCCGTGACACGGAACATCAGTCTGTGTTATGGAACGATCGCGGAAAGGTGCGGAATTGTCAATGCGGCCCGTTCGGATCTCGCTCGAAATCCTGGAAGTAGTGGCGTCCCGTCAGCCCATCGGGACCAGCGAATTGGCGCGGCAGTTGGACCTTTCCAAAACCACCGTGCACCGGGCGTTGATGAGCCTGGCGGAGGCGGGCTGGATTGAGCCTACTGGTGAGGCGCGCAAATCCTGGCAGCTATCCATCCATGCGCTGGTGGTCGCCGGCCGGGCGCTGGAATCCCAGTTGGGGCTGCGCAGCATCGCGATCCCCGTGATGGAAGGCTTGCGGCGATCAACCGAGGAAACCGTCCATCTGGTGGTTCGCTATCATGACAGCGTGGCGCTAATCGAGCGCCTGGATGCGATCAAGCCGGTGCGGATTTTCCATCCCTTTGGCGGCCGCGCGCCGCTTCATGTGACAAGTTCCGGCAAGGCCATTCTGGCCAACCTGCCGCAAGCCGAATTGGCGTCCTATCTGCAGCGGTCCAGCGGCAAGGCCAAGGCCGGGCCGTTGGCCCGGGAGCTTCAGCAGGTGCGCCGGCGCGGCTTCGCCATAAATCTGGGACAAAATATGCCCGACGCCAATGCGGTGGGTGCGGCCATCATGGGTGATGGCGACCGGCCGATCGCGGCCATCACGGTTTCGGCGCCGTCGGAACGCATGCCGGAAAAGCTGTGCCTGGTGCGCGGGCCGCTCGTTCATGACGCGGCAAGGCGCATTTCCCTGGGGCTGCGCCTTCCCCGTTAGGCTCGCTGATTCATCGTGACGGGACGCGCTCATTCCGTGGTCAGCGCCGTGGCCCGCACACGCCAATAAAAAAATTCCGCTCGGGAATTCAGATATCGAGGTTGAAGGGCGGCCACTTTCTCACCACGTTCGAGTCAACGGCTATACCCGTTTTAGCTTTATTTCGGGCGCCGCGACCTTTGGCGATAGAGGGCCCGCTAGGCGAGGGCTTTTGTGACCCAGCGCACTGCACGGATTTTTCACGCCTTTGATCGAGTGCAAGAAACTGATCTTCACGAAGATACTCCGTTAGTATCACGTTGAAGTAGTTTCTAGCTTCTCTCGTGTGATTGCTGGCTTGCTATTGCTTGAAGGAAGCCGGTGGCAGCGTCGGGGCATCTGCGAACCCGGTCGGTAGGGTGCCGGTAAGGCTGCCGAGGAATGCCACGATGTCGTCGATATCTGCCTGGACTAGCGTCGTGCCGAGTTGCACCTTGGCCATGATCCGGACCGCCTTCGGTAGTGCTGCGACGCTGCCATCATGGAAATAGGGCGGCGTCATAGCGACATTGCGCAGGCTCGGCACTTTGAAAACATACATGTCGGCCTGGTCATGGGTCACGTCGAAGCGGCCCTTGTCGATCTCCTTACTGCCAGTTTCCCGCCAGTAATCCTCGACCACGCCGAATTTCTGGTACATCGCGCCGCCGATGGCGGGGCCGTTATGGCAACCGGCGCAGCCCGTATTAATGAATTTGCGTAGACCCCGCTGCTCCTGCGCCGTCAGCGCCACGGCATCCCCATCGAGGAACCGGTCGAAGCGCGACGGCGTCACTAGAGTGCGCTCGAACGCCCCGACCGCGGTCCCGAAATTCTCCGGCGTGATCGGTTCCGCAGCGCCGGGAAAGGCCTTCGCGAACAGCGCGGGGTAGCCCCCGATCGCCTTGATCTTGGCTAGGGCTGAGGCGTAATCGGCGTTACCAAAGGAAACTGGGCCGACCAACACCTGCTTGGCTTGGTCCTCGACATCCTTACGGTCGCCCACCCAATGGGCGGCGAGTTGGAGCGCGGCGTTGAGCACAGTCGGAGCGTTGCGCGGATTGAGCTTGTCATGGGCGCCGCGCGACTTGGGGAGGCTGTCGGTGCCGTAGAGCGCCGACTGGTGGCAGCGCGCACAGGTGGCCGTGCCATCCGTCGAAATCCGCGGATCAAAGAACAGGTCGCGGCCGAGCTCGACTTGGGTGGGCGCCAGCGGCGCCCCTGGCTTTGCCATGTCCTTAGGGAGCGGCGCGAAGCTGTGCTGCGCATCGTTCAGCAACGAATTCCGGCCCGTCTCCGCCCGGACACCCCAGCTCGCAGCGGCCAGTACCAGGAACAGCGCAGTCATCGCCGCAAGCGCGGTGCGGGCTCGATCATTCCGCATTCATCACTCTCCTCTCAGGGCCATATATTCGCGAAGAAAAGCGTCGACGAGCGGACGCGAAGCGGGTACTTCTTCAATGCGAAATTCAACACATCTCTGTACCTTGGATTATGCTGCGCAGTCGGTCTCGCGCCCGAGCTAAGCGCGACATGACTTTGCCTTGAGGAATGCCAAGCTCTTCAGCTATTTCACGATAGTTTAGCTCCTCCACGCTCACGAGCAGTAGTATCTCCCGATGCTCGACGCTCAGTTGGCTCATCGCCTTGGAAAGCTCCCGCGCTGCGTCCCCGCCGCCTTTCGAAACCCTCAATTCCAAATGATCCGCCCATTCGTTGACATCCTCTTCATTGCCCATCGCGCGATTCCGTCGCAAGTCTTCGACATAGAGATCGTACAGGATCCGTCGGAGCCAACCACCGATGCGCGACACTTTTCTTAACTGCGGGGATTGGCGCAGTGCTCGCTCGATGCAATGCTGCACCATATCGTCGGCTAGTGCCATGTTGCCGATAAGTGAGCCCGCATATCTCCTAAGGGCCGGCAAATTTGCGATAAGCGCCTCTGAAAACCACAGATTGCCAGTTCCAATCGGCATTTCCTTACACCAAGGCACCGCGACCGTCGACAACGATTGTTTGTCCAGTGGCTTAGGTCTGGCGCACGAGATAAATATAAGCCTCGGCGATTTTCCCGCTTCCGCCAACGTGATCGACCGGCAACTCTTCATCCAACTGCGGGGGAACACGCTCGAGAAAATTGCTGACGTCTATCTCGTCATCGTCGTCAAAATTCGCCAGCTGCTTTTTCCGTCCAGGCCATTGCACACACGCCTCTTCGCTGAGATTCGTTGCTAAGCGGGCTGTCCGGCGGCTTCCAGGATCAACCCGGTGATCTCGTCGGGATGAGAAATCAGCGAGAGATGGCTCGCCTTCACTTCGATTGTCTTGGCGCCCATGCGCCTGGCCATGAAGCGTTCGAGATCGGGATTGATTGTCCGGTCTTCTGTCGAAACGGCATAGAAACTCGGCTTCGATCGCCAGGCCGCATGCGTCGTCTTGCCTGTGAGCAGCGCCTTCTGGAATGGCTCTTGGACCGCATAGAGGACCTTCGCCTTCGCTTTCGGCAGGTCGCCCGCGAAATCGCGCAAGAACGCAGCCTCGCTGAGACGTCCTTCATCGCCTTCGAAGACAATCCCCGCGGACGCTGGCGGCGTCGGAAATGTCTTGGCCAACGCGGTGTAATCCTCGCCCGCATCCGGTGCTCGCGCTGCTACATAGACAAGCGCGGACACGTTCGGATGCATACCGGCCTCTGTCACGATCATTCCGGAGAAGGAATGCCCAACCAGGACCGTCGGACCATCTTGCCGCGCCAGCACGCGCTCTGCCGAGACTACCGCTTCAGGCAGCGTCGTAAGAGGATTTTGCACAGCCGTGACATTGAACCGGGCTGCCTGCAATCGTGCAATCACCTCGGACCAGGATGACCCGTCGGCGAACAGCCCGTGCACAAGGACGATGTTGCGGGCCTTTGGCGCGACCTGCGCAGCGACGGCGGTGCCCTGGAAAAGAGTGCTTGCTGCTCCCGCAGCCATCATGCTCACGAACGCGCGTCGATTCATTGGATGCCTCCGCGAAGATCGTCTTGGCTAACGCTCTCTCAAGCACTGATCGAGTTCGATTGAGAGCGTCGCGCAATCTTGCGACGTAAGCGAGTTTGACGTTGTGAGATTGTGTTAGTCGTGCTCCGTAGAGCGAGCCTCTTGAGCGACGCATTGTGTCCAAAAGAACTTCCGTTGGATGAGGAGGTCCATTGATCCACATCGATGGAAATGATCGTCTCGATACGCATGTCGATTCTCAAATATCGAATCGATTACGAAGAATGATCAGCTGAACGATCAATTCGCTCTGGGGGGTGAAATAGAACGCGAGCACTAGCGGATCAGGCAAGCCGCGCTTGTCATAGTTGCCGTCGACGTTGGCCGTCAAGATGAAGCTCCCATAGTGGCTGATCACCTTGGTTACGTTCATCGTCAGTCTCTCGCCGATGATATCGCGTTTCGCCCACTCACTGATGGCAGGCTTCCCCCAATAATCTCGCAACTGATCATTGACGAGAGCGTCTTCGGCGAAAGTGGCCATCAATCGGTCGAGATCGAAGCTGTTGGTTGCTTCCACATAGGTACTCACCAAGGGCGGAAGGGCGACCGGAGCGTTCTGCGGAGGAGGGGGCTTGATCATCGTGTCCGGTCGCTGGACAATTGCGCGCGACGAGCATGCCCGGTGGCCAGTAGCTTGGCGCGTTGTATTCCGTGAGAAAATGTTAGAACGGCGAAGGGATCCAGGTTGCGTCAGATCTGCAGCGAGTATGGCTATCAGCTTGCTGTGGAGCGGCTAAAATTGAATTATTGCAAATTCTCAAGGAGACCACGCGCCAATCTGAGATCTGCGGTGTCGAATCCTTCCGTGAAGCGGTCGTAGACGAGAGCCAGCGTATGTCGGGCCTGATCGCACCGCCCGTCTTCACAGAGCAAGCGGGCCAAGGCCATCGTCGACCTCAGCTCCCAGGCGAGCGCGGATTGTGCCCGGGCGACAGCGAGCGCTTGGGCGAGGCAGTTCATGGCTGATTCACGGTCATTCTTAGCTGCAAAAATCTGTGATTTGATCCGAAGCTGTTCAGGCAGGTAAAACTCCACGCCGCTGTTTGTCCCGCGCGCAATGGCTCCATTGATCGTGAACAGCGCTTCCTCGAATCGCCCGGTCTTGCGCAGGCCTTCCGTCAACTGGCAGGTGAAGTCCGTGATCAATGTATTGAACTTTTGAGCGCGCAAAGTCTCCAGCGCGCCCCGTAACAAATCGAGACCGGCTTCCGGCTGGTCACGGACGATGGCAAGCTCGCCTTTCAGCGCGACGCCGAGAGCGCGGTGCGGTGTAAGCGAGTATCGTCCGGCATGCATGATCAGCTGCTCGATGCGGTCGCTGGCTGCTAGCAAATCGCCGGTCCACAGTGACAACATCGCGGCATAAAGCAGCGACATGGAGATTGGAAACGGATAACCCCGGCCCGCCGCTTCATCGACGGCCTTTTGCGCGACTCTAAGCGCCTGATCGGCGAAGCCACGCAGCCACAAGGTGCGGGTGAGGCAGACGAGCGCGCGGATGCGCTGATCAAAACCGACGAAGTTGACCTTGACGGCACCAAGCTCGGTCGCGAGCGCCATGCTACGCTCAAAATGGAGTTGTGCCGCGGCCTGGTCGCCTAGAAAGTGGTGAGCAGCGCCTTCCCACCACTCCGCCCAGGCGGTGCCGGCCGGGTGCTTGGCAGCTTGCGCCATGATGCCACCCTGTTCCGTGACCGCCAGGACGCCGCGGATATCGCCGAGCCGTGTGAGAAAAACGTTCTGACCGTCGAGAAGGCGCAATTGGCGTGCTCGGTCCTGGAAAGCTTCCGCCAGCGCCAGCCCACGCTCGATTGCAGCGCGAACCTGGTCGCTGGATCCGCGAGTGTAGATCGACAACAACGCCAGGGCCTCCTGAAGAATCATCTCCTGTCTGGTACCGCGGCTGGCGTCGTCGAGCGCAGCCAGCGCCCGTTCACACCACCGCCTGGATTCTCCCAGCAGCCACAGCCCGATGAACAAGGGCGCCGCCCAGGTGGCGAGTTCGATGCCGACCGCAACGTCGCCACGCTCGGAAAACGCCCAATCAAGCGCCGCCCGCACGTTGCCGATATGCGGAGCGTATCCTGAAAGGTCATGTTCGCCGAACACCGACTGGATGATCTCGTCGTGTTCCAGAAATGTGGCAAAAAAGGTCGCATGGCGCCGAGCGATGCAATTTACCTCATCTCGCTCAGCGAGTTTGGCAGCGGCGTAGCAGCGCGTGAGGTCGAGAAGCCGATAGTAGGTCGATTCATTGACGACAGTCGTGGATATCAAGGATTTCGTGACCAAGCTGGCGACCGCGTCGATAACGTCCGCTTTGTCTGCGTCCGTTTCCGACCCCACGGAGCCGGCCGCCTGAAGGGTGAAGTTCCCGACAAAGACCGACAGCCGGCACAGTACCGCCTTCTCGCGCTCCGAAAGCTGTTTATAACTCCAGTCGAGCATCGCGTTCAGCGTCTGGTGGCGCGGGAGCGCGGTGCGACGGCCGCGCCAGAGCAAACTGAAGCGGTTGTCTAGCAGCTCCGCTGTACCACGTATCCCAAGGGAGCCGACGCGACTGGCCACGAGCTCGATAGCAAGTGCGATCCCGTCAAGTCGGTGGCAGATCCGCGCGACGATCGGCGCATCGATATCGCTTAAGGCGGCGCGATAGCCGCTCGCCCGCGCGCGCTCCATGAAAAGCTGGGCAGCGGGGTACCGGAGCGCTTTCATGGCAGTCAGACCGGCATCCTCGGGGGGACAATCAAGTGAATACAACAAGTGGACATGTTCACCTTCCACCCGCAGGGCTTCGCGGCTGGTCGCGAGGATGTGCGCTTGGCGTGCCTCGCTGACGACGCGTTCAGCCAGTGCTGCCGCGGCGCCGATAACATGCTCGCAATTGTCGAGCACGAGCAGGATCTTCCTATCGCCAATAAAGGCCAGCAAGCTAACGACCGGGTCCTGGGTTTGCACCACGAGCCCCAGTACCGACGCGATCGCAGTCGGCACGAGTTTGGCATCGGTCAGCGCAGCCAGATCAATGAAGAAGGCCGCGTCATGAAATCCGTCAACCAGCGCATGAGCAACAGAGATCGCCACGGTGGTTTTGCCGACACCGCCGGGACCGACGATGCTGACGAAGCGCCACCTCTGGAGTTGCTGCGCCAACGCCCGAACAGTGTCATCACGGCCCACCATTCGCCCTAGTCGCGGCGGAAGCTTTTGAACTAGTTCCGTTGCGGCAATCTCGGTGACTGGAACCGTTCGGGCGGCCGTGGAGCGTGTGACCGGGGCGACTAAACAATACCCGCGACCAGCAACAGTCGACACATAGCGAGCGCCGTCTTGCCCGTCACCAAGCGCCTTCCGAAGGGCACCCATTTGATAGCGGAGATTGGCTTCATCCACAGTCACATCCGGCCAGACCGTTGAGATTAGTTCCTTGTGGCTGACGATTTCCCCTGGCCGCTCCGCGAGCGCGATCAGAATGTCGAGCGCACGGCCACCGAGCGGTATCGCCTCGTCACCCTTCTTGACCAGCCGCTCGGCCGTGAACACGCTGAACGGGCCGAAAGAAAGCGCGTCTTTCGGCTGCTGGTTGC
The DNA here is from genome assembly GCA_036488555.1 of Rhizomicrobium sp. Lineage (GTDB taxonomy): Bacteria > Pseudomonadota > Alphaproteobacteria > Micropepsales > Micropepsaceae > Rhizomicrobium. Next base: position 225,126 of record DASXHL010000091.1, read on the forward strand.
GGTGATCATTCATACGCGCGTCCTCGTTCGCGATCAAAAAAGTCCGATCAGGCGGGCGGGAGGGTCGGCGTGCGGAAAATGGGCCGCAGCCACAGTCTCCTCGACCCGATCTCCCGCCAAGAAACCACAGCCTCGCCCCTTCAAGGTCGCGATGCATCGCGCACCGTCCTTTCCATCACGAAGCGACTTGCGCAGGTCGACGATGTGAAACCGCAAACTCCCTCCTTCCGCTGTGACTCGAGGACAGATCAGCGCCAGTTGATCGTTGTCACTCACGACCCCGTTCGGACAGCACACCAGCTTAATCAAAACGTCGAAAATTCGCGCTCTCAATTCGGCGCCGTCTTCCACAAGGAGTCGTCGGTTTGCGTCCAAGCTGAATGGACCAAACGATATGACGTTTCTGGCCTCCGTTGCTGGTTCCATCACGGCGCCATCTTTCGTAGCCGCCTGACCACCCGTTTTAGATTTTAAGCCCAAGGATCGGTCCTTCGCAATCACGACGGAGACGGCTGCTATTGGCAACCCACCCCGGCCCATCAAGATCTGGGAGTCGCTCCTGCCGTCGATAACTAACGGCATCTTACGATAACAAACGAGCGTTTCCCGCAGCGTCAGCACAAAATACTTCCAATGGGCAGCGTATTGAGGCCGAGCCGAAGTTCTGGTCACCGCAGCGGTTAATTTATCGAGTAAGCGGATGGAGCGTGACTTAAGTCGGAAAAGGCCTGCGTACGGCCAAAACACGCATCAAGGAGAGATCAGATGACAGTTGCACCCGACTACGTTCGTGAAATATTCAAAGGTCTGGAGACCGGCGACGGAGCCGCCTTTTTCACGCACGTCGCTGACGACGTCGACTGGACCGTCATGGGTACTCATCCGCTCGCCGGTCGCTATCGCAGCAAGGCAGACTTTATCGCCGGCACCTTTACCAAGCTGGGCCAAGTGCTTCCACAAGGAGCTCAACTCCACTTGGAACATCTCATCGTCAAAGGCGACCAAGCAGTGGTCGAGCTTCATTCATTGGCGACGGCGCGGAATGGCATGAGATTCGACAATCGGTACTGTTGGATTCTCTTTTTCGAGGCCGACAAAATCGTGCGTGTTAGAGCTTATCTCGACTCGGCCATGGTCGCTCAGCTTTTCAAAGAGAATCCGGTCGCCCCCTAGTCCGGACGCCTGCACACCAGTTCGCCTCCAGTGTTCCCTCAGAGCGGCCACCTGAGACCGAGAGCACTCGAAGCGTCGTGGCATTGCCCTGATTGAGACGCCAAGTGATCGAGGACAACCTTAATGCTGAACACCGTATTGGGCGCACTCCTTCCGATGGTCGTCACCTTCGTGCTCGGCTTCATAGCGGCGTGGCATCATGACCTTGGGCGGAACGATGCATCGATCCTGAATCGGATGGTTCTGCTTTACGCTGTCCCGCTGGCACTTTTTGCTGGAACGGCCGCGACGTCCCGCGCGGCACTCAGTCAAGACATCCCACTGGTCATCGCCTTGTGCTTCGCCATTATTGGTCTCTACGGTGTGGTGTTTTTGCTCTGCCGTATCGTCTTTCGCTTCTCAACAGCCGTCAGCGCGTTGTACGCGCTGACGGCTTCGGCGCCAGCAGTGCCCTTCGTGGGGCCGGCCGTCCTCGGTGATCTGTTCGGAGGGCTTAGCGCCATTCCGATCGCGATAGCTGGTCTCGTGATCAACCTCACCGTCGTGCCAATCACGATTCTTCTTCTCGCACCGGAGTCGGATGCAAGAGACTCACAGGGAGCGAGCTTGGGTGCGCAGGACAAAACGTATTTGACCTCGTCTGTAACCAAACTCGTGAAGACGGTCAAACAGCCGCTTGTCTGGGTTCCCGTTCTGGCGTTCGTGGTGGTGCTGAGCGGGCTCCACATTTCTCAGCTTATCATCCACTCGCTTTCGCTGCTGGGAAGCGCTTCCGGAGGCGTTGCGTTGTTTGCAAGCGGGATCGTGCTCGCGTCCGAAAAAATCAAAGTCAACTCGCGCGTCCTGTTTCTCGTATTCCTGAAAAACATCATACAGCCCGCCCTGGTCTTGGGCGGATTGCGATGGGCCGGCTATCGCGAACCCCTTCTGAGCGAAGCGGTGCTGACGACAGCGATTCCAACCATGCCGATAGTGATCATGTTTGCTCTGCAGTATCGCGTCGCGCAAGCGGAGGCGGCTTCCGCCGTCTTTCTCAGCGTGATCGGCTCGATTGTTACGACGGGGGGCTTCATCGCTCTCACATCCTAGAGACGCCAACCTGTCCACTTAAAGAGGTGAATACTGGTCATGACCCAAGTCGAAGCTCTCGCTAGGTACGCCGTTCGCGCCAAATTTGACGACCTCTCGGCCGAGTCGCGCAAGCAACTGCCGATTCACATCCTGGATTCGTTGGGCTGCTGCATCGCCGCCCTTGGGGCCGGCCCTGTTCAGGCCTGTCGCGAACAGATTGCAGAGTTCGGTGGCACTGGCCCGTCCACGCTCATCGGCGGTGGAAAGGCGAACCCGATCTACGCTGCGTTCTGGCACACCGCACTCGTGCGCTACGTTGATTTTATGGACAACTTCCTCGCTCAGAACGAAACCTGCCATACTGCGGACAATTTCGGAGTCGCGCTGACGATTGCCGACTATGTCGGCGGCAGCGGTCGCGACCTGATGCTCGGGGTGGCGCTGGGCTACACGGTTCAGTCGCGGTTCGTTGATCACGCCAACTTCATGACGCGCGGCTTCGACCACACATCGCAGCTGGCCTTCTCGCACAACGCCGCCGCTGGGCGGCTGCTCGGCATGAGTGAGCGGCAGATTGGACACGCCATAGCGATGGCCGCGGTCAGTGATGCGTCATTCGCTGTCGTTCGGGCAAAACCGCTGTCGCAGTGGAAAGGTCTCGCCTCGGCACAATCGGCGCTCGGTGCGATGAACACGCTATTCCTTGCCCAGCGCGGCGTGGAAGGGCCGCTGCAAGTGATCGAGGGCCCGCTGGGAATCGACCACCTTCTTGGGACGAAGATCGACATCGACTGGGACAAACAGGGGTACGAGGGTGTCACGGAGAGTACCATCAAAAAGTACAACTCCATGATCCACACGCAGTCCGCGGTCCACTGCATGGTCGAACTCGCCAGACAGAATAAATTTGATCTCAGTGAGATAATCTCGATCGAGCTAGAAGTGTTTCAACTGGCTTTTGATTTCGCTGGTGGCGGCCTCTACGGCGTGGACAATGTCATTAGCACCAAGGAACAGGCCGATCACAGCCTGCCGTACCTCCTTTCGGTCGCTCTTATCGATGGCTCTGTAACGCCAGCACAATTCAAGGCGGAGCGCATCGCCAAGCCCGATGTGCAATCGTTGCTGAAGAAGGTCTCGACCCGTCCGAACGACGACTTCACAGCTCAATATCCCCGGGAAATGCCCGCCAAGATCACCATCCGTCTGCAAGATGGGAACGTGATCGAGCACCAGGTTCAAGACTACCCAGGCCTCGCTTCCCACCCGTTCACATGGGAGGAATCCATAGAGAAGTTCGACGGACTTGTAGTCGGCCGCATCGACGCGGGGCTAGGTCGGGAAATCAAGGACGCTGTGCTTTCGCTCGAAAGCATTCAGGTTCGGGACTTGGTGAAATTGCTTAGCCACGCAAAGGCGGATGGCAGAGAGACCAGTGACGTGGGCCGCAACTTGTCCAGAAAGGAAACTGTATGACCAGCGAGGCACCAATCCGCACTCGAAGCTGGCTGTTCACGCCGGCGACCCGCCCAGAACGATTCGCGAAGGCTTCTCAGGCCGGCGCCGACGTTGCAATCTTGGATCTGGAGGACGCCGTGGCGCCCGGCGATAAGGCGCGCGCCAGGACCAATGCTCTCGAGTACCTGGCGGGAAACCCTTCCGATGGTGCGCTACACGCGCTGCGAATCAACGGGCTCGACACGCGTGCGGGCATTTCGGACCTCGACGCGTTGCTAGAATCCAAGGCCGCTCCGGACTTTCTGGTGCTGCCAAAGACGGAAACGGCCGGCCATCTCGAAATCCTCGACCGTCTCCTTGCTGCGGCGGGCAAAGCGACCCGTCTCATCGGTCTGATCGAGAGCGCGCGTGGCCTTGCCGCGGTTGAAGCGATAGCATCGGCGACGCCGCGGCTCGCGGGTCTGATGTTGGGTGCGGCGGATATGGCGGCTGATCTGGGCGCGACCGTCGATTGGAAGCCTCTCCTCGTTTTAGTGAGCGGTCGCCTCATCACCGCCTGTGCTGTGGCAGGCGTGATGCCAGTCGACTCCCCCTTCTTCGATCTGCATAACGAGTCCGGGCTGGAACAGGAGGTCGCCGGCGCGGTGGCACTCGGCTTCTCCGCCAAGGCCGCCATCCACCCCGCACAGACCAGCGCGATCAACGCGGCATTCACGCCTAGTGCCGAGGCGGTGGAGAGAGCTCGCAAGATTCTCGCCGAGAACATCAAAGGTGTCGGCACGGTCGACGGCCAGATGGTCGACGAGGCTGTTGCTCGTAAAGCCCGGCGCACGCTCATTTCGGCCGGGCTCAAGGCATGAACAGTCGACTGCTTCCTCAACCCCACTGCAAAAAAGGACAATGTTATGGAAACTATGCTTCCCGCTTACAAGGCCATTGGCGAACGCCGCTACCGCGAAACCTCAGGTCTTTATTTTGAGGACTTCGAGCCTGGCGATGTGTTCGAGCATCGCCCCGGCCGCACCGTTCTCGACGTCGACAACACTTACTTCACCTTGCTGACTCTCAACATCCAGCAGGTCCATTTTGATGCAGCGTACGCTGCCAAAACCGAGTGGAAGAAAATGTTGGTCGACTCAACTTTCACGCTTGCGCTGCTCACTGGCATGAGCGTGCGTACGGTCAGCGCCAAGGTCGTCGCCAACCTCGGGTGGGACAAGGTGAAGGCGAGCCATCCGGTGTTCGCCGGCGACACACTCTATGCCGAGAGCACTGTGCTGCATAAGCGCGAGTCCAAGAGTCGCCCGACCCAGGGGATCGTCACTGTCCTGACTCGGGGCATCAACCAGGAGGGTGCTGAGGTGATGAGTTTCGAGCGCACCATGCTTGTCCATCGGCGCGGCCACTCCCCCGAGGATGCTGCCAACTACTGAACTCGGTAACGAAAAGGAGACACGACGATGGACTCAGGCTCGCTCTATAAGTCGAAATTGACCACGCCTGATCAGGCGGTGGCATCCATTCCCTCAGGTTCAAGGCTCTCGATGGGTATGGCGATGGCCGAGCCGCCGGCGCTCCTAAAGGCCCTGGCGGATCGCGCCGAGGCCGGCAAAATAGAGAATGTCCGGCTCTACTATTACGAAGCGACCAGTATCGCCGGCAAGACAGTACTGCGTTATGAACTCAATGATCGGCTTATTCCCTATTGCATGTTTGTCACCGCCGCCGAACGCGCACTTATCAAGCGCGGAGTGGAGGACGGCGAGCGCAAGGTCATCAACTATGTGCCCAACAACTTTCACCAGGCACCCCGGCTGCTGATCGACGATATTGGCATTGATACCTTTATTCACACGGTATCGCCGATGGATCGGCACGGCTATTTCAGCTTCGGTACCGGCAACGATTATTCGACGAAGGTCGCCCGCTCGGCCAAAACGCCTCATTGTCGAGGTCAACGAAAATATGCCGCGCGTCCAAGGTGAGGGGGCGGAACTGCATGTCTCGGAGGTCGACTCGATCGTCGAAAATCACGTGCCGTTGTTGGAACTGCCGTCACGCGGAGCCACCACTGAGGACGAGGTAATAAGCCGCACCATCGCGGCCCTGGTGCCGGACGGCGCCTGCCTGCAAATGGGTGTCGGCGCGCTGCCCAACCTCGTCTGCGCCGCACTCAAGGATCGCAATGACCTCGGCATTCATACCGAGGCTTTGAACCAAGGTCTCGTCGACCTCCTGCGGGCCGGCATTGTCACCAACCGGCGCAAGACGATCGACCGTGGCAAGTCGGTCTACACTTTCGCCATGGGTCAGAAGTCGATGTATGACTTCATAAACGACAATCCGGCGGTCGAAAGCCGGCCGGTGGACTACGTCAACGATCCGAGCATCATCGCGCAGAACGATAACGTCGTCTCCATCAACGCCACCATTCAGATCGACCTGACCGGCGCCTGCAACTCCGAGCACATGCTCGGGCACCAATACAGCGCGACTGGCGGCCAGCTTGATTTCGTGCGCGGTGCCTATGCGTCAAAAGGCGGTAAGTCAATCATCGCCGCGCGCTCGACAGCGGCGAAGGGAAAAGTTTCACGCATCGTATCTCGGCTGGACGGGCCAGTTACAACCCCGCGCATCGATACTCATTACATCGTCACCGAGTTCGGAGCCGTTAATCTTAAAGGCATGTCCTCGACAGAGCGCGCGCTCAAATTAATCGAGCTCGCCCATCCCGAGTTCCGGCAGGAGCTGACTGAAGCCGCTAAGCAACTTCACCTTATCTGAGTGAACGCCGTGTTAGACGCAAACGAGAACCGGCAAGTGGTATTGGCGACGGTCTCGTCGCTCGCCGCGAACTCGCGCTGGCGCCGGAAGAGAAGGTGATCTGCGGCCTCTCGTTTGGCTTTGAGGACAAAGACGCATTGCCTAACCGGCTACGCATGACCCGCGTAGGGCTCGAAGGTTTGACAACTTTCCACGTTGACTGAAGACAAGGAGAACAATCATGGCAAGGACCGTCGCTGATCAATTCGCAGAAACCCTCGCCGCAGCCGGTATCAAGCGGATATACGGCATCGTGGGCGACAGTCTGAACGGCCTGACCGATTCAATTCGTCGGCAGGGCAAGATTGAATGGGTGCATGTACGGCACGAGGAGGTCGCGGCATTCGCGGCCGGGGCCGATGCGCATCTGACAGGTGAGCTTGCGGTCTGCGCCGGCAGCTGCGGTCCTGGCAATCTACACCTCATCAATGGTCTGTTCGATTGTCACAGGTCGCGCGTGCCAGTGCTTGCCATCGCGGCGCAAATCCCCTCGGCCGAACTCGGCGCGGGATATTTTCAGGAAACCCATCCAGAGATTTTGTTCAAGGAGTGCAGCCATTACTGCGAGCTGATCTCGGGAGCCAATCAGATGCCCCGCGTTCTGGAGGTCGCTATCCGACAAGCAGTGGGCAGCCGCGGCGTCTCCGTCGTGGTTATTCCGGGTGACATTGCACTTCAGCCTGCCTCCGACGCACCGCCACCGAAAGTGGGAGGTCTCCTGCCCGGCCCAGCTGTCCCGACGCCGACTTGGGCCAACGTCCAACGCCTCGCCGATTTTCTCAATTCCGACGGTCGGGTGACTATACTATGCGGTTCGGGATGTCAGGCCGCGCATAATCAGGTTATCGCACTGGCCGATCGCCTGAAAGCTCCAATCGTGCATGCTTTCCGAGGTAAGGAGCATGTTGAGTGGGATAATCCATTTGACGTCGGGATGACCGGACTGATCGGCTTTTCATCTGGCTATTATGCCATGCTCGATTGCGACATTCTGTTGATGCTGGGAACGGATTTTCCGTATCGCCAATTCTATCCGCAGGGTGTGGGGGTGCGTATCGCGCAGGTGGATTCGCGGCCTGAACAGATTGGCCGCCGCGCGTCGGTGGATCTTGGCGTTGTTGGCGACGTTCGCGCAACGCTTGAAATGGCACTCCCGCTCATCAAGGAGAACACCGATCGCACCCATCTCAACCGAGCGACAGAACATTACCGCAAGGCGCGGAGAGATCTAGATGGACTCGCGGTGAGCAAGCCTGGTCGCAAACCCATACACCCGCAACAGGTTGCCAAGGCGATCAGCGATCAAGCTTCCCAGGATGCCATCTTTACATGCGACGTCGGCCTGCCGACGGTGTGGGCCGCGCGGTATCTGGCGATGAACGGCAAGCGCCGGCTGATTGGATCGTTCTGGCATGGCTCGATGGCCAATGCGATGCCGCACGCGATCGGCGCGCAGGTGGCGTTTCCAACCCGGCAGGTGATCTCGCTGTCGGGTGATGGTGGCTTCACCATGCTGATGGGCGATTTTCTCAGCCTTGCGCAGCTCGGCCTTCCGGTAAAGGTCGTGGTCTTCAACAACAGCGCGCTCGGCTTCATCGAGATCGAGCAGAAATCCACCGGCTTTCTCGACTTCGGCACCAGCTTCAGAAATCCAAACTTTGCCGCGATGGCTGATGCCTGCGGCGTGCGCGGGATCCGGCTTGAGAATCCCGCCGATGTTGAGAAGGGCATCGCTGACGCACTTGCCCATAACGGACCGGTCCTAGTCGATGCGGTGGTGAGCCGGACGGTGCTTCCGATCCCGCCCGCCATTACTGCGGAAATGGCCAAAGGCTTCACCCTCTACATGGTGAAAGCCGTGTTCAATGGCCGTGGCGACGATCTCATAGACCTCGCTCGCTCCAACCTGTGGGCGTAGGCGGGGAGGAATGCGATGGATATGACGGCGCTCCTCCTGTCGCGACTTCAGTTCGCGTTCACGATCACGTTCCATATCATCTTCCCGTCTTTCACAATTGGATTGGCGGCGTGGCTCAGTGTTGTTGAGGCGTTGGGTCTCTGCACCGGTCGCCCGGTCTATCGCGTGATCTTTGAGTTCTGGCTGAAAATATTTGGCGTGGCGTTCGGCTTGGGCGTTGTATCCGGGATCGTGATGGCGTTCCAGTTCGGCACCAACTGGAGCGTATTGTCCAAAATGTCCGGGCCGATCCAGGGCCCGCTCCTGATGTACGAAACCTTCACCGCCTTCATGCTCGAGGCCACGTTCTTCGGCGTCCTGATCTTTGGTCGCAGCCGCGTGCCGCCATTGTTGTATTTGTTTTCAACGGCAATGGTGGCGCTCGGGATGACGTTCTCGGCGTTCTGGATCATGGTCAATAACAGTTGGATGCAGGTGCCTTCAGGCTATGTCATGGAAAATGGCGCCTTCGTTCCCGACAACTGGACCAAAATCATCTTCAATTCGGTCGTGTGGTCGCGATTTCCCCATATGTTGCTCGCCTCCTACCTGACCGGTGCCTTCTGCGTCGCGGCGACCGGGGCATGGTATGCGTTGCGGCAGGAATACCACGCCGAGTCCCGCATCATGCTGCGTATGGGCCTCGGTCTCGCCGCACTGCTTATCCCGATTCAGCTGTTCTTCGGACATCTTTGTGGCGGCTATGTCAACAGCTATCAACCATCCAAGATGGCTGCGATCGAGGGACGCTGGAACGATGAGAAACCGGCTGCCGAAGTGCTGTTCGCCTGGCCGGATGAGGGGAACAGCCGCAACCTGTTCGCAATCACGCTGCCACCGCCTTTCGGCAGCTTGGTCGATTCCGACAATCTCACCGCGGGCGAAATGGGACTCAATAGTATCCCCCGGGAGAACTGGCCGCCGGTGCTAATCCCGTTCTTCAGTTTCCGGATCATGGTGGGATGCGGCTTGGTCATGCTGGGCGTCGCCTGGCTCGGCACCTATCTGAGTTTCAAGCAGCGGCTGGAGCGAGATCGTTTGCTGCTCTGGGTGATTTTCCTAAGCTTTCCGCTGCCTTTTATCGCCATTCTCACGGGCTGGTTCACCGCTGAAGTAGGCCGTCAGCCCTGGGCGGTCTTCGGAGTGTTGCGAACCGCGGATGCTGTGACACCATTCCTGACGACGCGCGCGGCGACCATCTCACTCGTGATCTTCTGCGCGGTCTACGCTTTCATATTCGCATTCGGCACGTTTTACATTTATCGGCTGATCCGGGTGGGCCCGGTAGGCAAGCTGTTCGAGGTTCCGGCTCTCGCGGTCCCCAACCGGCCGATGTCGCTGGCCAATGCAGTTCCGATCCGCGAACCCGGCCAGATCAGCGCGGGAGAATAACCATGGTCATGTTCTGGGTTTTGCTTTTGGCCATCAGCATTCTGCTCTACGTGCTGCTCGACGGCGTCGACCTCGGCGTCGGCATGCTGATTGGCCTAGCGAACAGCGAAATCAGACGAGGCGCCATGCTGAGAACTGTCGCGCCGATCTGGGACGGCAACGAGACCTGGCTGGTTGTCACCGCGGTGATCCTGTGGGGAGCTTTCCCGGTCGTCTACGCCACGTTGCTGTCAGCGTTCTATCTCCCTCTCATAGTCATGCTGCTCGGCCTGATCTTGCGCGGCGTGGCGTTCGAGTTTCGCTACAAGACGCAGCGGATGAGATGGATCTGGGATTTGAGCGTTGCCGGCGGCTCCCTGATCGCGACCTTCATACAAGGGATGACGGTTGGCGCCCTGGTGGAAGGGTCGCAAGTCACGGACGGCCAATATTCCGGGGGCGACTTCGGCTGGTTTACGCCGTTTTCGGCCCTGTGCGGCGTTGGTCTGTGCCTCGGCTACGCGCTTCTTGGCGCCTGCTGGCTGGTGAAGAAATGCGACGCCGAGGTTCGTCATGAGGCGCACCGGCATATCCCCGTTATAGCGGTCGGCGTGCTGGCGTTCCTCGTGCTTGTCTTCACCTACGCGCTGACTGAACAGCTTCCAATCTTGCATCGTTGGATTGATCGGCCGTATCTGTTCATATTCCCCGCGATCGGCGCAGTCGCAGCACTGGTGCTTGCATACAGCATCCGGAGTCGCAACGACCATTGGCCGTTTTACATGGTCGCGCTGCTCTTTGTGTCTGCATTCGGCACACTCGCGCTATCATTCTGGCCCTACATGATCCCGTTCGTCATCACCATCGACGAAGCGGCCGCGCCGCAATCCAGTCTTGCGTTCATGTTCTGGGGAGGCGCCGTCGTCTTTCCGCTCATGCTTATCTACACGGTCATTAGCTACCGAGTATTCAGACACAAAATTGGAATAGCAGCTGGCCATTATTAATCGTCGCGTAAAATCCATGGCTCACTCAAATTCCTGGAGAAGCTAGGCAATCGCGGCCGGCCCGCACGGGAAAGGACGCGTTATGTCGGATGTCATCACGGTAGATCGCAGCGAGCCACAGCCCGCCACCATGCCCGTGCCGGGTGCGTCCACGCGACCGCGGCTCTTGTCGGGATGGGTTCGGCGTGCCCTTTTGCTGGGTGCTGTCCTGCTGATCCCACTCCTGTGGTGGGCGCTGGGCTATATCGGCGCCTATACCGACGATGCGTTTCTCACATCGGATCTGGTGGCGGTGACCCCAGAAATCTCCGGCCCCATCGCCAGCGTCGCAGTCAGCGACAACCAATGGGTACGCCGCGGCACCGTGTTGTTCACTATCGATTCCGAACCGTTTCAGTTGCGCCTGCAGCAGGCCTTGAAGGCCGAAGCGCAAGCGCAGGCGCAATTGCCGGTGGATCGGGCCCAGCTTGCCGCCCTGGGGGCCCAGCAGCAGTCGGCCGCCGCGGCCGCTGCCCTAGCCCATGCCGATCGCGGCAGGGCCGAAGCCCTGGCAAACGCCAATGCGATTGCGCTTCAAGCGCTCGACGAGGCACGTGCGGCCGATGCCGAAGGCGATGCTCAGCAGCACACTGCCGCGGCCAACGCCCATAAAGCAGCCGAGACCCTGAAGCTGGATGCCGCTGCGCTGGCGGTGGCCCAAGCGGCGCGCCGACTGGCGCAATGGCGGCTTAGCCGCACCCGCGTCGTCGCGCCAGTCGATGGCCGTATTACTCATCTGGTGCTGCAGCCGGGCGATATGGCCACCACCACTACACCCGCCATCGGTATCGTCGATGGCCAAGCGTGGCATGTGGTGGCCAACTACAAGGAGTATTATCTGCGTCATCTGCCACCGGGTCACATCGCCTGGGTCTGGCTCGACACCCAGCCATGGCGTCTTTATCGCGCCCGCATCCAGGGGATTGCCCATGGCATCAGCCGCCATGCCGGGGGCGACATGCTGGTGCCATATGTGTCGCCCACGGTGGATTGGATCCGGCTGGAACGGCGCATTCCCGTGCGGCTAACTCTGGAGCACGCGCCGGATAACGAACAGCTTTTCATGGGCGCCGACGCCCGCGTCCTGGTGCTCTATTGACGTCGCTTCTCCAAAGCCTGCGGCCGGTGCCCGGTGCGCTGGCGCGCGAACTCAAAGTGATGCGACTGCAAGGGCCAGTCGCTCGCGAGGCGCTGATCGCGATCCTGTCGGTCATCGTGGCGGTTGCCATCGCCACAATGTTGCAGCTGGACGATCTATCCTGGGCAGCCTTCAGCGGCTTCATGGTGCTGGGCAGCGGTGCGGCGCGGTCGCTCCCCCGGGGAGTTATGCGGATCGCGGGCACAGTGGCTGGCGCAACGGTGGGCCGCGTTCTGGCGCCGGCCATCGCCAGCAGTCCGCTGCTGCTGGTCCTGGCTTTGTTCACGGTCTCCTGGATCGGCACTTTCCGCGCGTTGGCCAGCCCACATCCCTACGCGTGGCTATTCTTTGGTCTAACCGCCGGCTTGGTGATGACCGAGGCCCTGGCGGCCCCCACCGACACACTGCATTTCGCGGGAACGCGGATTGCGGAGGTGGTCGTGGGTACGGTGTCGTGTTGGGCTGTTGCTATGCTGTTCGCAGAATGGGCCCCACCCGCTGCACGTACCCCTGTGCCGCCAATCCCCGCCTTTCTGTCGGCCGATTGGCTGGCAACGTATCGTCCGTTGTTGGCCCATAGCTCGCGCGCGGCGCTGGCAGTCGCCCTGCTGCCTTTGCTATGGCGGGAATTTGGGATTTCGGACTTTTCCCAAACCGCGGTGACCTCTTATGTCGTCATGATCGTGCCCGTCGCAGTGGTGCGCGGTCGTCAGCACGACAAGCTCTATGAGCGCATGGCCCATCGCATTGCAGGATGTCTGTTGGGCAGCGCTTTGGCGATCGCCACACTGGGCCTCTTTGGCGATGATCTGCCGGCGCAGCTGGTAGTGATCAGCCTGGGAATCTGGGTTGGCTATCACGTGCAGGCGGGACATGAGGGTATCAACTATGTGGGCACACAATTCGTGTTGGGCTTGCTGATCACCCTGGTTCAGGGACCTGGACCGGTCATCAGCGTCGTGCCGGGTCTGGAACGGCTGTATGGCGTCGTTATCGGGTCGGCGGCACTGTTGCTGTTGAACCTAGTTTGGCCCCTGCCTGCGCAGGACCCGTCGACGTCGGGCTAGAGTTAAATTCAGCCAGGAACTTCGGCTGACATCTGCCGGCGATGCGTCATTCGAATGGATGCTGGCTGCGTTCTACACCCACGAGACCGAGCCTTGATACGCCGCGGCGGGATTTTTTGGCAATTACTCTTTTTACAGCTTTGTATCCGACCCGATCGAAATATTGTTTGTCAAAGGTGCCGCCGGTCGTAATGATCAGTAGCTGCCTTTCTTTCATCTGAAGCTCTCCAGTCCGACCGCGCGGACAGTACAAACTCCAATTCGTTTCCTGTCCCACTCAATCATCTAGTGCGGCACGAGGTACTGGGTCGTTTTCTTGAGTGCGGATAACCCATATTTGCAAATCCTAGCCTAAGCCATGTGTTTTCCCGTAATCCGCAATTATGCGAAAATGCGATAAGTGCCGGTCAGGGCAAACACTAGTGGCGGCGGCGCGATCAGACGCCTTGATTGAGATATTCCCAGACCTTCGAGATGACGACCGAGCCCTCACCGACGGATGATGCAACTCGCTTTACCGAACCAGCCCGTGCGTCTCCAACGGCAAAAATGCCAGGCTGCGAGGTGGCGTAGGGAGATCTCGCACCCGCAGCCTCACCGGTCTGGACAAAGCCATTCTGATCAAGCTTGACCAATCCTGATAGCCAGCCGGTGTTGGGCGCCGCGCCAACCATGATAAATAGTGCGCAGGTTGGCAGCACGCGATGCGTACCTTCGCGGAGATTTCTCACAGTCACTGCGTCAAGCTTGTTGGTACCGTGCAAGGCGCTCACTTCTGCGCCAAACTCGATTGAGATCGCTGGATCTGCCTCCAGGCGCCGGGTCAAATAGTTGGACATAGAGGCGGCTAGTGATGCGCCGCGCACCAAGACTCGGACGTGCCGGGCTGCGCGGCTGAGGAACATTGCCGCCTGACCCGCCGAATTTCCGCCACCAATGACAACCACCTCGCCGGTCTTGCAATGCCGCGCTTCATTTTCGGTTGCGGCATAGTACGCGCCGGCACCTTCGAACTCGGCGAGCCGATCGGCTGGAAGCCTTCGATACTGAACGCCGGTCGCAACCACAACCGCGCCTGCCATAACGCGCTGGCCGTTCTCGAATGTGGCGCAGAATTTTGCGTTGGGCAGTTTTTCTAGACTCGCTACCCGCCGCGGCATCACGAATCGGGTGCTGAATTTCATCGCCTGAATAGCACCGCGCCAAACGAGGTCGGCACCGGAGATTCCAGTCGGGAAGCCCATGTAGTTCTCGATCCGGCTGGAGGTGCCGGCTTGGCCGCCAATGGCGGTGTCTTCCACGACCAATGCTTTCAAACCCTCAGCGCCGGCATAGACCCCTGCTGCGGTGCCCGCTGGACCACCCCCCACGATAATGACGTCGAATGTCTCGCTTTCGGGAAGGTCGAAATTAAGACCGATGAGGCGCGCCACTTTGTCGGGAGTTGGATCGGTCACAACCTGATCTCGGCCAAATATTACGGCTGGCCGATCAGGTGCGATTGCGCAGCTTGCCAGGACCTGCTCCGCCTGTGGGCTTCCGACGGGGTAGGAGGCATAGGGTAGGCGGTTGCGACCTGCAAATTCGGCGATCCGTCGAACATCGCGATCGAGATCCTCACCAATCAGAACCAGCGTACCGTCCCGCCTTTCCAGCTGGGCGCGTCGGCGTGCGGCCATTACCGTGATGATGAGATCCGACATTTCGGGGATTTCGGCCATTAGTCGTAATATCGCGGACCGAGATATCTCTATCACTTCTGTGTCGACCACGGCGCGCAATGGTAGCGACCAGTTCCCCCCATTCAGAATGGCTATCTCGGCGACGAACTGTGTCGGTCCAAGCGTGGATGCAAAATGGCGTTCGCCTGTGAAGGAATTGACGGTCTCTATCTCGCCATCCAACACATAAATAAAACGATCGATCGGTTCGCCGTGCTTTACCACAAACGCCCCGGCCGCATATCGCGCGATATTTCCTTCTGCCCGCAGTGCTGCAACATGCGCTGGCGCCAACGGCACCCGTTGCATCTCCTTCAGGTCTCGGCCGATGGTCTCCATACAAAGTCTCTCTTGAGGGCGGGTACTTTGTATCTGAGTTTTTTGAAATACCTCAAAAAAGCAGGGATCGGACTCCGTCCCATGTCGCGCCGCGTCATCGAATCCGACTGGACATTGTGTGCGAATGGAGCGTGGTTCGGGGCATGCGAAGCGCCCCGAAGAAACCCGCCCATGCCATCTCACCTGAAGCGATCGGGTCTGAGATCTCCCGCCTTTCCGGCCTGCCACTTAAGCAGCTGAAAGCCGCCTGGTCCGCGGAATTCCGCCGCGAGCCGCCCAAGGGGGTGTGGCGGGATTTGCTGCTCAGGACGCTGGCCTGGCGGCTGCAGGAAAGGGCCTTTGGCGGCCATGACAAAGCCACGCTCAAGTTTCTGGAGACCTATGGGCAGAAGCGGGCGGGCGATCAGCGCTGCCAGAGGCTCAAGACCGGCACGGTCCTCATCCGCGAATTCGGGGGCGTCCGCCATATAGTGACGCTCGTGCCGGGCGGCTTCGTCTGGCAGGAGAAGAGCTATCCCAGCCTCTCGGCCATCGCCCGGATCATTACCGGCAGCAACTGGAACGGACCCAGGTTCTTTGGTCTGAGGGAAGGTGCGGGAAAGAAGGCCGCTCGGCCGCAGGAGAAGGCAGCGTGAGTGAGAGGCCCAAACCCGTCCGCTGCGCCATCTACACCCGCAAGTCCACCGAACATAACCTGGATCTGGAATTCAACTCTCTCCACGCCCAAAGGGAGGCCTGCGAGGCCTATGTCAAAAGCCAGATGCATGAAGGTTGGCGGTTAATCCCCGACAGCTATGATGACGGCGGCATCTCAGGCGCCTCCCTGGATCGGCCCGACCTTCAACGTCTACTGGCCGATATCGCCGGCGGCAGAGTGGACACGGTGGTGGTCTACAAGGTCGACCGGCTGACCCGGTCGTTGACGGATTTCGCGAAGCTGGTGGAGCTGTTCGACAAATACGGGGTGTCCTTTGTCTCGGTCACCCAGGCCTTCAACACCACCACCAGCATGGGCGCCCAGTCTGGTGCGAAACAGTCTCCACACAGTGGAGAGCGAATTTCCGGAAATAATCTCGAAGTGTGGGTAGGAGCGGGGGTCTAGTCTCCACTAAGCCCGTCACGAAACGATTACTTGCCGCCATGGCATCGGGGGATAGCCTTTATCGGTATTCATCGCGAGTCGAGCCGCGATATCGTTTCCCGTTAGGCCTTTCCTGATTAGGTGCGTCGGATAGCGGAGAACGCACCAGGCATTGGAGATCCCATGTCTCGGTCCGCATTCTCACACGATCTCCCAGCGCTCAAACGCGAAATTGAGCGCCTCTCATCACTTGATCTGGATGCGCTGCGAACAGCTTGGCGCATTATGTTCAAGCGGCATGGGAAGGGGCTGTCGCGCAGTATCTTGTTGCGGACCATGGCTTGGAGAATCCAAGAGCAAGCATTTGGCGGTCATGACGCTGCGACGCTAAAGGCGTTAGCTCGCTATACCAAAAAGCCCTGTGGATGCGCAGCTCGGAAGCTGCGCACCTTTCAGCCAGGGACCGTGCTGGTCCGAGAGTATCGTGGCACAAGACACTTGGTCACTGCAGTAATTGGCGGGTTTGTCTGGAGAGGCCAAACCTATCCCTCTTTGACCCAGATCGCGTTCCTCATCACCGGTACGAAGTGGAGTGGTCCACGTTTCTTTGGGGTCCACGATACACCGCGTAAGGCAGGCCCCGAGCCTCAGGGCGCAAGATGACAGCGAACAAGATCGTTCGATGCGCTGTCTACACTCGCAAATCCTCGGAAAACAATCTCGACCTCGAGTTTAATTCGCTCGATGCACAGCGGGTGTCGTGTGAGTCCTATATCATGAGCCAGTTTCATGAGGGCTGGAGAGCTATTCCCAACCGGTATGACGACGGCGGGATCTCGGGTGCATCTTTGGACCGCCCTGAATTGCAACGGCTGCTTGCTGATGTTCGAGCGCACAAGGTGGATATTATCGTCGTTTATAAGGTGGACCGGTTAACTCGATCACTGAGGGATTTCGTAAAACTCGTAGAACAGCTGGAATCCAATGGAGTGTCTTTTGTATCGGTCACGCAAGCCTTCAATACAAGAGACAGTGTCGGCCGCTTGACCTTGAATATACGAAGGCTGCGATCGATGCCATGGACGGACCCGTGGTCCTGGTGGGCCACAGCTACGGCGGGTCGGTCATTACAGAGGCCGGCAATCATCCAAAGGTGGCGGCCCTTGTCTATATTGCCGCCTTTGCGCTGGATGAGGGAGAGAGCTGCGCATCGATCGAACAGGCTCTGCCGCAGGCCTCTACGGCATTCAAGCCGGACGCCAACGGCAACTGGTGGATAGACCAGGATCATTTTGTCGCCGACTTCGCTGCGGACATTCCGAAGCAACAGGCGGCGTTCATGGCTATAGCGCAGGTGCCGATTTCGACCGAAGCGTTTACCCACAAAGTCACCAATCCGGCCTGGAAGCACAAGCCCACCGGGTACATGGTGGCGACAGCGGACCGGTCGATCAATCCGGAGCAGGAGCGCATGATGGCGAAGCGCGCCAACGCTAAGACGGTCGAAGTGAACTCCAGCCATGTGGCGTACATGTCTCATCCGAAAGAGGCGGCAAAGCTCATCGTGGAGCTCGCAACCACCGCACTGGCAGGGCGGTAACTATACATTCGAGACACACGATCTCCGACTGTTGGTTTGGGAGGTTGCGGAGAAGCGATATGGGTGATTCCGGACCTCCCTTTCCGGTGTGTCGGGGCGGGTAGAAGCGGTTGGTCCAAATAAATGGCCAACCAGTAGTAAGGCCATTTGATTTGAGGCTGACCATCCGGTCTTCTCGATTGGGCCTGCGCGCTTTAGCACGCCATTGGTGAGGTTCGATTCAGCGGAGAAGAAAGAAATGAACCGTATAACCATTAATGGCCAAGACGGGATGTTTGGCGCATACGTCGCGTGGCCGAAGGCGGTCCCTGCTCCCGTGATCGTTGTTTTGCAAGAGCTTTTCGGGGTAAATGCGGACATTCGACAGACGTGCGATGAGCTGGCTGAGCAAGGCTTTATTGCAGTGGCGCCCGATCTATTCTGGCGTCAGGAGCCAGGCGTTGACCTCGGGGTCTCATCGGAAGCTGATTGGCAACACGGCCTTCGTCTCTATCAGGCCTTCGACCGAGACGCTGGCGTCAGAGACATCAAGGACACAGTCGGCGTCGTAGCCAGGCTACCCGGATGTACGGGAAAGGTAGCCGTCCTTGGCTATTGCATGGGTGCGCTGATGAGCTTTTTAACAGCCGTTCGCTCCAATGTTGACGCCGTGGTTGCATATCACGGCAGCGAGACTGAGAAGTATCTCAATGAGGTCAACGGGCTTCGTGCGCCGCTGCTCATGCATTTGGGCGAGGAAGATGAATTTATATCAAAGGCGGCGCAAACCGAGATCAAGCAGGCGCTCCAGGGGAGACCGAATGTGACCATATTCAGTTATCCGGGCCAATATCACGCGTTCTCCCGACACAATGGGGCGCATTACAATGCCGAGGCGGCTGCTCTTGCGCACAAGCGAACATATCAGTTTCTGCATAAGCATTTGGATTGACTTCGATCGCTCCGGCTTAGGCCGACAACTGGCGCGGCAAAGGCTTTAATGCTGCCATTCACGATTGGGAGTTCTTCGATCTTAATATCTCCGAAGACGGAACAAATATTCGGGCGAGAAGCTTTCAGAATGTTGTCAATAGTTTCGGCGGCAACTGCTTCGGATGTCACGTTCTCGCACGTCCGCAGTGGGATATGATCTGTGAATCAAACGACGGTTGTGCGCCCCTTCAGATTACGCTCGCTATGATAGGTGCTGTGCAAAGGACTGATCCCCGTTTTAAGAACGGAGCAATCAGCTCCCAGGACGCCGAGCAGCTAAGGCGTATTGCTGTGTTGCACAGAAAATGATGGTCGTTCCCGAGCCGGGATCATGACTTTAGTGGCGGGACGGTGATGCCCGTGAACCTGTCGAGGCAAGTGAGGTCAATTCGAATGTGGATGAAAATCTGCTCGGCGGCAAAGGAGTAGAAAATTACGAACCTTCAAGCGAATTGAGGTCAAAATGCATTATGACCATCGAAATGGCTCAATGGCGCCAATAGCTTGTTAGGCGGTTTTCTGTCGGTCAGACGAATTCACCGCGGCGTTCACAACAATTTTCATCGATTTACTTGTCGGGCGCACCCCCTAACGTCAGTCTGGCCCCGCGAAAATCTAATGAAGAAGGTAGTGTATATCAAAGGAAACCGGTTGTGCGCATTGGACTCATATTGCCGCCTGGCTTCGAGACACTGTGTCTTGCCTCACTTACTGCGTTCGATGCGGTAAATACGGTGCTCGGTAACATTCACTATGAGTTACACGTGGTTTCGGCAAATGGCGGTTCGCTGCGTAATTCTTTTGGCGTGAATGTTGCGACCGAGCGTGCGTCCGAAGTCGAATGCGACACATTACTAGTGGGTGCAACCCACAACAGCAATCAAACATCGGCTGACTTGGTCGCATTTCTTCGTAAGACATCGTCGAAAGTCCGGCGGATTGCTTCCATTAGTTTAGGCGCTTTTTTTCTCGCAGAAGCGGGTCTCATCGACGGAAAGCGGGCAACCACTCATTGGATGTTTGGCGAGGAACTACAGGCACGCTTTCCAAAGGTGAAAGTGGAGATTGATCGAATATATATAGCTGATGGCAAAATATGGAGTTCTGCCGGGATGACAGCTGGAATTGACCTTGCCCTAGGTCTCATCGAAAGCGATGTTGGATCGGAAGTCGTCCGTGAGACTGCGAGAGCTATGGTGATCCATAACCGTCGCGCCGGCGGCCAATCCCAGCGTTCAGCGTTATTGGAGATAGATGGAAAATCCGATCGAGTGCAAAAGGCCCTAGAGTATGCTCGCTGCCATCTACATAAAGAGCTTTCGATAGAAGGGCTCGCAGAAGTTGCGTGTCTTAGCGAACGACAATTCAGCCGAATATTCAAAAGCGAAACGGGAATGACGCCCGCTAAAGCAATCGAAAATATGCGACTGGAAAGGGCGCGCTATTTGCTGGAACAGAGCCGCTTTCCGATCGAACATATAGCCGAGGTAACGGGCTTCGGGGACAGGGAACGCATGCGGAGAAGCTTCGTACGAATGTACAATCTACCTCCTCAGGAACTTCGCAACGCCGCACCTCCGCTCGCATCGATCTGAACCCGCGAATTGATAACGCCTATGCCATGATCGGTTTTTTTATTTTCACGCTCGGCGCCGCTGGGCGTCATAGACCTCAAGTTTGGCCAGCGCCGCGGTAAGCAGGGGTACCGGCACACGGGAGTCCATTGCGCGATACACCATATCTCCGATGATCTCACTCGTTTCAAGCTGACGATCCGCCTTCATATCCCGATATAGGGAGGATGTCCTGGCGACTGCCGTGTCAGTCAAACAGTATAAGAGTTGGGCGCGAAACGAGTCCGGCAGCGGTTGCCAAGCCATGTCGACGGCATGCAGAACCTCCAGTGCCATCCTTTCAATGGTCTCAATACCATGTGGCGTTCGAGAAATTGTGGCGGTGTCACCGCCCAGGAGACTTGTGATAGCGCCGATGCACGCTAGCTGGGCCCATTTCTCCCACATTTCTCGTTCGATCGCGCTAGAGAGCCGGGCCGTGAAATCCTTCGTCTGCATGAAGAGATCAAGCGCGTTAATCCGCCTCGATTGCGAACCATCCCATTCACCGTAAACTAGATCGTGGAACGAACCGTTGTCCCAGACGATCCCATTGTCGTCGAGGCTGGTCGCCACACGCGCGGCCCCGCCCAGAATGCGATCAGCTCCAAAACGTTCGCGCAGTACATCCATGTGCGACATGCCATTAAGGACTGGAAGAATGGCGGTCTCGTCGGTGAGATAGGGAGCGATATCCTCGAGTGTGCCGGATAGCTGGAACGATTTTACCGCCAGAAAGATAAAGTCGAAGCGCCCACCAACATCACCCGCCACAATAGCTTTCACCGGAATAACGTCCTTTGCGTGAGTGTCGATAATGACAAGACCGGTCCTAAGTTGAGCTGCTCGGGCGGGTCGCACGAGAAATGTAACGTCACGGCCCGCCTGGATTAGGCGACCACCGAAATACCCGCCAACGCTGCCTGCGCCCACCACTAGCATTCGCATTGCCGGACGTTAAGATCTCGCCATTGCATAACCCATGTCATAGTTGCCACTTTTTCAGACGTGGCGGGACCGATCAGGGGGCTTCTTGTTCGGTCGGCTATACGTGGTCGTCAAATGCGACAGGAGCCAAATTGGGGAGGTGCGGCTTCGACTGTCAGTATTGCGAGCTTTCGCGATTCGCCATCTAAGTTGGGGAATCCAGGAGGAGGTCGAGGCACCACGGGGATCGCTCAAGCGACGAAAAACCATTAATTTGGAGTGGTAGGGATATCGTCAGGCGTTTTCCAACCACCGCCAAGGCTTTGATACAGGGTTACCAACGCATTCAGCCGGTCGGTACGAGCCTGAAGCAAGGCAAGCTGTGACGCTAGCAAGTCCCGCTCGGCGTCTATCTGGTCGAGATAGGGTGAATAACCTTCTCTATAGCGATGGGTTGCCAAGTCTAAGGCCCTTGCGAGCGCTGCGATCTGGGCTGCGAGAGCGCTTTCTTGTTCTCTGTCCCTCTTGACCGCAGCGAGGCTATCCTCAACTTCTCTGAAGGCGGCCAGTGCGGATCTCCTATAGGCAAACGCCGCCTCATCGCGTCTTGCGGTCGCTGCGTCTCTCTGCGCCTCGAGCCTTCCCGCGGAAATGATTGGCGCTAGGATACTGCCCCCGAGCGACCATATCCCGAGAGGACTTCCACCGATTAGTGTCGATCCCACTAAGCCACCGGCCGCCGACAGCCGAAAATCGGGCATAAAGGCGTCGCGGGCGGCATCCAGTGTGTGGTCAGATGCTGCCAATTGTTGTTCCGCCGCCACGATATCAGGGCGCCGGCGCAAGAGAGCCGATGGGAGCGAAACCGGCACGGTTGGTGTGTTGAGCGCATCGAGTGCTGCGCCGCGCGGAATATCACGCGGCGTATCGCCAAGAAGAAGGCTCAAGCCATCTTCCTCTTGTGTAATCGCAAGCGCCGTTGCCGGAATGAGCTGCTCCGTCGCGTGAAAGGCGGCTTCGGCCTGAGCGAGCTCTAGCTGGGTGCCGTATCCGGCATCCGTCCGTCGACGTATTACCCTGAGTTCCTCGCTTCGGGCCGCGAGGGTATCGCGCAAAATGATGAGGCGGGAATCGAGTGACCTTAGAGTAATATAGCCAAGGAGCTGAAAAAGGCCCTGCAAGACGAATCTCACGGGGATATGATGGCTGAGGTTCGCCTCCAGGGTTATCGGTTCCAGCTTGAGCACCCGCAGTCCGGTGACGATAAGGAAGAGCTTGAGAGAGCCGCTCGCGAGTTAGAAGAAAGGGTGGGCATCACAAAAAATCTACAGATGGCAAAGAGCCAGATTTTCTTTGGGCTGGCCGGTTATGCGATCGAGCAGTACTTGGCTACGCAGGAAGGTCTCAAACTCCAGGCTGCAAACGCGCTGCTCAACTACCTGCCAAACGACCTGCCAACGCTTGTGCCGCTTTTCGAGAGCGTGGCCGATGACCGCGCGTCGGACTTTTGGGGCTGGGGCTGGTGGGATTTGCAGGCCGATGGGGAGGCTCATTTTGTGGATACATTCACCCGGCCGAACCGCACGTTCATTGTTCGAGCCCTCCAGGTGCTGGCCAGCGCTGGGGCTCCGCCCGCGGCACCAGCGATTGACGACGACATGACATTCGCGTTCGCCGAAAATAACGGCCAGGGCGTGCCCACAACGCTTAATGAAATCGTAGAGCAGTGGGATCGTTATGGTGGAATTCTCGGCGAGGCCGAACAAAACCAGATTGATGCCCTCCGCACGTTGTTCGATCAAATGAAACGCGCTGGAGAGGACGTGAGCGAGGCGAGGTTGCGCGCTGCGCCTCTTGACCACGAAAAGGTGCAAAAATTTAAAGAGACGGTCGCGGAGTCGTTCGGGAAGTCATCGCGGCTTAGAGAGATATTTGCGAGGTTCTCCAAAGTCACCGAGCGATTCAACGACCCTCCACCGGAAGGGTTGCTGGCTTGGGGCTACAATCAGCTCGACGATAAGGGAGCGTTCATCGCGAATTGGCATGTCGCCTATCCTTCTTGGGGCGAGTCATATGGAAGGGGGCTAGCGCAAGCCGAGTCTGAGCGCGCGTTCGGAGAAATGATTGAACGTGCGGCAATGCGTGCTGAGGCCACTGAGGCGGGCGTAATTGGCGCGATAGTTCATCAAGTCCGGCAGCGGAAGGATTGGCACAAGCCGATTATTTTGGAGACACTTAGCCACGCGCTTGAATACTCCCACATGAAAGGACACGAACACTTCGAACCCCGATACAGCCGCGACTTGCCTTCAATGGAGGAGGCGAAGATCGATGGCTTCCGGGGTATAATAAAGGTTGGTTCCATGCACATACCGATGTTCCGCATCCACGACCGCAACGCGAATCACGTTGATAAGGTGCTAATTGCCGAACTAGATCATTTCGCGGAGTGGGAGCGGTACGGACCAACAGACCGCGGGGATCAGCTAGGGGACGTCTATAGACACCTGCTGATCAAGGTGTTTGACCTGAACACCGATGACGAGCGGCGGAACAAGATCATAGCCGAAAACCCGCCGTGGTTGGCGGAGCACGGAAATGAACAAGCGCAACGGGAACTGTTCCTTCGTGCGAAAGTCGTCGTGAATGTTTATGACAGGTACAGACTGAAATTTCTCGATGACGCTGAGGCGGCCTGCATAACGGTCACGAGCGATCATCAATCTCCGCAGGAGTGAGTTACCTCCGCTCAGGGTGCCAAACGTCCATGCCGTCCGTGTTGCGGGCGCTGGACTGTCCTTTCGCCGTAGGCCACGCAACGGAGCGGTACTTCCGACGCCGCATGCGGAATGTCCGCGTAAAGGTCGGTCAGCTCAGTTGATTGCGACGGCGATGGCTGGGCAGCCAAGGTAAGTCTCTGAAATCTCTCCGTTTCGGCCAAGATTAGACTGGAACTCTTGGACGAATACCCCTAATTTCAGGACCGGGCAGAACACACTCTGCCTGGGGCTTGATAACCCCTAGCTACGCGGCTTTGTGCGAGCCGCATCGCACTCCTCACCGTATGGTCGAGGAGGCTGTCGTGTATGTCCAGGGCGCAAGCCTAAAGACGGCAGCGAACCTCGCGTAGCTAGGTTTTATCAACTCCCCGATCACCAGAGGGGAGAGGGCATGAATTCTGCCAATGGGACCGCCTCGGTCCAGCCGCGTAGTGTCGGTGTCATAGCGGGTTGGGCATTCGCTATATTCATGCTGGTCGCGGGGTTAGCTGCAGCGGGAGATAAAAGTTGGATTCCAGCCGGTTTTTTTATTCTATCTAGCCTTGTCGCGCTACCACCGGCTGACAAGCTCGTTCAACAGCACTTCAATATCCGCACGCCTGGATGGGTAAAAGTAGCCTTAGTCATCGCTCTGATAGGCGCGGCAGGTGCATTCTTGCCATCCGCCAATAGCTCTCACTCGAACGCCGCGAGCTCGATTGCTCAGCCAAGCTTTACATCAGATCCACGTGGCGTTGCAGTCGCCAAGCTCCTGTTGATCGACGATTTCGAGGGCTATCTGGATGGCAAAAAGACCATTGGCGATTGGATGAGCATATTTCCAATAGGCGTGCGGATATCTGCTCCACAGCTCTTCGCCGCCTATCACGCCAATGAAGTTGCCGCCGACGATAAGTTCAAAGATCAGCCGCTCGTGATTACAGGTGTTATCGAAAGCATAAATAAGGACGTTTTTGGAAACGGCTATCTGGTTCTCCGCGACGCAAACATGTTCGAGGGCGTACAAGCGAGGCTCTCCGACGATTCGATGAAATATTCGGGCCAGCTCTTGCGTGGAGACGATGTCACTCTGATTTGTAAAGGTGCGGGGATGATCATTGGCTCGCCTGTCGTCAAGAACTGTGACGCGGTTCCGGTGATAGTGGCTCAACAGCGGTCAAAGATAGAGGATATGGTCGACGCGTTTCTTGCGGGAGGGGCGAGCCCACCAGACAGGCTGCGCGTGATGATCGGGATCGGATATGTGCTCGGAACCGAATTACCTAAGGGAAGTGACTGTGACAACGTGAGCGAGACAAGTAAGAAAAAGTGCTTAGACGAAGTTCATGCCTTGCCAAGAGCAAAGATGAAGGACGACTATCGTGAACTGACCAAACATCTTTCTTTGCCACCGATCCCGGAACATCCCTGACGGATCCCGCCTAAAGATATCGCCTGGGATTGTATGGCAAGCCAATTAGCGGATTGTATTCAGTAAGATCGGGACGCGACTGCCTCCAGGCTACATCAAAGAAACCTAAGGGTTTTGCCGCTTTTTCCGTGATCCAAGCTAACATATTCACGGTTGAATCCACCTGATCTGCATATTTGCTATTCGGAAACGATGTTAATTCGGCAATGTATGTATCAAGCCAGGGCGCATCTGCAGGCACCAGCAGATAGCCGCTTTCGATGTTTGATGTTTGCACATATGCACGCATATATTTGTCGCCATCCTGCTTAGGCGCAGCTTTGACCTTTGTGAAGCGGTCAGCCTGCATCTGTTGAATGAGCTGAGTGCCAGAGGCCTTGTCTTCGACGAGCACTAGATCCGCCTTCCAAGAGTCGGCTAAATGCCGGACCATGCGCGTGAGTTCTGGAAACTCCATACGGCGCCGGAAAACGTCCAAAAGATAGAGATAGCGCCCAATCACGCCCCAGGTTGTGCAAACGGAGTAGTCCGCGGATTCACTGGCCGTATTGGCGGTATCCCAGCTCTGTACCACCTTATCGAAATTGGCGGGTCTGTCGCCTCCCTTGTAAGTCTTGAGCCAAGCGCGCTTTATCAAATTACCTTCCGGCGGCTGCGGATCCTGCTGATACTGAGCTGCGAAATTGTAGGAAGTCATGACGTTCCTAAGGAGATCCAGCGTCTCCGCGGATGTAAGTGCGGGCTGCAGGATTGAGTTTTTTTTGCGCTGAATAGATCGCCTTCCAAAGAGCGTATCCACCACAAATTCTTCGTCGTGAGTCGCGATGGCGGGAAAGCAAACGAGATCCCAGTCTTCGCATTCCCTCACGTGACCGACCAAGTCGTCGGTGTGTAGCCGCTGCATCACAATTATGATGGCGCCGGTCTCCTGATTATTTAAACGGCTCCTGAGGGTGTTGTCGTACCATTCGTTAACATTGGTCCGCCGCAGATCTGACGCCGCATCGTCTGCCTTTATCGGGTCATCGATAATGATGATATCGGCCCCGCGTCCGGTCATGACACCATTTACCGAGGTCGAGAAGCGGTTACCGCCCTCGGTCGTTTCGAAGTCGGCTACAGCTTGCCGATCCTCCGAAATCCTGGTGCTGAATGTGCTTCGATAGAGGTCACTTTGCATGAGCTTGCGACATTCGCGAGCCAGCTTTTCAGACAACTCTTGCGTATAGCTGACGCAAAGTATTTGCTTGGTCGGATCACGCCCCAAAACCCAGGCCGGGAACGCGATAGAGGCTGTGTGAGATTTGAGATGCCGGGGAGGAATATTGATGATTAGGCGCTTACATCTGCCTTCGGCCACTTCCTGTAGCTTCGCGCAAAGCACCTCCAGATGCCAATTCGGGGCGAACGGCTTGTCGCCGTTCAATTCTCCAAAAGCACGATGGGTGAAAGCATAGAGATCTTTCTGCAGGATCTCGGCGAACATTTTACCTGGTGACATTAGCATTTATGCCTCCTGGACTGAGGGAGCGGTTTCAGTTTCTTCGCACGCCCGCACGCGGGCGTGAATTTCGTGCAGGACGGCGAGATCCTTTTCGCTAATTGGCTGCTCTGGTGGTCGCGCAGCGGCCGCTCGTTTTTCTATCTCGTCAACCAGGTCAACCAAATTCTGGATTGCTCTCAAGTCGCCTTGGGCTGCTTTAATGCCGAGTTGTAGTAGGCCGGCTTCAATACGCTTGAGGCGCCGTGGTTTCCCAGATTTAGGCGTGACTACGATATGTTCAAATGCAGCTTGCTTGATGAGCGTGGCAAGGTTCTTGGAAGCTTTGGGGCGCCCATTTGGATTTCCAGATCGGCCTTTTGGAAATTGCGTCGATTTCGGTGGATTTTTATGCCCACCGCCATTCAAAGCTGAATCGCCATGCTCAAGCATTTGCATTCTCCCGCATTGCCACGCGAACCGGTTGATCGCCGGTCAAATCCCGCCATCTCTCTATTGCCAGCTGGACGTACCCTGGATCGATTTCGCAGCCGACCAAGCGCCGGTGTACCCGCTCGGCAGCAATGAGGGAGCTTCCAGAACCAAGGAACGCATCGAGGACCAAATCCCCCTGTTTGGTGACATCGCACATGGCTTCGGCAATCATGGCTACAGGTTTGACTGTAGGGTGCAGGTCTAGGTCAGCTCGTCTGTTTCCCCTCAGGGAATTCGCCGAGTTGTAGTCCCAGACATTGGTGCGGTTTCGCCCGTGTCGGCCCAATTCGATTGCGTTGAAATGCGGTGCGCTTCCAACCCGATAGACGAACACAAGCTCGTGCTTGGAACGATAGAGAGACCCCATGCCAGCCGCACTTTTGTTCCAGATGCATAGGTTCAAGAGCTTGTTGTAGACCGTCTTTCCGACGGTGCTGACAGCGTCCATGTGCCGCCAGTCCATACAGACAAAATGGATCCCGCCATTGCGGGTAACGGAAGCGCATGCAGAAAGGCCTTCCTTTAGAAATGCTTCGAATTCAGCGCCGCTCATTTCGCCGGAAGCCATTGTAAACTCTCGGTGAATATCCCGGGTGCTAGCATGCTTTGTGATTGAGACGTTGTAAGGCGGATCTAAGAACGCTGCATCGACCTCGGCATTCCCCACTAGCAATCGCAAGAACTGCTCGTTTCTGCAGTCGCCGCACCCAATCCGGTGATCGCCCAGCTGATAGATATCGCCCAGCTGAACGTAGGGATTGGCGGATACCGCCGGGACTAGTTCGTCATCGGGGTCAATCTTCACCGCCTCTAGGATGACGTCGATTTCGCCAACGCTGAATCCCGTGACTTGGACATCGAAATCGGCGTCGACCTGCTGGAGGTGTTCGAGCTCGACTTTGAGCAGATCTGTGTCCCAGCCGGCGTTCAGCGCGATCTTGTTATCTGCCAGCAAGAGCGCGCGTTTTTCGGCTTCTGACAAGCCTTTCAGCTCTATCGCAGGTACGCTCGGAAGGTCCAGTTTTTGTGCTGCTTTTAGCCTTCCGTGGCCAGCTATCAGCAAGCCTTCTTCATCGACAAGAACCGGATTAGTGAACCCAAATTGCGAGATGCTCGCCGCGATTTGTGCGACTTGCTTACTCGAGTGCGAGCGCGCGTTATTCCGATTGGCGCGGATCGAAGCCGGCGCACGATATGAGATTTGGAGCTGGTGATCGCGCTGCATAAAAGCTCTCTCCACTGATGATGCGCAAACTGATTCCGCAAAATGATTTTGGAGTCGAGTCTTTTTTCAAATTATTTTTGCACGCTCCTTCTTCACTGCGAGTTCGGAGTCGCTGGATCAATCGCGATCTCTGCCGCTCTCGTTCAGTATGATATGATTATGATGTGACGTTTCGGGCGACTTCACTCCCGTCGATGACGACGAACGAAATCCTGATTGTCACTTTGTCAGTCTTGGCCGTGATGATGATCGTTGGCGTGATCATCGTCGTCGAAGATCAATCCATCGACGATGACGGAAGCGTTGCTCAATTTTGTGAAATTATGAGCTGTCGTGGAGCGTTGCATCTCTTCAACGAAGCAAAGTTGGAGCGTAGAAGGACTTCTTTGACCGTTCGCAGGCCGTTTTGGGCGCAAATTTCGCTGTTCATGGCGATGGGAGCGCTTCCTGGCTCCTGTAGAACGCTGAATTCTTCCTTCAACGATAATTTCGGTCGTTGATTTCATCGCTGGCCGGCGTGATTTTCGAATTTCATCGTCGTTGTGAGCCGTTGCAGTTTCTGTGAGAGATCGTAGATCACTCAATTCTTCAGCGATGGCGCGATGGCTGTTGAGCTAGATTCAACGTCCCCATGGCCAGCATGGAAGCGTGAAAATCTCTTTTTGGCATCAAAAGCCGCAGAATGCGTCTGGAAGGCGGTGCTAGCTATAGGTGTGATCCACCCTTAGCCTGTTGAATGCTTCCAGAGGCTGTGAAAACCTTCCTGAGACAAAGAAAGTCGTTGCTGAGCCCAAAATTCGAGGATTCCGAGAGCCGACGAGGTTGTGGGTGGTATCTCGAGAGTGTGTTCTTCGCTTCAGATTTTTCGCAGGTGGAGCGTTCCCGGCTTCGGTGAGCCATGTAAAGCGCTAATCCAAAGGCCCGGCTACGCTTTCATATATATAAGTGTAAGAGAGAGCCGAGTCCGTCCCGCTATCCTCGGCGGCCAACACTTATATATTATATATGCCGGGTTGGGCCGCCGCTGACGTTGGATTCGGGCTTACAGCCGAAAATCACTTTTCATGGCCAGTTTCTGGCCATCAGGGCTTTTGAACGTAGAATTTCCAGCCAAGCAGAGCCAAACCAAGGCCTGTCGCTCCCACCAATATATAATCGCCAGTCAACGGAACGGGCAGCAACCAATGAGCAATGATGTTTTGAAGTGCCATGACGAACAGTGCTGCCGCGGTGAGCAGATGGACCAAATGGACTTCGAAGAACAACTTTTGGCCTTGGGAACCTCTGGGCATGGGCGCAACATTGTCTGCGAACTACCCATTTAGGCTAGGTCCGCCCCAACGCTTGCTTCAATCCGAGGAAACGTCGCATCCCGTGAAAATTCACGGTTGGCAGTCAAGCCGACCCCAATCTCCCTGTTATCGGTCCTGTTCCCGACCGACAGGCGCCTGTTATCCAGCAAAGAGCGGCCTGTTATTTCATCAGGTACAAGGAGCCAGATCCGAGCCTTAGCCTTTGATAGACCGGCAAATATTCGAGGCGACTTCCCGGTTCGTCGCGCTAGCGGTCAAAATTCTCCCTGTATTTGGAAACGGAGAGTTTGAATCTCGCTATCGACAACTGCTGCTGACAAACGCTGTCGAACTCGTCTCCATCGCTGGTCTCCAGAAAATCGCGGAAATTCCCTGATAAGGGCCAGAGACTGATGGCCAACACTGGCCAAAAATTCCCTGATTTGGGGCTAGAGCAAGTCTCCAGATTCAGGGATCAGCGCAATGATCCTGAAACTGCGAGCATTTTTCTGGAGAAACAGGGAGCCTCCGTCCATCTCGGGTGGGTGGCTGGGGGACTAGGATTCGAACCTAGACAACCAGAGTCAGAGTCTGGGGTCCTACCGTTAGACGATCCCCCATCGGGGCCAAGCCCTTCGGGACCGCCCGTTTAGACCAGCCGCCAACCCCTTGCAAGGACAGGTTTTCGCCAAATTTCCGCTCCCCCGCCCGGCCGCGGCCCGTGCTAGGTTCGGGCCAGCCGCTCTTGCGTCGGTTCGGGGAAATGCACGGAAACCGCCAGAAATCGCGGGAGGAGGAGGACCGGTTCGGACCGCTGCTGGCGGTTCTGGATCTGGGCACCAACAATTGCCGCCTTCTGATCGCCACCCCGGCCGCCCGCGGCGGGTTCCGGGTGGTGGATTCCTTTTCGCGCATCGTGCGGCTGGGCGAGGGGGTGAGTCAGAGTGGTCTGCTGTCCGACGCTGCCCTGGACCGAACCATCGCGGCGCTGAAGGTCTGTTCGGAGCGCATCACAAAGCATGGCGTGGCCAGGGTGCGCGCCATCGCCACCCAGGCGGCGCGCCTGGCCAGGAATGCCGACACGCTGGTCCGGCGCGCTCATGACGAGGCCGGGCTGGACCTCAAGGTGATCTCGGCGGAAGAAGAGGCCGATCTGGCCGCGGAAGGCTGCGCCCCTCTGATCGGCCGCAAATATCGTGGCGCGCTGGTGTTCGACATCGGCGGCGGCTCGACCGAGGTGATCTGGCTCCAGAAAAGCCCACAGGGCCCGCAAAAGAAACTGGCCGCATCGCTTCCCTTGGGGGTGGTCAGCCTGGCCGAGAGTTATGGCGACGCCTCCAGCCGCGCCGGCTTCGACCGCATGTTCACTGATCTGCGTGCGCGCCTGGCGCCATCGCGCGAATCTATGGGCGCGGAATTCGACGGCCGCAAATATCACCTCCTGGGCACGTCGGGCACCGTCACCACGCTCGCGGCCATCGCGCTCAAGCTGCCGCGCTACAACCGCGCCCGCGTCGATGGCAGCTGGCATGAGACGGCCCATATGCTCAAGGTGGTGGATCGGCTGGCGGGGCTCGATATCGACGCGCTGGCCAGGATCGGCAGCATCGGGCACGAACGCGCCGACCTGATGCTGCCCGGCTGCGCCATCTTTGCCGCCATCTGTTCGCTCTGGCCATCGACCGTGCTGCGCGTGGCGGACCGCGGCCTGCGCGAAGGCATGTTGCGCCGCTTGAGCCAATCATAGTGTCGCGGTTTCGAAGTTCGCTATACCCTTGATATCGGGTTCTTGGCGAACTTCGAAACCGAACGACGCTATAATCAATAAATTGCCAGTGTCCTTCGATTCCGAAATTCGCCAAAAGCCTGATATGGAGACCATGCGAATTTCGGAATCTGGACACTGGCTGAACGGGGCATGAAACAGGGCGATGCATCGGGACGCGGGCGTGTGCCCGTGAAAGTGAAGAAGGATCGCGGGCGCACCGCGTCATCCCGTGCCTGGCTGCAGCGCCAACTGAACGATCCTTATGTCGCCGCCGCCAAGGCCAAGGGCTATCGCAGCCGCGCCGCCTTCAAGCTGCTGGAGCTGGACGAGAAATTCCATTTTCTGAAAAAGGGCGCCAGGGTGCTGGATCTGGGCGCGGCCCCCGGCGGCTGGAGCCAGGTGGCGGCGGCGCGTGGCGCCACCGTGGTCGCGGCCGATGTGCTGGAGATGGAGGAAATCCCCGGCGTGACCTTCTTCCAGGCCGATCTCACCGATCCGGATGTGCCGGCGATGTTGAAACAGGCGCTGGACGGTCCTGCCGATGTGGTGATGACCGACATGGCTGCGCCCACCACCGGCCACCGCGCCACCGACCATATCCGCACCATCGCGCTGGTGGAGATCGCGCTGGAGGTGGCGTTGGACACGCTCAAGCCGGGCGGCGCTTTCGTCGGCAAGGTGTTTCAGGGCGGGTCGTCGTCTGTTCTGCTGGCGGGACTGAAAAAGGCGTTCCGCGAGGTCAAGCACGTCAAGCCGCCGGCCAGCCGGGCGGAGTCGGTCGAGCTTTACGTCGTGGCACTGGGGTTCAAGGCGGCACAAAAATAATCTGCTGCTTGGGGAATAAACCGCTGCTCCGGGAGGTCTTGTCTTTCCATGGATGACCGGCGCCGGAGATTCGAGGCTCAAGCCCTGCCGCACCTGGACGCGGCCTACAACCTGGCCCGATGGCTTTCGCGCTCGCCCGCCGACGCCGATGACATCGTCCAGGATGCGATGCTGCGCGCCTTCCGCGGCTTTGACGGCTTCCGCGGCGGCGACGCCAAGGCCTGGTTGCTGGCGATCGTGCGCAACTGCTGGCTCTCCGCCGGCGCCGCCACCCGGCGCCGGGGGCACACGGAGCTGGAAGACAGCATCGCCGATTCCGGGCCCGATCCGGAGGTGGCAGCGATCCACGCCGCACATCAGCGCCGGCTGGAGGCGATGATCGCGCGGCTGCCGGCCGATTTCCGCGAAGTCCTGATCCTGCGCGAGATGGAAGACATGAGTTATCGCGAAATAGCCGAGATCACCGGCAGTCCCATTGGCACCGTGATGTCGCGGCTGGCCCGGGCGCGCACCCTGCTGCGCGAATATGCAAAGGAGGGGGCATGAGCTGCGAGCATCTGCTCAATACCCAAAGCTATCTGGACGGCGAACTGAAGGGCGTGGAAGCGGCGGAAGCCGAGCGTCATCTCACAACCTGCGCCGAATGCCAGGCCTTCGCCGCCGAGGTTGCCGATCTCAGTGACGCGCTGCGCAAGGCGCCACGCCGGCCTGCGCCCGCGCACCTGCGCGCCGCTGTGCTGGCGCGGCTGGACAAGGAACCCGTTCGCTTTTCTCCGAAAAGCTTCTGGATGGGTGCGGCCGGCGGGGCAGGGGCGTCGCTGCTGGCTGCAGGCCTTGCGTTCCTGCTGCTGTTGCCGCCCTCCATTGCCACACTTGCCCAGTCGGTCGCCGACGCCCATGCCCGCGCGCTGACCGCTGGCCGCACCATCATGGTCGCCTCCAGCAATCATCATACGGTCAAGCCGTGGCTCGCCGCCCATGCCGGCCTTTCGCCGCCGGTCACCGATTTCGCGAGCGAAGGCTTCAAGCTCACCGGCGGCCGGGTGGACGAAGTGGCAGGCCGGCCCGCCGCCGTCATGGTCTATGCCCATGGCAATCATGAAGTGGACCTGTTCGCCTGGCAGGATCGTGGCGCCGATCTGCCGGGCCTGGGCATGAACCGCGGCTTCCGCATCGCCTTCTGGAAGACCGGCGACGTGGATTTCGCCGCCGTGTCCGATGTCGATCAGGCCGCCTTCCAGAAATTTGTCGCTCTCGCCCGGACCCAGCGGGAATAAAGCCGGCCTGCGCAGGGTCTCCTTCTCGAAATTGGGAGACAAGCGACATGCACGACGCCACCAACCGCCGCGATGCCCTGAAATGCCTTGGTGTGGGCGCAGGCACCCTGTTCACCCTGCAGGGTGGGGTGTTCAGCGCCTTCGATTTGGCTGAGGCGCAGGAGGACATGGGCACACCGCTGTTCCTGCAGATCAGCGACACCCATATCGGCTTCAACAAGGACGCCAATCCCGACGTGGTCGGCACCCTGAACCGCACCATCGACATGGTGAACGCCATGCCGAAGCAGCCGGGCCTTGTCCTGCATACCGGCGACGTCACCCATCTCTCCAAGGCCAGCGAGTTCGACAATGCCAACCAGCTTCTGTCGCGCCTGAAAGTCAGCGAGCTGCATGTGGTGCCGGGCGAGCACGATGTCACCGATGGGCCGGGCGGCGAATTCTTCGCCCGCTTCGGCAAGGCGTCCGGCAATCGCGGCTATTACAGCTTCGACGCCCATGGCGTGCATTTCGTCGCCCTGGTCAACGTGATGAACTTCAAACCCAACGGCCTGGGTGGGCTGGGCGACGACCAGATGGCGTGGCTGAAGGA
The DNA here is from genome assembly GCA_036488555.1 of Rhizomicrobium sp. Classification (GTDB taxonomy): domain Bacteria; phylum Pseudomonadota; class Alphaproteobacteria; order Micropepsales; family Micropepsaceae; genus Rhizomicrobium. Next base: position 259,628 of record DASXHL010000091.1, read on the forward strand.
CGATCTTTCGGGCCGTTCCGCCAGCCAGCCCATTGTGGTCTTCGCGCACATGCCGCTCTGGACCATCTATCAGCCCTGGGGCTGGGGCACGGGCGAAGGCGACCAGATCGCCGAACTGTTGCGCCGCTTCGGTTCGGTCACGGTTCTGAACGGTCATATCCATCAGATCGTTCAGAAGGTGGAAGGCAATATCCTCTTCCACACGGCCCGTTCCACCGCCTATCCCCAACCCCAGGCGGGGAACGGGCCGGGACCGGGCCCCCTGGTGGTGCCGGCCGATCAGTTGCCAGGCATGCTGGGCGTGACCGCCGCGGTGGCGCACAAAAAGACGATTGCCCTCAACGACACCACGCTCGCCTGAGACGGAGATCATCATGAGAGTGACCGCGGGAATTTTCGCCCTGGCTTTGCTGGCTCCCCAACCCCTGTCGCATCCGGCTCTTGCCGCCGACGCAATGGTGGTGATGAAGAACTTCGATTTCTCGCCCATGGATGTCACGGTGACGGCGGGCTCGACCGTGACCTGGAAGAATCTGGACGGGGAGCCGCACACCGTGATCAGCGCCGATGGCGCCTTCCGTTCGCCGGCGCTCGATGAGAACGACACCTATCAGTTCAAGTTCGATCGCCCGGGTGTCTATAAGTATCTCTGCTCGATCCATCCCAAGATGATGGCGACCATCACCGTCAAATGAGACGGTGCGGCACACAGGAAAACCCCGGCGCGTGACGCCGGGGTTTTCGCCGCATAATCGTCGAAGCGTTTATTCCGCTTCGCGCAGTGAGATCGAGCCGATGCCGGCCGCCACGTTCAGGCCCTTGCTGCCTTCCACGCTGAGAGGCTGCAGGGCGATGGACTTGTCGAAGCCGCCGAGCAGCACATTGGCGCCGGCGCCGACCGCGACAGTGGCCTGGGCCGAAGCCCCGACATAGTCACCCGTCAGCGCGCCCTTGCGCATGTCGGAGGTGGGCGCGAACACGCCCCATACCAGGACGCCGCCTTCGGTGTAGCCGATGTCCACGCCGAACTTGGAGATCGATCCGGCGTAATGCTCGCGATGGCCATTGCTGCCACGGTAGGTGCAATGCAGGTCCTTGGAGGAGCCGAACACAAAGCCCCACCCGCTGGCGACGTTGCAGGTCAGGTCGCCAACGCGCACGCCATGAGGGGCGGCGTTGGCGGCAGAGGCCGAAACCAGACCCGCCACGGCAATCGCGGCGCCAAGCATCACACGAAATGTCTTCATCTCTGTCTTCATATCTCTTTCTCCTGGAGGGCAATTCCCAAGGACTCGGCCTAATTGCCGGCCACCCCGCTTAAACGTGGTTGCTGCAGCAAAGTTCCCTGGAAAGGGCATAATGTCATATTTTCAAGGGCTTAATGTCTCGTTCACCCCGCCTCTTGCGCGCCGTCCGCGGCGCTGATACAGGCTCGGCGCTCCAGAAGGAGCGCCTTTCATGACCAGCTCGACCATCCGCGAAGCCCTCACCTTCGACGATGTGCTGCTGGTGCCCGGCGCCTCTGAAGTCCTTCCCGGCCAGGTAGATACCAAGACCCGCCTCACCAAATCGGTGGAGCTGGGCATCCCGCTGGTTTCCGCCGCCATGGACACCGTCACCGAGGCAGGCCTGGCCATCGCCATGGCCCAGGCGGGCGGCATGGGGGTGATCCACAAGAACCTGGGCATCGAAGAGCAGGCCGAGCATGTGCGCCGGGTCAAGCGCTATGAAAGCGGCATGGTGGTCAATCCGGTGACCATCACTCCGGGTGCGACCCTGGCGGAAGCCAAGCAGCTGATGGAGCGGCACCGCATTTCGGGCGTGCCGGTGGTGGAAAGCGTGGACGCCAAGGGCTCGGGCAAGCTGGTGGGCATTCTCACCAACCGGGATGTGCGCTTTGCCGCCGATCCGCAGCAGAAGATTTCCGAGCTGATGACCAAGAATGTCGTCACGGTGAAGGAAGGCGTGAAGCCGGATGAAGCGCGCCGGCTGCTGCATCAGCATCGCATCGAGAAGATCGTCGTGGTCGATGACGCCTATCGCTGCGTCGGGCTCGTCACGGTGAAAGACATCGAGAAGGCGCAGATGTATCCCAACGCCTGCAAGGACGAGCGGGGCCGCCTGCGCGTCGCCGCCGCCACCGGCGTGGGCGAGGACGGCTATGCCCGCGCCATGGCGCTGATCGAGGCGGAATGCGATGTCATCGTGGTCGATACCGCGCACGGCCATTCCAAAGGCGTGATCGAGGCGATCAAGCGCATCAAGAAGCAGAGCAATTACGTCCAGGTCGCGGGCGGCAATATCGCCACCGCCGACGCCGCCAGGGCGCTGATCGACGCCGGCGCGGATGCGGTGAAGGTGGGCATCGGCCCGGGTTCGATCTGCACCACCCGCATTGTCGCGGGCGTGGGCGTGCCCCAGCTCACCGCCATCATGGACGCGGTGTCGGTGGCGCGTGACGCGGGCGTGCCTGTGATCGGCGATGGCGGCATCAAATATTCCGGCGACCTGGCCAAGGCGCTGGCGGCTGGCGCCGATGTGGCGATGGTGGGCTCGCTTCTGGCCGGCACCGATGAGTCGCCGGGCGAGGTGTTCCTCTATCAAGGCCGCTCCTACAAGGGCTATCGCGGCATGGGCAGCGTGGGCGCGATGGCGCGCGGCTCCGCCGACCGCTACTTCCAGGCGGAAGTGCGCGACGCGCTCAAGCTGGTACCGGAAGGCGTGGAGGGCCAGGTGCCTTACAAGGGCCCGGTGGGCACGGTGGTGCACCAGATCATTGGCGGCCTTCGTGCCGCCATGGGCTATACCGGCTGCCACAGCATCGAGGAATTCCACAAGCGCGCGCAGTTCGTGCGCATCACCGGCGCGGGCCTGCGCGAGAGCCACGTCCATGACGTGACCGTGACGCGCGAGGCGCCCAACTATCACCCGGGCGGGCAATAGACATTACCGTCTCGCCTGGACCGCTACCCATCCGATTCGTGGGGAGCATTGGCGATCTCGATCAGCACATCGCCATGGCAGGGATCGCGCGGTCTGCACCAGCAGGCAATGTTTTTTCCGCGCAGGACCGGCATCGCGCGCAGCAGAAAATCTCTTTTGTTGGCGAGCCACGCTCCGTCCGAAAATCGGCCGCGGCCGCAATGGCGGACCAATTCGTCCGGCGACATTTCCCCCAGCAGCCACCTGCGGAACATTCCGACGGCCGCCGTGGGCGTTGAGGATTGATCGAGAAAGGGATTCTCCCACCCCGAATTGCGATCGATGCGTATCGCGAACCGGCCATTGATCTTCCGGCTTGTTTCTTGAAGGTCGAATTTCGCGCCGCGGAAAAGCTGGAGGCGTTGGGGCGCAAGGTTGGATTGAGATCCCCAATGCGGATCGCCCGACCTCTCTCGCACCTGGGACATGACGGCCTTTCCGGTCAGGTTCCGATCAGTTGCGGCTGATTTGGACCTTGGCCATCGCCCTCTCGCTCAAACGCCCGATGCAGGCGTAATAGACCACCTTGAGCTCGTGGATGCCTTCTTCGGAGCCGCGATAGTCCCGGCCCGGTAACACCGGGCTGCACAGTTGCGCGGCGGCGGCCTGCAGGCGGGCCTTCAGTTCGGACTTTCCGGCGGCGGTGCCGAGGTCGAGATCGCCATAAGCGACGACGATTTGCTTGGGGACACCGCCATCAGCATGGGCGCAGGAAGCGGTAGCGAGGGCCGTCAGGGCTGCGGCAATGATCGTGCGAGTCATGGGAGGGCCCCTTGGTTTGGATTTCCATGGTCGGGACCGGGTTGGCGCCGGTTTTCCTTCAGGCCCGATAGGGTGGGCCTGGTGTTCAAACCTGCTCGCAAACTGGAGATTTCGCGCGGGTCTATGGCTGGCGGATTGCCGACCGATTGCCGACGTCCGCCCTGGGCTGCGTCCGCGACAGGTCAACCGTCCGGATAGATCTGATAATCCGGCTTTACGCCCGCCTTCCGCCAATAGGGGGTCAGGCCCATCTGGTCCATCAGGGTGGCAAAGCGGGGGTCCTTGCGCATGGCGCGGCATCCCGGCTCGAACAGGTTGGGCGCAAAGCGCACCGGCGGAGTGTTGGCGGCTGCTCCCACATAGCAGGACTGGGCTATCGCGAAGGCTTCATCCAGCTTGCCAAGCGACGCCAGGAACATGAATGCATTTTCCGCGGCGCGTTCGCCTTTCTTCGCCAGCACCAATTGCGCCGCCGCGGCCTTGTCGATGTCGCGGGGTGCACCGCTGTTCAGGGCCTCGGCGACGAAGATCATGCCATTGATGTCATCGTCGTGCTGGTCGGGCGGGCGGTTGTCGATGTCGCGCAGTGTGATCAGCGCTTCGGCGGCCCGGCCGGTGAACATCAACAGGTAGATGCGATGGAGCCAGGTCAGCGGATGGCGGGGAAACAGCGCCATGCCCCGGGCCGCGGCCTGATCGGCTTCCTTCAATTGGCCCGCGCCGGTAAAGCTCGCGATGCTGATCCAGGAGATCGCCGGGTCGATATGGCCGGAAACCAACGCCATGGCATGCTTTATCGCGGTGGCGGCTTCGCGCATTCGCCCCACGCATTTCAGATAGTCCGCCAGGCCCAGCCACAGGTGATCGACTTCGGGGTGAAAAGCCAACCCTTGGCGCAGCGCCTGTTCGCTTTCAAAAAATGCACCGCGCGCGGGATAGGACACCCACTTGGCCATCCAGGCGCTGGCGTTGCGGGGGTCCAGCGCCAAGGCCCTGTCGATGGCGGAAAGCGCCCGCATTTGCGCTGCCTGATAGGTGGCCTTGGTACCGTTATGGGCGATGAAGGCATCGGCCACAGCCAGTCCCGCCCAGGCCTCGGCATTTTCCGGGGCCAGGTCGATAGCCTCCTGGAACAGCCCCGCCGCTTCCGACTGGTTTTCGATCCTGCCCTGGCGCAGCAACGTATTGCCGCGCGCGATCAAGGCGACGACAGCAGGCGGCACGTTCGGTTGCGCCGGCGCGGTCGATTGCCTTGCGGCGAACCACCAACCGCCGCCCGCCAGCGCGGCCGTGCTGAATAAGACGCCGCCTGCCAGCAGCACGCGGCGATTGCCGACGCCGGGATGGCCGCCGCTTTTGTCCGCCACGCCAGCATGTTCGGCTTGGCCGGGGGCGACCAGCCGGTAGCCGACACGCGGAATGGTTTCGATGCTGAAGAAAGGGGCTTGGCCGGTGCCCGACAGCCGGCGCAGTTTTTTGATCGCCCCGTTCATGGCGTCGTCGCCAACGATCCGGCCTTCCCAGCATTGGGCGATCAGGTCATCCCGGGACAGGACTTCGGGACTGGCTTGGTACAGCGCGACCAGGACTTGCATTACGCGGGGCTCAAGCACCTCGCGCACCCCGTCCGGCCGCACAACCTCCCTGGTCGAAGGCTTTATCGTCAGGCGCCCCAAGGCAAAGTCCGGCTGATGCGCCAGGTCGATGAGGGCTAGCTTGCGAGTTTGCGTGGAAGCTCCAGACATGGCTTGTCCCCGCGGAAGGACCAGCATGGTAAGCGAACATTGCAACCACGCCAAGAAGCAGCCGCGTACCCGCAACCGGACATACGCCCAATGGAATCCGGCCTTCTGGTGCCGCCGGATCAGCCTTCGAACTGGATATAGTCTTCGCGGACCGGGCAGAAGACATCCAGGATCCGGCAATCGGTGATGGCGCGGCCCGAATGCACGGCGTTGGGCGCAATGATGCTGACGGAGCCAGGCGTGAGCCGCTCAGCGACACCGTCCACGACAATCTCGAATTCGCCTTCGAACATGTGCGCGACCTGTTCATGGGGATGGGAATGTTCCGGCAGGACAGTGCCGGCCGAAACGTCCCAATAGACGAAAGTCATTCCCGCCGACCGGATGAATTTCCCGCGCCAGCCTGGAAACGGTGACTTCTCCGGAAGATCGCTGAGGTTGGTGCCGGCCATGTTTGACATCTCCGTCCAGTTCTAGCGTCCCAGCTTGGCGGCCTGCAGCAGGACAATGGTCTTCATGTCCACGATCTCGCCCGCAGCGATCATCGCCATCGCTTCGTCCAGTGTGGTTTCCAGCACGGCAATGTCCTCGCCCTCGTGCTCATGCCCGCCGCCCTTGGCGCGGGGCGCGGTGGAATCATAGTCGGCCAGGAACAGCGTCACGCGTTCCTTCACCGCGCCGGGGCTGACAAAACAGTCCGAAACAAGGCGCAGGCCAAAGATGGTGACGCCGGCCTCTTCCATCGCTTCCTTGTGAACGCAGGCGAGCGCCGTATCGCCGTCGAGCTTGCCGGCGATCACCTCGACCAGAAGCTTCTTGTACCCCGATTCAAACACCGGCCAGCGGAACTGCTCGATCAGGAGCACTTTGCCGACCGCCTTGTCGAACGGCAATACGGCGGCGGCGTCGCCGATGTCATAGCTTTCCCGTTCCTGATGCTGCCACTCGCCATCGCCGCGCTGAAAGTCGAAGCTCGCCTTGCGCAGGACGAAGTGATTGTCGGAAAGGATTTGCAGCCCGCGCAGCTTGATGCGGCCTTCGATATCATCGCTCATCTGGGGTCTTGCTGGTTGACCGCGCCACGCTAGTCGTGGACATGAATCACTGCAAGTTTATCGGCATAGAACCGGTGCCATCCCGGTGTCGCATCCAGCAGTTTCACCACCGGCGACTGCGCCGAAAATATCGTCCAGCGCACGTGATAATAGGCGAGGCTGGCGGCAAGCGTATCCTTGTCGGGTTCGATGATGCCGGCATAATTGTCCAGGAAGATGTCGCCATAAAGATCGGCGCGGCTGTCGATGAAGGGCTTGATGCCGTTCCAGATCAGAAATCCGCCGAAAGCGTAATCGTTCATCACCGGCGTCTCGCGCAGAAAGCGCGGTACATGCGCCAGCGCTGTCGCCGGCGAAATCCTGTCATCGCCGCGCGCCACCGGCATCATCAGCCGCGCCGCGATCAGGACGGCAAAGCCCAGCGCCGCCAGCGGCGCGAAGAGCGCGCTGCCGCTCTGTTCTCTGGCCGGCCAGGTTGCCGCCAGCGCCGCCGCGAGCAGGATCGGCGCGGTCACGCCCAACAGCATCTGATGGCGGCCATGGGTCAGCGCCAGCCAGACGATCCCCAGCAGAATCGCCAGCCGTATCGGCGGCACTTTGATGCGTCCCAGCGCAAACGCGCCCAGCGCCGCCAGCAGCGCGATCTCGAAGGCCGAGAGGCTGGAAAAGTCGCTGGCCTGCCATTCCGCGATATGCCCAAGCCCCCGCAATGCCGACAGATGCAGCGGAAACAGCAGGCCATCCACGCCGAATGGCGTCAGCAGGCAGGATGCGGTGGCCACGGCCACGAAGAGAGCCCATTTCAACGCCGCCTTCCCGCGGCTTTCGATCGTCGCTTCCACGCCCAGCGCCACAGCCAGCGCCAGGCCAAAGACAAAACTGCCATGCAGATTGGCCCAGAGCGGCATCACCAGGACCAGCCACCAGCTTGGTGTTTTTTCCCTCTCGCGTGCCCCGGCCAGCCCGGCCGTCCATACCGCCAACAGCGGCAGCGCCAGCATATGCGGCCGCGCCAGCAGGCTGGCGGTGACGCAGGAAAGGCCCAGCACCACCGCCAGCAGCGCCGGCACCAAGTCCACGCGCTTCCTCACGAAATATCCGACCACACCGGCGGTCAGCGCCGCGGCGCCGGCAAACAGCAGATGAATGCCGGCCCATCCCGCCCGCCAGGCCAGCGCCATGACGATCTCGGCCAGCCATTCCTGGGTGTGCCAGGCAACGTTGGCGGCGGTATAGGAAAAGACATCGACGCGCAGCAGCGCGTGATGGGCGATCATCCATTGCCCGGCCGCAATGTGCCAATAGGTGTCGCTGTCGTGCAGCAGGCCCGGCGCGAATGCCGCCACGGCAAACGCCGCCAGTCCGGCGAACAGGGCAAAGTTCAGGGCAGGGGAAAAGCTGCGGGTCATGGGATTGGCTTTGGATGCAGGCGACACTTTATAAGAACAATCGTCAATGCCGTGTTTTCAGCCCAAGCCTCTGGTTTTCCAAGATAAATGACTGATTTTATATGACACCGGCCGCCCGCCTGCAGATGGCTATCGAGATTTTGGAGGGCCTGGACAAGACTGCCCAGCCCACCGACCGCTTTCTCAAGGCCTGGTTCCGTACCCGACGGTTCGCCGGTTCCAAGGACCGGCGCGCCATCGCGGAACGCGTCTTTTTGATCCAGCGCCACCGCGCCAGTCTGGCACACCGCTTGGGAAGCGATGCGCCGCGCGCGCTGGCGATCGCATCGCTGCTGGACGCGGGCGAAGATGTCTCGACGCTGTTCAGCGGCGGCTATGGCCCGGCGCCGCTGACCGATGCCGAGCGCGCCAGCCTTGCCGCTACGCCGTCGCCCGCGCCGGCCTGGGTGACAGGGGAATATCCCGCATGGCTGGAACCCGAACTGACGCGCGCCTTTGGCGATCGCCTGCCGGAAGCGATGGCGGCGCTGATCCCGCGCGCGCCAGTGGACCTGCGCGTCAATACGCTGAAGACGACGCGCGACGCCGTGATCGCCGGGCTGAAGGAAAATGGCGTCATGGGCACGCCCACGCCCTATGCGCCGCACGGCATCCGCATCGCGGGTGAGGCGCCGAGCCTTTCCCAGTCATCCCTGTTTGAATCCGGCGCCTTCGAGTTCCAGGACGAGGCGGCGCAGATCGCTTCCTGCTTTTGCCAAGCTGCACCAGACACAAGGGTGCTGGACCTGGCGGCCGGTGCGGGTGGCAAAAGCCTGGCGCTGGCGGCGGCGATGCAGAACCGTGGCGAGATCGTGGCCTGCGATGTGCGGGGCGAGGCGCTGTTCGAGCTTGAGAAACGCGCCGCGCGCGCCGGCGTCACCATCATCAAGACGCTGCCGCTGGAGCATGCCCGGCCCGGCGGCCTGTTCGATCTGGTGTTGGTGGACGCGCCCTGCAGCGGCTCGGGCACCTGGCGGCGTCAGCCCGAACTGCGCTGGCGGCTGACCCCGGCCCGGCTGGCGGAACTGACAGACATTCAGGACCGGCTGCTGGACCAGGCCGCCAGCGTGGTCGCCCCCGGCGGCCGGCTGATCTATGCCACCTGTTCCATCCTGCCGTCGGAAAACCAGGACCGGGCGGAAGCCTTCCGGGCCCGCCAGCCGGATTTTGCCCCACTGGATCTGCGCGAAAGCTGGTCCGAAGCCGCCATGCCGCCTGGCCTTTCCACCGACTTTCGCGCCAGCCCCGCCCTGACCGGAACCGACGGCTTTTATTGCGCCGGTTTCAGTCGCGGCTGGTGGTCATTTCGCGCATGGTTTGTCGCCGCCAAAATGGCTTATGTTACCCGTCATGACGTCCCGCCTGATTCCTGCCCTGGCTGTCCTGCTGATTTCAACTTCTGCCTGGGCTGCCCCCGCCAAACACGCCAAGCCTGCCGCCCCGGAGCAGCCGGTGACGGTGGAGTCGCTTCTGTCCCAGGCGCATAACGCCGTGGGCAAAGGCGATACCGAACTCGCGCTCCGCCTTGCCCAGTCGGCCATCGTTGCCGATCCGGCGCGGCCAGGTTCCTATGTGGCGCTGGGCGATATTTATGCCGGCGCCGGCCAGCCGGAATATGCCCGCTCCTTTTATGACGAGGCGCTGGGCATCGATCCGTCCGAGCCCAACGCCTTGAAGGCGATTGCGGCCCTGGACGACCATCCCGAACACACGGCCCGTGCGAACCAATGAGCGTTTTGGTTCTGGATTTCGGCAGCCAGGTCACCCAGCTGATCGCGCGGCGCGTGCGCGAAGCCGGTGTCTATTGCGAGATCGTGCCCTTCAACAAGGCGGACGAGGCGCTGGCCAGGAAGCCGCGCGCCATCATCCTGTCCGGCGGCCCGGCGTCGGTTTATGAACAGAATGCGCCGCGCGCGCCGCAGGCCGTGTTCGAGGCCGGCGTGCCGGTCCTGGGCATCTGCTATGGCGAGATGACCATGTCGGCCCAGCTGGGCGGGGCGGTCGAAGGCGGCCACAATCAGGAATTCGGCCGCGCCGACATCCATGTGCAGGCCAAGTCGCCCCTGCTGGAGGGCCTGGCCGAAACCGGCAGCGAGCCGGTGTGGATGAGCCATGGCGACAAGATCACCGCCATTCCGCCGGGTTTTTCCGTCGTCGCCACCAGCGAGTCTTCGCCCTACGCCGTGATCGCGGACGAGACGCGCCGCTTCTATGGCGTGCAGTTCCATCCCGAGGTGGCGCACACGCCACGCGGCGCGACCCTCTTGTCGAATTTCGTGCGCACCATCGCCGGCATCGAGCCGGAATGGAACATGCACGCCTTCCGCGCCGCCATGATCGAGAAGATCAGGAAGCAGGTTGGCAAGGGCAAGGTGATCTGTGGCCTGTCGGGCGGCGTGGATTCATCCGTCGCCGCGGTCCTGATCCACGAGGCGATCGGCGACCAGCTGACCTGCATCTTCGTCGATACCGGATTGATGCGCGCGGGCGAGGCGGATGAGGTGGTGAGCCTGTTCCGCGGCCATTACAACATTCCCCTGATCCATGCCGATGCGCGCGAGCTGTTCCTTTCGCGCCTGAACGGCATCAGCGATCCCGAACAGAAGCGCAAGATCATCGGCGCCGCCTTCATCGACGTGTTCGACAAGGAAAGCCACAAGGTCGGCGGGGCGGAATTCCTGGCGCAGGGAACGCTGTACCCGGACGTGATCGAAAGCGTGTCGGCCACCGGCGGGCCGTCGGTCACTATCAAGAGCCATCACAATGTCGGCGGCCTGCCCGATTATATGAAGCTCAAGCTGGTCGAACCGCTGCGCGAACTGTTCAAGGACGAGGTGCGTGCGCTGGGTCGCGAGCTGGGTCTGCCGCCGGCCTTTGTCGGCCGCCATCCCTTTCCGGGGCCGGGGCTGGCCATCCGCATTCCGGGCGAGATCACTGAGGAAAAGCTGGAGATCCTGCGCAAAGCCGACGTCATCTATCTGGATGAGATCCGCAAGGCCGGTCTTTACGACAAGATCTGGCAGGCCTTTGCCGTGCTGCTTCCGGTCAAGACCGTGGGCGTGATGGGCGACGGCCGCACCTATGACCATGTCTGCGCGCTGCGCGCCGTCACCTCCACCGACGGCATGACGGCGGATTATTATCCCTTCGAGCACAGCTTCCTGGCGCGCACCGCGACCCGCATCGTCAATGAGGTGCGCGGCATCAATCGCGTGGTCTATGACATCACGTCGAAACCGCCGGGCACGATTGAGTGGGAGTGATCCGCTCAAATCGGTTCGGTGAACCGATTTGAGCGGATCACGCCGCGAGCATAAGCGAGCGGTAGCGCAGTGGTGAAAACTAGACTCAAGATTCCCGCTGGTGACGAACCGCGCTTCGCGGGACGCGCTCTTATAGACCGGTAAGAAAGCATCATGATTCGCCTCGACAACATCAGCAAGCAGAACGGCCATCAGCTCTTGTTCATCGACGCGTCGATGGGCATCCAGAAAGGCGAGAAGGTGGGCCTTGTCGGCCCCAACGGCGCCGGCAAGTCGACGCTTTTCCGCATGATCGCGGGCCAGGACCGGCCCGACGATGGCCAGGTGTCGATCGAAACCGGCATGACCATCGGTTATTTCAGCCAGGATGTCGGCGAAATGTCGGGCCAGAGCGCGGTCGCGGCGGTGATGGATGGCGTGGGACCGGCAAGCGCGCTGGCCGCCGAAATGGCCCAGCTCGAGGCCGCGATGGTCGATCCGGACAGGTGCGCCGACATGGACGCCATCGTCGCGCGCTATGGTGACGTGCAAGCGCGCTTCGAGGAACTGGACGGCTATGCGCTGGACGCCCGGGCGCGCGAGGTGCTCGCGGGCCTGAGCTTCAGCCAGGAGCGGATGGACAGCGATGTCGGTCTGCTTTCCGGCGGCTGGAAGATGCGCGTGGCGCTCGCCCGCATCCTGGTGATGCAGCCCGATGGCATGTTGCTGGACGAGCCCAGCAACCATCTGGACCTGGAAAGCCTGATCTGGCTGGAGGAATTCCTCAAGAACTATGACGGCGCGTTGCTGATGACATCGCATGATCGCGCCTTCATGAACCGCATCATTGGCAAGGTGGTGGAGATCGACGGCGGTTCGCTCACCACCTATTCGGGCGATTACGATTTCTACGAACAGCAGCGCGCGTTGAGCGAGCGGCAGCGCCAGGCGCAATTCGAGCGCCAGCAGGCGATGCTTGCCAAGGAGATCAAGTTCATCGAACGCTTCAAGGCGCGCGCCTCCCATGCCGCCCAGGTTCAGAGCCGCGTGAAGAAGCTGGAGAAGATCGAAAAGATCGAACTGCCCCGGCGCCGTCAGTCCGTGCAGTTTGAATTCCGCAGTCCCCCGCGGTCTGGCGATGACGTGGCGAGCTTTAGGGGCGTGCACAAGGCCTATGGCAGCCAGTCCATCTATGCGGGGTTCGATTTCCAGGTGCGTCGCAGGGAACGGTGGTGCGTTCTGGGCGCGAATGGCGCGGGCAAATCCACCCTGCTGAGGCTGGTGGCGGGCGCGACCGAGCCGGATCAGGGTCAGGTGATTGTCGGCAGCAATGTCAAGATGGGCTATTTCGCCCAACATTCGATGGACCTGCTGGACGGCGACGATACGATTTTCGAGTCGCTGGACAAATCCTTCCCGCAGGCCGGGCAGGGCGCGCTGCGCACGCTGGCCGGCTGCTTTGGCTTTTCCGGCGACGATGTCGAAAAGAGCTGCCGGGTTCTGTCCGGCGGCGAAAAGGCGCGCCTGGTGATGGCCAAGATGCTGTTCGATCCACCGAACTTCCTGGTTCTCGACGAACCCACCAACCATCTGGACATGGCGACGAAGGAAATGCTGGTGGCGGCGCTGGCGGAATTCGAGGGCACCATGCTGTTCGTTTCGCACGACCGCCACTTCCTGGCTGCGCTGTCCAACCGCGTGCTCGAACTGACGTCCGACGGCGTTCATCAATATGGTGGCGGCTATACGGAATATGTGGCGCGCACAGGCCAGGAAGCTCCCGGGCTCCACCCCGGTGGCTAGTCTATGCGGCCGCGGTGAAACCCGGCGCAAAATTCACGCTGGCAAAAACCAAACCGTCTCAGTCGCTGTCGGTCAGGGGCTTCAGCAACGCCGAGTCTTTTCCCGCGGCTTCCTTGACCGATTTGAGCAACCAGTCGCGCAGCGCCCTGACTTTTGGGAGGTTGCGCTTGTGCTCCGGATAAACCAGCCAGAAGCCGTTTCTGTACAAGGCCACATGGCGAAATGGTTGAACCAGGAGCCCTGCTTCGATCGCGGACTTGAACATGGGCGGCGACAGGATCGCCACCCCGTGGCCTGCGATCGCGGCATGGCCATCAAGCACCTGAGATTCGAACCGGATGCCCGGGCCATTCTGGCGTTCAACCGCGCCACCCGGCAGTGTCCCAAACCAAAGGTCCCACCAGTCGTCTTCCGGCGAGAGGCGCGGTACCGACAGGAGATCCTTGGGCGCTTTCAGTTTGTGCGTCGCCAGGAATGAAGGGCTGGCAAGCGGCGTGACGGGCATCCGCATCAGGAAATGCGAAACCAGTCCCGGCGAGGGGCGCGGTGTTCCGCGGATGGCGGCATCGAAGCTGCTTCTGGGAAGATCGACCATCTGGTCCGTGACGTCGAGCCGGACACTCAAGTTCGGGTGAGACACATTGAAGTCGCCCAGCCTGCCCGCGAGCCAGTTGGTCGCGAAGGTACGGGGGGCCGTGATGGAAAGAACCGATCCGCTCTCGGCCCGCGCGGAAGAGAACGCTTCCTTCAATGTCTGGAACGCCGCGGTTACCTGGGGCGCGATCCGCCGACCCAGATCGGTCAGGGTCATCCCACGCGCGTGGCGCGCGAACAGCGTCACACCCAGCCGCTCCTCCAACACTTTCATCTGATAGCTCACAGCCGCCTGCGTCATCGCGAGTTCCTCCGCGGCGCGGCTGAAATTCTCGTGGCGGGCAGCGGCCTCGAAAACCCGGATGGCGGTCAGGGGCGGGAGATCGGACATGCTTCGATATAAATACAATTTATACCTCCTGCCTAGCGTTTTGTTGGTCGCGGCCCTCCAAAAGCGCCAAAAAAAGCGGGTTCAACACAGGAAGGAAATTCAATGAAACTGTTCCACATACCCCTTTCGCTTCTGGTGCTGACACCGGTTGCCGCCTTTGCCCAGCAAGCGAGCTCATCGGTTGTGGTCTCCTATGGCGACCTTGATCTTGGATCGCAAGCCGGCGTGAAAGTCCTGGATCGACGCTTGGCGAGCGCCATTCGTTCCGTCTGCGGCGAGCATGAGGGCACCGCGATTCCCGAGCGCCGCTTCGCTGCAGAGCGCTGCGTGCGGGAGAAGAGCGCCGAAGTGGCGGTGCTGCGCGATCGCGCGATCGCCAGCTATTCCTCATCGAAAGCGCTGGCTTCGCGTTGAGCAGCGCCGGGCCGCATGGCAGTCGGCCAACAGGCCCTGTCGTTACAAACACCTTCTATATCGCAATTCACTGGCGATTCTCCGCCCGACCACTGATCATCGATCGGCAGTCGGGCGGAGGCTGATGGAACAGGAGCGGCATGATGGTGACGGTTGCAGAGAAAAGGACGAATTTCCGGCGCTTGCATGACAGCGGCTTCTTCGTGATGCCGAACGCCTGGGACGCGGGTAGCGCTGTGCGCCTCGCGAAGCTTGGCTTTCCCGCCATCGCATCCACCAGCGCGGGCGCGGCCTGGGCGCGGGGCAAAAAGGACGGGGAACTCACGCTTGGCGAAGTGCTCGACCATCTCGAGCAGTTGGTCGAGGCCGTCGATGTGCCCATCAATGCCGACTTCGAGAACGGATTCGCCGACGATCCCGAAGCCGTTGGCGCCAATGTCGCAAAGGCCGTGGCCACGGGCGTCGCCGGCATCTCAATCGAGGACTGGTCGGGTGAAAAGCTGTACGATCTGGACCTTGCCGTGGATCGCATCGCCGCGGCACGGCGAGCCATCGACGCAGCCGGCGGCGATGCGATGCTGATCGGGCGCAGCGAACATTTCCGCGTCCCCGGGCTGAGCGTCGCAGAAAGCATCCGCCGCGCCGCAGCCTATGCAGAGGCGGGGGCTGATTGTCTCTTCGTGCCAATGATCGTCGATCCGGCAGCCGTGCGCGAATTGGTGGCAGCCGTCGCTCCGAAGCCGGTTAGCGTCCTGCTTCCGAACCTCGACGCCGATCCGCATCACTTCGCCAGCCTCGGCGTTCGTCGATGCAGCACAGGCACGCTGCTCCCGTCGGTCGCGTGGCGTGCGTTTGACGCAGCCGCTCAGACACTCAGCGATAAAGTCCGTTCTGCGTGCAGGGAGTTGACGATCTGACGCTCCCTAACGGGCTGGCGCGTCGCCTGTCGCTATTTCCTTGTGTGCCCCTGTTCGCGGATGAGGTCGATCAGGGCGCGCAGCCGGGCGGGGATATGCCGCCGTCCGGCAAAATAGAGCGACAGGCCGGGATAGGGCGGTGTCCAGTCTCCCAATACGACCTCAAGCCGTCCGGCGGCGATATGGGCCGCGGCCGATGCCTCGCCGATATAGGCGAGCCCCGCGCCCGCCAGCGCAGCCTCCAGCATCAGGCCGGATTCGTCGAGGGTGAGCGAGCCGGGCGCATCGATCAGCACGGCCTTGCCGCGCTTCTCGAATTCCCAGCGGTAGAGTTTTCCCGTGCCCATCCGGGCCCGGATACAATTGTGCCGCATGAGGTCGGCCGGCACCACGGGCCGTTTGCGTCCGGCGAAATAGGCGGGCGCTCCGACAACCACCGACCGGACCGTCGGCAGTATCGGAACGGAGATCATGTCCGGCGGCACGGTGTCCGCCAGCCGGATGCCCGCGTCGAATCCCTGGCCCAGAACATCGATCAGCGCCTCCTCGGTGGCGATCTCCAGCGCGACGCGCGGGTAGCGGGATAGATAGCGCAGGAACAGCGGCCGCAGCAGCATCTCGGCGGCGCCACGCGATGTGTTGATGCGAAGCAGCCCTGATATCTCGCTGCTGCCCTCGCTCGCATGTTCGAGGGCGCCGTCGATCACGGCCAGCGCTGAAGCGATCTCCGCGACGAAGGTCTCGCCCACCGGTGTCAGTACGACACTGCGCGTCGTGCGGTTGAATAGGCGCACCTGGAGGCGATCCTCGAGCGCGGCGATGGCGTGGCTGAGCGCCGACGACGACACGCCAAGTTCGCGCGCCGCCGCGCGAAACCCGCCGGTCCGCGCCACAGTGGCGACCGCCTCCAGCTCGGCCAGGCTCGCCCGGTTCATTGCAACATTTTACTCATCAGCCTGTCTCCGATTGATGAGCTTATCAGATCACTGGGTGCGGGGCATATCTCTTTCCGAAACAACGGAAATCGAAATCACGCAAGGAGTTACGGCATGCGCACCATCGACACGATCTACATCGACGGGGCTTTCGTCACGCCGCACGGCAACGAACGGGCGCCGCTGTTCAATCCCGCAACCGAGGAGCAGATCGGCGAGGTTCGCCTCGGCGACGCCGATGATGTGAAGCTGGCGGTCGCCGCAGCCAGGCGCGCCTTCCCGGCGATGGCGCGTACCACGCCGGCCGAGCGCGCGATGATGCTGCGCCGTCTCAACAGGGCCGTCGCCGCCCGCACCGACGACATGTTCGCGGCGATGGTCGAGGAATATGGCGCCCCTTCCGGCTTTACCGGCTTTTCCGTGCAGCACGCCGCCGCCCTGTTCGAGGACATGGCGAAGACGGTCGAGACCTATCCCTTCCATCGCACCATCGGCCGCGCCGAGATATCGATGGAACCGCTGGGCGTGGTTGCGGCGATCATCCCGTGGAACAGCACGCTCGGCTTCATCGCTTCCAAGGTCGCGACCGCGATCGCGGCGGGATCGACGATCGTCGTCAAGCCGTCCGAAATGAGCGCCATCCAGACCCAGGTCATGGCGGAAGCGATACATGCCGCGGGCCTGCCCAAGGGTGTGATCAACATCGTCAACGGCTATGGCCCGGTGGTGGGCTCGGCGCTGAGCACCCATCCCGATATCGCCAAGATCAGCTTTACGGGTTCCACCGTGACCGGGCGCGCGATCCTCACCGCGGCGGCTGAGACCTTCAAGCGCGTGACGCTGGAGCTTGGCGGCAAGGGGCCGCAGATCCTGCTGGAGGATGCGGACCTCGCGACGGCGATCCCGATCATGCTGGCAAGCGGCTTCGCCAACAGTGGCCAGGCCTGCATCGCGGGCACGCGGCTTCTAGTGCCGCAAAGCCGATGGGACGAAACCCTGGCGCGGCTGAAGGATCATGCCGCTACCCTGAAGGTTGGCGCCGCGACGGATCCCAAGGTGCAGGTCGGCCCGATGGTGAGCCAGAAGCAGTGGGACCGGGTCCAGTCCTATATCCGCCTTGGCGTGGACGAAGGCGCCGAACTGCTGACCGGCGGTGAAGGGCGGCCCGACGGGCTGGAGCATGGCTGGTTTGTGCGGCCGACGATATTCACGCGCGTCATCAACCAGATGCGGATCGCGCGCGAGGAGATTTTCGGACCGGTGCTCTGTGTCATCCCCTATCGCGACGAGGCCGAGGCCATCGCGATTGCCAATGACACCAGCTACGGGCTGCAATCCTATGTGCTCTCGTCCGACGCGGATCGTGCGGCGCGGGTGGCCACACAGTTGCAGGCCGGACGCGTCGTCATCAACGGCGCGCCGCATGAACCGCTCGCTCCGTTCGGCGGCTTCAAGCAGTCGGGCATTGGACGCGAATTTGGTGCATTCGGTCTGGATGCGTTCCTCGAACCGCGCGCGGTATTGCGTTGACCGATGGCTTGGGCGCGATGGTGAACCCGTCGCGCCGGAGCTGTCACGGGACGGCCCGCTCTGCGCCGCAAGAAAATGATGTGGGGGCTTCTTGATTAAGCCGTTGATCTTTCGTGAAATCGTCCCCGGTTGGCGGAGGCGGGCCGGGGCCTTGCGGAAAAAATTCCGGGCATCTGTCGTAAACCGGGCCGTCCATTCGTCCTTTCGGATGCGAAAAACCCGGAGAGAGACAATGAAACCCATCATCACCGCCTTCGCCCGGTCGCCCGATCGGGGCAGGGGGCTGGCGCGCGACATGCAGGTGCGCTGGGCGCTGGAAGAGGTCGGCCAGCCTTACGACGTCCGCCTTCTGTCGTTCGGCGAGATGAAGGAAGCGGCGCACCTGGCGCTTCAGCCCTTCGGGCAGATTCCCACGTATGAGGAAGGCGATCTCACTTTGTTCGAGTCGGGCGCCATCGTGCTCCATATCGCGCAGCGCCATGCCGGCCTGCTGCCGACGGATGTGGGCGCGCGGGCGCGCGCCATCGCTTGGATGTTTGCCGCGTACAGCACGATCGAGCCGGTGATCGTCAATCGTGAAATCGCCCTGCTGCTGGAACGCGAGAAATCCTGGCACGAAGAGCGCCTGCCTCTGGTCCAGGATCGAATCCGCGACCGGCTGAAGGAGCTTTCCTGCCGCCTTGGCGATTGCGACTGGCTGGACGGCGCGTTCAGCGCCGGTGACTTGTTGATGGTTGGGGTGCTGCGCAGGTTGAAATCGTCGGACATCCTGAACGGATTCCCGAACCTCGCGGACTATGTCGCTCGCGGTGAAGCGCGGCCGGCCTTCAAACGTGCTTTCGACGCCCAATTGGCGGTTTTCACCGCCGCGTCGCGCGGCTTGTAGAGATGCCATTCGTGTGAGCATCGCCGGCGCGGCATCTATCGCGCGGTTTATGACATTACGACGAAGTCGCCCGGAAATATTGCGTGGAAGCGATCTTCAAATGGCCTTGTGAAAGCTTGTCACTCCGATAGTCTTTGGTTTGCGGATTTTCATGGGGGCGGCAATGGGCGGGCATCCATGGTGGTATCTGGTTCCTTACGAGAAGGATGTCGCAAGCAGCCTGGAGGCGCTTCGGCAGCGGGAATTCAAGGCCGGCCGTTACAATCCCGCAGAGCCGTTTCCGCGCTTTCCCGTCGATCTCGCGCATGCGCCTGGTTGCAAGCATGCCTCGATCGATGAGGCGCGCGAGGATTCGGATGCGGACGGTACGCGCTCTATCCTCGATGTGTCGGGCCTCAGCGAGGAACCGGATTATGATGCCGTGGCGCCACTCGGTGATGACGACCTCATGGAGTTCTTCGGCACCACCAAACCGACCGCCGAAGACGTGGAAGACAGCGAGGAACTGTTCGAACAGATCGAACGCGGCCAGGGCATATATGTCCTCGTCTATGAGAACGACCAGCCCTCGCAGATATTCTTTGCCGGCTATTCCTACGACTAGGCCGGAAGGCGCCGCCTACTTCGATCCAGGCGGCGGCTTCAGCCCGAGCGCACGGGCGACCCCTTCGCCATAGGCCTTGTCCGCGCGATGGCAGTTGGCGATATGACGCTCCTTGACGTGCTGGCGCGCATCGCCCATCGCCCGGGCCGTATTCTCGAACAGCACCTGCTGCTGGGCCGGCGTCATCAGGCGAAACAGGTTGCCCGGTTGCTCCCAGTGGTCGTCATCCAGACGATGATCGTAATGTGCCGCTTCGCCCTCAATCGGCAGCGGCGGCTCGTCGAATTCGGGCTGGTTGTCCCACAGCCCCTCGCTGTTCGGATTGAAGGAGAGGGTTCCGCCGAGATTGCCATCGACGCGCATCCTCCCGTCCCGGTGATAGCTCATATACGGGCATTTCGGCGCATTGACCGGGATCTGGTAGAAGTTGACGCCTAGGCGGTAGCGGACCGCGTCGTTGTAAGACAGCAATCGTGCCTGCAGCATCTTGTCCGGGGAGTAGCTGATGCCTGGAACAAGGTTGGACGGCCCGAATGCCGCCTGCTCGATTTCGGCGAAATAATTGTCCGGCCAGCGGTTCAACTCCATCTGGCCGGCCTCGATCAGCGGATAATCGGCCTTCGGCCACACCTTCGTCAGGTCGAACGGATTGTGCTTGTGGGTCTTGGCCTGCGCCTCCGTCATCACCTGGATGAAAAGCGTCCAGCGTGGAAAGTCGCCGGCATCGATCGCGGTCAGCAGGTCGCGGCCATGGCTTTCGCGGTCGGTGGCGACAAGGGCCTCGGCCTCGGCGTCGGTCAGGTTCTGGATGCCCTGCTGCGTGCGGAAGTGGAACTTGACCCAGACGCGTTCGTTCTTCGCATTGATCATCGAAAAAGTGTGGCTGCCGAATCCGTGCATGTGCCGGAAGCTCTTGGGGATGCCGCGGTCCGACATCACCACCGTCACCTGGTGCAGCGCCTCCGGCAGAAGCGTCCAGAAGTCCCAGTTGTTGTCCGCGCTGCGCAAGCCCGTGCGCGGGTCGCGCTTGATGGCGTGGTTGAGGTCGGGAAATCGCAGGGGGTCGCGGAAGAAGAACACCGGGGTGTTGTTGCCGACGATGTCCCAATTGCCCTCCTCGGTGTAGAATTTGAGCGCGAAGCCGCGGATGTCGCGCTCGGCGTCGGCGGCGCCGCGCTCGCCGGCGACGGTCGAGAAGCGGGCAAGCATCAGCGTCTGTTTGCCGATCGTGGAAAAAATCTTCGCCTTGGTGAAGCGCGTGATGTCATGCGTGACCGTGAAGGTGCCATGCGCGCCCCATCCCTTTGCATGCATGCGGCGTTCGGGGATCACTTCGCGGTCGAAATGCGTCAGCTTCTCGAGCAGCCAGAGGTCCTGCAGCAGCGCCGGGCCGCGCCGGCCAGCCGTCATGATGTTGGTGTTGTCGGCTACCGGTGCGCCACTGGCGGTGGTGAAACGCTTGTCTGTCGCCATCACGGATTCTCCTATTGGGTTGAATGAAAAATCTTGCGGCCAGCGAGCCCGGCCGGGCGATCCCTCAAAGCGGAGGCGGCTCCGGCTGTTTCGGCTTCGGGGCGAAAGCCCGTTCGGTATTCCGCTGGGGGCGGCTCACTTTTGATAGCGCGAGTTGTCTTGCATATTCCTGGTCGGCCTGCGCCTTGTATTGCGGGCTTGTCAGCGAGGCCATGAAGGCGACCAGGTCGTCGATCTCCGGCTCCGTCAGGGCCAAAGGCTGCATGTCGCTGTCGAGCCAGGGGTTCTGTATTCCGTCCCCCTTGTTGTAATGATCGATGACATCCCAAAGCGTCTGCTGCGATCCGTCGTGAAAATAAGGCGCGGTCACGAGAAGATTCCTGAGGCCCGGCGTCTTGAACGACGCGATATCGTTCTCTTTCCTGGTCAGGAGGAAACGCCCCAGCACCGAGAGATCGCTGCTGATCGCCGCGGTGTCGATCCCGGGAAGATCGCCTTGCACCAGCTGACGCTGGGCCTGCCGCGCCGAGGCGGACACGTGATGGTTCAGGATTCCGATGCCGATGTTGTGATAGTCATTGTCCGTGAACAGGGTCGTGTCGCGATGATTGTCGGTCAAGGCGTGGCAGAGATTGCAGCGTGCCTTGCTGTTGAACAGGTCCCAGCCATGCTTGGCTGCGTCGCTGATCGCGTTCGTCTCTCCGGCGATGAAATGATCGAAGGGCGAATCGAAGGACGTCAGCGTCCGTTCATAGGCGGCGATGGCGCTCAGCATGTCGCGCGCATTCGCGGCCCGGCCGAAGGCCTGCATGAATTGCGCCTGATAGTCCTTGTCGGCGGCGATCTTGGACAGGGCCTCGTCGACGCTTGTCGAACCCATCTCGAAGGGATTGGTGATCGGCAGCGCCGCCTGCTGCTCCAGCGTGATGACCCGGCCGTCCCAGAACTGGCTTTTGTTATAGAGCGCATTCAAAAGAGTTGGGGCGTTGCGCTGGCCTGTGCGGCCATAGATGCCGATGGAAGCGGGCCTGCCGTCGGTGAAGGCGCGCGCCGGATCGTGGCAGGTGGCGCAGGAGACGGTGCCGTCGTCCGAGAGCCGGGCGTCGAAAAACAGTTTCTGGCCCAACGCGGCTCTGGCAGGCCGAAGCGAGGTCGGCGAGAAGACATATTGGGTCAGGGCCATGGGAAAGCCGACCTGATTGGATGAACGGGGTTCGGCAAGCGGGCCCGGCATGGGCAGGGGCGGCGCCTGTCCCGGTGCGAGCGCGGGTGGTGGACCCAGGCCGGCGTCCTGGCTCATGGCCGGCGCGGCAAGCATCATGCAACCGAAGGTAAGGAACAATCGAACTGCGAGCGATGTGGCGTACATCACAACAGCCTTTGCTTCGCGTTACGTTGTATATGTACGACTACGGGCCGAACCTCGCGGTCGCGCCAGCCGGGATCTATCTCCAGAATATGTTGGATGGTATCACGAATTGAGGCCTCGCGACACACGGAACTGCGTTTGTGACGGCCCATTATCCGCTCCGCCCGTCGCGTCGGAGCATCAAATGAAAACAAGGCGCGAACGTTGGCGATGACCGGAAGGCCCCACCACATCTCCCGCGCCTCCATGGCCATCGCCGCCATCTCGACCATCGTGGAGTGGTACGACTTCACGCTCTATCTTTATCTCGCCACCGTGCTGTCGCGCGTATTCTTCGGCGGCGCGCAGGGTTCTCTGGCCGCCACGCTCGCGGGTTTCGCGCTGGCCTATCTTCTGCGGCCGCTGGGCGCGATCTTCTTCGGCCAGATCGGCGACCGTTGGGGCAGGCGCCGCATGATGCTTGCCAGCATGGCGATGGTGACCATTGCCATGCTGGTGACAGGTCTGTTGCCGACCTATGCCGCCATCGGGCCGGCGGCGGGCTGGCTGCTGCTGGTGATGCGCTGTGTGATCGGCTTTTCGGTGGGCGGCGAATATACCGGCGTGGTCGCCTATCTGCTGGAGGGCGCGCACGGCGACAGGCGCGGCCTCATCACCTCTTCGGCTTCGGCGGCGAGCGAGGTCGGCGGGCTTCTGGCGGTCGCGCTTTGCGCCCTGACTGTTCACGTCCTCAAGGCCGCCGAACTGGACGGTTGGGGCTGGCGCATTCCCTTTCTCGTCGGCGCCGCCCTGGCGGCCTGTGTGTGGGTGGCGCGTTCGGCCATGCAGGAGTCGCCCGATTTCGAGCGCCAGCGCGCCACCGGCACCAGGCCCGACCGGCCGCTGCGCTACACGCTGGCCAACCATTCCAGGGGGGTGTGGCGCGCTTTCGCCATCTCGGCGCTGGGCTCGATCACCTATTATGTCGGCATCACTTACGTTCCGGCCTTCCTCACATCCGCGGGGAAACTCGCGGAAAGCACCTCGCTCTGGCTGTCGGTGCTGCCGGCGCTGGTTGTCATCCTGGTCACGCCGGCTGTCGGTCTGTTGACGGACCGATGGGGCAGGAGGCCCGTTCTCGTGCTTCTTTGTTTCTCAAGCGCCGTTTTGCCGGTCACCCTGTTCTCACTGATGGCGAGCGGTTCGCAGGCGCGTGCGCTGTTGGGTGCGGTCGTTCTCGCCGGTGTCGCGGGAGGCGTGAGCGCGGTGGGCGCGGTGGCGACCGCCGAACAGTTTCCCGGCGAGGGCCGGTTGAGCGGTCTGGCGCTGGGCACCACCACTGCCACGGCCATTTTCGGCGGGTTGACACCCTGGTTGGCCCAGATTCTGGTCGAACGCACCGGCTTGCCGGTGATGCCCGGCGTGATGATTGCGGTGGTGGGGCTCTGTGTGCTGCCTGTGCTGTGGCGGTTGCCCGAAACCGCCGGCCCGCGCCTGACCTTCCCTCCAAATCTGCAACGATGAATTTCAACTATTGCCATTTGGAAAAGCCGTTTGCCGCCCCAGATTCGTCCCGTCAACAAGGGAGACACCAAATGAGCAACCAGGCTTTTGCCGAAACCGGCACCATCATCGCCCCCAAAATTCCCGACGCTCTTGCGACGGTCGTTCCCGCCGCCGGCCGCGTCCTGATCAGTTCGCTATTCCTTCTTGCCGGGGCCTCCAAGCTCGCGGCACCCGCAATGACTATCGGCTATATCCAGTCGGTCGGCCTGCCCCTGCCGCCGGCCGCCTTTGCCCTGTCCGTCTTTGTCGAGATCGTGGGCGGGATCGCGCTTCTGCTCGGCTATCGCACCCGGCTGGTCGCGAGCGTCCTCTTCGTGTTCACGCTCGCGACTGCCGCGTTCTTCCACAACCACTTCGCCGATCAGAACCAGTTCATCCACTTCTTCAAGAACGTTGCAATCGCCGGCGGTCTCTTGCATGTGGTCGCCTTCGGCGGCGGCCGCTTGAGCCTCGACGGCCGGCGTGCCTGACGCCCGGGCCGGAGCGGACAAAGCCGCTCCGGCCTCGACACATTCAATGACCTAAGTTTGTTTCTTGCGCGGCGCGGGCGTTTTCCAGCCCATCACGGCCTCCGCGCTCCAGCGCGCATCCACCAGCCGCGCGACCAGGAAATCCGCCAGGGCTGAGACTTTCGCGGGGCGGGCGCGCGCCGTGGGCGTGACAAAGTACAGCCCGCCCTCGGGCAGGCGCCAATCGGCAAGGATCGGCTCAAGCTGTTTTTCCCGGAAATACCGTGTCGCGGAAAATTCGGGCAGTTCGGCAATCGCCAGCCCTTCGAGCACGGTCGGCAACAGCGCCTCGATGCTCGTCGCCCGCAGCGGCCCCGTCGGCGTAACCGGGCATTCCTCTCCTGTTTTGCGGTGCGTGAAGTGCCAGGTGTCGCGCCTGGCTCTGTTGAGATAGCTCAGGCATTGATGCGCGCCCAGCTCATCGGGATGCTCCGGGCGGCCATGGCGGGCAATGTAGGCCGGCGCGGCAACAACGAAGCGGCGCACCGGCGCGATCATGCGCGCGACGAGGGAGGAATCCTCCATCACGGCGATGCGTATCGCGGCATCGAAGCCGTCGCCGATCAGGTCGGTATGCGCGTCGGTGAGATGCAGATCGACCGCGACATCGGGATAACGGCGGAAGAATTCCGGCAGCAGCGGCGCGACCCAGTGCGCGCCGAAGGATAGCGGAGCGGAGAGTTTCACCAGGCCCCGGGGATGGCTGGAGGCCTCCCGCGCGATATCCTCGGCCTCTTGCGCCTCCGCGTAGATCCGCGACGCCCGCTCGGCCAGCGCGCGGCCATAATCCGTCAATGAAAGCCGCCGCGAAGTGCGATTGAACAGCCGCCCGCCGAGCCGCTCTTCGAGACGCGTGACGGCGCGGGAGACCGTGGCGACCGACACGCCCATGGCCTTGGACGCGCCGGCGAAGGAGCGTTCCTCCGCCACCTTGGCGAACATCGCCAGGCCCTCGAAATCCGGCAGTTTTGACATCGGCAATCCTGCAACGATGGATTTCGTTCATTTCTATTTCGAAAGCATGGCCGCCGCCACAGATTTGTGTGGCCAACACGCAAAGGGAGACACGCCATGACGGACCGGATACACGAACTGTTGAGCCGCAACCTGCAGGAGGTTTTCGGGGAAGGCGACGCCACCCGACGCCGCGCGGCGATCAAGGAACTCTATACCGAGGACGCGGTCGTCTATGTGCCTCCCGGCGCCATCGTCGGCCACGATGCACTGGACAAGTTCGCGGGCGACCTGCGCGCGACCCATCCGCACTTTGTGTACACGCCCCATGGCGAACCACAGGCGGTCCACAATGCCGGCCGCCTGGCATGGGGTTCGGGCCCGCGTGGCGGCAAGCCCGATTACACCGGCCTGGACGTGATCAGCGCGCGCGATGGCAAGATTGCCGCGCTCTATGTGTTCCTGGACTCGCTGCCGTGAGCCACGACTCGCGATAACGGGACAAATCGGTCCGTCGCTAGCGACAGCGTCGTGCGACGACCGATTTGAGTGGCGAACGCCGCGAGCTTTGGCGAGCGGCCGTGGCCACCAGCGGTCTCTTGACCTTATTAAAAAATGCCGCCGCCATCACACCAGATTGCGCCGGCGTTCCAGTTCCGCCGCGCTGGGTTCGGCAAGCTGGAAGTCGCCGGTCTTGACCGGGCCGTCAGGCTGATAGTTGGCCACGATCACGCCGGTGGGGAAGGTCTGCGCCTTGACCAGCTTCAGCCCGGCGGGAATGGCGCCGTCGCCAAACAGCTTCTTGCCCTTGCCCAGCACCAGCGGGAAGATCAGCAGGCTGAATTCATCGATCAGATTGTTCTTCCACAAGGTCTGCAGCAGATCGCTGGAGCCCTGGACCAGAAGATCGGGCCCGTCCCCGCTCTTCAGTTCTTTCAGCGCCGCCACCACATCGTCGCCCAGAAGCTGGCTGTTCTGCCAGTCGAGCGTCTTTCGGGTGCGCGAAGCCACATATTTGGTGATGCTGTTGAACATCGGCGCGATCGGATCGTTGGGATCGGTGACGAAGGGCCAGTGGGCGGCGAAGATCTCATAGGTCTTGCGGCCCAGAAGCAGGTCGAACGGCCGGCCGAAGATTTCGCCCATCGCGGCGCCCAGCGCCGGATCGAAATGGGGCGCGGTCCAGCCGCCGAAGGCAAAGCCGCCGGTCGGGTCTTCGCCGGGGCCGCCCGGCGCCTGCATGACGCCATCCAGGCTGGTGAAGGTGGCGACGACGATCCTGCGCATGTTGGTCTCCCGGCTTTTTTCTGATTTCGTGATCCAAGGACGGCGCAGACTATGTGATCCCGACAGGGAGCGGTGATATTTGTTTCGTTCCGAAAGAGCGGTGAACCATGTCCGACAAGCCGGTGGCCGAGCGTTTGCAGGTCAAGGGCGCGCGCCGTCTGGCGGTGATCGGCGCGCCGGCAGCCGTGGACGCGTTGATCGGGGCCAGGAAGGTGCGCGCCGAGGCGACGGATGCCGAGGTCGTGCTGCTGTTCACGCCCGACCGCGCCGGGTTCGATGCAAAGCTGCCGCCCTTGCTGAAGAAGATGGGCAAGGACGCGATTCTCTGGGTCGCCTATCCCAAGCTGACCTCGCGCCTGGCGGCGGATCTCAGCCGCGACGTCATCCACAAGCTTGCGCCCAAACACGGTCTGGATACGGTCAGCCAGATCGCGATCGACGACGACTGGTCGGCGTTGAGATTGAAGATAGTCTGACAAGCTCGCGCGGCGTCAACGCGAGTCGCAAACGCAAGAAACCTTGTGACAAGAAGTCTTGTAATTGCGCGATTGCCTCGCAACAGCGACTGCAAGAGCCATCGATTTTAACGCCGCAGCAGCGTTCTGATTTTGCGGCAACACGATGGCTACCCGGCGACTGCGTTTGCCGCTGTGCGGCCTCCTGAATCCATCTGAGAGGACTTCTTCTAAGGCGTCTTCCAAAAACCGCGTCGGGTCCGCGTCAGCGGACAAAATATATTCTCTTCTCTATTCTTCTCTGTCTCTTCTCTTCTCTGTGCTAGCAGCTTTTCCAGATTTTTCACAAGCACCGTAAACATCATGATAGCCTGACGTCATGTGCGGAAAATTCACGGCGATGGCGAGCTACGCGGAGGTCGCCGCCTGGGAGCAGGTGCTGGCGCTCGATGGTGAAAATAAATCCGGAGAGGATCGCGAAGTCACCTATCGCGTGATGTCGAGCTTGCCTATTATCCTTTTCGATCACGGTGCCGGCACTCGGCGCGTCGTTCCCATGCGCTGGGGGTTTCCCCACCGCGAAAACTGGCGACGACCCCAACCGATCCATGCCCGCTCTGAGACCATAGAGGCGACTCGCGCCTTCGCCGAAGCTTTCCGCGACGGCCAGCGCGGCATCGTCTTGATGCGCACCTTCAACGAGGCGCCCGACGTTGAAGGTCCGACGGTCCAGCACGTGATCACGCCCGGCGATGGCGGCATGCTGGCTGCTGCCTTCCTGTGGCGGCGGTTCGAGATACCAGGCCAGCCGCAGCCGATGTTCGCCTGCGTGATGGTCACGGTATCCGCGAACACGCTGCTGTCGGGGCTTCCCACCGACCGCATGCCTGCCTTCCTCGCACCGGAGGATTGGGCGGTCTGGCTGGGCGAGGAACCCGCAAGTCTTGCGGAGGTGAAAGCCTGCTTGAAGACGGTGAACGATGTGCGCTGGACCATGACGCCGGAAGAACGCGCAAAATCCACCAAACGCGGCAAGCCCACCGTTTCCGATCCGGCGGGTCTGTTCTGAAGACGATTGATTCCTGGGCCGATTGACTCTTGCGGACGGCTCCGGTTCCGTTGCGGCATGAACCCGCTATTGTGGTCCGTGCCTGCCCGCATGCCGGTGAAGCTGTTCTTCGCCATTCGTCCGGACGATGACGCTGCGGTGGCGATCGAAAGCCTGGGCATGCGCCTCAAAGCAGCGCATCGGTTGCGGGGCCGCATCATTGCCCGGGAGCGCCTGCACAACACGCTGGCCGCGGTCCATGGCACAGGCACGATCACCGAAAACATCGCCCGCGCCAAGGCAATCGGAAACCGGCTTTGGCATCGGCGCTTTTCGGTGCGCTTCGACTGGACCGCAAGCTTCCAGGGGCGCGATCGCGGACATCCCTTTGCGCTGCGCGGGGCCGACGGGCTCGGCGCCCTGGTGGCGTTGCGGGAGAATTTGCGGGAAGAAATGTTGCGTGCGGGACTGGACGCGTCGCGCAGCTTCACGCCGCATGTCACGCTGCTATGGGCCGACCGCTGCGTGGAGGAGTACCCCATCGCGCCCATTTCCTGGACCGTGCGCGAATTGGTGCTGACCGCCAGTCTGCAAGGCCATTCGCGTCACATTGATGTTGCACGCTGGCCGTTGGATTGAAGGGCCTTACAGCGACAGGCAACGCTCGCAGTTTCATTCAATAGTTGTGTGGCGGTCTAAAGGTCCTCGATGACGTACATTTCCGACATGAGAACATTAGGAGAACAAACCTAAGTTGGGAGTCAAGGCCTAACGATTACAAAGACCGGGGTAGCAAACAGTGAAAGAGATTATACGCGGCCTGTATTCCGTGCTCACATCCACTCGGCCACCCAAAATCAAATTGCCTCGGTCCAATGAAAACGCAACTTCGCCACCTTATTGCTGACGCCCTATATGTGGTTAAGTCACACACGCTGCCATCAGTCTGTGAACGCTACGGCCTGGGTTCGGGCACTGGGTCCGAAGCATTCTCCAGCAAAACTCGTTACGTCATGCAAAGGCTTGAGAGGCTATCAGACGAGAAAGTTCTCGGAATCGCTCGCGAGGTATTGGAGGACTATCCTGACGACAAGCTCAGGGCTGCCGTAGAGAAAATCGATCTTGAAGGCAAACTAATTTCCGACATTACCCGCGACCACATTGCGACCGCGCTGGACGATTTTTCGTTGTCAGGTAGTCGAAACCTTCCAGAACTTCTAAGGAAGCATTGGCCGAAACGTGAATTTGACCAGTCTTCTTTGGGCGGTGTGCTTGGGACGGTATTGGACGGCGTGAATTTTTCAAGTGTCGCGAGCGGAAAGTTAAAGAGCTCTGAGGTTCTTAAGTTCATTGGTTTTCTTGATGATTCCCAAACTAAGCTGTTCGAGTTCCTCGCAGATGTAGTCCATCCAATGAGGCGCTCTTCAGAAGAGCAGGAAGCGATTGCTGCTCGACTAAATCCGATATTGCGGCGGGATGGCTACGCATTGGTCAAACACGGCATTGTATCTGGATATCCCACCTACAAAGTCGTGGATGTCGCCGCCACGGGAATCCAGCCGGCTGACGAGTTGATCTCAAAAGTCTTGATTTCATTTGACGAAAGTGGCGTCCATACTGCTTGGCAAAAGGCACTCGAGCGCCGTACGAAAGACCCGGAGGGTGCGATCACAGCCGCAAAAACGCTTCTTGAGACGGTGTGCAAACATATCTTGGATGAAGGTGGAACTGATTACGGCCCAAACGACGACTTGCCTAAGCTATATAGTGCAGCGTCGGAACAGCTGAATTTGGCTCCCTCCCAACATTCTGAGTCGGTTTTCAAGCAGATACTTGGAAACTGTCATTCTATCGTCAGCAATCTGGCGGGGCTTAGGAACAAGCTTGGTGACTCTCATGGTCAGGGAAAAAAATATGTAAAGCCACAACCGCGTCACGCTGAGTTGGCTGTAAACCTCGCGGGCTCTACCGCGATGTTCCTCGTCGCAACCTGGGACAGCCGCAAATCGAACGGAGCATCGCCATGACTGCCACCGACAGCGAAACTATCACCGTCACCGAAACCGGCCGGGGCAAATACCAGGTCGAGGCGCGGGTGAACCGCTCGGCCATCCTGTTGGACGAGCCAGTGTCGGCCGGCGGGTTGGGCTCGGGCCCCAATCCCTATGATCTTCTGGCCGCAGCACTTGGCGCCTGCACCACCATGACCATCCGGCTTTATGCCGATCACAAGGGCTGGCCCTTGAAACACGTGCAGACGGCGGTGCGCCACAGCCGCACCAATCTCAACGCCAAGGACCATTTCGAGCTCGATATCGCGCTGGAAGGCGATCTCACCGCGGAGCAGCGGACGCGCATTCTGGAGGTCGCCGAACGCTGTCCGGTGCACCTGACGCTCACGCGTGGCTCCGAGGTGGCGGCAAAGCTGATGCCGATGAGCGAGACCCGGGCGATCCGGCCCGTCGATGGCCCGGGCCATATGGAATGCATGCGCGAGGCCTGTGCCGACTGACCGGCCCGCGCATCAACGCGTCAGCGCGCCAGCCGCCAGATAGGTGATGTGGCTTTTGTAGCGGGCGCTGTCCCAGCCGCGGCCGATCACCAGTTCCCGCCATACCGCCAGCGAGAGCAGGGTGGAAAGCAGGTCGGTGGCGGCAGAGGGGGACAGATGGGCGGCGAGTGCCCCTTCCACCCGGAAGCGTTCGGCAAGGGTGCGGGCGGCACCGGCCAACGCGATATCGGCCACCTCGCCCGGCAGTGCACGCACGATCGGCCAGCGCCTGGGATAGGCTTCGGCCAGCCGGGCGACCAGGGCGGCAAGGGCGGCGCGGGCACTGGGCGCATCCTCGATTCCGGCGGGCGGCTGCCCGGCTTCAAGGCGGGCCAGCGCCGCCGCCAGAAGCGAAGCGCGATCGGGAAAATGAAGATAGACCGCCTGGCGCGACAGACCGGCGGCTTGCGCCACATCGGCCATGGAGAAATCCGGGCCGTCTTCGGCACAGGAGAAAGCCGCATCCAGAATTTTCTGGCTGGTCTGGCCGAGACTTGACATCATGTAAATATAGTCTGGATCTGGACTTTACACTATGTAAATTTCATTCGAAATGAATCATGACAGTAAATACTATTGACTATCATATATTATGACCACATCCTGCTCCAGCTTTGGCTTTGGAGGGCATCATGACCGACACCGACACACCCTGGTACGAAACGGTCGTCTTTCCGGCGCTGCTGCGCTGGTCCCGGGGCACCTATGGCGAGGTCATGCAAAGGGCCTTGGCCCAGGCCGGCTGCGACGATGTCCCGCCGAATGGCATGTATGTGATCGGCGGCCTGGCGCTGGGGGCGGGTGACGTGCCGCTCAGCGTGCTGGTCCGGGAGCTGAAGCTGTCCAAGCAGGCGGCCGGCCAACTGGTCGATACCCTGGTATTGCGCGGCTATCTGCAACGCGAGACCGACGCGGATGACCGGCGGCGCTTCACCATCGCCCTGACCGAGCGGGGCCAGCATGCCGCGGCCGTGCAGCGCAAAGCGCGCGAAGCCATAGACGCCGAGCTTCTCAGCCGGGTCGGGGCCGATGCAATCGCCGGCGCGCGCAAGACGCTGGGCGTGCTGATCGAGATGGGCCGGTCCAAGGAGGAAGACCACGGCCACTGACGGTCACGGAAATGTTGTCCGGAATTTGGGCAATCGTGATGACACCGCCATGCGGCGGGCATAGCCTTCCCCGGAATGACAACAAGGGAGGGGCTTTTGACGCGCAAGCTTGTTGCCGAATTCATCGGTACCGCCTGGCTGGTCCTGGGTGGATGCGGGTCGGCTGTTCTGGCCGCCGCGTTCCCGCAATTGGGCATCGGCTTTGTCGGCGTG
The DNA here is from genome assembly GCA_036488555.1 of Rhizomicrobium sp. Taxonomy (GTDB): domain Bacteria; phylum Pseudomonadota; class Alphaproteobacteria; order Micropepsales; family Micropepsaceae; genus Rhizomicrobium. The sequence goes on from DASXHL010000091.1 coordinate 291,449, forward strand.
GCCTTCGCGTTCGGGCTGACCGTGCTGACCATGGCCTATGCCATCGGCCATGTCTCGGGTTGCCATCTCAACCCGGCTGTCTCGGCGGGGCTTTGGGCAGGCGGGCGTTTTCCACTGTCCGACCTGCCGGGCTATGTGATCGCCCAGGTGCTGGGCGGCATCGCCGGCGCCGGCATCCTCTATCTGATCGCCAGCGGTCATGCGGGTTTTGACGTCCATGCCGGCTTCGCCAGCAACGGCTATGGCGATCATTCGCCCGGCGGCTATGGGCTTGCCGCCGCGCTTACCTGCGAAGTGGTGATGACCTTTGCCTTTCTGTTCGTGATCCTGGGCTCGACCCATGGCCGCGCGCCGCAGGGATTCGCGCCCATCGCCATCGGGTTGTGCCTGACCCTGATCCACTTGATCTCGATCCCGGTGACAAACACCTCGGTCAATCCGGCCCGTTCGACGGGGCCGGCCCTGTTCGCGGGTGGCTGGGCGCTGGAGCAGTTGTGGCTGTTCTGGGTGGCGCCGATCGCGGGCGCGGTTGTCGCTGGCTTTGTCTATCGCTGGCTGTCGCCCAACGAACCGGCACAGGTCGAGGTCACCGGGCGCTGATCACGCCGCGTCGTGAAAGATGATGCCCAGCACATGGCGCCGGCCGGTCAAAAGCCGGCTGACGCCATGGCGCATCTTGACCTGATAGTCGCCGCGCGTGCCCTTCACCGGCCGGTTGTTGACCGCGAACACCACGCCATCGCCTTTCTTGAGCGGCACCACCATCACCCGTGACTGTTGCCGCGGCCGCTGTTCGGTCAGTACGAATTCCCCGCCGGTGAAATCCTCATCCGGCTGCGACAACAGCACAGCCACTTGCAGCGGAAAGACCTCCACGCCGTAAAGATCCTGGTGCAGGCAGTTAAAGTCGCCCGGACCGTAGCGCAGCAGAAGCGGGGTGGGCCGCGTCTGGCCGCTCGCATGGCAGTGATCGAGATAGCAGGCGTGATCGTGCGGGAAGCGCGTCTGCTGGCCCAGTCGTTCCTGCCAGCCGTTGGCGATCCCTGCCAGATGCGGATAAAGCGCGCTGCGCAAGCTCTCGACCGCCTGGGGCAGGGGATAGGCGAAATAGCGATATTCGCCTTTGCCGAAACCGTGGCGCGCCATCACCACCCGGCTGCGGAAGCGGTCGTCCCGATCATAAAGTTTTGCGGTGGCATCGCAGCCGGCGTCAGCCATAAGACCGGGCAGGATGGCCCAGCCCTGTTCATCCAATTCGCAGGCGATGCGCGCCCAGTCCTGTTTCAATCCGGTCATGGGCCGCAAGACTAGCGGCTTTCGCGTGTGGCCGGCCTCCCATATTCTCCGTTTGAAACGGAAGGCATCGTCATGACCATCATCTACGGCATCAAGAACTGTGACACGATGAAAAAGGCTCGTACCTGGCTGGAGAGCCACAAGGTCGATTACGACTTCCATGACTACAAAGCGGCCGGGATCGACAAGCCGACCCTGGAAGGGTGGGCCAAGAAAGTGGGCTGGGAGGTGCTGCTCAACCGCGCCGGCACCACCTTCAAGAAGCTGCCCGATGCCGACAAGGAAAATCTCACCGAGAAGAAGGCCGTTGCCCTGATGCTGGCCCAGCCCTCGATGATCAAGCGGCCGGTGCTGGACGCGAAAGGCAAGCTCACCGTCGGCTTCAAGCCCGAGCATTACCAGACGTTGTTCGGCTAGTGTCCCGATTCCGAAATTCGCATGATTTCCATGTCGGGCTCTGGCGAGTTTCGGAATCGAAGGACACTAGCGCGCATTGCTCATGACGCGGCGGCATCCTTCAGCGCCTGAATGTCGATCTTGGTCATTTTCATGACCGCGGCCATGACCTTGTCGGCCTTGGGTCCGGTCAAGGTGTCGGCCAGTCCGGCATAACCGATCTGCCAGGAAAGGCCGAACTTGTCCTTGGTCCAGCCGCAGACATTGGGCTTGTCGGTCAGGGCGTCCCACAGCCGGTCGATGTCGGCTTGTTCGGTGCATTCCACCATCAGCGAAAACGCTTCGCTGAGCTTCTGATGGGGCCCGCCATTGAGCGCCAGGAAGGGACGTCCGCTCAGTTCGAACGCCACCACCATCACGCTGCCCTTGGGTCCGGGCCCCGTATCGCCATAGCGCGAGACATGGGTGATGCGGGAATCGGGAAACAGCGAGACATAGAAATTCGCGGCCTCTTCGGCGCAGCTGTCGAACCACAGGAAGGGGGTGATGCTCTTGATCGTCATGATCGCTCTCCTTCAGATCGTCTTGGCGAGGGTTTCAAGCTGGTCGGCACACAGGCCCCAACCCTGGTGGAAGCCCATCTGCTCATGCTGGGCACGAGCCTCTTCCGTCCAGTGACGCACGGTTGCGGTGTAGCGGGTCTTGTTGCCTTCCGGCTCGAAGGTGACGATCGCCACCATGAAGGGCGCGCCTTCGCGCGGGCTCCACTCACCGGTGAAGGCGTCGGTGAAGACGATCTTGCGGTTCGGCACGAGCTCCAGATAGGTGCCGGGGCAGGGGATCTCCTGGCCTTCCGGGCTCTTCATCACGATATTGTTGCGCCCGCCCACCTTGAGCTCCACCTCCGCGACCGGGGTGGTGTAGGGCTTGGGCGCGAACCACTGTCTGATCAGTTCGGGTGTGGTCCAGCAGCGGAACAGCTTGTCGGCAGGGGCGTCCAGAAGACGGGTCAATGACATTTCGTGTGCCGCTTGGGTCATGATTTTCTCCAATAGGTTCAAGGTCTGGCCCAAGGACGCCCCCGCCTGGAACATCCCGACAAAGCCATGCCGATTTTATTTTTTACGGGTCCTGTCGGACCGGGCCATACTCCTTCGTCTTAAAAAGAAGTCAAAGGAACGCTCATGCTCTACACCCTGCTTTGCTACAACAAGGAAGACGTCGTCTGGTCCTGGACCAAGGAGGAAGACGATGCGGTGATGGGCCGGCTGTCGGTGGTGCATGAGAAGCTGGTGAAGGAAGGAAAACTCGGGACTTCCTTGCGCCTTCTGCCCACCACCGCCGCAACCACCCTGCGCGGACCCGGGCTGGTGATCGACGGCCCCTTTGCCGAAACCAAGGAACAATTGCTGGGCTTCTATGTGATCGATGTGGAAAATCTGGAGGCCGCGCTGGACGTTGCCAAACAATTGTCCGCTGCCAACCCCACCAGCACGTATGAGGTGCGCCCCATCGCGCTTTATGTGCCCGATGCGCGTCCCAACGCGCCCAGGGAAGTGATCAAAGCCTATTGACGAGCATTCCATGACCGATTTGGCCTGGATCCATGGCGCCCTGACCGCGGCGAGGCCGCAGGCCGTGGGCGCGCTTTTGCGCTATTTCCGTGACATGGACCGGGCGGAGGAAGCCTTTCAGGACGCCTGCCTGCGCGCCCTGAAAAGCTGGCCCGAGAAAGGCCCGCCGCGCGATCCCGCCGCCTGGCTGATCCTGGTGGGGCGCAATGCGGCGCTGGACGGCGTGCGCAAGCAAAGCCGCACCACCGAATTGCCGCCGGACGAGCAGATTTCCGATCTGGGCGATGCGGAAAGCGAATTGGCAGAGCGGCTGGACGGCTCGCATTACCGCGACGACGTGCTGCGCCTGTTGTTCATCTGCTGCCATCCGGACTTGCAGCCCAGCCAGCAGATCGCGCTGGCCCTGCGCATCGTCTCGGGGCTGAGCGTGGCGCAGATCGCGCGCGCCTTCCTGGTCAGCGAGGTGGCGATGGAGCAGCGCATCACCCGCGCCAAGCAGCGCATCGCCCAGAGAAGCAAAGAGGGGGCGGAGATTCCCTTCGAGACGCCGGGCGCGGCGGAGCGGGCGGAGCGTCTCGCCGCGGTGGCGGCGATGATCTATCTGTTGTTCAACGAGGGCTACAGCGCCGGCAATGACGCGAGCCGCGCGCCCTTGTGTGACGAGGCGATCCGGCTGGCGCGGCTCCTGCTGCGCCTGTTCCAGAGCGAGCCGGAGATCATGGCCCTGGCCGCCCTGATGCTGTTGCAGCAGTCGCGCCTGCCGGCGCGTTTCGACATCCTGGGCGAGGCCGTCCTGCTGGAAGATCAGGACCGTTCGCTGTGGGATCAGAAACTGGTCAGTGAGGGCCTGGCTTTGCTCGACAAGGCGATGCGCCACAACCGCCCCGGTCCCTATCAAGTCCAGGCGGCCATCGCTGCCACCCATGCCCGGGCCCGGTCCGCTGCTGAAACCGACTGGGCCGGGATCGAGGGGCTTTATCTGGCGCTGGAACGGATGCAGCCTTCGCCGGTCGTCACACTGAACCGCGCCGTGGCGGTGGCCAGGCTGCATGGCCCTGAAGCCGCGCTGGAACTGATCGCGCCGCTGGAACAGAGGTTGGGCGGCTATTTTCATTTTTTCGCGGCACGCGGGCATTTCCTACTGCAACTGGGACGCAACAAGGAAGCCCGCGCCGATTTCGACCGCGCCATCGCGCTGGCCAATACCCCGGCCGAAGCCGTCCATATCCGCAGGCATCTCGACCGGCTGATGCAGACTGCGGGATAAATTTTCGATACCGTGTCGGCTGGCGGCACGAACGGGCGTCCTTGGAAAACCGAAGCCAAAGGAGGTTCTTATGACTGACACGCTTGTGAAAGAGGCGCCCGCTAAGGCCGCGCCCCCCGATATCATCAAGAGCGGGATTATCGCCTATCTCTGCGTCGAGGGCGCGATGAAGGCGGGAGAACTCTACAAAAAGGCTTTCGGGGCCACGGAAGCGTTCGTGCAGCCACCCGACGACAAAGGCCGCACCATGCACGTGCACCTGCACATCAATGGCGCTTCGCTGATGTTGAGCGACGCCTATCCGGAGCATGGCTGCGGCTATATTCCAGCAGCGGGTTTTTCCCTGATGCTGCCGGTGAAAGATGTGGATGCGGCCTGGCAGCGGGCGGTGGATGCCGGCATGACCGGCAACATGCCGCCGCAGGATATGTTCTGGGGCGACCGCTATGCCCAGGCGAAAGACGCTTTCGGGGTGCAGTGGGCTTTCGTTGGGCCTCAAAAGGGTTGATGTGAGCCCGTCTGTCATCCCCGGCTGAGCGAAGCGTTAGCTTCGCGAAGGGAAGGGGACCCAGGTGGTTGATACCGTCACGGTGGCGGCTACCTGGGTCGTTCGTACGCTGGCGCTACGAACTCCCTCATGCTCGCTGTCGTTCGCATTCGCCGGGAATGACAGTGGGGAAGTTGCGCCATCGCGCGCCTCGCCGGAGATGACAAGTGGAGCGGTTGCATGATCGGGTGCCCCATGCGTTGATACTCGCATGAGCATTTATGTCGGCATCGGTGGCTGGGTCTATGAACCCTGGCGAGAGACCTTCTATCCGGCTGGTCTCCCGCAGAAGCGCGAGCTGGAATATGCCAGCTCGCATCTGACCGCCATCGAGGTCAACGGCACCTATTACGGCTCGCAAAAGCCGGAAAGCTTCCGCAAGTGGCGGGCCGAAACCCCGGACGGCTTTGTCTTCGCCCTCAAGGGGCCGCGCTTCGCCACCAATCGGCGGGTGCTGGCGGAAGCCGGTGACTCCATTCGGAAATTCTTCGACAGCGGCGTCACCGAACTGAAGGAAAAGCTGGGGCCGGTGAACTGGCAGTTCATGGCGACCAAGAAGTTCGACGCCGGCGATTTCGAGGCCTTTCTCAAACTCCTGCCGAGGAAGGTCGGCGGCCAGGCGATCCGCCATGCGGTGGAGGTGCGTCACGACAGTTTCAAGGATGAGGCTTTTATCGCGCTTTGCCGCAAGCATGATGTGGCTATCGTCTTCGCCGCCGACAGCGAATTTCCCCTGATCGCGGATGTGACCACGGATTTCGTTTATGCCCGCATCATGGGCACCAGCGCGCAGGAAAAGCTGGGCTATGCCGCGAGCCAGCTCAAGACCTGGGCGGAGCGCGCCAGGGACTGGGAGAAGGGGCAGTCGCCAAAGGCTTCCATGCTGCTGGCGCCGCCCGCGCCAAAGAAAAAGCGCGACGTGTTCCTGTTCGTGATCAGCGGCGCCAAGGAAAAGAATCCGGCCGCCGCCCAGGGCATCATCGCCCGGCTTTGAGTGCGGGCCGGCCATGCGGCGCGGGGCATGGACAAAGCCGGCGCCGTCCTGCGACCGTCTTGTGCGGCTTTGAGGGGAACAGGCTCATGCAACTGATCGGAATGCTGGATTCGCCCTATGTGCGGCGTGTGGCGGTGTCGCTGAAGGTGCTGGGATTGCCGTTCGACCTGGACCAGGTGTCGGTGTTCCGGGATTTCGACAGATTCGCCGCGATCAATCCGGTGGTGAAGGCGCCAACCCTGATCACCGATGACGGCGTCGTGCTGATGGAATCCAGCCTGATCCTGGAGCATATCGCCGAAGTCGCGCCGCACCGGCTGATGCCAGCAGACCGTGCCCATCACGAAAAGGCGCTGCGCTTGGTGGGGCTTGGACTGGCGGCTTGCGAGAAGAGCGTCTCCATCGTTTATGAGTGCAAGCTCAGGCCGGAAGAAAGACAGCACCAGCCCTGGCTCGACAGGGTTACCGGCCAGCTTCTCGCGGCTTATCGTGCGCTGGAACAGGAAGCCTCACCCGACTGGTTCACCGGCGAGGAGCTGATGCAGCCGCAGATCACGTCCGCGGTCGCCTGGCGCTTTACCCAGCATGTGGCCGCCGACCTGGTGCGGGCGGACGATTTCCCGAAGCTCTCGGTCCTTTCGGCCCGGGCCGAGCAGCTGCCCGCATTCCGGGAGACGGATTTCGGCCGTTGGGTCGGCCCCGCGCGTTAAAGCGGGACGGCGAGGCGTTGCGCGGTTTCGCTGGCAGACGCGTCCCAAGCTGACGCAGGGAAATGCCTCGCCGCCTGATAGTGTGACACCATCACCGCCCCACAAGGTGTAGACTTGAAACCGCGCGGCCGAGTCGTGCCTGTGAACGGATGTTCAAGCCGCTTGAACCGCCCCGCGCCGGACGGTTGATTGCTTGCCCCGCTGGGAGCGCCGGTGTGGTCCGTAGCGTTGAAAAATTGATGGAACAGGAAGCGTATCGTCACGTCCCGTACGATATCGACGTCGAGCAGGCATTGCTTGGCGCGATCCTCGTCGACAATCGGGCGATGGAACGCGCCAGCGCGCTGATCAAGCCGGAGCAGTTCTACGATCCGCTGCACGGCCGCATCTTCGCGACCATGTCGCAGATGATCGAGCGGGGCGGCGTCGTGGTCACGCCGCTGACCCTGCACGCCAACATGAAGGCCGATCCCGGCGTGATCGAGACCGGCGGCCAGGCCTATTTCGATGCGCTGCGTGCCGCGGCTCCCGCCATCCCCAACGTCAAGGACTATACCGACATCCTGAGCGATCTGGCGATCCGGCGCAGCCTGATCCGCATCGGCGAGGATATCGTCAACACCGCCTATGACGCTCCGACCGAAAAGACCTCCCGGGAGCAGATCCAGGAGGCGGAAAAAGCGCTCTATGCGGTGGCCGAGACCACCAAATACGGCGAAGGCGCCATGGATTTCCACGAGGCGCTGCGGCGTACGGTGGAGATCGCCGAGCGCGCCATCGCCCGCGGCGGCCGCATTTCCGGCGTGACTTCGGGCTTCACCGACATCGACAATCTTTTGGGCGGTCTTCAGCCGTCGGACCTGCTGATCCTTGCCGGGCGCCCGGGCATGGGCAAGACGGCCCTGGGCACCAACATGGCTTTTCATTGCGCCAAGGCCTATCTGCAGGACCTGGAATCGGGCGCGGAATATCCCCGCGGCGCGCCCGTCCTGTTCTTCTCGCTGGAAATGGCGGCGCAGCAGCTCTCCGGCCGTATCCTGTCGGAACAGTCCGAGCTCGAAGTGTGGAAGATCCGGAACGGCAAGTTCAATGAGAGCGAGTGGGAGAAATTCGTTCTCGCCATGCAGGACCTGTCCAACCTGCCGCTTTACATCGACGATACCGGCGGCATCTCCATCGCCCAGATCGCGGCGCGGGCAAGGCGGCTGAAGCGCGAAAAGAATATCGGGCTGATCATCATCGACTATCTGCAACTGGTCGAGCCCTCGCGCCGCCACGACAACCGGGTGCAGGAAATCACCGAAGTCACCAAGGGTCTCAAGACGCTGGCCAAGGAACTCAACATTCCCGTCCTGGCGCTGTCGCAGCTGTCGCGCGGCGTCGATGCCCGCGACGACAAGCGGCCGGTGCTGTCGGACCTGCGCGAATCCGGCTCCATCGAACAGGACGCTGACGTGGTGATGTTCGTCTATCGCGAGGAATATTACCTGAAGTCGCGCGAGCCCGAGCCCGGCAGCGCCGAGCATGCCAAATGGATGGAAAAGCTCGACCGCGCCACCAACCGCGCCGAGGTGCTGGTGGAAAAACACCGCCACGGCGCCACCCGCGCCATCGATCTGGTGTTCGAGGGCAGCTTCACCCGCTTCAGCAACCTGGCGGAAGATCAATCGGCGCGCTGACCCGGCGCACCTGGGTTCCCTTCCCTCGGCGCGCCGTGCGCGCGCCTCGCCGGGAATGACAGTCAGGGCGCGGTCTTCATCGCCACGAATTTCGCGCCGGCAAAAAGCGCGGCGACCTGGCGCGGGATCAGTTTCAGGTCATAGCCAAAACGCACCAGTTCGCGCCGGACATAGGTCGCGCCAAAGCTGCGCAGGTTTTTGCGGGTCTGTTCGATGTCGGATTTCTCGCCCACGAATTCCTGCTGGCGCGCGATCGCCGGCGACAGCTGCCAGGGCTTCAGCCGCGCGAACAGTTTGGAATTGTTGGGATTGAACAGAAGATGATCCACCGGCAGGTCGAAGCGCTGTTCCTTGAGCAGCATCTGCGCCGCCGGACGCGACAGGATATAGGCGGCGCCGCCGGTGTGGCGTGACAGCATCCGGCCGATCCTGAAATCCTCGCCAACTGCATGCATGTCCGCGAGCAGCACGCGCTGTCCTGGCGGCCCATAATGCTCCAGCTTCACGACCGGAACGTCCGCCGGAATCCAGGCATCCGACTTCAGCAGCGGTCCCGCGATCTTCGACAGCCGCACATCGTCCTCCAGGAAGACGGCATGGGCGTCGCCGCTGGCAACAAATTGATCCCAGGCCAAGCGGTGCGACAGAAGGCAGGCCTTGTCGCCTGCCGGGATCTCGCCCAGGGGTCCGCCCATGGCGAACCAAAGGTTAACCGAGACTGGGTCAGCGGTTCCCGCATCCAGCGCGGTGACCCGTTCCAGGCCCAGGCCCAGCGTGGCAGCCTGTGCATTCATGGCGGCAAGCCGGTCTTTCCGCCGTTCAAGGTTGATCAGGTATGCACGCATGACAGCGGCGTTAGCATTTTTGCCGGTTTTCCGCCAATCCGGGACTGTTTTGCGCCGCCCACCGCTTCTATATGTTGGGGCAGCGGGAAAGCGTTTCTGATCTGACGGATTTAGGGTTTTGGCGAGCGAGAATGTCCTGACGCACCCGTTTCTGCGTCCCGGAGCGACTCCCGAGGGTGCAGCGGAGCGCCGCCGCGAGGCGGTGTCGCGCACCACCTCCACGGTGCTGGCGGCGGCGCTGCATGTTCTGTTCTTTTTCTTCTTCGTCTTCGCGGTGCATCCCTTCGACATGCGCTCCAAGCCGATCGTGGAGACCTTTCTCACCTTGCCCTTGCCCGGCAACAACCAGCCCGACCGCAAGCCGATCAATCCGCAGCCGCTGGTGATCGCGCCGCCGCGTATCGAATCCGCGCCGATCGTCATTCCCAAGCCGCCGCCGATCCAGCCCGACCAGCAGCACGAAAAGGCCGGCACGCCGGGTCCGCCGACCGACATATTGGGCGCGGTCGGGCGCGAGCTCGCCTGCAGCGCCGGCAGCTGGGAGCATCTGAGCAGCGCGGAGCGTGCGCGCTGCGGCCTCTATCCCTGGCGCGCGGTCAAACTGCCCAATGGTTCGCTGGTGATGGTGCCGCGCAGTGTACTGCCCAGGCTGCCCGACGCGCCCGACACGCAGTTCAGTGTCAACAGCGGCGCGGACCGCGTGCAGTCCGATCTTCAGAAGGGCATCACCTCGGGGCCGGGCGGTTGCCCGATCATGTTGAACACGCCATGTCTGCAGCATGTCACGCCCGGCATGCGTGACGCCACTGGCCAGAACTGATCGGTCTTCGATGGACGCAAGGCCCCAACCCCGTCATCTTGCCGCCATGAACGAAGCCATTCCCGATTTCGAGGCGGCGCGCCTGACCGTGCGGTTGCCGGCGATTGCCGGCAATTACCGCACCTATCGCCGGCTGGCGGGGCCGACCGCGGTGGCTGCGGTGGTGAAAGCCGACGCCTATGGCCTGGGCGCGAGCGGCGTGGCGCCGGCGCTGGCCGAGGTCGGCTGCGACAGTTTCTTTGTCGCGCGCCTGGAAGAGGGGGTCGCCTTGCGTGGGCTTCTTCCGCGCGCGCGCATTTTCGTGCTGGATGGCGCAAGCCCCGACGCGGTGCCCGCGCTGATCAGCTTTTCCCTGACGCCGGTGCTGAACAGCCTGAGCGAGATCGCCGCCTGGTCGGCCGCGGCCGGCGTCGGCCGCAATGCGCTGGATGCGGTAATCCATGTCGATACCGGCATGAACCGGCTGGGGCTGCCGGGCGACGAGCTGGCGGTGCTGTCGGCGCAAAAGGCCAAGCGCCTTTGCGGCATCAATCTGGTGCTGGTGATGAGCCATCTGGCCTGCAGCGATGATCCCGCAAACCCGCTCAATGCCGAACAGCTGTCGCGTTTCCGCCAGGCGCTGGCCATGCTGCCACCGGCGCCCGCGAGCCTCGCCGCGAGCCATGGCGCCATGCTGGGCACGGAATATCATTTCGATCTGGTGAGGCCCGGCATCGCGCTTTACGGCGCCAATCCGCAGGCCCGCGAAGGCGGCCAAAGCGCGCATCAAGGCGGGGCCACGCCCAATCTGATGCAGACCGCGGCGGTTCTGACCGGCCGGGTGCTGCAGCTGCGCCGAATTGACTCGGGCGAGTGCGTTGGCTACGGAGCCACGTTCCGCGCCAGAAGGCCCACCGTGCTTGCAACCGTAGCGCTTGGCTATGCCGATGGTTTGCCGCGCTCCTTGTCCAGCAAGGGCGTTGCGATCCTGAACGGTATGCGCGTGCCGGTGGCGGGACGCATTTCCATGGACACGACGATTCTGGACGTGACCGACCTGCCCGAAATCCCGCATGTCGGCGATGAGGCCGAACTGCTGGGCGACCGGATCACACTGGGCGAGGTTGCCGCCATGGCGGGCACCAACGAATACGAAATCCTCACCCGGTTGCGCCGGGTGCCGAGATATTACGAGGGGCAATGAATTTTTTCGCAAGCATCGGCCGCGCCGTCCTGACGGTGCTGGCCCATATCGGCCGGCTCGCGCTCTTCACCGGGCGCGCCCTGGCCGGCGTCGTGTCTCTGCCCTTCTATACCCGCCAGATGCTGAGCCAGATCATGCGCATCGGTTACTTCTCGTTGCCGGTGGTGGGCCTGACCGCCTTCTTCACCGGCGGGGTCCTGGCGTTGCAGATCTATCTGGGCGGCAACCGCTTCGGCGCGGAGTCCATCGTGCCCCAGGTCGTGGTGCTGGCCGTCACGCGCGAGCTGGGGCCCGTGATCGCGGGCCTGATGATCGCCGGCCGCGTCGGCGCGGCTATCGCCGCGGAGATCGGCACCATGAAGGTGACCGAGCAGATCGATGCGCTGACCACGCTGGCCACCAATCCCATCAAATATCTGGTGGTGCCGCGCATCGTGGCGGCGGTGATCTCCATGCCCATCCTGACCGCGATCGGCGATTCCATCGGCGTCCTGGGCGGCTATGCCGTGTCGGTCTATAGCCTCAACTTCACCGGCTATACCTATCTGAAGAACACGGTGGATTTCGCCCATCACGACGACATCACCTCCGGCTTGATCAAGGCGGCGGTGTTCGGCTTCATCGTCGCGCTGATGGGTTGCTACAACGGCTTCAATTCCAAGGGCGGCGCGCAGGGCGTGGGCACCGCCACCACCAATGCGGTAGTGAGCTCCTCGATCCTTATCCTGGCCGCCGACTATGTGCTGACGGCACTGCTGTTCCACAAATGACCGCAAAAATTCAGCTCATCGGCGTCAAGAAGCGCTTCGGCCCAAAGGTGGTGCTGGACGGTGTGGACCTCACCATCGAGAAGCAGTCCTCGGTGGTGATCATCGGCGGCTCGGGCACCGGCAAGTCGGTGACCATCAAGTCGATCCTGGGCATCATCCGCCCCGATGAAGGCACCATCCTGGTGGATGGCGAGGACATCACCCACATCAATGGTTCGGCCCGCGACCGGGTGATGAAGAAGTTCGGCATGCTGTTCCAGGGCGCGGCCTTGTTCGACAGTCTGCCAGTCTGGGAGAATGTCGCTTTCGGACTTATTCAAGGTCACGGCGTGCCCCGCGCGAAAGCCCGCGACATCGCCATCCAGAAGCTCGCCAAGGTGGGGCTGGGTGAGGATGTGGCGTTTCTCTCACCGTCGGAGCTTTCGGGTGGCATGCAGAAGCGCGTGGGCCTGGCCCGCGCCATCGCCGCCGATCCCGAGATCATCTTCTTCGACGAGCCCACCACCGGCCTTGACCCCATCATGGCCGACATCATCAACGACCTGGTGATCTCCACGGTCAAGACGGTGGGCGCGACCGCGCTTTCCATCACCCATGACATGGTTTCGGCGCGCAAGATTTCCGACAAGATCGCCATGCTTTATGGCGGCAAGATCATCTGGGCCGGTCCCACCGGCGAGATCGATCACAGTGGCAATCCGTATGTGGAGCAGTTCATCCATGGGCGAGCTGAGGGACCGATCAAGATGGCGGTCAAAGCGTAGCCAGTCGAATTGTTCCAAGAAATCAATTTTTCGCCAAGAGGTCGATTATGGCTATCGATGATCAGTTGGATATAGAACATCTAACTTGGCTGGTGGAAAGTAGAGCAAAAAACCAAAAGGCGTCGCTGAAGCTTCTTTCGCTTTTTCGATCTTATTCGACAGAAATAAAATCAAGTCGACCGGCATTAATTGCTCAAAAGCTCGTTGCTGTTGCCTTTTCACTTTGGCGCGCAGCATTCCTAGCGGATAAAAAGAATCAAGACGGATTAGAACACGCTGACATTTTTTTGGAGAAAATGATCGTTGATAATGCGATTAATTATCCGCAGGATCGTACGGCAAGAGCGTGGTCCTTCAGCTATTATATCAGCAACGCTCGTCACCATCTCAAGCAGCTCGCGGAGACGTGGCCGAGCGTTAAGCCAATAGGACCTACTTCTCGGAACCCCAGGGCGCGCTGGAGTTATCTCCAACAAGTATTTGAGATCGCGGTCAATCAATTTGAAAGCGATCTCAAGGCCATCAGGGCGCGAAATGAGGCGAAGAGTGCAGCGAAGGAACGCGCGAAAGCCGATACGAAAGCAGAAGTTTCCGATGACGTTGTTGCCGAAAATGCTTCGGAAGGTGCTGTCGCAGATATTTCGGACAGCTTAGATGCGGACATCATTAGCAAGCCGCAAAATTCGCAGTCCTGACCCATTTCCTGACTGGCCTTGACGCCCGTGATATATACAAGAATCATGGCCAAATCTTCCACTTCCTATGTCTGCCAGTCCTGCGGCGCCGTCACGGCGAAGTGGTCGGGCAAGTGTGAATCCTGCGGCGGCTGGAACACCATCACCGAGGAAGGCATCGCTCCGCCGCTGGGCTCAGGCGCGGCGCGCCGGGTCAAGGGCCGCCGGATCACGCTGGAAGACCTGAAGACCGAGGACGCGCCGCCCCAGCGCCGTCCCACCGGCATCGCCGAATTCGACCGCGTCACCGGCGGCGGTCTGGTGCCGGGCTCGGCCCTTCTGGTGGGCGGCGATCCGGGCATCGGCAAGTCCACCATCATCCTGCAGGCCCTGGGCAAGTATGCTCAGAATGGCGGTCATGCCATTTACATCTCCGGCGAAGAGGCGATGGCGCAGGTGCGCATGCGCGCGTCCCGCATGGGATTGTCCGAAGCGCCCTTGATGTTGGGCGCCGCCACCAATGTGGAAGACATTCTGGCGACCTTGGAATCCGGCAAGCCGCCGGCGATTGTCGCGATCGATTCCATCCAGACGCTTTGGACCAGCGCGTTGGATGCCGCGCCGGGAACAATCGCCCAGGTGCGCACCGCGTCTTTCGATCTGGTGCGCTATGCCAAATCGTCAGGCGCGGCGCTGCTTTTGGTCGGGCATGTGACGAAAGACGGCCAGATCGCCGGCCCCAAGGCGGTCGAGCATCTGGTCGATGCGGTGCTCTATTTCGAGGGCGAGCGCGGCCATCACTTCCGCGTGCTGCGCGCGGTCAAGAACCGCTTCGGCGCCACCGACGAGATCGGTGTGTTCGAGATGACCGGCAAGGGGCTGGCCGAGGTCGCCAATCCGTCGGCGCTGTTCCTGGGCGACCGCAAGCAGGCTTCGCCCGGCACCGCGGTGTTTGCGGGGCTGGAAGGCACACGGCCCTTGCTCTGCGAGATCCAGGCATTGGTCTCGCCCACCAGCTATGGCACGCCGCGCCGTGCCGTGGTGGGCTGGGATACCGGCCGGCTGGCCATGATCCTGGCGGTGTTGGACGCCCGGGCCGGGGTTGGAATCGGGGCCAGCGATGTCTACTTGAATGTTGCTGGTGGTCTGAAGATCGCCGAACCCGCGGCCGATCTGGCTGCCGCCGCCGCCCTGGTTTCGTCTTTTGGTGGAGAACCCTTGCCGCGCGACTCAGTATTCTTTGGTGAGATCAGTCTGTCGGGCGACATCCGCCCGGTGCCGCAGGCCGATGCCCGCCTCAAGGAAGCCACCAAGCTGGGCTTCAAGACCGCTTTTGTGCCGGCCGGAACCCGTGCGGAGGTCCCCGGCATGGCGTTAACAGAGATTGCCAGCGTCGCCGACCTGTTGAGATTCGCGCCTGAGCCTCAGCCCTCCCGAGCGCAGGCAAGCAAAGCGGCTGCCCGATGAGCGGCCGCTTTTGCGTAGGTTGCGCGAGAAAACAATCAACTAGTGCTAGACTCGATACATGAGTCGGCCCTCATGAACCTTTCGGTCACCTTTATCGACTGCCTGATCGTGCTGATCGTCGTGGTGTCGGCAGGCTATGCCGCATGGCGCGGTTTCCTGTGGGAAACGCTGACGATTTTCGCCTGGGTGAGCGCGGCCTTCGCCTGCCTCTATTTTGGGCCCTATCTGATTCCCATGATGCACAGCATGGTCAGCCAGGGCTGGCTTGCTTCGCTTCTGGCTTATGCGGGGGCATTCCTGGCGGTATTCATTCCGCTCGCCTTTATGACGGCCCGGTTCAGCGAGAGCGTGAAAAATTCCCCCATCGGGCCGCTCGACCGCGCCGCCGGCGTGGCCTTCGGCATTGTGCGCGGGCTGGTGATCGTGGGTTTGGCCTATCTGGCGTTCACCTATTTCGTGCCCATCCGCAACCAGCCCCACTGGCTGACCGAAGCCCGCCTTTTGCCGGTCGTACAATCGACTGCCGATGTGCTGTTGTCGGTGGTTCCCGACCATCCCCGCGACTACACCTATATCCCCAAGCATGACGAAGAGGTGCGCCAGGCGCCGCCGCCCGCCGCCAGCCATGACCCCATGGCAGACCTGATCCGCAGGAATGAGGCGGCGAACACTGTTCCGAAATCCGTGCCAAAACCGGCCAATACAGCGGCGCAACACAGGACCGCTGCCAGAGTGACGAAATCCTATGGCGCCAGTGACCGCGAGGCGCTAGACAACCTCGTGAAGTCCGGCGGGAACAGTCGATGACCGGCCAAGGCGACAGGATTTGGGACTTATCCCTTGAAGATGGGGACACGCTGCACGAGGAGTGCGGCGTGTTTGGCGTTTTCGGCCATGTCGATGCCGGCGCGCTGGTCGTGCTCGGGTTGCATTCGCTGCAGCATCGCGGCCAGGAAGCGGCGGGCATCGTCACCTATCATGACGGCCATTTCATCGCCGAACGTCACATGGGCCTGGTGGGTGACGCCTTTGGCAGAAATTCCAACGCCGCCAAGAACCTCAAGGGCCGTTTCGCCATCGGCCACAACCGCTATTCCACCGCGGGCGGCTCCAGGGCGTCCAACATCCAGCCGATCTTCGCCGATCTGGCAGGCGGCGGGCTGGCGATTGCCCACAACGGCAACCTGACCAATGCCCATACGCTGCGTCAGGAGCTGGTGGGACAGGGCGCGATCTTCCAGTCCACCTCCGACACCGAAACCATCGTGCACCTCACCGCGAGAAGCACGCGGCCGCGCATCGTGGAAAAGCTGGTCGATGCGCTCTGCCAGGTGGAAGGCGCCTATTCGCTGGTGGCGCTGACCTCCAAGAAGCTGATCGGCGTGCGCGATCCCAATGGCGTGCGCCCGCTGGTGATGGGCAAGCTGGACGGCGCGGTGATCTTCGCGTCCGAGACCTGTGCGCTCGACATCATCGGCGCGGAATATGTGCGCGACGTGGAGCCCGGCGAGATGGTGGTGGTGGACAAGAATGGCATCACCAGCCATTTCCCCTTCAAGCCGCAGCAGCACCGTTTCTGCGTGTTCGAGTACATCTATTTCGCGCGGCCCGACTCCACGCTCGAGGGCCGCAATGTCTATGAAGCGCGCAAGAATATCGGCGCGGTTCTGGCGCAAGAAGCTCCTGCCGAGGCCGACATGGTGATCCCGGTGCCCGACAGTGGCGTTCCCGCCGCGCTGGGCTTCGCCAATGCCGCCAAGATTCCCTTCGAGCTGGGCATCATCCGCAATCATTATGTGGGGCGCACCTTCATCGAGCCGTCGGATTCCATCCGTCATCTGGGCGTGCGGCTGAAGCACAATCCCAACCGCGCCAAGCTTAAGGGTCAGCGCGTGATTCTGGTCGATGACTCGATCGTGCGCGGCACCACCTCCAAGAAGATCGTTGCCATGGTGCGCGATGCCGGCGCCGCCGAAGTGCATTTCCGCGTCTCATCGCCACCCACCACCCACAGCTGTTTCTATGGCGTGGATACGCCCAACACCGACGACCTCTTGGCCCACAAAATGGACGTGGAGCAGATGCGCCGCTTCATCGGCGCCGACAGCCTGGCCTTCATCTCCATGAACGGGCTTTATCGCGCCATGGGCAAGGCGGAACGGGTGGCGGCCGCGCCCGGCTTCTGCGATGCCTGCTTCACCGGCGATTACCCGATTGCCCTGACCGACATCAGCGGCGGCACGCGGCAGCTTTCCCTGCTGGCGGACGTAGCCTAGCGTCCCGATTCCGAAATTCGCATGATCTCCATATCGGGCTATGGGCGAATTTCGGAATCGAAGGACGCTAGGAAATTATTGAATCCCAGTGTCGTTTTGGTTTCGAAGTTCGCTCGGGGCCCGATATCAATGACATGGCGAACTTCGAAACCACGACACTAGGAAAATTCCCATGCAGCCTGGCGAAAAGCCTTCTCTCGAAGGGCGCATTGCGCTTGTCACTGGTGCCTCGCGTGGCATCGGTCGCGGCTCGGCCATTGCGCTGGCCAAGGCCGGCGCGCACGTGATTTTGGTTGCGCGCACCGTGGGCGGGCTGGAAGAGACCGATGACGAGATCCAGAAGATCGGCGGCACCGCGACCCTGGTGCCGATGAACCTGCGCGATTTCGACGCCATCGACCGGCTGGGCGCCTCGATCCATGAGCGTTGGGGCCGGCTGGATGCGTTGCTCGGCAATGCCGGCGTGCTGGGGCAGCTCACCCCGCTTACACATCTCGATCCCAAGACTTTTCAGGAAGTGGTCGAGGTCAATGTGACCGCCAACTGGCGGCTGATCCGCTCGCTCGATCCGCTGCTGCGCCAGTCCGATGCGGGGCGGGTGCTGTTTGTCACCAGTGGGGCTGCGAGGAAGCACATCGCCTATTGGGGCGCCTATGCCATGTCGAAATCGGCGCTGGAGATCCTGGCGCTGACCTATGCGGTGGAATGTGAGACTTCCAACATCAAGGTCAATCTGATCAATCCGGGGCCGATGCGCACATTGATGCGCCAGAAGGCCATGCCGGGCGAGGACCCCGCCTATCTCGTGAAGCCGGAAGACATGGCCTACAAGGTGGTCGAGATGCTGGCGCCGACCTACGACCGCAACGAGACGATAATCAATTTTCAAAAATAGATGTCATCCCCGGCCGAGCGCCGCGATGAGCGGCGCGAGGGGAAGGGGACCCAGGTGGACAGACTGGATAGATTCTATCCACCTGGTTCCCCTTCCCTCGCGGCTGGTCGCCGCTCGCCGGGGATGACACGCCGCTTTGGCGGCGTGTCACTTCTTGTTCGCGTACGGATTCTTGGAATTGCGCACGGAAAAACGGATCGGCGTGCCGGCCAGCCCAAACGTCTCGCGCAAGCCGTTCTGCAGATAGCGCTGATAGGCCTCGGGCAGCGCGTCGAGCTGGTTGCCGAACAGGGTGAAGCTTGGGGGCCGCGCCTTGCGCTGGGTCATGTAGCGGATACGCACGCGACGGCCCGAGATGGCGGGCGTGGCGTGACGCTGCAGCGCCTCCGCCAGGAAACGGTTGAGTGGCGAGGTCGGGATGCGGGTGTTCCAGGCGCGGTCGGCTTCGAAGATCGCCGCTTCCAGCCGCTCGATGCCTTCGCCGGTGCGCGCCGAGGTGGCGACCAGCGGCGCGCCCGCCACCTGCGGCAACAGCCGGTCGAGCTTCTCGCGCAGGCGTGAAATCGCGCCCGCCTTGTTCTCCAGCAGGTCCCACTTGTTGGCGGCAAAGACGATGGCGCGGCCTTCGCGCGCGATCAGGTCGGCGATGGTGAGGTCCTGCTTTTCGAACGGCGCTGCCGCGTCGATCATCACGATCACGCAATCGGCGAAGCGGATGGCCTCCAGGGTCGAAGCCACCGACATTTCCTCCAGCGTTTCGCCCGCCACCCGCGCTTTCTTGCGCAGGCCCGCGGTGTCATGCAGTAGCACGTCGCGCTCGCCGGCTTTCCCCCCTCCAACTTTCCAAGGCGCGGTGATGGCGTCGCGGGTCAGGCCCGCTTCCGGACCCACCAGCGAACGTTCCTCACCCAGCAACTGATTGAACAGCGACGACTTGCCGACATTGGGCCGGCCCACAAGCGCCAGCCGCAGCGGCCGGTCGAGATAGGCAACCACCGGCGCTTCGCCTTCCATCTCTTCGTCGTCTTCGAAATCTTCTTCTTCGTCTTCTTCCGGCAGCGCGGCTTTGGGCGCCAGCGGCGCGATCGCGTCCACCAGCTCCGCCATGCCCAGATTGTGCTCAGCCGAGATGGCGATTGCGTCGCCCAAGCCCAGGCCCCAGGCTTCCGCCGGCGGAGTGACGCGGCCCTCGCATTTGTTGGCGGCCAGGATCACCGGTTTGCCCGATTTGCGCAGCGCCTGGGCGATCATCTGGTCGCCGGCGGTGATGCCGTCCCGGGCATCGATCACGAACAGCAGGGCCTCGGCTTCAGCGATCGCCGCCAGCGTCTGTTTGGTCATGCGGTGGGCGACCGAGCCGGTCTGGGCGTCTTCAAAGCCGGCGGTATCGATCAGGCGCAGATTCAGACCGTCATAGACCGCGTCCACCGCCTGGCGGTCGCGGGTCACGCCCGGCGTGTCATGGACGATGGCCGCGCTACGCCCCGCGAGCCGGTTAAAGAGCCGCGATTTGCCGACATTGGGCCGGCCTACGATAGCAAGGATCAAAGGCATAGGGCATGGCCTCAAGGTGCGAAGCGGTAGGCCATTAATAAAGCGCCTTAACGCAGCGCCACCAGTTCAGCTTCGTTGGTGTAGAGATACATGATCCCGTTGGCCACCACCGGCGCGATGGTGGTGCCGGAAGGAATCTCCACCCGCCCCGTCAGCCGCCCGTCATAGGGCGAAATCGCCTCGGCATAGCCGTTGGACGAGGTGACGATCAGCCTGTTGGACACCAGCACCGGGCCGGCCCAGATCAGCGCGCCGTCCTTGTGATCGGGGTCCTCCCATTGCGGCAGCTGGTGGATCCAGCGCACCCGGCCTTCCTTGCGGGAGAGGCAGATCACCCGGTCGGCATTGTCCAGCACATAGACATAATCGCCGGCCGCCCAGGGTGTCTGGATGCCGCCAATGTCGCGGCTCCACAGCCGCTCGCCGGTGTTGAGGCTGAAGGCCGCCATCACGCCCGACTGGCTGATGGCATAGACCACGCCGCGGTCGATCACCGGACGCCCGGCGATATCGTCGAGCTGGGACAGAGCGGTGACATGACCGGAGCGCGTCAGTACATCGCTCCAGCCGACCTGACCGTTCTGGGCGCGAAGCGCGAAGATCTCACCCGACGTATAGGGCGCGATCACCGTCTCGCCGGAGACCGCCGCGCTGGTGGAGGCGAGCATGCCCTGGGATTCGGAGATACCCTGCTGGTCCCACAGATTGCGGCCGTCATTTTCGGCCAGGGCATAAAAGTGATTGTCATGGGTGGAGACGAAGATGCGTCCGCCATTGACCACCGGGGCATTGATGATCGGCATGCCCATGTCCTTCTGCCAGATCTCGCGTCCCGTGCGCGCATCGATGCAATGCACGACGCCGAAGCCGGAGGTGACGAAGATCTTGCCGTCGTCATAGGCGACGCCGCCGCCCATGCCTTGGGGCGGGTCCACCGTGTTGGCCTTGCCTAGAAGGCCCCACAGGGTGGGCATGTCGGTGCCGTTCTTGGGCGCCAGCCGGCGGTTCCAGACGGGATGGCCGTCGCCGGCGCGGAACACCCAGATATGGGCCTCCGAATCCAGGGCATAGATCAGGCCGCCGCCGACGACCGGCGACGAGGTGAGAAGCGAGTCGGTGTCGGAGCCTTTGCCGGCATCCTGGTCCCAGATCCTCTTCAGGCGGCCGGGCGCATCCAGGTGGTACATGGCGTTGGAGGCATAGCCGCCGGGCTCGGGCCATTCCGGGTTGCGATAGGGCTGGGGCAGCACCACCGGCGTGTTGGTGAGCGTCGCGTCCGCCTTCAGTTCGGATTCCGCCGACATCACGGGAATGCGCACGCCGCGCAGGTTGGATTTCTTGCCGCTGGAAGCGAACCAGCTGCCGATTTCACTGAAGACCGAGCAGCCGCCGAGGACGAGTGACGCGGCGACAAGCACCAGCAGGAGACTGCGCGAAGGCTTCATCTTATTTCTTCGCTGGAGCCGGGGGAGCAGCAGGCGCGGGCTGCGCAGCGCCCGCCGCAGGCGAACTTTGATTATTTGCCGCCTCCGGCGGCGGGGGTAGCGCATCGGCCGGCACGCTGCCGTAAGTGACGGCGCCGCCGCCCTTCAGGTATGCGGTCATCGCCTCGGCGCGGCGCCGCAGCGCATCGGGCGCCTGCGGGTCAATGGACAGCGACGTATACCGCGCCAGCGCCGACTTCGTGTCCATGGCGCGATAGTCGGCATAGGCCAGCACTTCCTCGGCATTCTCGCGCCAGGCGCTGCCCGGCTGGTCGAGCGGCTTGAGCAGGTCGGCGAGATCGGCGCGCGAGGCGGTGTCGGACAGCGCCCAGGCGGCGCGCAGCCTCGCCACCATGCCGATGGGACCATTATCGTCCTTGGCGATCTGCTTGTAGAGGTCGATGGCCGAGCCGGTCTGACCCGAGGCGAACATCGCGCCCGCTTCCGCCAGGCGCGCCACGGTCGCATAGCCCTTGGGCGCGGTGCGGGCGATATCGACAAAGGCGGTTGCCGCAGCCTGGGGGTTGGTGATGCGCTGGGCGGCGATGAAGGAACCGGCAACCTTGGCGCGCACCTGCTGCTCGTGGCGGTCCCACAGCTGCCAAGCGCCGATGCCGGCGAAAAGCAGCACCAGGGCGGCGATGGCATAGTTGCCATAGGCCTTCCAGAGTTTCTCAAACCGTTCGCGGCGAACGTCTTCCTCGACTTCGCGGAAAATATCGGTCACGGCAATCCAGTCCTTTGGCGGTCTTTGGCAGGCCCCCGCGCTCCGGCGGCAGCCGAAGCCATTGAAGGGGTGCGTTAATTAGCCCGCGCGGGCCCCCCGCGCAATGCGCGGGGCTATTAAATCGGCGCGCGATGCGCGCCGGGGGCGCAATGCGCCCGTCGGTAAGAAAAGGGCCCAGAAACCGGCTTTTACTGGGCTTTTTTCATGGGGTAGACATTTTCCACCCCCGGGAAGCGCCGCTCGCGCACATCCTCGGCATAGGCGCGGACCGCCTCCTCGATGGTCGGTCCCATCTGGGCGTACTGGCGCACGAATTTGGGCGGATTGGGGTTCAGCCCCAGCATGTCCTCCAGCACCAGCACCTGGCCGTCGCAGTCGGGCGAGGCGCCGATACCGATAGTGGGAATGGGAATCTGGCGGGTGATGCGGGCGGCCAGCGGTTCGGCCATGCCTTCCAGCACCACGGCAAAAGCGCCCGCGTCCGATACCGCGCGGGCATCCGCTTCCAACGCCGGCCATTCCTCTTCGCTGCGGCCCACGGTGCGGAAACCGCCCTTGATGTTCACCAGTTGCGGGGTCAATCCGATATGCGCCATCACCGGCACGCCGCGCTCGCTCAGGTAATGGATGGTTTCGGCCATGCGCGTGCCGCCTTCCAGCTTGACCGCGGTGGCGCCGGTTTCCTGCAGCACGCGCACGGCGTTGCGGAAAGCGACAGCGGGGCTTTCTTCGTACGTGCCAAATGGCAGGTCCACCACCACCAGTGCGCGTTTGGAGCCGCGCATCACCGCCTTGGCATGGGTAATCATCATGTCGAGCGTCACGCCCAACGGTGTTTCCAGCCCATGCATCACCTGGCCCAGACTGTCGCCCACCAGCATCAGGTCCACATAATTGTCGAGCAGCCGCGCGGTATGGGCGTGATAGCAGGTGAGGCACACCACCGGCTTATTGCCTTTGTGGGCGCGGATCTCGGGAACCGTCACACGCTTTATCTGGGTCTGGACGGACATCGGGGTCATCCTATTCGGCAGCGCAACATACTCCAGTTGCTATCTTAAAAGTAATCACGGCTGGGCTGCTTTCCAGGCAGGGCTTGACGAGCCGGGCTGAATCTTGATAGTTAAGTATATGCTTAACTATCAGTTGGACCGCACCTTTGCCGCCCTGTCCGATCCTGCCCGCCGCGCCATGGTGGCGCGCCTGGCACAGGGCTCGGCCACGGTCAGCGAACTGGCAAAGCCGCTCCCCATGTCGCTGCCCGCGGTGATGCTGCACCTGAAGGTGCTGGAGGATTGCGGGCTGGTGAAAAGCGAGAAGGCAGGGCGCGTCAGAACCTGCCGCATCGAGCCGCAGATGCTGAGCCAGGCGGAAAAGTGGGTCAGCGAGCGCCGTCAGATGTGGGAGCGCAATCTCGACCGGCTGGGCGCGTATCTCGACGAGACAAACATGGAGGACGGCAAGTGAGGAAACTGATTTCCCTGATGCATGTATCGCTGGACGGCTTTTGCGCCGGCCCCAAGGGCGAAATGGACTGGATCAGCATGAACAGCACCATCCTCGCCGACGCCACCGACCTGATCGACACCGCGGGCGCCGCCGTCTATGGCCGCAACGTCCATGACATGATGAAGAGTTATTGGCCCAGGTTTCTGGACAAGCCGGATTCACCCGAAGGGCGCCACGCCCGCTGGGTAGAAGACATTCCCAAACTGACTTTCTCGCGCAGCATGGCGTCCAGCGACTGGAACAATGTGCAGCTGCGCCGCGAGGCGAAGGAGATTTTCGCCGACAAGCAGCAGGACGGAAAAGACCTGCTGATCTTCGGCAGCCCCAGTCTGGTGCATGCCTTCCTGGAGCTGGATGCGATCGACGAATTCTGGGTCTTCCAGAATCCGATGCTGCTGGGCGCGGGCATTGCGTATCTCAAAGGCGCGCACAAGACCAAGCTGAAGCTCGCCGGCCACAAGCTGTTCGATAACGGCGTCGTTCGTTTGCACTATGTGAAGGAGAACATCTGATGCCGCGTTCCGTCGTCCGCGCCAGCTTCACCATCACACGACACTGGAAGCATGCGCCGGCGCGCGTGTTTGACGCCTTCGCCACGGCGGAGGCGAAAGCCAAATGGTTTGCCGGCGGGGGTGGCTGGACCTTGATCGAGAAGGCTTTCGATTTCCGCGAGGGCGGCCGCGAGATGGTGAAGGGCCGGCATGAAGGTGGCACCGTTCACGTGTTCGATTGCGTCTATCGTGATATCGTGGCGCCGGACGCCGGTGAAGCAGGGCGCATCATCTACAGCTATGTGATGCATCTGGACGGCAAGAAGATTTCCGTCTCCCAGGCCACCATCGAGATTCTGCCGGACGGGGCGGGTACCAAACTGGTGCTGACGGAATATGGCGACTATCTCGACGGCTATGACGATGCGGGATCGCGCGAGCATGGCACCAATCTCTTGATGGATGGGTTGGATAAGTCATTGACTGGATGAGGTAATTTCGAAAAACATATGCAGACATAACAATGTCTTTATATATTTATTGACAATCCCAATCATTCGGGCTTTGCTCGCCCCAGATAGTTCCCGAGAGGGATTAATAGGGAATCCGGTGAAAGCCGGAGCTGCCCCCGCAACTGTAAGCGGCGAGCCTCAAAGGCCATCACGTCACTGAACGCAAGTTCGGGAAGACAGGCCCATGAAGCCCTGACCCGCGAGCCAGGAGACCTGCTATCGGTGTCACGTCTTTGCTCGCGGGAACGGTGGGTTCCCCAAAGAGCAGTGATCGCTTGATCAGGCGGTGACATGCGCGCGCGCGTTTCCTGGGCGGAACGGGCGTGAGCGCGCTGTCAACCAAAGTCCCTGACGAGCCACTGCCATGATCCTTTCCGCCAATCTCGGCTTTCCCCGCATTGGAAGTCACCGCGAACTCAAGACCGCGCTGGAATGCTATTGGAGTGGCGCCGCCAGCGCCGACGATCTGCGCACCACCGCCGGCGCGCTTCGTGCCCGCCATTGGTTCGTGCAGGCCAAGGCGGGGATCGATCACATTCCTTCCAACGACTTTTCCCTCTACGACCAGATGCTGGACACCATCGCCATGCTGGGCGCGGTGCCGCCGCGCTTCGGCCACAAGAATGGATTGGTGCCGCTCGATCTCTATTTCGCCATGGCGCGCGGCACGACGGAGGCGCCGGCGATGGAGATGACCAAATGGTTCGACACCAACTATCACTTCATCGTGCCGGAGTTGTGGGCCGGAATGGAGTTCGCGCTCTCCACCACCAAGGCGGTCGATGAATATAACGAAGCGCGTTTCCTGGGGGTTGAGACGCGGCCCGTGCTGATCGGACCGGTGACGTTCCTGGCGCTGGCCAAGATGCGCGATGGAAGCGATCGCTGGGCGCTTCTGCCGCGCATTCTGCCGGTCTATCGCCAGGTGCTGGAGGCGCTGGCAAAGGCGGGTGCGCAGTGGGTGCAGCTCGACGAGCCGGTGCTGGTGAGCGATCTGGACGAGGCGGCGCGCGCCGCCCTGCGTGCGGCTTATGCCGACCTCGCCTGTGCGCCGGTCAAGCTCCTGCTGGCCAGCTATTTCGGCACGGTGGGCGACAATCTCGCCACGCTTGCGGCGCTGCCGGTCGCCGGTGTGCATGTGGATCTGGTGCGCGCGCCCGAACAACTGGATGAGGTTTGCCGCGTCATCCCGGCGGACCGGCTTCTGTCGCTGGGCCTGATCAATGGCCGCAATATCTGGAGGACGGCGCTGCCGGAGGCCGAACGGCTGATCGAGCGGGCGCGAGACTTGCACGGTGGCGCGTTGATGGTGGCGCCCAGTTGTTCGCTGCTGCATGTGCCGGTCGATCTCGAAAGCGAGACCAAACTCGATGCGGAGTTGAAGAGCTGGCTGGCCTTTGCTGTACAGAAGCTGGATGAAGTGGTGGCGCTGGCCAGGGCCGCCAATGGCGCGCGCGACAGCCGCTATTTTCTGGACAATGCGACGGCGCTGGGTTCGCGCGCCACCTCCGCACGCATCCACGATCCGGCGGTGAAGGCGCGTCTTGCGGCGGTGACGCCGGCGATGGCGATGCGGCTCATGCCCTTCAAGGACCGCATCGCGCTGCAGCAGTCGCTGCTCAAGCTGCCGCTGCTGCCCACCACCTCCATCGGTTCGCTGCCCCAGACACATGGGTTGCGCGAGGCGCGCGCGCGCTTTCGCAAAGGTAAGCTGGCCGAGGCCGACTATGAAAAACTACTGGACCAAAAGACGGCCGAGGCGATGGCCTGGCAGGACGAAATCGGCATCGACGTGCCGGTGCATGGCGAATTCGAGCGCAACGACATGGTGGAATATTTCGGCGAGCAGTTGAAAGGCTTCGCCTTCACCGAGCGCGGCTGGGTGCAGAGCTATGGCTCGCGCTGCGTCAAGCCGCCGGTGATCTTTGGTGACGTCTCACGCCCCAGCCCCATGACGGTACGCTGGTGGCAGAAGGCCCAAAGCCACACGCAAAAGCCGGTGAAGGGCATGCTCACCGGGCCGGTCACCATCCTGCAATGGAGCTTTGTGCGCGATGACCAGCCCCGCCGCGACACCTGTTTTCAGATCGCGCTCGCCATCCGCGACGAAGTGATGGACCTGGAACAGGCGGGCGTGAAGATCATCCAGATCGACGAGGCGGCATTGCGCGAAGGCCTGCCCATCCGCAACGCCGACTGGGCCGCCTATCTCGACTGGGCGGTGGAAGCCTTCCGGCTTTCCGCGGGCGGCGTGCAGCCCCGCACCCAGATCCATACGCACATGTGCTATTCGGAATTTAACGACATCATCAACGCGGTGGCGGCGATGGATGCCGACGTGATCTCGATCGAGACGTCACGTTCGGCGATGGAGTTGCTGGACGCCTTTGTCACCTTCTCCTATCCCAGTGACATCGGCCCCGGCGTCTATGACATCCACTCTCCCCGCGTGCCGGCCCAGGTGGAGATGGAAGCCTTGCTGGAAAAAGCGCTGCAGGTGCTCAAACCTTCGCAGCTCTGGGTCAATCCCGATTGCGGGCTGAAAACCCGCGGCTGGGCGGAAGTGGAGCCGGCGCTGATCTCCATGGTGGCGGCGGCGCGTGCCTTGCGCGCAAGACTGCCGGTGTCGGAGGTGCGTCAGGGCTCGGCATAGCCCCGCGCGACGGCCTGGTCGAGATGATTGAAGCCGGTCCAGTCGGGATATTTCTCATGCACTTCGGCGGTTAGCGTTTCCGTCGCCTGGGCGGGTGTTTGGCCGGACGACTTCAGGGCCGCAATGCGCGTTTGAAGGAGAGACATCATCTCCCGTTCCTGGGTGATCAGGGATTCGTCTCCCGGCGCGCTGTGGTCGGGCACGACCAGCCTGGGATGGAGTGCGGCCACGTGATCCATCACCGCCAGCCATGATTTCGGCGTGCACGCGTCGCAATAGAAATAGGGGCCGGCCTTGTTCTGCACCACATCGCCGGAGAACAGCACGCCATCCGGCTCGGTCAGGATGAGTTCGTCGCCCTTGGTGTGGGCGGCGCCGAACCACATCAGCCTGACCGTCACGCCGCCGCCCAGATCCAGCCGGTATTCGCGGTCGAAGACCGTGTCGGCCTTGCGGATGCGCGCGTCGGCGAGCAGTTCCCGGTCCTGCGGCGAGCGGCTGGCGAAGAAGTCGATCAGCTTCTGGCCTTCGGCCTCCAGTTCCGCCTGCTGCACCTGCGGGCGGATCACCACGGTGCCGGGCGGAAAGCCGCCATCGCCTGCGGCATGTTCGGCGTGATAATGGGTGGTGGTCAGATAGAGCTTCTGGCCGTTGGTTGACAGGCGCTGGGCGACGGCAGCAACGATCTGGCCATTTTTGGTGCCCATGCCGGTGTCGATCACTAGCGTCGCTTTCGACCCCACGACAATGCCGATGTTGGGAAAGCCCCGGATCACCCAGCTGTGCGGCGCCACTTGGGAAAGATTGCCAGGCGACAAAAGATGGTCGTTGGCGGGCTGTTGGGCGAACGCTGTTCCCGGCAAAAGAGCCAGAAGGCAGAAACCGAATTTGCTGGGGCGCATCATGACCGCATCCTTGCAATTTCAGGTACTGAGGTACCACGGCGACCGGCCAGCGGGCCAGCATGTGCGCCATTTTCCTGTCCTTTGAATGCGCTGCAACACAGTACGGACATTGGGAATAGAAAATGTCTTCGCAGAATGTCACTAGGTGTCACGGCCCGATTGCAATCATCCGCCCCCTTACCCAACCTGACTTCGGCGCCTCGCCACAGGACCCGGACAAAAGGGGAGGATGTGATGCGCGTGTTTTTGCGAACCGCCGCGAGCCTGGCGGTGTTCGGTCTGGTCACGGTTTCGAGCGACGCCCAGCCGCCGGGCGGCGGTGGTGGAAGGGGCGGCCCCGCAGAATATTGGTGGGTGAACAAGACCGAGGGTGGGGTCTATAAGACGCCGATGCGGCCTTTGTGGCGGCTGGCCGATCTCAAGAAAATGCATGAAGGCCAGAACAATTGGTCTCAGCAGATCATCCTCGATCCCGAACAGGACGCGACCTACAATTCCGCCGCCCCGGGCACGCATTTCACGCCACGTCTGCATCCTGACACGCCCACCGTCTTTGTGGTGGTGGCGGGTGAGGTGCATTTCACCGTCGAAGGCCAACAGCCGGTGACCGCGACGCGCGGCGCGATCCTCAACATCATGAAGACGACGCTGTTTTCCTATGATGTGGGCGGCAGCCAGAATGCGCTTTGGGTCGAGGTCAATCCGACCAACTACAAGACGGTCTATCCTGCCGATGGTCCGCAGCCACAAGCCAGCGCCGGCGGGCGGATCGTGAAGATCTCCTTCCCGCATCATCCGGCCGAATACACCCCGCCCAACCGGCTGATGTGGAACACCTTCGACGACACTATCGCCAAATGCGCCAAGCCGGGCGCGGTCGTGCTGGACGATCACATCTTCGTCGCCCCGCTGCTCGGCTATCTCAACGCCGACGACAACAAATGCGGCACCGGCAAGGGCAATATCGGCGGCGGGCCGCCGCAAGGCGCCTTCGATTCCCACACCACCTTCGGCCACATGCATCCGGGGCCCGCGGAATGGTGGATCGTGCAGGTCGGCAAGATCAGCGCCCGCTTCGAGAATATGGGCGAGTTCCATGCTGAAGAAGGCGATGTTCTCTATGCCGCGCCCATGTCCTGGCATGAGATGGGGGCGGAGGCGCCATCGGGTCCCAATGTGCGGCTGGCGATGGGCGGCTATAATTTGATCAA
Source organism: Rhizomicrobium sp. (assembly GCA_036488555.1). Classification (GTDB taxonomy): domain Bacteria; phylum Pseudomonadota; class Alphaproteobacteria; order Micropepsales; family Micropepsaceae; genus Rhizomicrobium. The sequence continues at coordinate 320,652 of DASXHL010000091.1, forward strand.
TATGTTCAATACCGAAACCCCAAGAACGCCGCGACCGTAAAGAGCGCCACGGCCCCGATGTCGGCTCACCCGGCTGGCGCTTGACAGGGCGGGCAGGGGCTCATCTGCTCATAGGTGGATCCGCGCTTTCGCGGGGACATGGGGAGAAACGTCATGTGCGATGAATTCATCCATCCTGGCCTGGTTTCCGATACGCGACTGTCGCGGCGCAGCTTCGGCCTGATGACGGTGGCGACCGCCGGCATCGCCACCGGTGCGGTGGCCCAATCCAATGTCTCGGAAAGCGATGTGACGGTGAAGACGTCCGACGGCACCTGTGACGCCGTGCTTTTCCATCCCGCGGGCGAGGGCCACTGGCCGGCCGTGCTGATCTGGCCCGACATCATGGGCCTGAGGCCCGCATTCCGCGACATGGGCAAGCGGCTCGCAGGCCAAGGCTATGTCGTGCTGGTGCCCAACCCCTTCTACCGTTCCGCGAAAGCGCCGGTGATCGGCGACAATTTCGATTTCAGCAATCCCGAACAGCGCAACCGGCTGATGGGCTATCGCGGCGCCATGAGCAATGACGGCATTGATAGCGACGCCAAGGCCTATCTCGCTTTCCTCGATGCCCAGCCGCAAACGGCCAAGGGCAAGAAAGCCGGCGTACAGGGCTATTGCATGGGCGGTGCGCTGGCCTTCCGCACTGCGGCCGCGGTTTCAAACCGCATCGGTGCGGTGGGCAGCTTCCATGGCGGCAACGGCCTTGTCACCGACAAGCCGGACAGCCCGCATCTGCTGATCCCCAAGACCCATGCCGTTTTCCTGGTGTTGCAGGCGCAGAATGATGACGCCCAGCAGCCGAAGGTGAAGGATGACCTGAAGGCTGCCTTTGCCGCGGCGGGCAAGCAGGCGACGGTCGAGGTCTATCACGCCAATCACGGCTGGTGCGTGCCGGGCGGCCAGGTCTACGACCAGGGCGAAGCCGAACGCGCCTGGACGGCGTTGAGCGTGCTTTATCGTTCAAACCTGGCCTAGCCTTCGTCCTCTTCCGAGATGCTTTCGACGCGCGTGGGATAAAAGGCCAGGCGATCCTTGATCTCGGCCATGGCGGGATAGGGCTCTTCATAGGTCCACACCGCGTCGACCGATTTTTCGCCACCCGCCGGAATGCTGAAATAGGACGCCTCGCCCTTGTACGGGCAATAGGTGTGCGACTGTGAGCGTTGAAGCAGGTCCATCCGGACGTCTTCACGCGGGATGTATTGAACAGCAGGATAGTCGGCCTCGCGCAGAGTGATCGCGCGTGTCGTATCCGCTATAATGGCGCCGCCTGCTTTCACCAGGACTCGCTTCGGATTGGGGGCGATCGTGATGGGATGGTCAGGGCCGGCAATTTTCATGATGCGATCAGCCATGTGGTGATTTCCTGTTGCAAGAGGAGTACTGGCGAGACGAGTGCCGGCAGGAACGCGAAGTCATCGCGCGCCGTGGACAAAGTTGCGGAAAAGGTTTTTGTGACCGTGCGGCGTAGCCCGGAGATATTGCGGCGCTGCTTCGACCTGTGCATCCAGGGCCGCCGCCGCGTGCCAGGGCCAGCGCGGATCGTAAAGCATGCCGCGCGCGAGTGACACCAGGTCCGCTGTGCCGCTCGTCAGTATATCTTCGGCCTGTCGGGGTTCGGTGATCAGGCCGATGGCGTTGGTCGTGATACCGGCGCCTTCGCGGATGCGCCGCGCCAGCGCAAGCTGGTAGCCCGGACCCACGGGAATGTTTTGCAGCGGCGACACGCCCGCGGAGGAAGCCGTCACCCAATCGGCGTTACGGCTCTTGAGCTCAGCGGCCAGGACAACGCTTTGCTCGACATCCCAGCCACCCTCGACCCAGTCGGTGGCCGAAATCTTCACGCCCACCGGCTTTCCCGCCGGAAAAGCCTTGCGCACGGTTTCGAAGATCTCCAGCGGGAAACGCATGCGGTTTTCGAGCGTCCCGCCATAGGCATCGTCCCTGCGGTTGGCGATGGGAGAGAGAAATTCGTGCAGCAGATAGCCATGTGCGGCGTGCAGTTCTATCGCATCGAGCCCCAGCCTGTCCGCGCGGCGCGCGGCTTCGCCAAAGGCTTCCCTGATCCGCTCCATGCCGGCCGCGTCCAACGCCATGGGCGGTACTTCTCCCGGCGCATGGGCAAGTGCTGACGGCGCCACGGTGGTCCAGCCGCCGTCTTCCGGCTTGATCTGGGTGCCGCCCTCCCAGGGAATACGGCTCGAACCCTTTCGCCCGGCATGCGCAAGCTGGATGGTGATGGGCATGTTGGAAGTGGACCGGATGGCCGACAGCGTTTGGCGCAAGGCGCTTTCCGTGGCATCGTCCCACAGTCCCAGGCAGCCCGGCGTGATACGCCCTTGCGGTTCGACCGCCGTGGCCTCGATGCAGACCATCCCCGCGGCGGATTGGGCGAGGCTTCCCAGATGGATCAGATGCCAGCTATTGGCCTGACCGTCGTTTGCCGCGTACTGGCACATCGGCGCCACCACAATCCGGTTTTTCAAGGTAAGGCCTCGCAGAGCGAGAGGCGTGAACAACTGCGCCATGATGGTCCTCGACGGCAAAAAACATATTGGAGAATGCTGGGTAGGCGAGGGCGGGCAAGTTCAGGGAAAGTGATTGCCGAACATGGGCAGGCCACTCTTGGAATCCTGGGCCGTGGCTTCGTCCTGCAACACGTCCCAATGTTCGGCGAGCTTGCCGTCCTCGATCCTGAGGATATCGGCGGCAATCCAGGCGGCGGAGCGGCCGTGGCCGGAGAAGCGGCCATGCACGATCACATGATCGCCTTCCGCCAGGATCAGGCCGTGCTCATAGCGCAGCGTATCCGGCAGGTTCCTGACCAGAGTGAACAGCCCGTCGCGGCCCGGCGCGATATGGGCGCTGTGCTGGATGTAGCGTTCGGACCAGAAGCGGGCGGCCGCGTCATAGTCGCGTCTGTTGAACAGGGTATCGAAGGCTTCCAGCACCAGGGCCTTGTTCTGTTCGGGCGTCGTTTTCATGGATACCTCGTTCAAAGTTTGGAGCCGCCATCGACCCTGAGCGTGTCGCCGCTGACCCAGCGTGCCGCGTCCGAGGCAAGGAAGGCAACCGCGCCGGCGATGTCGTCGGGGCCCGCCACGCGCTTCAGCGCCTGCATGCCCAGGGTCACGGCGCGGCCCTGCTCGGTCTTGGCGAAGCTCGACATGTCGGTATCGACCACGCCGGGCGCCACCGCATTGACGCGGATGCCGCGCGGGCCAAGCTCGGAGGCGAAATGCTTGACGATCGTGTCGATCGCGCCCTTGGTCGCGGCATAGGCCGACAGCGTGCCCGCGGTCGCATGCGCCACCAGCGAGGACAGGAAGATCACGCTGCTGCCTTCGCCCAGGATGGGCAGAAGCTGCTGCACCAGGAAAAAGGGCGCGCGCACATTCACCGCGAACAGCCGGTCGAAGTCTTCAACCTTGGTATTCTCGATGGTGGCGGAATTGGAGATCCCCGCATTCGCCACCAGGATGTCGAGCCGCGCGCCCACGATGGCCGCAACCTGTCTGGCCAGTTGGTGGGGGCCATCGGCCACCGCCATGTCGGCTTTCAGCGCCTCGGCGCGGCCGCCAAGCGCGCGGATGTCGGTGACCACGCTTTCGGCCTGGCCGGGGCTGGCGCTGTAATGTACCAGGACCTGGGCGCCCGCCCGGGCCAGCGCCAACGCGCTGGCCCGGCCGATGCCACGGGATGCACCCGTCACAAGAGCGGTTTTTCCGGAAAGACTGGTCATCATCCTTCTCCTTCAGGCGTTGGTGCCGCCATCGACGGTCAGGCTGGTACCGGTGATATAGGCAGCCGCCGAGCTGGCGACAAAGGCCACCAGGGCAGCAACCTCATCGACATGGCCGTAACGTTTCAGCGCGGTGTTGGCGATCTGCGGCGTCGCCCAGTCGCCGGCGGCCGGATTGAGGTCGGTATCGATCGGGCCGGGCTGGACATTGTTGACGGTGATGCCGCGGGCGCCGACTTCGCGCGACAGGCCTTGCGTGAACATCTTCACCGCGCCCTTGGTCGCGGAATAAGCCGCCAGGCCCGGCGTCATGTTCCGCTCGCCGACGCAGGAGCCGATGTTGATGACGCGCCCGCCATCCTGCAGATGCTTGAGCGCGGCCTGGGTGGCGATGAAGACGCCGCGCAGGTTGAGGTTTATGACCTGGTCCAGCTCTTCCAGGGTGGCGTCCACGAAGGGCTTGGGAATGGCGGTACCGGCATTGTTCACCAGAATGTCCAGCCGGCCGAAGGTCTTGACCGTCTGTTCGACCGCGGCATTGACGGCCTTGGCGTCGGTGGCGTCGGCCTGGATGGCGATGGCCTTGCTGCCGGCGCTTTCGATCTCCTTCACCACCTTGGCGGCGGCGTCGGCGCCGCGGGCGTAGGTGATCGCGACCTGGGCGCCGTCGGCGGCGAGCTTCTTGGCGATGGCCGCGCCGATACCGCGCGAGGCGCCGGTGACGAGAGCGGTCTTGCTGGTCAGGTTTGCCATGGGATTTGTCCTTTCGGTTGGGTCGCAAGATTGGATCAGTGTTTGACGCGAGTTCCATGTAGGGACGGCTGGTACCCTTGAAAAAGACTTTGTAGGATCTGGTCATGCCTGACAGGTATGGGACGGTGCCATGGAACTGCGCCATTTAAGGTTTTTCGTGGCCGTGGCAGAGGAAGGAAGTCTGACCACGGCGGCCGAAAAACGCCTGCACACCGCCCAGCCCTCGCTCAGCCGCCAGATTCGCGACCTGGAATATGAAGTCGGCGCCCAGCTCTTGACCCGCAGCGCCAAGGGGGTGGAGCTCACCGCGGCCGGCCGTGCCTTTCTGGATCATGCGCGGCTGGCGCTGGCGCAAGTGGAAGCGGCGGGCGCGGCTGCCCGGCGCGCGTCACAGCCGACGAAAGCGTCTTTCGCGCTGGGCTTCCTGACCGGGCAGGAGATGGACTGGCTGCCTGAGGCGATGCGCATCCTGCGCGACGACCTTCCCAGCATCGATGTCACCGTCTCCAGTCATTATTCGCCCGACCTGGCCGATGCGCTGATGCGTGGCAAGCTCGATCTCGCCTTCATGCGGCGCGAAGCGAGCATGCCTGACCTGGAATACCGCCTGGTGGCGCGCGAACCCATTGTGGTGGTGATGCCCAGCGATCACCGACTCGCGGCGAAGACCAGCGTCAGCGTGGAAGAGATCGCCCGGGAGCCCTTCATCCACATGTCGGCCACTGCACCCGTCTTCCGCGACGTGATCGACGATTTTTTCCGCAGGCACAAACTGAGCGTCCATAGCGAGCAGGCCATCGACAATCTGGGCATGGCGATGTCGCTGGTGGCTTCCACGCGTGCGCTTACCCTGTTGCCAAAATATGCGCAGAATTTCCTCACCTGGTCGGTCACCAGCCGCCCGATCGAAGGCGGGGGACCGACCATCGACCTGGTCATCGGCCACAACAAGGCCAACCGCTCGCCGGTGCTGAAACTGTTTCTGTCGCGCGTGGACGATCTCATCGCGCGCGTTGCGGGCGGGCCCGCTTCGTGAAGGCGCCGTCCGGCTAGTTCGCCTGTGTGTCCTGTATCAGTTCGATGGCTTCGCGGCTGGGTCCTTGGATCATCACCGCGCGCGTCGCGCCGATGCGGTAGGGCTGTTTGAGAAAGGTCACGCCTTCGCCTTTCAGCTTGGCGATCCAGGCGTCGAGGTCGCTCACACTCAAACTCACATGATCCATCAGACGGCCCGGCGTTGGGGCGAGCGGCCTGTCGGTCTGGTTCATGTACCAGTTCATCGCCACGTCATCGAAGCGCACGCCGCCGGTGGGAGTGCGATAGGTTCCTTGCCGGCTCAGCGATGGCCAGGATGGATCGGCACCGCGCGGCACCTTGCAGTTTTGTTCTGTGATGGGTTCGGGTGACGCCGGTCCACGGCGTGGGGCCGCTTGCAGATGGTTCTCGTACCAGAGCTGGGCGCAGAGCGGATCGTCCTGCCACATGTGAATATGGTCGAGACGTTCGGGCGCGTTGCCGGTGAATTCCACGATCGCACTGTCAGGCCCGTGGATATAGCCGTTGCCGCCCATGTGGCTGGGTTCAAGATGCTGAGCCTTCGCTTCGGCAAGCTGGGCCCTGGTCCGGCCGGGCACGCCGGGCGGATATGGCCAGGTGTCGCTGCTGATGCCGACATAGCCGCCGTCATCGTCTGTATAGAAAGGCACCAGCAGATTTTGCGCGCGGAAAATCTCCAGCGACTTGCGGGAATCGGCGACCGTCCAGCCGAAATGCCAGTAGGCCGTGACCAAGGGATTGGCGGGCGGCGGCTCCGGGACTTTCTGGAACACGATCATCACATGGGTCGGCGACAGCAGCGCCGGCATGCCTTCCCAACTGCCGCGCGCGGTGGAGGGAAATTCCCTGAGATAGAAGGCGATCGCAGCATCTGGATCGGTGGAATTCAGCGCCAGGTGATGGAAATGGGGCGCCGCCGTCTGGCCAAAGGCCGGCAGCGGCGCCAGCAGAACCGCCATCGGCAGGAAATATCTTGCGCCGGTCTTGGCCAATCCACTGTCCCCGAACAAGTCCCGACGACCATAGCAACGGATTTGGCGATTGACACCGCCTGGGCCCCGGGGCTGTGCTAGGCCGGCCAGGGCGAGATGGAGGCATCCATGGACGGCAAAAAGAAAATTCCCGCGGAAGCGGTGGAATTGTACACTCGGTTCATTCACGGCGAGATAAGCCGGCGCGCCTTTGTAAACGGCGTCAAAGCCTATGCGGCAGCCGGGCTCACCGCGTCCGCGATCATCGACGCGCTGATGCCCAATTATGCCCTGGGCCAGCAGGTCGCCAGGAATGACGAGCGGATCAAGGCGAGTTACGAGACCGTGCCGTCACCAGATGGCTATGGCTCCATCCGGGGCTATTTCGTGCGCCCGTTCAGCGCCGACACGCGCGAGGCCATACCGGCGAAACTGCCCGGCGTGATCGTGGTGCATGAGAACCGGGGGCTTAATCCGCACACGGAAGATGTTGCGCGCCGTTTCGCGCTGGAGAATTTCATGGCCTTTGCGCCGGATGCCCTGACCTCGGTCGGCGGTTATCCCGGTGACGATTACAAGGGCGGGCAGCTATTCTCGAAGCTGGACGCCGGCAAGCGGATGCAGGATTTCCTGGCCGCGGCGCACTGGCTGAAAGCCAGGCCCGACTGCAGCGGCAAGATCGGCGCCACCGGATTTTGCTATGGCGGTGGCGTGGCCAACACGCTGGCGGTTCAGATGGGCGCCGATCTGGGGGCTGCGGCGCCCTTTTATGGCGCGCCGTCCAAGCCGGAGGATGTGCCTAAAATCAAGGCGGCGATCCTCATTCATCACGGCGGGCTGGATAAGACGCTGGCGGGCGGCTATCCGGCGCAAGCCGCGGAGCTTGAGAAGAACCACATCCGCTTTGAAGGACACGTCTATCCGAATGCGGTGCATGGTTTCTTCAATGACGCCACGCCGGAGCGCTACAACAGGGCCGCGGCCGAGCAGGCCTGGTCGCGCACGATCGAATGGTTCAACCAGTATGTCCGCAGCGCCTAGGCGCTGGCCGTTCCCAAAAGAAAAAGGCCCGGTGATGACGCCGGGGGTTAAGAGGAACGACAACGATCTTACATCGCTCTCGGACCATGAAATCGGTTTGGGGGTGATTTGCTCTATCAAGAGTGAAAGCCCCTCGAATCAGGAGATTGGTTCGAGGGGCTTTCGTTACAGTGCCAGTTTCTGATCGAAGCTGGCCATTTGTGGGTCGTTACCATCGATGCTCGGGCGCGCTGGCTAGTTCAGAGTTTTGAGGCCAGGTCAGCCGATGACGGCAGGATGAAGGAGCTTTTCCAGGTCGATATTGCGGTACATTTCGCGGCGCATACGGTCGGCCACGCCATTGACGATCTCTGCGCCATCCTGCGACGGATCGACGTGGACGCGGAACGGGCGCGAGCCAAAGGGCATGCCCACGACGCGCACGATCTGCCGCGCCACCTCCGACGGATCGGCGTCGGCCGGCTCCAAGCCGGCCAAGCCCTTCAGCGCCTTGTCGGCAATACCGGCATAGGGACCCGCTTCGTATTCGGCGACCCGCGCGATATCGGCTGGCTTGCCCGAGTGTGCGAAGTGATTGGTGCCCTGGGTGAATGCGCCGGGGACCATGATGGTGGTCTCGATGCCCCAGAGAGCGAGCTCCGTCGAGTAGGTCACGGCCAGCGCGTCCATCGCCGCCTTGGCCGCGAAGTAAGGCCCGAGGAACGGTGGGGTGCCCCCGCGCGTCGAGGTGGAACCGACCCAGACCAGCAAGCCTTTGTGTTGGCCGCGCAGATGAGGCAGCGCGGCTCGGTTGACCCGCTGGGCGCCCAGCACGTTGACGTCATATTGCTGGATCAATTGTTCGGGCGTGAAGGCTTCGGCCGGGCCGAACACCATATGGCCGGCATTGTGGACGATCACATCGAGGCGATCGATCTCCGCGATGATGTGGGCGATACCGGCATTTGCCGAGGCGTCCGACTGCACGTCGAGTTCGACGGTGCGCAGATTGGCCCTGTTTTCGGCCGCCCAGGCTGCGACGGCCGCGACCTGCGGCGCATTACGGCCCGTCGTCTCGCGCATCGAGGCATAGACCGTATGGCCGGCTTCCGCCAAAGCCTTGGCGGTCATGAGACCGAAGCCCGATGAGGCGCCCGTGACGAGGATGTTGGACTTGGACATGATTGAACTCCTTGATTGAATTGGTTTCGGTCAGGTTGTGCTGATGAGGGCAGCCCGGATCAGATGATCCCGCCGTTGGCGCGCAGAGTCTGGCCGTTGATCCAGACGCCGTCCGGACCGGCAAGGAACGCGACCGCATTGGCGATGTCCTGAGGCTGGCCGAGGCGTTCGAGTGGCGCCATCTTCGACAGGCGGTCGATTACCTCCTGCGGCTTGCCGTCGAGGAAGAGCTTGGTCGCCGTTGGTCCGGGGGCGATGGCGTTGACGGTGATGTTGCGGCCGCGCAGTTCCTTGGCGAGGATGCTGGTCATGGCCTCGACGGCCGCCTTCGTGGCGGCGTAGACGCCGTAGCTCGGCTGCAGCAGGCCGGTGACGCTGGAAGAGAAGTTGACGATCCGGCCGCCATCCCTGAGGCGGCGGGCAGCCTCACGCAGAGTGTTGAACGTGCCTTTCAGGTTCACCGCGATATGCCGATCGAACAGGTCGTCGGTGCTATCCTTGATCGCCGCCAGGTTCATGATCCCGGCGTTGTTGATCAACACGTCCACGCCGCCGAACGCTGTTTCAGCCGAGTCGAACATGCGGACCACAGCGGCGGCATCCGAGATATCAGCTTTCGCTGCAACGGCCCGGCCGCCGGCCGCTTCGATCCTGGCGACTACGGCATCGGCCGAGGCGGCGTTACCGGCATAGTTCACCACCACGATGAAGCCGTCCTCGGCCAGCCGCTCCGCTACTGCGGCACCGATGCCGCCTGACGCTCCTGTGACGATTGCAACTTTCTTGGCTTGGTTGGTCATGTTTTCCGCTCCTTGGTTGGGGCCGTCGGTTGTCGTCGGCCGGTGAGAGCAACATGCTCCTTCTCGTCAGGCGGATAATCATGCATAATCCGGCATCATAATTCGAAAGGCCGAACAATGGATCGCTTCGACGCCATGCGCGCCTTCATCCGCATCGTCGAGCGGCGCAGTTTCACCAAGGCCGCCGAAGACCTCGGACTGCCCCGCTCCTCGGTCACCGACGCGGTCAAGGGTTTGGAAGCGCGTCTCGGCGTCATGCTGTTGCAGCGCACAACCCGCCAGGTCAGCCCGACCCTGGATGGTGAGGCTTATTATCAGCGCTGCGCCGGGCTAATCGCGGACTTGGAAGATGCGGAGGGCGCATTCGTCGGTGCCAAGCCCTCTGGGCTCATCCGGGTCGACGTCCATGGCACGCAAGCCCGCCATTTCCTGTTACCAGGCTTGCCGCGCTTTCGACAGCGATACCCTGGCATCCGGCTGCACTTGAGCGAAGTACACCAGCCGCTGGATATGGTTCGGGAAGGCTTCGACTGTCTCCTGCGCAGTGGCGACCTGAGCGATAGTCCGTTGATCAAGCGACACCTGGGAACACTTCCCCGTGGAACATTCGCCAGTCCGGACTATCTCAGCCGCCTCGGTACACCGAGAACGCCGGACGATCTTGCAGGGCACGAAAGGGTGGGCCTGCTGTCACCCGAAACCGCTGAAGTCTTGCCGTTCGTTTTCACGGTCGAAGGCAAGCCCCATCACGTGCCGCTGCCCACGACTGTGACTGTGACCGGTCCTGAGACCAATGTCGCCGCCGCATGTCATGGTCTCGGGCTGATCCAGGCGCCGCGATATCGCATTGCGCCTGAGCTCGCCTCTGGTGCACTGGTCGAGGTGCTCGCCGATTTTCCGCCCTCGCCACTGCCTGTTTATGCCCTCTATTCCCGCACACGCCAGCTGACGCCACGCGTGCGGGTTTTCATCGAATGGGTGGCTGAGCAATTCCGGGAACGGCTCTATGCGACCACCGGCTAATATCAGCCCTGCTACGCAAACATTGGCTCATTCAGTTTCTCTCTCAAGCTGAGCTTTGAGGAGAGTTTCATGGTCAAGATAAAAAAGCCCCCGGACCAATTTCTTGGTCCGAGGGCTTTGTAAACTCAATGTTATTGCGCTTTACCCCGGCGGAGAACCGGGCCTTTTTATTTGGTCTTATGGAAAGTCTCAGGCTTCCGCGGCTTCTTCGGCATCGGTCTTGGGAGCGACGCCTTCCTCGAACAGCTCTTCGGCAGCCACGACGGCTTCTTCCTGGTCCGTCTTCGACGCCAGCACGTCCTCGCCGCGCGCCTGGCGCTCGGCTTCGTCTTCGCTGCGGGCGACATTGACGGTGATGTTCACCTTCACTTCCGGGTGCAGGACAACCGGAAGGGTGAACAGGCCGATGGCCTTGATCGCCTGGCTGATGTTGATCTGGTGGCGATCGACCTTGAAGCCGGCCTTTTCCATGGCGTCGGCCACGTCACGGGGGCTGACCGAACCATAAAGCTGCCCGCGATCGCCGGCCTGGCGGATCAGGACAAACTTCTGGCCGTCCAGCTTCTGGCCGACCTTCTCGGCTTCACCCCTGAGCTTCAGGTTGTTGGCTTCCAGGTGTGCCTTCTGGGCCAGGAAATAGTCGCGATTGGCCTTGGTGGCGCGCAGGGCCTTCTTCTTGGGCAGAAGGAAGTTGCGGGCAAAGCCGTCCTTGACGCGGACTTCGTCGCCCATCTGGCCCAGCTTCTCGACGCGTTCGAGCAGGATCACTTGCATGATGGCTCTCCTACTTTACGACGTAGGGCAACAGCGCCATGAAGCGGGCGCGCTTGATGGCGTTGGCCAGGATGCGCTGCTTCTTGTTGCTGACCGCGGTGATGCGCGACGGCACGATCTTGCCGCGTTCGGAAATGAAGCGCTGCAGGAGCTTGACGTCCTTGTAGTCGATCTTGGGCGCGTTATCGCCGGAGAAGGGGCAGGTCTTCTTGCGACGGAAGAAGGGGCGGCGGGCACCGTCCTCGCGGCCGCCACGGCCTTCGCGATCGCCACCACGCTCGCGGTCACGGCCGCCCTCGCGGCCTTCACGGTTGCCGGCATAGCTCATTGCACAGTCTCCTCGGTCGTCTCCGCGCCTTCCGTCTTCTCGGCGCGGTCGTCACGGCGGTTCTTGCTCGACGAGACGTCGAACTGGTCCACCTTGACGGTCAGATAGCGCAGCACGTCTTCGTTGATCTTGAGCTGGCGCTCCAGCTCGATCACCGCGCTGGCCGGCGCGTTGATGTTGAGGAGCACATAGTGCCCCTTGCGGTTCTTCTTGATGCGATAGGCAAGTCCGCGCAGGCCCCAATATTCCTGCTTCTCGATCTTGCCGCCTTCGCCTTCGACGATGGTCTTGAGATGGGTGGCCAATGCGTCCACCTGCTGCGCGCTGATGTCCTGGCGCGCGATCAGGAGATGCTCGTAAAGAGCCATCTGCTTCCCTTTCCTTTGACCGCGGAACGAAAGTGGGAGGGTTCCCACTTTTGCTTCGGCTCGTCCGGGACACGCGACCATCGCGCAAACCCATCCTCACGGAAGGGCCCCGGCCGACCACGGCCGTTTCAAGGGGCGGGTCTATAGAGAAAAGGCGCGGGAAGAGCAAGGGAGCCCAAAAACGGGTGGTGAGCCGTCCGGCCCACGGCCAAAAAAACAAGGGCGTAGAGACACTTAGTCTCCACGCCCCAGGATTTCAACCGCCAGTGCGGCCTAACGCCAATGACAGACCTTGTGGTGGTGGTGAACGGCACAGACCCGATGGCGGTGATGCGGCGCGGCCTGGACGGCGGCGGCGCCCAGCAAGGTCAGCACGATGGCAGCGGCGATCAGCTTGTTCATGGGGACAGTCCTTTGAAAATGGGAATCACGCAAACGCCGTCACCTTAGGACTGGCGCTGCCGATACGAAACGAGGAACTTGTATTCGCCGGCAAGCTGGCTGACGCTGGCGGCAGCAACAAACACAAGCTGTCTTCCCCCGCGAGCGAAGCGACAGCGGGGGAAGATGTCACAGCGAGGTGTTGGCGAAGCCAACCCGAGCTGTGACAGTTGGGGGTAGAAAAACATCATGGAAGCGACACAGACTGAGGCGGACGCGATCTTGCGCCGCGCCGCCTTCCGGCTGGTGCCGCTGATCCTGGCCATGTACATCGCCAGCTTTCTCAACCGGGTAAATGCCGGTTTTGCCTCCCTCACCATGAATCACGATCTGGGTTTCTCGCCCCAGGTTTATGGCTGGGGCGTGGGCGCCTTCTTCTGGGGTTATTTCCTGTTCGAGGTGCCGAGCAACCTGATCATGGAAAAAGTGGGCGCGCGGCTCTGGCTGTCGCGCATCATGGTGACCTGGGCAATCGTCTCCATGGCCAACGCCTTCGTGCAGGGGCCGGTCAGCTTCTTTGCCGTGCGCTTCCTGCTGGGTCTGGCGGAGGCCGGCTTCTATCCCGGCATCCTGCTTTATTTCACCTACTGGTTTCCCGCCGCCACGCGCGCCCGTATCCTGGCCTTGTTCTGCATGGGCATTCCGGTTTCCAACATCCTCGGTTCGCCGGTGTCGGGCTGGCTGCTTGGCCTGGAAGCCGGCGGCCTGCATGGCTGGCAATGGATGTATCTGATCGAGGGCGTGCCCACGTTGATGCTGGGCTTTCTGGTGCTGAGGGGTTTGCCGGATTCCCCCGCCAAGGCGGATTGGCTGACGCCGCGCGAAAAAGAGATCGTGCTGGCGCGGCTGGCCGCCGATCCCAAAAGCGAGGTGCATGGGCTGGGCGAGATGTTCAGGGACTGGCGGGTCTGGGCGCTGATCGTGCCCGACTTCACCATCGTCTTCTGCATCTATGCGCTGGGGCTTTGGATGCCGCAGATGGTGCATGCCATGGGATACACCATTACGCAGACCAGCTACATCATGATCATTCCCTATACCGCGTCGCTGGCGATCCTGTGGGTGATCGGCGTCTCGTCCGACCGCAGCGGCAAACGTGTGCTGCATTTCTGTATCTCCGCGGCTGTGACCGCGCTGGGTTTCCTGATCGCGGCACTTGGACAGGGCAATCCCGCGGTCGTGGTCGGCGGTTTCTGCCTGGCGGCCGGCGGCGCCTATTCGGGCCTTGCCACTTTCTGGTCGGTGCCGCCGTTGTTCCTGGGCGGTACGGCGGCAGCGGGCGCATTTGCGCTGATCAATTCGGCGGGCAATCTTTCGGGCTCGCTGGGGCCGGGCCTGATGGGCCTGCTTTATGAGCTGACCGGCAATTACAAGGCGGGGCTGTGGATGTGCGTGGGAGTGCCGGTACTGTCGGCGCTGTCCATGGCGATCCTGTCCAAAAGCGTGACGCGCCCCGCGCGATGAGCACCACCGACCTCAATCGCGAGTCCGATCGCATTTTGGCGCGCGCCGCGTGGCGGCTGATCCCCTTCATGTCGCTGATGTATGTGGTGAGCTTCCTCGACCGGGTGAACATCTCCTTCGCCGCGCTGCGCATGAACCAGGAGCTGGGCTTTTCGCCGGAAATTTATGGCTTCGCATCCGGTGTCTTCTTCTTCGGCTATTTCCTGTTCGAGGTGCCTTCCAACCTGATGCTGCAGAAGGTGGGTGCAAGGCTGTGGATGTGCCGCATCTGCGTCAGCTGGGGCTTCCTTTCCATGCTGACGGCCTTTGCGCGTGAGCCGGTCAGCTTCTGCATCGTGCGCTTTCTGCTGGGCGCAGCCGAGGCCGGGCTTTATCCCGGCATGGTGCTCTACATGACCTACTGGTTTCCTTCCGCCACACGGGCGCGTTTCATTGCTCTGTTCCTGGCGGGCGTGCCGCTGGCCAATGTGATCGGCGCGCCGATTTCCACGGCGCTGTTGGGCGTGAGTGGCCACGGCCTTGCCGGCTGGCAATGGATGATCCTGCTGGAAGGCATACCCTCGATCCTGTGCGGGCTGGCGACTTTGTGGGTGCTGCCTGATGGTCCGGCAAAGGCGAAATGGCTGAGTGACGAGGAAAAGCGCATTATCGCCGTGCGTCTGGCCGCCGAACCGAAGGGCGCGTTGCACGGCCTGCGCGAGCTTCTGACCGATCGTCGCATCTGGATCCTGATGATCCCCGATTTCTCCATCGTCTTTCCGCTCTATGCGTTGAATTTCTTCCTGCCACAGATGGTGCATGGCATGGGGTATTCGATCCGCGAGACCGGGGTGATCGTCGCATTGCCTTATCTGTTGGCGATGGGGGCGATGGTGGCGTTGGGCTGGTCGAGCGACAGAAGCGGGAACCGCGCCGGCCATGTCGCTTTTGGCGCGATCATGGCGGCGCTGGGCGTTGCGGGCGCGACGGCAGCCAGCGCGAACTGGCTGGTGATCGCCTCGCTGTGCGTGGCGACCTGCGGCATCTATGCGGCGCTGGCGGTGTTCTGGACCCTGCCGGCCTCATTGTTGCGTGGCACCGCGGCGGCGGCGGGCCTGGCGCTGCTCAACAGCTTTTCCAACCTGGGCGGTTTCTTCGGGCCGACCGTGATGGGCTGGGCCAAACAGCAGAGCGGAACCTACGGACTTGGGCTTTGCGTCATCGCGGCCATGCTTGTTTTGGGCGGCGTGTCGGTGATCTGGATCGGCCGGTCGTTTTTCTCGAAACTTGACTCTGGCAAGACCTCTTGATTAATCCCGCCCCTCAATGACTCGCGCGTTTCTTTTCCCCGGACAGGGCAGCCAGAAAATCGGCATGGGCAAGGACCTTGCCGATGCCTTCACGCCTGCGCGTGAGGTGTTTGAAGAGGTTAACGACGCGCTTTCCCAGAAGCTGTCGAAGCTGATGTGGGAAGGCCCCGAAGCCGACCTGACGCTGACCGAAAATGCCCAGCCCGCCATCATGGCGCTGTCGATGGCCATCGTGCGGGTGTTGGAAAAGGAAATGGGCCTTGATGTCGCCAAACATGTCACTCTGGTGGCCGGTCACAGCCTGGGCGAATATTCCGCGCTCGCGGCCGCGGGCGCTTTCAGCCTGGCCGACACCGCGCGTCTTTTGAAGATTCGCGGCCAGGCGATGCAGTCCGCGGTTCCGGTGGGCGAGGGCGGCATGACCGCCCTGATCGGCGCCGATATCGAACAGGCGGAAGCCGTGGCGCAGGAAGCCTGTGCCGCCAGCGGCGTGTGCGTTGTCGCCAATGACAATGCGCCCGGCCAGGTGGTAATTTCCGGCACCATGGATGCGCTGGCGCGTGCCGGTGAGATCGCCAAGGCCAAGGGCATCAAGCGCGCCATGCCGCTGTCGGTGTCCGCGCCTTTCCATTCGCCTTTGATGCAGCCTGCCGCAGATCGCATGGCGGAAGAATTGAGCAGGGTCACCATCCGTCCGCTGGCGGTTCCGGTACTGGCCAATGTCACGGCGAAAGACGCGAACGATCCCGACCATGTGCGCCAGTTGCTGGTCGAGCAGGTCACCTCGCGCGTGCGCTGGCGCGAAAGCATCCTGGCGCTGAAGGGGTTGAGCGTGGATACCACGGTGGAGTTCGGCGGCAACAAGGTCTTGACCGGCATGGTCAAGCGCATCGAGCCCGGCCTGCAGATGGTGACGCTCGATTCTCCGGCCGACCTGGAAGTTTTTGGAAAGACGCTTTGATGTTTGATCTCAGCGGAAAGACAGCTCTGGTTACGGGCGCATCTGGTGGTATCGGCGGCGCGATTGCCAAGGCGCTGCATGGCCAGGGCGCGGCCGTGGTGCTGTCGGGCACCCGCGCCGAGGCGCTCGAATCATTGAAAGCCGAGCTCGGATCGCGCGCCTTTATCGCGGTCGCCAATCTTTCCGACATGGCTTCGGTAGAGGCGTTGCCCAAAGCGGCGGAAGAAGCCGCGGGCGCCGGCATCGACATCCTGGTCAACAATGCCGGCATCACCAAAGACAATCTCTTCATGCGCATGAAGGATGAAGAGTGGGACCAGGTGATCGCCGTGAACCTCACCGCGGCCTTCCGCCTGTCGCGCGCTGTGCTGCGCGGCATGATGAAGAAGCGTTTCGGCCGCATCATCCAGATCAGTACGGTGGTGGGCGCCACCGGCAATCCCGGTCAGGGCAATTACGCCGCCGCAAAGGCGGGATTGGTGGGCATGACCAAGAGCCTCGCCGCCGAGGTCGCATCGCGCAACATCACTGTCAATGCGGTGGCGCCAGGTTTCATCCAGACCGCGATGACAGAGGTGCTGACCGATCAGCAGAAAGAGATGATCAGCCAGCGGATTCCGGCCGGTCGCATGGGATCGCCAGAGGAGATCGCCGCGGCCGTCATATATCTCGCTTCCCAGGAAGCGGCCTATGTGACGGGCGAAACCATCCATGTCAATGGCGGGATGGCAATGATATGACAGGAAAATCAACAGCTTAAGTGCCGCGTTGGCGGGCCATCAGGTTTGTGTTACCAAACCGCCCACCTCACGAAGCACCCAATTGTGTGGTACCGGCGTTTCCCCTTTTGCCGGTTCGAAATCTTAGGAGAGGCTTACAAGTCCATGAGCGATACTGCCGAGCGCGTGAAAAAGATCGTCGTCGAGCACCTGAATGTTGATGCCGACAAGGTCACGGACACCGCGTCTTTCATTGAAGACCTGGGCGCCGATAGCCTCGACACCGTCGAGCTGGTGATGGCGTTCGAGGAAGAATTCGGCATCGAAATTCCCGATGACGCGGCCGAATCCATTGTCACCGTCGGTGACGCCGTGAAGTACATCGACAAAGCCAACGCCTCCTGATCCGGCGAAGTAGGGTCCAAGCCCCATGCGCAGGGTCGTCATTACGGGCCTGGGTCTAGTCACGCCACTTGCCTGTGGCGTGGAGGAGACCTGGGCGCGCCTGATTGCCGGTCGTTCGGGCGCAAGCCTGATCACCAAGTTCAAGACTGACGATCTTCCGACCAAGATCGCCTGCCAGGTGCCGCGAGGCGATGGCAGCGACGGCAGCTTCAACCCCGATCAATGGGTTGATTCCAAAGAGCAGCGGCGCATGGATGATTTCATCATCTATGGGCTGGCTGCCGCCAAACAGGCGGTGGTGGATTCGGGCTGGGAGCCGGGGACGGAGGACGAGAGGTATCGTACCGGCGTCCTGATCGGCTCAGGCATCGGCGGGCTGACCGGTATCGAGGATGCCGCCATCCTGGTGCATGAGAAGGGGCCACGGCGTTTGTCGCCCTTCTTCATTCCCGGACGGCTGATCAATCTGGTGTCGGGCTATGTTTCCATTGCCCATGGCTTCAAGGGTCCCAACCACGCCGTGGTCACGGCCTGCGCCACCGGCGCGCACGCCATCGGCGATGCCGCCCGGTTGATCGCTCTGGACGATGCCGATGTGATGATCGCGGGCGGAACGGAATCGGCGGTCTGCCGTCTGGGCATCGCGGGTTTCAACGCCTGCCGGGCGCTCTCGACGGCCTATAACGACAACCCCACCAAGGCGTCGCGTCCCTATGACAAGGACCGTGACGGCTTCGTGATGGGCGAGGGTGCCGGCGTCGTGGTGCTGGAAGAGCTGGAGCACGCCAAGGCGCGTGGCGCCAAGATTTATGGTGAAGTGACGGGCTACGGCTTGTCGGGTGATGCCTATCACATCACCGCGCCCTCGGAAGACGGCGATGGCGGCTATCGCGCCATGCAGATGGCGGTGAAGCGGGCCGGGATTTCTCCGTCCGACATCGATTACGTCAATGCCCATGGCACCTCGACCATGGCCGACGGAATCGAGGCCGGCGCGGTGGAACGCCTGTTGGGCAATGCGGCGTCGAAGACCGCCATGTCCTCGACCAAGTCCTCGATCGGGCACCTGCTCGGCGCGGCCGGTTCGGTGGAGGCGATTTTCTGCCTGCTGGCGATGCGCGATGGCGTCGTGCCGCCCACCATCAACCTGGAAAATCCCGACGTCGTCACCGTGCTGGATCTGGTGCCGCTCAAGGCCCAGAAGCGTGACGTCAATATCGCCATGTCCAACAGCTTCGGCTTCGGCGGCACCAATGCCGCGCTGATCCTCTCGAAGATCTGATGCGCTTCTGGCTGGTTCTCATCGTCCTCGCTGTCATCGTGGCGGGCGCGGTGGGATGGGCCAATGCCGCCTGGGACGCGCCCGGTCCGGCAGCCGTCTCGGGCAATGAGACCGTCATCCTGATCCCGGTCCATAGCCGCACCCACGACGTGGCGCGGCTTTTGGCGGATAAGGGCCTGGTCAAATACGCCCTGCTGTTTGAATTCGATGCCCGGCTCAAAGGCTATGCCAGCCAGCTCAAGGCCGGCGAATATGCCGTGCCCTCGACCGCATCGATGGGCGCCATCGCCTCCATCCTGGCCTCGGGAAAATCCATCCAGCACAAGCTGACGGTCGCCGAGGGGCTCACCAGCGACATGGTGTGGAAGCTGGTCGAGAACGATCCCGAACTGGCGGGTGATGCGGGGCCGGCGCCGCGGGAAGGCACGCTGTTGCCGGAAACCTATCTTTTTACCCGCGGCGAAACCCGCGCCCATCTGCTGGCCAAGATGGTGGCGGCGCAACAGAAATTCCTGGATGGAAAATGGTCCGCGCGTGCGAGCGGCCTGCCCTACAAGACGCTGCGCGAGGCGATCACGCTCGCCTCCATCGTCGAAAAGGAATCCGCGCTGCCGGAAGAGCGGCGCCACATCGCGTCGGTTTTTGTCAACCGGCTTAAGATGGGCATGAAGATACAGTCCGACCCCACCATCATCTATGACATCTCCAAGGGCTATCCGCTCGGCCGCGGCATCCGCCAGAGCGAGCTCAATGCCGCGACGCCCTACAACACCTATGTGATCCCCGGCCTGCCGCCGGGACCGATCTGCAATCCCGGCAAGGATTCGCTGAATGCGGTGCTCGATCCGGAACAGACCAAGGATCTCTATTTCGTGGCCACCGGCCAGGGCGGCCACGTCTTTTCCACCACCGTCGAAGGCCAGGCCAAGAATGTTGCGGCCTATCGCGCCTTCGAGCGCCAGCAACAGGCCCTGCCGGAGGGCCATGAGGTCCAGACCAACGGACGCGTCGGAGACACCAGCGTGACGGTGCTCGATCCCTCCACGCCCAAACTGCCGCCTCGGTCGGCCAGCAGGAAACACGCCGCGCATCACAGGTGACAGGCTCGCCCTCGCCGAGCTAGTTTTCGCGGCCTCAGGAAATAGCGCCCATGACCTTCGCCAGCATGACGGGTTTTGCCGAAAGTACGGGCAGCCATGAAGGGCTGCGCTGGCGCTGGGAGGTGAAAAGCGTCAACAGCAGGAGCCTGGACCTGCGCCTGCGCATTCCGCCCGGCTATGATGGACTGGAGCCGGCGGTCAGGCGGCTGGCGGGCGAGCGTTTCCTGCGCGGCGCCTTGCAGCTTTCCCTCGCTGTCGAAACGCCGGAGGGTGCGCGGGGGCTTGCCGTCGATGCGGCGGCGCTGGCCAGCGCCGTCAGGATCGCGCGCGAGGTGGCCGCCGAAACGGGACTTGCGCCCGCGCGGGTCGACGGTCTTCTGGCGCTCAAGGGCGTGATCGTGGCCGATGACGGCGTGCCGGCGCTCGATCCGGCGGCGCGCGGTGGCCGCGACGCCGCGATCCTGGAGAACCTGGGTCTCGCCTTCGACAAGCTGGCGAAGGAACGCGCGCGCGAGGGCGCCAAGCTTGCCGCGCTGCTGAAATCGCAGGTGGACGAGATCGAGCAGCTGGTTGCCGACGCCGCCCAGCTTGCCGCGGCCCAGCCGGCCGCACTGAAGGCCCGGCTGCAAATCCAGATCCGGGAATTGCTGGATGGCAACACCGTTTCGGAAGAGCGGCTGGCGCAGGAAGTGGCGCTTCTGGCGGTGAAGGCGGATGTGCGTGAGGAGCTCGACCGGCTCACCGCCCATGTCCAGGATGCGCGCGGCCTGGTCGCCCAGGGCAGGGGCGTGGGCCGCAAGCTCGATTTCCTGGCCCAGGAATTCAACCGCGAAGCCAATACCCTGTGCTCCAAATCGGCCGACATTCAATTGACCCGCAACGGTCTGGCGCTTAAGGCGGTGATCGACCAGTTCCGCGAGCAGGCCCAGAATGTCGAATGAGAATATTCAACGCCGGGGCCTGATGCTGGTCCTCTCCTCGCCGTCGGGTGCCGGCAAGACCACCCTGTCGCGCAGGCTGCTGGAAAGCGACCGCAACATCACTCTGTCGGTGTCGGCCACCACCCGTGCCCGCCGTCCCACCGAGCGCGAAGGCGTGGATTATTATTTTGTGGCGCCAGAGGAATTCGAGCGATTGATTAGCGGCGGAGAATTCTTGGAGCATGCCACCGTGTTCGGCAATCGCTACGGTACGCCGCGTGCCGTAGTGATGGACGAACTGGCATTGGGTCGCGATATCCTGTTTGATATCGACTGGCAGGGTACCCAGCAGCTGAAAGAAAAGATGCGCGACGACTTGGTCAGCATCTTCATCCTGCCGCCGAGCCATGCCGAGCTGGAACGGCGGCTGAAGGCCCGTGCAGAAGACAGTGACGAAATCGTCGCGGGGCGTATGGCCAAGGCGGCGGACGAGATCAGCCACTGGCCGGAATACGACTATGTCATCGTCAACAGTGACCTGGACAAGGCACTGGGCGATATCCAGGCGGTCCTGAACGCTGAACGGCTAAGGCGCACCCGCCAGACCGGCATCTCCGAATTTGTGGGCAAGCTGGTCTAAGGGAGGGCGCGCGCCAGCGCGGCGAAGGCCTCAATCTTCAGGTCTTCCGGCCGCGCGGTGGGATCGATGCCGGCTTTTTCCAGCAGCGCCTCCCCGCCCAAGGATTTCAAGGACTGCCGCAGCATCTTGCGGCGCTGGCCGAAGGCGGCCTGGGTGATCTTTTCGAGGCTCGCCAGTTCGGCCGGCGCCAGCGGTTTTTCGCGCGGCTCCAGCCGCACAATGGCGGAGGTCACCGATGGCGGCGGCACAAAGGCGCTGCGATTGACATCGAACAGGATCTTGGCGGTGCAGCGCCACTGCGCCAGCACCGAAAGCCTGCCGTAATGTTCGCTTCCGGGATGGGCCGTGATGCGCTGGGCGACTTCCTTCTGGAACATCAGGGTGAGGCTGGCCCAGGGTGGCGGCCAGCACTCTTTGTTTGGTCGCACGGCCGGGCGCAAAACCTCGCCAGTTTTATTGGCGCTATCGACGCCCGGCTCGGTTTTGCTGGCCGATGCTCCGGCGGTGAGCCATTTGATCAGCAGCGCGGTGCCGACATTGTAGGGCAGGTTGGCGGCAACCCGCACGCCTTGCGGCCATATGGCGGTTTCGTCCAATTCCAGTGCGTCGGCCGCAATCACCTCCAGCTTGCCTGGCCAGGCGGCTGCAATTTCTTCCAGCGCGGGCAAACAGCGCGCATCGCGTTCCACCGCGATCACCTTGTCCGCGCCTTCTTCCAGAAGCCCGCGCGTCAGGCCGCCGGGGCCGGGGCCAACCTCATAGAATGTGCCGCCGTCCTGCGCTCCGGCGGCGCGAGCGACGCGGCGGGTCAGGTTAAGGTCGAGCAGGAAGTTCTGGCCCAGCGATTTCTTCGCGGCCAGACCGTGTGTGGCGATCACGTCCCGCAGGGGAGGCAAACCGTCAGACATGGCAGCATCTTATTTTGGTCGCGCCGCCAGCTGCTTCACTTCGCTCGCCTGGCGGCCGCTCCGGGCGCAGCGGTGGCAGTCTATCGGCTTCTGGCATCGGCCCGAGAATCAGAAATTTCCGCAGCCATCCGCACGGCGGCGATCATGCTGCGCGCGTCCGCCTTGCCTTGCCCGGCAATATCCAGCGCGGTGCCGTGGTCGGGCGAGGTGCGCACGATTGGCAGACCCAGGGTCACATTCACCCCGTCCCAGAAGCTCAATGTCTTGATCGGAATCAGCGCCTGGTCGTGATACATGCAGAGTACCGCGTCATAGCCCCTGCGCGCTTCCTCATGAAACAGCGTGTCGGCCGACAGCGGCCCCTTCACCGCAAAACCGCGCGCCTTGAGCGCCGCCACCGCGGGGGCGATCACGCTGGCGTCCTCCCCGCCCAGAACGCCCTCTTCGCCGGCATGGGGGTTCAACCCCGCCACCGCCAGCCGCGGGTTGAGGATGCCGAAATCGCGCCGCAGCGCCGTCAGGATGATCTCGCCGGTGTCGAACACCGATTGCTTGTCGATGGCCGCGGGCACCTCGGCGATCGGCATATGGATGGTCAGCGGCACCACCCGGAGTTCGTCGCTGGCCAGCATCATCACCGCGCGCCGCGCGCCGGTGAGATGGGCAAGGAATTCGGTATGGCCGGGAAAGCCGAAGCCCGCGCTGTTCAGGACCGCCTTGTGGATCGGCGCGGTGACGAGCGCCGCTGCCGTGCCTGCCATGCAGGCCTGAACCGCGGTTTCAATCGCCTCGATCACCGCCGGTCCATTGGCGGGATCGGGCCTGCCCGGTGTGCGGCGCGCCCGCGCCTGGGTGGGAATGACGGCCTCACGGTGAGACGAAAAGATCTCCGGATCGCCGACCAGCTTGAGGGCGCGCCGGCCGATCTGGCCGCCGAAATGATCGAAAGCGGCCATGGCGACCTCGGGCCCGACGCCCGCGGGCTCGCCCATGGTGATCAGGATCGGTGAAACGGCGCTGTTACCGCTGTTTTTCAACGATTCGCTTTCAGCGAATAAGGGCATCAGGCTTGCTGTTGTCGCGCACCTGGATGTTGGCGTCGCGCTTCAGATCGCGCAGATAGCGCCGCGCCATGGTGGCGATCTGGTTCTGGAACAGCTGGTCTTCCACCTGCTGGCGGGTCGGCATCACATAGGCGGTCTTGACCTCGATGCGCTTGTCGCAGCGTCCGATCAGCTCGATGCCGGCTTCCGACAGGAACGGCGCAGCGGCGTCGCCCGGCTTGGTGTTCTTCATCGCGTCCTGGATCTGCGGGGCGAGGTCGCTGAGCTTGGCGTCGCCCAGATCCATATAGACGGTGCCGCTCATCTTGTTGTGCAGCTCGTCGAGCTGGGCGCAGCCGGCATAATGCTGCTGAATCTGGGTCGCCACCTGCATGATCTGGTCGAGCTGATCCTTGGGCGGGCGCGGGCCGGTCGGAAACAGCAGGCGCGCGAGCGGCAGGGTGCCGGCCGGCCCCGTGGGACCGGTGGGCACTTCGGCGATCTTGGTGCCCATCGGCTCCTGGCGTTCGCGCAAGGCAATCACATACCAGCCGCCGGTGGAACGGATCGGATCGCTGATAGTTCCGACCGCCAGCTTGGCCAGCGTGGCATCCAGTTCGGGCGCGAGCTGGCCGGCATTGACCCAGCCCATGTCGCCGCCGGTGGCGGCGGTGGGATGCTGGCTGAACTGGCGCGCCACCACCGGAAAGGGCGCACCCTGGTGCAGCTGCCGCTCCACTTCCTCGGCGTCCTTTTTGACCTTGTCGTTCTGCTCGGGATTGTCGACCGGCAGGAAGATTTCCATCACATGATAATGCGGCTTGTTGGCGCCCTCGGCGTAGCGCTGCAGTTCCGCATTCACCATGGCGGGGGTGATGTTGACCTCATCGCCATATTCGTCCTGCACCGCCTTCTGCCAGGCGATGGAGGCGGTGATCTGCGAGCGCAGCGCATCTTCGCTGGCTCCGGCATTGACGAGGTTCTGCCTCAGCTGCTGGATGGTGAAGTGATATTCCTCAATCATGGCATTGAGGCGTTTGTCCACTTCGACGGGGCTGACGGTGATCTTCTTCTTTACCGCTTCCTGCAGCTGGAGCTTTTCGGATTCCAGCACTTCCAGAATCTGGCCGCGGATGCGGGTGCGCTGCTCCGGCGTGAGCTGCTGGTTGATGCCGTTCAATGCCAGATAGAGCGCCACGCGCTGGCGCAATTCATAATCGGACACGGATTCATCGTTCACCGTGGCGACGATGGAATCGGAATCTGTCTTGTCGGCCGTGGCGTCGATGGTGGTGGCGTCGTTGATCTTGGCTTCCTGCGTGGGCTTGTCGCCGTTGACGGCGGCGTCCTGCGGATTCTCGGCCGCGGTGCCGGCGGAAGCCGCATCGCCCGCGGTCGCGCTATCGCCCGTCTTGGCGGGCTGGGTTACGGCCGCTTCCTTCACATCCGGCTTGATGCTGGCGGCGGCCGTCTTGGCGGGGGCGACAGCCGGAACAGCCGGCACGGGCTTGACGCCTGCATCCTGGGCCTGGCCAGCCGCACTCGCACCGACGAAAAGGGCAGCGCCCAGCATCAGGGTAGTGGCAATCCGCATCGTCCGTCTGATCTTTTGCCGCAATGGGGTATCACGGGGCGCGCTCCGCTGACCCCTAAACCCCTGCCAAAATACGGAATTTCCCGCCACGATCAAGCGCCACGGGAGATCCGCCCGCCGCCAAAAACCAGCATTTCCGCTATTTACGGATGGGTGAGGGCGAAAACATCCTTGGGGAACAGGCTGAAAGGCTGGATCGGCGTGTCCCCGGTCTTGAGATTAAAGCGCAGAATCACCGAGGAAGAGGGGGGCACGCCCTGGATCAGATCCTCGGTGTATTTGCGCCGGTAGGCGATCGAAATGGCGATGCATTCATCTTCATAACCCAGGCCATATTCGGTGTTCAGGAACTGGTTGTTGGCCAGGTCGCGCTGCGCGGCGACGAAGACCTGCCAGTTGTTCCACACATTCACGTCGGCCTGGGCGTTGATTTCCTCGCGCGAAGGCAGGCCCAGGCTCGTGACCGTCTGGGGAAGCTGGATGTAGCTGACCTGCAGTGAAGAACGGTCGTAGCTGCCCGTGATATAGATTTCATGTCGCCGTACGGTGCCGTCACTGCGGTCAACATCGAAACGATCGGTGATGTCGAGATGCGGGAACTTGACCGAAAGGCTGCCAACCACATCCGATGCCGTGCCGCTGTTGCCCAAAAAGGACACCAGCAGGGGATCGGGTTTCAGCCTGTAGGTCTGGCCCAGCAGCGCTTCGACCTCGCCGCCGGGAAACAGTGCTTCGGCCATGGCGCCGACATTGGCGCGCGGGCCGCTTTCGATGATGTCGTAGCCCGGCAGCTGGTTGAAGCTGAAAACATTGTTGTCGTCGAATTCGAAGTCCTGGGAATCTTCCTGGCGCAGGCCCGCGGGGTTGCCGCCATAGGGTTGCAGCACGACCTGGGCGATGGGCTGGAGAATATAGGAATGGCCGGGACTGCTCTGGGCGACAAAGGGCCAGCGCCAGTCGATCGCCGCATAGGCCGTGCCGCGCTCCACGTTATTGTCGCTGGTGCGCACAAAGCCTTGCGGCACGTCGAAGTGATAGGCGTCGCCGCGCGCATCCAGCACGAAGGTCAAGAGCTGGCCGTTGCCCAGGATGGCGGGCTCTTTCCAGTTGACTTCGGTGGTCATGCGCTGGTCGTTGCGCTGGTTGTCGCGGCCGAGCGCCACGCCATCCAGGTCCAGGCGCAAGGTGCCGCCCGCGATTTTTTCCCGGGGAATGTAGGAGAATTCCAGGTCGGGCAGCACATAGGGAATGCGTGAGGTGACGTCGGTCGCGCGCAGGCCCTGGAAGTAGTAGCTGGTGAGGGCGAAGCGCGAACGGCCGGGCGTGTCCTCGATGAACAGATCGTTGAGCAGCCGGTCGAGATAGGAAATGTCGTAGTAGCGCATATAGCCGGGATTGCTGGTGGCCTGCACGTCAAAGCCGGTGCGCCAGGTGTCGTCGAGTTGCAGGCGGCCGGAGCCGAAAATATGTCCATAGGTCTGCGCCCCGGGCGTGCCGCCCAGCCCGCCGGCGGGATTGTCGGCGCCGCTGCCCTGGAACCACATGCCGCCATTGTTCCAGCGCTGGCGGTATTCCAGTTCCAGAACCTCGCCGCCGGAGGTGGAAAACATCGGTTCCACCGTCAGATCCTGGCTGGGAGAGAGGGAGATGTAATAGGGCACGCGCGCGAAATAGCCGATCTTGGTGGAATTGCCGACTTCCGGCGTCAGAAGGCCGGAGGCGTAACGCACGGTGGGATCTGAGATGGTGAAGGTGGGCACCCAGGCAACGGGCACGCCTTTCACATCGATGATGGCGTCGTGGAAGCGGATCTTGTGCTTGACCTGGTCATAGACCACGCGCTCGGCCTTGACCTGCCAGAGCGGCGTCTTCTGGCCGGACTTGTTGCAGATCTTGCAGGGACTGTAGTTGGAGCGTCGCGCGATCACGGTGGTGCCGTTGATGCGCTGGGCGCCCACCGCCGCAAGCCGCCCATTCTTGCCGATCAGGGCGCCGAAGCCCTGCAGCACGCCGTCGCGCATCTGGTCCTTGAGCACCACATGATCGGAGAAGGCGACATTGCCGCGTTCGTCGATCATCACCACATGGCCCTTCGCGGTCACCGTGTCGGTGTTCTGGTCATAGTCCACCCGCTCGGCGTCCAGCGTCTTGCCTTGCTGGACGATCTCGACATGGCCAACCGCGGAAACGACATGGTGGTCGCTGTCGTAATCGACTTCGTCCGCCTGCAGCTGGATGGGCGCATCCTTGCTGGGCGGCTTGACGGCAGCGGCATGAATCTGCGCCGCCTGGGCGATCAGGGGCAGCATGGCGCAGGTGCCAAGCGCGGCGAACCGGACGGCTGTGGTGCGCATCGTCAACCGTCTTCTTGCGAGAAGACGAGCGTCATCCCGATCAGGATCGACGCCAGGGCAGGCGCCGTCGCCGCCAGCAGGATGGGCACCGCGCCGGACTGGCCCAGCACCCTGGTCAGGTCCTGGAAGAAATAGACCGCAAAGCCCGCGCCGGCGCTGAACAGGATCACCCTGGCCATGCTGCCCTCGCGTCCCAACCTAAGCGAGAAACTGGCGGCCATGAACACCATGGCGGCAAACAAAGCGGGCAGGGCATAGAGCGTGTACAGATAAAGTTGGTACCTGGCAGCGGAGAAGCCGGCAGCCTGGGCGGCGCGGATATAGCCGGGCAGGTCCCAGAAGGAAAGCGTGTCGGGCGCCGCCGAGCTTTCGACAATCTGTTGCGGCGTCAGCGTGGTCGGCAGTTCGTAGGTGGCGTGATAAACCGGCGCGTGCCCGCTGGTGTCCGAGACAAAGGCGTTGTTGAGGATCCAGTAGTGATCGTGCAGCTGGGCCGAGCTGGCATCGATGCGGCCCAGGAAGTGATCGTGGGCGCCATAGAGGAAGACCAGCACATCTTCCAGATGCTCGCCCTGTTCGGCCACGCGCAGGGCATGGATCACCGATTGCTGATGGGAATCGCCCTGCCTCAGCCACAATCCGTTGATCGAGACCGAGAGCTGACTTTCCTCGCCCTTGATATAGCGCGCCTCAAGGCCCGAAAAGGCGGAGAACATCCTGGCCGAGACGGGGGTGAACACGGTGACGGCGAAGACGCCGATGAACACCGCGACGGTGAGCGGCGGCAGCAGGAAGTCCCAGGCCGAGACGCCGGCGGCGCGCGTCGCCACCAGCTCGCGCGAGCGCGACAGCCGCACGAAGGTGAACACCCCGCCCAGCAGGATGGCGAAGGGCAGAAACTTCTGCCCCAGGTCCGGCAGCTGCAGAATGGCCATGCCCACCACGGTTGCGCTCGGAACATCGTGACCGGCGGTGCGCTCCAGCAGGGCTGCGATGTCGATCGAAAAGGCCAGCGCCAACACGATGGCATAGGTGACGGCCACGCCCAGCAGGAACTGCAGCGCCAGATAACGATAGAGCGTCCAGGACCAGCTCATGCGGGACGCACCTGCAAGCGCGCCGCCAGCGCCTGAGGCGTATAGCCGGCCAGGGTGAGGATGGCGCCGGCCGCGCCCAGAAGCGGCAGGATATAGAAAGCCATCACCAACGGCTGGTGACGCTGGGCAAGGCCGACAATGGCGTAACCGATGACGCGCAGGCCCACCGCCGCCAGGATGGCGACGCCCAGCCGCAGGGCGACGCTGCCGCGCTGGCGGCGACCGCGCACCACCGCCGCCAGCGCGATCAGCGCGAAGGCGATGCAGTAGAGCGGCTGCGACAGGCGATTGTGCGCCTCGGCATAGAACTGGTCGCGGATGCGCTGGCTCACGCCCTGTTCGGCCGGCCACAGCAGTTCGCCCAGGAAGCGTTCGGGCAGCTTGCGCAGATTGTAGCGCGCCGGGCCCGAGAACTGGTCCAGGTTCAGCGTTTCACTCTGGAACTGGATCACTTGCAGCTGTTTTCCGTTCTGGGAGCTGGTCTCGATGGTGCCGTCCATCATGATCAGGCGTGGGCCGCTGATGGTCTGGGCCAGGATGCCCTTGTCGGCGATATAGGTGACGGGCCTGAGCTTGTCGCGGCTGTCATGCACCAGGATGCCGTGCATGTCGCCATTGTTGGCGAGCTGGCGGATGAAGACGGTAAGGCCGGGCGCGGCGGGATTGAAGTCGCCTTCGTTCAGCAGCGCGCCCGCCATGTCGGCGCGGATGTCGAGCAGTTTTTCGTTCAGCGCCCGCTGACCCACCGGCGACAGCCAGATCAGGCAGGCATAGGTGAGGACCATGATGATGGCGGCAGCACTGAGGACCGGCATGGCCAGCTGGCGCAGCGAATAGCCGGCCGAGGCCATCACCACCAGCTCGCTGTCGGCCGCCAGCCGCTGCAGGGTGAAGAGGGTGGCGAAGAAGAAGGCGAACGGCATGATGATGGTGAGCGGGGTCGGCAGCTCCAGCAGCATCAGATAGAGGAAGGTGGGGGCGGACTGGCCGCGGTTGATCACCAGGTCCAGCAGGGGCAGGCTGGTAACCAGCCAGATCACGCTGGTCAGGAGCAGGGCCAGGATCGCCACCGGCCCCAGGAGTTGAAGCAGCACATAGATCGACAGGCGGGACGGGCGAAAGCCCGCGCCCGGCTTGCGGTCGGTGTCTGGCGCTTTGGGGCGCGGCCTTGCCGTCACAACCTTCGGGCCCTTGTTGGTGGTCGGCTGGTTTCGACCTAAGCTAATGTCCCAATTCTGAAATTCGCATAATCTTTATATCGAGTTCCAGGCGAATTTTGGAATCAAAGGACCCTAGCAAATTATTGAATACTGGTGTCGCGCCAGTTTCGAAGTTCGCTTTTAGCCCCATATAGGGGTATGGCGAGCTTCAAAACGACGATGCCAGCATCAGAACCGAGAATTTCCCCAAAAATACCCCGTCCCTGTCCGGAGATATAGCATGCAGATTTCCTTTGTTGGATCCGCTGATGTCACAGCCAAAGACGGGGGCGCCTGGGTCGTGGGGGCGACCGAAAAGGCGGCGCTTCTTCCTGCGGCGGTGCGGCTGGACAAGGCGAGCGGCGGCGCGCTGACGCGGGCGCTGAAATTTTCCAGCTTCACGGGCAAGAGCGGCCAGTTCCTGGAAGTGTTGGCGCCGGCGGGCATGAAGTTCTCGCGTCTGCTGCTGGTGGGCATGGGCAAGCCGGAAGCATTGGACGAAAAGGGGCTCGAGACGCTGGGCGCACAGATCGTGGGGCGCCTCTTCACCGCGGGCGAGACGGCGGCGAGCATCGAGATCGACGTGCCCAAGGACGCGAAGGTCAAGAAGGCGGAACTGGCCGCGCATCTGGCCTTTGGCGCGCGCCTGAAAAGTTACGCTTTCGACAAGTATCGCACCCGTAATCTTGATGAATACGAAAAGAAGCTGAAGACGGTGCGCATCGTCACTCCCGACGCGGGCGCGGCGAAGAAGGCGCATGCCGGTCTTTCCGCGGTGGCGGACGGCATCTTCTTTGCCCGCGACCTGGTGAACGAGCCGCCGAATATTCTCTACCCGGCCGAATTCGCCCGCCGCGCCAAGGCGCAACTGTCCAAGCTGGGCGTCAAGATCGAGATCCTGGGCGAAGCCGAAATGAAGAGGCAGGGTTTTGGCGCGCTGCTCGGCGTCGGCCAGGGCTCGGCGCGCGAAAGCCAGCTGGTGGTGATGCAGTGGAATGGCGGCAAGAAGAACGCCAAGCCTGTCGCGCTGGTGGGCAAGGGCGTCTGCTTCGATTCCGGCGGGCTTTCCATCAAGGTCGGCGCCGGCATGCAGGGCATGAAGGGCGACATGGCGGGCGCGGCCGCCGTGACCGGCACGATGATGGCGCTGGCCACGCGCAAGGCGCGCGTGAATGCGGTGGGCGTGATCGGGCTGGTCGAGAACATGCCCGACGGCGGTTCCTTCCGGGTGGACGATGTGCTGACCTCGCTGTCCGGCCAGACCATCGAAGTGCTGAACACCGACGCGGAGGGCCGGCTGGTGCTGGCCGATGCGCTGACCTACACCCAGCGGCGCTTCCAGCCGAAACTGGTGGTCGATCTTGCCACGCTAACGGGCGCCATCGTCGCGGCGCTGGGCTTCGAGCATGCCGGCATCTTCTCCAACGATGACGAAGTGGTGCGGCGGATGCAGGCGGCCGGGCGTTACACCGGCGAGCGGGTGTGGCAGCTGCCGCTCGATCCCTTCTATGACAAGATGATCCGCTCCAAGATCGCCGACATGAAGAATGTCGGCGGCGCCAATTCCGGCTCGATCACCGCCGCCCAGTTCCTGCTGCGGTTCATCGAGAAGGACACCGCCTGGGCGCATCTGGATATCGCCGGCGTCGCCTGGCAGGACAGCGAGCAGAAGCCGACCGTTCCGAGCTGGGGCACGGGCTGGGGCGTGCGCCTGCTCAACCGGCTGATGATCGAACATTACGAAGCATGACCGAAACGCTATTCTACCATCTTGAGCGCCGATCTCTTGAAGAGGTGCTCCCCGGCCTGATGGAGAAATCGCTCCAGCGCGGCTGGCGCGCGGCGATCAAGACCGATTCCAGCGAACGTTCCGATGCGCTGGACACGCTCTTGTGGACCTATGACGACCAGTCCTTCCTGCCGCATGCTCAGGCGGGCGACGGCGACGCCAGCCGCCAGCCAGTGCTGATCACGGTGGAGGAGGGCAATCCCAATGCCGCCCAGATATTCTTCTATGTCGGGGGCGCGCTGCCGGCCGACTGGGGTGTCCTGGGGGATCTGGCCCGAGTGGTGCTGCTGTTCGATGGCCGCGACGAAAATGCGCTGGCGGGCGCGCGGGCGGCGTGGAAAGAAGCCAAGAGCGCCGGCCATGACGTCACCTATTGGAAGGAAACGCCGTCCGGCAAGTTCGAAAAGCAGAATTGAGACATGTTGGGTCTTTTCAATCCCTGGACGATCGGCAGCTTTCTCATCAGCCTGGCGATCGCCTATCACTCGATCCGCAATGGCAAGTCGCCCATGTGGCTTGTGGCGCTTGCGGTGGCTTCGTTCCTCAGCATCTTCGCCACTTTCGCGGTGTGGATCGGCTATCTCGCTTTTGCCGTCATTCCCGACATGTTGCGTTCGGCGCCGGCGCGCCGGCTGGCCGACAATGTGGTCGACCTGGCCGATCCGGGACGCAGCTATCGCGAGAAGCTGCACAATGTGGAGCAGGTGGGATCGGTCGATTCCAAGCGGGCTCTGGCGGAGGAATGCATCCGCATGGGCCGTTTCGCCGATGCGGTCGAATTGTATGAAAGCGCCATGCAGGGGCCTTTGGGAGCCTCCGATCCGGCGCTGCTGAAGGGGCTGGCGCGCGCCAAAATGCTGTCGGGCGACGGTGCTGCCGCAGAGGCGCTGTTCGTCAAGCTGAAAGAGACCGATCCGGCCGCTTATGACGCCGATGCGGAACTCGACTATGCGCGGGCCCTGGCGCTGCAGGGCAAGAATGACGCCGCCGTCGCGCAATATGAGAAAGTGGTGAACCGCTATCCGGGCGAGGAAGCCCGCGCCCGTTTCGCCCTGCTGTTGGAAAGCCTGGGTCAACAGGCGCGCGCGCAGGCGCTGTTCGCCGAAATCCTCAAATCGGTGAAGGGTGCGCCCGGCTATTACCGCTCGCGCCAGCGTGAGTGGATTTCCGTCGCGCGGTCGCACATCAAGTAGTCGTCAGTCCCGCTGGAGTTTACACTGCGGCCGCGCTTTGCGCGGACCGGGGTGCGGGAGTGGCAATCAGGGTTGGCGCGGTGCGAAACTGAAGAACGACGCGCCGATCACGCAAATAATACCCAGTCCGATCAGTCCGGCGGAATGGGAGTTCAAGAACACGTCCAGCCAGGCGCGGAAGTTGGGCGCGGCAAAGCCGCCCAGATTGCCGATGGAATTGATCAGGCCGATGCCGCTGGCCGCCGCCGCGCCGCGCAAGAGGCTGGTCGGCAAGGTCCAGAACAGCGCCGGCGCGATGATCAAGCCGCAGGCCGCCACGCTGAGCGCGATCAGCGCCATCAACGGCGATGACGTGATCGCGGACGCGGCGAGGCCCGCGCCCGATACCGCCAGCGCCAGTGCGCCGATGCCGCGCGAATTTCCGCGCCTGTCACACCAGGGCGGAATGATGGTGGTGGCCAGCAGCGCACAGGCCCAGGGAATGGCCGAGACAAAGCCGACCTTGAGCCCGATGCTGGTGCCCAGCAGCTTGGCGACCTGGGCGGGGACGTAGAAGGTCAGACCGTAGAAACCCATTTCCAGCAGAAAATAGACCAGCGCCAGGAAAAGCACGCGGCTGTCGCACAAGGTCTGCCAGACGCTGATATCTTCCCGCCTTCCTTCGTCTTCACGCAGAGCCGCCAGCAGAACCTGTTTCTCACTTGCGTCGAGCCAGGGCGCTTTTTCCGGCCGGTCCTTCAGCAGGAACAGCACCGCGATCCCGCCCAGCGAGGCAAGCATACCCTCGACCAGAAACATCACCTGCCAGCCATGCAGGCCCAGCACGTCATGCGCCACCATCTGGCCCGAGACCGGGCCGCCGAAGGTGAGCGCCAGGGGCGCGCCGTAATAGAACAGGCCGATGGAACGGGCGCGCGACGAAGTGGGATACCAATAGGTGAGGTAGAAGATCACACCGGGAAAGAAGCCGGCCTCCGCGATGCCCAGGAGAAAGCGCACGGCATAGAATTCAAGGGGCGTGTGCACGAAGGCGCAAAGTGCCGACACCAGCCCCCAGGTCACCATGATGCGCGCCAGCCAGATGCGCGCGCCAATGCGGTGCAGGATCAGGTTTGACGGCACTTCCAGGAAGGCATAGCCGACAAAGAAGATGGAGGCGCCGAAGGCAAAGGCCGTCTCGCCCACCCCCGCATCGGCCTGAAGACCCATCTTGGCGTAGCCGACATTGGCCCTGTCCAGAAAGGCCAGCACATACATCATCAGAAGCGTGGGCATCAGCCGCCAGTGCAGCTTCGGCAGGATGCGGGAAAGCTGCGCCTCGGGCATGGCCGGACCTTAGGGTCTAAATCCAAAAATCGCGTGGCCGCGACGCTGGGAATTTTGGTCTCTGGCCAGGAGCGAGGAGCGATGTGGGCTTGCATAGCCCATGAGCGACGAGCGGCCCTTAGCGACAGCGTGAGGGCGCCAGAGACCAAAAGGTCCGCGTCCCTTCGGGTTGCGGGAAAAATGGCCGACTGGTGCGTCGAAAGGCTCGGCCGTATTGCC
The DNA here is from genome assembly GCA_036488555.1 of Rhizomicrobium sp. GTDB lineage: Bacteria > Pseudomonadota > Alphaproteobacteria > Micropepsales > Micropepsaceae > Rhizomicrobium. The sequence continues at coordinate 354,654 of DASXHL010000091.1, forward strand.
GATACGCCCTGCGCCTTTCTCCTGCCATTCGACCATTTTTCCTCGCAACGCGGCTTACGGGATTTTTGGATTTAGACCCTAATCTTGGTCTTCTTCTTCGATCTTTTTGGGACGGGCCATCTTGGCCAGGAGCGCGGTTTCGCGGTGCCAGCGTTTCAGCGGCCGGGCCGGATAGCCGCCCACCCGTTCGCCGGCGGCGATATCGCGGGTGACGCCGGAGCGCGCCGCCAGACGTGCGCCCGCGCCGATATTGATGTGATCGCTGATGCCGACCTGGCCGCCGATCAGGACCATGGGTCCAATGGTGGTCGAGCCGCCGATGCCGACCTGCGCCACCACCAGCGAGTGATGGCCGATCCGTACATTGTGGCCAACATGGATCAGGCTGTCGAAGCGTACGCCGCGCTCGATATGGGTATCGCCGATGGCGCCGCGATCCACGGTGCAGTTGGAGCCGAATTCCACATCATCCTCGATCACCACGCGGCCGAGCTGAGGCACGCGCAGCAGACCTTCGAGACTGGGCACGAAGGAAAAGCCCTGATTGCCGATGGAATTGTTGGGGCCCATCACCACGCGCTTGCCGATCACCGCGTGGGTGATGACGCAGTTGGGGCCAATGCGGCAATCGTCGCCGATCTCCACCCCGCGCCCGATCACCACATTGTTGCCGATCAGGACATTGGCACCGATCACAGCACCCGCGCCGATTTCGCCGCCCGGACCGATCTCGCTGCCGTCGCCGATCTTTGCCGTGGGATGCACGGGTTGTGAGGCGCGTACGCCCGCCTGCAATTTGGCCGGCGGATAGAAGATGTGGCCGACCTGGGCGAAGGCGAGCCTCGGATTGGGCGCCACCAGCACAGTCACGCCATGCGGCATGGCGGCCAGCTTGTCGGAGGTGATCACCACGCTCGCCCTGGTCACGGCGAAGGCGTTGGCATATTTGGCGTCGCTGAACAGCGAGACGTCGCCGGCTTCCGCGCTTTCCAGCGAGGCCACATCGCGCAGCTTCAGGTCGGCGGGATCGCCCTTGGCCAGCTCGGCGCCGATGCGCGCCGCGATCTCGGCCAGGGTGAAGGGTCCGGCCCGTTCGTAAAACCTGTCATCGGTCATGGTCAGGGACCCTAAGGTATAAGACTCGGGCTGCAAACCCCGCTGGTGTCGTGGTTTCGAAGTTCGCGCGAAGCTCCATGTAGAGGCTTTGCGAATTTCGGAATCGGGACACTAGTCATTGGCAATTTCATAGGCCTCGCTGGCAGCCAGCCAGGTCTTTTCGGCCGCCGCCAGCTTGCGCGCGGCCTCGGCCCGCTTCTTCGACACCGAGGCAGCCTTGGCGGGATCCTGGGTGAAGATCAGGGGATCGGACAACGCCTTGTCCAGCTTGTTGAGCTCGGATGTCAGAGACGCAATCTGGGATTCGGCGGCGTCAACCTTGTCCTTCAATGGCTTCAGGAACTGGCGTTTTTCGGCGGCGCTGCGGCGGGCTTCTTCTTTCGAAATTTTCACCTCGGGCACGGGCTTGGCCTCGCGCTGGACCGACCCACGTTGTGTCGGCGTGTTGTCGCCCGACAGCAGGAAGCGGCGATAATCGTCCAGGTCGCCTTCGAACGGCGTGACATGGCCGTTGGAGACCAACAGCAGCCGGTCGGCCGTGGCCTCGATCAGGCGACGGTCATGGCTGACCAGGATCACCGTGCCGTCGAAATCATTCAGCGCCGTGAGCAGTTCATTGCGCGCATCGATGTCGAGATGGTTGGTCGGCTCGTCGAGGATGAGCAGGTTGGGCTTGTCCAGCGTCGCCAGCGCCAGCATTAGCCGTGCGCGCTCGCCGCCTGACAGTTTGCCCACCGCTGTCTGCTGCTTGTCGGCCGAGAAACCGAAGCCGCCCAGCTGCGTGCGCACCTGTTCGAGCGTCAGCTTGGGCCGCAGTCGTTGAAGCGTCAGGATCGGGGTGATGCCGGTGTCCAGTTCTTCCGCCTGGTGCTGGGCGAAATAGCCGATTACCAGCTTGCGGGCCGGCGTGAAGTCGCCCGACAAGGCTTCCAGCTTGCCCGCAAGCAGCTTGGCCATGGTGGATTTGCCGTTGCCGTTCTTGCCCAGGAGCGCGACGCGGTCTTGGGGATCAAAGCGGAAGGACAGGCCGGTGAGGATCGGCTTGCCCGGCTCGTAACCCACCGAGGCGCGGTCCATGGTGATCAGAGGCGGGGAGGCAGGCGTGGCATCGGGAATTCGGATGGGCGCGACATGCTCATCCGGCGGCACTTCCACCATCGCCATCTTGGCCAGCATCTTGACGCGGCTTTGCGCCTGGCGCGCCTTGGTGGCCGACGCCTTGAAGCGGTCCACGAACTTCTGCATGTGGGCGCGGGCGGCTTCCTGCTTCTTGGCGAAAGCCATGTCGTTGGCGCGCGCCGCGGCGCGGGTGGCGACGAAGGTGTCGTAGCCGCCGGTGTAGAGCTTCAGCTTGCCGCGCTCCAGATGCAGGATGAATTCGCACGCCGTGTTCAGCAGGTCGCGGTCATGGCTGACGATCAGGATGGTGCCGCGATATTTCTGGATGAAATTCTCCAGCCACAGCACGCCCTCAAGATCGAGATAGTTGGTGGGCTCGTCCAGCAGCAACAGATCGGGCGCGGAGAACAGGATCGCCGCCAGCGCCACGCGCATGCGCCAGCCGCCGGAAAATTCGCGGCAGGGACGCAGCTGCTCTTCCGCCGAAAAGCCCAGACCGGCCAGGATCTCGGCGGCGCGGCTGGGGGCGGTATAGGCATCGATCGCCTCCAGCCTGTGGTAAATCTCACCAAGCTTGTGGCCGTCGGTCTCGTGCTCGGCTTCCGCCAGCAGACGCAGGCGTTCGGGATCGGCCTCCAGCACCGTATCCAGAAGGCTCACATCGGTGCCGGGCGCTTCCTGGGCGACCGCGCCCACCCGCCAGGAGGACGGCACGCTGATCTCGCCGTCGTCCTGGTGCAGCCGGCCCAGAATCACGTTGAAGAGCGTGGATTTGCCCGCGCCGTTGCGCCCGACCAGCCCGATGCGACGACCCGCGGGCAGGTTGGCGGTAGCCCCGGAGAGGATTTCCCGTCCCGCGATCCGGACCGTGATGTTGTCGATTGCCAGCATTTGGGCGGCCTTATAACGGCGCTTGTGCGGCGCGCAAACCCATTGCATAACCCCGCCGCCTTTTAACTTCTGGAGCCCCCATGGCCGTTGAGCGCACCCTTTCCATCATCAAGCCGGACGCGACCCGCCGGAACCTGACCGGCAAGATCATCGCCAAGTTCGAGGATGCGGGCCTCAGCGTGATCGCCAGTCGCCGCCTGCGACTGTCCCAGGCCGATGCCGAAGCCTTTTATGCCGTCCATAAGGAGCGTCCCTTCTTCAACGATCTGGTCAAGTTCATGATCAGCGGCCCAGTGGTGGTGCAGGTGCTGGAAGGCGAGGGCGCCATCGCCAAGAACCGTGAAGTGATGGGCGCGACCAACCCCGCCAATGCCGCGCCGGGCACCATCCGCAAGGAGTTCGCCGAGTCGATCGAAGCCAATTCGGTGCACGGTTCGGATGCGCCCGAAACCGCCGCCAATGAGATCAAGTTCTTCTTTAGGGACCTTGATATCGTGGGGTGAGGCGCGACCGGCATAGCCGGACAAATCGGTCCAGTGGACCGATTTGAGCGCCGAACGCCGCAGCGGCGCGCGTCCAAGCGCGACGCGAGGCCGGGTGAGTTTCGGCCCAACGAATGATATAAGGCTCCGTTTTCGCGAACGGAGCCTTTTTCATATGCAAGGCAAAACCGTCGTCATCACCGGCGCAACCTCCGGTATTGGGGAAGTTGCTGCCGTTCGCCTGGCGGAGCAGGGCGCGCGCATCGTCTTCACCGCCCGCGACAGGGCCCGGGCCGACGACACCATGGCCGCCCTGAAGAAGGCCAATCCGTCCGCCGATCACGCCCTGCACATGGCCGATCTTTCCACGCTTTCGGAAATGAAGCGGGTGGCGGGCGAACTGGCGCGCGAGCCTGAAATCGATGTCTTGATCAACAATGCTGGCGCCCTGTTCAACAAGCGGCAGGAAACCGCCGACGGGCTGGAGATGACTTTTGCCCTCAATCACATGGCCTATTTCGTGGTCACCAATCTTTTGCTCGGCAAGCTGAAGCCGGGTGCGCGCATCGTAAGCGTGGCATCCAACGCCCATCGCGGCGCCAAACTCGATTTCAGCGATTTGCAGTCGCGCAAGGGTTATGTCGGTTTTCCCGTGTATGCCAGGTCCAAGCTCTGCAACATCCTGTTCAATCGCGAACTGGCGCGGCGCATCAGCGGGGTCACCGCCAATGCGTTGCATCCAGGCTTTGTCGCCACAAGGTTCGGCGACAATTCGGGCGGCCTGATGCGCACGGTGCTGAAGGTGGCCAAGCCCATCGGCGCGATTTCGCCGGAGGAGGGGGCCAGGACCATCATCTATCTGGCATCGTCGCCGGACGTGGCCGACGTTACCGGCGAATATTTCCATGAGTGCAAACCCGCCACGCCCACGGCGGAAGCGCGCAATGACGACGATGCGCGCAAGCTGTGGGAAATTTCGGAAGGTATAGCGGGGCTTTGATGCGCATACTGGAACGGATTTTTCAGGTGATTGTCTTTGTCGTCGCCGGTTTCATGGTGCTGGGAGGCGGCTTTTTCTGGCGCGAGGCGCTGGCCGACAATTTCACCGAGACCCAGACATATACCCTCTACAAAAGCCTGCCGGCGCCGCCCCTCGGTCCGCGTTTCTGTCCCGTGGTCGATACCGGCAAGTACGGTCTGGTGATGCCGTGCAATTTCCAGCCGCCCTTTGTCTGGTGGCTGGCGCATCGCGCCAGCTAGTCGGAGCTTGACACATAAATCTACATATGTAGAATTATGCCATGACCCGCACCCCCCACCGTTCCCGCCAGACCCGGAAACTGCTGGCGGCAATGTTGGAGAAGCCTTTGACATGGCGCTACGGCTACGAGCTCCTGAAGATCACCGGTCTGCAATCGGGAACGCTTTATCCGGCTCTGTTGCGGCTTTCCGATTCCGGACTGCTCGAGGCGCAGTGGCGTGAAGCGGATAAACCCGGCAGGCCGCCGCGCCATGTCTATCGCCTGACAAGTGCCGGGCTTGCTTATGCACGCGAACAAGCCGCTCCGGTGCGCTGCCAGCCAATCTCTTTGCTGGGTGCCAAGGCATGACAGAGACCTCACACCGCCGCATCGCCCGCGCCCTTTTGCGCCATGCAGCCCAAGTCATGCCTCACGGCGATATGTGCTGGGACCAGGCCATGCAGAACGAGTTGCAGGCCATCGAAGATGATCGAGAGGCTTTGCGCTGGGCTATCGGATGTGTGATGGCCGGATATCGGGAAAGGTCGCATGCACTACTTCAGGCATGGTACGCGCGTCTCGGCCTGGCTTGCCTGATCGGGCTTTTGGCATTGCGGGAATTTTTCGCCCCCGTGCTGATATTCGCCTATCGCATGAAATATTGGGGGTTGGCGCATTTTCTGGGTTTGAGGACCGCGGGCGATGACTATCGGCGGCTGATTCCCGTCATGGATGCCACGCCCGCCTGGTTGCCCGTCCTGTGGATTGTGGCGGGTCTGTTCTATCTTGTGGCGCTCTGGCGGATGTTGCGCAGGGCGCAGGGAAGCACCGCATTGTTCTTCTCGGCCTTTGGGCTTGATCTTGCCGGGATATGGGCAATTCAGTCGATCCAGGCCTCAACGGGCGTAGTCATCACGCCGAACCCGGTCGTGCGGGCCGCAGGCGTCGGTTTGACGTTTCTGGCGGGCTTGCTCTTGTGGCAGATGACGCGCAAGACAATCCGGGCGGCTAACTGAAAACCGCCAGGCCGTTCTTCAGCGCAACTTTCCCGCCGGCGAGAAGTTTCAGGGCTTCGGGATAAAGCTTGTGTTCCACGCTCAGCACGCGCGCGGCCAGGGTTTCGGGCGTGTCGGCGGGATGCACGGACACGCTCGCCTGCGCGATCACGGGCCCCGCGTCCAGTTCCGGCACCACGAAATGCACCGAGGCGCCGCTGAGGGCCTCTTTGGCCTCGATCACCCGTTCGTGCACCCGCGTGCCTTTGTAGGCCGGCAGCAGGGAGGGATGAATGTTGATCAGCCTGCCTTCCCAGCCGCGCACAAAGCCGTCGGACAGGATGCGCATGAAGCCGGCCAGGACCACCAGTTCAGCGTTCGCCGCGCGCAGGGTGACATCGATCTCGGCATCGAAACTCTCGCGGGTCTTGTCTTGATGCGGGATCACGGTGGTGGCGATGCCGGCCGCGCGCGCCTTCTCCAGTCCACCCGCGCCTTCGACATTGGAAATTACCAGGATGATCCTGTAACTGTCGTCCTGCGCCTCGATGAGGTTCTGCAGATTGCTGCCGCGTCCGGAAATCAGAACCGCGACGCGTTTCAAAGCCCGAGCGCCCCGCGATAGACGACTTTCGCCTCGCCGTCCCCGTGCACCAGCTTGCCGATGCGCGCGGCCTGCTGACCGGCTTCCTGGAAGGCGTCGATCACATGGCCGGCATTCTTCTCGTCGCTCACCGCGATCATGCCGATGCCGCAATTGAAGGTGCGCAGCATTTCGCTTTCCACGATCCCGGCTTCCTTGGCCAGCCACTGGAACACCGGCAGGACATGGATGGCGGACAGCTCCACTTCCGCGTCCAATCCTTCCGGCAGGCAGCGCGGCAGGTTGTCGGTAATGCCGCCGCCGGTGATATGGGCAAGCCCCTTCACCCCGCCGGTCTGGATTGCCTCCAGAGAACTTCTGACATAGAGGCGGGTGGGCACGAGCAGCGTTTCACCAAGCGATTTACCGGCGGCGAAGGGCGCGGGCGCGTCCAGCGTCAGGCCGGATTTCTCCACCACCTTGCGCACCAGCGAGAAGCCGTTGGAATGAACCCCGCTGGAGGCCACGCCGATCAGCACATCGCCGGGCTTCATCGCGGAGGTTTTGGGCAGGATGGCGTCGCGCTCCACCGCGCCAACGGCAAAGCCGGCCAGATCGAAATCGCCCTTGGCATAGAGGCCCGGCATTTCGGCGGTCTCGCCGCCGATCAGGGCGCAGCCGCTCTCTTTGCAGGCGCGCGCGATGCCTTCCACCACGATGGCGGCAGAGTCCACGTCCAGCTTGCCGGTGGCGTAGTAGTCGAGGAAGAAGAGGGGCTCCGCGCCCTGCACCACAATGTCGTTCACGCACATGGCGACCAGGTCCTGGCCCAGCCCCTCGAATCGGCGGGTATCGATGGCGAGCTTCAGCTTGGTGCCGACGCCATCGGTGCCTGCGACCAGGATGGGGTCCCTGAAGCCTGCGGCTTTCAGATCGAACAGGCCGCCAAAACCGCCCAGGTCGGCATCGGCGCCGCGCCGGCGCGTCGATCGCGCCGCCGGGCCGATGCGTTCCACCAGCGCCTCGCCGGCGTCGATGTCCACACCCGCGTCTTTATAAGTCAGGCCTTTGTCCGACATGAGGGTTCGTTTAAGGCGTGTGAGGCGTTCAACGCAAGCGGGCCGAGCGCCCCACACACAGGAAAGGATTTTGCCTGTCCTGGCATGGCGTTAGATGCCTTCCTCCGGTCACATCGCCCCGGTATAGTCGAAGGCTCCAGAACAGGTTCTGCATGATTTTCCGCGCTTTCTTCCTTGCCGCTTTCGTTCTTGTGATGGTTGCCGCCGGCCTGACCGGCCCGGCCAGCGCGCAGGAAGCGCTTTATACGGTCAATAGCGTGCATGTGGATGCGACCGCGGCTTCCTCGGGCGAGGCATTGAACGCGGCCATCGCCCAGGGCCGCGCCAAGGCCTTCCAGATCCTGTTCCGCCGCCTGACCCGCCAGGCCGACTGGGGGCGTCAGCCGCCGCTGGATGCCCAGGCGCTCTTGCGGCTCAGCCGTGGCACCAACATCACCAATGAGCGGCGTTCCACCACCCGCTACACCGCCGATGTCACCTACCTGTTCAATCCCGCGGCGGTGCAGCGCACCTTGCGCGCCGCCCAGATCGCCTTCTCCCAGGTTCAGGCCCGGCCCATCCTGGTCATTCCCATGTCCCCTGGCGTGAGCCACGGCCCTTGGGCACAGGCCCTGATGTCGCCTGCCTTCCGCGACAGCCAGGTGCCGTTCACGGTGCTGGCGCCGGAAGACGACACTTCGCTGGCGGCGCTGAATTTCGATGCGGCCAGCTGGAATGACGTGGCGGCCGTGGCGGCGAAGAATCACGTCGGTGAAGTCGCGCTGGCCCAGACGGTCTATGCCGGCGGCAAGATGACCGTGAACGTCCGCCGCCTGGGTGCGAGTGAGCAGCCGGTGAAGTCCAGCACGGACGTGCCGGTGCTGCAAACGGTCGGCACCACCTATCCGGTGGCCGCCCAGGCCGCGGTGCGCACGATCGAGGACATGTGGAAGACGCGCAGCGCGATCGATTTCACCCAGCGCGGCCGGCTGACCGCGGATGTGCGCATTGCCTCCCTGGCGCAGTGGGGCGAGATACAGAGCGCGCTTGGGGGGCTGGGCAATGTCACCAGCATGAACGTCACGGCGATGGATATCGGCTATGCCCGGGTCAATCTGACCTATCAGGGGGGGCTCGAGCAGTTGCGCGAGGCCTGCGCGGGCGCCGGCCTTTCGCTCAGCAATCGCGGCGGGCAATGGATGCTCGCCCGGGCGCAATGATCCGGCATCTGCCGAACCTGTTGTCCGCGCTGAGACTGCTGGCTGCGCCTTTCACCATGTGGCTTATCCTCAACGACCACGATACCGCGGCTCTTCTGGCGTTTGCCGGCGCCGGCCTCAGCGACGGGCTGGACGGATTCATCGCGCGGCGCTGGCAGGTGACGTCCAGTTTCGGCGCATGGCTCGATCCGGCGGCCGACAAGCTCCTGATGCTTCTCTGCTTCACGGCCCTGTTCATGACCGGCGCCACGCCCGCATGGATCCTTGCGCTGGTGGTGAGCGTTTCTTGCGCCATCGCCGCCGGCTGGCTCTTGATCAAATGGCTCGATCTGCCCATCGCCACCCGGCCGCTGCTGCTGGGCAAGATTTCCACCATGGTGCAGATGCTTTATGTGCTGGGCGTGCTGTTGCTTCTGGCCTTCGACCTCGACGCGCCGCGCCTCGCGCTGGCTGCGGCCTGGGTCTGCGGCGTTTTCACCATCCTGTCGGCCGTGGCCTATGCCGGCCTGTTCCTGCGCGGCATGTTCGCCGGAAGGACAATGACGTCGTGACCCAGCTTGTCCTGCCGCTTGAGACGCGCAGTGCGTCCGGCCGTGCCGATTTCATTGTCGCCCCCGGCAACCAGCAGGCGGTCGCCTTCATCGATTCCTGGCCGGGCTGGCCGGCCCCGGCGGCCGCGCTTTATGGTCCGCCCGCCAGCGGCAAGTCGCACCTGGCCGCGGTGTGGGCCGGCAAAACCGGCGCAGCCGTGTTGGAAGCCGCCGCGCTGGACGGCACGATTCCGGATGGCCCCCTGGTGGTGGAAAATGTCGGGCCCGGCACGGCGGAGACGCCGCTGTTCGCGCTGCTGGAACGCGGGGCGCCGCTTTTGCTGACCGCGCAACTTCCGCCTGCGCAATGGCCGGTTGTCTTGCCCGACCTCAAATCGCGCGCCGATGCGCTGCTGGCCTTTGCGCTGTGGGCGCCCGATGACGCGCTGCTGATGGGGCTTGCGGTCAAGCTGTTCGCCGACCGCCAGGTCCAGGTGCCCGAGAGCGTGGTGATGCACATGATCCGGGAACTGGAACGCTCGCCCGCCGCCATCCGCGATTTCGTGGCCAGGGCCGATAGTGCCGCGCTCGCCCACAAGAAGCCTATTACTTTAAGCCTTATCAAGGACTTGCTGGCGGCCCCGGGTTCCACAGGGGGCGGCTGAGCCGCATTACGTCATTCCAAAGTCACGGCTTTTGGCTAAAGTCAGGTCATGTCCACCAGCGCCCCGAACCAACCCCTCGCCGTGGCCAACGAGGATGCCATCGATGCAGCCAGTGCCGCGACCGAAGAGGTGGTGTCGCTCTCGCATCAGGGCAGCAACCTCGCCTTTGATCCGGCCTCGCCCCAGCGTTTTCTCAATCGTGAGCTCAGCTGGCTCGGCTTCAACCGCCGCGTGATCGAGGAGGCGCAGAACCGCCGCCACCCCCTGTTCGAGCGGGTGCGCTTTCTTTCCATCTCCGCCTCCAACCTCGACGAATTCTACATGGTGCGCGTGGCCGGCCTGATGGGCATGGTGCGTGCCGGGGTTACCACCGCGAGCGCCGATGGGCTCACGCCCGCCCAGCAGCTTGCCAAGGTGGACGAAACCGCCCGCACCCTGATCGGCGACCAGCAGAGCATCTGGAGCGAGCTCCATGCCGAGCTGAGGCGGGAAGGCATCAGCGTGGTGACCGGAGCCGAGATCGGCGCTGGCGACCGCGAATATCTCGACGGCCAGTTTGCCGAACAGATCTTCCCGGTCCTGACGCCGCTGGCCATCGATCCGGCCCATCCCTTCCCCTTCATTCCCAATCTGGGCTTCACCATCGCGGTGCAGCTTCTCAACAAGCGCGACAGCAAGGGTTTCTCGGCATTGATCCCGGTGCCGCCCCAGCTCAAGCGCTTCATCCGCCTGCCCGGCACAGAGCCCAAGGAAGTGCGCTTCATTCCGCTGGAGCACGTGATCGCGCTTTATTTCGATCGCCTGTTCCCCGGCCATGAGGTTTCCGGCTGGGGCATGTTCCGCCTGTTGCGCGACAGCGATGTGGAAATCGAGGAAGAAGCCGAAGACCTGGTGCTTCTGTTCGAGACCCTGCTCAAGCGTCGCCGCCGCGGCAGCGTGATCCACATGAAATGCAGCGCCTCCATGCCCGATGCGCTGCGCCAATTCATCGCCGAGCATCTGGACCTGGACGATTCGGAGATCGTGATCGTCGAGAATCTGATGGGCCTGTCGGATCTTTCCAAGCTGATCCTGCCGGAACGCCCTGACCTGGTTTTCAAGCCCTATATTCCGCGTTTCCCCGAACGCATCCGCGACCATGGCGGCGACTGTTTCGCCGCCATCCGGGAAAAGGATCTGATCGTCCATCACCCGTTTGAGAGCTTCGACACGGTGGTGCAGTTCATCCGCCAGGCCGCGGCCGATCCCGATGTGGTGGCGATCAAGCAGACGCTCTATCGCACCTCATCCGACAGTCCCATCGTCGGCGCACTGATCGAAGCGGCGGACTCCGGCAAGTCGGTCACCGCGCTGGTCGAGCTCAAGGCCCGCTTCGACGAGGCCGCCAATATCAAATGGGCCCGGGACCTGGAACGTGCCGGGGTGCAGGTGGTCTATGGCTTCATCGCGCTCAAGACCCACGCCAAGATCAGCCTGGTGGTGCGCCGCGAAGGCGGCCAGCTCGCCACTTACTGCCATTTCGGCACCGGCAACTATCATCCCAATACCGCCAAGATCTATACCGACCTGTCGCTGTTCAGCGCCGATCCGGCTTTGGGACGGGACGCGGCCCAACTGTTCAATTTCATCACCGGCTATGCCGAGCCGGTGGCGCTGGAAAGACTCGCCATGTCGCCGCTCACCCTGCGCGGCCGGCTGATCGAGGACATCCAGCAGGAGATCATGAACGCCCGCGCCGGCAAGCCGGCCCATATCTGGGTCAAGCTGAACAGCCTGGTGGATCCCGGCATGATCGATGGGCTTTATCGTGCAAGCCAGGCCGGCGTGAAGGTGGAGCTGATCGTGCGCGGCATCTGTTGCCTGCGCCCCGGCGTGCCCGGCCTGTCGGAGAATATTCGGGTCAAGTCCATCGTCGGCCGGTTCCTGGAACATGGACGCGTCATCTGCTTCGGCAACGGCCATGACCTGCCGCACAAGGATGCCAAGGTCTACATCTCCTCGGCCGACTGGATGCCGCGCAACTTGGATCGCCGCGTGGAAACCCTGGTTCCAATTGAAAATCCGACAGTCCATCAACAGGTCCTTGATCAGATCATGGTCGCCCAGCTCAAAGACCAGGCGCAAAGCTGGTATATGCAGCCGGACGGACGCTATGTCCGCGATTCGCATTCCGAGGACGGCGATGCTTTCTCCGCGCACACCTATTTCATGACCAATCCGTCACTGTCAGGGCGCGGGCGCGCGCTCAAGATGCAGAACCCGGCAAAGCGCAAGAGCTAGTGGTGCCGACCGTCGCCGATCTCCGCACCGTATGGCAGCCCAAAAGCCAGACGCCCTCCGCCATGAAGGCACGCGGACCGATCGCCATTGTCGATATCGGTTCCAACTCGGTGCGCCTGGTGGTCTACGAAGCCCAGACCCGCACCGCAGCCACTTTGCAGAACGAAAAATCCATCTGCGCCATCGGCCGCGACATGGTGACGACCGGCCGCCTCAATGCCGAAGGCTGTAGCGCTGCGCTGGAGGCGCTGTCGCGCTTCCACATGATTGCCGATGGCCTGAATGTGGAGCATCGCGATGCGGTAGCGACCGCGGCGGCGCGCGACGCCAGCAACGGTGCGGAATTCATCCGTCGCGCCGAAGCCGCCTGGGGCCGGCCCATCCGGATTCTGGCGGGCGAGGACGAAGCCCGCATCGCCGCGGAAGGCGTGGTGGCGGGCATTCCCGATGCCGATGGTCTGGCTGCCGATCTGGGTGGCGGCTCGCTGGACATGGTCTCGGTCAAGAACGGCACGACGGGCGCGGCTTACACCATGCCCTTCGGTCCCCTGCGGCTGATGGATCAGTCGAAAGGCGATCCCGACAAGGCGCGCGATATCGTCGACAAGGGCCTGCGCGCCATTGCGGATCTGTCTGCGCCGGCGCTCTATGCGGTGGGTGGGGTCTGGCGCAGCTTCGCGCGCGTGGACATGGAAGAGCATGGTTATCCGCTCCATGTCTTGCAGAACTATGTCATTCCGCGCAGCCGGGCACTCAGGCTTTGCAGGCTCCTGGCGGGCCTGTCCCGTGACAGCGTGCGCAAGATCAAGGTCGTCTCCAAACGCCGCGCCGAAAGCCTTCCCTACGGGGCCGTGGTGCTGGAACGGCTTCTGGAAGCGGGCAGCATCAAGGATGTGGTGATCTCGGCCTACGGCCTGCGCGAGGGGCTGCTCTATGCCCGGCTGCCGGCGGAGGAGCGCATCAAGGACCCGCTGGTGGAATTTGCCCGCGCCGCCAACGCCCGCACGGCGCGTGTGCCGGTGCATGCCCATGAGATGCTGGGCTGGACCGCGCCCTTGTTCGAGGGCGAGGACATCGAGGACGCGCGCGAACGCGAAGCCTCGGCGCTCTTCTCCGACATCGCCTGGCGGCGTCATCCCGACGACCGCGCCACCGGCGCCTTCAATCAGGTGCTGACCGCGCCCTTCGCCGGCGCCACCCACCGCGCCCGCGCCGTGATCGCGGCTTCCGTGTTCCACCGCTATTCCGGCGACGAGGATTTCCCGCAGCATATGGCGCTGCAGGGCCTGCTCGACAAGGACGATGAAAAGCGCGCGCTGGTTCTGGGGCTGGCCTGGCGCTTCGCCTTCTCGCTATCGGCCAGCGCCGCGGGAGAGCTTGCGAATTACCGCCTGCGCATGACCCCGTCCAAGGTGATCCTGGACGTTCCGGCGCGCCGCGAAGCCATTGCCGGCGAGCCGGTGCAACGGCGGCTGGGCGAGCTGGCGGATGTTTTGGGCCGCAAGGGCGAGATACTCGTCGGCTGACTGTTGCGCCTGCTCGCCTCCCTCGCTGGCGCTCGGGGAGGGGCAAGCTTTTCTAAGTTCGCTGCACTCGCTAAGAAAAGCTAAGCCAAATAACCCCTTTTTGCGCGCGCGGTTACGCTGTTGCTACCGCGCACTTGCGCCTTGGGCTGCAAGGGGCTTTATAGGGGGCTAAAGGCAAGGGTGCCGCGCGGCCGGGCTGGCCAAAGACGCGGCGGTTCAAGGGTTTAGGAGAATGTCATGGGTGGTATGAGCTGGATCCACTGGTTGCTTCTGGGCCTCGTTGCCCTGGTCCTGTTCGGCGGCCGCGGCAAGGTCTCCGACCTGATGGGCGACTTCGGCAAGGGCATCAACAGCTTCAAGAAGGGCCTGTCCGAGAAGGACGAGCCCAAGGTGATCAATGCCGAGGACACCAACAAGGACAAGACCACGGTTTGATCCTTTAAGGCATCGGGCGCCGCCCCATGTTCGATCTGTTCAGCTGGAGCCATATCGTCATCCTGCTTGCGGTGGCGCTGATCGTGGTGGGTCCCAAGGATCTGCCGCGCATGATGCACATGGCCGGCAAGTGGGCGGGCAAGGCGCGCGCCATGGCCAACGAATTCCGCAAGAGCTTCGATGAGATGGCGCGCCAGGCCGAGCTGGATGAGCTGCGCAAGGAGATCGAGGACCTCAAGAAGAACAATCCCATCACCGAAATGGCCAACACCATGAACGACGTCGGCGCGGCGATGTCGGAGACCGCGCCGATCGAGGGCGCGGCCCAGATCCCGCCTGAAACCAGCGCGCCGGTGGAGGGCCATATCGAACCACGCAGCGGCGAATTTTCCGTGACCGACACGGCCGCCAAGCCGGCGCCCTCCAGCGAACCCGCCGCGCCGTGATCCAGCCCACGCCTGAAGACGAAGCCGCGTTGGACGCGACCAAGGCGCCCTTGATGGAGCATCTACTCGAGCTCCGCCGCCGGCTGATCTATGCGCTTGTGTCCTTCGGCATCTGCTTTGCCATCTGCTTCGCCTTCTCCACCCAGATCCTGCAAATCCTGGAGCGGCCGCTGGCGGCCGCCACCAACCACCTGATCTATACCGCGCTGCCGGAAATCTTCTTCACCCAGGTCAAGGTCGCCATGTTCGGCGGCGCCTGCCTGGGCTTTCCCGTGATCGCCGCCCAGCTCTGGATGTTCGTGGCGCCTGGGCTTTACAAGCATGAAAAACGGGCCTTCCTGCCCTTCCTGATGTGGACCCCGATCCTGTTCGCGATCGGCGCGTCCTTCGTCTATTTCGTGATGCTGCCTTTCTCGATCAAGTTCTTCGGCAGCTATCAGATGCCGGCCACCAAGGGGGCGATGGGCATCGAACTGCAGGCCAAGGTCAGTGATTATCTCGACCTGGTGATGACCCTGATGTTCGCCTTCGGGCTGACCTTCCAGCTTCCCGTGCTGCTGTCGCTGCTGGCCAAGGTCGGCATCGTCACCGCCAAGGCGCTGCGTGACATGCGCCGTTATGCCATTGTCGGCCTGTTTGCGGTCGCGGCGATCTTCACCCCGCCGGACGCCATTTCCATGATGTCGCTCGCGGTGCCGCTGGTGCTGCTCTATGAGATATCGATTCTGAGCGTGGTGATGATCGAGCGGGGCAGGGCGCGTGAAGATGCCGAGCGTGCCGCCAAGGATCTGACGCCGGCCTAAGTGTCAGATGACGCTGGCTTAAGCGGCGACGCTTTTGCAGCCATACCTGACGCGGGCCGCCGGGAATTTCAGCATGATCACGGTGCCGCGGCCGGGCGTGCTTTCAATCTCCAACGCGCCGCCATGCAGTTCCAGCATCGCCTTGGCCAGCGGCAGGCCGAGCCCGGTGCCGTTATGGGTGGCGGTCATCTTGTTTTCGACCTGGCCGAAGGGCGTCAGCGCCTTGACGATGTCGTCCCCGGTCATGCCGATGCCGGAATCGCGGACCGTCACGGCATAGCCGCCGCAGGAAAGGCTTGAGCCCCCCACTTCGACCAGGCCGCCGGCGGGCGTGAACTTGATCGCATTGCCCACCAGGTTGATCAGGATCTGGCGCACCATGCGTTCCACCGCCATCAGCCGCACATCGTCGTGGGGCACCTCGCAGGCGACGCGCACGCCGAATTTCTCGCCCAGCGTTCTGCAGATGGAGAGTGAGCCTTCCAGCGCCTGGCGCAGCGGGAATTCCTCGGCTTGTTCCAGCGACATCTTGCCGGCCTCGATCTTGGAGAGGTCGAGAATGTCATTGATGATGCCCAGGAGATAGCGTCCGCTGGCATGGATGTCGGCGGCATAGGAGAGATAGCGCGGATTGTGCACCGGCCCCAGATGCTGGTCCTTCATCACTTCCGAAAAGCCCATGATGGCGTTCAGTGGCGTGCGCAGCTCATGGCTCATATTGGCGAGGAAGGCGGATTTGGCGCGGTTGGCCTGTTCGGCCTGTTCGGCGCCGATCGCCAGCCGCCGCGACATTTCATCCATCTCGGCGCGTGAGGTTTTGAGTTGGGAGATCACGTCGCGGGCATAGAAGATGATCGGGGCCACAATCAGCGCAATCTCGACGAAGCTGTTGAAGACGGCGATCCAGTGAAATTCGTGGCCTTCCAGGCTGCGCACCAGCATGTGAAGCCCTGCCGCCGCCGACGCGGCCATGGCGGTCAGAGTCATGCTCGAACCAAAGTGGCCATATCGCGCAAGCTGGCTGTCCAGCCGGTCGAACGCCGCCCTGATGCGCGACGCAATGTTTTTCCTTGAGCGCCGGCTCACCCGGACATCCCCCCAAATTACATCCGTAATGTTACGTAGGACGGGTTGCGGCGTGGTTTCACGCCAGCGCCAAATTGCGACCCGGTTTTTAGGACTTTGTTAAGACGATGCGCCCGGAAAGGGCCGGTTTTGACCGAGGAAGCCGGCCATGGCATGACCGGCGGCCAGGAGACTCCCATGCACGACATCAAGGCTATTCGCGACGACGCCAGCGCCTTTGTACGCGGGCTTGCGCGCCGCGGGCTGGCGGACGCGCAAACCACTGCCGACAATTTGCTTAAAGAAGACAAGGCGTTGCGCGATCTCCTGGTCCGGCTGCAGACTGCCCAGGCCAGGCGCAACGAAGCCTCCAAACTGATCGGCCAGGCCAAGGCGAAGAAGGATGAAGCTCGCGCCCAGGCGCTGATGGCGGAGGTCGCCGGGCTCAAGGACCAGATCCAGCAGGGCGAGGGTGAGCAGCGCGAGCTGGAAAAAAAATTGCGCGACATGTTGGCGGTTATCCCCAACATTCCGGCCGATGACGTGCCCGATGGCGCGGATGAAACAGCCAATGTGCCGCTTGACGCGCGTGCTTTCGGCACGCCGCCCGCCATCAACAATCCCAAACAGCATTTCGAGATCGGCGAGGCGCTGGGCCAGATGGATTTCGAGCGCGCCGCCAAGGTGTCGGGCGCGCGCTTCGTTTATCTGAAGAACGATTTGGCGCGGCTGGAGCGGGCGCTGGCGGCGTTCATGATCGATATTCACACGCGGCAATTCGGGTACACCGAAATGTCGCCGCCTGTGCTGGTGCGTGACAATGCGATGTTTGGAACAGGGCAGTTGCCGAAGTTTGAAGACGATTTGTTCTTTGCCACTTCGTTTTTATCGATCACCGGAAAAACGATAACGGAAGGCGCGCCCTTCAGTTTTGTTATAAATGAGCCAAGAAGCTTTTCCAGCGCTGGTAACGGCCAATACGACGTAAATGGTGGCGCCAGAGCGGTTGGACTTCGTCATTGGTTGATTCCGACCGCCGAAGTGTCGCTCACCAATTATGTGAATGACGAAATCCTAAACGAAGCCGAGCTGCCGCTGCGTTTCACAGCCTTCACGCCCTGTTTTCGCGCCGAGGCCGGCGCCGCCGGCAAGGACACACGCGGCATGATCCGCATGCACCAGTTCTCCAAGGTGGAGCTGGTCTCGATCACCACGCCCGAACAGTCCAACGCCGAGCATGAGCGCATGACCGATGCGGCGCAGGAAGTGCTGAAGAAGCTCGACCTGGCGCACCGGGTGGTGACGCTCTGCACCGGCGACATGGGCTTTGGCGCACGCAAGACCTATGACATCGAAGTCTGGCTGCCGGGGCAGAATGCCTATCGCGAGATTTCCTCCTGCTCCAACTGCGGCGACTTCCAGGCGCGGCGTATGAACACCCGCTATCGCAATGCCGAGGGCAAGGTGAAGGGGCCGGTGCATACCCTGAACGGCTCCGGCCTGGCGGTGGGCCGCACCATGGTTGCCGTGCTGGAGAATTATCAGCAGGCCGACGGCAGCGTCGCCATTCCGTCTGCGTTGCAGCCGTATATGGGCGGCAAGATCAAGATCGGATAGCCGCTCGTGGGCCTGGCCGCTCACAGGGGTTCGCGGCGTTCGTCGTTTTCGCAGGTCCACAGGACCTGCTCACGCGCGAGCGCGCCACTCCTCACGGGCGGCAAAACGAAGACAGGCTAATGCGCGGCGATTGCCCGGCCCAGAAAATCTTCCCACTCCCGGGCGCGCACGGACCAGGTGCAGTCGCGATTGACGGCTTGTACCTGTTCAAAGCGTTCTTCCGCCCAGCTTCGCGGATCGGCGAGGAACTTGCCCATTGTCTGTTCCAGTTGCGTGGTGAAGCGCGCCGCTAGCCCCGGTCCCGGCGTGACTAGATCGCCAAAACCCATGGTGGTGTGACGCAGATGGCCAAGATCGGTGGTGACGATCTTGAGCCCTGCCGCAATCGCCTCCTGCACCACGATGCCGTAGGTCTCGCCCACAGTGCAGGGATAGGCGAGCACGGCGACCGGTTTCAACGCCTCAGCCAGTGCGGTCTGGCCCAGCGCGCCGTGATAGTGGCAGCGGGGCAGCGCCGTCAGCCGCGCATATAGTGGCGCGAAGGTATCCTCGGATTGCTGATAGAGCCGCATGCCGGAATAGACGTCGAACTGGGTGTCGAGCTTCGTCTGGGCCATCACATCGGCCAGCACATCCAGTCCGCGGTCGGGAACCGACGCATAAGCCGCGCGGTTCTCTTTCGCGGCAAGAAGCTCCTCGACCGACCCGAACAGATTCTCGAACACCGGCGCGATGCCGTTGCCGATCACATGGGCGGGCCCTGCATAGCCCACCGCGTCGCGTTGGGTCTGGCTGACAAACACCGCGTGCTCCATGAAAGTCGCATGTTTGTTGATCAGCTGTTGCACGGCGGCGGTGGGCGGCAGATGCAGCCATGCGACATGAAGCGCATCCGGGGCCATCTGTTTCATCAGCTGGGCGGCCTGCGGTGCGGACAGGGTGATCACCGCATCGAAACGTGATTTGGCGAAGAAGTGCGCATCCTGGGCGGTCGTGATCGACACATGATGCACACCCGCGACTGTGTCGGGTGTGCCGTCGGGCAGATGCGCCATAAGGCTGGTGTGATGGCCGCGCGCGGCCAGCGCGCAGGCAAGCCAGGCAGCAGCCGACTCGCTGCCGCCCAGCGGCTCGCGCGCCGGAGTTTCCACCGTGAAACGCAGCCGTGAGCCATTGACCAGCAGCAGCTTCATGGTGCCCGCTTATAGCCAAAGTTTCGCATTGTGGAAAACGGGCGTCTGGGTTAAGCCCGCGGCCATGCGCATCCTGGTCACCAATGACGACGGCATCCATTCACCGGGCCTTGGCGTCACCGAAAAAATCGCCCGCAGCTTGAGCGACGATGTCTGGGTGGTGGCGCCGGAAACCGAACAGTCCGGCGCGTCGCATTCGCTCACCTTGTCCTCGCCGTTGCGTCTGCGCCAGATCGCCGAGCGCCGCTATGCGGTCAGCGGCACGCCGACCGACTGCGTGATGATGGCCTGTCTGCATATCCTGAAGGTGCAGCCGCCGCAGCTGATCCTGTCGGGAGTCAACTGGGGCTCCAATCTCGCGGATGACGTGACCTATTCCGGCACGATCGCGGGCGCGATGGAAGGTTGTGCGCTGGGCATCCCTTCGATCGCCCTGTCGCAATGCTATGACGAAGGCGACCGCCATGCGATCGACTGGTCGGCGGGCGAGGCGCATGGCGCCGACGTGGTTCGCCAGCTTGTGCAGGCGGGCTGGCCGGCCGGCACGCTGATCAATGTGAATTTCCCGGGCTGCGCTGCCGATGAGGTCAAAGGCATCAAGGTGGTGCCGCAGGGTAAATATGATCTGCAGTCCACCGAGATCGAGCAGCGCATCGATGCGCGCCAGCGCGCCTATTACTGGATCGGCTTGCGCCGCCGCAAAGCGGTGCCGCCGGCGGATAGCGATCTTGGCGCAGTTTATGGCGATTACATCGCGGTGACGCCTCTGCATCTCAACCTGACGGAACATGCCGTTTTGGGAACTCTGCGCGCCGCGCTGCAAAAATAGGGGATTTGTTAACTTTTGGAGCTGGGAACCCTGCTAAACTACCTTGCAAGCGCTTTAACGGTTAAATTCTTCTAAACCTTTGGCGCTCATGCTCCCGATTCGAGACAGTTAGTGTCTGAGGCGCCCCATGGACCGGAAGATCGTTTTCGCGAGCCTTCTCTTGGCCGCATCACCTTTGGTGGCCGGCTGCATGCCGGATGACGCGCGTACCCATCTGGATTGGGGCGTCAACACCAACGCGCCTCGCCACGTCGCGGCCGCGCCGAAAGACGGTGCAGCAACCTACACCTATCAGGATGACGCCGAGCGTCCGGCGCCGCGACCGGCGCCCGACCCAGTCAGCAAGAGCGCGGCACCGCATGCGACGGTCACCAGCCAGCCCCTGGCGCCGATTACACGCGCCGACGCGCCTTCCTTCGCCTGGCCGGTTTCGGGCCGGGTGATTTCCGATTTCGGCACCACCGCCAACGGCGCCAAGAATGACGGCATCAATATCGCCACCGCCATGGATGCGCCCATCCATGCCAGCGCCTCGGGCACTGTCACCTATGCCGGCGATGAGCTGAAGAATTACGGCAACCTGGTGCTGGTCAAGCATGATGGCGGCTTCACCACCGCTTATGCCCATGCCGACCGGCTGGTGGTGTCGCGCGGCGATTTTGTCGCCAAGGGCCAGGTGATCGGTTATGCCGGCCAGTCGGGCGACGTCACCACGCCGCAACTGCATTTCGAGATCCGCGAACAGACCACACCGGTCAATCCGCGGACCTATCTCGCCTCGTCGACGGCGAGCAACTAGCCAGCTCCAAATTCGTCATGCCCGCGTAAGCGGGTATCCATCCGTCATTGAGCAAGTATGGATTCCCGTTCATACGCTGTCGCTATGAACTCGCGGGAATGACAATTGGTGATCAGGAATCCAGCTTCTGCCCCAACTCGCCTGCCAGGTCTTGGATAAACTGCCACGCCACGCGCCCCGACCGGCCGCCGCGTCCCATCGCCCAGGACAGTGCGCGCTTGCGCAGCTCTTCGGCATCGATCTTCAGTTTGTAGAAGCCGACATAACCTTCGATCATGGCGAGATATTCGTCCTGGCCGCAGTGATGGAAGCCCAGCCACAGGCCGAAGCGGTCTGAGAGCGAGACTTTCTCTTCCACCGCCTCGCCAGGATTGATCGCGGTGCCGCGTTCATTGTCCACCAGGTCGCGCGGCATCAGGTGGCGCCGGTTTGAAGTGGCATAAAAGATGGTGTTGGCAGGGCGGCCCTCTATGCCGCCTTCCAGCGCCGCCTTGAGCGACTTGTAGCTGGTGTCGTCCTTGTCGAAGGAAAGATCGTCGCAATAAAGCACCACGCGCCGCTTGCTGGTGCGCAGGATGCGAAGCAGCAGCGGCAGGCTGTCGATGTCCTCGCGGTGGATTTCGATCAGCACCAGGCGGTCGGCGCCCTTGCGCTTCTGGTTGACCTCTTCATGCACCGCCTTGACCAGCGAGCTCTTGCCCATGCCGCGCGCGCCCCACAGAAGCGCGTTGTTGGCGGGCAGGCCGCGCGCGAAGCGTTCGGTATTGGCGAGCAAAGTGTCGCGCTGGTTCTCTACGCCCTTGAGCAATGACAAATCGACATGGGCGACATGCTTGACCGCGATCGGTCCGCCCTGCGCCGGCTCCCATACGAAGGCGTCGCCGGCGGGCAGGCTTTCGCCCAGAGCCCGCGGCGCCACCCGTTCGACCGCTTCCGCAATGCGGGTCAGCAAAGCCGCCTGATCGGGTTTTCTGGTGCCTTTTGCCATGTCTAAGTCCTTGATTTACCGCGGTTGCAAAGGAGGGCGGGCTCGCTATAGTCCCCCGCCTGCCGCACCCGGAAGTCTCCCAATATGAATCCCAACGATCCGCTGTTCCAGACGCTGACGCTCGCGCTGCCGATGATCGCGATCTTCTACTTTCTTCTCTGGCGTCCGCAAAGTCAGCGCCAGAAGCAGCTGCGCCAGGCGGTGGACAATCTGCGCCGCGGCGACATGGTGGTGACGGCCGGCGGCATCATCGGCAAGGTGGTCAAGGCCGCCGGCGCTGATGAGGCCGAGATCCTGATCGAGATCGCCGACAATGTGCAGGTCAAAGTGGTGAAGGCGACGCTGTCGGACGTGCGCGCCAAGATCCAGCCCGCGGCGGACAAGGGCTGATACCGTGTTGCAGGTTTCCTTCTGGTCGCGCCTTTTCACGCTGATCGTTCTTCTGGCCGGCATCCTGATCGCGCTGCCCAATGCGCTGCCGGAAAATGTGCGCGCCCGGATGCCGAAATTCCTGCCCAGCCAGGCGGTCAATCTGGGCCTGGACCTGCAGGGCGGTTCCTATCTTCTGCTGCAGGTCGATTTCGACCAGGTGACACGCGATCGCGCCGAGTCGCTGATGGGCGACATCCGCGCCACGCTGCGCAAGGCGCATATCCAGGCGACCGATCTTAGCGCCCATGGCGACACGGTCTCGGTCCGCATCACCGACGCCGCCAGCATCGATTCCGCGCGCACGCTGATTCAGGGCCTCAACCCCAACATGGCCGGGTCGGTCCTTTCGGTGGGCGGCAAGGAATATCAGATGAACGAGCCGGGCGGCGGTGTCTTCACCCTGCAGGCCAGCGATGCCTACAAGACGCTGACCCGCCAGCAGGTGATGGACCAGTCGATCGAGGTGGTGCGCCGCCGCATCGACGCGCTGGGCACGAAAGAGCCCGACATCACCCGCGCCGGCGACGACCGCATCCTGGTGCAGGTGCCGGGCCTGCAGGATCCCACCGAGCTCAAGAAGATTCTGGGCAAGACCGCCAAGATGACCTTCCAGCTGGTGGACGAGCAGGCCAATCCCATGGCCCAGGTCGCGCCCATCGGCGACGAGATCCTGCCGCTGCAGGGCAGAAACAAGAATGAGCCCGCCACCAAGATCGTGGTGGAGCGCCGTGTGCTTTTGTCGGGCGACCGGCTGACGGATGCGAGCCAGGGCTTTGATTCCCAGACTGGCCAGCCGGAAGTCGATTTCCGCCTGGACAGTGTGGGCGCCAAGCAGTTCGGCGACATAACCACCCAGCATGTCGGCCACCGCTTTGCCATCGTGCTGGACAAGCAGGTGATCACCGCGCCCGTGATCGAAAATCCGATCCTGGGCGGTTCGGGCCGCATCACCGGCGCGGGCAGCGCCGAGGAAGCCAACAATCTCGCCATCCTGCTGCGCGCGGGCGCCTTGCCGGCGCCGCTGCAGATCATCGAAGAGCGCACCGTGGGCGCGGCGCTGGGCGCGGACTCGATCAAGGCCGGCCGCTATTCCACCATCGCCGGTCTTGGCCTGGTCGCGCTGTTCATGATTCTGCGCTACGGCCTGTTCGGCCTGTTCGCCGACATCGCACTTACCCTCAATGTGGTGCTGCTGCTGGCGGCCCTGACCGCGTTCGGCGCCACCCTGACCTTGCCGGGCATCGCGGGCATCGTGCTCACAATGGGCATGGCGGTGGACGCCAATGTTCTGATCTATGAGCGCATCCGCGAGGAGCAGCGCAACGGCCGTTCCATGCTGGCCTCCATCGACACCGGCTTTCGCCGTGCCATGGCTACCATCATCGACGCCAACATGACCCACCTGATCGCGTCGCTGATCCTGTTCGAGCTGGGCAGCGGCCCGGTCGCCGGCTTTGCCGTGGCTTTGGGCTTGGGCATCATCACCTCGTTCTTCACCGCGGTGATGGTGACAAGGCTGATCGTTGTCACCTGGCTGAATGCGGCCCGGCCGCGCAAGCTGACGATCTGAGAAGCCCCTCATAGCAAAGGGTTTTCGACGCCAAGCCGGGCGACAAAGCGCGCCGGCTGGGCTAAAGTTCCGCCAACGAATCTCACGGGGAGGGGATCCATGGCCGCTTTTTTCGGCAATCTGCGCAATGTGGTGATTGCGAGCTTTGTGCTCGCCATCCTGTTGGTTGGCGTTTACTGCGCCACCCAGGGTTTTGACGGACCGGCCTTTGAACTGTTCGTGCTGCGCTGGCTGCACATCGTCTGCGGCGTGATGTGGATCGGTCTGCTCTGGTATTTCAATTTCGTACAGATACCCACCATGCCGAAGGTGCCTGCCGAGCTGAAAGGCGGCGTCACCGGCTATATCGCGCCGTCCGCCTTGTTCTGGTTCCGCTGGGGCGCGATGGGCACCATCTTCTTCGGCATCGTGCTGGCGCTGCGCAATCACTATCTACTGGAAGCCTATACGCTGGACCTGAGCGAAGGCGCCGCCGGCTGGCCGATGGTGCCGAAATATCTCGCCATCGGCATCGGCATGTGGCTCGGCACCATCATGTGGTTCAACGTCTGGTTTGTGATCTGGCCCAACCAGCAGAAGGCGCTGAACATCGGCGGCAAATATTCCGATCTGACGGCCGACCAGAAGGCCGCTGCGGCGAAGACCGCGATGATCTTCTCGCGCACCAATACGCTGCTTTCGCTGCCCATGCTGTTCAGCATGGTCGCGGCGGGGCATCTCTACTGATCTCGTTGCCAAAGGTTGAAGGGAACCGCCCGCGTCAGCGGGCGGTTTCATTTTCGATGGACGCTGCTCTCGCAAACCGCCTCGCCCAATCGGTGCGCACCGCCGACCCCGACCGCTATTTCAGCGCGCTGTTCGCGCCGGGGCACCTGCGGCCACTGCTGTTCGCGCTCTATGCCTTCAATGCGGAAGTGGCGCGGGTGGCTGAGACGGTGCGCGAGCCCATGCTGGGTGCCGTTCGCCTGGAATGGTGGCGCGAGACCGCCGAAGGCGCCAGCAAGGCAAACCCTCGCAATCACGACGTGGCGCGGGGGCTGGTGGCGCTGTTTGCGGAAGGGCACATCCCGCTGGCCGATCTGGAGGCTCTGATCGCGGCGCGCGGGTTCGATTCTTCCGCAGACCGTTTCGCCGATTTCGCGGCGCTGGAGAACTATCTGGATGAGACCAGTGGCGCGGTGATGCGCATGGCGGCGCAGATCCTGGGCGGCAGGCCGGAACTGGTGCGCAATGCGGCGCTGGCCTACGGCCTGACCGGCCTGATCCGCTCGTTGCCGTTTCACAATGCCCGGCACAAGCTCTATATGCCGCAGGACCTGCTGTCGGCGCTGCACGTCACGCCGGAGGAATTCTTCCATCTGGAGAATGGCGATCCGCGGTTGGCCGCGGCCGCCCGCCAGGCGGCGCTGAAAGCGCGGGATTATTTTGTGGCGGCGCGCCAGGCGCCCAGGCCCGGCGCCGCGCTGGCCGCGATACTGCCGGCGGCGCTGGTGCCGGTCTATCTGCGCAAACCGGGCCGCGATGTGCCCATTCATCGACGTCAGATGGCGCTGCTCAGCGCGGCAATGAAGCGGAAGCTTTAGACGCCGCGCGTCTCGCTGCTCTTGTACTTCACGTCGCCGTGGCTGATGCGGCGAAAGTCCTTCAGACGGCCGGCGGCCACCGCGAAGGCATTGTCCAGCACGGCATAGGCGTCGGTGGCGCTTTTCTTGTGGCCCTCATGCGCCAGCTCCTTGCTGACCACGATTTCCTTGCCCGGTACGCGGACGACGATATGCACGTCGGGCTGGTTGCCGCGCGCCTTCTGGCTCTTGTGCGGCAGTTCGATCACAACCCGGCAGCCGATGATGTGATCGTGCAGCTGTTCCAGCCTGCCGACATGTTCCTTGACCGCCGCCTTCAGCGCTTCGGAGGCTTCGATGTTGTGGAAACAAAGTTCGAGGGGAATATCCATGACCTGTTCCGTCTGATGACTGTTTGACAACGAACGGAATGTTAGCCGGTTTCGGGGGGCTATTCAGCCGCTGATTGCCGTTCCTGCGTCCCCAGCCAGGAGGTCAGGTCGGAAAGTGCGCGGGCGCTCAGGAGCTGTTTGCGGTCCTTGCCGCGGTTCTTGCCGCCGGCGGGAAGCGGCGGAAAAAGCCCGAAATTCACGTTCATGGGCTGGAAATTGCTGGCCTCTGCGCCACCGGTAATGTGGCTCAAAAGCGCGCCCAGCGCGGTGGTGGGCGGTGGCGGGTTCTGCTCACGGCCGGCGATTTCCGCGGCCGTGAACCGGCCGGCCAGAAGCCCGATGGCCGCGCTTTCGACATAGCCTTCCACGCCCGTCATCTGGCCGGCGAAGCGCAGATGGGGCCGCGACTTGAGCCTGAGCTGTCCATCCAGCAATCGCGGTGAATTGATGAAGGTGTTGCGGTGCAGGCCACCCAGCCGCGCGAATTGTGCATTCTCCAGTCCCGGAATGGTACGAAAGACGCGCACCTGTTCGGCGTGCTTCAGTTTGGTCTGGAACCCCACCATGTTCCACAGCGTGCCCAGCGCATTGTCCTGGCGCAGCTGGACCACGGCGTAAGGACGCGCGTCCTTGCGCGGATCCTGAAGGCCCACCGGCTTCATCGGCCCGAAGCGCAGCGTGTCCAGTCCGCGCGCCGCCATCACCTCGATCGGCAGGCAGGCTTCGAAATAGGGCGTGGACTTCTCCCATTCCCGGAAGTCGGTCTTTTCGCCCTCCAGCAGCGCGGTGACGAAGGCTTTGTACTGCGTCTCGTCCAGCGACAGGTTGATGTAATCGGCCACGCCGCCGCCCGGTCCCTGCTTGTCATAGCGCGACTGGAACCAGGCGATGTCGAAGTTGATGGACTCCCGGTGCACGATGGGGGCTATGGCGTCGAAGAAAGCCAGATGATCGGCGCCCGTGGCTTGCGCGATGGCGGCTCCCAGTGGCGCGGAGGTCAATGGGCCGCTGGCGATGATCACATGGCCCCAGTCGGTGGAGGGCAGCTCGCCAATCTCTTCGCGGGCGATGGTGATATTGGGATGCTGTTCCAGGGCCACGGTGATGGCGGCCGAAAAGCCATGCCGGTCTACGGCTAGCGCGCCCCCGGCGGGAAGCTTGTGGGCGTCCGCCGTGCGCATGATCAGCGAACCCGCCCGGCGCATCTCTTCGTGCAGCAGGCCCACGGCGTTGTTGGCCGCGTCGTCGGAGCGGAAGGAGTTGGAGCAGACCAGCTCGGCCAGGGCATCGGTCTGATGGGCGGGCGTGGCCCGGACGGGCCGCATCTCATGGAGGCTTACTGCGACGCCCGATTCCGCTGCCTGCCAGGCTGCCTCGGAGCCGGCCAATCCGCCGCCAATGACGTGAAGCTGTTTCATGGCGGCCGCTTTAGCAGGTCACGGAAGACCCGCAAACCGGGATTGCGCGCAAATTCTTCGCACCTGCAACAATCGTGCGGCATTGCCAGTTCTGTGCCCTGAATTTCAATGGCGTTTGCGCCCTTCGCAGCCGTTCCAAAAACGCTGAAATGGACGCGGATTTTATCTATGGCGATGCGGTAAAGCCTTTTGGCAACAGTCAAAAAGGAATTGGAAGGACCGGTTGACTTGGGTCTGGGCTTGAGACAAGTATCCCCCATTAGAAACGGGGGAAAGCCTATGTTTGGTACTAAGAGTGTTGTTGCTGCGGCTACTGTGGCGACAATGATTGCTTCTTCGGCTTTCGCTGCCGACGTGTCTCTGGCGCCTGGTAAGCCTGCCGGCGTGAACAAGGCGCAGATGGAGATCAGCAATGGTACGCTGATCGTCGGCGCCGGCATTGCGGCGATCGCCGCCGCTGTCGCGATCACCGTCACGAACCAGAGCAACAACAACAACAGCGGCGCCGCAAACACCTTCCCGACGGCGAGCACCTCGGCCACCACGCCGTAAGGTCGCGAACAGAATAGTTCCGATATGGAAGTCGAAAGCCCGTCATCAGCCGATGGCGGGCTTTTTGGCGTCCGGTCGAACCGTCTTGAATTGGGTGCTCTTTAACGCTTTTGTGTCACAGAGGATGCGGCAATCGGGGCCTTCATCTCTCCGGCCGGTCGGGGCTAAAGCTTGAACGACAACAGACCCGGACCTGATGACGACAAACGCGTCGCCGCCTGTATAATACCGGGGAAAGGACGAATGAGATGGCTGAAGACAGCAAGGGAACCAATTATGTCAGGCTTGCCGTTGGTGCCGGGCTCCTGGCCGCGGCTGCGGTTGGCGTCGCGATGTTTGTGCCGCGCCGCCGCTTGGCCGTTGTGACCGAACCGCTGGCTGAGCTTGCCAAACTGCCGATCGCCGCCGCCGCCGCCGCATGGGCGATGAGCCTGTGGCGT
Source organism: Rhizomicrobium sp. (assembly GCA_036488555.1). GTDB lineage: Bacteria > Pseudomonadota > Alphaproteobacteria > Micropepsales > Micropepsaceae > Rhizomicrobium. The sequence continues at coordinate 382,901 of DASXHL010000091.1, forward strand.
GATCTCACCGCGCCCCAGGCGCCGGTGTTCGACGACCTGCGTCCCTTTGATGAGTTCTGAGAGCGGCCTGGCCTGATGCGGCGCATTCCGGTCATCGCCACCATACGCGATGCCTACATTTTCACTGCCACACATCTGGGTGGCATCATCGGCCTGATCTGGGTGCCGATGGTGCTGGCCACGGTGATGGGCTTTTTCTCCCTCCAACGCTATTACGCCGATTTCAGCGCGGCGCTGGCCAGCAACAACACCGCAGCACTCGCACCCAGCCTGTTGATGATGCTGTGCTATCTGATGGCCGCGCTTCTTTTGTGGGCCATCATGTATGTCGCGGTGGTGCAACTGGCATTGGGCGAGCGCTCCGCGCCGGCGGTGGCGCATTTCGCTTTCGGCAATCTGGAATGGCGCATGTTCCGCGCGCTGGTCGGATTCATCGGTCTCATCCTGATGCTGGTGCTGCCGGTCTTCGCGGTGGGCGGCGCGGCGCTGAAGGCTGCGGGGGTGCAGGCAGATCCTGCCCAGATGGGTGTCGTGTTCTATGCGATCGTCGCATTCTCCACGCCGCGTTTCTTCGCGCTTCTGCCGGCAATCGCGGTGGGAGAAACCACGCCGGTTCTGCGGCGCGCCTGGATGCTGTCGGCTGGAAATTTCTGGCGCCTGCTGGCGGTTCTGCTCGCCATTTTTGGGCCCATCTTCATCCTGTGCACCGGCATCGACATGGCGCTGATGGCGCGGGGCACGGCTTTTTCCGGCGACGAACAGGAGCAGATGCGCGATGCGCTGGCGCGCGCACGCGCAACGCTGCCCCTGATCAGCGGGCTGTGGTTCCTGGTCTCCCCCGTGATCGTGGGCCTGTTCGCGAGCGCCAGTGTTTCGGCCTGGCGCGCGCTGAAGGACGAGCCTGCGGCGCTGGACATCGCTGTCTGACGTTTTAATTCCGCGTCATGTTTCTCGCGGCCGGCATTGTTTCTGCTCGCCTTTCCGAGCCTCTCGCCGGGCTGTTACGCAAGCGTAACTGTGAAAAGTTTCAGCGTCGGGGACTGATCGATGTGTCGATTCGTCAGTCCTTCCCACATCCATGTCGATTGCATTTGAACTTGAGGCGGCTGAGGCCGTGTTCACGCCCCTGGTGGGCGATGGCGCCTTCGATCCCGCTATTGCCAAATATCTGGGAGAGCTGGGCCAGGCGCGACCCTGCGTGGTGCTCGCGTTTCCGCCCAAGGCTGCGGGCACCTATTTGCGCTCTGCTGCGATCACGGCGGTGGGGGGCCAGCTGGTGCGCACCGTACACGCGCAAGGCGGCCGCGACGCCACCTTCTATCTGCCGACATTTCTTCTTTACTACACCAGCGGCATTCCGGCGCGGCCGCTGGTCACCCATGTGCACATGCAGGCGCTGGCGGCCAACCGGCATTTCATGGAAGCGCTGGATCTGAGGCCCGTTGTCATGATCCGCTCGTTGCCCGACATGCTGGCGTCCTACCTGGACGAGCTCGAGGACCAGCCGCTCAGACCCGACAAGTGGCTCAACATCAAGGTGCCCGATGCCTATCCCGCTTTCAGCGACGAACAGAAGGCGGATTTCATCATCGAGATGATGGTGCCCTGGTATGTGAGTTTCTTCTCGACCTGGCTCGACTATGCCAGGACGGATGACCGTGTGTTGTTCCTGCACTATGACGACTTCCGTGCCGATCCCGCCGCGGTTCTGGAAAAACTGCTGACCCATTCCCGCCTGTCGCGCTCCCGCGAAGATTGTCAGGCGGCGCTGGATGAGGTGTGGGATGAACGCGCGGCCTTCCGCTACAACAAGGGCGTATCGGGCCGTGGTTGCATGCGGTTCACGCCGCAGCAGATGGACCGGCTGCGCCGGATGATCGGCTATTACACCGATCTGGCGCCGCTGGCTGACCGGCTTATTCCGCTGCCTTGAGCTTTTTGGGCGCGGGCGCGTTCCTGAGCAGCGGCTTGAGATACTGGCCGGTATAGGAGCGCGGCGTCTTCGCCACCTCTTCCGGCGTGCCGCTGGCGACGATTTCGCCGCCGCCATCTCCGCCCTCCGGTCCCAGATCCACGATCCAGTCCGCGGTCTTGATCACTTCCAGATTGTGCTCGATCACCACCACGGTATTGCCCTGGTCCACCAGCTCCTGCAGCACTTCCAGAAGTTTCTTGACGTCATGGAAGTGCAGGCCGGTGGTGGGCTCGTCCAGGATATAGAGCGTGCGGCCGGTGGCGCGGCGCGACAGTTCCTTGGAGAGCTTCACGCGCTGGGCTTCGCCACCCGACAGCGTGGTCGCCTGCTGGCCAATGGAGATATAGCCCAGGCCGACGCGCTTTAGCGTTTCAAGCTTTTCGGCGATGGAAGGCACCGCCTTGAACAGTTCGGCGCCGGCTTCCACCGTCATCTCAAGCACATCGGAGATGGAATGATCGCGGAATTTCACTTCCAGCGTCTCGCGGTTGTAGCGCTTGCCATTGCAGACATCGCACTGGACATAGACGTCGGGCAGGAAGTGCATCTCGATCTGGATCACGCCATCGCCCTGGCAGGCTTCGCAGCGTCCGCCCTTGACGTTGAAAGAGAAGCGGCCCGGCGCATAGCCGCGCGCTTTGGCTTCGGGAAGCTCGGCGAACCAGTCCCGGATGGGCGTAAAGGCGCCGGTATAGGTGGCGGGATTGGAGCGTGGGGTGCGGCCGATCGGGCTCTGGTCGATGTCGATCACCTTGTCCAGGAATTCCAGCCCTTCGATACGATCATGCGGGGCGGGATGCTCGCGCGCCTGGGTGAGTTTGCGCGACGCCGCCTTGAACAGAGTCTCGATGGTCAGGGTGGATTTGCCACCGCCGGAAACACCGGTGACGCAGGTGAGGGTCCCTAAGGGAAATGCCGCGGTGACATTCTTTAGATTGTTGCCCCGCGCGCCCACCACTTTCAGCCAGCGATTATGGACGGCTTTGCGACGAGTGCCGGGAATGGCGATGTTCTCTACCCCGTTGAGATATTTGCCGGTGAGGCTTTTCTTGTTGGCCATGATGTCGGCCGGCGTGCCTTCGGCAATGATGTGGCCGCCATGGACGCCGGCGCCAGGCCCCATATCGATCACATGGTCGGCGGTACGGATGGCGTCCTCGTCATGTTCGACAACCAGGACGGTGTTTCCCATATCGCGCAGGCCTTTGAGGCTCTCCAGCAGCTTGCCATTGTCGCGCTGATGAAGCCCGATCGAGGGCTCGTCCAGCACATAGAGAACGCCGGTCAAGCCTGAACCAATCTGCGAAGCGAGACGGATGCGCTGGCTTTCGCCGCCCGACAAGGTGCCGGAGGCGCGCGCCAGGGTGAGATAATCCAAACCCACATTGTTGAGGAATTTCAGCCGGGCACGGATTTCCTTCAAAATCCGGACGCCGATTTCCTGCTGCTGCTTGTTGAGCTTCTTGTCGATATCGCGGAACCAGATATCGGCGTCGCGGATGGACTGTTCGCAGACCTGGCCGATATGGCTGCCGCCGATCTTGACCGCCAGGGCTTCCGGCTTCAGGCGATAGCCCTTGCATTCCTCGCATGGCGCTTCCGACTGGAAGCGCTCCAGGTCTTCTTGCACCCAGGCGGAGTCGGTCTCGCCATAACGGCGGTCCATATTGGGGATGACGCCTTCGAATTCCTTCTTGGTGTCGTAGCGGCGCGCGCCATCGTCATAGACGAACTTGATCACTTCTTCGCCCGAGCCATGCAGGATGGCGTCGCGGGCCTTTTTCGGCAGATCCTCCCAGGGATCGTTCATCGAAACTTTGTAGTGCCGCGCCAGCGCTTCCAGAGTTTGAAGGTAATAGGGCGAGGATGATTTCGCCCAAGGCGCGATGGCGCCCTTTTTGAGCGAGAGCGTCGGATCAGGCACGACCAGCGCCTCGTCGAAATAATTCTGCACCCCCAACCCGTCGCAGA
>DASXHL010000015.1:0-1831 GCA_036488555.1 Rhizomicrobium sp.
TGCGGACCGAGTAGGTCCGCAACGGCGCAGCGCCCCGAGCGACAGCGTTACAGGGGCGCGAGCCGGGACAAGAACTGAATAGATTCGTGACAGAATCGACGCGGATTACTTCCAACGGCCACAGGACTGCGCGCGGCAGCGACTTGAGCGGCCCGAGCGCGGGACTGGATCAAAACGGGACCCACCGTCCCCGGATCAAATAATCCCAGTTTTCCCAGGAATTTAGCCATTCCATCACAAAACGCTGTGGTGGAAAAATCACGCAGCATTCTTGCAACACTGCGTGCATTGCCTCACACTGGCCGCTTGGACCGGGCCTGGGGTGGGTCGGTCGTAACGGAAGACATGGTTAGCGACACGACGTACCCAGAGCGGCGCGCCAGCCTGCGCGCGTTATCCCGGCCTTCGCAGCTCGCTTTTGGCGTGGCGCTGCTGGCCGTGATTTCGGGCGTGACCACCTACGTGCTCCTGACCGGGCTCACGTCCTACACCCTGGACAGCACGGGTCTTGTGATCCTGATGCTGATCAACCTGGCGTTGGTGCTTACGCTTGCCAGCCTGATCGGCTGGCGGCTGGCCAGGCTCTGGGCGACGCGCAGGTCGGGCCGTGCCGGCGCCAAGCTGCATGTGCGGCTGGTGGCCTGGTTCTCGACCATCGCGGTGGTGCCCGCCATCCTGGTCGCGGTGTTCGCCACCGTCACTCTGAATGTCGGCATGGCCGCCTGGTTCTCCTCCAATGTGCGCACCGCGCTGGACGGCTCTGTCAACATCTCGCGCCAGTATGTGAAGGAGCAGTTCGACCGAATCCTGATCGACGCGGTGGAGATTTCCGACGGCATCCAGCTCGACCGCTCGATCCGTGACAATCATGGCAACATCCAGCTGGGTCTGATGTTCGCCAAGCTGGAATCCATGACCCGCGACCGCGGACTGGCGGGTTCGTTCCTGGTGGATTCCCACGGCATGCTGCTGGGCAGTTCCTCCAAGCTCAAATACACCGGCGCCATCACGCCCTCGGCGGCCGATATCGCTGACGCCCGGCGCGGCAGTCCGGTGGCGGGCGCCGATGCCGCGACCGGGTTGGTGCGCGCCCTGATCCATCTGGACGCGATGAACGACGCCTATCTTCTGATCGTGCGCGTGGTGGATCCGGCTGCCTTCAACTACTACCAGCGCAACCGCGGCGCGGTCAGCGAGTATCACCAGCTGGAACAGAACCGCCAGAAATTGCAGATCATCTTCGCGCTGCTCTATGGCATGGTCTCGCTGGTGGTGCTGCTCGCCGCCATCTGGTCGGGCCTGTGGGCGGCGAACCGGCTGGTCAGGCCGATCTCCGGTCTGATCGACGCGGCAGGCAAGGTGTCGGAAGGCGATCTGGACGCACAGGTTCGGGTGGCGCGCGATGACGACGAGCTTGCCAGCCTGGGCCTTGCCTTCAATCGCATGACCCAGCAGCTGTCGGCCCAGCGCAACGATCTGATCACCGCCAATCGGCTCAACGAAGCCCGCCGGCGCTTCACGGAAACGGTCCTGTCGGGCGTCAGCGCCGGCGTGATCGGCATCGACGGCGAGGGCAAGGTCACCATCGTCAACCGCGCCGCTGCCCGGCTGATGGATGCGGCGCCTGAGGACCTGGAAGCGATCCATTATTCGCAAAGCGTGCCCGAACTGGCGCCCCTGATCCTGCGCGCCATGTCCGAGCCTGCCGGCCGGGCCGGCGGCGAGGTCACCATCCGCCGCGCCGGCACGCCGCGCGCCCTGAGCGTGCAGGTGACATCGGAACGCGGATCGGCCGACGGTTTTGTCGTCACCTTCGACGACATCACCGATC
>DASXHL010000026.1:0-66614 GCA_036488555.1 Rhizomicrobium sp.
ATGTAGAGCGGATTTTTGGTGTGGCCCACCGCTTCGGCGATGCCTTCCAGGATCGCCGCCATGTCGCGGATCGAGACACGCTCCGACAACAGGGTCTGCAGCACCCGCTGCACACCGGTGATGGAAATCTGCGACGGCACCAATTCTTCCACCAGTTTCTTGTTCTCGGGCGGCAGATCGTCCAACAGCTTCTTGGTCTCCGCATAAGAGAGAAGTTCGGCCATGTGGCTCTTGAGCACTTCGGTCAGATGCGTGGTCAGTACCGTGCCGGGATCGACGACGGTGAAGCCGCGGAACGAGGCCTCTTCCTTCAGGCTGCCGGTGACCCAGGTGGCGGGCAGGCCGAAGGCCGGCTCGGTGGTGTGGGTGCCGGGCAGGTCGATAGGCAGGCCCTTGGGATCCATGATCAGGAAGCTGCCGGGGAAAAGTTCGCCCTTGCCGGAATCGAACTCCTTGATACGGATGCGGTATTCGTTGGCGCCCAGCTGCATATTGTCGAGGATGCGCACGGCCGGCATCACAAAGCCCATCTCCTGGGCCAGCTGGCGGCGCAGGGCCTTGATCTGGTCGGTGATGCGGTGGCCCTGCACGTCGTTGATCAGGGGGAGCAGGCCATAACCCAGCTCGATGCGCAGCAGGTCCAGCGCCAGCGCGGTCGAGATCGGTTCTTCCTTGGGCGGGCCGGCGGCCTGGGCGGTTTCCGCCGCGGCCTGCTGGCTGCGGGCATTCTTCCGCTTGTGGGCGTACCAGGCGAGCGTGCCGGTGCCACCGGAAAGCGCGGCGAACACCAGGGTCGGCATGCCGGGCAAGACCGCGACAATGCCCATCACGCCGGCGGCCATGCCCAGCGCCTGGGGATAGAAGGAGAGCTGGCCCATGAGCGCCTTGTCGGTGGCACCTTCGACGCCGGCCTTGGAGACCATAAGGCCTGCCGCGGTGGAGATGATCAGCGCCGGCATCTGCGACACCAGGCCATCACCCACCGTCAGCAGGGTGAAGGTCTGGGTGGCGTCGACAAAGCTCATGCCCTTCTGGGCCACGGCGATGATGATGCCGCCGACGATGTTGATACCCACGATCATCAGACCGGCAACGGCGTCGCCGCGCACGAACTTGCTGGCGCCGTCCATGGCGCCGAAGAAATTGGATTCCGCCTCGATGGTCTTGCGGCGGAGCTTGGCTTCCTTTTCGTCGATCAGGCCGGCCGACAGGTCGGCGTCGATCGCCATCTGCTTGCCGGGCATGGCATCCAGGCTGAAGCGGGCCGCCACTTCCGCGATACGGCCCGAGCCCTTGGTGATGACCACGAAGTTCACGATGATCAGAATGGCGAAGACGATCAGCCCGATCATGAAGTTGCCCTGCATGATCAGCTTGCCGAAGGCCTGGATGACATAGCCGGACGCAGCCGTGCCTTCATTACCGTGGCCCAGGATCAGGCGGGTCGAAGCCAGGTTCAACGCCAGCCGCATCATGGTGGTGATCAGCAGGATGGTGGGGAAGGAGCTGAATTCCAGCGGTTTGCGAATGAACACCGCCGTCATCAGGATCAGGATGGAGAAGCTGAGCGAGAAAGCCAGCGCCACGTCGAGCAAAAGCGTCGGCAGCGGCAGGATCAGAACCACCAGGATGGCCATGATGCCGATCGCCAGGCCCAGCTCGCCCTTCTTGATGAAGTCGAGAACCTTGGCGGGCGAGAAATCAAAGCCCGATTTCGCAATGCTGCCGATGTCAGACATTCAGATCAAACCTGTGAAAATCAGCCGGCCAATTTTTGTTCGACCACGCGCTGCTCGCCATGGCTGGGGATGGAAAGGCCGGCGTCGGAATATTCCTTGAGCTTGTTGCGCAGGGTGCGGATCGAGATGCCCAGAATGTTGGCGGCATGGGTGCGGTTGCCAAGGCAATGGTCCAGCGTGTCCAGGATCAGGTCGCGCTCCACATCGCTGACGGTGCGCCCGACCAGCGAGCGGGTGACGGCGGTGGCCGAAACCACGGCGCTCTGCACGCTGGGATTTTGCGGGATCAGGGCCGCCGCCGCGCCCACCTGGGTGCCGTCCGGCAGGCGGATGGCCTCCGGTGAGATTTCGGCTCCCTGCGCCAGCAGCACCGCGCGGTGGATCGTATTCTCCAGTTCCCGCACATTACCCTTCCAGTAGTGGGAGAGCAGCACCCGCTCGGTCTGGGACGAGACCTGGCGATAGGGCACGCCATTGGCTTCGGCATATTTGCGCGCGAAGTGGTGCGACAGGGCGCGGATGTCCTTGGGCCGTTCGCGCAGGGCGGGCAGACGCAAGTTCACCACATTCAGGCGATAGAGCAGGTCTTCGCGGAAAGTGCCGTGCTTGACGGCCTCTGCCAGGTCGCGGTTGGAGGTCGCGATGATGCGGATGTCCACCTTGACCGGCTTGGTGCCACCGACGCGGTCGATCTCGCGTTCCTGGATGGCGCGCAGCAGCTTGGCCTGCAGGCGGGCATCCATCTCGCTGATTTCGTCCAGAAGCAGCGTGCCGCCATTGGCTTCCTCGAACTTGCCGATGCGCCGGGCGATAGCGCCGGTGAAGGCGCCTTTCTCATGGCCGAACAATTCCGATTCCAGCAGATTTTCCGGAATGGCGGCGCAGTTGACCGAGATGAAAGGCTTGTCGGCGCGGGCCGACTTGCGATGGACATAGCGGGCCAGAACTTCCTTACCCGTTCCGCTTTCGCCGGTGATCAGGATCGAGGCTTCGCTTCCGGCAATCTGGTCGGCCAGCGAGAGGACCGCGCTCATGGCTTCGTCTTCATGGACCAGCTGGTGGGACTCATCGGCCACCGCCGCCAGCACCGCGGCGATCAGCTCCGGGTCGGCGGGCAGCGGCAGATATTCCTTGGCGCCGGCGCGGATCGCGTCCACAGCGCGGCGAGTGTCGGTGCCGATGCCGCAGGCGACCACCGGCGTGCAGATGCGCTCGGCGGAAAGCCCGCGCACCAGGCTGGCAATGTCCAGCGCCACATCGCAGAACACCAGGTCCGCGCCCACTCCGCCGCGAAGCGAGGCCAGCGCCTGTTCGATGTCCGCCGCATGGGTGACTTTCGCCCCCTTGTCCATGGCGATTTTGGTGGCAAGGCCGATCTGGCCCTGAAGTCCGCCGACAATGAGTAGACGCATGGCTGTTGTCCTTTTATTTACGAGCCGGAACCGGCTTTGATGATTTCGGTCATGGTGATGCCCAGCCGGTCTTCCACCAGCACGACTTCGCCGCGCGCCACCAGGCGGTCATTCACATAGATGTCGATGGCCTCGCCCACCTTGCGGTCGAGTTCGACGATGGTGCCGCGGCCCAGCTTGAGCAGCTGGCTCACCTCCATCGCGCTCTTGCCCAGGACGGCGGAAACCGTGACCGGCACGTCGAACACCGCTTCCAGGTCGGCGGCGGAATGTTTCGGGGCGGCCTCGGCCGGGCCGGCGGAATTCAGCAGGGCCGCCTGCTGGCCGGCGCCGCTATCGTGGCTCAGATCGGGCAGATCGACATTGTCGGTCGCCATGGAACTATCCTTTCACAGAGGCGGAAAAACGGTGATCGATAAGGGCGGAAAGCGCGTCTTCGATGGCCTTTTCGCTGCGCTCGGCGCCGCCGCTGCGCCATTCGATGCGGCAGTCGCCGGCCTTCATGGCCGGGTCGGTGGCGATCAGCACACGGCCCTCATAGCCCTCTTCATGGGCGATATCGGCGAGGCGTGGCTCCAGGAGTTGCGCCACGACGGGCGCGGTGCGCAGCGTGATGCGGGATTCGCCGATGGCCTGATGCATGGCCTGGCGCAGTGCGATCTCGACATCGCCAGCGGGCAGGGCGGCAAGGGCAGCGGGCGCGATCTTTTTCGCCATGGCCAGCGCCACGCGGGCGGCTTCGTCGCGCAGATTTTCGATTTCGACATGGCTATGGTCCAGCGCCGCACGCACCGCAATGGTCAGCGCCGCTATCTGGCGCTCCAGCGCATCGGCGCTGCGGGCATTGGCGTTGTTCTCGCCCTCGGCGCGGGCTTTCGCCTGCATCCGGTCCAGCTCCTCGGTGGTGAGCGTCTGCTTCTGGCGCGCGCGGGCGGCCGCAGTGGGACGGTCTTCCGCGCCCAGAAACTCGGTGTCGAAGGTGAATTTGTGCTGCGGGGCCATCAGTACACCAACTCGTCTTCGCCGCTGCCGCCGGCGATCATGATCTCACCCTTGTTGGCCAGGTCCTTGGCCACGTTGACCATGCGCATCTGGGCCTCATCGACGTCCTTGAGGCGCACCGGACCCATGGCTTCCATGTCGTCGCGCAGGATCTTGCCGGCGCGTTCGCTCATGTTGGAGAAGAAGACGTCGCGCAGGCCGTCGGTCGCGCCCTTGAGCGCCAGGCCCAGCTTGTCCTTCTCGATATTGCGCAGCAGGGTCTGGATCGAGCCCGGATCGAGCTTGCCCAGATCCTCGAAGGTGAACATCAGGGCTTTGATGCGTTCGGCGCTATCGCGGTTGCGCTCTTCCAGCGCCGTGATGAAGCGGCTCTCGGTCTGGCGGTCGAAATTGTTGAAGATTTCCGCCATCTGCTCATGGGCGTCGCGCTTGGCGGTGCGCGCCAGGTTGGACATGAATTCCACGCGCAGGGTCTGCTCGACCTTGTCGAGAATATCCTTCTGTACGCTTTCCATCCGCAGCATGCGCTGCACCACTTCCAGCGCGAATTCCTCCGGCAGGGCGCCCAGCACACGGGCGGCATGTTCCGGCTTGATCTTGGACAGCACGACCGAAACGGTCTGGGGATATTCGTTCTTCAGATAGTTGGCCAGGACCGTCTCGTTCACATTGGCCAGCTTGTCCCACATGGTGCGGCCGGCGGGACCACGGATTTCCTCCATGATCACGGTGACTTTATCCGCGGGCAGGATTCCGCCCAGAAGGCGCTCGGTGGATTCGTAGGAGCCCATCAGCGAGCCGGTGCCCGACATCTGGGAAACAAAATCCACCAGCAGCTTCTCGATCAGGCTGGCGGAAATCGAACCCAGATTGGACATGACCTGAGAGACTTCCTTGATCTCCTCCTCGTCCATCATCGCCCAGATGCGCTCGGAATGTTCTTCGCCGAGCGCCAGCATGACGATGGCGGCGCGTTCCGCACCCGAGAGGGAGCGGACATCGTCTTTGACAGGGCCTTTGTTGGCTTTCGACATGGATTAGACCGGTTGATGCAGCCAGGTGCGGATGATCGCCAGCGCTTCCTCTGGATGCGCGGAGACCACCTCACCGACCTTCTTGATGGAGGAATTGCTGACCTGGCCGTCGATGCGGCTGATATCGATGCTGGGCGCGGGCGCCGGCAGGGCTGCGGGCGCGGCGGCGCTTTCGGTCGCGGCGGGCGCGGCGGGGGCGGGCGCGGGCAGGCTGCCCGCGACCGGCGAGGCGCTGGCGATTGCGGTGGGGCCGCCATGGGCCGCAGCCTGGGCCGCGAACATGCGGTTGATCAGGGGCTTGGCCACGAACAGACCGATCAGAAGCGCGGTCACGCACATGATCGCGGCTTCGATGATCTTGAACCAGTAGGAGCTGTCCAGACCCAGCAGCGGCTTGGGCGCAGGCGTGCCGGTCGTACTATCGTCCATGCGGGCGAACTGCATGTTGGTGACCTGCACCTGGTCGCCACGGCCGGCGTCAAAACCCATCGCGGACTTCACCAGGGCGGTGATTTTGCTCATCTCTTCGGGCGTGCGGGCCTTGTAGGCGGCTGCGGTGTCGCCGGAGCCGTCGACCACGACGGCCACCGACAATTTCTTCACGTCACCGCCGTCCACCGTGGAGGTGGTGACCTTCTTGGAGATTTCGTAATTGGTGGTTTCCTCGGTGCGGCCCGACGTGTCCTTGCTCTGATCGCCGCCTTGGGCCTGCCCGCCTGGCAGCGCATTGGCCACCGACACCGCATTGCTGCCGCCCGACGTGTTGGAGGCATTCTGCTCGATGGTCTGGGTCGAGCGCACCACCTTGGTGTCGGGATTATAGTCTTCGCTGGTGGTCTGGGTGTGGTTGTAGTTGATGTCGGCAGCAACCTGAACCTGGACATGGTTGGGGCCGACCACGCTGGCCACGATGGATTCGATGCGGCTGCGCAATCCGTTCTCGTAATTGGTGGTGTCTTCGTCCTGGTTGCGCGCCAGCGCATCGGGGCCCGATTTGTCGTCGCCGCCGGCCAGAAGGTTGCCGCGGTCATCGACGATGGCGACGCGGTCGGGCGACAGCCCGGCGACCGCCGCAGCCACCAGATGCTGGATCGCCAGAACCTGGCCGCGGTCGAGGCGGCCAGAGGTCTTGAGCACCACCGAAGCCGACGGCTGCTGGTCGTCGCGCGAGAAGATCTGTCGTTCCGGGATGACCAGATGCACCCGGGCCGACTGGATGCCTTCAATGGTCTGCATGGAGCGCGACAGTTCGCCTTCGAGCGCGCGTTGATGATTGATGTTCTGCACGAAAGCGGTGGTGCCGAAGGCGTCCGACTTGTCGAAGATCTCATAGCCAACGCCGGCGGCGGGCAGGTTGTCCTGGGCCAGCGCCATGCGCAGCTTGGTCACCTGGTCGGCGGGCACCAGGATGGTGCCGCCATCCTTGACGTCATACTTGACCGCCATGCCATCCAGTTTCGTGGTGACGGCGGCGGCGTCGCGCGATTCCAGGCCGGAGAAGAGGATGGTCTTGGGCGGCTCGGTAATGGCGCCCGCGATATAAAGGAAAAAGGCGGTGAGCACGGCGGCCACGCCGGCCATGACGCCGAACCGCGCTGCTCCGACCTGCTTGAAGAACTCCGGCACAATGCCCTCCTGGCGAGCGGTGCGGGAAGACCCCGTCCGTTCCTGCTAGGCAAACATTGCCGCCTCTACGGTAAAATTTGGCTTAAGGCAGAAAAGCGCGCGCATAGTGTCGCGCGCGCTGCTTTTGATAACGTACCGTTTACGAATTCACGCTGTTCGAGCGGTTTCCCGTCTCTTGCGGCTTGCAGCCTGTCCATGGGCTGCCGCCATGGACAGGACGGTCGCTTCGCGATCAGTTGCGATACTGCTGCACCCTGGTCGCGCGCTTTATTTGTTTTTTTTGCGCGCGACGGGCGGAGCACCACCAGATTTTAATTGCGATACTGCTGCACCCTGGTCGCGCGCAGGCCCGCCAGGCCGAAACGGTCGATGGCATGCTGCCAGGCGAGGAATTCCTCCACTGTCAGGGTGTAGCGCTTGCAGGCGTCATCCAGGCTCAGCAGTCCGCCACGCACCGCGGCCACGACCTCGGCTTTGCGGCGGATCACCCAGCGGCGCGTTGATGGCGGCGGCAGATCGGCGAGCGTCAACGGAGACCCGTCAGGTCCGATGACATAGCTCACGCGTCCTTTGCGCTCTTCCATATGAAAAACTCCCGACATAACCCACGCGTAAGTTACGTGGCCCCGTGTTTAAAAAGGGCCAAGACACGTGGTAAATGAACCCGTAAAAGCTTCACTCAACTCTTCGGCAATTTTGCGGAAAAGGCCCAATTTACGGGCCTTTCTCGCTCACCTTACTGTGTGGGCAGTTGTTCCAATTGCTGCAGCATCTGGTCGGCGGTGGTGACGATGCGCGCCGACGCGCTGTAGGCACGCTGGGTGGTGATCAGGTTCGTGAACTCCGTCGCCAGATCCACGGTGGAGGCTTCCAGCGAGTTGGAGTCGATGGAGCCGGCGGGGCCGGTATTGGCGAGGTTGATGGCGGCCGCACCGGAACTCTTGGTTGCGACATAGGCGTTGCCATTGACCTGGCCCAGGCCATCGGGGCTCGCGAAGGTGGCCAGCGGGACCTTGTAGACATCCTGCGACAGGCCGTTGGAGAACTGCGCCGTCACGGTGCCGTCGGTGGCTATAGTCACGCCGGTGACGCTGCCGAAAGGCGAACCATCGGGATTGGCGCCGGTGAAGCTTGAGGGCGTGTCGAATTGGGTGAGGCCCGAGGTGCTGCCGGGCGTGCCGAGATTGACCGATATGGTCTGGGCAGCCAGGCCCGTCGATGCCGCCCATGGGATCGTCAGGTTCAGCGTGCCCTTCGCCGGAGCTGCGCCGTTCACATCGGCCAGCGAGCCGTCGGAATTGAAGCTGACGGTGCCGGTGCCGATCGGGTTGGCGCTGGAGATATTGGCCGCCGCGCCGGCATAGGAGGCTTCATACGCCCATTGGTTGGCGCCGGTCTTGATGAAGGAGAAGGTGACCGGCTGCACGCCACCCTGGCTGTCATAGATATTGATGGTGCGCTGGAAGTCCGGTGTCGCCGCGCCCGAGGTCATGTCGCCCGGCGCATAGGTCGCGTCGACCGTGGCGCTGGAGTCCAGGTTGGCCTGGATGGTCATCGTGGAGGTGGGTTGCGCCTTGCCCGCCAGGTTGGTGACGTTGATCAGGCTGAGCTGGCTGGTGTTGGTGGGGATATTGCCCGCGGAATCCAGCTGATAGCCCAGCAGATAAAGCCCCGCGGCATTCTTCAGGTTGCCGCTGGCGTCGGGCGTGAAGCTGCCGGCGCGAGTATATTCCTGCGTGCCGCTGCCGTTGGAATTGGTCGAGACCACGAAGAAGCCGTTACCCGAGATCGACAGATCGGTGGGCGACGAGGTCTGGGTGGGCAAGCCTTGCGTGGTGACGTCCTGGCCGATCACGGCGGCGACGCCGGCCGAGGCATTGCCGACCACGCCCTGGCTGTTGAGGAAGGTTTCAAAATTGGAGGTTTCGTCCTTGTAGCCCACGGTGTTGACGTTGGCGATGTTGGACGAGGTGGCGGACAGCGCGATGCTGTTGGCCGAAAGGCCGGCCACGCCGATGTTCAGGGCTCCATAGAGACTCATTTTAGGTTCCTTGCCGCGAATCTTGGTCTTCAGACCGTCTCCGCCTTTCAGGTTTGGCGCCGCTTCTGCGGGCCGACGTTGGTTTCAAAACTTCAAAATCAGTTGCTGACCGCAGCGACGTCGCTGGGGCTGACTTCCATGTTGCCGATGACGAGCATGGGCGAAGAGCCGGTCAGGTCGATCTGGCCGACGGTGCCGGCGCTGGCGACCGAGGTGGTGACCTTGGCGCCCGAGGAATCCGTGGCGGTCACGGTCAGCTTGTAGGTGCCGTCGTTCAACTGGTTGCCGTTATTGTCCTGGCCGTCCCAGTTGAAGGTATTGTTGCCGGCGGTGGTGGCACCGGCGCCGGTATAGACGGTCTGGCCGCTGGAATTGGTGACGGTCAGCGTGGTCGAGGCCGCGGCCGCGCCCAGATTGTAGGTCCAGTTGGCCTTGCCGCTTGACAGGGAGGCGTTGCCGTTGGTGATCGAGACATTCTTGCCCAGATAGCTGCTGGTCATGGCAGCGGCGTTGGTGGTGCCCTGACTGATCAGGGTTGTCAGATTGGTGTTGGTGTTGATCTGCTGTTCGACCTGGCTGTATTCGACCAGCTGCTGGGTGAACTGGTTGGAGTCCATCGGGCTGGTGGGGTCCTGGTTCTTGAGCTGGGTGGTCAAGAGGGTCAGGAAGGTCGAGAAATTGCCCGACAGCTGGTTCAGCGCGCTCGCACCAGTGCTCGTGCCATTGGCATTGGTGGTGGACGTTGTCGCCGCCGGGGTGGTCGTCGGCGTGGTCGTGGTCGATCCGATCGTCATGCTTCTTGTCCTTAGACCCTGATGTCGAGACGGCCGGAGGCCTGGGCGCTATAGGCGGCGCTGGCCGAGGAGGCGTCGATGTTGCTGATGGCGGTGAGTGTGAAGGAGCGGCCGCCAGTACCGCGGCCCTGATTGTTGCCGGTGCCGGCATCGCTCGATTGCTGGCGCAGCGAGAAATTCAACCCGTTCTGCGACACGTCCAGGCCCGCATCGCGCAGCGCGCGTGTCAGCGTGGGCGCATCCTTCTGCAGAAGATCGAGCGTCTGGGGCTGGTCGGCGGAAAGATGGGCGCTGGCCTTGCCGGTGGCGTCGATCGACAGGCGGACTTCGACCCGGCCCAGCTCCGGCGGGTCCAGGCGGATATCGAACTGCTTGGCACCGGACTGCGATTTGGCGGCGATTTCCACCGCCAGGGCAGGCATGTTCGGCGTGGGCGTAGCCTGGACCTGCACATTCTGGGTGATGGCCGATGCGTCGCTGCCGGCCTGCGGCTGCTGGCCTTGCGGCGCGGTCCCGCCGATCAGCGGCAACGCGCTGTTCGCTATGTCGACTGGCTTGATGGCGGGTGCGTCATTGGCCGCCGAGGGCTGCGACGCGGGCGGCGTTGCGGCCTGCTTCACATCGGCGGACTTGATGTCGCTGACCTGGCTGGGATCCGTCTTGTTGTTGCTGGGGCCGCTGGCGCTCTGCGGTTTGGCCTGCCAGGGCTTGGTAATCCGCACGCCATCCGGCTGAACGCTGGCCTGCTGAACCGTATCCTGGTTTGTGGCGGCCTGGGCCTGTGCGCTGTCGGACGGAACCTGGGCGGAGGCCTGGCTGCCAGCCTGAACCTTGGTTTGGCCGTTGCCCTGGGTTGCCACCGGACCTGCAGTTTGGGACGTGGCGGTCTGACCGGTGGCCTGAGACGCGGCGGCCTGAGACGCGGCGGCCTGATTGGTAGCCAGAGACGTGGTGGCTTGGTTGGCGGTTTGGGACGTTGCGGCCTGAGATGCAGCGGCCTGATTGGCAGTTTGGGACGCAGCCGCCTGGGACGCAGCGGCCTGATTAGCGGCCTGGGTGTTCTGGGCTGCGGCCTGCGCATTTTGTGCGGTCTGGCCGGCCTGTGCATTGGCCTGGGCGCTCGTGGCAGCGCCCGCGGCCCCCGTGGCAGTCACCTGAGATTCGTCGCCGTCGTCATCGGCACCGTCATTGGCGGTAGCGGCCGCAGTGTTCGCGGCCGTGATGGCAACTTGGGGGGCCGCCGCCGGCTGGCTGCTGGCCTGCTGGAGGGTGGCAGCCGCGGCAGTGTTGCCGGGCGCGTCGCTATTGTCGCCGTCCTTGTTCTTGCCGTTCTTGTCGTCGCTCTTGCCGGCCTTGACCGGCTTTACGGCCGTTTGTGTCGCTGTTTGGCTGGCGGTATTCGGATTGCCGCCCTGGCTGGCGGCGCTGGTATTGGTATCGCCCTGCTTGTCGCTTGTGCTTTGGCCGTCCTTGCCCTGTGCGTCCTTCTGCTGGGTGGCAGGCTTGGCCTGCGCCGATCCCATCAGCAGCGCAAAGGGAGAGGCATCGTCCGCCTTGCTGGCGTCCGCCTTCGGCTGCGTGGTCTGCAAGATTGCAGGAGAAGCAATCCGAGATGTCGCTGATGCTCGCACGAATGGCAATCCGGTGATGATCCGCAAATCCCATCGCAAGGGCCGGGCCAGATGCGGGCAACCCGATTTTGTTGCGTTTTTCTCGTGTCAGGCTTTGGCGGGCAGCACGAACGGACGGGCATGAACTGCCGGACGGGCAAAGTCTGCCGCCCAAGAGGCGGGTGCCGAACGGTGTGAAAAGCGAGACTTTCTGCGGAAAATTCGCCCACGTCATATGGCATGGGCCTTGCGACAGCCTTCCCGCAAGATTGTATTCGGACAACCATCGTGAGCCTGAACGGAATTACCGCCAGTGCCATCAGCGCGCTCCAGACCAATCAGGCCGCGCTCAATGTGGTGTCGAACAACGTCGCCAATCTCAACACACCCAATTATGCGCGCCGTGTCGTCAATGAGACGACGCTTGCCGCTGGCGGACAGCTTGCCGGCGTGGACATCGCCTCCGTCGAGCGCGTCGCCAACCAGTTCCTGCAGCAAGAGCAGTTGGCGGCGGGTGGTACGGCTTCGCAATACGACACCATGGCCAACCTGTTCTCGCAGCTGAACGGTCTTCTGGGCGGGCCCGGCGACAACCAGTCGCTCGCCACCCAGCTCACAAAAGTCGCCTCCGCCTTCGCCACCGCCTCCCAGGCGCCCGGCTCCAGCGCCGGCCAGACCGGCGTCATGAACGCGCTGAACGGGCTGGCCTCCACCTTCTCCAACGTCTCCGGCACCATCACCTCGCTGCAGAACCAGATCGACCAGCAAGTGGTCAATTCCGTCGGTTCGACCAATACGCTGATCCAGCAGGTCTATCAGCTCAATGCCCAGATCAAGAACGCCAATGCCAGCGGCGACCAGGCTAGCGCGCTGCTCGATCAGCGCGACACGGCGCTGACCAACCTCGCCCAGGTGATCGGGATCAAGACCACCACCAATGCCGATGGCAGCGTCAATGTCGCCACCACCGACGGCGTCAATCTGGTGTCCAACACCTACGCTCAGCTGTCCTACAGCGGCGGGGCGCAGAACGGTTCCTACAGCAACATCACCATCCAGGACGTCAATCCAGCGAGCGGCGCGGCGATCGGTGCGCCCCAGGCGTTGGACCCGCATCTGTCGAGCGGCTCGCTCAAGGGCATGATCGACATGCGCGACCAGGTGCTGGGCGGCCTTTCACAGAGCCTGGGCAACCTGGCGCAGCAGAGCGCGCTGGCCTTCAATGCCCAGTCCAATGCCAATGTGGCCTTTCCGCCACCGACTTCGCTGACCGGCCGCGACACTGGCCTGCTGTCGAGCGACGCGCTGAACTTCACCGGCAAGACCACCATCGCCGTCACCGATTCCAGCGGGAACCTGGTGTCACGTATCGATGTGGACTTCGGCGCCGGCACCCTGTCGGTGAATGGCGGCCCCACCCAGAGCATCGGCACCACCATTGGCAGTTTCACCACGGCGCTCAATACCGCGCTGGGCGCCAACGGCTCCGCCAGCTTCAGCAACGGCCAGCTTTCGATTTCCGCCACCGGCACCAATGGCGTGGTGGTCCAGGATAACGCCACGACCCCGTCACAGCGGGGCGAAACCGGCTTCTCCCAGTTCTTCGGCCTCAACGATGTCTTCCAGTCCCAGGCGCCGTCCGTCACCGCGACCGGCCTGTCGGCCACCGATTCCAGCGGCCTGGCGCCGGGCGGCACCATCTCGCTCGCGCTCAAGGGCCCCGACGGCGATATCGTCAAGAATGTCAGCATCACCACCACCGCCGGCCAGACCGTCGGCAATGTGGTCTCGGCGCTGAACACCGCGCTGGGCGGAGCGGCAACCCTGACCTTGAACAGCGACGGCTCGATCACCACCGCCGACAGTGCGCTTTATCCCGGCTACACGCTGAACGTCACTGGCGACACCACCCAGCGCGGGACCACCGGCGTCAGTTTCAGCGAGCTTTTCGGCCTGGGTGCCAATGCGCTCGCCCAGCAGGCCCAGGGCTTCAGCGTGACGCCAGCGGACGCCAACAATCCGGCCCGGGTCGGCGCCGGCACGCCCCAGATCACCGCCAGCACGGTTGCGGGCAACTCGGTGGTGTCGGCGGGCGACAATTCCGGCGCGATCGCGCTCGAGAATGTCATCAAGAAGAGCCAGAGCTTCCAGGCCGCTGGCGGCATCGCCGCGCAGACCGCCTCGCTCTCCGACTATGCGGCGAGCTTCTATCAGAACCTTTCGACCCAATCGAACGCCGTCACTACCAACCAGACGACCCAGGACGACCGCTTGACCGAAGCCAATTCGCGCGTCTCGTCCAATTCGGGCGTCAATCTGGACGAAGAACTAACCAGCCTCACCTCCTACCAGCAGGCCTATGCCGCGGGCGCGCGTATCCTGACGACGGTGGACCAGCTTTATCAGACCCTGCTGCAGATCCAGTAAGGATGACCGAAGGAATTTCGACATGAGCATCGATCGCGTCGCCACCGCCTCCCAGACCGCCTATTTTCTCACACAGATCGAAAATGCCGGCAGCGCGCTGGACACGACCCAGCAGCAGATCGCCTCGGGCGTGAACGCCACCACCTATGCCGGCTTCGGCAGCCAGGCCCAGGTGCTGACCGCGACGCTTGCCGCGAACGCGCGCAACAGCGCCTACACCACCGCGACCAATTTGGCCTCCACCCAGGTGTCGCTGCAGGACACGCAGCTCACCAGCCTGTCGAGCCTTGCCTCCCAGCTCCAGAAGGCGATCAGCGATGCGGTCGCCAACAATAACGCTTCCAACCTGATGACCCAGGCACAGAGCATCTTCCAGCAGGCCAGTTCCATCCTCAATTCCCAGGACTCCAACGGCAACTACGTCTTCGGCGGCGGCAATACCAATACCGCGCCGGTTGCGCCCACCTCGCTTTCGGCACTTGCGGCCCTGCCGTCGACGGCGGCGGCCTTTACCAACGGCACCTTCCAGACCGCGGTGCAGGTCGCTGACGGCCAGACCGTGACCTATGGCGTCACCGCGTCCAGTATCGGCACGGGCCTGATGCAGGAACTGCAGTCCCTGGCGCAGTTCGACCAGAGCGCCAATGGCAACCTGAATGCCGCCAACAGCCTGTCGGGCGCCCAGTCCACGTTCCTCAGTGGCGCCATCTCGACCGCCAACACGGTGTCCGACAATCTGAACGGCGCCACCGCCGCCAATGGCTATGTCGCCAACCAGCTTTCCGACGCCCAGACCCAGCAGTCCTCCATGGATACGCTCTACAAGGGGTTCGCCTCCAATATCCAGGACACCAACATGGCCCAGGCGGCCACCCAGCTGTCCCTGAACCAGACCCAGCTGCAGGCGGCGCTGCAGGTCACGGCCGGACTGCACCAGCTGTCCTTGCTGAATTACATGTCCAGCTCCAGCGGCACTATCGGCTGAGACGCCCCGAGCTGAGGCGAGGGGCCGCGGAAACTGTTCATTCTTGCGGTTCCTTGAGCCTGGTCCTATAGGACCGGCCAGAATGGATATCGCCCTCAAGCCCGCAAGCCGCGTCGTTGCTGCCATGTCTGGCGGCGTGGACTCCTCCGTCACCGCCGCGCTGCTCAAGAAGCAGGGCTATGACGTGATCGGCATCACCCTGCAACTCTATCCGGAAGACAAGACGCCGGCGCGCAAGGGCGCCTGTTGCGCCGGCGCCGACATCTATGACGCCAAGCGGGTGGCGGAGGCCATCGGCATTCCCCATTATGTGCTGGATTACGAAAGCCGTTTCCGCAAGAACGTGATCCAGGATTTCGCCGACTCTTACGCGCGTGGTGAAACACCGATCCCCTGCGTGCGCTGCAATGAGCGGGTGAAGTTCGCCGACCTGCTGGATACCGCACGCGAGCTGGGTGCGGATGCGCTCGCCACCGGCCATTATGTGCGCCGGGTGGAGGGTGCATTCGGGCCGGAGCTTCATGCCGCCGCCGATAGTGCTCGTGACCAGAGCTATTTCCTCTTCGCCACCACCCGGGCACAGCTCGACTATCTGCGCTTTCCTCTGGGCGACATGGACAAGACGCAGGTGCGCGCCATCGCCACCGAACTGGGACTGGTCAATGCGGCCAAGCCCGACAGCCAGGACATCTGTTTTGTGCCGGCCGGTCGCTATACCCAGATCGTGGGCCGAATTCGTCCCGACACCGCGCGGCCGGGCGACATTGTCGACCAGAGCGGCGTGGTTCTGGGTCGTCATGACGGCATTGCCAATTTCACGGTCGGCCAGCGCAAGGGGCTGGGCCTTTCCGGCAATGAAGAGCCGCTGTTTGTGCTCAAGCTTGATGTGGCGAACGCCAGGGTGGTGGTGGGGCCGCGTTCCGCGCTGGCCTCCTCCGTCATCCATCTCAAGGAGGTGAACTGGCTGGCGGCGCATGACGCGCCGTTCGAAGCGCAGGTAAAAGTGCGCTCCATGCGGCCGCCGGTAGCGGCGACCGTCTTTCCGCTGGCGGCCGGTGCGCGGGTGGAACTTGCGGCGCCCGAAGAGGCCATAGCACCCGGCCAGGCCTGCGTTTTTTACGAAGCCGGTGGCAGCCGGGTGCTGGGCGGCGGCTGGATCATGCAGCCCGAAGCCGCAGTTGCAGCCTGATTGCCGCGCGGAATTTCCCGCTTCTGCACCAAACTTGACAGGCCGGGCGCGGCCACCCTACATCCCCGCCTCCCGCGGCCCGCTTTTTCCCAGGAAGAAGGGGCCGTCCGGCCTGGCACCGTAGCTCAGCGGTAGAGCAGGGGAATCATAATCCCTTGGTCGGCGGTTCAAATCCGTCCGGTGCTACCATTCATTCGCGCCCGGTCCGGGCGCAAATGAATGACAAGGCCGGGCGCGCGACAACGCGAATAGAGCTCGGCCGCGCATCAGGCGAAAACACCGGCCTCGACGCACAGACGGATGCCAGAAACAATTTGGCCAAAGCGCGCAAACCTGACGCAGGTTGGTTTTGAATCAGGCAGCATATTATCGGGCGAATATGACCTCCGCCCCCACCTTTGCCGACATTCAAACCGCCGCGCGCCTGATCGGCCCTGCGCTGGTGCGCACGCCCACCCGCTATTCTCGCACCCTGTCCGGTCTGGCGGGATGCGAAGTGTGGCTCAAATTCGAGAACCGGCAATTCACCGCCAGTTTCAAGGAGCGCGGCGCGCTGAACCGCATCCTGGCGCTGAGCGAAGACGAGCGCCGGCGCGGTGTGGCGGCGATGAGCGCCGGCAATCACGCACAAGGCGTGGCCTATCATGCCGGCCGGCTGGGGATTCCCGCCACCATCGTGATGCCGGTGGCTACGCCCTTCAACAAGGTCAAGCACACCCGCGATTTCGGCGCCACGGTGATCCAGCATGGCAGGGACCTGATCGAGGCCGATGCCGAGGCGCGCCGCATTGCGCAAGAGCAGGGTCTCACTTTCATCCATCCCTATGACGATCCGCTGGTGATCGCTGGCCAGGGCACCCTGGCCTTGGAGATGCTGGAAGACGTGCCGCAGCTCGACGCCCTGATCGTGCCGGTGGGCGGCGGCGGCTTGATTTCGGGCTGCGCCATCGCGGCAAGAGGCATCAAGCCGGAAATCGAGATCTTCGGGGCGCAGAGCGAGCTTTATCCGGCAATGTTCGATCGGCTGAAAGGGCTTGCCCCGCCGCCCATGCCCACTATTGCCACTATCGCTGAAGGCATCGCGGTCAAACGGCCGGGCCAGCTTACCACCGCCATCTGCAAGGAGCTGGTCAAGGACATATTCGTGGTGGACGAGGACGCCATCGAGCACGCCCTGATCATGATCCTGGAAATCGAAAAGACGGTGATCGAAGGCGCAGCCGCGTCGAGCTTTGCCGCTCTGCTGGCGCACAAGGATGCGTTCAAGGATCGCCGGGTCGGCATCGTCATGTCCGGCGGCAATATCGACATGCGGCTTCTTTCCAACGTGATCCTGCGAGAGCTCACGCGGGAAGGCCGCATCATCCTTCTGGCGTTGCAGATCGAGGACCGGCCGGGACAGCTGGCCGACATTGCCCGCATCATCGCGGATGCCGGCGGCAATGTGCTGGAGGTTTCCCACAACCGCATGATGGCGGGGATTCCAGCCAAATCCGCCACCCTAGAACTGGTGATAGAGGCGCGCGATACCGAGCACGCACAAGAAATTCGCGACCGGCTGGCAGCACACGGTTTCCGCCAGGCCTGACAAGGAGGCCGGCAAGCCCGGCCTCGCGGCGCGCTTGGTCGCGCGCCGCTGCGGCGTTCGCCGGGGCGAAAGGTCCACTGGACCTTTCGCTTTACCGGCTCACCCAGCCAAATCCGCCACCCTGGAACTGGTGATAGAGGCGCGCGACACCGAGCACGCGCAAGAAATACGCGATCGCCTGGCAGCCAAAGGCTTTCGCCAGATTTGATTAAGGGTTAACGTCTGCTTCGGAAATTAACCCTTGCAGCAAGGTTTGTTTCACTTTGAGACGCCTGCTTCCTAACAACCCGAATATGCGTGGTGGTTTGCCAATTCCCAAAAGCGTGGCGCAGCTTACGGGCGTGCTGGTGACGGCGATTGTCGCCTTCGGCACGGATATCGAAGTCTATTATGCGGTGCCGCTGGGCGTGCTTGCGGGTGCGCTTGCGATGTTCTTCGTCTCGCTGTCGGAAGCGCAGGAAGCACATCGGGAACGGTGGAAGTCGGCTGCCGAAGAGACGGCCTATCGCGAGCGCTGGGAACGCCACAAATAGTTTTGGATCTCGTTCCGGCTATCGCCGACGCTTTTATTTGATGGTCGCTCCGGCTTACGCCGACGCTTTTTTGATGGTCGCTCGTCCGTACGCTGACGCTACGGACCTCGCCGACGCTCCTCAGGCGGTGTCCGGCGGGATCGCGTTCAGCGCGGTTTCCAGTTCCTGGAAGCTCGGCTGATATTCGCTCGGCACGCTGCCGCGGCCGATTTCCACCGATACCTGCGCCGCATTGCCATGCAGGTGCGCGACCAGGATGTCGCGGATGACGTGATAGAACAGCGCGTCCTCATCGATCACCGCTTTCAGGCGCGTGCCCATCGGGCCGATGATGCCATAGGCCAGGAACACGCCCATGAAGGTGCCGACCAGCGCCGAGCCGATCATGCCGCCCAGCACTTCCGGCGGCTCGGAGATCGCGCCCATGGTCTTGATCACGCCCAAGACGGCGGCGACGATGCCGAGCGCCGGCAGGCCGTCGGCCATGGACTGAAGCGCGTTGGCGCCGACCAGTGCCTCGTGATGGTGTTTTTCCAGCTGCTTTTCCATCGCGGTTTCCACCTGGTGCGGGTCTTCCAGGCTCATGGTCATCATGCGCAGCGTGTCGCAGATGAAGTCCAGCGCGAAATGGTCTTTGCAGATCTTGGGATAACGCTTGAAGATCGAGGATTCACTGGGCTTTTCGATATGGGCTTCCAGCGCGATCAGGCCCTTGGACTTCATGGTCTTGGTGAGAAGAAACAGAAGGCAGAGCAGGTCATTATAATCCTTGGGCTTCCAGCCCGGCCCGGAAATCACCTTGCCGAGCGAGCCGAAGATCTTCTTGACGTTGTACATCGAGCCCGCGATCAGCATGGCAGCGATGGCAGCACCGAAGATGGTGAGCATTTCGTGCGGCAGGGCTTCCAGGATCACACCCAGCGAACCGCCGGTCATGAGATAGCCGCCAAAGACGCAGCCAAAAAGAACAGCAATACCGCCAAGTTGCAGCATGAGTGGAGAGAGCCCGCGAATATCGAAGTTCAGTATTAATGGCAGGGCTTAAGGAGCGGTGAACTGCCCGCACATCGCGGGCTATAAAGCGTTAATGCTTGGTGACCGACAAGGACTTACCCCGGACCTGCGTCCGTCAGCCGCTTGGCCACCAGCGCCGCCAGCTCCTGGGCAACCGCATCGCCCATCGCGACATCCTTGTCCTCGGCGCGGGCGGCGCGGCCGATGGCGGAGATATTCAGCGCCACCAGCACGGCATCAAGCGGCCTTTTTGCGCGTTCCATGTCGTCCATGTAGCGGCAGAGGATGTCGGCGATCCGGCCGGTGGTGACGAGCCCCGCGCTTTCCGCAAAGCCGCGGATGTCATGCGCCTTCTCAAACACCAGTGTCATGTCGCCCTGAGCCTGTTCCAGCGCTTCGACATATTCCAGGATCGCGGCGCGCATGGCGGGCGTTTGCGCCTCGATCGCTGCCTGGGCCTTGGCCGCAGTCTGGGCCGAGCGCAGCATATCCAGGGCGCGGACCGCAGTCTGTTTGTTGATCAACTGTGGATAGGCGTCCGGCGCGATGATCTGTGCCGGTTTCCTGGGAGCAGCCGTCATCGCACACCCACTTCCTGCTGAAAATCATCCTTGCGGCGCCAGGGCCCGCCATAATCCTCCTGGGTATGGCGCCGGCGGTCCGGTCCGAAATAGCTGTCACAGCGCACAAAGGCCCGCGGCCGCTCCACGATCTCGGCGATGCGCGCGAACAGGTTGTGAGCGGTGATCGGCTTGGCGAGGAATTCGGTGACCCCGGCATCGCGCGCCGCTTCCACCCGGTATTTCTCGGTGTGACCGGTGATCATGATAATGGGTACAAAGGGACTGGGGCTGTGTTCGTCGTTGCGGACATGCCGGGTGAATTCCAGCCCATCCATCGGCTTCATGGCGAGGTCGGTCAGCACCAGATCGGACTTATGCTCGCGCAGCAAGGTGAGAGCCATCTGGCCGTTGCCTGCTTCCGCAATCTGCTTGATGCCCGCTGAATTCAACAGCGCGCGCAAAAGCGAGCGCATATGCGCATTGTCCTCGACAATCAGCGCCCTGAGGCTTTCGAATCCGGCTGCAGGCATCGGCGTTGGGGTCCTCGCGCGGCCGGCTTCCTCCCCGCGGGCCACGCAAAATGTTTTACCCGAAGTTACGGACGAGGCGTTATTGAACTATTACGAAACCGGGGCAACTGGGGCGTGGGGTTGTTAAGGAACGGGGCATTCCGCCTGTATATGACGGTCCGGGCGCTCCTTGCACCCACCGTGCTGGGGGTTGCGGGGCTGGTGGTCGACGCGCAGGGCCGAGTACTTCTGGTCCGGCACACCTACAATGCTGGCTGGCGGCTTCCCGGCGGCGGCGTAGAGCGGGGCGAGCCACCGCAGGATGCGGTACTGCGTGAGCTCGCGGAAGAAGTGGGTTTGGCTGGTGGCAGCGCCAGTTTCGTTTCGCTCCACACCAAAGGCGCGGGCTGGGCGACCAATGTCGTGGCGCTCTATCATGTCACCGGCGCGGCCGTGAATTTCCGGCCCAATCTGGAAATCCGCGACATCTGTTTCGCCGATCCGCGCCAGCCGCCGGATGGCACCACACCCGCCACCTTGCGCCGCCTGGCGGAGTTTGCCGGTCAAGCCCCGCTTTCGCCTTATTGGTGAGCTTGCCTTTTCAGGGTGGGACAGTTAGCGAGATCCCTCATGAATGTGATGGCCCCTGCCTGGCAGATTCGCCTGGAAGCGCCTGAAGACGCGGCCAGCGTCGAGGCGTTGAATGCGGACAGCTTTGGGCCCGGCCGTTTCGCCAAATCCGCCTACCGGCTGCGCGAAGGCGTGTACCCGGTTTCCGCCCTGTCATTCGTGGCCATCGAGCACGGGACCTTGCGCGGCTCGGTGCGCTTCTGGCCGATCACAGTGGGCGGGCATGAGGAATTGCTGCTGGGCCCGCTTGCGGTGCAGAGCGACCAGCGTGGCCGCGGCATCGGCATCTCCCTGATGCAGGCCGGGATCGAGGCGGCGCAGCAGGGTCCCTGGCGCGGCATCCTGCTGGTGGGGGACGAGCCCTATTACACCCGTGTGGGCTTTGCGCGCCTGCCACCCGGACGGGTGAAGTTTCCCGGGCCGGTGGACCAGAACCGCATCCTGGGACTGTCGCTCAAGGCGGGTGAGGTGCTGACGCTCTCCGGTGAAGTGCGCCGTGCCCAGATCGATGAACCGGTTTGCGCGGTAGGGGCTGGTGTCGGCTAGCGTCCGGCGGCTCGCCCAAGCTTGGCCCACGCGTCGGCCCTCTCGCAGGTCCATCAGGACCTGCTCGCGCGCTTGTCGGCGCGCCGGGCTAGCGTCCTGCGGCTCGCCCAAGCTTGGCCCACGCGTTAGCCCTCTCGCAGGTCCATCAGGACCTGCTCACGCGCCTGTCGGCGCGCCGGGCTAACGCCCTTCCAGGCGCCACGCGAGCAGCAGCGCACCAACGATGATGAGCAGCGCCAGCCATTGCGGCATCAGCTTTTGCTGTTCCAGCGCGGTGACGCGGTAGGCGCCATTGCTGCGCAAGCCGATCCAGTGGTCGCCGCTGGCACTTTCCCCCCCGCCGACACGGCGGACTTCCGGCAGGCCGTCCTCCAGCCAGTGAACGCTGCCACCGCTCGCTTCAGCGTCCGGCTTCAGGACTTCATCGGTGGCGCGCATGTCCGCCACTTCCTTGGGGTTGAGCGGCCCCGCCGCCGTCACGGTGGAAAGTATTCCGTCAGTGGCGCGGTAAAGGCCAAGCGCGTCCGCCTTGGCGTCGGCGCGCCAGACGCCGGGCTCGGCGCGCGTGAGCGCAATGGTCTGGGTTTTGCCGGACGGCATGGTCAGGGTCACGGGCGGGGTCTGCGGCGCCATGGTGTGGCGGGTGATGCGGATGCGATCGCCGATGATCTGGGCCTCAAGCGATTCAGCTTCCAGCTCCGGCTCCTTCATCAGCCAGTGCGCCAGTCGGCGCAAAAGTTCGGCCTGCGGGCCGCCGCCTTCAAAACCTCGTGCCCACAGCCAGGTCTGGTCGCTCATCAGTTCGGCGACGCGGCCCTTGCCGACACGGTCCAGCACCAAAAGCGGACGGCCCGCGCCATCCGCCATCACGGTCTGACCGGCAATCTTGTTGCCGCCGATGATGCGGAACCAGCGGCCCCATGTGGGCGGCGTCTTGTTCTGGTTGCTGTCTGCCTGATTTCTCCCGGGCAGTTCGCGCGTCACCGGATGGGCCATGCCGTCATCGGTGACCATCGGCTTGAACGGGCCGGTATAGATCTGTCCGGTCGGCTGCACCGGCAGGACCTGGGAGAGCGGCGTGCGATAGACGCTTTCCGGCCCGGAGAATTCCGGACCGGACGAAATCAAAAGCGCGCCGCCATCCTGCACATAGGAGGCGAGGTTCTGGAAATAGGCGAGCGGCAGCACGCCGCGCTCGCTATAGCGGTCGAACACGACCAGATCGAAGGATCCCAGCTTTTCCTGGAACAGCTCGCGCGAGGGGAAGGCGATCAGCGCCAACTCATTCAACGGGGTCGAATCCTGCTTGTCCGGCGGGCGCAGAATGGTGAAGTGGACCAGGTCCACCGACGGGTCGGCCTTGAGGAGGTTGCGCCATACGCGCTCGCCAGCATGCGGCTCGCCTGACACCAGAAGCACGCGCAGGCGGTCGCGCACGCCCGACACCGTGACCACGGCGCGGTTGTTCTCCAGGGTAAGCTCGGCGGGGCCAGGCGCCGCCGACAGTTCGACCAGATTCTCGCCCTCATGATTGACCGGCACCCTGATGTCGGTGTCCTTGCCCACCGGCACCATGCGCGAGCCGAAGGGCTTGCCGTCGATGCGGATGTCGACCACGGCGTTGGTCTCGCCGCTGCCGCCCAGGTCATCCACCCGAAGCCGCATCGGCGCCCATTGTCCCACGATGGCGAAGCGCGCCGCGCTTTCCACCGTCAGCTTGCGGTCGCGCTCGCCGCGCTTGCCCGCCACCAGCACCTGCAGCGGCGCATGCAGGTTCATCGCTTCCGGCGAAGGCGCATCATGCACTTGGCCGTCGGTGATCAGGATGGCGCCGGCAACCCGGCTCTGGGGCACATCCGCCAGCGCAGCGTTCAGCGCGGCAAAGGCCTGGGTGCCGTTATTCTCGCCGGTCGCAGTCGTGGTGATACTGGTCTCGCGCACGATCAGGCCGGGCTGGGCGGCCAGCAGTTTCTTCATCTGCTGGCGCGCGCTTTCGGCCTGGGCCGCGCGGCTACCCAGCGACATGCTCTGGGAGCGGTCGGTGACGATCACCGCCACGTCGGGAAGCGGGGCATGCTTCTCGCGCACCAGAAGCGGCCCCGCCAGCGCGAACAGCAGCACGGCGAACGCCACGCCGCGTGCCCAGGCGCCGCGCGCGCGCATGAAAAAGGCATAGGCGGTGATCAGGATTGCGATCACCGCCAGCGCGGTCAGCAGCGGCATCGGAATGACGGGCGCGAAGGCGAGTCTGGTCATTGGCCGCTCCCCTTCATTGTCCGTTCCCCAGCCGTTGCAGCAGGGCCGGCGCATGCACCACATCGGTCTTGTAGTTGCCGGTCAGCGCATACATCACCAGGTTGATGCCGAAGCGGAAGGCCATCTCGCGCTGCAGTTCGCCGCCGGGCGATGGCGTGGCCATGAAGTGGCCGCCCTGATCCACTGCCCAGGCCGACGCCCAGTCATTGTTGCCAATGATCACCGGCGACACGCCGTCGCCGCCGCGCGCCGGCGGCGCGCCATTCTTGGGCGCGGGCGGCAGGGCCTCGACCCATATCTGCCCGCCCGTCCAGCGGCCGGGAAAGTCGCGCAGGATATAGAAGGTCTTGGCCAGCACATGATCGGCGGGCAGTTGTTCCAGCGGCGGGAAATCAAGCCCGCCGGTCAGCCGCCGCAAGGTCTCTTCGCCCGGCGACGACGCCCCATGCACCGCGCCCAGCGTCAGGTCGCGGGTGTCGAAGAAGATGGTGCCGCCATTGCGCATGAAATCGGCGACGCGCGACAGCGCCTTGGGCGACAGGTTCTTTTCCCGCGGGTCCATCGGCCAGTAGAGCAGGGGATAGAGCGAGAGGTCGTCATGCTCGGGATCGACGCCGATCGGCTCCTGCGGTTCGTAGGAGGTGCGCGCCCTTAGCGCCAGGCCCAGCCCCATCAGGCCGGCCTGGCTCATGGCGTCCACGTCCGGCACACCCGTCTTCACATAAGCAAGCCGCGTATCCAGCGCAGCCTTCATGTTCATGGCGTCGTCAGCGCGGGCCCCCGAGTCAAAAATGCCTGGGACGAAAAGCAGGATAGCAGCGGCCGCGCCCAGCCATCTGATTTTCCGCGGCGTGAAGCCGCGCAGCCACAAGGACAATATGCAATCGAACAGAAGCAGGATCATGGCGGCGGCCAGCAGCCAGGGTTCCAGCACCCTGGCGTGGGTGTTGCCATAGGCCTGCATCGCCAGATTGCCGAGAGGCGTCAGCCGGTCGCCGGCGCGCATCACATTGAGCGCGCTTTCCACTTCATGCGCGCCATAAAGACCAGGGGGATGTTGCGGCGAGACGCGGGTCTTGGAGAAATCCCTGGCGGCGATCGGTGCGGCGTCGCCAGGTGTGGGCTCGGGATGGCCGAAGCCATCCAGCAGCGATACCGGCGGCAGGCTGGTCAGCCCGGCCAGATCTCGCGCCGGCGTGCCCGCCGACAGCGCCAGGAGGCGCTTGAGCATATCGACATAAAGTCCCGACAGCGGCAGGGACGACCAGCTTGGGCTGGCGGTGATGTGGAACAGCACGATCCAGCCCTGGCCGACCGCTTGCGCGGTGATCAGCGGCGTGCCGTCGGAAAGCTGCGCCCAGGTGCGGCCCTGCAATTCGGCGGATGGTTCGGCCAGCACCTGGCGCGACACGGTCACTTCGGCCGGCGCTTCCAGGCCGTTGAAGGGGCTCGAGGGCCCGAACGCCGCCAGATGCTGGGGCGAGGACCAGGCCATGGCGCTGCCCAGATAGCGGCCGCCCACGCGCAGATGCACCGGCACGAGATCGTCAGAGCCGCTGGTCATGTGATCGCCGGCAAAGCGGATCAGCATGCCGCCCTTGCTGACAAAATCCTTCACCTTGCCAAGATCGTCGCCCGATATCCGGGCGATGTCGGCCAGGATCAGCACCGAGACATGCTTGTCCAGCAGCTGAGAGATATTGCCCTTGGCGATTTCGGCGTAGGGCGACAGCGCCTTGTCCAGATAATAGATGTCGGAAAGCAGCGGCTGGCCTTCGGAGGAGGTGTTTTCCGAAACAATGCCGGCGCTGCGTTGGGCGGCGCCGCGATCCAGCAGCTGCACCGCGCCGGCGCTGTCTTCGCCCGCGATGGCAAGACGCGAGGTGGCATTGCGCACTTCCATCGGCAGGGCGATATGGCCCAAGGCCCTGGTCTCGCCACGGCGAAAGCGGATGCGGGTGGCAGCCAGGGTCTCGCCGCGCGCGCCAATGGCGCCGGCCTCGACCTCAAGCGGCGCGTTGGCCGAAGCCCGGGTCGCGGTGATGGCAAAGCCGCTGGCGTCGCGTGTCACCGACAACAGGCCAAGCGCGGTGCGTGTGGGCCCGAACGCGGTCGCGCCGCCATAACGATGGAAAGCGTCGCGCAGCACTTTGCTCTGGCCGTCCTCCAGCCCGTCGGTCAGCCAGTAAAGCGCGGGCTGGGCGGCGAACTTGAAACGGCCCAGCTGCCGCGCGGCTGCGCCACGGTCACCGGGCCAGGGCATCGGCTTCAGTTCCTTGGCGATGCGCGCGGCCTCGCCTTCATTCAGCAAGCCTTGCGGCGCAGGGCCCGCCGTCGGAATGATGGCTACCGGGCGGCCCTGGGCGCTATGCAGCAGATCGGCCATCAGGTCCTGGCGCGCGTCCCAGTCTTTCGCGGCGGTCCAGCCATTGTCCACCACCAGCACCAGTGGACCGGCGGCGGGAAGTTTGGGGCTCCTGCCCCACAGCGGATCGGCCAGGGCGACAATCAGCAGGGCCGCCGCCAGCAGCCTGAGCAGCAGCAGCCACCAAGGCGTGGCCGCCGGGGTCTGCTCTTCGTCTTTCAGGCCACGCAAAAGCTTGAGCGGTGGAAAAAGGGTGCGGCGCGGCAGGGGCGGGGTGACGCGCAGCAGCCACCACAGGACTGGCAGCGCCGCCAGCGCCGCCAGGATCAGCGGTTCCCCGAAGCTCAAGGGAAGGCCGAACAGGTTATCCATGGCCCTCGACCCTTGCGCGTGCGGCCAGGCGGCGGCTCAACATCAGATCCCGCCGATGGCGGCATGCAGCGCGATCAGCGAGCCCTGCGGCGCGTGGTCGGTGCGATGAACCGTGCAGGTCCAGCCCAGTTTGGAAGCGGCCTCGGCGACCCGCTCGCCATGGGCGGTAAACCGGGCGCGATAGGCGCCTCGCACCCGTTCGGCGCGGCCGAAGATTTCATCTTCCTGGCCTGCCGGCGATTCAAACCGCGTGCGGCCGGTATAGGGAAAATCCTCTTCCGCCGGATCGATGATGCGCACCAGATGACCGGCCATGCCGGCATGCGACAGCCGCTTCATGACGTCGAAGACGCCGTCGTCCAGGAAATCGCTGAACCAGACCAGTTGGTTGCCGCGCTTGAGCGGCGCCGGCGGCGGCAAGGTTTCGGTGGTGGGGGCGAACATGGCGCGGCCCATGCGGGTCAGCGCGAGGCGCGAAGCGCCGGCTCCCCCTTCCATGCCGATGAAACCGACGCGCTCGCCGCCACGCACCAGCAGCGAGGCCAGCGCCAGAAGCAACAGATCGGCGCGGGCGCGTTTGGACACACCGCCCGACTTGAAGCTCATATTGGCGGATGCGTCGCGCCAGAACCACACGGTCTGGGCGGCTTCCCATTCCCGTTCGCGCACAAAGATGTGTTGCGACTTGGCCGACTGGCGCCAGTCGATAGCAGCGGAGGAATCGTGAGACGCATAGCGGCGGAATTGCCAGAAGCTTTCGCCCATGCCGGCGCGCCGGCGTCCATGCACGCCCAGGCTGACGGAAGCGGCCAGGTGGTCGGCTTCCACCATCAGGGGCGGCAGGCCAGCGGACAGGCCGTCGGCTTCATGCTGCAGCTTGGAGAATTGGGTCAATCCGGCCTCAAGGTGCGAAGCGATAGGCCATTAAAAAATGCCTCAAATAGCCAAGCGGTAGGCCATTAAAAAATCTCTTGTCAGAAGAGATCATGGCAAAGCCGCTCGATCACGCTGGCGGTGGTTGCCCCTTCGGCGCGGGCGGCGAAATTCAAGGCCATGCGATGGCGCAGCACCGGCCCTGCCAGCGCCACCACATCGTCGGTGGAGGGCGCGAGCCGGCCATCAAGCAGCGCACGGGCGCGCACCGCCAGCATCAGGGCCTGGCTGGCGCGGGGGCCGGGCCCCCAGGCGATCTGGCCGCGCACGCCGCTTTCATGATCGGAATCGGGACGCGCCGCGCGCACCAAAGTGAGGATGGCGTCCATCACCTGTTCGCCCACGGGAACACGGCGCACCAGGGCTTGCGCTTCCAGAAGCTCATCGGGCCCACACACGCGCACCGCGCTCTTCTCCTCGCCCATGGTCGTGGCGAGCAGCATGCGGCGCTCGGCCTCCAGGTCGGGATAGCCGACATCGATCTGCAGCAGGAAGCGGTCGAGCTGCGCTTCGGGCAGAGGATAGGTGCCTTCCTGCTCCAGCGGATTCTGGGTCGCAAGCACATGGAACAGGCGCGGCAGGTCGTGGCGCGCGCCCGCCACCGTCACATGCTTTTCCTGCATCGCCTGCAGCAGCGCCGACTGGGTGCGGGGCGAGGCGCGGTTGATTTCGTCCGCCATCAAGAGCTGGGTGAAGACAGGGCCGCGGATGAAACGGAAGGCGCGCTCGCCGCTGACGGATTCTTCCATCACCTCGGAGCCGGTGATGTCGGCCGGCATCAGGTCGGGGGTGAACTGCACCCTGCGAGTGTCGAGCCCCATTACGATACCCAGCGTGTCCACCAGCTTGGTCTTGGCCAGGCCCGGCACGCCGATCAGAAGACCGTGACCGCCCGCCAGCAAAGTCACCAGCGCCTGCTCGATCACCTCGTCCTGGCCGAAGATCACCGTCTTCAGCCCGTCGCGCACCTTGGCGAAGATGGCGGCGCTGGTCTCGAGCCGCTTGGGCGCTTCGTCCAATATGTCCACTTTGTTCATGAGGGGCGCGCGCCTTACGAGCTTGCTGGGATGACCGTTATGTTGCACCGTTGAGCGCGGAGGGTGCAACCCCAGAAATGGCCATAATTCTCAATAGAAATCCATCAATTGTGGCGCCATGACGGCAAGTAAAAACTCTCCCGCCGCAAGACGCATGGAACCGCTGGCGTGAGTCTGCTCGAAGTCCTGCGGGGACGCCTGCTTGCCGCGCCGCCAGAGATCCGCGCCCATGACGATTACGATCTGGCCCCGGAGCTTGGGCCCGCGCACCTCGGCGGTGTCAGGGCTGCGGTGCTTTTGCCCATTGTGGCGCGCAATGAGCCGACATTGCTCTTTACACGGCGCACCGAGACCTTGGCCAGGCATAGCGGCCAGGTCAGCTTTCCCGGCGGGCGCAGCGAAAAGGACGATCTTTCGCCGGTGGAGACGGCGCTGCGCGAGACACAGGAGGAGACCGGCATCGGTGCCGGCTTCATTACCGTGGCCGGCTATCTCGACCGCTATCTCACCGGCACCGGCTTCGACATTCAGCCGGTCGTGGGTATCCTGGCCGAGGGTTTTGTACTGGCGCCCGATCCGCGCGAGGTGGCTCATGTCTTCGAGGTGCCGCTGGCTTTTTTGCTCGATCCCGGCAACCGGCGACGTGAGACCCGTCATATTGGCGGACGTGAGCGACGCTTCTATGCCATCACCTGGCAGGAGCATGAGATCTGGGGCGCGACGGCGGCGATCATCGTCGATCTGGCGGTGCGTCTGGATGGTATAAGCCTGACCCATGACGATTCTGGCCCATGAGGATTGATCCTGCCCAGCACGGCTGGATGACGGCACCTGAGACAGTCGCGGTGATGGCGGCGCTGGGCGAGGCGCGCTTTGTCGGTGGCGCCGTACGCAATGCGCTGTTGGGCGCGAGCGTGGTGGATATCGATATTGCCGTGCCTATGCCTCCCAGCGAAGCGCTGATGCGGCTGACCGCCAAGGACATCAAGGTGGTGGAGACGGGGATTGACCATGGCACGGTCACCGCCATCGCGGGCCACCATGCGTTTGAGATCACCTCGCTGCGCCGGGATGTGGAAACTGACGGTCGCCATGCCAGGGTGGTGTTCACCGACGACTGGGCCGAAGATGCGCTGCGGCGCGATTTCACCATCAACGCGCTTTATGCCACGGCCGACGGCGAAATCTTTGATTATGCCACCGGGGTCGAGGATCTGATCGCGGGCAAAGTGCGCTTCATGGGCGATGCGCGCACCCGCATCGCGGAAGATTATCTCAGGGTGCTGCGTCTGTTCCGCTTCCATGCCTGGTACGGCAAGGGCGACTTGGATGTGCAAGGCCTGCGCGCCGCCGCCGAAGCCAGGGACAAGCTCAAGACCCTTTCGGCGGAACGGGTGGCCAAGGAATTTCTGCGCCTACTGGAAGCGGGAAATCCCGCGCCAGTGCTGCGGATCATGGCGGCAACCGGCATCCTGTCCGAGATATTGCCGCAAGCGCTGCAATTGCCCAGGCTGGAGCATCTGGCCGAGATCGATGCCGACAACATGTTCCCGCGGGACGCGGTGTTGCGCCTGGCGGCGCTGCTGGAGGGCAGCGAGGCGGCCCATGCCGTCAGCGACCGGCTCAGGCTTTCCAATGCCGACCGCTCCCGGCTGGAACAGGCGCTCTCCGGGAACGGGGTCACCGCCGGTCTGTCTGCCCGCGAGGCGCGGCGGCTGCTCTACCGAATCGGCGCGGCGCCTTTTCGCGATAAGGTGATGCTGCGATGGGCGGGCGCGCCCCGTGGCGCCGGCGCGCTGCCCTGGCGCATGCTGCTGGAAATGGCGGCGAACTGGCAGCGGCCGCGCTTTCCACTCACCGGTCACGACGTGATTCAGGCGGGTGTGGCGGAAGGACCGGATGTTGGCCGCATCCTGTCCCTGGTCGAAGACTGGTGGGTGGGGATGGATTTCGCCGCCGACGAGGGTGCCTGCCGTGACCGGCTCCATCAGGTGATCGCACAGGACCTTCGATGACATTTCAATTGCTGGACGAGCTGTCCTTGCCGGGCGACCCTGCCAAGGCGAATGAGGATTTTCTGGCGCATGGCGAAAAGGCCGCGCTGGTGATGGATGGCGCAACACCCTTGGGCGACAGCCTGATGCCAGGGCCCAGCGATGCGGCCTGGATCGCCCAGTTTGGCGCGCGGCGGCTGATGGCGCATCTCGAAGACGGTGATGGCGCGCGCAAGGCGCTGCGGGGCGCGCTGGCTGATGCGCAGAAGAGTTTCGAGGCCTTGCGCCGGTATCCGCCGGAGGAGATCTGGCAGACCCCTTGCGCCTCCATGATGGTCGCGGTGCCGGATGGCGGCACAGTGGAATTTCTTTGGTACGGCGATTGTGCCGCACTGATCAAACAGGATGGCGCCGGCGTGTCGGTTGTCGGCGAGACCTTCGATAAACGCGCGGCCGAGGCAGAACGGGCTCGCGCGGTGGCGAAAGAGCAGAACCTGTCGCCGGCATCAGGGCTCAGCCGGCCGGAATTCATCGGCCACTTGCGTGCCGCGCGCAACCGCATCAACAGCGGCGACTATTGGCTGTTCAGCCCCGACGCGCGGGCGGCCTCGCATGTCTCGCGTCGGATCATCAAGGTTGCGCCGGGCGCCGTGGTCCTGCTCGCCACCGACGGTTTTCTGGCGCTGGCCAGCGACTATGGCGTCTACAGCGCCGAAAGCCTGATGGATGCGGCGCTGACGAAAGGGTTGGCGGCGATGGGCGAAGAACTGCGCGCCATCGAGGCCGGCGACACCGGCGGCGACAAATTCCCCCGCTTCAAGAAGAGCGATGATGCCACCGCGCTGTTAATCCAGTTGGCGTAGCCGCGAGGAATTTTACTCCCGGAGCGACGAACTCCGGGGCGCACCGCCCTCGCCGGCTCGAAGCGGGGCAAGCTTTTCTAATTCGCTTCGCTCATAAGAAAAGCTAAGCCAAAGAACCGCGGCTAGCTGATCGCTTTTATGACGTCATGCCCGCCATGCCAGATCATGGACAGGGCGACATACAGAACGATCGCCAGGCCCAGATAGCTGATCCAGCGGAATCGCTCCAGCAGCCGGGCGATGAGGGTGGCAGCTGCGCCCATCAACCCCACCGACAGCAAAAGGCCGATCACCAGCACATCCAGATGCTCTCGCGCCGCCCCCGCCACAGCCAGCACATTGTCCAGCGACATGGATGCATCGGCCAGCACGATCTGGGCGACGGCGCGCTTGAGCGAAGCATTTGCCCGCGGCGCCGCCGTCTCATGAGACGTGTGATATGAGATATCGCGCCAAAAGCGCCAGCACACCCACAAAAGAAGAATCCCGCCGGCAAGTGTCAGGCCGATCACTTTCATCAGCGACACTGTGATGACCGCCAGAATCACCCGCAGCACCACCGCCGCTGCCAGGCCCCAGAAGATGACCTTCTTGCGCAACGCGATCGGGACCTGCGCTGCCGCCAAGCCAATGACCACGGCATTGTCGCCTGCCAGCACGATGTCGATCATCAGCACCTGCGCGAGTGCGATCAGGCCGCCAGGGTGAAACAGGGTCAGTGCCAGAGTCATGCCGTCTCCGGGAACCCACGGGTCTGACGCAGGGCTTCCCCCAACACCATCGCGGCCGCCTGCGCGACATTCAAGGAGCGCAATCCGGGGCGCAGGGGAATCAACAGCCTCGCGCAAGCCGCGGCATGCACCGTATCGGGCACACCGGCGCTTTCACGTCCCACCATCAAAGTGTCGTCTACCGCAAACGCGAAATCGGTGTAGGCGGTGGTGGCGCGCGTGGTCAGAAGGACCAGCCGGCCGGAAAAATTGTCATGAAACCGTGACCAGGATTCGTGGCGGCGGATATCGGCGTGATTGAGATAATCCATTCCGGCGCGGCGGAAATTGCGATCCGACAGCAGGAAGCCACAGGGCTCGATGATATCGACGCCCACGCCCAGGCAGGCCCCCAGCCGCATCAGGCTGCCCGCATTTTGCGGGATATCGGGCTCATACAGCGCCAGTCGCACCCCAAATCTCCATTTTCCGGCTGCCGGGTATTAAGTGGCGGCAGCACAAGGCATTTTCTGCGTCATCGTGCCGCAAGACCCTTGAAAATCGACTGTCTATTTTACCCCTCCAATAACAAGCGGGTTGGGGGCATCGCGCAACCGCATCAGTACCGTCATCGCGCTTGTTTATGGCAAGAGTTCGAACACGTTCCTTTCCGTTTTCCTTATAGGGTGGATCCAGTGGCAGCTACGACGAGTGACGCGGGCACACGACGCGATTTCTTATATGTGGCGTCGGGCGCGATTGGTGGGGTGGGCGTTGTCGCCATGGCCTGGCCGTTCATCGATCAGATGAATCCGACGTCCGCTACGCTGGCCGCCGGTACTACCGAAATCGACCTGTCGCCCATCCAGCCGGGCCAGCAGATCGTGTTCAAATTCCGCGGCCATCCGCTGTTCGTGCGCCGCCGCACCCCCGCCGAGATCGCCGAGGCCAATGCGGTGCCCGTGAACAGCCTGCCCGACCCGCTGGCCAATAACGACAATCTGCCGGACAGCGCGCCGGCTTCCGACGCCAACCGCGCCACCAAGCCGGAATGGCTGATCCTGATCGGCGTGTGCACCCATCTGGGTTGCACCCCCACCGTCTCCACGCCCCAGATGCCGGAAGGTGATTATGGCGGCTGGCTTTGCCATTGCCATGGCTCGCAGTACGACACGGCGGGCCGCATCCGCAAAGGTCCGGCGCCGCGCAACCTGCAGGTACCGGTTTACAGCTTCCTGTCCGCGACCCGCGTCAAGGTCGGCTAACGGAGAACAACATGTCAGGCCCTTCGACCTACAAGCCCAATTCCGGTCTCGAGCGCTGGCTCGACACGCGTCTGCCGATCATGCGGCTGATGCACGACACGATGAACACCTTCCCCACGCCCAGGAACCTGAACATCTGGTACACCTTCGGCGGCATCCTCACCTTCTGCCTGGGCATCCAGATCGTCACCGGCATCGTGCTGGCGATGCATTACGTCGCCAATGCGGGGCTCGCCTTCGACAGCGTCGAAAGCATCATGCGCGACGTCAATTACGGCTGGCTGATCCGTTACATGCATTCCAACGGCGCCTCCATGTTCTTCCTCGCCGTCTATATCCACATGTTCCGCGGCCTCTATTACGGCTCCTACAAGGCCCCGCGCGAGCTGATCTGGATCATCGGCGTGCTGATCTATCTCCTGATGATGGCCACGGCCTTCTTCGGCTATGTGCTGCCCTGGGGCCAGATGTCCTTCTGGGGCGCCACCGTCATCACCAACCTGTTCAGCGCCATTCCGGTGGTGGGCAACCACATCGCCACCTGGCTGTGGGGCGACTTCGCGGTGGGTGATGCGACGCTGAACCGCTTCTTCTCTTTGCACTACCTGCTGCCCTTCATTATCGCCGGCGTGGTCGGCCTGCACATCTGGGCGCTGCATGTGCCGGGCAACAACAACCCGCTGGGTATCGACGTGAAGAGCCCGCAGGACACCGTGCCCTTCCACCCCTATTACACGGTGAAAGACGCCTTCTATATGGTGCTCTTCATCATCCTGTATGCGGCGTTCGTGTTCTATGCGCCGAACTTCTTCGGCAATCCGGACAATTACCAGCAGGCCAATCCGCTGGTGACCCCGCCCGACATCGTGCCGGAATGGTACCTGTTGCCCTTCTATGCCATGCTGCGCTCCATCCCGAACAAGCTGATGGGCGTGATCGTGATGGGCGGCGCCATCGTGACGCTGGTGTTCATCCCCTGGCTTGACACCAGCCGCATACGCTCCAACCGCTTCCGCCCGCTGATGAAGCAGTTCTTCTGGGCCTTCGCGGTTGCCTGCGTGCTGCTCGGTTATTGCGGCTCGCAGAGTGTGGATGCGGCCGTTGCCGGCGTCCCGCTGGTGTGGGTGGCCCGCATCGCCTCGCTCTACTACTACGCCTTCTTCTGGCTGATCATGCCGATCGTGGGCCTGATCGAGACGCCCAAGAAACTGCCTGCATCCATCGCGCAATCCGTGCTCGGCGACACCGCCGCGGCCCCTGCCGAGTGAGAACCAACATGCGTCTGACGATTGTTTCGCTCTCCCTGGCCCTCGGGCTCCTGGCCTCCACCTCGGCCATGGCGCTGGACACCACGCGCCTTGCACCCAAGGACGTGTCCTTCTCCTTCGAAGGACCCTTCGGCACCTATGACCGTGGTGCGCTCCAGCGCGGTTATCAGGTTTACAAAGAAGTCTGCTCGGCCTGTCATTCCGCCCAGCACCTAGCCTTCCACAATCTGGATGAGGCGGGCGGTCCGGAATTCACCGAAGCCCAGGCCCGGGCGCTGGCCGCCGCCGCCAAGGTTCCGGCCGATCCCAACGACAAGGGCGAGACCGTCGACGACAAGGGCGCGCCCCTGATGCGGTCCGCCACCCTGGCCGACCACTTCCCGTCGCCCTTCCCGAACGAACAGGCGGCCCGCGCCAACAATGGCGGGGCGCTGCCGCCGGACCTCTCCATGGTGGTCAAGGCGCGGGAAGGCGGTCCGCAATACGTCTATTCGATCCTGACCGGCTTTGGCGGTCATCCGCCGGCCGGCTTCAAGGTGACCGACGGCAAGTATTACAACCCGTACTTTGAAGGCTGGAACATCTCCATGCCGCCGCCGCTCAAGGACGGCACCGTCACTTATTCCGATGGCACCAAGGCCACGGTGGACCAGGAAGCCCATGACGTGGTGACCTTCCTCACCTGGGCCAGCGAACCCAAGATGGAAGAGCGCAAGCGTTTCGGCTTCGGCGTGATGGTGTTCCTGGTGCTGCTCGCGGGTGTGCTGTTTGCGGCCTACAAGCGGGTCTGGAAGGACGCCCACTAGTGAGTTGCGGTTGGCCGTGAGGCCAACGAAACGATCCAGTGGATCGTTTCGAGCAGCGAACGCCGCGAGCTTGGGGCGAGCGGCCGCGGCAAAATAGAGCTTGGTTCGTCGCGTCCATACGCTGTCGCTATGGACCGCTCGTGTACTTCTTGTACACGTCGCTCGTTGCCCACGCTGTCGCTAGGCAACCCTGCTCAGGCACCAAAAATCCTCGCGCTTAGTTGTCACGAAAGCGTCTTGGATGCAGAAGTCTTTGAAAGGGCGCTTTCTCGGGCGCCCTTTTTCATTTCACTGTGGACAGTCGCCCGGCTGCTTGCAGCTTGTCGATTGAACCGGTCCCTCGCCGATCTCCACCATCACGCCGGGCTCGTCCTTGGCGCCATCGAAATGCGCCTTGCCGGGGAAGTGGGTGACGAAGGTGCCTGCCCGCATGGGCCAGGTCTTGGCCGGGTCATAGGTGTTGCTTGATCCCACCCACCAGGTGCCCGAGGCGACATAGAAATAGCGGATGGTAGAGTGGTAGTGCGGCCGGCTCATATTGCCGGGCAGCCATTCCGCCAGCCGCACATAAAGGCCGGGCTTTTCAGGATCGCCCACCAGATTGACGTGACGCTGGCCGCCGGTGCCTTCCCATTTCATGTCCTTGGGCGCGATGAAGACCACATGGCTGGGATCGGGTGGGGGCGGGCCTTCCTCGGCCGAGCCGCGCAGCGACAACAGGCCCAGCCACACCAGGCTGAGACAAAAGGATTTTCCCAGATGGTTCATCACATCCTCCCCTAGGCCGTAGGCCGAATATAAACTCTTGCGCCATGTTAGGTCTGCGGGGCCCGGCCTGGAACGCCGCTTGTTCGTCACGGTCCATGTGCTAAAAGGCCCGGCAATCCGCACTTTTCCGGGTTTTTCATGGCAAAAACGGTTCTGGGCATCATCGGTGGGTCCGGCGTCTATCAGATTGACGGGCTGGAAAACGCGACCTGGCAGACGGTGAAAAGCCCCTGGGGCGAGCCATCGGACCAGCTTTTGACCGGCACCTATGCTGGGGTGGATCTCGTTTTCCTGCCGCGCCATGGCCGCGGCCATATCCAGACGCCCACCAGCATCAACTACCGCGCCAATATCGACGCCCTGAAGCGGATCGGCGTCACCGATGTGATCAGCGTCTCGGCCTGCGGTTCGCTGCGCGAGGAACTACCGCCGGGGACCTTCGTCATGGCGGACCAGTTCATCGACCGCACCTTCGCACGCGAAAAAAGTTTCTTCGGCCCTGGCTTTGTCGCCCATGTGCCCATGGCCCATCCGGTCTGTCCCAAACTGTCGGGTGCGCTGACGCTTGCCGCGCGGGAACTGAAGATCGACCATAGCGAGGGCGGCACCTACATCTGCATGGAAGGCCCGCAATTCTCCACCCGGGCCGAAAGCTTCCTCTACCGTTCCTGGGATTGCAGCGTGATCGGTATGACGGCGATGCCCGAAGCCAAGCTCGCGCGCGAGGCCGAGCTGCCCTACGCCATTGTCGGCATGGTGACGGACTATGACTGCTGGCACGACGATCACGAGCATGTGACAGTCGATGCGGTGATCAAGGTGATGCAGCAGAACGCCGCCAATGCGCGCCGCCTGATCCAGGCAGTGGCGCCCAAGCTCGGGCCCGACCGCCAGCCCTCGACCTGCCCCGACCGGCCGGAAGCGGTGCTGGATTTCGCGCTGATCACTGCGCCCGACAAGCGCGACCCGGCGCTGGTGGCGAAACTGGATGCGGTGGCGGGACGGGTTTTGAAGAAACAGTAAGCATGTCATGGCCGGCCCCTCTTTTATTGAAGAGGGGCCGGCCATCCATTGGCGCTGTGGATGGCCGGCTCGCGCTACGGCCGAACAAAGTCCGGCCTTGCTGGCCGGCCATGACGAGGTCTAAGGCATGGATTACAAAGACGCGATCCGCCACATTCCCGACTATCCCAAGCCGGGGATCATATTCCATGACATCACCACCCTTTTGGGCAATCCGCGCGCCTTCCGCCGCGCGGTGGACGAGATGGTGCAGCCTTACGCCGGCCTCAAGATTGACAAGGTAGCGGGGCTTGAAGCGCGCGGCTTCATCCTGGGCGGCGCGGTGGCGCATCAGCTCTCGGTCGGTTTCATCCCAGTACGCAAAAAAGGCAAGCTGCCTCACGCGGTGATTGGCGAGGACTACGACCTGGAATACGGCACCGACCGGATCGAGATCCATATCGATGCGCTGGAAAAGGGTGAGCGCGTACTTCTGGTCGATGACCTGATCGCCACCGGCGGCACTGCCTTTGCCGGCATCAAGCTTCTGGAGCGCGCCGGCGCCAATGTCGTGGGCTGTTCTTTTGTGATCGACCTTCCCGATCTGGGCGGCGCCGACAAGCTGCGCGCCATCGGCAAACCGGTGGCCACGCTGGTCGCTTTCGAGGGGCACTAAGCGATGCGTCCGCATCGCGCTGGAGTAAGCGTTGAAGCTCTATAACAATCCGGCATCGCCCTTCGGGCGCAAATGCCGGGTGATCGCGCACGAGTTGAGGCTGAAGCTGGAAGAGATCAACATCTCGCCCTTTCAGGACCCAAACATGCGCAAGGTCAATCCAC
Source organism: Rhizomicrobium sp. (assembly GCA_036488555.1). Lineage (GTDB taxonomy): Bacteria > Pseudomonadota > Alphaproteobacteria > Micropepsales > Micropepsaceae > Rhizomicrobium. The sequence continues at coordinate 37,722 of DASXHL010000026.1, forward strand.
TGGGCAAGATTCCCGCGCTGGTGCTGGATGACGGCTCGGTGCTGATCGACAGCCCCGTGATCTGCGAATATCTCAATCATGTCGGCGGCGGGAAATTCTTCCCCGGCATGAGCATCTTTCGCCATTCCAGTGGACGGTGGAAGGCGCTGGGGCTGCAGGCTCTTGGCGACGGGCTGGCCGACGCCACGGTCAGTTGGGTGCTCCTGGGCCGCGAGGAACAGGTTCCACAAAAGGCCCACGCCCGCCAGATGGAGACGATCCTTGCGGCGCTGGGTGCCCTGGAAAAGGTCAAATTCGCCAAGGACCCCACAATCGGCGAGATTTCGGTCGCCTGCGCGCTCGGCTATATGGAATTTCGCCTCACCGATCTTGATTGGCGCTCCACCCATCCCAATTTGAGCGGCTGGTATGCGCAATTCTGCGAATACCCGTCGATGAAGGACACGATGCCGCGATGAAGATCAACGGCAGGCATTACCGCTCCGTCTGGCCCATCGGTGAAGATGCTTTTGGCATCATCGACCAGGCGAAACTGCCGCATGAATTCGAGACGCTGACCCTGCGCTCGGCTGATGACGCAGCCGCCGTGATCAACTCCATGCAGACCCGCGGCGCGCCGCTGATCGGTGTGGTGGGCGCCTACGGTCTGGCGTTGGAGATGCGCCGCGACCCGTCGGACGAAAATCTCGCACGCGTACATGACATGTTGGCCGAGACCAGGCCAACCGCCATCAATCTGCGTTGGGCCTTGGCGCGGATGCGCGATGCGCTGCTGAACCAGCCGCGCGAGCAGCGCGCAGCCATCGCCTGGAAGGAAGCGGCGGCAATTGCCGACGAAGACGTGGCGATGAACCAGGCCATCGGTCAGAACGGGCTTGCGATCATCCGCGAGCTGGCGGCCAAGAAGAACGGCCAAAAGCTCAATATCCTCACCCACTGCAATGCCGGCTGGCTGGCGACGGTGGACTACGGCACCGCGCTGGCGCCCATTTACCTCGCCAAGGACGAGGGCATCGACCTGCATGTGTGGGTGGACGAGACGCGGCCGCGCAATCAGGGTGCCTCGCTGACCGCCTTCGAGCTGGGCAGTCATGGCGTGCCGCACACCATCCTGGCCGACAATGCCGGCGGCCATTACATGCAGGCCGGGCAGGTGGACATGGTGATCGTGGGGACCGACCGCGTCACCGCAAATGGCGATGTCGCCAACAAGATCGGCACCTACCTCAAGGCGTTGGCGGCGAAAGACAACAACGTGCCCTTTTATGTGGCGCTGCCCAGTTCCACCATCGACTGGACGCTTGAATCCGGCCGCGACATCCCGATCGAGGAACGCAGCCAGGACGAAGTGCTGAAAATGGCCGGCCGGCTTCCTGACGGTTCCGTGACAGTGGTGGAAATCGCGGCACCCGGCAGCGTCGCGGCCAATCCCGGCTTTGACGTCACGCCCGCCCGGCTGGTGACAGGGTTGATCACCGAACGCGGTACTTGCGCCGCTACCCCCGAAGGCTTACGGAGCCTTTTTCCGAAGTAGGCCCGCCCTCAAGCAGCGAAACGGTAGGGCATAGGAGAAGTCCATGCAGTCCAAATGGTCTGACGCCGAAGCGCAGGAATTCGTCTCCCGTTACGCCCCCAAAGGCGTGAATGCGGACCTGGCCGTGCGTACTTATACGACGCGTCTGCTGGGCAGCGACCCGCGCCTGGTGCTGCACGGCGGCGGCAACACTTCGGTCAAGACCACGGTGAAAGACCAGTTGGGCGAGGATGTGGAGGTGATCTGCATCAAGGGTTCCGGCTGGGACATGGGCGTGATCGAGCCCGCCGGCCTGCCCGCGGTGAAGCTGGAACCGCTGCGCAAATTGCGCCAGCTCGACAAGCTGACCGACGAAGACATGGTCAATTACCAGCGCATCAACCTGCTGGATTCTTCGGCCCCCAATCCGTCGGTCGAAACCCTGCTGCATGCCTTCCTGCCGCACAAATTCATCGATCATGTCCATTCCACCGCCGTGCTGGCGTTGACCGACCAGCCCGATAACAAGGCGCTGGTGCAGGAAGTCTATGGCGACCGCGTCGCCTACGTGCCCTATACGATCCCCGGTTTCGCGCTGGCCAAATCTGTGGCCGATGTGTTCGACAAGAATCCCGGCGTGGAGGGCCTGGTGCTGCTGCAGCACGGCATCTTCACCGTTGGCGACACGGCCGAGCAGGCCTATGGCCGCATGATCGAATTCGTCACCATGGCGGAAGAACGCTTGGGCCGTCAGAGAAAACAGTTGGCCCAGGCCAAGCTGCCGTCCAACATCGCCTCGCTACCCGAGATCGCGCCCATCCTGCGCGGCGCGGTGGCGATCGAGAAGAATCCGATGGCCGGCACCGCCAAGCGCCAGTTGCTGGACTTCCGCACCAACGCCCAGATCCTGAATTATGTGAACGGCGCGGAACTGGCGCGCTACAGCCAGGTTGGCGTGGTGACGCCCGACCATACGATCCGCACCAAGAACTGGCCGGTCGTCGTGCCGGCTCCGGAAGCGGGCAAGCTGGATGATTGGGCAAAGGAAGTGCATGCGGCGGTTGACGCCTATGTCGCGCGCTATCACCGCTATTTCGAGGACAATAACGCCAAGAGCCCGGTGAAGAAGAAGGAACTCGACCCACTGCCGCGCGTGATCCTGGTGCCGGGCGTGGGCATGTTCGGCGTGGGCGGCAGCGCCAAGGATGCGGCCATCGCCGCCGACATCGCCGAGAACGCGATCGCGGTGATCACCGACGCCGAGGCGATGGGCGAATATCGCAGCATCAGCGACTATGACATGTTCGAAGTCGAATACTGGTCGCTGGAACAGGCCAAGCTGGGCAAGTCGAATGAGAAATCGCTGGCCCGTCAGGTCGCGGTGATCACGGGCGGCGGCTCCGGCATCGGTGCGGCCACGGCAAGAGCGATGGCCAAGGAGGGCGCGGAAGTCGCCATCCTGGACCGCGATCTGGAGGCGGCCAAGGCCGTGGCCAAGAAGATTGGCGGCAAGGCGCTGGCGGTGGAATGCGACGTCACCAATCCGCAAGGCGTGCGCGCGGCTTTTGATGCCGTGGTCTCGGCTTTCGGCGGCGTGGATATCGTGGTCTCGAATGCGGGCGCGGCCTGGCAGGGCACCATCGGCAAGGTCGATGACGAGACCCTGCGCAAGTCGTTCGAGCTGAATTTCTGGGCGCATCAGGCGGTGGCGCAGCACGCCACCCGCATCATGCAGGCGCAGGGCACCTATGGCTGCCTACTGTTCAACACCTCCAAGCAGGCGATCAATCCGGGCAAGGACTTCGGGCCCTATGGCCTGCCCAAGGCGGCGACCCTGTTCCTGGTCAAGCAGTATGCGCTGGATCATGGCAAGGATGGCATCCGCGCCAATGCGGTTAATGCCGACCGAATCCGCAGTGGCCTGTTGACCAATGACATGGTGGCGGCGCGCTCTAAGGCGCGCGGCTTGTCGGAGGCCGACTATATGGCCGGCAACCTGCTCAAGCGCGAAGTGACGGCCGAAGACGTGGCTGATGCCTTTGTCTATCTCGCAACTGCATCCAAGACCACGGCGGCGGTCGTCACCGTCGATGGCGGCAATATCGAGGCCAGCTTGCGCTGACGGGCCGCTGCGCTAGGCTCTTCCCAAAACAAGAAGGGGAGGGGCCAATGCGCGGATTTCTCATTGCCTTGCTGGCCATGACGGCCCCGGCCTGGGCACAGCCGGTCGCCATGCCGCCGCCGCACGATCCCAACGACTATCCCAACCCCTATCATGTCGAGGAAGGCTGGGCGAAATTGGGCCGCGCCTTCGGCGGCACTTCCGCGGTGGACATGGACCCGGACGGCAAGAGCGTGTGGGTGTTCGAGCGCTGTGGCATGCCCGATGACGGCTGCGCCAAGGTCAAGATACTCGATCCGGTGATGGAATTCGACTCCAGCGGCAAGCTGGTGAAGAGTTGGGGCAAGGGCGATTTCCTTTACCCGCATGGCATCTTTGTCGGCCGCGACCATCATGTCTGGCTGGTGGAAGGCATCTCGCAGAGCGGTGTGGTCGCCGACGTGATCCACGAATATACGGCGGACGGCAAATCGCTGCGCACCATGGGCGTCTCCGGCACCAAGGGCGACGGGACTGATCAGTTCAATGGCGTCTCCGATGTGCTGGTGGCGCCCGACGGCAGCATCTTTGTCGCCGATGGCCATAGCGATAAGACCAACAACCGGATTCTCAAATACGACCACAACGGCAAGTTTCTGCTGAGCTGGGGCAAGTTCGGTTCAGGCCCGGGCGAGTTCAATGCACCACACGGCCTGGCGATGGACAAGGAAGGCCGGCTCTATGTCGCCGACCGAAGCAACAACCGCATCCAGATCTTCGATCAGCAGGGCAAGTTCCTGGCCGAATGGCGCCAGTTCGGCCGGCCCAGCGGCATCTTCATCACCAAAGACGACATGATCTATGTCGCGGACTCGCTCTCCAGCGACAAGAACAATCCCGGCTTCAAGAACGGCATCCGCTGGGGTCACATCAGCGACGGCAAGGTGATCGGCTTTATCCCTTGGGGTGAATACAATGCCATCGAGGCCGTGGCGGTCGATGATGACGGCAATATCTTTGCTGGCTTCACCAATGTCCCGAACTTCCGGAAGTTCACCAAAAATTGACGCGCTAGAATGACGCCGGCGGCTTGCCAATAAGGCCCGTGGGTCTTTCCAGCGCATGCCGGTCCCAATGGGCCAGCGTTGCCGCCGCTTCGTATGTGCTTTGCAGAAAGCGTAGCAAGGTCCCGTCGGGATCAGCGCTGGTCTGGACCGCATCATAGGGCAGCAGAAATTCGCCAAGCGCCGTATCGAAATAGGCCTCTCGCGGCTCTATCGTTGCGCCGGAAAAGCCCGGCGGTGCTGGATAGGCGTAACTGTAAAAGGCCGGTGATGAGACGGCGCCGCCACCCGGCCAGAAGCCGGCGCTGGAGACTTCATGGCTATAGGCCTCGCGGACAACGGCGTCGGACAGATGCGGTACGCCGCCCGGATGCCGCGGAGCGGTGCGGCCGGAGAAGCGCGTCACCGCAAGATCGAAGCTGCCCCAGAAAAAATGGATGGGGCTGCATTTGCCGGAAAATCGGCTGCGAAAAATCTGGAATACGCGGTGGGTCTCGATCAGGGCGCGCCAGAAGGCGCGGGCTGTCGCGCCGTCATAGGTTCGCAAGCCCTGATCCTCATGAAAGGCGACCGGATCGGCGATCTCGCAGGGGATGGGGTCCACTTTGATGTCCAGGCCCAGATCAGCCAGCGCCGTCATGGTGGCGGCATAAAAGGCGGCGACGCTCTGTGATATCAGTCTGACATCCGTCTGGCGGCCTTTGGAATCGCTCAGGACGAGGCGGTCGGTCAGGAAATCGAATTCGATCTCGATGGCGCGGCCGGCAACCGCCATCGGTCCGGTCGTCAGACCGCGGACGGAGATATACAGCGGAACATGCCAGCTGTGATTGATCCAGGGCGTCAGCATCAGGCGGATCTTCCCCACCACCTGGCTCCAGAGATGCAAGGTATCGGTGGTCGCGCAAATATCCAGGCCGGCCAGTCGCGGCCAGGCATTTTCAGCGGCGCTCAAAGTGCAGTCTCCATCGACAACACTTGACCAGAATGGGCTCCGGTTGCGGAGGCTTGCTTTATATCAGTTGTTGAAGCGGAAATGCATCACATCGCCGTCGGCAACGACATAGTCCTTGCCTTCCAGCCGGAACTTGCCTGCCTCGCGCGCGCCCGCTTCGCCGTTGCCGGCGACATAATCGGCATAGGCGATGGTTTCGGCGCGGATGAAGCCCTGCTCGAAATCGGTATGGATCACGCCCGCGGCCTGGGGCGCGCGTGAGCCTTTGGTCACGGTCCAGGCGCGCGCTTCCTTGGGACCAACCGTGAAGAAGGTCAGCAGGCCAAGCAGGTCATAGCCGGCGCGGATCAGGCGATTGAGGCCCGGTTCTTCCAGGCCAAGGCTGTTCAGAAAATCGGGCCGGTCGCCCGAGGGCATCTGGGCGATTTCTTCCTCGATCTTGGCGGAGATAACCACGGACTTGGCGCCCTGCTTCTTCGCCATCTCTTCGGCACGCGCTGAAATGGCGTTGCCGGTGGCGGCCGAACCTTCCTCGACATTGAGCACATACAGCACCGGCTTGGCGGTCATCAGGCCAAGCTGGCTGTAGGGCGCGCGTTCCTCCGGCGTCAGTTCCGCCAGCCGCGCCGGCTTGCCCTCACGCAGCAGGGTGACGGCCTTCAGCACCAGGCTCAGCGCCTCCTTGGCTTCCTTCTCGCCACCTTTGGCCTTCTTTTCCAGTGCGGGCAGTCGTTTTTCCAGGCTGTCCAGGTCGGCCAGCATCAGTTCGGTTTCCACCGTCTCGGCATCGCCGATGGGATCGATCTTGCCTTCGACATGGGTGATATCGTCATCCTCGAAACAGCGCAGCACATGGGCCACGGCATCCACTTCGCGGATGTTGGCCAGGAACTGGTTGCCCAGCCCTTCACCCTTGGAGGCGCCGCGCACCAGACCGGCAATGTCCACAAAGGTGATGCGGGTTGGAATGATCTCGGCCGAACTGGCGATCTTGGCCAAAGTCTCCAGGCGCGGGTCCGGCACCGCGACGTCACCGACATTGGGCTCGATGGTGCAGAAGGGATAGTTGGCCGCCTGCGCCGCCGCGGTCTGCGTCAGGGCGTTGAACAGGGTGGATTTGCCGACATTGGGCAGACCCACGATTCCGCATTTGAAACCCATTAATCCGTGTCTTTCTTTTTCGGCTTAGGCGGCTGCAATAGCAGCGCCACCTTGCTCATGAAACCCGCATCGTCGTCTTTGGCCAGAAGCGGCGCCGCTTCGACCATCGCCTCCACCAGCGGCTTCAGCCAGGCGACATCGTCCTTGCTGAAATTCTGCAGCACATGGCCGCTGACTTTGCTTTTCTCGCCCGGATGGCCGATGCCCAGCCGCACCCGGCGATAATCCGGCCCCAAAGTCGCGGTGATGGAACGCAACCCGTTCTGCCCGGCATCGCCGCCGCCGGTTTTCACCTTCAGCTTGCCCGCGGCCAGGTCGATCTCGTCATGGATCACCACCAGCGCGTCCAGCGGCAGCTTGAAGAAGCGCAGCGCCGGGCCGACCGAGTCGCCGGACAGGTTCATGTAGGTCTGGGGCTTGAGCAGATAGGTCTTGCGGCCGCCCAGCGTGCCTTCCGACAGATGGCCTTCGAACTTGGCTTTCCAGGGGCCGAACTTGTACTGCTCGTGAAGCATGTCCACGACGATGAAGCCGGCATTGTGCCGGTTCTTGGCGTACTGAGAACCAGGATTCCCCAGTCCTGCGATGAGAAGCGGCGTTTCGGGCGTGCTTTTTGTCCCCCGGCTTTGTCGCTCGTCGCTCATGGACTTGCTGTCCACATCGCTCCTCGCTCCGTGCCGGCGGGCCAAAATGCCCAGCCCGAATGAACCTTACTTCTTGGCCGGAGCAGCGGCCGGCTTGGCGCCGGCGGCCGGCGCGGCAGCAGCAGCGGGCGCAGCGGCTGCTGCGGCAGGCGTGGCTTCGGCGGCGGGGGCTCCAGCGGCCGCCGCGGCGGCGCGCTGCTCTTCGCGCACGCTGGTCGGCGCGACGATGGAGCAGATGGTGAAGTCACGGCCGCGGATCACCGGCTTGACGCCTTCCGGCAGGTTGAGCGCGTTGATGTGAATGGACTCGTTGATGTCCAGTTTCGAAACATCGACTTCAATGATGTTGGGGATGCTCTCGGCCGGGCAGATCAGGCCGATGGCGTGGCGCACGATGTTGAGCACGCCGCCCTTCTTGAGGCCGGGGGAACTTTCCTGACCGTGGAAATGCACCGGAATCTCCAGGCGCACGGTGGCGCCTTCGGCCAGCCGCATGAAGTCCACATGCACGGGGCGGTCGCTGACCGGGTCCAGCTGCACTTCGCGCGGGATCACGCGGGTCTTCTTGCCGCCCAGGTCCAGCATGAACAGGGTGGTGAGGAAATGGCCGGCTTCGACATGGCGCTCCAGGGTGCGGCCATCCACGGCCACATTCTCCGGTTCGCCCTGGCCGCCATAGATGACGCCCGGGATCAGACCCTTCTGGCGCGCCTGAAAGGCCGGGCCCTTGCCCGTACCCGCACGCACTTCCACCTTAAGCTCTTGAACCTGCGCCATTTTCTTGATCCTTCGTCACCCGGAAGGGCCCAAAAGCCCCCGGAAAGGCGAGGCTTGTAGCGGAAGGCGGCTTTTCGCGCAACCGGGCGCTTTCGCCCCGCCAGGTCACCCTAGACCGGCGCGAGGTCTTCCTTGGCCAGGACCTTCTTCACCGCTGGCCGTTCCTGCATGCGGGCGCGATGGGCGCGGGTCAGCGGCATGTCCGCCGAGCTGCCAACACCGTCACGCTCCAGCCAGCGGGCGAAGACATAAAGATAAGGATCGGCGACCGTGTATCGCTCGCCGCACACCCAGGGTCGCCCGTCGCCCAGACAGTCTTCGATCAGCGTCCACAAGGCGGCAAGTGATGACGGCACCTTGGCTTTCAGTTCTGTGCGCGCCGCTTCGCTGTCTGCCCAGCGCTCCGTGCGGAAGAGATGGGCAAAGGTGACGTGGATGGTGCTGGCGAGATACAGATTGAAGGACTGCATCTGGGCATAGGCGAAGGCATCGTCCGGCCTCAGTTGCGCGGTCGGAAAGTTTTCTGCGATCCAGTTCAGGATGACGGGGTTCTCGGTGAGGACACCCTTCTCGGTCATCAGCGCCGGGACCCGGCCCTTGGGATTGATGGCCAGATAGTCTGGTTTCTTCTGCTCGCCCGCTTTCAGGTCCACGCGCACAGCCTCGTAAGCAGCGCCGGATTCGGCCAGCGCGATATGCGGGGCCAGCGAACAGGCATTGGGGCTGTAGAAGAGTTTCAGCATCAGTCGACCAGAACTCAATCAAAAAGGCTGGAGACAGAGGCCTCGTTGTTGATCCGGCGCATCGCCTCGCCCAGCAGTGGGGCAATGGAGATGGTGCGCAGGTTGGCGCAGTTCTTCATCTCGGGGGTCGCCTCGATGGAATCCGTCACCACCATGGATTTGAGGCAGGAATTCTGGATGCGCTCCACCGCCTTGCCAGACAGCACGCCATGGGTCGCATAGGCATAAACTTCGGTGGCGCCATTCTTGAGCAATGCCTCGGCCGCGTTGCACAGCGTGCCGCCGGAATCGATGATGTCGTCGATCAGGATGCAGGCGCGCCCTTCCACCTCGCCGATGATGTTCATCACTTCCGACACGCCCGCCTTTTCGCGGCGTTTGTCGACGATGGCGAGATCGGTGTTGAGGCGGCTGGCCAGGGCGCGGGCGCGCACCACGCCGCCCACGTCGGGCGACACCACCATCGGTTCCTTGCCCTTCAGATTGTCGGCGATGTCCTTCACGATCACCGGCATGGCGAACAGATTGTCGGTGGGGATATCGAAGAAACCCTGGATCTGGCCGGCATGCAGATCCACCGTCAGCACGCGGTTGGCGCCGGCCTCGGTGATCAGGTTCGCCACCAGCTTGGCGGAGATGGGCGTGCGCGGGCCCACCTTCCGGTCCTGCCGGGCATAGCCGAAGTAGGGGATCACCGCGGTGATGCGGCGCGCGCTGGCCCGGCGCAGCGCGTCGATGATGATCAGAAGCTCCATCAGATTGTCGTTGGCCGGCGCGCTGGTCGACTGGATCAGGAACATGTCCTCGCCACGGACATTCTCGCGGACTTCGACGAAAACCTCGTCGTCGGAGAAGCGGCGGACATCCGCCTTGACCGGGGTCAGCCCCAGATAGGCGCTGATATCGGCGACCAGGGTCTTGTTGGAATTTCCCGCAATGAGGCGCATGCCCCGCGATCCGTTCAGATCCGTCATGGCCCTCGCTCCCGAACCCCGTGAAACTTTGATGACGCGCTTTTAGCGGCTGGGCTCCGCAATCGCAACCAGTGCGGCTTGTCTTTGGTTGCTCGCCGGTTACCGGCCGCGCGACCGCGCCGGACTGTTACCCGGTCAGCACAATGGCGGAAATTTGCCGCCCATAATCGGGCTCGCCCGCATGGGTGGTGCGGCGGAAACTGAAATAGCCGTTTTCAGGCGGATAGGTGCACACGCCCGACATTTCCACGCGGCCCGTGCCGGCCGCGGTCAGCCGATGTGTCACATAGCCGGGCAGGTCGAAGCGGTAATGCCCCTCTTTGTCGGAGGGTACAAAGAATCGTCTGTTTCGGAGACCGAGTTCCAGGAAGCGGTCGCGGAAGTCCCAGCCCACCTCGTAATTGGCCTGCGTGATACAGGGGCCGATCACGGCGGTGATCTGGTCTCGCTGCGCCCCGAGCTTTTCCATTGCCTCCAGGGTCGCTTCCAATATCCCGCGCCCGCCCTCGCCCAGGGCGCCTTTCCAGCCGGCATGGGCCGCGCCGATCACGCCGGCCCTGGCATCGGACAGAAGCACGGGGGCGCAGTCGGCGGTCAGGATGCCCAGCGCCAACCCGGGCGTGGCGGTGACCATGGCATCGCCTTCAAGTCTTATCGCGCCCTCGCGGGCCGGGGCCGATAGCCCGTCGTCGCCCCAAGTGGGCAAGGTGTGCACGATGGCGCTGTGGATCTGTGACAGTGATAGCAGCCTTGTGTCGGGCGCCAGCGCGAGCGCGACCCGGCGGCGGTTCTCGGTCACGGCCTCGGGTGCGTCCTTGGAGCCGGGCCCGCAATTGAGCGAGACATAGATACCGGTCGAGACGCCGCCATCGCGGCCGAAGAAACCATGCGCGATGCGAGGCGATTTGAGACTGGCCATTTCCAGCCGCATCAGTCCGCTCATGGTCCAAAGCCTGCCATGCCGCCGGTCATCGGCGGCGCGAAGGCCAGAACCTTGAACAGCCTGCCCATCTGATCGTTGCCGATCAGCCGCTCGACTGCCGTCAGCAAGGTCTGGGCTTGCGCGGGATTGGACTTCATCAATTGTTCGGCGCGTTCCACGATGCCGATATTGGCCAGGAACAGGCCCTGCGTCACCGGCCCCAATACCGCCGCGCCGCCGCGCCGCCCGGCCTCGGCCAGGGCGGCAAAATCCACATGCGCGGAGATGTCGTCTTCGCCGGGTTCGGTCAGGGCGTCGGCGAAACGGTGGCCGCTGACGGCCTGCAATGTTTCCGAGAATCCGGTGGCCTCGCCATAGCCATAATCGATCATCAGCGCCGCACCGCCCTTTGCCGTGATGATGCGGGCAATGTCTTCGGCAAGCGCGGTTGCGGCGGGCGAGGCCTCGTAAACCCCGCCATCCGGCGCGCCGGCGCGGTCGGCGGCAATCGTGGATGCCGGCACTGGCACCGGCGCCAGTGCGAAAGCCAGCGCGCCATTCGCCACGGTGACCATGCGCTCGCACCAGCCGCGTTCCGTCTTCACATACTGGCGCAGCGGCAGGGCGTCGAAGAATTCGTTGGCGACCAGGAACAGTGGCCGGTCGGCCAGGCTGTCATCGAACTGGGCTTGCCAGGACACGTCGGCGCCCAGCCCACGCAGTTTTTCGCCCTGCACCTCCTGCAGGACGGGGCTCGCTTCCACCAGCACCACCTCCAGATCGGCAATGAAGTCCGGTGCAACCTGGGCCACGCGCAGGATGTCGGCCATCAGCGTACCGCGCCCCGGCCCCAGTTCCACCAGCCGCGGATTTTTGGGCGAGCCCTGATCGGCCCAGGCTTGCACCAGCCACAACCCCACCATCTCCCCGAACATCTGGCTGATTTCCGGCGCCGTGGTGAAGTCGCCACCGGCGCCGAACGGATCGCGGTTGGCGTAATAGCCCTCCTTCGGATCGAGCAGCGCCATGGTCATGAACTGCGCCACTGAGATCGGGCCTTGGGTCTCGATCAGGTCGGCGATGCGGGATTTGAGACTCATGCCCCCCCGGCATTTGATGAAGCCGGCCTGCGATAGGCGACGGCAAACAGCGCGGCCGCTCCCAGCCACACCGGAATGGACAGCGCCATGCCCATGCTCACCGGGCCGATGAACTGGGTGTCGGGTTCGCGGAAGAATTCGCAAATGAAACGGAAGGTGCCATAGCCCAGAAAGAAGAGTGCCGAGATCAGACCGGGGCGTTCATTGGCGCGGAACACGCGCAGCGCGATCTGCAGGATTACGAACAGCACGACGCCTTCAAGCGCTGCCTCATACAGCTGGCTGGGATGACGCGGCAGAGGCCCGCCACGGGGAAAGATCATCGCCCAGGGCACATTCGTCACCCGGCCCCACAATTCGCCATTCACGAAATTGGCCAGCCGCCCGAAGAACAGGCCAAGGGGCGCAAAGGCGCAGGCCAGATCGGCGATCGGCATCATCTGCAGCTTGCGGCGGCGGCAGAACAGCCAGACCGCGATCACCACGCCCAAGAGGCCGCCATGAAAGGACATGCCGCCTTCCCAGGCGGCGATGATACGTACGGGATCGGTGAGAAACCCCATCGGCAGCCCGTCGCAAAAGGCGGCATAGTCGGGCGTGACGCTGCACAGGATGGTGCCATAGATCAGCACCCAGCCCAGCCGTCCGCCCACGATCACGCCGATCGTGGCCCATACCACCAGATCGCCAATATCATCCTCGGTGGCGGGCGGGCGCCCATTGAAAGGCGGATGGGCCCAAAGCTGTTTTTGGCGCAGCACGCGCACCACACCCCACCAGCCCAGCACGATGCCGGCGATATAGGCCAGCGCATACCAGCGGATCGCGAAGGGACCCAGGCTCACCAGCACCGGGTCGATATGGGGAAAGGGCAGAAGGGCCTGAACCATGGAGGGGTAAACGCCGGTGCTTCGCGGCTTGTGTCAAGGGAGCGCGGAAGCCATATAGACGGTGAAAGTGGAGGTTTTGATGGCGCAGACCGACAATCCGTTCCTGGACGGCATGGCGAAGGCCTTCACCGACGCCGCCGGCATGGCCCAGAGCGTGCGGGCCGAAATCGACACCTTCGTGCGCCAGCGGTTGGAACGGCTGGTGGCCGATATGGACTTCGTGCCGCGCGAGGAATTCGAGGCGGTGAAGGCAATGGCCGCCAAGGCCCGCGCCGAGAACGAGGCGCTGGCCGCCCGCATAGCGGCTTTGGAATCGAAATCAGGCACTTAGAAAGTCCTCCAGGACTCCATTCACATGTTTCGGTCGGCCTCGCCAAAGCTGTGGAATCTTTCCACTGCCAGGGGATGAGGACTCGCAGACTCTTGTTTTCTCAAAATCTTGTGCCAGTTTGGACCTCAGCTGCTTCGTTTTGTGGCTGCCCTGGAGTTGTTGCCCATGACCATCACCCATCTGGACGACGAGCCGCTGGATGACCTGCACCCGCTGGACCTGCTCGAACGGGCGGTCGAGGCCAATGGCTGGGCCTTTGAGCGCGCGGGCCGGGACGAGCTGAACCTGTCGGTGGCCGGCAAATGGAGCGACCATCATTTCAACTTCTCCTGGCGGGAAGACCTGCAGTCACTGCACCTGTCCAGCGCCTTTGACATGCGCATCTGCGAAGGCGTGCGCCGGCAGAATGTGGCGGACCTGTTGATGCTGGTGAACGCCAAGCTGTGGCTTGGCCATTTCGACCTCTGGCCGCAGGATGGCACCATCATTTTCCGCCATGCCATGATCTTCCCCGATGCGGAGGCCAGCGCCGCTCAATGCGAGGCGCTGCTCAACCTGGCCCTGGAAGCCTGCGAGCATTACTATCCGGCATTCCAGTTCGTGCTGTGGGGCGGCAAGACGGCGGAAGACGCCATCGCGGCGGCGGTGCTGGAGTGCGCCGGCCAAGCCTGAAGGTTTGAGTCCTGAAGGATCAGGTCGTGAGCATTCTGCTTGTTGGCGCGGGACGTATGGGATCGGCCCTTTTGAAGGGCTGGCTTGGACGTGGCGTAAAATCCATCGCGGTTGTCGAGCCGAAGCCCTCGGCGGAACTGCGCCGGCTGGCGCGGGCGAAAAAGATCGCGCTGTTCGCCACGCCTTCCCAGGTGAAACGCAAGCCATCGGTCTGTGTGGTGGCGATCAAGCCGCAGGTGCTCAAAGGCGAAGCCGAGGCGCTGGCCGGCTTCGCGCAATCGGGTGCGCTGATGATTTCCATTGCCGCGGGCACATCGGTCGCGGCGCTTTTGGCCGCCTGGGGAAAAAAATCGCGCATCGTCCGCGCGATGCCCAATACGCCGGGATCCATTGGTCATGGCATCAGCGGCCTTTATGCCGCCAGGGGTGTGACCGCAGCGGACAAGAAGCGGGCCGTATCCCTGCTGTCGGCGCTGGGCCAGACCGAATGGGTGGCGAAGGAAGGCATGATCGACAGCGTCACGGCGGTGTCGGGTTCCGGCCCCGCCTATCTGTTCCTGATGGCGGAGGCCTTGACCGAAGCCGGTATTGCCGAGGGCCTGCCCCGCGCCCAGGCCGAGAAATTCGCCCGCGCCACGGTGGCGGGCGCCGGCGCGCTGCTGGCGGCGGACAAAGCACCCGCCCGCGCTCTGCGCGAAGCCGTGACCAGCCCGGGCGGCACAACGGCAGCGGCGCTGACGGTGCTGATGGCCGACGACGGCCTGGTGCAACTGATGAAGCGGGCGGTGAAGGCCGCGCGCAAGCGCGCAGAAGAGTTGCGCTGAATTACTCTTCGCTGGGCATGTGCAGATACATCGACTGGATGCCGACCCGGCCCGGCCCGGTGAAGCGATTGACGATGAAATTGGCCTGCGCCCCGAACAGGCCGCTGGTCAGCCGGTCGATGACCGTTTCCATTCGAACTGACACATCCTTGTAAAGCCAGCCGCCGGGCTCGATGTCGATGCTTTCGCCGGACGCCAGAACCTTCTCGAACACGTTGCCGTAACCGTGCAGCCACAGCACGCCGTCACCCTGGTGGCCGTGGAAGTGGTCGATGAAGAAGCCCGTCTGGCCGAACAGCATGTTGGAAATGCCGCGAACCCGCTCGAAGCTGTAGTCGATATTGTCCGTGGCGGCGAGAAACTGGTGTTCGCGGACGTGGATTTCCTGACCGCGGGAAAGATGGATGGGGACGATATGGCCCGCCCCGTCGCGGCTGAAGGCGATCACGCCGGGGCCGGATGCCTGTGTGACGAAGATCTGCATGCCGGCGATCATGCGCCGGAGCGCGCCTCTGAGCGCCTTGAGGGAAATGCGTACGGCGGGATTCTTCCACAAAAGGATGTGATGTTCGAAAAAGACCGGCGTTGTGCTCACATCGACCGAAAGCACCGGCACCAGTTCGCCGTCAATGTGATAGGTGACGCCGCCAAAGCTTTCTCCGCTTGCCTTGGTTGGCATCAGCGTGGGCAATCCCGGCATGTCGGCTTCCCTTCTTTTTCCTCAGACTGGCAGTCTGATCGTGGCTTTCAGTCCGCCCATCGCACTTTTGTCCAGAATTATGTCACCACCATGCGCGCGGGCGATATCGCGGGCGATGGCCAGCCCCAGGCCCGAGCCGCCCGATTGCAGATTGCGGCCCTGATCCAGGCGATGGAAGGGCCGAAAAGCTTCCTCGCGGCGAGTTTCGGGAATGCCCGGGCCATTGTCTTCCACCGCGATCTCCACCAGCCGTTCGTCCTGGGCAAGCGTTACGGCGACGCGGCTGCCATGTTTCAAGCCATTGTCCACCAGGTTGGTCAGCACCCGGCGCAGGCC
Source organism: Rhizomicrobium sp. (assembly GCA_036488555.1). GTDB lineage: Bacteria > Pseudomonadota > Alphaproteobacteria > Micropepsales > Micropepsaceae > Rhizomicrobium. The sequence goes on from DASXHL010000026.1 coordinate 53,429, forward strand.
GGCGCGCTTGACGCTGACCATCACATGCTCCGGCGCGCTGATGGCGACGCCCTCGCGCTGGCGCGCCTTGGCTGCAGCGTTGGCGGTGTCGCGCACCAATTCGCCCAGGTCGGTAACGGTCGACTCCTCGCCGCCTTCGCCGCGGGCAAAGGCCAGATATTCGTCCAGCATATGCTCCATCTCGGCGATGTCGGCGCGCATGGGGCAGGTGTCGGCGTCATCGGGCATCATGGCCAGCGCCAGCTTGAGACGCGTCAGCGGGGTCTTGAGATCGTGGCTGACCCCCGCCAGCATCTCGGTGCGCTGGGTGATGTGGCGCTCGATGCGCTCGCGCATGGTGATGAAGGCCTGGGCGGCGCGGCGCACTTCGGTGGCGCCATAGGGCTTGAAGTCGGGCACGGCGCGGCCCTTGCCGAAACTGTCGGCGGCGCGCGCCAGCCGCTCGATAGGCCGAACCTGGTTCCTCAGGAAGATGATGGCGATGCCCATCAGGATCAGGGCCGATCCCACCATCAAAAGGATGAAGATGTCGGGCTTGGAAACGGTGATGCGGTTGCGCGGCACCAGCACCGCCAGGACGCCGTCATGCACATCCACCCGGATCTCGAAATCGTCGCCGATGCGCTGGGCGCTGAAATCGCGGTCGGGGCCGATGCGTTGTTCCAGGATGTCGTCGAGGGCGATTTCGATGTTGCTGGTCAGCGCGCCCTGGTGGTGCGGCAGATTCTCGCCCGGCAGGAAACGGATGCTGTAGCCAAACTGGCGCGCCGCCAGGGCGCGCAACCGCTCACGATCCGGGCTTTTGTTGTTGTCTTCCAGCGCCACCAGCATGGCCATGTCGGCGGCGACGTCGCGCGCCAGCCGCCGCGTGGTGGTGTCCAGATCTCGTTCGAAAAAGACATAGGCGATGATCGCCTGCAGCACCACGATGGGCGCGACGATGATGATCAGGGAGCGCCCGAACAGCCCGCGCGGCAGAAAACGCTTGAGGGACAGGCCCTCACCCACGATCGGGCACCAGCATATAACCGACCCCCCGCACCGTCTGTAGATACAGCGGCAGCTTGGGATCTTCCTCGATCTTGCGGCGCAACCGCGTCACCTGCACGTCGATGGAGCGCTCCAGCGCCACGTTCAGCCGTTTGCACAGCTCGCCGCGCGAGAAGGGACGCCCCGCATGTGTAGCGAAGAGTTGCAGCAGGGCTGCTTCCGCACCCGTCAGTTTTACCGGCTTGCCGGCGCGCATCAGTCGCGAAGTCGAGGGATCAAAGATCGCTTCACCCATCCGCACCGGTCCAGCCGCGGGGCTTTCGGCGGGGACTGCCCGGCGCAGCAGGGAATTGACCCTCAGCAGCAATTCGCGCGGCTCGAACGGCTTGGGCAGATAATCGTCAGCGCCGAGTTCCAGGCCGGCGATGCGGTCGGCCGGATCGCCCCTTGCCGTCAGCATGAGAATGGGCACGGCGGATTCCCTGCGCACGCTCTGCGTCAGTTCCAGCCCGGACTCGCCCGGCATCATGATGTCCAGGATCAAAAGGTCGAATTCCATGCTCTTCATCAGGGCGCGGGCCTCGGCCGCCCCCGGCGCCGCGCTCACCCGATAGCCATTGCTGGACAGATAACGCTGCAGCAATGCGCGCAGCCGCTCGTCGTCATCGACCACCAAAAGGTGCGGTTCGCCTGGCAAACTCATGGCTGCCATGCCTGGCGGGGGGGCGAAAAAGCCCTTGCCGCTCTTGCGGCTTTCGCGTCGGCCATGCTGCAATACATGAGAGAAAAACTAGGCCCTCCCCGCAAGGCGGGCAAGCCCGGCAGGACAAGCACGATGGCAGACGTGATCCCTTTCGACCAGCGCGATGGCTCGCTTTGGTATGACGGCAAGCTGGTGCCCTGGAAAGAGGCCAAGACCCATGTGCTGACCCATGGGTTGCATTACGGATCTTGTGTGTTCGAGGGCCAGCGCATCTATGGCGGCAAGATCTACAAGTTGCAGGAACACACCGACCGGCTGTTCAGGTCGGCCGAGACGCTTGGCATGAAGATCCCCTTCACCAAAGAGGAGATCAACCAGGCCTGCATCGACGCCGCGGCGGCCCAGAACATCAAGGATGGCTATCTGCGCCCCGTGGCCTTCCGTGGCAGCGAGATGATGGCGGTGTCGGCGCAAGCGACCACCATCCATGTCGCGGTCGCCTGCTGGCCCTGGCCGTCCTATTTCAGCCCGGCGGAAAAGCTGAAAGGCATCCGCCTCGATATCGCGTGCTATCGGCGTCCGGCGCCCGATACCGCGCCGGTCCATGCCAAGGCGGCTGGTCTCTACATGATCTGCACCATCTCCAAGCACGAGGCCGAGGCGAAAGGCTATGCCGACGCGCTGATGTTCGACTATCGCGGCTATGTCGCCGAAGCCACCGGCGCCAATGTCTTCTTCGTGCAGGATGGCGTGCTGCACACGCCTGTTCCGGACTGTTTCCTCAATGGCCTGACCCGCCAGTCGGTGATCGCCATCGCCAGGGCGCGCGGCGTCAAGGTGGTGGAACGGCATATCGAGCCGGAGGAGATGAGCAACTTCAGCGAATGCTTCCTGACCGGTTCGGCGGCGGAAGTGACGCCGGTGTCGGAGATCGGGCCCTATCGCTTCAAGCCCGGTACGCTGACCGAGACCCTGATGAACGCTTATGCAGACGAGGTCAGGGGCGTCGCTACCGTTTCGGCGTAAGGTCTCCTATCGCTTTTATTTTGGGTCGCACGGGCGACGCCTTGTCCGCACGCTGTCGCTACGGACCGCTTGGCTGCCCGATGCTCCCTGCGGATGAGGTCCGCGGCATGGCGACGGTTTCGGCCTAGGCGTTTGTAACCCATACGATCAACGCGGCGCCTGCCAGAAGCAGGATGATGCCGGCCGCTTCGCGCCCCGTGGTCTTCTGGCGGAAGACAAAACGCGACACCCCTTGGGCGAACAGAACTTCCACCAGCGCCAGGGTGCGCACGCTGGCTGCTGTCGCGAGCGCGAAGGCCAGGAACCAGAATTCCGACCCCGCGGCGCCAGCGAAACCGGCGAGCAGGCTTGGCCGCCAAAGCGCAGCAATGGTTTTCAGCGTGCCGCGCTTGAACATGAGCAGCCACGCCAGCAGCAACAGGGTTTGCAGGGTTAGCCCTGCCGCCAGCGAGAAGGTCGCCGCCAGCAGGACGCTGGTCTGGTGCAATGAGAGAATGGCGCCGCGGTAGCCGATGGCCGAAGCGGCGAACAGGGCGGCTGAGGAAATGCCAAGCAGCGCGGGCTTCATGCCACCGCTCAATGCCTCCGGCTTGACCGAGATCAGCGCCACGCCGGCCATGGCCGCCAGGATTGCCAGAGCCATCGGCGCCGTCAGCGGATCGCCCAGGAACAGCAGCCCCATCAGCGCCACCAGCAAGGGCTCGGTCTTGAGATAGGCGACGGTGACGACGAAAGAGCGTTGCTCCATGGTCATCAGCATCAGGGCGGTGCCGCCGATCTGGGTGAAAGCCCCAAGCAAGGTCCACAACGCGAAATCGCCATTCACCGCAGGCCAGGCCGCATGCGAGGTGGCCAGCACGATGGCCAGGAAGATCAGCGCAAAGGGAAAACCGAACAGGAAGCGCACCAGGGTCGCGCCCAGCGCGCCAAGCTTTGGCGTCAGCTCGCGCTGCATCGCGTTGCGCGCGGTCTGGCCCGCCGCACCCAGCAGGGTGAAAATGACCCAGAGAAAATTCACAAGCTCACGCCGGCTCGCGCACCCGCGAAGGTTCGGGCGATGGTCCCGGGCGCAAGTGCGCCACGCCGTTCTTGAAATAGATTACGCCGGTATAGACGGTGAGCGCGGCGGCCACCCACAACAGCAAATAGGCGACGAAGGCATAAGTAAGGGATGGAATGCCGGGCACCAGCACATCGGCAAGCGGTGTCAGGATCATGGCGCCAATGGCGATCATCTGTACCGCGGTCTTGAACTTGGCCACTGTGGTGACCGGCACGCTGACCTTGGTGCCGGCCAGGAATTCGCGCAGGCCCGAGACCAGGATCTCGCGCGACAGGATGATGAGGGCGGGCACCAGCCTGAGCAGGCTCAGCATGCCGTTGGGCTTGATCTGGGTGAAGGTGCCTTCGGCCACCAGCATCATGAGCGCCACGCCCACCAGCACCTTGTCGGCGATGGGGTCCAGCATGCGCCCGAAGTCGGACCCCGCCTTGAGTTTCCTGGCGGCAAAGCCGTCCAGCCAGTCGCTGATGCCGGCCAGCGCGAACACCGCGAAGGCCACCAGCCGCGCCGCCTCGCCGGGGATGACATAGGCGACGACAAAGACCGGCACCAGAAGGATGCGCAGGATGGTCAGGGCGTTGGGCAGGGCAAACATCCCCTTAGTTTAGAACCCCTCCATCGGCAGGTCATCCGGTCGGGTGAAAGAAATCGAAGATTTTCTTGGCCAGTGTCGCGCTTACGCCATCCACGGCGGACAGATCGGCCAGGCTTGCCCCCGCCACGGCGCGGGCGGAACCGAAATGCTGCAACAGGGCGCGCTTTCTGCCGGCGCCCACGCCCGCGATTTCGTCCAGCGGATTGGCGCCAATGGCGGCACTGCGCTTCTTGCGATGGCCCCCGATCACGAAGCGATGGGCTTCGTCGCGCAACCGCTGCAGATAATAGAGGACCGGGCTTTTGGGATCGAGGCGGAACGGTTCCTTGCCGGGAAGATAGAAATGCTCGCGGCCGGCATCGCGGTCGGGACCCTTGGAAATGCCCACCAGCGCCACTTCTTCGACGCCCAGATCGGCAAAGACCTGACAGGCGACAGAAAGCTGACCCGGCCCGCCATCGATCAGCACCAGATCGGGACGCTTCCATTTGCCGGGTTCCGGTTCTTCGGCCTCCTCCTTCATCATGCGGGCAAAGCGGCGGGTCAGCACCTCGCGCATCATGGCGTAATCGTCGCCGGGGGTGAGTTCTTCGGTCTTGATGTTGAACTTGCGGTACTGCGCCTTCTCGAAGCCTTCCGGCCCCGCCACGATGAAGGCGCCCAGCGCATGGGCGCCCTGGATGTGGGAATTGTCATAGACCTCGATGCGGCGCGGCGGCTGTTCCAGCCCGAAGACATCGGCCACGCCTTCCAGAAGCTGGGTCTGGGCGCTGTTCTCGGCCAGGCGCCGGCCCAACTGCTCGCGCGCGTTGGCCAGGGCGCGCTCCATGATCTCGCGCTTCTCGCCGCGCTGGGGCGTGGAGATTTCCACTTTGTGTTCGGCGCGCAAGCCCAGCGCCTCGGCCAAGAGATCGGCACCGGCCAGTTCCTCGCTGGCCAGGATCAATTTGGGGGCGGTGCGTTCGTCATAGAACTGGCCGACAAAGCTCTCCAGCACTTCGGACAGCGGCAGGTCACGGTCATGGCGGGGGAAATAGGGCCGGTTGCCCCAGTTCTGGCCCGCGCGGAAGAAAAACACCTGGATGCAGGTCTGGCCGCCTTCGCTGTAGATGGCGAAGAGGTCGGCTTCCTCAAAGGTGGTGGGATTGACCCCCTGTGACGCCTGTATGTGGCTCATGGCGCGCAGTCGGTCGCGCAATTTGGCCGCAGCCTCGAAGTCCATGGCGTCGGAGGCCCTGGTCATTTCCTCCTTGAGCAAATCCTGCACCGCCTGGCTCTTGCCGCGCAGGAAGTCCTCGGCCTCTTCGACCAACGCGTTATAGCCGGCCAGATCGATACGATTCACACACGGTCCCGAACAACGCTTGATCTGGAACAGCAGGCATGGCCGCGTACGGCTGTCGAACACCGAATCCGAGCAGGAGCGCAACAGGAAGGCGCGCTGCAGGGTATTCAGAGTGCGGTTGACCGCCCCGGCGGACGCGAAGGGCCCGAAATAGACCCCCTTGGTGGTCTTGGCGCCGCGATGCTTGAGAAGCTGCGGAAAGGGATGGTCCTCGCGCAGGAGAATATTGGGGAAGCTCTTGTCGTCGCGATAGCTGACATTGTAGCGGGGCTTGAGCCGCTTGATGAGGTTGGATTCCAGCAGGAGCGCTTCGCTCTCGCTGGCGGTGGTGACGAAGAGCATCTCCGCCGTCTCCGCCACCATGCGGGTAAGGCGGTCGGCATGCACCCCGCCGCGCGCATAGGATGAGACGCGCTTCTTCAGGCTCTTGGCCTTGCCGACATAGAGCACGTCGCCTGCCGCATTCAGCATGCGATAGACGCCGGGTGCGTCAGGCAGGGTCTTGAGATAGGCGGCGATACGCTCGGCGCCCTTCAAGGGCGTCTCGGGGGAATCCATGGCGACAATATATTAGCGCGTGCGTTCAATCTCTATCCCCGCTGCCAAGGCCCGAGCGACAGCGGTCGCTAGCGCCAGCGTGGCGACGGGCCGCCGGCGGCGAATAGCAAGCGAAATGTCAGCGGGTACGTTCAATCTCTATCCCTACGCTTTCGGCGTGGGTCAGGGCTTCCAGTTTCTCAACCCTGACGCGGACGGTGCGGACCCGCGCATCCTCGAAACAGGCCGTGGCGATGCGCTCGGCCAGGGTTTCCGCGAGCCGGACATGACCCTCGGCGATGATGGCGCGGATGCGCTTTTCGATCACATGATAGTCGACGACGTTTTCCAGCATGTCCTGGGCGTCGGCGAAGTCGTCGGTGGCCAGGTCCACATTGATGCGCACCGGCTGGGTGCGACCCTCTTCCTGGCGGTAGACGCCGATATGAGCCGGCAGTTCCAGGTTGCGGATAAAGACATGCCGGCTGCCATGGGTGGCGCTGGCGAAACGCGGGGTTTCGATCTTGCTCATTCGCCCACCTGTACGTCAGGGGTCTGCCAGATCAGATGCTGGCCGCCATCCACCGCCAGCATCTGGTCGGTGACGGCCTCGGCCTCCAGCAGATAGCGCACGGCCCGGCAGATGTCGGCGGGATCGGCGCCACGCTTGAGGATGGTGGCGTCCCGCTGGCGGGAAAAATCCTCTTCCGACTGGCGCGGATTGCGCAAGGTGGGGCCCGGCCCCACCGCGTTGACACGGATGCGCGGGCCCATGCCCTGGGCCAGCGTCGTCGTCAGCCAGTAAAGCCCGGCCTTACTGACGCTGTAGGACAGGAACTGCGGGGTGGGTTTGAGCACCCGCTGGTCAATGATGTTGATGATGTTGCCGTGTGCGCCTTCCGGCAATTGCTTGGCGAACATCTGCGAGAGCAACAGGGGTGCGCGCAGGTTGGTTTCGATATGGTCGTCCCAGGTCTTGCGGGTGGCGCTTTGCCAATCGTCATTCTCGAACAGGGATGCGGAATTGATCAGCGCCGTGAGCGGTCCCAGTTCCTTTGCGGCCCGGTCCACCAGCATGGCGGTCTCGGCTTCCCTGGACAGGTCGCATTTCAATGTTGTGGCTTCGGCACCAAAGGCACGCGCCGCCTGGGCGACGCTATCGGCGTCCTCCTCCGAGCCGTGATAGTGGATAGCTACGTTCCAGCCGTCGCTTGCCAGATCCAGGGCGATGGCACGGCCAAGCCTTTTGGCCGCGCCGGTGACAAGAACGGTTTTGGTCATCTAGGTCAGTGGTATCCGGTATCGGCGCGCACCTTGCCCCGGAACACCCAATAAGACCAGCCGGTATAGGCAAAGATAACCGGCAGCAGGAACAGAGTGCCTACCCCCAGGAATATCTGCGTATCCATCGATGATGCCGCCTGCCACAGCGAATAGTGGTGCGGCACGATCATGGGGAACAGGCTGATGGCGATGCCGAGATAGGACAGGCAGAACAGCAGGATCGCATAGACGAAGGGGCGCATTTCCGATTGCGGATTGGCGATCGCGCGCCATTCCAAAATGGCGAACAGCGCCGTCAGCACCGGCACGGGCGCCAGGAACGCCATGTTGGGCCAGGAGAACCAGCGATGCGCAATGTCCGGGTCCACCAGCGGCGTCCACAGGCTGACGATACCCACCGCCGCCAAGGTGCCCAGGAAGCAAAGACGGGCATGCCGGCGCGCGCGCTCCTGCAGCGGCCCTTCGGTCTTGAGGATCAGCCAGCCCGATCCCAGCAGGCCATAGCCGGAAAGAAGCGCCAGACCGGTGAACAGCGAGAAGGGCGTGAAGCAATCAAAGCTGCCGCCCGTGAAATGCCGCCCTTCCACCTGGAAGCCCTGGATGAAAGCGCCCAACACCACGCCTTGCGCGAAGGTGGCGATGGTTGAGCCATAGCCGAAGGCATGATCCCAGAATGTCCGGTGCTCAACATCGCGGAAGCGGAATTCGAACGCCACGCCGCGGAAGATCAGCGACAGCAGCATCACAAGGATCGGGAAATAGACCGCGGGAATGATGATGGCGAAGGCCAGCGGAAAGGCCCCCAAAAGTCCCAGGCCACCCAGCACAAGCCAGGTCTCGTTGCCGTCCCAGATGGGCGAGATGGAATTCATCATCAGATTGCGGTCTGCCGCGGTGGGCGCAAAATTGTAGAGAATGCCCACGCCCAGATCGAAGCCGTCGAGCAGCACATAGAAGAACACCGCCAGCCCCAGGATCAGCGTCCACATCGGCACGAAGTCGAAGATGATCATGGCCCCGCTCCCGGCACAGGCTTCACCGGGGCGGCAGGCCGGCCGCCTTCGACCGGCATGGCTTCTTCTTCCGCGGAAATGCCGCCGCGTACGATGCGCAGCACAAACCACAGGCCGGTGGGGAACATGATCAGATAGACCGCCATGTAGCCCAGAAGCGACAGCAGCACGTCAAAGCCAGTGAGCGACGGCGTCACCGAGTCGGCAGTGCGCAGCACGCCATAGACGGTCCAGGGCTGGCGGCCGGTTTCGGTGGTGGTCCAGCCCGCCACCACGGCGATGAAGCCCAGGGGCGTCGCCCACATCAGGGCTTTCAGGAACCAGACTGTGTCAAACAACTTGTGCCGCAGGCGCAACCACAGCCCCAACGCGACCAGCGCCAGCATCAGAAATCCGATCCCGACCATGATGCGGAAGGCAAAGAAGGGAAAGATCACCTGGGCACGGTCCTCGCGGGGGAAATCCTTGAGACCCGGCACCACGCCATTGAGATCATGGGTCAGAATCAGGCTGCCCAGCAGTGGCACTTCGATGGCGCTGTGGTTGGTTTCGGCGTCCTGGTCGGGGATGGCGAACAGCGTCAGCGGCGCGCGCGCTTCGCGGTTCCAGTGGGCTTCAATGGCGGCCAGTTTGGCGGGCTGATGGTGCAGGGTATTGAGGCCCTGCAGATCGCCCAGGAAAATCTGCAGCGGCACCAGCACGGTCAGAAGCCACAGCGTCATGGACAACATCAGCCGGGCTTCGTCGCGCGATTTGCCCTTCCACAACAGGGTGGCCGCCACGCCCACCACCACAAAGCCGGTGGTGACATAGAAGCCGGCCACGGTGTGCATGAAGCGGTATGGGAAGGAGGCGCTGAAGATAATCTCGCTCCAGTTTACGGGATAGAAGATGCCGTTCACGATCTTGTAACCGCCCGGCGTCTGCATCCAGCTGTTGGTCACCAGGATCCAGAAAGTCGAGAGCAGCGTGCCCGCCGCCACCATGATGGCGGAGGCGAAATGCGCCCAGCGCGGCACCAGATGCCGGCCGAACAGCATCACGCCCAGAAAGCCCGCTTCCAGCGTGAAAGCCATGAGGCCTTCATAGGCCAGCATGGGCGAGATGATATTGCCGGCGGCGTCAGAAAGGCGGCTCCAGTTGGTGCCGAACTGGAAAGGCATCACCACGCCCGACACCACGCCCATGCCGAAGGCCACGGCGAAGATGTGGGTCCAGAAGCCGGAGATGCGGAACCAGATTTCCTTGCCGGTAGCGAACCAGATGCCTTCCAGGAGGGCGATATAGGAGGCCAGCCCCACGGTCAGCGCCGGCAGAAGAATGTGCCAGGCGATAACCCAGGCGAACTGCAAACGCGACAGGACAAGCGGGTCCAGCGTCATGGCCGGACATTATAACGTTCAGGTAATGAAGCCTACGCGACGCTTCACCTCATCCATGATGGGGGTCGCTATGCTGCGGGCGCTAACTGCCCCCTGTCTGAGAACGCGGTCGATCTCCGCCGGATCGGCCAGAAGCCGACGCATTTCCCGGTTGATTGGCTCCAGTTTCGCCACCGTCAGGTCGGCCAGTTCTGTCTTGAACGCCGAGAATTGCTGGCCGGCGAACCGGGCCATCACCGCGTCACGGTCCTGGTCGGCCAGGGCGGCATAGATGTTGAGAAGGTTTTCCGCTTCCGGGCGATCCTTCAGCTCGTCCTTGGACGCGGGCAGGGGATGGGGATCGGTCTTGGCGCGCTTGATCTTGTTGGCAATGGTCTCGGCATCGTCGGTCAGGTTGATGCGGCTCATGTCGCTGTCATCCGATTTCGACATCTTCTTGCTGCCGTCGCGCAAGGACATCACCCGGGTCGCCGTGCCGGTGATCACGGGCTCGGGCAGGGGGAAGAAATCCGCCACCCCGAAGTCGTTGTTGAATTTCTGGGCGATGTCGCGCGCCAGCTCCAGATGCTGCTTCTGGTCCTCGCCCACCGGCACATGGGTCGCCTTGTACACCAGGATGTCGGCCGCCATCAGCACGGGATAGGTGTAAAGCCCCACGCTGGCGCGTTCCTTGTGCTTGCCCGACTTCTCCTTGAACTGGGTCATGCGGTCCAGCCACCCCAGCCGCGCCACGCAATTGAAGATCCATGCCAGCTCGCCATGCTCCGGCACCTGGCCCTGGTTGAAGATGGGGGTGCGCCGGGGATCGACGCCGGCGGCGATATAGGCGGCGGTGACTTCCCGTGTCGCCTGGGTCAGCTCGGTCGGCTTGCCATAGCCCACATCCTGGGTGATGGCGTGCATGTCCACCACACAGAACAGGCAGGGCATCTCCTCCTGCATCCGCACCCAGTTCTTGAGCGCGCCCAGATAGTTGCCCAGATGCAGCGTGTTGGTGGGCTGCATGCCCGAAAGAACGAGAGGGGTATGAGTCATGCCAAGGTCTCAAGTAGCGAAGCGGTAGACCAAAAGATGACCGGTTATGCCTTGGCCGGCGTGGCGGCATCAAGGGCCGCCATCAGGCGCTTTTCCACCGTCTCCAACCGCGCGGGATGGACGATCTTGTGGCCGAAGCCATCGCGCACATAGAAGACGTCCACCGCCCGCTCGCCATAGGTCGCCACCATAGAGGTGGAGATGGACAGCCCGGCCTCGAAGATCGCCTGGGTGATGTCATAGAGCAGGCCGGGCCGGTCCAGGCATTCCACTTCGATCACGGTGGCGATGCGCGAGGCCTCGTTGTCGAAATGCACCTTGGGCCGGATGGAGAAGGCGCTGGCACGGTTGCGAAAGACCTTGCGGGCCAGCTCGCGGCGCGGGCGCAGTTCGCCGCGCAGGGTCTTTTCGATGGTCTGGCGCAGGCGGGCCAGGCGTTCCGGGTCGCTGAAGGCTTCGCCCTCGGCATCCTGCACCGAGAATACGTCCAGGGCGAAACCGTCGGTGGTGGTGAAGGCTTTTGCGTCGACGATCGAGCCGCCCGCCATGGCGATGGCGCCGGCGAATTGCGAGAACAGACCGGCATTGTCGGGCGTGTAGAGGATGATCTCGGTGATGGCGCGGAAGGCGTTGGTGGAAGTGTCCAGCACCAGGAGCTGGCCTTCGGCATCGGCCTTGGCCGTCAGCCTGGCATGGCGCTCCAGCTCGTCGGCGTCGAACGCCAGCCAGTAATTGTCATAATGGCGGTTCAGTTCGCGCTCGCGCTCGGCTGGCGTGAAATTGGTGAGCTTTTCTTCCAGCGCGGCCTTGGCGGCGGCGACGCGGCTGGAGCGCGATGGCACCTGGTCGCCGCCCATCATCATGTTCTCGGCCGCGTAATAAAGCTCACGCAACAGCTGGCCCTTCCAGCCATTCCACACGCCGGGGCCGACGGCACGGATGTCGGCGACGGTCAGGATCAAAAGCAGGCGCAGCATCTCTGGCGACTGCACCATGTCGACGAAATCGCGCACCGTCTTGGGATCGGAAACGTCGCGTCGCTGGGCGGTGTCGCTCATCGCCAGATGGTTCTTGACCAGCCACGCCACGGCGGCCGTGTCGTTGGGCGAAAGCCCCAGGCGCGGGCACAGGCTTTGGGCGATGGCCGCGCCCACATCGCTGTGGTCTCCGGGCAGGCCCTTGGCCACATCATGCAGCAGGATGGCGCAATACAGCACATCGCGCGACTGCACCCGCTTGACGATCTCGGCGGAGAGCGGGCTCTCCTGCTTCAGGTCGCCGCGTTCGATCGCCGCCACATTGCCCACGGCACGGATCAGATGCTCGTCCACCGTATAGTGGTGATACATGTTGAACTGCATCAGCCCCACGGCATGGCCGAATTCCGGAATGAAACGGCCCAGCACGCCCGCCTCGTTCATCAGGCGCAGCGCGCGCTCCGGATCATGGCGCGAGGTCAGGACTTCCAGGAAGGCCTGGTTGGCGGCCGGATTGCTGCGCAGGGAGTCGGTGATCAGGTCCAGCGAGCGGGTGACGGTGCGCAGCGCATGGGGATGGATGTCCACGCCCTTGGCATCGGCAATGTGGAACAGGCGCAGGATATTGGCGGGATCGCTTCGCAAGATCGCGGGATTGGCGTTCAGCCGGCCATTCTCGACAAAGAAATCGTCATTGGGACTGCGCGGTTTCAGGAAGCCCGGCAGCATGCGGGTGAGCGAGGGGCGCGGTTTCTTGTGCTGTTCCTCAAGGGCGGCGCAGAAGATGCGGGTCAGGTCGCCCACATCCTTGGCCACCAGGAAGTAGGCGCGCATGAAGGCTTCGACGGCGCGGCGCGGCTTTTCCGGGTTCACATAGCCGAGCTCCGTGGCAAGCCCCGGCTGCACGTCGAAGGACAGCCGTTCCTCGGCGCGGCCCAGCAGGTAATGCAGGTGCACGCGCACATTCCACAGAAAGGCTTCCGCCTTCTGGAAGGTCTTGTATTCGTCGCGGGTGAAGACGCCCTGCTCGATCAGGTCGGCGGCGTCTTCCACATGATAGAGATATTTGCCGATCCAATAGAGGGTCTGCAGGTCGCGCAGGCCCCCCTTGCCCTCCTTGATGTTGGGCTCGACCAGATAGCGGCTTTCGCCCTGGCGGGCATGACGCACATCGCGCTCGTCAAGTTTGGCCTCGACAAAATCCTGGCCGTTGCCGGTCGCCACGTCTTTCCAGAA
>DASXHL010000028.1:0-73832 GCA_036488555.1 Rhizomicrobium sp.
CCTGATGACCGCGCGGCGATGCTGGCGAAGATAGGCGCGAACAGTGTCGATGCGCTGTTCCGTGATGTGCCCAAAGCCGCTGTCGTCAGCCGCAGCGCCTTCGATCTGCCGGATACGCAGGGCGAGCTGGAAGTGGAGCGCACGCTCTCCCGCATGGCAGCGCGGAATGTGGCTGCAGGATCGGTGCCCTTCTTCTGCGGGGCCGGCGCTTATCGCCACCATGTGCCTGCCGCGGTGGATCACCTGATCCAGCGCTCGGAATTCCTTACGTCCTACACACCGTACCAGCCGGAGATCGCGCAAGGCACGCTGCAATACCTGTTCGAATTCCAGACGCAGGTGGCGCTGCTCACCGGGATGGAGGTGGCGAACGCCTCGCTTTACGACGGCTCAACGGCCACCGCCGAAGCGGTGCTGATGGCGCAACGCGTGACGAAACGGCCCAAGGCTGTCCTCTCCGGCGGCTTGCATCCGCATTACGCCGAAACGGTGGAGACGGTCGCCAGTCTGTCCGGCCAGGTGGTGCGCGCGCCGGTGATGCCGGGGAAGGCTGAAGACATTGCCGCGCTGATCGACAACCAGACCGCGTGCGTGGTGGTGCAAAGCCCGGATGTGTTCGGCCTCATTCGCGATCTGAAGCCCATCGCAGAAGCCGCGCACGCGAAGGGCGCGCTGCTGATTGCCGTGGTGACGGAGATCGTTTCGCTGGGATTGCTGGAGCCCCCGGGGCACCAAGGTGCCGACATTGTCGCCGCAGAGGGGCAGTCCATCGGCAACGGGCTGAATTTCGGCGGGCCGTATGTCGGCCTGTTTGCCACCCGCGAGAAATTCATTCGCCAGATGCCGGGGCGGCTCTGCGGCGAAACCGTGGATGCAAGTGGCAAGCGCGGCTACGTGCTGACGCTCTCCACCCGCGAGCAGCACATCCGCCGCGAAAAGGCGACCAGCAACATCTGCACCAATTCCGGCCTCTGCTGCCTTGCCTTCACCATTCATCTCTCCCTGCTGGGAGAAGAAGGGCTGGTGCGGCTGGCGCGGACCAACCATGCGCGGGCGTCTGCTCTCGCGGATCGCCTCTCCCGCATCCAAGGCGTGCAGCTGGTCACGCCAAGCTTCTTCAACGAATTCACCATCCGATTGCCGAAGCCCGCAGCCAGCGTGGTGGATGCGCTCGCCGAGAGGAAGATCATCGCCGGCGTGCCGGCCTCGCGGCTGTGGCCGCACGAGCGCGACTTGCGCGATCTGCTGATGGTCGCCGCCACGGAAACGGTCAGCGACGAGGATTGCGACGCACTGGCGAAAGCATTGCAGGAGGCGTTGTGATGCCGATGAACACGCAAGGCCGTCCCAGCGCACCGGAAGCCGTCGAGCACATCGAAATTCCCACCATCTCCGGCGACCGCGGGCTCGATCACGAAGAGGCGCTGATCTTCGAGCTTGGCCGCGAAGGCGTGGCCGGCGTGGATATTCCGGAGGTGCAGCTTTCGGACGAACGTCTGGGCGGCTTGCGGCGGCGCGGCCCCATCGGCCTGCCCGGCCTCTCGGAACCGGAAGTGGTGCGCCACTATGTGCGGCTGTCGCGCATGAACTACGCGATCGATGCCGGGCTCTATCCGCTCGGGTCGTGCACCATGAAGCACAATCCGCGCCTGAACGAGAAGATGGCGCGGCTGCCCGGTTTTGGCGATCTGCATCCGCTGGCGCCTGGGTCCACCACCCAGGGCGCGCTGGAGCTGATCTCCCAGCTGATGAATTGGCTCACCACCCTGACTGGCATGCCGGCGGTGGCGATGTCGCCCAAGGCGGGCGCCCATGGCGAATTGTGCGGGCTGCTCGCCATCCGCGCCGCCATCAAGGCGCGTGGCGAAAATCGCACCCGCGTTCTGGTGCCGGAATCCGCCCATGGCACCAATCCCGCAACAGCGGCCTTTGCCGGCTTCACCGTCGATGAAGTGCCCGCCAAGCCCAATGGCCATGTCGATGCCGCAGCCCTGAAGGCCAAGCTGGGTCCCGATGTGGCCGCGATCATGCTCACCAACCCCAACACCTGCGGCCTGTTCGAGGGCGAGGTGAAGGAGATCGCCGACGCCGTGCATGCGGCGGGTGCGTACTTCTATTGCGATGGCGCCAACTTCAACGCCATCGCCGGCAAGGTGCGGCCGGGCGATCTGGGCGTCGATGCCATGCACATCAACCTGCACAAGACCTTTTCGACGCCGCATGGCGGCGGCGGCCCGGGTGCGGGTCCCGTGGTGCTGTCCGAGCGGCTGGCGCCATACGCGCCCATCCCGCTGCTGGTGGCGGACGACAAGGGCCTCAGGCTGATCGAGAATCTGGCCCAGGCGCCGGAGGGAGCAAAGCCCTTCGGCCGCATGTGCGCCTTCCATGGCCAGATGGGCATGTTCGTGCGCGCGTTGACCTACATGCTCTCCCATGGCCGCGATGGCGTGCGCCAGGCGTCGGAAGATGCGGTGCTGTCGGCTAATTACATCCTGGCCTCGCTCAAGGATGTGATGAGCGCGCCTTTCGGCGAAGGCCCCTGTATGCATGAGGCGCTGTTCGACGATCGTTTCCTGGAGAATACGGGCGTCACCACCCTGGATTTCGCCAAGGCGATGATCGACGAGGGCTATCACCCCATGACCATGTACTTCCCGCTGGTGGTGCATGGCGCCATGCTGATCGAGCCGACGGAATCGGAATCGCGGGAATCGCTGGACCGGTTCATCCATGTGCTGCGCACCCTGGCTGTCGAGGCCAAGGCCGGAAAGACCGAGCGTTTCGCCGGCGCGCCCAGGCTTGCGCCGCGCCGGCGCCTGGACGAAACCGGGGCCGCGAGAAAGCCGGTGCTGCGATTTCGTCCCGAAGCGTTGAAAGAGGCGGCGGAATAGGCTTAATCAGACATTGCGCGGACGTTTCAAATGCGTCATGCCAAAAGCGTAATGCTCTGCAGGCGATGTAATTAGCCAAATCGCAAGCGGCGTCGCGGGAAATTGTGCGGGTCTGAACCAGAGCCCGCATGAGCGCACAAGCGATTCCCCTTTTTGATGCCGTAAACGAAGGCGCCTCGCGCGCCATCGCCAGCGTGTCGCCGAAGGGCGGCGGCGTCGCCTTGTCGCCGGCGCTGCCCGGCGATATCGGCAGCCTGTTTCTCTGGCTGAACGACGCACAGGCGGCGCTTCAGGACATGCCCTATCGTCCGGTGGACTGTCTGGTGTTCAAGGACTGGCTCGAACAGCAGGCCAAGCAGACCTCGCAGGTGCTGTTCATCGTCCGCACCCTGCAGCCGTCGCGCGCCGTGGGCTTTGTGCTGTTCAAGAACCTCAATCCGGTTTACCGCGCCGTCGAGCTCGGCATCCGGATCGGCAGTGAAAGCGACCGCGGCAAGGGGCATGGCTGTGCGGCCCTGAAGCTGGCGCTCGCTTACGCCTGGGACACGATGAATCTGAGGCGCGTATGGCTCACGGTCCATGCCGGCAACGCCCGCGCCATCGCCGCCTACGCCCGCGCCGGATTCGAGCAGGAAGGGGTGATGCGCCAGGCCGCATTCATCGGCGGAAAATGGGTGGATGTGGTAATGATGGCCGCGCTCAATCCGCGCGAGGCCGGTTGATGCCGCCGCACCAGGCGCTGCCGGAACCGTCTTCAGGAGACTGCATGTCGGATCTGTTTGATCTTGAGGACCAGGCAGAAGACCTTCTTCAGGCCGGCTCATACGAAGACGCCATCGCGGCCGCCGAAGCGGCTTTGGCGATCGATCCCAAGTCCCTGACGGCGCATCTTGTTCGCGCGCAGGCGCAAAAATCCCTGGGACGGGTTGTGGACACGGCCGGGGACGAGGGACGTCCCCGGCAGATATTCCTGGTGGAAACGGCGGATAAGCCTTCGGCTCCGGTGGTGCTTATCCTGTCGAGCACCGGCAAAGGCAATGTGCCTGACCAGCATTTGCTGCCCCGAAGCAAATATTCCCGGATTTTCTGGTTTCCCGAAACCCTGCCTGAACACGACAACGAACTTCCTTCCTATGACATCGTGTTCAATGCCGTTGGCGACCTTGATGCCGCGCCGCAGGCGCACGCCCTGGCGGCCCAGTTTGCAAAACTTTGCAAACGTCCGATGCTCAATCAGCCGGATCGCGTCGGCAGAACATCGCGCACCGGTGTGGCGGAGCTCCTCAAAGCCTGCGAGACGGCGGTCATTCCAGTGGTGCGTAAAATCGAGCGCCCTGCCGCAGGCTGGACGCAAGACGCGTTCGCCGGCCTGCGTTTCCCCTTGATCGCGCGACCTACGGGCGGGCATGGCGGCGAAGGCGTCATCCTGATTGAGCGCCTTGAACAATTCATGTCCCTGGTTCCGGATGCGCCGGTCATCTATGCGACGGAATTTTTCGACTACCGTTCGCTGGACGGCTGGTATCGCAAGTACCGCGCGATCTTCATCGACCGCAAGCCTTATCCCTATCACCTGGCGATCGGGCCGAACTGGCTGGTGCATCACTGGACCACCGGAATGGAACAGGATGCAGGCCGGCGTGAGGAAGAACTGCGGTTTCTTACGGATCCGAAAGCTGTGCTCGGAGACGGGGTATGGGCGACGCTTGAGGGCATTGGCGCCACGCTTGACCTGGATTTCGCAGGCATTGATTTTTCGGTGCTGCAGGATGGCAGGCTGCTCATGTTTGAAGCGAACCCCACCATGCTGGTCCATCCGGAAGACGACCCGCTCTTTACCTACAAGAACGTCGCGGTTCAGAACATCCTGGATGCGTTCGATCGCATGATCGCCGGGAAGCTGAACCAGGATTGCGCGCCCGATCAGCGTCTTGGCTAGGGCCGCCGGCTATTCACATCAAGGTGGCGTCGGCGCCGTCGAAGTTGGCGTCGTGCAGATCATGTTCCTTGACGCAGGTGTTCATCAGATTGGCGCCGGAGAAATCGCAAGCCACGCCATCCACGATACCATGGTGAATTCTGGCAACGGCCGCGGTGTCGGCAGCCTGCGCCGGGCCGGGCCGCAACGTGGCGATGGCCGTATAGGCGGCGAGCAAGATCAGGTTGCGCATCCCCAGAGGCTGGACCGCAAGGGTTACCAAAAGATTGCCGGGGCGAGACGCGCTTGGGGCGGCGACAATCGCGGCCGACCGCCCCTAGATCTCGCGACCCCTAGATCTCGCGATAAGGGAAATGGTCGCGGATATGGCTGTTGAAATAGGCGCCCAGGGAATCGGCAAACAGCAGGCAGTCATAAACCTCCTGCGGCACGTCTTCGTAGATGTAGGTGCGGCCCGTCTCCCGGAAGGTTGCGCACAAAGTGTGTCCTACCTCATCATAGCTGACCTGTTCCAGGGCGCTGGACTGGACATACGGCATGTCCCTGAAAACGGCCATCATCGGGATTGGCTCCCCTTGATTGTTCCGTGTCAGCTGCACCCGCTGGTCGAGCCGCAGGTGTTGCACTTCATGCAGGTGCCGTTGCGCACCAGAGTGAAGTTTCCGCACGCCCCGCAGCTGTCGCCCTCAAAGCCCTTCAGCCTTGCTTCGGCGGCGCGCGCCGCGCGGGTGCCTTGCGCTGCGGGCTTGTTCAACGCCGCTTCCAGGGATGCGACCTGTGCGCTCACCGTGCTGAGCGTGGCTTCGACGCCGGCACGAATCTCCGACAGGTCGAGCGTGCCGCTGTCATTGTCGGCTTCGAAGCGGCCGAACTGCTCATGCTCGTCTTCCGCCAGCATCTTGGGGGCGGCGCCGCCCTTGACCAGCGCGATCTGGGTGCGGCCGCGCAGGTAACCGGTCGAGGCCACCCTGGCGATCGCCACTTCTGCCGGCGCGCCGCTGGCATCCTTGCCCAGGTCCTCGTCGGTGGTGGGCACGACATGGGCCAGATCGGTGCGGCCCAGATAGGACACGCCCAATTCGCGGAAAATATAGTCCAGCACACTGGTGGCGTTCTTGATGGAGTCGTTGCCGATGACCAGGCCCGCCGGCTCGAAGCGGGTGAAGGTGAAGGCCTCGACGAATTCCTCCAGCGGCACGCCATATTGCAGGCCGACCGAAATGGCGATGGCGAAATTGTTCATCAGACTGCGGAAGGCTGCGCCTTCCTTGTGCATGTCGATGAAGATCTCACCCAGCCGTCCATCCTCATACTCGCCGGTATGCAGATAGACCTTGTGGCCGCCGACAATGGCCTTCTGGGTATAGCTCTTGCGGCGATGAGGCAGCTTTTCGCGTTCGTGGCTCCTCACCTTTTCGATCACCCGCTCGACGATACGTTCGGTGACCACGGTCTGGGCCACAGGCGCGCGCGCCACATCAGGCAGCGTGTCGTCGTCTTCCTGGTCTGCGAAGGCGAAAGCCTGGCTCGACAGGGGCTGGCTGAGCTTGGAGGCGTCGCGGTAAAGCGCATTGGCCTTCAGCCCCAGTCTCCAGGACAGCATATAAGCCTCGCCGCAATCCTTCACCGCGGCGCTGTTGGCCATGTTGATGGTCTTGGAGATGGCGCCCGAAATGAAGGGCTGCACCGCCGCCATCATGCGGATATGAGCTTCCATCGACAAGGCGCGCTTGCCGATGCGCCCGCAAGGGTTGGCGCAGTCGAACACCGGCAGATGCTGTTCCTTCAGGTATGGCGCGCCTTCCAGGGTCATGGCGCCGCAGACATGCAGGTTGGCGGCATCGACATCGGCCCTGGAGAAGCCAAGCGTCTTGAGCATGTCGAAGTCGGGCGCATCCATGGTGGCGGCGTCGAGCTTCAGCACTTCGGCGCAGAACTTCGAGCCCAGCGTGTATTTGTTGAAGACGAAACGGATGTCGAAGGCCGACTCCAGCGCGGCCTCGATCTGACCGATCTCGGTGTCGCCAAAACCCTTGCCGCGCAGCGCGTCATAGTTGATGCGGCCGGAATAATCTTCCAGCGTGCCGTGGCCGACGGCATAGGCCACGATGGAGTCGATCTCCTGCTGGCCATAACCCAGATTGGCCAGCGCCTCGGGCACGCATCGGTTGATGATCTTGAAATAGCCGCCGCCCGCCAGCGTCTTGAACTTCACCAGGGCAAAGTCGGGTTCGACCCCGGTGGTGTCGCAGTCCATCACCAGGCCAATCGTGCCGGTCGGTGCGATCACCGTGGCCTGGGCGTTGCGGAAACCATGCTCCTTGCCCTTGGCGAGCGCGTCGTCCCAGGCGCGCTTGGCGGCCTGCGCCAGATCGGCGTCACCGATCGCTTTCAGGTCCAGCGGCACGGGCAGGGTGGCCAGCTTCTCATAGCCGCTGGTTTCGCCATAGGCTGCGCGGCGATGGTTGCGGATCACCCGCAGCATCGCATCCTTGTTGGCGGCATATTCGGGGAAGGAGCCGAGCTCGCCCGCCATTTCGGCGGAGGTGGCGTAGGAAATACCGGTCATCAGGGCGCTGATGGCGCCCGCGACGGCGCGGCCTTCACGGCTGTCATAGGGCACGCCCGCGCTCATCAACAGGCCGCCGATATTGGCAAAACCCAGGCCCAGCGTGCGATAGTCGTAGGAAAGCTGCGCGATCTCCTTGGAGGGGAACTGCGCCATCAGCACCGAGATTTCCAGCACGACGGTCCAAAGCCGCACGGCATGTTCGAAGGCTTCGACATCGAAGCTCTTGTTCCCGTCGCCCTGACGGAACTGCATCAGGTTCAGCGACGCCAGGTTGCAGGCGGTGTCGTCCAGGAACATGTATTCACTGCACGGATTTGAGGCGCGGATATCGCCGCCGGCCGGGCAGGTGTGCCAGTCATTGATGCTGGTGTGGAACTGGATGCCGGGATCGGCGCAGGTCCAGGCGGCGTAGGAGACCTTCTCCCACAGGTCGCGCGCGCGCACGGTCTTGACCACATTGCCGTCGCCGCGATTGGTCAGGTGCCAGTCATCGTCTTCCAGCACCGCCTTCAGGAAGTCGTCGGTCACCCGCACGCTATTGTTGGAATTCTGGCCGGCGACCGAGGTATAGGCCTCGCTGTCCCAGTCGGTGTCATAGGTGCGGAATTCAATTTCCTTGAAGCCCTGGCGCGCGAAGCTGATCACCCGCTCGATCAGATTGTCCGGGATCATACTCTTGCGCGCGGCCTTGATTTCGCGGCGCAGTGCCGGGTTCTTCTGCGGGTCGTAGCAGTCGCCGCCCGAGCCTTCGCAATTCACGCAGGCCTTGAGCACGGCCTTCAGGTGCCTTTCGGCGAGCTTGGAGCCGGCCACCAGGGCGGCCACCTTCTGCTCCTCGATCACCTTCCAGTCGATGAAGTCCTCGATGTCGGGATGGTCGATGTCCACGATCACCATCTTGGCGGCGCGGCGCGTGGTGCCGCCCGACTTGATGGCGCCGGCGGCGCGGTCGCCGATCTTGAGGAAGCTCATCAGGCCCGAGGACCGCCCGCCGCCCGACAGCTTTTCGTTGGCGCCGCGCAAGGGCGAGAAGTTGGTGCCGGTGCCCGAGCCGTATTTGAACAGGCGCGCTTCCCGGGTCCACAGGTCCATGATGCCACCTTCGTTGACCAGATCGTCCTTGACGCTCTGGATGAAGCAGGCGTGCGGCTGGGGATGCTCGTAGGCCGACGTGGATTTGGTCAGCCGGCCGCTCTTGTGGTCCACGTAATAGTGGCCCTGGCCCGGGCCATCGATGCCATAGGCCCAATGCAAGCCGGTGTTGAACCATTGCGGCGAGTTGGGGGCGCATTTCTGCGCCGCCAGCATGTGGCAAAGCTCGTCGTAGAAAGTCTGGGCGTCGGCTTCGGTGTTGAAATAGCCGCCCTTCCAGCCCCAATAGGTCCAGGTGCCGGCCAGGCGGTCGAACACCTGCTTGGCGGATTTCTCGCCGGTGGTGTCCTTGCCCACCGCCTGCTTCCTCCAGAGGAAGTCCGGCACGCCTTCTTCGGCGACCGCCTTCAGGGTTTTCGGGATACCGGCCTTGCGGAAATATTTCTGCGCCAGCACGTCGCTGGCGACCTGGCTCCAGCCTTCCGGCACTTCGATATCGCCCTGGGCGAAGACGATGGAACCGTCGGGGTTGCGGATCTCGCTGGCGGCGGTTTTGAAGGCGATGCCCTCATAGGGCGAATGACCCTCGACCGTGAAATGACGGCGAATGCGCATGGCGGTTTCCCCAAAAATTGACTGGCCCCGCCGCCTGTCCCGACCGCCATTTCGGGGACAGTTCACCCGGGCCTGCGGGAGGGTTCCTCCGCAGCCGGGTTGAGTTCGGTCCGCCAGATTTGGTGGTCGCGAGCAGCGACTGACCCTAACTATGGGGCGCGCTGACGGGGGGTGCAAGCAGATAGTGGTTGTTGAAGTCTTAATCCACTAGATGTGGTAGCTGGCAACCGGCCAAAAAGCCGCGAGTCAAGCGGGTCATAGATTAAGGCGCTGAAATATTTTTCGCGAGATTTCATCACAACGTCATGGAGGTCTTTGGACGCTTTGTGGACAAATGCCTGGATCACGAGTCTTGCGACGGCAACCGCGCTTTGCA
Organism: Rhizomicrobium sp.; assembly: GCA_036488555.1. Taxonomy (GTDB): domain Bacteria; phylum Pseudomonadota; class Alphaproteobacteria; order Micropepsales; family Micropepsaceae; genus Rhizomicrobium. The sequence goes on from DASXHL010000028.1 coordinate 9,486, forward strand.
GCATTGGCGAACGAGGCGCTAACCCCCTATAGTCCCGCCTTCGAGTCCCTTTGGGCCTTTTCCCATGTCCTTTCTGAAGACGACCTTTTCTTGGTGGAACTCCGCGACTTGGGGAACGCTGTTGACCACCTGGCTGTCAGGAACGCCGGTAGGGACCGATGATTTCGGCAACCGCTATTATCAGAACAAGGACGGATCGCGCCGCTGGGTCGTCTATAACGGCACTGTCGAGGCCAGCCGCGTGCCGCCCGACTGGCATGGCTGGCTCCATCACACCTATGCCGAGCCGCCGACCAAGGCGCCGCTCAAGGTGCGGGGCTTTGAGAAGCCGCACCAGCCCAACCTGACTGGCACCGACGGCGCCTACAAGCCAGGCGGCAGCTTGAGCAAGGGGGGCTTGCGCCCCCCCGCCACTGGCGATTATCAGGCCTGGAAGCCGGATTGATCAGAGTACGGTTTTCATGAGCACCCGCGTTATGCAGCAGAACAATGTCGCCGAAACCCTCATCGGCGCGGCGGTTGTCGCCGTCGCGGTGGCGTTCCTGGCTTTCGCCTATTTCCGCACCGGTTCGGGCAGCCTGTCGGGCTATGAGGTCAATGCCCGGCTGGCCAAGGCAGACGGGCTGGCGGTGGGCACCGATGTCAGGCTGGCGGGCATCAAGATCGGTTCGGTCACAGACCTGACGCTGGACCCCAGGACCTATCTGGTCACGGTGCACATGAGCATCCGCGACGACATCAAGCTGCCGGTGGATTCCTCGATCCTGGTGACCCAGGCGGGCTTCCTGGGCGGCCAGTATCTGTCGGTGACGCCGGGCGGCGACGACAAGATGATGGTGGCGGGCGCCACCTTCGACAACGCGCAAGGCTCCATCGATGTGATGAACCTGGTCGGCCGTTTCGCGGGCGGTGAAAACACTTCCAACCAGCCGCCCAAGCCCAAGCCACCGCAAGGAGCCGCGCCCGTCGCGCCTGCGCCTGCTGCGCCGATGAAGGCGCCCGATCCTGGAGCAGGGCCGTGAAGCTCCTGCGGCGTTCAGCCCTGGCGCTTCTCCCGCTGGGTATCGCCGCGGCTGCTGTCGCCCAAGGTCAAACACAAGGCCAGGCACAAGGCGCCGCCAATGTTGGCGCCCCGCCCGTCATATCGCCGCCCGCAGCCAAGCCGCCGGCGATCCCCAATTCACCGTCATCCGTGACCGGGCCGGCCGCAGCTGACGCACCGGCGCCCGGATCTGCGGGCAATGCTGCTGTCCCGTCTGCGCAGGACGTGGCTACAGCGCCGCCGCCCGCACCGCCACAAGGGGGCACCCAGCTTCTGTTGCGTGGTCTGGAAAAGATCACCGGGCGGCCCACCAACATCACAGCGCCGATCGGCAAGCCGGTGAAGTTCGCCACCCTCACCATTACCGCGCGCTACTGCTATTCCACCCCGCCCAGCGAGACGCCGGAAACCACCGCCTTTGTGCAGATCGACGATCACCGTCCGGACCAGCCGGCGCGGCGCGTCTTCTCGGGCTGGATGTATGGCTCGACCCCGGGCCTGAATGGGGTGCAGCATCCGCTCTATGACGTTTGGGTGATCAGCTGCAACAACGCGCCTGCCACGGCGGTGGCGTCGAACAATTCCACCGCCGCGGTGAAGGTGGCGGCGCCGGACTCTTCCGACAAGGAAGATATTCAAGCCCTGCCGGAAGGCGCCGGCCAATAGGCGTGGTCATTTTGCGTCCTGCATACGTCGCTCGTCGCTCACGGGCGTTTTAGCCCGCATCGCTCCTCGCTCCTGCTCAGTCCGCAAAATTCCTTACGCCTACGAATTCGTGAGGGGCGGAGCGAGACACTAGGCCGGTGTTTCCGCCAGCACGGTTTTGGTGCCCTTGCCACGCAGCAGGATCAGGACCGCAGCCAGGGCCAGGCCGCTGATGGTGGTTGAGAGCGGCAGGCCCAGATTCACGATCGGGCTTTCGGCCAGCCAGTCTCCGATCGCGGTCCCGGTCGTGCGGGCGGTGCCGATGACCAGCCAGTAAGCGGCCACTGCGCTGAACAGGAATTTGCGGTAGGCCAGAAGCACGACGGCCAGAACGACGGCGAGGCCGATGGCGGCGATGTCCTCGTTGAACAGATGTTCAAACAGATCGCCTGCCACAGTGCCGAAGATGCCGGCCGTCAGCATGGTGAACCAATAGCCGGGATCGGTTTTCGGCACAGTCTTCAATGTGGCGGCGTCACCGGACCGGCGATCGCCGCGCCCCAGCCACCAGGCCAGGAGAGCAAGCAGAATGCCAAATCCGATGGTCAGGGTGATGCGGTCGATATGCATGCCGCGGCGGCCCGCCATATAGTCGGCGATGTTGGTCGCGCCCGTGCGCATGATGATAATGCAAAGCCAGTAATAGGTATCATGGCTGCGCTTGTCGAAGCGCTCGATGGCGTAGATGCCCGCGAACAGGATGGCCAGCAGCGGCAGGCCGCCCAACAGGCCAAACCCGCTGTCATGGGCATAGAGATCGCCCATGTTGGTGCCGAATACGCTGGCCAGGGTGATACCGGCCCAATAGCGGGCATTGATGGTCGGAACGTGTCTGGCCTGCATGCCTGCTGATCCTTGATGGGCGGGGTGAGGGACCATAACCCAGGGCGGCGGATTTTTTGGCGCCTTGAGGAAATTTATAGAAAGGCGAAAGTCATTCAGAAAAAAGGCCAAGTGGCCTCGCGATTCAGCGCATCGGCGAGCCTGGCCAGATATTGCTGGCGCGGGATTTCGATGGCTCCAAAACGCGCCAGATGTGCGGTGATGAACTGGGTATCCAGCAGGACAAAGCCGCCGCGTACCAGGCCGTTCACCAGGTGCACCAGCGCCACCTTGCTGGCGTCGCGCACCCGCGAAAACATGCTTTCGCCAAAAAAGGCTGCTCCCAGCCTGACGCCATAAAGCCCGCCCACCAGCTTGCCCGCCTGCCAGCATTCGATGGAATGGGCATGGCCGCCCGCATGCAGGGCGGTGTAGAGGCGCAGGATCTCGCTGTTGATCCAGGTTTCCTCGCGACCCGGCGCTGGCGCAGCGCAGGCCCCCATGACTTCAGCGAAAGCCTGGTCGGCGGTGACGGTGAAGGTTCCTGTGCGCAGCGTGCGGGCAAGTCGACGCGGCACGTGGAATGTGTCGAGGGGGATGATGCCGCGCTTTTCCGGCGACACCCAGTAAAGGGTGGGATCGGCGCGCCGTTCCGCCATGGGAAACAGGCCTTCGGCATAAGCGCGCAGCAGGATTTCCGGGGTAAGTCGCGGGGTGCCGTGCATGACAAAAGAATAACGCGAGAAGTCGATTTTGTTTACCCCCATCCGTCACAGCTCAGGTCGGCTGTGCCGACACTTCGCTGTGACACCTTCCCCCTTCCAGGCGCTTCGCGCCGAAGGGGGAAGGGAGCTTTCGGATGCTGCTCGTCGGGCCGCGGAATGCGGCCCTCAAGATTCGCTTACTTGTCGTTGATGGCGAAATTGCCGGGACCGGCGGCTGCCAGATAGAGGAAGATGAAGCAGAACAGGATGGCATCTTCGCCGCCGTTCATCGACGGATATACGCCCCTGGGGAAGTGAGCGATGAAATAGGCGAAAGCCATCTCGCCCGAACAGACAAAGGCCGCGATCCGGCTGAACAGGCCCAGCGCGATAAGTGCGCCTCCGACCAGTTCGATGATGCCGGCCGCCAAGATCAGGGGCGGCAGCGCGCCATGTCCCATGGGCGCAGGAAAGCCCACGATCTTCATCAATCCATGTTCAAGAAACAGCAGGCCGACAAGAATGCGCACGACGCCGCGGATCTGCGGCGAATATTTGCCCAGGAAACCCATGCACAAGTTCTCCCAATCGTGTTGTGGGAGAACCCTAGCCGAGAAAAGCGGGCTTACCTAATGCTCCAGGCCGGCGAGATACTTCTCCAGCCAATGGATCGAGTAGTCGCCGTCGATGATGTCGGGCTCGCGCACCAGCTTCTGGAACAGCGGAATGGTGGTCTCGATGCCGTCGACAACCAGCTCGTCCAGCGCGCGCCGGAGCCGCAGCAGGCATTCGTTGCGGTTTTTGGCGTGTACCACCAGCTTGCCCGCCAAGCTGTCATAGAAGGGCGGGATGCGATAGCCGGAATAGATGGCTGAATCGAAGCGCACGCCCAATCCGCCCGGGGTGTGGAACTGGGTGATGGTGCCGGGCGAGGGACGGAAGGTGAAGGGATTTTCCGCATTGATGCGGCATTCGATGGCGTGGCCTTCGAAGACGATGTCCTTCTGGGTGAAGGGAAGCGGCGCGCCGGTGGCGATGCGGATCTGTTCGCGCACGATGTCGATGCCGGTGATGGCCTCGCTCACCGGATGCTCCACCTGCAGGCGGGTGTTCATCTCGATGAAATAGAAGCGGCCCTCCTCGTAAAGGAATTCGATGGTGCCCGCGCCCAGATAGCCGAGCTGGCTGAGCGCCCTGGTGCAGATGCCGCCGATCTCGTCGCGTTCCTGTGCGTTCAGCGCCGGCGAGCCGGCTTCCTCCCAGACCTTCTGGTGGCGGCGCTGCAGCGAACAGTCGCGTTCGCCCAGATGCACGACATGGCCGTGGGAGTCGGCCAGGATCTGGATCTCGATATGACGCGGCTTCTGGAGATATTTCTCCATATAGACCGTGTCGTTGCCGAAGGCGGCCTTGGCCTCGGCGCGGGCGGTGGAAAGCGCGAAGGACAGTTCGCCCGCATTCTTGGCCACCTTCATGCCGCGGCCGCCGCCGCCGGCGGTGGCCTTGATCAGCACCGGATAGCCGATCTCTTTGGCGAGTTTCGCCGCATCCTTGTCGCTGACTTCGCCGTCGGAACCCGGCACGGTGGGAATGCCCAGTTCCTTGACCGTCTGCTTGGCCGTGATCTTGTCGCCCATCATGCGGATATGCTCCGCCCGGGGCCCGATGAAGGTCAGGCCATGTTCCTCGATGATGTCGGCGAACTTGGCGTTCTCCGACAGGAAGCCGTAACCGGGATGGATGGCTTCGGCGCCGGTGATCTCGCAGGCCGCGATGATGGCGGGAATGTTGAGATAGGACCCTGCCGCCGGCGGCGGGCCGACGCACACGCTTTCATCGGCCAGCTTGACGTGCATCGCCTCATTGTCGGCGGTGGAATGGATCGCCACCGTGGAGATGCCCATCTCCTTGCAGGCGCGGATGACGCGAAGCGCGATTTCGCCGCGGTTGGCGATGAGGACTTTTTCGAACATCAGGCGATGACGCAGAGGGTCTGGCCGAATTCCACCGGCGTGCCGTCGGTGACGGTGATCTCCTTCACCGTGCCGCCCTTGGGCGCGGTGATGGCGTTCATGGTCTTCATCGCTTCCACGATGAACAGCGTGTCGCCTTCCTTGACTGTCTTGCCCACCGCAATGAAAGGCGGCTTGCCAGGCTCGGGCGCGAGATAGACGGTTCCCACCATCGGCGAGGGCACGGCACCCGCCGGCGGACCCGAAGATGCAGGCTGGGATGTGGCCGGTGCCGCGGCGACAGGGTCGGGCGTGGCGGGCGCGGACGCCACCATGGCGGCAGCCACGCCGCCGCGGCTGACGCGGATACGCGCCCCGTTATGCTCGATCTCGATCTCTGTGAGGCCGGTTTCTTTCAGGAGCTTGGCAAGCTCGCGCACGGCGCCTGCATCCACGCCCGGCCTGGTTTCGCTTTTGGCCATGGGCTTGGCGGCCGGTTTCTTCTTCTTGGAACTCATTTCTTCACCTTGAGGATTTCAGCGACGGCGTCGATCGCGCGCAAATAGCCTTGCGCGCCCAGGCCCATGATGATGCCTGTGGCGCCCTTGGACACGTAGGAATGATTGCGGAACGGATCGCGGCGGTGGATGTTGGAGAGGTGCACTTCGATCACCGGGATGGTGCAGGCCAGGAGGCTGTCCAGGATGGCGACCGAGGTATGACCATAGCCCGCGGGATTGATGATTACGGCCGAGCCGCCGGTGCGCGCTTCCTGAATCTGATCGACGATTTCGCCTTCGCGGTTGGACTGATGGAAGACGGTTGCAAGACCGTACTGGCTGGCCTGGTCCGCGCACATCTTTCCGATCTGGGCCAGGGTGGTGTAGCCATAGATTTCCGGCTCGCGCTCTCCCAGCAGATTGAGATTGGGGCCGTTTAGAATGTGTATGGGTAAGGTATTGGATTGTTTGGTCTTTTTGGCCATGGACTTTCCGTGGGCTCAGGCGATTCACGCCTTATAATCGTATCCTGACAGATACGGAAATGCTTAAGGTATAAGGGCTCATGGCAGTTGAAATCACCCTGAATGGCGAAACGCGGCGGCTGGATGGCCCCATGAATGTGCGCGGTCTGCTGGAAAGCCTGGGGCTTGATCCCGCCAAGATCGCGGTGGAACGCAATCTTCAGATCGTGCCGCGCTCGACCTATGACCAGGTCGAGGTCGGGCCGGGCGACCGGCTGGAAATCGTGCATTTCATCGGCGGCGGCAATGCGCCGGTGGATGTTCCGCGCGTGGACAAGCCTTTCACCATCGCGGGCAAGACTTTCACGTCGCGCCTGATCATCGGCACCGGCAAGTACAAGACCTATGCCGACAACGCTGCGGCGCTGGAGGCATCCGGTGCAGAGATCGTCACCGTCGCCGTGCGGCGTGTGAACCTCACCGATCCGAACCAGCCCAAGCTGGTGGATTTCATCGATCCCAGGAAGGTCACCTATCTGCCCAACACGGCGGGCTGCTTCACCGGCGAAGACGCGGTGCGTACCCTGCGCCTGGCGCGCGAGGCGGGCGGCTGGTCGCTGGTCAAGCTGGAAGTGCTGGGCGAGAAGAAGCTGCTCTACCCCGACATGATCGAGACCTTGCGCGCCACAGAAATGCTGTCGAAGGATGGCTTTCAGGTGATGGTCTATTGCAGTGACGATCCCCTGATGGCCAAGCGGCTGGAGGATGTGGGCGCGGTGGCGATCATGCCACTGGCTGCACCGATCGGTTCGGGCATGGGCATGCAGGCGACAGTGAACATCCGGATGATCATCGAGGATGCCAAGGTGCCGATCGTAGTGGATGCGGGCATCGGCACCGCGTCCGACGCGGCGGTGGCGATGGAGCTGGGCTGCGACGCGGTGCTGACCAACACAGCCATCGCCCATGCCAAGGATTCGGTGCAGATGGCGAAAGCGATGAAGCTGGCGGTGGAGGCGGGGCGTCTCGCTTGGCTCGCGGGCCGGATGCCGAAGAAGGCCTATGCGGATCCTTCCAGCCCGCTAACCGGGCTTATCTGATCAGCATTGGGAAATAGTCGAGACAATGTGGCCTTTCGGCAAAAAAATCGAAACTCAAGAGACAGGTGCGGTTGTTAAGAAGGCCGAGCTGGAAAAACTCGGTTACGAAACGATCTGCACTATTTGTCTTGAGCGCTATCCTCCCGGAATGTTGTTGGCTCGATATCCAACCTGTCCCGATTGCGACAGCGAAGGCATGGGGATTTTTGTCGAAAAATTCGATGAATATATGGCGGGCAAGAACGCTCAGTATTTCGATGACATGCTGAAATGGTGGGAGTCTAAAGAAGGCTTTCGGCCTGAATATAAAGCGCTTAAAACCCGGCGCATCGTAGAACTCAGGGACCGAAAGCTGGGCTAGATTAGCTTTTCATCTCTGACGCCAGCGTATCATCATCCAGCGCGCCGGGACGGAACTTGCCGTTCAGCACAAAGGTCGGCGTGCCGTCCACGCCCACCTTGTGCGCCAGCGCGATCGAGGATTGCAGCGTCTTTTCGATGGTCGGATCGGCCATGTCGGCCTTGAGCCTGTTCACGTCCATCCCGGCCTTCGCGGCGTCGGCATAGATCATCTGCTCGGTGACCTGGCCTTCCTCACCCAGCAAGGTGAAATGGAAGTCCATGTAATGTTCGGGCTGACGTCGCGCCGCCAGCGACGCGCGCGCCGCCACCAACGCGCTTTGTCCATGCAGGTCGGCGATGGGGAATTCGATGAAGGAGAAGCGGGTGTCGCTCTTGTGGGCGTCATAGAATTTCTTCACCGCGGGCAGGGAGGCGCGGCAGAAGGGGCAGTCGTAATCATAGAATTCCACCAGAGTGGTCTTGGCGTCGGCCGGCCCTGTGACGAAGGCCACCGCCGGATCGAAGAAGGCGGCCTGTCCCATCTTCTTCATGGCGGCGGCCTGGGCCGCGGCCTGCTTCTGGTCGTCGAGCTGCTGGGCCCGGCCCATCATCGCCGGCGCCAGTTCGGGATGCATCATCAGATAGGTCTGCATCTGGCGGTCGTTGATCGGCATCAGCCCATTTCCCGCCATGACCATGATGATGGCGACCGCAAGGGCCGCGCCGCTGAGCGCGCTGGCCAGCGTGATCACGAAAGCACGCATTTGTCTGCTCCTTAGCCCCGCTGCTGCGCGGCGAGCGGCGCGGCGGCGCCGATGATATCGTTGGCCCGCTGCCAGTCGGACGAACCCTGAGGCAACTTCGAGCGCGCGCGCATGGCGAACACCACGGCCTTCTTCATGTCGCCGACATTGTACCAGACCTCCGCGGTGGACAGGTTGGCCATCGGTTCGTTCTTGAGCATGCTGTAGGCTTGCGCCGTCTCGAACCAGGTGAAGACATCGTCGTCCTCGATCAGGATTGCCGCCTTGAGGTTGGCCAGTGCGGGCGCGGCCAATCCGTCATTTTCGGTGGCAAGCTGGGCCGTGGCCAGCGCCAGCCTCAGCTGCGGCGCCTGCGGGCGCAAGGATACCGACTTCTGGTAATCGGGGATCGCCTGGGCCGGCTTGGCCATGCTCATATAGATCTGGCCGCGCACTTCGTAGAAATAGGGGTTGTTGGGCTCTTCCGCGATCAGGGTGTCGGCCGTGGCCAGCGCTTTCTGGAGGTTGGGCTGGCGCAGATAGGCCATGGTGCGGGCATAGCGCGCCGGCTCGCTGGTGTCGGATTCCGGATAGCGGGTCAGCGCCTCTTTCACCGGCAGGACATAGCCCGCCAGCTTGGCCTGCACCATCTGGAAGGTGTGCAGGCTTTCGGGGCTGTCCTGCACTTCGCGATAGGGCGATGCATCTACCATATCCTGCAGATCGAAGACGCGATCCTGGCCGGATGGATGATCGACGGCGAACTTGTCGATCTTGTAGGCGCTCATCGCCTCCTCGTTCGCGAAGCGCTGGAAGGTGTGATACATGCCCATCGGCGACTGGTGCGTGGCAAGCAAGAGCTTGGCTGCAATCTGGTCGGCGGTAGATTCCTGCACCCGCGTGAAAGCCGCGAACTGGCCCATCGCATAGGCCTGGCCGATGCCCATGATCGCCATGCCGACTTCGCCTGCGCCCGCGATCATCGCGCCCACGCCTGCCACCAGCGACAGCAGCATGGGGATCATCGCCTTCTGCATGCCATAGCTGCCGCGCGACAGATGGCCGGCCGCGATGTGGCCGGTCTCATGCGCCATCACCCCGATCAGCTCGTTGGGCGTGTGCAGCCACAGAAGAATGCCGGAAAAGACGAAGATGTTCTCGCCGTTCTCGCCATAAGAGGCGAAGGCGTTGATCGGACCGTTCACCAGCCAGACTTTCGGCACGGGATCCAGGCCCGCCGCGCGCGCCAAGGGCGTTTCATAGCTCCGCAGCATTTCCTCAGTTTCGGTGTCGCGCAGCATGCTGATCTCGTCGCCCTGCGCGAGCGCAGGCGCGGCATAGGCGAGAAAGGCGGCAGCGAAACCGGCGGCAAAGAGGGCTTTGCGCGCGGCCGAATTCGGTGTTTTCAGCGACAAGCCTGCTACTCCCGTTGCCCCGCCCTAAACCCCCGCATGTGCGGACTTCGAAACCGCCATGCCAATGAAGAACCTATGGTCAGCCGCAGCCAAGGTCAAACTGTAGCGAAGTGGCCCGCACTGGGGCATAAGGGGTTCCTGCCGCAGCGCCAGCTAAGGATTACACCCTGTTCATGTCCCGACGCCTGATCGCACTTTTGACCGTGCCGGCCTTTTTGCTGGGTGGCTGCCAGACTGTCACCAGCTTGGGTGATCACACCGCCGCAACCTTCGGTCTGGAAGACGAGCCCAAGTCCTATACAGCCAGCATGGTCAGCGAGCCCAAGCGAACGGGCATCGCCGTGGCGGACGAGCCGCTGGCGGCGCGGGCGGGCGCGGCCGCCCTGGCCGATGATGGCAGCGCGGTCGATGCGGTCGCCACCATGTTCTTCACCCTGACCGCGACCTATCCGGTGGCGGCGGGGCTGGGCTCGGGTGGTATCTGCCTGGTGCGTGACGCCGGCGGGCAGGTGACAGAGTTCGATTTCCTGACCAAGGCGCCCAAGGCTGGTGGTTATTACGCGCTGCCGGGCGCGGTAGCCGGCTTTGCCACCATGCACAGGATTTACGGCGCGCTGCCCTGGCAGCGCATCGTGGCGCCGGGCGAAGCCTTCGCGTCCACCGGCTTCCCGATTTCCGAGGCACTGGCCGCGCGGCTGCCGGCGGCACAGAATACGCTGCGGCTCGATGCGGGGCTGGCTGCGGAGTTCCTGGATGAAACCGGAAAGCCACGCATTGCGGGCGCCGACACCAGGAATGTGCCGCTTGGCGTCACTCTAAGCCAGATCCGGCTGTACAAGGCCGATGGCTTCTACAAGGGAACGGTAGCGGCCAACATCGCGGCGTATTCCGCGAGCGCTGGCGGCGGCATCAGCGCTGCGGAACTGGCGGCGGCGGCGGCGGTGCAAGGTGCGGCGCGCGCGCGTGCCATGGGCAGCTTCACCGCTTATGTTCCCGGTACAGGCACCGGGGCAGGCGCTTTCAATGCCGCAATGCTGGACAATCTTTCACGCACCATCCGCGCGAACCCGGCCAACGCCGCCGCAACGGCGGTAGGCCAGACACTGGGCAGCTTTGGCGTCGCCAGTGTGCCGGGCGATATGGGTTCGACCGGGTTCGCGGCGGTCGATGCGAGCGGCGCGGCGGCGGCCTGTGCGGTGACGCTCAACGGGCCCTTCGGTTCGGGACGTACCGCCGGCAATACCGGCGTGGTGCTGGCCACCACGCCTTCGAGCCAGCAGGGCCTGGCCAGCGCCTTCCTGGCGCCGGTGATCGCCACCAGCAATGGCCAGGTGGCGCTGGCGGGTGCGGGCGCTGGCGGTCCCAATGGCACCGCGGCGGCGATGATTGCGGTGCTGGAAGCAGTCGGCGGGCGTCCGCTTGGCAAGCGCGGCGACCTGCGCGGCACCGGACGCGCGCCCTATGACACGGTGAACATGATCTCGTGCAGTTCCGATGCCTGTGTGGCGCTGACCGATCCCGGCGCCCATGGCGCGGGCGTGACCGCAGAAATGACGATGAGGTAGCGGTTCGCCGTAGGCGAACGAAATGGTGTCGCACGACGCTGGCGCCAGCGACGGACCATTTCGAGGTCCATAGCGACAGCGTATGGACGAATGCCGCGCCTCCCTCGCTGCGCTCGGCGAGGGGCAAGCTTTTCTAGTTCGCTTCGCTCACAAGAAAAGCTAAGCCAGCTCGGGCGAGCGGCCGGGCCATAGGCGTCGAGCGGTCAAGCTCTGTACTGGATCAAGTCCCAGCGGTTACCGTAGAGGTCTTCGAACACAGCAACCGTTCCATAAACTTCCTGGCGCGGTTCCTCGATAAAATAGACGCCGCGTTCCAGAAATGTCGCATGGTCGCGGGCAAAATCCTGTGTGTGAAGATAAAAGAGAACGCGCCCTTTGGCTTGCTTGCCAATTTGCGCGGCCTGTTCCGCATTTTCGGCACGCGCCAGCCTTATCGCGGTCTGCCCATTGCCGGGTGCGACCGTTACCCGGCGTTCTCCGTTGGGTAACGGGTCATCCGCGATCAGGACGAAATCAAGCTTTTGGGTGAACCACGCAATCGCGTCGTCACACTCACGGACCAGTAACGCGACTTCGCCGATACGCCGCGTGCCCAAGGCGAAATTCACTCACCGCCGCTGAACGTACGCTGCCACCACCCCTTCTTCTTGGGCTGGTTCTCGTTCTTGGCCGGCTCTTCTTCCTTGGGCGTGGTGTCGGGAATGTCGTCCTGCAGCGACCAGACCGGCGCTGACGGCGCGCCTGGCGCATGCTTGTCGTCGGTCGGCGTGGTGTCGATCTCGTCGGGGATGGCGCCGAAACGGTCGGCTTCGCTGACAAAGCCGCTCTGATGGTGCTCCATGCCTTCGGCTTGCGGAGCGATGTCGCCATGGGCGCCCCGGTCGCGTCCGCCGCGGCGGCCCCGGCGGCGGCGGCGGCGGCGGCGCGTTTCGCCGTTCTCGCCCACGGGCTGCCCATTTTGCTCGCCATTCTGTTGGCCGTTGTCATCGGCTGCGGCAGCCTGGCCCGATTCCGCTATTTGCGCGGCTTCGGAACTTTCGCTGATGCCAGCATCGCCCTGGGTGTCGGGACGATCGCCACGTTCGCGGCCCTTGTCGCGGCCACGGCCGCGTCCACCGCGACGGCGGCGGCGTCGGCCACCATCGCGCGGCGAGCCCTCGGGGCGCTCGAAGCTTTCGCCTTCTGCTGTCTCCTCGGCTTCGCCGGTTTCGTCCACGGCCTCTTCCGCTTCGATCTCTTCTTCTTCGATCTCTTCCTCGAATTCCGCCTCCGGCTCGTCGGAGGGCACGAAGCCTGCCTCGATGCTCACGGCATGCGGCCTGGGGCGATCGCCCGGATCGCGGCTCTTGGTGCGCTCGATCTCGAAATTGCCGGCCACCATGCCTTCCCTTGGATCGAAGGTGATGGTCATCCCGTGCTCGGTTTCAATGCGCGACAGTTCGCTGCGCTTCTGGTTCAGGATGTAGAGCGCAACTTCGTTGGCGATCTTCACCGTCACGGCGGCGGCGCGGTTCTTCTCGCCCTCATCCTCCAGCCCGCGCAGCACGCGCAGCGCGGTGGATTCGGTGGAGCGCATCAGGCCGGTGCCGGCGCAATGCGGGCAGGTGACGGTCGAGCCGGCGATCACGCCGGCGCGCAGGCGCTGGCGCGACATCTCCAGAAGGCCGAATTGCGAGATCTTCCCGATCTGCACCCGGGCGCGGTCGTTCTTCACCGCGTCGCGCAGGCGCTTTTCGACCTCGCGGTCGTTCCTGCCTTCCTCCATGTCAATGAAGTCGATCACGATCAGGCCGGCCAGGTCGCGCAGCCTGAGCTGGCGGGCGATTTCGGTGGCCGCTTCCAGGTTGGTCTTGCGCGCCGTCTCCTCGATCGAATGTTCGCGGGTGGCGCGGCCGGAGTTCACGTCGATCGAGACCAGCGCCTCGGTCTGATTGATGACGATATAGCCGCCCGATTTGAGCGTGACGGTGGGCGAGAACATGGAATCCAGCTGGGATTCGATGTGCATGCGCTGGAACAGGGGCACCGTGTCCTTGTACTGGTGGACAAACTTGGCATGGCTGGGCATCAGCATGCGCATGAAGTCCTTGGCGTTGCGGAAGCCCTGGTCGCCTTCCACCACGATGTCCTGGACATCCTTGTTGTAGAGGTCGCGGATCACCCGCTTGACCAGGTCGCCTTCCTCATAGACGCAGGCCGGAGCGTTCGACGACAGTGTCTTTTCGCGGATCGTGTCCCACAGCCTCAGCAGATAGTCATAGTCGCGCCGGATCTCGAGCTTGGTGCGGTTCTCGCCCGCGGTGCGGATGATGAGCCCCATGCCCTCGGGCAGTTCCAGGCCCTGCGCGGCCGCCTTCAGGCGCTTCCTGTCGGCGGCGTTGGTGATCTTGCGCGAGATGCCACCGCCGCGCGGGGTATTGGGCATCAGGACGCAATAGCGGCCGGCCAGTGAGAGATAGGTGGTCAGCGCCGCGCCTTTGTTGCCGCGTTCTTCCTTGACCACCTGCACCAGGATGATCTGACGGCGCTTGATCACTTCCTGGATCTTGTAATGCTTCCTGCGCACCCACTTCTGCGGCGGGCGCTGGGCCTGCAAGGCCTGCGCGTCGGCGGGCTGACCCTCGGTAATCTGGCCCTCGGCGATTTGGGCTTCGCCTTCGAGCATCACCGGCTCGATCGCGCCTTCATTCTCCTCGGCGGTTTCCGCGGCCAGGTCTTCCGGCGTTTCACCGTCCACGCTGACGGCTTCGATCTCGCCCTCATTCTCTTCCGCGACTTCGGCGGCGGCGACCTGGGCATCGCCCTGATAATCGGGCAGGGCAGCGCTGGCTGCTTCAGGCTTGGTTTCGGGCCGCTCGTCTTCATGGTCGTGCTCGACCACCGCACCGCCATGATTGACGAAAACCTCTTCATGTTCGTCTTCGCCGGTTTCGCTGTCGGAAGCGTCGTCTTCGTCTTCACCGTCGGCGGTCGCGTCCAGCGGCACCAGAGGCGCCATCTCGATGACTTCCTCGTCGGTGTCGATTTCCTCCTCGGCTTCGTCTTCGGCATCGCCATCTTCTGCGCCCTGGGAGCGGGTGCCGGTGATCTCGAAGCTTTCGATATCGTCTTCCTGGCGGCGGCGGGCCTCAGCCTCCTGTTCGGCAAGCAGCGCCTGCCGGTCGGCCATCGGGATCTGGTAATAGTCGGGATGGATTTCGGCAAAGGCCAGAAAACCCTGGCGATTGCCGCCATATTCGACAAAGGCGGCCTGCAGCGACGGCTCAACGCGCGTCACCTTCGCCAGATAGATGTTACCCTTGAGGGGCCGCTTCGAGGCGGCCTCGAAATCAAATTCCTCGACCTTGGAACCGTCGAGAATCACCACGCGGGTCTCTTCCGGGTGGTTGGCGTCGATGAGCATGCGTTTGGTCATGGAAATCTCCGGGGCGCGCGCGCATTGGGTCGCCGTCATGGGCGGACGAAAGGAAGCGGCGCGCAGTGTGAGTGGAAGCAACACGCGCAAACCCGTCCATCGAAACGGTCAGGGAGACCGGAACAGCGTCGGAGGGCAGCGCAAATCGGACAGTCATGGTACTCGGGTGGCCGGTCGTTCGGCCCTTGGGAGTTGACCTGGAAGCACCCCTCTGTCCGCGTTTGTCGCGGAACGTGCGGCACTGTCAGGGGCGGCGGAGCAGTCCGCGGGAATCGCGAACGCCTGCCGGCAGAGTTTTTGTAGGGTGCCAGCGGGGTTTCAACAAGCGATTAATGGTCCGATCGGGCCGGGGGCTGCCGCCGGTAAAAACTTTCCCCTTTTATATCAATGGCTTAATTTATCGGGCCCACAACCTGCGGAGGTTGTTGCGCACGGCTTCCAGCCTTACGCGCCCCTCCCAGCTCATTTTCAGGCCTTCGATCGCGGCCACTTCATTGAGCTCATAGAGCTGTGTGCGCAGGAATTCGTCCGGGATCATGCTTTCGATGAAGGTGATGGAGACCAGCCGCTGGCCCCGGCGCACAGGGGTCACTTCGTGAAGCTGTGTGGAGGGATAGACCACCAGGCTGCCCGGCTCGCCCTTGATCACGACCGGCCTTGTGCCCAGGTGCACCACCAGTTCGCCACCGTCATAGCTGTCTGGCGGATTGAGCCACACCGTCGCCGACAGGTCCGAGCGGTGGAATTCATTGCCGAAGCGCATGTGGGAGGTGTCGGCATGGGCGCCATAGGTCATGCCCACTTCGTAGCGGGCGAGCAGCGGCGGCGCGATGTGGCGCGGAAAGGCGAAATTGCGGAATGGCTCCGACCGCATGAAGGCGTCGCCCGCGATGCGGGAGGATTCCACATAATGGGGATCGGCTTCGTTTGCCTGCAGATTGTTCTTGGCCTGGTTATGGGGATTGGAAATGCGCCCGTCCACGAACTGGACCCTGCCGGCCAGCTCCCTCAGACGCGCCACTTCCTCCGCCTTCAGAAAGCCTTTTATTTCCAGAAACATCTGTCGTCCCCTGCGTCTTCGGCACCGTAGCAAAAGCGCCGGGGCGAAACCAAGCCCGTGCTAAAGTCGCGCATCTGATTCGAGGCTCAGAGTTTCAACCGTGATGCGCCCTCTTGCGATCCTGTCGCTTGCCATGGCCCTGAGCCTTGCGGGCCTTGAAGCACTTGGCGCCGACGACGCGATCGGCAAGCTGATGCATGATCAGTCTTCATCCTCTGACGAGGGGCCGGCGAAAAGCCTGCCGCTGGCGCCATCCAGGCCGATGCCCGAAACGATCGCCGGTCCCAGTATCGGCTCCAAGCCGCAAGGCCCGTTGCCCATCGTGATGAGCGCGCGCATGGGCGAGCATGAAGACCGCACCCGTCTGGTGATCGAACTGTCCGATCCGGTGAACCTGCGCGCCTTCGCGCTGGCCAATCCCGACCGCGTGGTCATCGATATGCCGGAAGTATCCTGGAAGCTGGGCGCGCCGCCCAGACCCTCGGGCTATGGCCCGGTGAAGTCCTATCGCTATGGCGAATTCCGCGCCGGCAATTCGCGCATGGTGATCGACCTGAATTCTCCGGTGTCGGTGTCCGATCCGCTGGTGCTGCCGCCATCGTCCGGTTTCGGCTATCGGGTGGTGATCGACCTTTTTCCGACCACGCGGCCCAAATTCGACGCCCAGGCCGGCTGGCCTGCCGACCTGAAGAAGCGAGAGAGCGATGCGGAGAAGCTGGCCGCGCTCATCGCCGCCCAGCAGTCACCGCCGGCCAAAAACGGCGGCAAGAAGATCATCGTGCTCGATCCGGGCCATGGCGGGCTGGATGCCGGCACCATCGGCGTCAACGGGCTGATGGAGAAGGATCTTGCCCTGGCGGAAGGGCTGAAGCTTGCGCGCGAACTGCGCCGGCGCGGCTATGTCGTCTATATGACCCGCGACAGTGACAGCTTCATTCCGCTGCGCCAGCGCGTCGGCATCGCCCGCGCCGATCACGCCGACCTGTTCATTGCGCTGCATGCGGATTCCAATCCGGATGCCGGCACCACGGGAACCTCGATCTATACCCTCAACGATGGCCGTTCCGACCGCGAGGCGGCGGCACTGGCCCGGCGCGAAAACCAGTCCGACGTGATCGCCGGCGTGGACCTTTCGGGCGAGAACAATCCGGTGGCGCCCATCCTGATCAACCTGGCCCAGCGTGACACCCGCAACAAATCCTCGGAATTCGCCACCAATGCGCTGAAGGAACTGGGGCAGGTGACCGATCTTCTGGCCCGAAGCCCCCACCGGTCGGCCAGCCTGGCGGTGCTGGTGGCGCCCGATGTTCCCGCGGTGCTGATCGAACTGGGCTATCTGTCCAATTCCGGCGATGCCGCCCAGATGAACACGGATTCATGGCGCAGCCGGGTTTCCGAGGCCATTGCCAACGCGGTGGATGCCCAGTTTACGCCGCTTCCTGCCCAAGCTTCTCGCTAGGGTCTTTAAAGCTAACCACCACAGCCGTATAAACCACCAATTCCCATGCAGAATTTCTTTTCCCGTCTCCTGAAATGGCTTGGCCTGGCGGCCGCCGCCCTGGTCGTGGTGGTGATCGGCTTTGCCGCTTTCTGGGTCGTCACCCTGATGCGCGACCTGCCCAGCGTGCAGACCCTGCAGGACTATGCCCCGCCCATCACCACCCGCGTTTATGCTGGCAACGGAACCGTGCTGGGCGAATATGCCCATGAGCGGCGCATCTTCGTGCCGGCCTCCTTCATTCCCAAGCTGGTGAAGGAGGCCTTCACCTCGGCCGAAGATCGCAACTTCTACAGCCATCCGGGCATCGATCCCTCCGGCATCTTGCGCGCGGCGATCAAGGATGTGGGGCTGGTGCTGCAAGGCCGCCGGCCGCAAGGCGCTTCCACCATCACCCAGCAGGTGGCGCGCGGCTTCCTGCTCAATTCCGACCTCAAGATGGCGCGCAAGGTGCGCGAGGCGATCCTGGCCATCCGCATCGACGCCACCTATCCGAAGGAAAAGGTGCTGGAGCTGTATCTGAACGAGATCAATCTCGGCCAGAACAGCTATGGCGTGGCGGCAGCGGCGCTGAACTATTTCGGCAAGTCGCTGGACGAACTCGACGTCTCCGAAGTGGCCTTCCTGGCCTCGCTGCCCAAGTCGCCCAGCCATTACGATCCGCGCTTCCATCATGAAGCCGCCGTCGATCGCCGCAACTGGGTGATCGGGCAAATGGTCGAGAACGGCTATATCACCGACGACCAGGCCAAGGCGGCGCGCGCCGAGCCGCTGATCACCCAGACCCGCGCCCTGGGCAGCCAGGCCGCCGACGTGGACTATTATGTCGAGGAGGTGCGTCGCCAGCTCTACAAGCAGTATGGCGACAAGGCGCTCTATGACGGCGGCCTTCAGGTGCGCGCCTCGCTGGATACGCGGCTGCAGAATTATGCGGTGGGCGCGCTGCGCTCCGGCCTGGTGCGCTATGACCGCCGCCATGGCTGGCGCGGCGCCAAGATGCATGTCGATCTGGCGAACTGGAAGGAAGCGCTGGCCAAACTCGCGTCCGATCCCAACCATCAGTCGGGTATCGACACCTGGCGGATCGCGGCGGCGCTGGACTATGACGGCAAGAATGTCAGCATCGGTTTCCCCGACGGCTCGACCGGGGTGATGACCTATGACGGCTACAAATGGGCGCGCCGCCAATTGCCGGGCGCGGTGTGGGGGCCTGCACCCGCCGGCCCCAAGGATGTGGTCAAGCCGGGCGACGCCTTCTTTGTTGAACCGCTGCCGGCGCCCGCCAAGAAGGGCGAGTTCGGTCTCAGGCAGGTGCCGGAAGTCAATGGCGCCATCGTGGTGATGGACCCGCACACCGGCCGCGTGCTGGCCATGTCGGGCGGCTTCTCTTATGCGTCTTCCCAGTTCGACCGCGCCATGCAGGCTGAGCGCCAGCCGGGTTCTTCCTTCAAGCCCTTCGTCTACGCCACCGCGCTGGACATGGGCTACACGCCGGTGAGCAAGGTGCTGGACGCGCCGTTTGAGATGGACATGGGTCCGGGTCAGGGCATCTGGCGGCCGGAGAATTTCGAGAAGGGCGAATTCCTCGGCGACACCACCTTGCGCCGCGGCATCGAACTGTCGCGCAATGTGATGACGGTTCGTCTGGCTTACACCATCGGCATGAACAATGTGGTCAAGCTGCCGATCCGCTTCGGCGTCTACGACAAGCTGCCGCCGCTTCTGGCCAACTCGCTGGGCTCTTACGAGACCACCCTGATGCGCATGGTCACCGGCTATTCGGAGTTCGTGAATGGCGGCAAGAAGATCAGCGCCTCGCTGCTCGACCGCATCCAGGACCGCAACGGCAAGACCATCTGGCAGCACGACAACCGCAAATGCGAGGGTTGCAACGATCCCGACTGGCATGGCCAGGAAGAGCCGCTATTGCCCGACACCCGCGAGCAGATCATAGACCCGCGCACGGCCTATCAGATCGTCTCCATGCTGCAGGGCGTGGTCCAGCGCGGCACTGCCGCCTATTCGGTGGGCGCGCAGATCAACAAGCCGCTCGCCGGCAAGACCGGCACCTCGCAGGACGCCCAGTCGGTCTGGTTCATCGGCTTCTCGCCCGACCTCGCCGCCGGCGTCTATGTCGGCTTCGACAATCCGCGTACGCTCGGCCCCAAGGAGCAGGGCGCCACGGTGGCCGCGCCGATCTTCCGCGATTTCATGAAGGAGGCGCTGGCGGACGCGCCGCCCACACCCTTCCGCGTCGCGCCTGGCATCGAGGAAGTGCCGGTGGACTGGAAGAGCGGCACTCCGGTGCCGCCCGGCACGCCCGGCGCCATCATGGAAGCCTTCAAGGCCGGCACCGCGCCAGGTGAGGCCAATGCGGCCGGCGCCGGCGTCGACGATGTGGGCGCGGCAGCGCCCGCGCCGGGCACCGTCAGCGCCAGCCAGTCTACCACGCCGCCGGCGTCGGTGGGTGAGGGTACCGGGGGCCTTTATTAGCTTTATTGATTTTGCAGGCCTCTTCGCTTAATCACCCCGCTTATGCGTCCAGAAATCTCCCGCGCCGCCGACGACATTGAGCAGGCTCTTGCCCTGCTGAGGAGGCATCTTTGACTGGGATGCCGCCAACCGCCGCCTCGACGAACTGAACGCCAAGGCCGAAGACCCCGCGATCTGGAACAATGCGCAGGCCGCGCAGAAGCTGATGCGCGAGCGCCAGAAGCTGGATTCCTCGCTCACCGCCGTCACCAAACTCACCAACGAACTGCGCGACGCCAAGGAACTGATCGAGATGGCGGAGGCGGAAAACGACGCCGCCATGGTGACGGACGCCGAAAACGCTCTCCTGGCCCTCAGCAGGCGCGCCGAGCAGATGCGCCTGGAATCCATGCTGTCGGGCGAAGCCGACGGCAATGACAGCTATATCGAAATCCATGCCGGCGCCGGCGGCACCGAAAGCCAGGACTGGGCCTCGATGCTGCTTCGCATGTATACGCGCTGGGCCGAGCGCCATGATTACAAGCTGCAATTGATCGAGGAAAGCGAAGGCGAGGCGGCGGGCATCAAGTCCACCACGCTCCTGGTCAAGGGCCCCAACGCCTATGGCTGGCTGAAGACCGAAGCGGGCGTGCACCGGCTGGTGCGCATCTCGCCTTTTGATTCCAACGCACGCCGCCACACCTCCTTCTCATCCGTCACCGTCTATCCTGTGATCGACCAGTCGATCGAAATCGACATCCCCGAAAAGGATGTGCGCATCGACGTCTATCGCGCAAGCGGCGCCGGCGGCCAGCACGTCAACAAGACCGAAAGCGCGGTGCGCATCACCCATCTGCCCACCGGCATCGCGGTCGCCAGCCAGTCCGAGCGCAGCCAGCACCAGAACCGCGCCATCTGCTGGGACATGCTGAAGTCGCGGCTTTACGAAATCGAACTGGAGAAGAAGAAGGCCGAGACCGGCGCCTTTGTCGGCGAGAAAAAGGAGATCGGCTGGGGTCACCAGATCCGATCCTATGTGCTGCAGCCCTATCAGCTGGTGAAGGATCTGCGCACCGGCGTGGAAAGCCGCACGCCGTCGGATGTTCTGGACGGCGATCTTGATCCCTTCATGGCGGCGGCGCTGGCGCAGGAAGTCGGTGGAAAACCGCGCGAGAAAATTGAAGACCTCGAATAGGGCCACTTCTTAAT
Source organism: Rhizomicrobium sp. (assembly GCA_036488555.1). Taxonomy (GTDB): domain Bacteria; phylum Pseudomonadota; class Alphaproteobacteria; order Micropepsales; family Micropepsaceae; genus Rhizomicrobium. Next base: position 30,494 of record DASXHL010000028.1, read on the forward strand.
GGTCGCGACGCGGGCGCGTCGCTCTGTGGCGGCAAGCCGCGCTAAGCTATCGAGAATAGTCAGAGCAGTGCGTCGGTGGTCGTGACGGTGCAGTATTCGCCGTCGAGATTAGCTAGCGACATGGCGTGAACTTCTTCAGCGTTGCGCAATGCCCCGTTCCAGTCCCTGCGGGCGAAGGTGAAGCAGGCATCCTCCACCAGCCAGGTGTCGAACCCCAGATTGCCTGCCATGCGGACGGTGGCTTCCACCGAATTGCTGGTGCTGACACCGGCGATCACCAGGGCCGATTGACCCGCCTGGCGCAGCATCTGTTCCAGTCCAGTGCCAATGAAGGCGCTGTTGGTCGTCTTGGCGATGATGGTTTCGCCGGCCAGCGGCAGGGCTTCCGGCTTGAAGGCGTGCAGCTTCTGTTTCGGGCGATAGTGGGATCTTGCTTGCGTGGAATCGTGGCGCACATGGATCAAAGGCCAGCCCTTGGCACGCCAGTGTGCCAGCAGGCGTGCTACATTCTGTTCGGCTTGCGCGTTATTGCGCGCACCCCAATCCGGATGATCGACCGCCAGTTGCAGGTCGATCAGCAGCAGGACGGCGCCAGCCGGCGGATTTGATGCGCGGTCTATGTCGCGGCCGGGCTGAGCGGCGCGAACAGGCTCGATTCCGCGGCAGGTTCAGGCTGCGGCGCCGGCTGAATCTGACGCTGCGGCGCCAGCCTGTTTTCGATCGGCTGGCCATCGCCCAGGGGATTGTCGCTGTGACGGCAATTGCCCTCGAAGAAGGCGCCAGATTCCACGGCAAAGGCTTCGTGCAGGATATCGCCCTCGACATGGCTGGTGGCGGCCAGAAGAACCTTGCGGGCGCGGATGCGGCCGGTGACCTTGCCGCGCACGGTCACGTCCTCGGCCAGGACTTCGCCGTTGATCTCGGCCTTGTCGCCGATGACCAGGCCCGTGCTCCTCACATCGCCTTCCACCCGGCCGTCGATCTGGATGTCGCCGGTCGAGCTGATGCTGCCATTGATCACCATGTCGGTGCTGATGATGGAGGGCGCCGACAGGCCGCGGGCGCGCTTGGGAGCGGGTGCCGGCGCAGCCAGCATCGGTTGGGGCGCGGGAGCGGCATCTTTGTTTTTGCTAGAGAACATGGCGGCCAGCCTCGATGAAGTTGTTGGGGTTCTTCACGACGTCATCATACCAGACTTCGTAATGGACATGCGGGCCGGTGCTGCGTCCCGTGGAGCCAACCCGCCCGAGCGCGGCGCCCTGGGCGATGCTGGTCCCCACCCGCACACTGATCATGGAAAGGTGACCATAGCGTGTATGGATTCCATAGCCGTGGTCGATTTCCACCATGTTGCCATAGCCACCACGATTGCCCGCGAACACCACCACGCCGGCAGCGGTGGCATGCACCACGCTTCCCCAGGGGCCGGCGAAATCGATGCCAGGATGGAAGGCATAGCGGCCGGTGAAGGGATCGACGCGGGCGCCGAAGCCGCTGGACTTGTCGAAGCTGGCGGTCGAGACAGGCATGGATAGCGGCACATGGCTCATGGCGGCGGAAAGGCCGTTGAGCTGGTTCAGCACGGCGGCGGCGCCGAGATAGGCCTGGGTGAATTGGGGATCGGAAATGCCTTCCATCCGGACCTGGTCGAGCGGAATTTCCGGGCCGCCCATGCCTTCATGGACGGCGAGCTTGCGGGCGAAGCTGTCGGGATTGATGCCCGTCTTGCGCACCACATTGCGCAAATCGCCCACGCCTTGTTCCAGCGTGCCTTCGGTCTTCGCCATCAGCAGCGTTTCCGACTGGCCGATCCTGGCGACGCGATCGGTCTGCAGCGCGAGTGCGCGCAGGCCCGGATGCTCGGCATAGGCCGCAGACGTGTTATGCACCGGATGGGTGGCGATGTGCACGCTTTCGGTGACGGATTGGAACAGCGCGGCGAAGCGTTGCATGGCATGATCCAGCGCGCTGGATTTCATCGGATGGGCGGTGCGCGGCTGGGGCTGGGCCGGACCCGGCATCATCACCAGGGCGGAGGATCCGGCATCGTCGGCATTGACGTCGGCCGGCGCCTCCACGTCCAGGTCATCGGAGGCTTGCGTAGCGCCACGCGCGACGGGCTGGGGCTGTGCAATGGCGGCGGAGGCAGGAACTGCGGTGTTGATGTTGCGGCCCACCTGGGCTTCGGCCTGGCTTGCGCGGTTGAGGAAGCCCGAGATGGCGTTCTGCTTGGCCTGGAGCCCGTCAGCGGTGGCCTTGAACCGGTCCTCGGCCGAGACCAGCGCGCCGTTCAACTCGTCATAGGACATTTGCAGATCGGAGACGCGGTTCTCATAGGCCGCCTGCATCTGCTGATAACGGTGATCCTTGGCAGCGATGATGCGGTCCTTGAAGATCACATTGACGGTGGCGAACGCCACCCAGCCCAGGAAGATAAGGGTCAGGCCGGCCAGGGTCGCCTGCAGCGAAGGCCCGAAGGTGAAGAACTGCACCCGCCCGTCGCTGCGGATATAGATCTGGCGTTCGGGAAAAGTGGCGTGCAGCCATGTCCAGGCCCGTTCCAGGAACGGAGCCGTTTTTAGGGAATCCTGTGTTTCGCCAACGCCCATATCGTCACCAACCGGCATTTCAGCCGTGCCCGAACCGGGCATCACGTTTTTGTGCCAGAAAAACGAGCGTGAGGTTAATCGCGGCGTTAAAAGGCGGCGCAACAGACGTTTCATAACGATTTCGCTGCCTCCAGCACGGCTTGGACATGGCCGGGCACTTTCACCTTGTGCCAAGCCTGCACGATCACCCCCTTGGCATCGACGAGAAACGTGGCGCGCTCCATTCCCATATATTTGCGGCCGTAGAGCGCCTTTTCGCCCCACACGCCCCAGGCTTGCGCCATTTCGGTTTCGGGATCGGAACCCAGCGCGATCTTCAATTTGTGTTTCTTGCGGAACTTTGCGTGGGATTCCAGACTGTCCTTGGACACGCCAATGACAGGAATGCCCAGCTTGCCGAAAGCCTTGAGGCTTTCCGAAAAGCCGATAGCTTGCTTGGTGCAGCCCGACGTGTCGTCCTTGGGGTAGAAATAAAGCACATAGGGCGAACCTTTGAGAGCGGAGGGTGATACCGTCGCGCCGTCATCGGTTTTGATCTTGAAAGAAGGGGCCTTGTCGCCCGCCGCCAATGACATTTGGTTCCCAACCCCTTCCAGCGGGCGGGATTTAACCCCATCGGACGGGGTTGGCGCAATGCAACAACGCTTTCCAAAGGGCTGAAAAATTTGCCCTTTTTAGAGGGAAACCGTCGTAATAGTGCTGTTGGTCCGCAAGAAGAACCCTACGTGAAGCTGCCTTTCGCCCGCTTTATCAAGGCTCATCATGTAAGCCATGCCTGCCTTCTGGTGGGCGTGGTGGCGGCGGCCATCGTGTTTTTCGTAGTTGGTGCAGGACTTCGACTTTTGTGGGGCCCGGTGTCGCTGGGCCCGCTCAAGGGAACCCTGGCCGGCGCCATCCATGATGCGCTTCCTGGCATTGCCCTGGACTATGATCAGGCGGCCATCGAGTGGAGCCGCGACCAGGGCCGGGTCAATCTGGTTGTGCTGGGCACGCGGCTTTACGACAGCCATGGCCAGGTGGTTGCCAGTGCGCCCAAGGCGGCGATCGATCTGGCGGCGGCGCCGTTCCTCGAGGGCCAGTTCGTGATCAAGCGCATCACGCTGGTGGGCGTGAAGCTCACCCTGGTGCACATGAAGAACGGACGCGTGCGCCTGGGCAATGAGAAAGGCGAGGGCGACAACGAGCTGATCAGCCGCCTGAGCGACGCGATCAACGCCCATGGCAATACGCAGTCGTCGCTGGAAAGCTTCGCAGTGCAAGACGCCAATCTTGCTCTTTATGACGAGATCACCGGTCTTTACCTGACCGCGCCGCATGCGGCGCTGGTGCTGCGCGCGCAAGGCAAGACCATGGCGACCGGCTTCAACGCCGACGTGATGATCTCCGGGCGCAAGAGCCATGTCACCGCCTCGCTGACTTTGCCGCCCGGCAATGGGCCGATCGGCGCCAGCGTGTCGGTGACGGGGCTGGATCTGCGCGCGCTGAGCGAGAACTCGCATTTCTTCGATGGCATCAGGAATATTCCTGTGGTCGTCAGCGCTTCGGCCGACTTCCGGGTCGATAACGGCGCCAAACTCGGCTATGCCGCCTTCGACATCGCCGCCCATGGCGAGTTTCCCTGGGCGGCGATGGCCAGCAAGGCGCTGCATATCTCAAGTCTCAGGCTGGTGGGCCGCTATGACGGCACGGACGGCCATCTGGCGCTGACCACTGCCAACCTCAACGCTCAGGAGGTACGCGCGGCGCTGAAAGGCGCAGGCGAATTCTTCTATGGCGCGGATGGCAAGCTCACTCGCGTCCATGCCGATCTGTCGGCCAGGAACATCGCCGTCGACATGCCAGGCATAATGCCCAGGCCCGTGGGCTATCAGACATTGGCGCTTCAGGCCGATTATCTGACGGGGCCGCGCCAGTTCAATGTCGCCAAATTCGGCATCACCGCACCGGGTTTCGCGCTGGATGCCAGCGGCGCCGTGACTCTGAACGACAATGGCGCGCCGGGCCTCGTCGCCAAGGCGCACATCCCCGCCATGCCGGTGCGCCAGCTTCTCACCTATTGGCCGCTGAATGTGGCGGGTGGTGCGCGCAACTGGATCGACAACAATATTTTCGCGGGCGATATGGGCCCCCTGGATGCGGAGGTGAATTTCCCGCCCGGCCTGATGGATCAGGACATCCTTCCCGAAGAGTCAGTGAAGCTGACCTTCGGCATGAAGAATATCGAGGGCAATTACGTTAAGGGCTTGACCCACGCCACCCAGGTGATGGGCGACGCCATCCTGACCGGCGACACCTTCCGCGCCAATTTCACCGGCGGCCGGATCGGTCCCCTGATCGTTGGCCGCGGCACGGCGCTGATCCCCAGCCTGCATCTGAAGGGCACCGTCGGTCAGTTCGACGCCCATGTGGAAGGCGGCATGCCCGATATCATGACCCTGATCGACATGAAGCCGTTGGGCTATGCCACCCGCTTCGGCATCGATCCCAGACAGACCGGCGGGCAGGCGAGCGCCGACCTTGCCTTCCAGGTGCCGATGCTGGCCGATCTGCCGGTGGATGCGGTGGGCATTTCGGTAAAGGCGCAGGTCAACCAGTTCGCCGTCACCCTGGGCGGCAAGACGCGGCTGACCGATGGCGCTGTGACGTTCGACATCGACAACAATCACCTGCATCAAGTGGGCGTGGTTGACTTGGCGGATTCACGGCTCAACGTGGACTGGACTGAGGATTTCAAGACGCCCGACCCTGTAACCACCCGGCTGACGGTGAAGGGCAACATGACTGAGGCCACACGCGCTGCGCTCAACATCAATCTGCAGCGCATCCTGCGCGGCACCGTGCCGGTGACCGCGGACATGACCGGTCATCGTGGCAGTCTGTTGCATGCCGATGTGACGGCGGACTTCACGCCCGTGAGCCTGTCGGTGCCCATCGTCAATCTGGAGAAAACGCCGGGCCAGAGCGCCACGGGTCATATCGGCGTGAATTTCGGACCGGGCAATGCGGTACAGGATGAGACCATCCGAATTTCCGGGCCGGTGCTGAGTGTGAACGGCACCGCCACTTTCGGCGGGAATGGCGAGTTGACGCTGCTGAACCTGTCATCGGTCCGGATGGGCGCGCTGAACGACTTGTCCTTCCAGCTTTCGCGTGGACCAGGCGGTAGCGACTATGTCTTGCGCGGCCACTCGCTGGATGGCTCCAAGATCGGCCGCACCGGCTCCAGCGAGCAACTCGGCGGCACGCAGGCCGCCGCACAGCCGGACCAGGATATTCCAGAAGGCCGGTTGCATATCGATGCGAAGCTCGACCGGCTGGCGATGCGTGGTGGTGTGGCGATTGCGCCGTTCAACCTGGATATGGGGCTTTACGGCAACCGGCCGTCGGCGCTGACGCTCAGCGGCAATGTCACCATGGGATCGAAAAGCGCGCCGCTTGCCGCCAACCTGGAAACCAGCGCCACCGGCCGCAAGGTGACGTTCACCAGCGGCGACGCCGGGCTTCTGGCGCGGGGTGTCTTCGCTTTTGAAAGCATGCGCGGCGGTCAATTGTCCGCCACCATTACCCTGCCGGGTCAGGCGAGCGACCCCGCCAATCCCGGCAGCACGGCACCCGATTTCTCCGGGGTGTTGACGGTCAAGGACTTCCAGATGCTGAACCAGCCCCTGATCAGCCGGATGTTCGCGGCCGGCTCGCTGACCGGCATCGGCGACCTGATGGGTGGCGACGGCATCAGCCTGGAGGAATGGAATTTCCCCTTCAGTTCCAAGAACAATGTGCTGAGCGTGAACGGTGCGCGCGCGGTGGGACGCGCCATCGGTGCCAGCGCCGATGGCTACATCGACCGGCCGCACGGCACCTTGGCGCTGAAGGGTTCGCTGATCCCCGCCTATGAGATCAATTCGGTGATCAGCAACATTCCGCTTCTGGGCGACCTCCTGGCCTCCAAGAAGGGCGAGGGGATATTTGGCGTCACCTATTCCGCCACCGGCAACATGGAGCAGCCCAATATCAGCACCAATCCGCTGTCCATTCTCACGCCGGGCATCCTGCGCCGCATTTTCCAGGGCCATATCCCGACCAAGAACGACGCGCCGACCAACAATCCGACGCCACGTCCCAATCCCGCCTCGCCGCAATCCCAGGCCCAGGCCACGCCGCCCAGACAGCAGGCCAATTAGGCGGGCTTTACGAGCACATGCTTTTTCTTGCCGCTGGACAGTTTGAGCACGCCGTCGCTGTTCAGGGCGGATAGCTCCACCGTCAGCTTGGGATCGCTCACCGCTTCGTCGTTCAGCTTGAGACCATTGTTCGTGATGAGCCTGCGTGCTTCCGAATTGGACGCCGCCAGGCCCGCCGCCACGGCAAGGTTGAGGATTCCGTCCGGCAATCTGGCGTTGATGGTGGGCAGGCCTTCGGCAGAAATACCTTCCTCAAAGGCGCGGCGCGCGGTGTCGGCGGCCTTGTTGGCCTCCTCGCGGCCATGCAGGATGGCGGTGGCTTCGGTCGCCAACACCTTCTTGGCATCGTTCAGTTCGGCGCCCCGAAGCGCTTCCAGGCGCGCGATCTCCGGGAGCGGCATGTCGGTGAACAGGCGCAGGAAGCGGCCGACATCACCATCCTCGGTGTTGCGCCAGAACTGCCAATAATCATAGGGGCTGACGCGATTGGCGTTCAGCCATACCGCGCCGGCCGCGGTCTTGCCCATCTTGGCCCCGGACGCCGTGGTGATCAGTGGCGTGGTCAGGCCGAACAGCTGGGGCGTGTCCATGCGCCGCCCCAGCTCGATGCCTGATATCACATTGCCCCACTGGTCGGAGCCGGAGGATTGCAGGCGGCAGCCATAGCGCCTGCTGAGTTCGACAAAATCATAGGCCTGCATGATGGAATAGTTGAATTCCAGGAAAGACAGCGGCTGCTCGCGGTCCAGCCGCAATTTCACGCTTTCAAGCGTCAGCATGCGGTTGACCGAGAAGTGCCGGCCGACCTCGCGCAGGAAGGGAATATAGTCCAACTTGTCCAGCCACTCGGCATTATCGACCAGGATGGCGTCGCTGGGACCGTCACCAAACTTCAGCAAGTGCTGTACGCCCGACAGAATGCTCTGCTTGTTGGCTTCGATCTGTTCAGTGGTCAGCAGCTGGCGGGTCTCGTCCTTGCCGGAGGGATCACCGGCCTTGGTGGTGCCGCCACCCATGAGCAGGATTGGCTTGTGGCCGGCCTGCTGCAAGCGGCGCAAGGTCATCAGCTGCACCAGGTTGCCCACATGGAGGGAGTCCGCGGTGCAGTCGAAACCGATATAGGCCGTCACGCATTCGGTGGCGAACAGCCGGTCCAGTTCCTCCGACGGCTCGGAACAGGCATAGAAAGCGCCGCGCGCCACGAAGGTGCGAAGGAATTCGGACTGGAATTGCGGTGCGGTTTGCATGATGTAGTCTCAGATGACTGTTATTTAGAGGCGCAAATACCACAATGACCGGCGTCCAGAAAGTCATCGGACTGATGAGCGGCACCTCGCTGGATGGCGTGGATGCGGCCCTTTTGGAAACCGATGGCGAGGAGGTGGTGCGGCCGGGGCCTGGCCTGACCGTGCCCTATGCGTCCGAGACCCGGGCCCTGCTGCGTGCGGCATTGGACGAGGCGGCCGCGGTGGCGCAAGGCGCGCCGGTACCGCAACTGGTCCGCGAGGCCGAGCGGCTGCTGACCGAAGCCCATGCCGAAGCGGTGAAAGCCCTGTTGCAGAAGACCGGCCTGTCGGCAGGCCAGGTTTCGCTGCTGGGCTTTCACGGCCAGACCATCCTGCACCGGCCCGAACGGCACTGGACCTGGCAGATCGGCGATGGCGCGCTTCTGGCGCGGCTGACGGGCATCGACGTGGTCAATGATTTCCGCAGCGCCGATGTGAAGGCTGGCGGACAGGGAGCGCCCCTGATGCCGCTTTATCACGCGGTGCTGGCGCGGCGCTGGCTCGCCTCCCCCTTCGATGCGAAGCATCCGGAAGGGGGAGGTGGCCGTAGCAGCGCTCGCGCTGCGAAGGCCGGAGGGGGATTGGTAATCGTAAACGTCGGCGGCGTCGCCCAAGTCACTTATATAAAGGGCGATCTGGTCCTGGCCTTCGACACCGGGCCCGGCAACGCGCCGATCGACGACTGGATGCAGCGCCACAGTGGCCGGCCGGTGGACGAAGACGGCGCTTTCGCCGCCACCGGCAAGGTCGATGGCGCGGCGCTGGATGCGATGCTGGCCAACCCATTCTTCGAACGCCTGCCGCCCAAGTCGCTGGACCGGATGGATTTCGGCATGGAGGCGGTCGAGGCGCTTTCGCCCGCCGATGGCGCCGCCACGCTGACGGCCTTCACCGCCGCCTCACTGGCGCGGGCGCGCGAGCATTTCCCCGATGCGGCTGAAACCTGGATTGTCAGCGGCGGCGGCCGCCACAATAAGACTCTGATGGCGATGCTGAAGGCGCGGGTGAACGCGCCGGTGATTTCGGCAGAAGAGGCGGGCTGGGACGGTGACGCGCTGGAGGCGCATGGCTTCGCCTATCTCGCCATGCGCGCGAAGAAAGGCCTGCCGCTGTCGTTGCCCACGACAACAGGTGTGCAACAGCCTATGACGGGCGGGAAGTTTTATCGCAAACCCTGATGTCATCCCCGGCGAGCGCGAACGATAGTAAGCGCGAGGGAGTTCGTAGCGACAGCGTGTGAACGACCCAGGTGCATAGATCAAGCCCGATCCCTCCACCTGGGTTCCCTTCCCCTCACGCCGCTGATCGCGGTGCTCAGCCGGGAATGACAGATGGTTATCTGCCCTCTCTCGGTTTGCTCATCATATTGGAGACGTACTCTTTGACGGTCTCCACCACATCGGCTTCGTGCTTGTCGAAGAAGTGGTTGGCGCCTTCGATCTTGTTGTAGGTGATCTTGATGCCCTTCTGCGCCGTCAGCCGGTCCACCAGCTTCTGCACATCGGCTTCCGGCACCACATTGTCCTTGGTGCCGTGCACGATCAGGCCCGATGCGGGGCAGGGCGCCAGGAAGGCGAAGTCATACATGCTGGCCGGCGGGGCGATGGAGACAAAGCCGGTGATCTCGGGCCGGCGCATCAGAAGCTGCATGCCGATCCAGGCGCCGAAGCTGATGCCGCAGACCCAGACGTTCGACGGGTTGGGATAAAGTGTGTTCATCCAATCCAGCACCGCGGCGGCGTCCGACAATTCGCCTGCGCCATTGTCGAAACTGCCCTGGCTTCTGCCCACGCCGCGGAAATTGAAGCGTACGGTGGTGCAGCCCAGGCCGTGGAACATGTGGAAGAGGTCGTAGACCAGCGGGTTGTTCATGGTGCCGCCGAACTGGGGGTGTGGATGCAGCACCAAGGCCATCGGCGCCCCGGCAGCCTTCTGGCGCTGATAGCGCGCTTCGATGCGGCCGGCGGATCCGGGCAGAATGATATCGGGCATGACTTCCTTTTTCCCCACAGGTATCTGCAAGCGCGTAACTCGGATTTTTTGAAGGCTGGGGCCATTCAAAAATCATGATATTTCAGCAGCTTGCAGGATTACCCACCAAAAAGATGCGAATACTTGACCAAGTTACTCAGGAACCTTATATCCCCGGCAGCGCTGGCGCGATGTCCCGGCTTGGCGCCCTCTCTACACCGGGAGGGGGGTCAAAGAGCAAGGAAAAACGCCTTTTACCGAAGGGAACCTCTCATGCGGTTGAGCACCAAGGGACGTTATGCGGTCATGGCGATGGCGGACCTGGCCGGGAACGCCACCAACCCCCTGTCGCCAGGCGATCCGCGTCCCGTGGCCCTCGCCGATATCGCCGCCCGGCAGGACATCTCGCTGTCCTATCTGGAGCAGCTTTTCGCCAAGCTTAGGCGTGGCGGGCTGGTGACCAGCGTGCGCGGGCCCGGCGGTGGCTATCGCCTGTCGCGCCCCTCTGGCGAGCTGCGCATTGCCGACATCATCCTGGCGGTGGACGAGCCTATCGCCGCCACCCGTTGCAAGACCGGCAGCACCAAGGGCTGCACCAAGACCGGGGCACGCTGCGTCACCCATGACCTGTGGGAGGAACTGGGACAGCAGATCCACATCTTCCTGTCCTCGGTGTCGCTGGCCGATGTGGTGGAACGGCGGGTGCTGGGCCGCTCCCAGCCCTGCAATGACATGAATGTGGTGTTGAGCAGCGAAACCACCGTCAATGCGGTGCTCAACAGCGAGACCGCCGCCGCCTGAACAGATCGGTAGCCATGCATTATCTTGATCACAACGCCACCTCTCCCCTGCGCCCGGAATCGCTTTCCGCCGTTACCCATGCCTTGGCGGTGGGCGGCAATCCGTCCTCCATCCACGCGCGCGGCCGCGCCGCGCGCGCCGTGATGGAAGAGGCCCGCGAAAAGGTCGCGGTGCTGGCCGGCGCCAGCCCCGCCGAAGTGATTTTCACCAGCGGCGCGACCGAGGCCAACGACCTTGCGCTGTTCGGCGCGGTGGAAGGCTCGCTTGCGGAAGAAGAGGTGCGCATCACCCGCGTCTTTGTCAGCGCAATCGAACATTCCTCGGTTCTCGCCACTGCCGACCGGCTGGCCGAACGTTTCCCCTGGGTACGGGTGTCGCGCCTTGGCGTGACGTCCGACGGCGTGATCGATCTGGAAGGCCTGCGCGTGGAATTGCGCGAAGGCAAGGGGCGGGCGCTGGTCGCGGTGATGGCCGCCAACAACGAGACCGGGGTGGTCCAACCCATCGCCGAAGTATCGAAGCTGGTGCGTGAAGCGGGCGCGCTGCTGCTGGTGGATGCGGTGCCGGCGGCCGGCAAGATCCCTCTGGATTTCCTACTGTGCGACTACATGGTCCTGTCGGCGCACAAGATCGGCGGGCCGCAAGGCTCCGGCGCGCTGGTGCTGCGGGACGGCGTTCCGCTTCAGCCGCAGATGCTGGGCGGCGGCCAGCAGAAGGGCCTGCGCGCCGGTTGCGAAAATCTTTCCGGCGCCGCCGGCTTTGGCGCGGCCGCGCATACGCTTGCCGATGGCGATGGCGAGCGCACCCGCATCGCCCATCTGCGCGACCACTTTGAAATCGCGCTGAAGCAGGCCGCGCCCGAAGCCGTTATCTTTGGCGGGAAACAGGACCGGTTGTGCAGCACCTCCTGCTTCGCCATTCCGGGGGTCACGGCGGTGACGGCGCTGATGGCGCTGGACCTGGATGGCGTGATGATGAGTTCCGGTTCCACCTGCTCCAGCGGCAAGACGAAAATCAGTCATGTGCTGGCCGCCATGGGGACGGAGGAGGCGCTCGCGGCTTGCGCGCTGCGCGCCAGCTTTGGCTGGTCTTCGACCATGGAAGACGTGAATGCGGCTGTCGCTTCGCTCATCAAGCTGTGCGAACGCATCCAGAGTCAGAAGAACCACTCCAAGGAGGAGGCGGCATGAGCATCGCTGTTGAAACCCGTGAGCAGGTCGCCGCGCTGGGTGAGAAGTACAAATATGGCTTCGTCACCGATATCGAGATGGAACGTGCGCCCCGGGGGCTGACCGAAGACACGGTCCGCTACATCTCTGCCAGGAAGGACGAGCCCGAATGGATGCTGGAGTGGCGTCTGGGCGCTTTCCGCCGCTGGGTGGCGATGACCGAGCCCAAATGGGCGCGGGTGCATTACCCCAAGATCGACTACCAGAACGCCTATTACTACGCGGCCCCGAAGAACACGCCCAAGAAGCAGTCGCTGGACGAGGTCGATCCCAAGCTGCTGGAGACCTATAACAAGCTGGGCATTCCGCTGCACGAGCAGATGGCGCTGGCCGGCGTGGCGGTGGATGCGGTGTTCGATAGCGTCTCGGTGGCCACCACTTTCAAGGAGAAGCTGAACGAGGCGGGCGTGATCTTCTGTCCGATCTCGGAGGCCATCCGCGAATATCCCGACCTGGTGCGGAAATATCTGGGCACGGTCGTGCCCGTGACCGACAATTTCTTCGCCACGCTCAATTCGGCGGTCTTCTCCGACGGCACCTTTGTGTACGTCCCCAAGGGCGTGCGCTGCCCGATGGAGCTTTCCACCTATTTCCGCATCAATGCCTCGGAGACCGGCCAGTTCGAGCGCACGCTGATCATTGCCGACGAAGACAGCTATGTGAGCTATCTGGAAGGCTGCACCGCGCCCAAGCGCGACGAGAACCAGCTGCATGCCGCGGTGGTCGAGCTGGTGGCGCTGGACAATGCCGAGATCAAATATTCCACGGTGCAGAACTGGTATCCCGGCGACGAGAACGGACTGGGCGGCATCTACAATTTCGTCACCAAGCGCGGCGACTGCCGGGGCAGGAAGTCCAAGATCAGCTGGACGCAGGTGGAGACCGGCTCGGCCATCACCTGGAAATATCCCAGCTGCATCCTGCGCGGCGACGAGAGTGTCGGAGAATTCTATTCCATCGCCATCGCCAACCATTATCAGCAGGCCGATACCGGCACCAAGATGATCCATCTGGGCTCGGGCACCCGCTCGCGCATCATCTCCAAGGGCATTTCGGCCGGCAAGGCGCAGAACACCTATCGCGGCCTGGTGTCGGTCTATGGCAAGGCGAAGAATGCGCGCAACTACACGCAGTGCGACTCGCTTCTGATCGGCGGCGAATGCGGCGCCCACACCGTCCCCTATATCGAAAGCCGCAACAAGACCGCGCGGATCGAGCATGAGGCGACCACGTCGAAGATCGCCGAGGACCAGCTGTTCTATTGCCTGGCCCGCGGCATCCCGCAGGACGAGGCAGTGTCGCTGATCGTCAACGGTTTCTGCAAGGAAGTGCTGCAGCAGCTGCCGATGGAATTCGCGGTCGAGGCGCAGAAGCTGGTGGGCATCTCCCTGGAAGGGAGCGTGGGATGACTACGATCACGCTCTATCGTCCGGTTGGTAGTAAAGAGCTGGAATTGATCGAGGCGTCGGGCTTCACCGGCTTCCCGCCGCGGTTGCCGGATCAGCCGATTTTCTATCCGGTGACGAACGAGGAATACGCGATCCAGATCGCGCGGGGTTGGAACACCAAGGTTGGCGATAAGCTGGGTTTTGTCACTCGTTTTGAGGTTCTGGTCGATTGTCTGGCGAAGTATCAGCGTAAGATTGTTGGCGGCCAGACGCACGAAGAATACTGGATACCAGCGGAAGAGCTTGGTGCCTTCAATGCCGCTATTGTTGGAAAAATCGAGCTAATCGGCAGCTATACCGAACAGGACCGGGTTGCATTGGAAGGGACTGTGGGATGAACCAGGTCCTCGTCAATCTCGACGCGCTCACGATGGAAAGCTTTTCGCATGGCGAAAAGTTCGCCGGTCAGTATGGCGAGATTGGACGGCGGCTGGGCCTGGAAAAGCTGGGCTGCACCTTGCATCTGGTGCCGCCCGGCAAGACGGCTTTTCCGTTTCATCGCCATCACGGCAGCGATGAGATGTTCGTGATCCTGTCGGGGGCGGGCGAATACCGGTTTGGCGATGACCGCATGGCCGTCAAGGCCGGCGATTGCCTGGGTGCTCCGGCCGGCGGTCGGGCGCATCAGATCGTCAACACGGGCAGCGAACCGTTGCGCTATCTGGGTTTCTCCAACAATGAGAGCTTCGACATCGTCGAATATCCCGACTCCGGCAAGATCGGCATGCGGGCCGGGGTGAAGAACAATGACCGTGCGACCGCGACCTTTTCGGCGCGCGGCCGGCTCGTTGCGGCCGATTATTGGGAAGGTGAATGATGCTTGAGATCAAGAATCTGCATGTGGCCGTGGATGGCAAGGAAATCCTGAACGGCGTCACGCTTTCCGTCCGGCCGGGCGAGGTGCATGCCATCATGGGCCCCAATGGTTCGGGCAAGTCCACCTTGTCCTATGTGCTGGCGGGCCGCGCCGGTTACGACATCGCCGAAGGCAGCATTCATTATAATGGCGAAGACCTGGTGGAGCTTTCGCCGGAAGAGCGCGCCGCCAAGGGCGTGTTCCTGGCCATGCAGTATCCCGTAGAAATTCCCGGCGTCACCACCATGACCTTCCTCAAGACCGCGCTGAATGCCCAGCGCCGTGCGCGCGGCGAGAGCGACCTGGATGCAGTGGCCGTGCTCCGGCTGGTGCGCGCCAAGGCCAAGAGCCTGAACGTCTCGGAAGAGATGCTGAAGCGCGCTCTGAATGTGGGCTTCTCCGGCGGCGAGAAGAAGCGTCTGGAAATCCTGCAGATGGCGGTGTTCGAACCTAGCCTCGCCATTCTGGACGAGACCGATTCCGGTCTCGACATCGACGCGCTGCGCCTGGTGGCCGAGGGGGTGAATGTCCTGCGCGATCCCTCCCGCGCCATGCTGGTGATCACGCATTATCAGCGCCTTCTGGATTACATCGTGCCCGACCGCATCCATGTGCTGGCCAAGGGCCGCATCGTGGCGGAAGGCGGCAAGGAACTGGCGCTGGAACTGGAAGCAAGGGGCTATGAACATATCGTGGGGCAGGCGGCATGACCTTGGCCCTGAACCTCGATCGCAAAGCTGAGGCCGCCGCCATAGTGCATTCCCATGGCGTGCCGCACCGTCGCATCGAGGAATGGAAATATTCCGACCTCAAAGCGGCATTGGGCGAGCAAGGGCTCGGCGCGGTCATGGCGGAGTGGTTGGTTGGCAACCTGCCAAACGGGGTTGAGATTTTCGATCTCGCCCAACCCAATCCGCCGCTGTGGGTGATCGCTCATATCGGCCGTCCTACCCAGAATGTGATGAGCGCCGCATCCCTGGCCCTGTCGGCGGGGGGCGTCGCTTTCCGTGTCCCCAGGAATGCTGTGATCGCTGACGCGCTGAAACTGGATTTCACCGGTCCGGGCCATGTGCGGGCTGTGCTGGTGCTGGAAGAGGGCGCCTCGCTGAGTCTGCTGGAAGGTGTGGGCGCAGCCGATTTCCGTAATGTCGGCTTTGACATCGCGATCGGCGCGGGCGCAAGCCTCGAGCATGTGCGCATATCTCCGCAAGCCGGCGACGCCGTTCTGGTGGAAGAGGCCAATGTTCGCATCGCCGCCGGCGGGCGCTATCGCGCGCATTTCGCCGGTTTCGGCTCGAAGCTTTCGCGCATGGAACTGGAGATCGCGCTGGAAGGCGCAGGTGCGCAGGCGCATCTTTCCGGCGTGTCGGTGCTGGATGGCAAGCGCCACAGCGACGTCACCACCAATGTCATCCACAGCCATGGCGATACCAACAGCACTCAGCTGTTCAAGCATGTCGTGGGTGCACAGGCGCGCGCGGTCTATCAGGGCAAGGTGACGGTGGCCAAGGGCGCCAATGGCAGTGACTCGGTGCAGACCGCCAAGGCGCTGCTGCTGGGTGAGACGGCCGAAGCCGATCTGAAACCGGAACTGGAAATTTTCGCCGATGACGTCAAATGCGCCCATGGTGCGGCGGTGGGCGACCTGGATGCGGAGCAGCTGTTCTATCTGCGCGCCCGCGGCATTCCCGAATCCGAAGCGCGGGGGCTTTTGCTCCACGCCTTTCTGGAGGATGCAGTGGAGGAGATCGCCAACACTGACCAGCGGGAACTCGTGCGCGCCGAGCTTCTGGCGGCATTGAAGGCGGTGGCATGAACGTCCTGGGTAAAATCCCTTCGGCATCCGACATCGCCAGCGGCTTTGATGTCACCCGGGCGCGCGCGGATTTTGAGATCCTGTCGCGCAAGGTCTATGGCAAGCCGCTGGCTTATCTCGATTCCGGCGCCAGCGCCCAGAAACCGCGCCAGGTGCTGGATGCGATGCACGATTTCGCCACCAGCGAATATGCCAATGTCCATCGCGGGGTGCATTTTCTCTCCGCCGCCGCCACCGACCGCTATGAAGCGGCGCGGCGCACGGTCCAGAAATTCCTGAACGCCGCGCGCGAGGATGAGATCGTCTTCACCAAGGGCGGCACCGAGGCGATCAATCTTGTTTCCTATTCATATCTGGCGCCGAAAATCGAGCCCGGCGATGAGATCGTGCTGACGGTGATGGAGCACCACTCCAACATCGTGCCCTGGCACTTCCTGCGCGAGCGCCAGGGCGCGGTCCTGCGCTGGGTCGATGTGCGCGATGACGGCTCGCTCGATATCGAATCGCTGGACGCCGCCATCACGGACAAGACAAAGCTGGTGGCCGTCAGCCACATGTCGAATGTGCTGGGCACGGTGACGCCGCTGAAAGAAATTATCGCCCGCGCCCATGCCAAGGGCGTGCCGGTGCTGGCCGACGGCTGCCAGGGCGCGGTGCATGAAATCGTGGACGTGCAGGCGCTGGACATCGATTTCTACGCGATCACCGGCCACAAGCTGTATGGCCCCACGGGCATCGGCGCGCTTTATGCCAAGCGGGCGCATCTGAAGGCCATGCGGCCCTTCAATGGCGGCGGCGAGATGATCCGCGAGGTTGCCCGCGACCGCATCACCTATGCCGATCCGCCGGCCCGCTTCGAGGCTGGTACCCCGCCCATCATCGAGAGCGTGGGCCTGGCGGCGGCGCTAGACTATATGATGGGCCTTGACCGCCGGGCGGTGGCCGCCCACGAACACGATCTTCTCGCCTATGCCCGCGAGCAAGTGCGCCAGTTCAACTGGCTGAGGGTGATCGGCGATGCGCCCGGCAAAGGCGCGATCCTGTCATTCGAGGCCGAGGGGATTCATGCCCATGATCTCGCCACCATATTGGACAGGGAGGGCGTTGCGGTCCGGGCCGGGCACCATTGCGCCCAGCCGCTGATGGAACGGTTCGGCGTGACGTCCACCACCCGGGCGAGCTTTGCGCTTTACACCACGCGCGCCGACATCGACGCGCTGATTGCGGGCCTGGCCAAGGCCCGCGGGATATTCGACCATGGATAGCGCGCTCAAGGAACTCTATCAGGAAGTCATCCTGGACCATTCGCGCCATCCGCGCCATTACGGCGCATTGGACGACGCCAGCCACAAGGCGGAAGGCTACAATCCGCTCTGCGGCGACCGCGTCACCGTCTATCTGAAGCTGGGCGAGGATGGGCGCGTCGCCGACATCAAGTTCGAGGGCAAGGGTTGCGCCATCAGCCAGGCTTCGGCCTCGATGATGACAGACATGCTGAAAGGCCGCGCCCTGGCCGATGCGGAAAAGCTGATGCAGGGTTTTCTGCATCTGGTGAAGGGCGAGGACGCGCAAGGCCTGTCGGAAGACGACCGCGAAACCCTGGATGTGATGAGCGGGATCAGCGAATTCCCCATGCGGGTGAAATGTGCGACATTGGCGTGGCATACCTATAAAAATGCCTTGGAAGAGGGCGGGAACGCAGTGGAGGAGGTCGCGACATGAGCGACGCCGCCCAGCAGCACGCGCTCAGCCCGCAGGAACTGGACGAATTCACCTCCAAGCTGGTGATCGCGCTGAAGACCGTCTACGACCCGGAGATCCCGGTTGATATCTATGAGCTGGGTCTTATCTACAAGGTGGATGTTTCCGATCACAAGGACGTGACGGTGGACATGACCTTGACCGCCCCCAACTGTCCGGTCGCCGGCGAGATGCCGGGCAATGTGAAAGCGGCACTGCAAAAGGTGGAAGGCATCGGCGAAGTGACGGTCAACATGACCTTCGATCCGCCCTGGACGCCGGAGCGCATGAGTGAAGAAGCCAGACTCGAACTGAACATGTTCTGATGGAAACGCCCGTGGAAATGTCAGCCAAACCCCGCAGAGAACGTCCCAAGCCGGTCCGCCTGAGCGATGCCGCGGCAACGCGCATTCAGGAAATCATGGCCAACGCGCCCGGCCAGTATCTGGGCGTGCGGGTGGGCGTGACCAATGGCGGCTGCGCCGGCATGAGCTACACCATGGATTACGCCTCGGAGGCCAAGCCCTTCGAGGAAGTGATGGAAGACAAGGGCGTGAAGGTCTTCATCGATCCCAAGGCCATTCTGTTCCTGATCGGTACCGAGCTCGATTTCGTGCGCGAGAAGTTGGGCGCGCGGTTTGTGTTCAACAATCCCAACCAGACGAGCGCCTGCGGCTGCGGCGAATCGGTGTCGATCACGCCGGCCACCAACGCCTGATCATTTGCCGTTAAAGCGCGGTTCGCGCTTTTCCAGAAAGGCCGCCAGGCCTTCCGCGAAGTCATCCGTCGCGCCGGCGAGCTCCTGGGCCGCGGCTTCGCGGGCAAGCTGGGTTTCATAGCCCGCGCCGTCCCAGAACAGCTTGCGGGTAAACGGCAAGGCCGCGGGGCCATCGGCAAGGCGGCGGGCGAGGCCTTCCGCCTCATCCATCAGTTGGCTGTGATCGACGACGAAATTCACCAGCCCCCAGTCCAGCGCCCGGTCCGCCGTCAGCCGATCCGCCAGAAGCGCCATCTCTCGCGCGCGTGCCAGCCCGATCTGGCGCGGCAACAGGAAGGTCAGGCCGCCATCGGGCACCAGTCCGATGCGGGTGAAGGAAAGAAGAAAGCTCGCCGTGCGCGAGGCCACGATCAGGTCGCCCATCAGCGCCAGGCTCATGCCAATGCCGACCGCCGGCCCGTTCACCGCCGTAACGACCGGCATCGAAAGATCGCGCAGGCGGCGGAAGAGGGGATGGAACAGCCGTTCCAGAACCCGGCCGGCGCCTTCCTTGCGCCGCTCGGGCAATTCCTTCATGTCGGCGCCGGAACAGAAGCCGCGTCCCGCGCCCGTCAGGACCAGGGCGCGGAAGCCGCCTCGATCGACCATGTCCAGCGCCGCATTCACGCTTTCAACCATTGCCGTTGAAAGCGCATTGATGGTGGCGTCATGGTTCAGAGTGACGATGGCTATCTTGCCGCGCGCCTCAAGGAAGGCGCATTCGAATGTCTGACGCATGCGAGGCTCCGGCCGGACAGGCGGCGAGCATAGCCCGAGATCGAGAAAATATCAGGCTGCGCTGGTCTCGAGCGCGGCCATACGGGCATCGTTCTGGTTGACCACCAGATTGCGGCCGTGATGCTTGGCGCCATAGAGGCAGGCATCGGCGCGGCGCACGACCGCATCGCCGGCCTCGCCGAGCGCAAACTGGGCCACGCCGATGGAAATGGTAATGGCGCCCAGGACGTCGCCGGTGGACTTTTTCACCAGCTTCTTGGTTTCGACCATGCCGCGGATCTGGTTGGCCAGTTGGGTGGCTTCTCCAAGCCTGGTGCCGCGCAGCAGCACGGCAAATTCCTCGCCGCCATAGCGCGCCGCCGTGTCACGGTTCCTGGTGCTTTCCGCCAGGCACGAGGCGACCAGCCGCAGCACCTGGTCGCCGGTCTGATGGCCCCAGGTGTCGTTGAACCTCTTGAAGTGGTCGATATCGCAAAGCAGCAGGCTCACGTCTTCGCCGCCTACGACAGCTATGGCCGCCGCCTGCAGCGCCTCGTCAAATGCCTTGCGGTTGGCAATGCCGGTCAGCGGATCGGTCATGCTTTCCTTGCGCACATCGGCGAGCTTGCTGCGAAGCTCGCTGACCTGCTGCGAGGAGGCCTGCAATTCGCCTTCCAGGCTCTTGGCGCGGATTTCCATGGCGCGGGTGGCGGCGATCAGCCCGTCCACCAGCTTGCGCAGGTCGGCGGGCGTGCGTTCGCCGCCCAGCTCGCCCGTGGCGGCCGACAGCGCTTTCTTGTAGGTGGCGGTATCGCGGGCCGAGCTTTCCAGCTTGCCCATGATGTCATCAATCAGCGTCCCCATATTGCCGCCGAGCGATTCCATCGCCTGGGCGGCGTGCGCGCCCGACAGGCAGCGCAGGCGCAGGTCGGCAAGAAGCTCGGGCGTGAAGGACCGCTTGGATTCGATGATCGCGCCCATCACCTGGGTGATGGCCGGATTTTCGCCGGAGGCATAGGCGTAGAAGAGTTCGAAATTTTCCGGCGTGGCGGCAACACCGGCACCGCCCATCAAGGCGAGTGCGGTTTTGGCGAAGGCCTGTTCGCGGTCATGTCTGAACACTGTCACACGTCCCCGTACTTCGGGCAGTCTCACCCCAGCGCTATGTAGAAAGCGTTAAATGGCGTTCCGTTTCAAGGCCGCCGAGGCAGAAAACCGGGCTTTGCGGGGCCTGCGCCCCGCCTAATCGGCCTGGGGTTCGCGCTTGCGGATCGGCACCGGGCGGAACAGGAAGGCCGGCAATTCGCTCTTGTCCACCGCCGCCGGGCGTTGGGCCTGGCGATCGCGCTGGCCATGACCCTTGTCTTGGCCGGGGCGGTTCTCTTGGCCGGGGCGGTTCTCGGCGCGGGGCTTGTGCTCCGACCTGGGCCGTTCCTGCTTGGGCTGCTGGGGGCGCGGGGTCTCCGCCGGCATCGCCTCGGGGTTCACCTCCGCTGGCTCCATGCTGGCAACCTGGTCGTGATACTTGCCGCCTGGTGGGCGGCGGTCGCGATCACGGTCTTTGCTACCCCGGTCCCGTCCGCCTTTGCCGCCACGTCCGGGGCGATCATGGTCGCGGCGAGGGCGCTGATCCTCGCGCACCTCGATATCCATCATCGAGCGGCGGGCCAGCGGCTTGCCGCCGGTCAGCTTTTCGATGGTTTCGACATATTTGGCGTCCTTGGGTGTGGCCAGCATGAAGGCATGGCCGCTGCGGCCCGCACGGCCGGTGCGGCCGATACGGTGGACATAGTCGTCGGCATGGATGGGCACGTCGAAATTGAACACATGGCTGACGCTGGGCACGTCCAGACCGCGTGCCGCGACGTCGGACGCCACCAGGATCTTGAGCTCGCCGCCGCGGAATTTCTCCAGCGTCTTCATGCGCACCGACTGGTCCAGATCGCCATGGATGGGGGCGGCGTCGAAGCCATGCTTGGCCAGGCTCTTGGCCACCACATCCACATCGCGCTTCCTGTTGCAGAAGACGATGGCGTTGTTAAGGGTGGGTTCGACCTCGCGGATCAGCCGGCGCAGCGCCTCGCGCTTGGCCCAGTCATTGGCGGGCACGTCCACCAGCTCCTGGGTGATGTTGGTGGCGGTGGTGGCGGGACGCGAGACTTCAATGCGCACCGGATTGTGCAGGAACTGATCGGTCAGCCGCTGGATCTCCGGCGGCATGGTGGCCGAATAGAACAGGGTCTGGCGGGTGAAGGGCAGGAGCTTGCAGATCTTCTCCACGTCCGGGATGAAGCCCATGTCCAGCATGCGGTCGGCCTCGTCGATGACGAGGATGTTGACCTGGGAAAGCAGGATGCGGCCGCGCTCGAAATGGTCCATCAGCCGGCCCGGGGTGGCGATCAGGACGTCGACGCCGCGGTCGAGCTTCTTGACCTGGTCGTCCATCGAGACGCCGCCGATCAGGAGGGCGTGGGAAAGCTTGGAATATTTGCTGTAGCGGTCGAAGCTTTCCGACACTTGGTCGGCCAGCTCGCGGGTGGGCTCCAGCACCAGCGCGCGCGGCATGCGCGCCTTGGCGCGGCCGCGGGACAGCATCTCGATCATGGGGAGGGTGAAGCTCGCCGTCTTGCCGGTGCCGGTCTGAGCGATGCCGATCACGTCGCGGCGCTGAATCACCTCGGGGATGGCCCGGGCCTGGATGGGCGTGGGGGTGGTGTAGCCGCTGTCGGCCACCGCCTTGAGGATTTCAGGGGAAAGCCCCAGCCCCTCAAAGCCGTTCGGCTGAGTGGTGGGGCTATCAGGTATCGAAGGTTCTTGAGTTATTTCAATAACTTTGTCTGTTCCGGCTTCCGCGCCGGAGGTCGTCACGTTGGTCGTAGCACGCTCCTGAAGAAGGGGCGCGACACGTGGCGCCCTAGGCCGGCGGCCCGGATGGCGGCCGACTCTTTTCGCACTGCAAAATAGGGGTATTTGCCAAAAAATCAAGGTAAGACTGCGGATTAGGGAACTTGGGCTTTTGCGTATGGGTCGGATCTGGGGTTTGGGGATGCTGGTGGTCGGCATCTGGCTGTTGTCGGTTTATGGCCAGTCCATGCCCCGGGCGCTACCGGCCGACGCGCCCGCCACGGTCTTTTCCTGGGCCCGGGCGGATGCGGCGCTGGGGCGGGTGCTGGGACCTGAGCGCCCCCATCCGGTCGGCAGCCCGGAGGCGGCGGCGGTGCGCGGCCGCATCCTGAAAGAACTGGCTGGCATGGGGGTTCGCGCCCGCGCGGAAAGCCAGATGAGCTGTGTCAGCGAGGCGCGCTGGCACCAGGTCAATTGCGCCACCGTAACCAACATCGTCGCCGATGTGCTTCCTGGCAGCGGCAAGGCCGTGCTCTTGATGGCGCACAGCGACAGCGTCGCGGCGGGGCCCGGCGGCGGTGATGACGGCTCCGGCATTGCGGTGCTGCTGGAGACCATCCGGGCGTTGAAGGCGCGCAGGGCCGCGGGGCGTCCCGTCATCGCCCTGTTCAGCGACGGCGAGGAGCCGGGCCTGCTCGGCGCGTCCGCCTATATACGGAAAGCGCAGGACAGCATCGGCGCGGTGGTGAATGCGGATGTGCGCGGCGACAGCGGCGCGAGCTTCCTGTTCCAGACAAGCCCCGGCGATGCGGGGCTGATCGATCTCTATGCCAAAGGCGTGTCGCATTACGCGACCTCGTCCATTTCCGGCGCGATCTATAAATACATGCCCAATGACACCGACCTGACGCCGGCCCTGGCGGCAGGCCTGCCTGGCGTCAATTTCGCCTTCATCGGTGATGTCGCGGCCTATCACACGCCTCTGGACCGGCGCGAAAATCTGGATCCACAAAGCCTGCAGGAGCAGGGCGACAATGTGCTTGCCATGGCCGATGGCCTGCGCCGTGCCGCGCCGGCACAACTTCGAAGCGATGGACTGGTCTATCTCGACATTCTGGGGCGCTGGCTGCCGCGCTTGGCCAGCGCCTGGGCGTTGCCTTTATCGGTGCTGGCCTTCGCCGTCATCGCGATCGCCGGCCTGCTCACGCGGCGCGAACGCCGCAGCCTGCCCAGGCCTCTCGCTGCCGTGCTGATGCCGGTGCTGCTGCTGGCTGGTGCGGTGGGCATGGGCTTTGTGCTGCATGGCGTCGCGGCATGGATTTGCGGCCATGCCGATCCCTCCTTCGCTACGCCGATATGGCTGCGCCTGTCGCTGGCGTCGGGCGTGTGGGCCATGGCACTCCTCACCGCGCGGCTTTGCGGTGCCATCGCCTGCTGGCTGTGGCTGTCCGCGCTTGCCATTGCCTGCGCGATCTGGATGCCGGGTGCTGCGCCATATTTCCTGTTCCCGTCGCTGATCGCGGCGCCGCTGTTGCTGGCGACAGTGCGGGGCGGACGCGAGGCCGCGCTGTTCCTTGCCGCGCTGCCGGCGCTCGTGATCTGGATCGGTTTTGCCGCGATCGGCGAGCAGCTGATGGGGCTTGGGCTGCACGAGATGTTCACCGTCAGTGTGGCCTTTGGCCTGATCACGGTCCTGCCGCTGCTGAAGAAGGCGCAGGGCTTCGGGCTTTCTTGCACGCTTTCGCTGGCGGCGGCGCTGGTGCTTGCAGTGGTGGCGGGGCTGATGCCGGCCTATAGCGGCACGGCGCCCGAGCGCCTGAACCTGCGTTATGTCGAGCGCGACGGCAAAGCCTGGTGGGTGGCCGATCCGGTCGCGCGTCTGCCGGACGCGTTGCGGGGTGCCGCGCATTTCTCAGGCACGGTGCAGCATCTGCCCATGACCGGTTACACCGCGCCCGCCGGCAGCGCGCGGTTGCCCGTGCCGGATGCGCGCATATCGCGCCAGGGTCAGGACGTGACCCTGGACCTGAATGCGCCGGGCGATGCCGTTGCCTTGCTGATACCGCAAGAGGCCGGTTTGAAATCGCTGAGCATCGCCGGCCTCGAGGCGCCGGCCGAGGGCGATGTCGAAAGCATCACCTGCGCCACCCCGGATTGCGGCCGCATGCGCATGACCCTTCATGTTTCGACAGCGGCGCCGTTCGAGATCCTGTTGCGCGGGATCACGCGCGGTTTGCCGCCGCAAGGCAAAGTTCTGTTGCAGGCGAGGGCGCCGGCGGGCGTGCCGTCCCAGGGCGGCGATGCGACCATGCGCATTCGCAAGATCACGGTTCCGGCCGGATGAGGGCGCATAACGCCAAACAGACCCGCCCGATCCCGTTCATGCGAAATATCGCGGGCGGCGGCAAAAGGCCGTGATTCCAATTGGTCCAGCGCCGTGGCTGGGGCGTTACGCTCGAAACACGGAGGCTTCGATGCGCAAATCTTTCTTCTTCGCGGCGGCGGCGCTGCTGATTTTTGCAAGCTCGGCTTATGCGGCCAACCCGCCCAAAAGCGA
Source organism: Rhizomicrobium sp. (assembly GCA_036488555.1). Classification (GTDB taxonomy): domain Bacteria; phylum Pseudomonadota; class Alphaproteobacteria; order Micropepsales; family Micropepsaceae; genus Rhizomicrobium. The sequence continues at coordinate 55,306 of DASXHL010000028.1, forward strand.
TGCGGGCGCAACGATCCTTCAAAAGGATGCCAGTGCCGCGGCGGCGGCCCAGCCAGTGGTTCACGACGATGACACCAGCAATGTCATCCTGCTGGACCCGGACAGCCTGCAGGCGCTCCCCAATCCCTACGCCAATCCCGCGCCACGCATGATCAGCGACGTCTGGGCAATGCGGACATAAGCGTAGCCGCGGTCCGTAGGTTCTGAGCGGCAGCGAAGAACGCGTACGGACGAGCGACCAAAGCAAGCGGCCGCGTCTGTGGCGTCAGACGTCCACCGCTTCCCGTGCAAACTCCGCATTCTCCTGGATGAACTGGAAGCGCAGTTCCGGCTTCTTGCCCATCAGCCGCTCGAACAGGTTTTCGGTTGTCTTGCTGTCCTCGCTCGGAATGTGGACCTGCAGCAGGGTGCGGTGACCCGGCCGCATGGTGGTTTCCTTGAGTTGCGCCGGCATCATCTCGCCCAGGCCCTTGAAGCGCGACACTTCCACCTTGGCGTTGCTGCGGAATTCGCTCTTGAGCAGCCGCTCGCGGTCGGCATCGTCGCGGGCATAAACGGTCTTGCCGCCCTGACTGAGGCGATAGAGCGGCGGCATGGCGAGATACAGCTTGCCGTCTTCGATCAGGCCCGGCATCTCGCGATAGAAGAAGGTCAGCAGCAGCGATGCGATATGGGCGCCGTCCACATCGGCATCGGTCATGATGATGATGCGGTCATAACGCAGATCGCCCGCGCTGTATTTTGCGCCGGTGCCGCAGCCCAAAGCCTGCACCAGGTCGCTGAGCTCCTGGTTCTGCTGCAGCTTGCCCGCCGCCGCGCTCGCCACGTTCAGGATCTTGCCGCGCAGCGGCAGGATGGCCTGGGTGGCGCGGTCGCGCGCCTGCTTGGCGCTGCCGCCGGCCGAGTCGCCTTCGACCAGGAATATTTCCGTGCCATCGGCTGCGCCTTTGGAGCAATCCGCCAGCTTGCCGGGCAGGCGCAGCTTGCGCGTCGCCGTCTGGCGCTTGGTTTCCTTTTCCTGACGCTTCTTGAGCCGGTCCTCGGCGCAGTCGATGACGAAGTCGAGAAGCTTGCTGGCGTCATTGGGGCTTTCCGCCAGCCAGTGGTCGAAATGGTCGCGCACCACATTCTCGACCAGGCGCTGCGCATCGGGTGAGGACAGCTTGTCCTTGGTCTGGCCCTGGAATTCCGGCTCCCGGATGAAGACCGACAGGACCGCGCAAGCCGAATCCATCACGTCGTCGGCAGTGATCAGCGAGGTCTTGCGGTTGTTGACGCGCTCGCCATGGGCCCTGAGCGCCTTGGTCAGGGCATTGCGCAATCCCTGTTCATGGGTGCCGCCCTGGGGCGTGGGAATGGTGTTGCAATAGGAACGGGTGAAGGCGTCGCGCGACGGCGCCCAGGTGACGGCCCATTCCACCGCGCCGCGTAACCCATTCTCATTGGCCTTGTTCTCGGTGCGGCCGGAAAAATCGCGCGGCGTCACCGTCTGCGCCTTGCCGATCTCGCTCTTCAGGAAGTCGAGCAGGCCGCCGGGGAATTTCAGCGTGTCCTCGGCCGGGGTCTCGTCCTTGATCAGCGACGGGTCGCAGATCCAGCGGATTTCCACGCCGCGGAACAGATAGGCCTTGGACTTGGCCATGCGGTGCAGCCGGGCCGGCGAGAACTGGATCTCGCCGAAGATCTTCTCGTCGGGCTTGAAGCTGGTGATGGTGCCGCGCCGGTTGACGCTCCCCAGGTCCTTCAGCTTGCCGACCACATGGCCGCGTTCGAAGCGCAATTTGAAAGCGTGCTTGTCGCGGGCGACCTCGACTTCCATCCATTCGGACAGCGCGTTGACGACACTTGCGCCCACGCCGTGCAGGCCGCCGGATGTCTCGTACGCCTTGCCGTCGAATTTGCCGCCGGCATGCAGCGTGGTCATGATCACTTCCAACGCCGACTTGTTCTTGAATTTGGGATGCGGGTCGATGGGAATGCCGCGGCCATTGTCGCGCACCACCAGCACATTGCCGGACCTCAGTTCCAGCTCGATGCGGGTGGCATGGCCCGCCACCGCTTCGTCCATCGAATTGTCGATGATCTCGGCCGCCAGGTGATGCAGCGCATTGGCGTCGGTGCCGCCGATATACATGCCGGGGCGGCGGCGCACAGGTTCGAGCCCCTCCAGGACCTCGATGTCCTTGGCGGTATAGCCCTTGGAGGCGGACGAGCCGGTTTCAAAAAGGTCGGAACTGTTCTTGGCCATTGCGGTCTGATCTGGATGAATATGGTGTCGGGAAGATGGCGAATCGCGTCCTGCCCACCCTGTTTTACTTTTCCTTAAGCCTGAAAAGCGAGGCCAAAAGCGGGGTGCCCGAAATTCCAAGACATCAGTAATTATTAAGGGGCCGGAAGCAATAATGGGCCGTTGGAGAAGCGGGTTCCGGCGTGTCGATTTTCAGTGCCTTCAGGGTGAACCAGGAAAGCGAACCGCGCGTCTTGAAGGCGCAATTGGCGCTGGCCGCAACGTCGGCGCGCAATACCCGCATCACCTCGCCGGCCTGGGCGGCGGTCTGCGCCATACTCGCCTCCACCGGTGTGTTCGGCCATGTCAGTTTCGCCCACACCTTGTTCCTGCCGCTGGCGGTGGCCGCGGCGATGGGAGCCAGCGCCCTGATGGCCACCGCGTATCAATATTACGACGACAGCGAAGGCGACACGGATTCCTGGCTGCAATGTTTTATCATGATCCAGGCCTTCGGCAGTGTCGCCTGGGGATTGATGCCCTGGCTGTGCTGGGAGAAGGGCAACGAGCTGAACCACATGTTCCTGGCCGCCTGCGTCATGGCGGTGATCGCGGGCCTGGTGGTGGCGCGCGGCAGCAACATGCGCATGTACATCGCCAACCTCATGCCGCTGTCGCTGATGACGGCGCTGCGTTTTCTTATGGGCGATTCCGTCACCGACATGGTAATGGGCGCGGTCGCGCCTTTCGTAGCCTTCCAGATGTGGCACACCGGCCGGCCGCTGGTCTTGCGCATGGGTGAGGATGCCCGCCTGCGCTTCAAGGTCGAGGACCTGGCGCGCGAGCTGGAAGAGACCCGCGACGAGGCCCTGCGCAAGCGCTTCGAGGCGGAAGCCGCCAACGCATCAAAGACATCCTTCCTGGCCAATATGAGCCACGAGCTGCGCACGCCCTTGAACGCCATCCTGGGGTTCTCGGAAATCATCGCCCAGGAATGTTTCGGGCCCGTCGGCTCGGAACGCTATCGCGACTATGCCGGCGACATTCATGCCTCCGGCGCCCATCTTCTGTCGCTGATCAACGATCTGCTGGACGTGGCCAAGATCGAGGCCGGCCGTATGGACATCGCGCCGCATGTGCTGGAAGCGGGCCGCGCCTTCGACATCGCGCTCAAGCTGATCGGCACCAGGGCGCGCGAAAAGGACCAGACCCTGGTGATCGCGGTGGAAAGCAACGCGCCGGCGCTTTATGCCGACGAGCGCGCGCTCAAGCAGATCCTGATCAACCTGGTGTCCAATGCGGTCAAGTTCACCCCGGAGGGCGGCAAAATCGAGGTGATCGGCGGCCGCGCCGCCAATGGCGATTTCCAGATCACGGTGCGCGACAACGGCCCGGGCATCCCGCGCGAGAAGATCGACAACATCTTCCAGCCCTTCAACCAGGTGGATAACCGCTTCGACCGGCAGGCTGGCGGCACGGGACTGGGGCTGGCGCTGGTGCGCGGGCTGGCCGAGCTCCATGGCGGACGCGCCTGGATCGAAAGCGAATTCGGCAGGGGCTGTTCGGTCTTCGTCACCCTGCCGGCGGAAAGAGCGGGCGCGGCCTCGGGCTTCGTCAGCCAAGTAGCCTGAAGCGCAACCCGGAAAACCGGTTCCGGCTTTCCGGAAGATTGCGCGATGACTTTCAAGTCAATCCTTGCCGCGCCAGCGCGGCGCCATAAAGGGCTGGTAGCGATAGATTTGTGTGCCCCGGCTGACCTGGGCATGCATCCAGTAGAGGCCTATGCCAATCGCCAGCAGCATCAATCCTGCCAGCAGCCGGGCGTCGTTCCAGGGTACCGGCAGATAATCCCAGCCATACTGGATCAGCGCCACCAGCGCCATCGAGGCGACCAGGATCAGGCTCATGGCGGTCTGGCTGACGGCCAGCGCGGCTGGCAGCGCAAGTGCGCTGACGAGAAGCACCGCTGCCAGCGCCGGCATGTCGATCTGCGGTACGCTTCCTGCCAGCCAGGGTGCAAGCATCAGTGAATAGAAGGCGGTGATGGCTGCCAGCAGCACAAGCGGCAGAAGAAAAAGATAGGCAGTGAGCGCGAAGGCCGAACCGGGCAGGGCGCGCAGCAGGCGCAGTCCGGTGCCGTTGAACTGAGTGATCTGCGAGATCACAATGAAAGGAATGAACATCTGCATCTGCATGGGCATCATGCGGCGCAGGTCCAGCGCCACGATCACCGCGATGTAGAAGGCCATGATGGGGAGCAGCACAATCGCCACGCGGACAAGCGCCATGCCGTAGAGCAGGAACCATCCGCCCCGGCCTGCCGGGGTGGAAATGCCAGCCTGGTCATCGCGGCGACCCACTTCTATCTGCACGGGCTGGGTGACGGGCTGCGGCCAATGCGCGGCCGTGACATAAAGGATGACAGCCGTTCCGGCACCGATTGTTCCCAGCAACAGGAAGCGGTCTTGTGCGGGAAGGGGAACGAAGCCTGGAAACAACAGCAACCATGGCGTCCAGATCAGCACAGGTGCGGCATAGGCGAGCAGGGAACGGTTGGTGCGCGCGAAGTATGTCGCCAGGGAAAAGACCGTGAGGAAGACGGGATAGAAGAACTGCAACAGCATCCCGCGCAGGAACTCCCAGGCACTGGCCCGCACGGGAAGATGCGTCCATCCCATCGCGTTCATTGCGGCGTGCAGGACAAGCGCGGCGGCCATGACAACGACGATGGCGACGCCGGGAAGCCCGGTCATCTGCCACCAGCGCGCCAGGCCGATCTCCCGGTTGATGACCGGCAAGGTGCGCCACACCGCGACCTTGTTGATGGTGCTGCTGCCCTGCAGGGCGAGCATCACGCCGCCGGTAATCAGGCCGCTGATCTGGCGGTCGAACAGATAGAAATAGTCTGCCGATAAAGCCGTCAGAATCTGAAGGGGAAGCAGCCAGCGAAAGGCGAGATCGAAAGCCAGCTTGCGAATACTGCCTTTCATCACCGCACCTCGGGCGCGATCAGGCCCAGGAAGATTTCCTCGAGCGTCAGCGGCGTTTGCGACAATGGCTCAAAACCATGCGCCGTGAGCTGTTCACGGCTTGCCGTGTCCTGGTCCAGCAGTAGCCGCAGCCTGTCGCCGTCGCGGGCAAGCGCGCGGACGCCGTCCAGCGCCGGCATGGCGCCGCCGGTGGTCAGGCGGGCATCGATCTGCACAAAGCGGGACACCAGCCGATCCATGCGTTCGAAGATCACCAGCCGGCCCTTGTCGATGATGGCGACCTGGTCGGCGACCCGCTCCAGGTCGGAGAGCTGATGGGAGGAGATCACCACCGCCCGGTCCTCGCGCTTGATGAAATCCAGGATCAGGCCGAACAGCGTGCGCTTGGCGTTGACGTCCAGCCCCGTGGTCGGTTCGTCCAGCAGCAGCAGTTCGGCATCGCGCGAGAAGGCTGCCACCAGCGACAGCTTGATGCGGGCGCCGAAGGAGAGGGTGGCAATCTTCTGGGCGCGCTCCAGCCCGAAATCGGCCAGCAGTTGTTCGCAGCGCGCGTCATCCCAGTCGGGATAAAATTTGCGCAGGAAGTTCAGCGCCCGGCCGACCCGGCCCCAGGGCTGATAGTTCAGGTCGGGATTGACGTAAGCCACCTTGCGCTTGATCGCGACTTCGTCGGCAGGCATCGCCAGCCCCAGCACCTCGATGGCGCCACTATCGGGCGCGCCCAGCCCCAGCGCCAGATCGAGTGTCGTGGTCTTGCCGGCGCCGTTGCGGCCGATCAGGGCGGTCACCCCGCCGCGCGGCACTTCCAGGTCCAAGGGCCCCAGCACGAACTTGCCCAACCGCCGCGTCACGCCCTTGAGAGCTACAGCATCTGTCATGGTCACAGTTCCTTCTTCAGCGAGTCGATCAGGTCCTTGTCGGAAAGCCCGGCGGCGCGGCCGTCGCGCACGGCCTGGGCCATGCTTTCGCGGGCCTGTTCACGGCGGGCACGGGTGATTTGTTCCGCGCCGCTGTCGGCGACAAAGGTGCCCAGGCCCTGGCGGGAATAAATGATGCCGTCGCGCTCCAGTTCCTCGTAAGCGCGCTTGATGGTGATCAGGCTGACCAAAAGCTCTGCCGCCAGCGCGCGCACGGAAGGAAGGGATGCGCCCGGCAGAAAGCGTCCCGCCGCGATCTCGCGTTTCACCGCGCTCACGATCTGCTCATAGAGCGGACCGGGCGCCGCCGGCGAAATCGGGCCAAAACGCAGGGGACCGCGAGGCGTCATGGCAGTGTGTATAGTATATATACACACTAGATACAAGCAGGTGAGCCGGGGAATAGCCGAAGGTCCGGTGGACCTTCGGTCCCGGCGAACGGTCCATAGCGGCAGCGTATGGACGCGGCGCGCGTCCAAGCGCGACGCGAGGCCGGAAAACAAAAAGGCCGGGCTGATGCCCGGCCTTTCCGTAAGTCCTTCCGATCTTTCGATCAGACCGAATAGTACATCTTGAACTCAACCGGATGCGGCGTGTGCTCGAAGGCATACACCTCTTCCATCTTGAGATCGATATAGCTCTCGATGAAGTCCTGGCTGAACACATTGCCCTTCTTCAGGAACTCATGATCGGCCTTCAGGCTGTCCAGCGCTTCGCGCAGGGAGCCGCAGACCTGCGGGACCTTGGCGAGCTCTTCCGGCGGCAGGGCATAGAGGTCCTTGTCCATCGGGCCGCCCGGATGGATCTTGTTCTCGATGCCGTCCAGACCGGCCATCAGCATGGCGGCATAGGCGAGATAAGGGTTGGCGCCCGGATCGGGGAAGCGAACCTCGACGCGCTTGCCCTTGGGCGACGGCGAGAAGGGGATGCGGCACGAGGCTGAACGGTTGCGGGACGAATAGGCCAGCAGGACCGGGGCTTCGAAGCCGGGGATCAGGCGCTTGTAGCTGTTGGTCAGCGGGTTGGTGAAGGCGTTGAGCGCCTTGGCGTGCTTGATGATGCCGCCGATATAGTAGAGGCAGGTGTCCGACAGGTCGGCATAGCCCGAGCCGGCGAAGAGGGGCTTGCCGCCCTTCCAGATCGACTGGTGCACATGCATGCCCGAGCCATTGTCGCCATAGACGGGCTTGGGCATGAAGGTCGCGGTCTTGCCGTAAGCCTGGGCGACCTGGTGGATCACATACTTGTAGATCTGCATGTAGTCGCCGCACTTGGTCAGCGTGTTGAACTTGAAGCCAAGTTCGTGCTGGGCGCTGGCCACTTCATGGTGGTGCTTTTCGGGGTTGATGCCCATGTCGCGCATGACCGCCAGCATCTCGCCGCGCATGTCCTGCTCGCTGTCCACCGGGGGAACGGGGAAATAGCCGCCCTTGACCTTGGGACGATGGCCCAGATTGCCTTCCGGATATTCGGTGCCGGTGTTGTAGGAGCCTTCCTTGGAGTCCAGGTAATAGAAGCCGTGGTTCATGGCGACGTCGAAACGCACGTCGTCGAAGATGAAGAATTCGGCTTCCGGACCGAAATAGGTGGTGTCGCCGATGCCCGACGAATTCACGAAGGCTTCCGCGGCCTTGGCGATGGAGCGCGGGCAGCGCGCATAATGCTGGTTGGTGGTGGGCTCCAGCACGTCGCAGATCAGGATCAGCGTGGTCTGGGCGAAGAAGGGATCGATCACCGCGGTGTCCAGATCCGGCTTCAGCAACATGTCGGATTCATTGATGGCCTTCCAGCCGGCGATCGACGAGCCGTCGAACATGGTGCCGTTGTCCAGGAAGTCTTCATCCACCATCATCAGATCGAAGGTGACGTGCTGCCACTTGCCGCGCGGATCGGTAAAGCGGATGTCCACATATTTTACTTCCTTATCCTTGATCAACTTCAGGATATCGGAAGCGGTTGCTTTCTTGTCGGCCATAGTCGGTCTTTCCTTCAACGTTACTTGTTTAATGGTCGCTCCCGCTCTCGCGGACGCTCCCTATTCGGTGGAGTTCCGGCTCCTGCCGGCGCCCCTTGGTTTAATGGTCGCTCCGGCTCGCGCCGACGCTCCGTTACCACCCCCTCTTGGTGGCCGAATTGATTAGATCGCGTCCGCGCCGGTTTCGCCGGTGCGGATGCGGATGGCTTCCTCGACATTGAGGACGAAAATCTTGCCGTCGCCGATGCGGCCCGTGCGCGCAGCCTTCTGGATGGCTTCGATCGCGGCTTCCTGACGGTCTTCGTTGATGACGATCTCGATCTTCACCTTGGGCAGGAAGTCCACGACATATTCCGCGCCCCGGTAGAGTTCGGTGTGGCCCTTCTGCCGGCCGAAGCCCTTGGCTTCGGTGACTGTGATGCCCTGAACCCCCACTTCCTGCAGGGCTTCCTTCACCTCGTCGAGTTTGAAGGGCTTAATGATGGCTTCGATTTTCTTCATGCTCTCCTCCGCGCGCGCCAGTGACCTGCGCGCGACGACCCGTTAACGAGTTAGCAGGACTTGTGCCGGTTTTGGCTGAAAAAAATATCATTAGAGTCAACAACTTAAACAAAGGGCTAAAAAGGAGGCCGAAAAATAGCCTAATGATAATGCAGTTTGAACAGAAAGCGGGCAGTTTTTCGGGGCGCGAAAAGCCGCGTGGACCGTGCAGGCGGCCCGTGGCGCGACCATTCGAAAAGCCTTAAGCCGGAATCCCCAATCTTTCTGCGGTTCGCGCTCCCATGCCCAATCCTGTCTTTTCCAGTCTGCCCACCAGCATCTTTCAACATATGACCATGCTGGCATTGAAGCATGAAGCGCTGAATCTGGGGCAGGGTTTTCCCGACCAGGACGGGCCGATCTCCTTGCGTGAAGTCGCGGCCAAACAGCTGATCGACGGTCCCAACCAGTATCCGCCGTCCAAGGGGCTGCTCTCGCTGCGTCAGGCGATCGCGGCGCATGCCGCCAAATTCTACGGCCTGGCATTCGATCCCGAGGATGAGGTGCTGATCACCTCGGGCGGCACCGAGGCGGTGACCGGCGCGCTGATGGCGATGGCGGGCGCTGGCGATGAAGTGGTGATGATTGAGCCTACTTATGACTCTTACCGTCCGATGGCGGAAGCCGCCGGCGCCACGGTCAAGGCGATCAAGCTCAAGCCACCGGGCTGGCGTCTGGAAGAGGCGGCCCTGCGCGCGGTGATCGGGCCCAGGACCCGCGCCATCCTGATCAACTCGCCGCACAATCCGGCCGGCCGCGCCTTTTCCCGCGAGGAACTGGAGACGCTGGCGCGGGTGGTCCAGGAAAGCGATGCAGTGGTGATCTGCGACGAGGTCTATGAGCATCTGGTCTATGACGGCAAACCGCATATTCCGCTGGCGACCCTGCCGGGCATGCGTGCGCGCTGCGTGCGTATCGGTTCGGCCGGCAAGATATTTTCCCTGACCGGCTGGAAAGTCGGCTGGGTGACGGGCCCGCGCGAGCTCGTCAGCGTGGTGACCAAGGCGCACCAGTTCCTCACTTTCACCACCTCGCCGGCGCTGCAGGCAGGTGTGGCGCACGGCCTGACCCATGAGATGGATTTTCCGCTTCAGCTGACCAAGCGGCTGCAGAAGAACCGCGATGTGCTGGCGGCCGGGCTGTCACGGATGGGCTTTGAGGTGCAGCCCTGCGAAGGCACCTACTTCCTCACCGCCGGCATTTCCAAACTGACCAATGAGAAGGACTTTGCCTTCTGCGAGCGGTTGATCCGCGATGCGGGTGTTGCCCTGATCCCGTTGTCGGCCTTCTTCAAGAGCGGTGAACCCGACACCTTTGTGCGCTTCGGCTTCTGCAAGCAGCAGTCCCTGATCGAGCAGGCGCTGGAACGGCTGGAAAGATATTTCGCAACCGTATGAGTCAGGAAATCCTCACCACCAGCGAAATGAGCAAGGCCGATGCCTTCGCGGTGGCGCAGGGGGTGCCTTCGCTGGTCTTGATGGAGAATGCGGGCCGCGCGGTGGCCGAAGCGATCGTCGCGCGCTTCAAGCCCTGTCCGGTCACGGTGCTGTGCGGGCCCGGCAACAATGGCGGCGACGGCTTTGTGGTGGCGCGACTGCTGGACGAATACGGCTTTACCGTGCGCGTCGCGCAGGACAGCGAACACAAGGGTGACGCCAAAGAGATGTCCCTTCGCTGGAAGGGCACGCGCGTCGCGCTGACGCCCGAGGCGCTGGACGGCGCCCGGCTCGTGGTCGATGGGCTGTTCGGCGCCGGACTTTCCCGTCCTTTGGAAGGTGCGTCCGCCCAGGTCGTGGAAGCGCTGAATGATCTGCCGGTGGTGGCGATCGATGTGCCGAGCGGGCTTTCGGGCGACACCGGTGCGCCGCTGGGCGCGGTGTATGTGAAGGCGGCGCTGACCGTGACCTTCTTCCGCAAGAAGCCCGGCCATCTGCTGCTGCCGGGGCGCGTGTTGTGCGGCGAGACGGTGGTGGCCGATATCGGCATTCCGCCAGAGGCCGCGAATACGCTGCTGCATGAGAACACGCCTGTGTTTTGGCACTATCCCCGGCCGAAAGCCGAAGGCCACAAATATGCGCGTGGTCATTGCGTGGTGGTGAGTGGCCCTGCCCATGCCACCGGCGCGGCAAGGCTTGCGGCGCGGGCGGCGCTCAGGGTGGGGGCTGGGCTGGTCAGTATCGCCTCGCCGCCGGAAGCCGTCGCGGTCAATGCCGCCCATCTCACCGCCATCATGATCAAGCCGTTTGATGGCGCGGAAGGCTTGGTCGCGCTGTTGGCGGACAAACGCTTCAATGCCGTGGCGCTGGGACCGGGCCTAGGTGTGGGCGGAGAGACGCGCGAGCTGGCGAATGTGGCGTTGAAAAGCGGCGCGGCGGTAGTTCTGGATGCCGACGCGATCAGTTCTTTCAAGGACGATCCCGAGGCGCTGTTCGATCGCCTGCATGAACGCTGTGTGCTGACGCCCCATGACGGGGAGTTCGAGCGGCTGTTTCCGGGCCTGCTGGATGAAAGCGCCAGCAAGGTCGAGGCCGCGCGTGCTGCCGCCAGACGCGCCGGCTGTGTGGTGCTGCTCAAGGGCGGTGATACGGTGATCGCGGGGCCCGCTGGCAGGGCGGTGATCAATGCCAATGCGCCGCCGACGCTGGCCACCGCCGGTTCGGGCGATGTGCTGGCCGGTTTGATCGCAGGGCTGCTGGCCCAGCAGATGAACGCGTTCGACGCGGCCTGTTGCGGCGCCTGGCTGCATGGCGACGCCGCCAACCGCTTCGGCCCCGGCCTGATTGCGGAAGACTTGCCGGAGATGCTGCCGAAGGTGCTGACGGGGCTCAGATGACCGATATCCGCCGTGTCGAACAAGCTGACCTCCCGGCGCTGCTGGACATCTACAATCATTATGTCCACGAAACGCCCATCACCTTCGACATCGAGCCGCGCACGCTGGAACAGCGCCAGGCCTGGTTCGACAGTTTTGCGGCGACAGGGCGCTATCAATGCTTTGTCGCGGCGCGGGACGGGCGCGTCCTCGGCTGGGCCAGTTCGCACCGCTACAACGACCGCGCCGCCTATGACACCACGGTTTCGGCCAGCATTTATCTGGCAGCCGAGGCCTGCGGGCAGGGCCTGGGCAAGCAGCTCTATGCCACCCTGTTCGATGCGCTGGGGAATGAAGATATTCACCGCATATTCGGCGGCATTACCCTGCCCAACCAGGCGTCGGTCGGGCTGCACCGGTCCTTCGGCTTCGAGCGCATCGGGATTTACCGGGAAGTGGGCCGGAAATTCGGCCGGTTCTGGGATGTGGCGGCTTATCTGAAGCCGTTTGGCCCGAAACCCTAGCAACCCCCCAAAACCCCTGCTATAGGGGCCGGCTTCCAAGCGGATTTCCCCGGGAATCCGGGCGCGGATCGCGGACATGGCGGAACTGGTAGACGCGCTGGATTTAGGTTCCAGTGACGAAAGTCGTGGGGGTTCAAGTCCCTCTGCCCGCACCATTCGTCTGTCCCGCCGTGGCGGGACAGACGAATGGCAAGCGGCCCGCGCGTCAGCGGCTTGAGGGCCGCGCGGCAGGGCTGGATTGTTATAGGTTTAGATAAAGCGAGACGTTCGACATGCAGATCAGCGAGACCCTTTCCCAGGACCTGCACAAGCAGTTCACGGTCACCGTTCCGGCCAGCGAGCTGGAGGGCCGGGTCAATGCGCGGCTGGAGGAGATGAAGCCCCGCGTCAACCTCAAGGGTTTCCGTCCCGGCAAAGCGCCGGTCTCCTTCCTCAAGAAGCAGTTCGGCAAGTCCATCATGGGCGAAGTGGTCGAGCAGGCCGTCAACGAGGGCAGCCAGAAGGCCATCTCCGACAACAAGCTCAAGCCCGCGCTGCAGCCCCGCGTCGAGCCGGTGGGCAGCGTCGAGGATGTGGTCGAAGGCAAGGCCGATCTCACCTTCAAGGTGATCGTGGACCTGATGCCCGACTTCACCACCACCGATGTCTCCAAGTTGACGGTGGAACGCCTGACCTCCGACATTACCGACGCCGATATCGACGAGGCGCTGGAGCGCCTGGCCAAGAATGTCCGCAACTACACCACCAAGGATGGCGCGGCCGAGAAGGACGATGTCGCGGTGATCGATTATGAGGGCAGCATCGACGGCGTGCCCTTCGATGGCGGCAAGGGCAGTGATTTCAGCCTGACGCTCGGCTCGGGCACGTTCATCCCCGGCTTCGAGGATGGGTTGATCGGTGCCGCGGCGGGCGAGACCCGCGACGTGAACGTGACCTTCCCCACCGAATATCACGCGCCGGAAATGGCAGGCAAAGCCGCGCTGTTCAAGGTCACCATCAAGGAAGTGAAGGCGCCGGAAGCGACGAAGATCGACGACGAGCTGGCCAAGAAGCTGGGCCTGGACGATCTCTCGACGCTCAAGACGCGCGTGCGCGAGCAGCTGGAGAATGACTACAAGGCCGCCAGCCGCCTGCACCTGAAGCGCCGCGTGCTGGACGCGCTGGACAATACCCACGACTTCCCGCTGCCGCCCGCCATGGTCGAGCATGAGTTCAACAATATCTGGGCCCAGGTCCAGGACGAGCTGAAGCGCGAAGGCAAGACCGCCGCCGACGAGGGCAAGACCGAGGACGAGCTGAAAGCCGAATACCGCAAGATCGCCGAGCGCCGCGTGCGTCTGGGCCTGGTTCTGGGCAAGCTGGGCGAGCAGAACGGCATCACCATCGCCGGTGACGAGGTCCAGCGCGCCATCATGGCGCGGGCCCGCCAGTTCCCCGGCCAGGAACAGCAGGTGTTCCAGTTCTACGCCAGCAATCCCCAGGCCCAGGCCGAGATCCGCGCGCCCCTGTTCGAGGACAAGGTGGTGGATTTCATCGCCGAGCTGGCCACGGTCAATGACCGCAAGGTGGACAAGGAAACTTTGTTCGCGGATCCGGAAGACGAGCCGGCCAAGGCCTAGGCCTTCCTGCTCTAGCGCCGCATTTCGCGGGCCGCGACCATCCGCTGGGTCGTGATAGTCGAGGGTGAGGTTGGCGGCCAAGCCAACCGAACGCCAAGCGCCGAAGGCGCGCAGGCCGAAACGGAGGGGGTAGGTGTAAAAAACCTGCTCAACGCTATATTAAGCGGGGCCGGGAAAGTTTCCGGTTATTGTCTTTCGACGAATCAAGAGGCGCGTCATGGCCGATCCGACCGAATTCTATAACAACACTTTGGTCCCGATGGTGGTCGAGCAGACCGCCCGTGGCGAACGTGCCTTCGACATCTATTCCCGCCTGCTCAAGGAACGGCTGATTTTCATCACCGGTCCGATCGAGGATTACGGCGCAAGCCTTCTGACCGCCCAGCTTCTCTTCCTGGAGGCCGAAAACCCCAAGAAGGAAATCCACATGTACATCAACTCGCCGGGCGGGCTGGTGACGGCGGGCATGGCGATCTATGACACCATGCAGTATGTGCGGCCGATGATTCACACCTATTGCATCGGCCAGGCTGCCTCGATGGGCTCGCTGCTGCTTTGCGCCGGCAAGAAGGGCGAACGCTACTGCCTGCCCAATGGCCGGGTGATGGTGCATCAGCCGTCCGCCTCCTTTTACGGCCAGGCGGCCGACATCGCCCGCCATGCCCAGGAGATCGTCAAGCTCAAGAAGCGGCTGAACGAGATCTATGCCAAGCATACCGGCCAGACCGTGGAAGCCATTGAAAAGATGCTGGACCGGGATACCTATTTAACCGGCGAGGAAGCCAAGGCTTTTGGCTTGGTCGACCAGGTGATGGAACGCCGGCCGGAACCTGAAAACCCGCAGAGCTAGCTGCTTTTTTGCCTAAAGTTCCGGAATCTCAGGCAAATTCCGTGACCGCTTGGATTAAACAAATCTTGATCCCGGCGGCCCTAGCATGGTCGAATATTGGGGAGTGGGGGTGCTTCGGCGCCCCCAAGCGTTGTGCAAAGCAGCATAAGCCGTCTAGGCTAGACGCTGCCATGTGCCCCTGAGCGGGCAAAGGGTCGGAAAGGGCCCGGTGGAAGACGATGAGCAAGGCCAGCGGCGGCGAGTCCAAGAACACGCTCTACTGCTCTTTCTGCGGCAAGAGCCAGCACGAGGTCAGGAAACTGATCGCGGGCCCGACCGTGTTTATTTGCGACGAGTGCGTCGAACTCTGCATGGAAATCATCCGGGAGGAGAACAAGACCTCCTTCATGAAATCCAAGGAGGGCGTGCCCACGCCGCAGGAGATCTTCAAGGTGCTGGACGATTATGTCGTCGGCCAGAGCCATGCCAAGAAGGTGCTCTCGGTCGCCGTCCACAACCACTACAAGCGCATCAACAGCTCGGGAAAGAACGGCGACGTCGAGCTGGCCAAGTCCAACATCATGCTGATCGGCCCCACCGGCTGCGGCAAGACGCTGCTCGCCCAGACGCTGGCGCGCATCCTGGATGTGCCCTTCACCATGGCCGACGCCACCACCCTGACCGAAGCCGGTTATGTGGGCGAGGACGTCGAGAACATCATCCTCAAGCTGCTGCAGGCGGCCGACTACAATGTCGAGCGCGCCCAGCGCGGCATCGTCTATATCGACGAGGTCGACAAGATCAGCCGCAAGTCCGACAATCCCTCCATCACCCGCGACGTGTCGGGTGAAGGCGTGCAGCAGGCCCTGCTCAAGATCATGGAAGGCACGGTCGCTTCCGTGCCGCCCCAGGGCGGCCGCAAGCATCCCCAGCAGGAATTCCTGCAGGTGGATACGACCAACATCCTCTTCATCTGCGGCGGCGCCTTTGCCGGCCTGGACAAGATCATCGCGGCGCGCACCGCCGGCTCCTCCATGGGCTTCGGCGCCAATGTGCGCGGGCCCGATGAGCGCGGCACCGGTGAGCTTCTGCGCGAGATCGAGCCGGAAGACCTGCTCAAGTTCGGCCTGATTCCGGAGTTCATCGGCCGTCTGCCGGTGCTCGCCACCCTGGGCGACCTGTCGGAAACGGCGCTGATCGAGATCCTGACTCGTCCGAAGAACGCGCTGGCCAAGCAGTATATGCGCATGTTCGAGATGGAAGGCGTCAAGCTCCGCTTCCAGGAAGAGGCGCTGCATTCGATCTCCAAGAAGGCGATCCAGCGCAAGACCGGCGCGCGCGGTTTGCGTTCCATCCTGGAGGGCATCCTGCTCGAGACCATGTTCGAACTGCCGACCCTTTCGGGCGTGCAGGAGGTGGTGATCACCGCCGACGTGGTCGAAGGCAAGGCGCGGCCGCTTTATACCTACTCCGACAAAGAAGCCCGCGAGAAGTCGGCATCCTAAGCCGACGTGCCCCATCACACCAGTTGTCATGCCCGCGCAAGCGGGCATCCATCTTTCGTCTGCTGACATGGATTCCCGCTTACGCGGGAATGACGACGTAGACCTAAGGCATGTTCAGGCAGCCGCACCAGAACTGCACGCCCGCCGCGGTGTCCACGTCCATCTTGCGCGCGAAGTCGAGCTTGCCGTCGCTGCCCACGCGATAGAGCGACAGTCCGGCGCTGACCTTGCTGCCGTCCGGCATCAGCATCGGCGTGGTGCTGGCGGCGATCAGAACCTTGCTCGACGGGTCCGTGGTGAAGGTGCGCAGCTCAAAGCCATGCGCCTCGGCGCGCTGGATCAGGCTGGGTTCGCCGGTCCTGGGATCGATCGCCCAGACCACGACATTGTTTTCGCCGCCATTGGAGACTTTCCTGCCATCAACATCGGTGACGCCCGAGCCGCGATTGCTCTGGTAGACGAAGCGGCCGTTCGGGTGGACATGGATCGGCCCCACGCCCTGGCCGGGATGCCTTGTCTTGCCATCGGGATCGGTGAGCGCGCTTTTGAAGAACAGCGGCTCGGCCGAAAGCCGGCCGTCGGGCGCAAGGCCAAACACCGCCAGGCTGTTCTCCCGCTCCAGCGAGACATAGACGAAACGGCCATTGGGGTGGAAATCCAGATGCCGGGGGCCGAAGCCGATGCCATTGCCGCGCGGGGCAAGGGACTGCAGGTTTGAGAGCTGGCCGTCCTTGAAGCCAAAGACCTCGATATGGCCTGGGTCTTCCGCTTTGGTGGCGGTGGCATCATTGCCCCGACTGCACAAGGTCAGCGTCCGGTCGCCGGGCGTGGCGCGGATCTGGTGAGCATAGATGCCGAAATCCGGATTGCCGGTCTGGACCACTTCCTCGCCGATGGTGCCGTCGGCTTCCAGCCGGTGGACGGTGATGTGGCTGGGCACGTTGTAGGCAATGAACAGGAAACGACCGGCATGATCGGTCGAGATGTGGAGTGGCCTGACCGTGAGAAGCCGCCTTGGCCCGTGCTCGGTCAGGCTGCCATCGGCCGCGACCTTGAAGGCGATGGCGTAATGGTTCCTGTCGGCGCCGCTCGCCCCCATCGGGCCCGAGCCGGGCGGGCCGTTGCTGGCGGCGACATAAAGGAACGCGCCGGATGGGTGCGGCCAGGCATACTGGACGTTGGCGGGCAGGGTGACGCCGCCCTCTGGCGTCAGCGTCGCCGCGCCGGGATCGAGGGCATAGAGATTCAGCCTGGGCCCGACGCTGGCGTAGAATGGGACAGTGCTTTGCGCATGGGCCTGGCCGGCGAACGCCGCCGCGCCCACCATGCCCAAGGTGAAATCCCGCCGGTTCAGCATTATCATCCTCCCGCCCTTATGGTTTCCGGCGACGATAAGACCCCTGCGGAACACGGGCAAATCCGCCACGGGCGGCAGAAAAACGCAGGTTCCCCAAGGATTTTTGTGGGCGGGCAGGAGTCAAAGGCCGTAAGTCTTTCTACTGCCTTGAAACACCCCATTAGGGGGGCCACTTTACTATGTCCGGAGTCGGCCTGGACAAATGGGCGATTCTTTAGTCGAAGGTTTCGCCCAGTTGGGGAAGCCGAGTTAGGCCGGTAAAGCCGGCAGGAGCATGCCAATGGCGGATGACGCCACCAAGAAAGTTGAAACCAAGGACCCGAATTCCGCGCCGGTCCTGCCGCTGCGCGATATCGTGGTTTTCCCGCACATGATCGTTCCTCTGTTCGTCGGCCGCGAAAAGTCGGTCCGCGCCCTGGAGGAAGTGATGAATGACGAGAAGCAGATTCTGCTTCTCACCCAGAAGAATGCCGCCGAGGACGATCCCACGGCCGAGGGGCTGCACACCATCGGCACGCTCGCGACCGTGCTGCAGCTGCTGAAGCTGCCCGATCAGACCGTCCGCGTGCTGGTCGAAGGCAAGGCGCGCGCCCGCGTCACCGGCTTCACGCCGCGCACCGACTTCTTCCAGGCGACCGTCGAGAAGGTTCCCGAAGAGCCGGCCTCGGCCCAGGAAACCGAAGCGCTGATGCGCACGGTCAAGGCCAACTTCGAGCAGTACATCAAGCTCAATAAAAAGATCCCGTCCGAGACCCTGCAGGCGGTGGCCCAGATCGACGATCCGGCCAAGCTGGCCGACACCGTCGCCTCGCATTTGTCGGTCAAGATCGGCGAGCGCCAGTCGCTGCTGGAGACGTTCGGCACCACCGAGCGGCTGGAGAAGATCCTCTCCCTGATCGAGGGCGAGATCGGCGTGCTGCAGGTCGAGCGCAAGATCCGTTCGCGGGTCAAGCGCCAGATGGAGAAGACCCAGCGCGAATATTACCTGAACGAGCAGTTGAAGGCGATCCAGAAGGAACTCGGCGAAGGCGAAGAAGGCCGCGACGAGATGAACGAGCTGGAAGACCGTATCCGCAAGACCAAGCTCAGCAAGGAAGCGCGCGAGAAGGCACAGGCCGAGGTCAAGAAGCTGCGTTCCATGTCGCCGATGTCGGCGGAAGCCACCGTGGTGCGCAACTATCTCGACTGGTTGCTCTCCCTGCCGTGGGGCAAGAAGAGCAAGGTCAAGCGTG
>DASXHL010000039.1:0-72407 GCA_036488555.1 Rhizomicrobium sp.
GCCTTCATTTTCGCGGTCGGCGCTGCTGCCATCGCCATCGTCGAAACCAGAATGGCGCTCCCCGCCAGAAGCAAAAACTTTTTCATTATCCCACTCTCCCCGAAAGATTGTTGATCAAGATTGGTGCAACCCGTTTGGCGCAAATATGTCAGCCCGGGACCTCGATGGGATAGCCCGGCTCCTGCTTGGAGGCATGGATCACCAGCGAGCTCTTCACGCTGGCCACATTCTTTTCCGCCGTCACCGTGTCGGTGATGAAGCTTTGAAAGGCGGAAAGGTCCTTCGCCACGCATTTGAGCAGAAAATCCACCTCGCCTGACAGCATGTGGCAATCCCGCACTTCCTTCCAGCGGCGGGTGCTTTCCTCGAAATGCTTGAGGTCGGCATCCTTCTGGCTGGCCAGACCGACAAAGACAAAACCGGTCACCTCGAAGCCCAGCGCCTTGCCATCCAGTTCGGCGTGATAGCCCTTGATGAAGCCGGCCTTCTCGAGGGCGCGAATGCGGCGCAGGCAGGGCGGCGCGGTGATCTTGGCGCGGCGCGACAGCTCGACATTGGTGATGCGGCCATTGGTCTGCAGTTCGGAGAGGATGCGCAGGTCAATGGCGTCCAGCTTGCGGGTGTCCACGGCGTTCCTGCTGTCGGGGTTATCCCATCTCATTAACGCCAGGCCGCGCGTCCCGCAATAATATTTCTCGAATCGCCCCTTTACCGGGCAGAACCGTGCGCTGTAGCGGAACAAGATAAGCTTATGCACCGGCTTGGCTTTTGCGCTGCCTTGACCGGAACCGAGGCCATAACCATATGACATGGCCAGACCCGCGAAAGCCGCACAGCAAAGCCATGAGCGCCAAGCACTCCAAAGTCATCATCCTGGGCAGCGGACCAGCCGGCTGCACCGCCGCCATTTACGCCGCGCGCGCCATGCTGGAGCCAACCTTGATCGCCGGCATCCAGCCGGGCGGCCAGCTCACCATCACCACCGAGGTCGAGAACTATCCCGGCTTTGCGGAAGCCATTCAGGGCCCGTGGCTGATGGACCAGATGCAGGAACAGGCGCGCGCCCTGGGCACCAATTTCGTCAGCGACACCATCGCCAAGGTGGACCTGTCGCGCCGGCCCTTCTCCATGCTGGGCGACAGCGGCGACGTTTACACCTGCGACACGCTGATCATCGCCACCGGCGCTTCCGCCAACTGGCTGGGCATTCCCAGCGAAAGCAAATTCCAGGGCTTTGGCGTTTCGGCCTGCGCCACCTGCGACGGCTTCTTCTTCCGCGGCAAGAAGGTCGCGGTGGTGGGGGGCGGCAACACGGCGGTGGAGGAGGCGCTCTTTCTCACCAACTTCGCCGACCACGTCACGCTGGTGCATCGCCGCGACACGCTGCGCGCCGACAAGACCAACCAGATGCGGCTTGCCGCCAACAAGAAGATCAATGTGCTTTACGACACCGAGATCGCCGAAGTGCTGGGCAGCGAAAGCCCCAAGGGCGTCTCCGGCATCCGCTTGCGCAACACCATCACCGGCTCGCTGCATGAGCAGACGGTGGACGGGCTCTTCATCGCCATAGGCCATTCGCCGGCGACGGGGCTGTTTCACGGCCAGCTGGAGATGGACGAAAGCGGCTATATCAAGACCGCGCCGGATTCGACCCACACGTCGGTTGCGGGTGTATTCGCCGCCGGCGACGTGAAGGATAAGGTGTTCCGCCAGGCGGTGACCGCGGCGGGCATGGGCTGCATGGCGGCACTGGAAGCCGAACGCTTCCTAGCCGCCGAACATTCGGGAGACCTGCCGCTCAGCGCGGCCTGACAGGGGAACAAGATGGATTGGGACAAGCTTCGCATCTTCCACGCGGTGGCCTCCGCGGGAAGCTTCACCCATGCCGGCCAGTCGCTGGGCCTGTCGCAGTCCGCCGTCAGCCGCCAGATCAGCGCGCTGGAGGAGGAAATCTCCACGCCCCTGTTTCAGCGCCACGCCCGCGGCCTGACCCTGACGGATGAAGGCGAGCTGCTCTTCACTGCCGTGACCGACGTGCTCGGCCGGCTGGCGGCGGCGGAAGAGGCGCTGAAAAACGTGCATGACGCGCCGCGCGGCGCCCTGCGCATCACCGCCAGCCATGGCATCGGCGCCTATTGGCTTTTGCCGCGGCTGGGCGAATTCCTGGCCCAGTATCCGGACGTGGAAGTGCATCTGGTGATGGATGACAAGGAGCTGGATCTGGCCCAGCGCGAGGCGGACCTGGCGCTGCGCATGCGCGCGCCGGTGCAGGCCGACCTGATCCAGCGGAAGCTGTTCACGGTGCACTATCACATGTATGCCGCGAAATCCTATTTGAAGAGGCATCCCGCGCCCAAATCGCTGGAGGAAATCGCCGACCACACCATCATCGTCTATGGCGAACTGGCGGTGCCGGAGATCCGCGACATCAACTGGCTGCTGGAGGCCTTCAAGAAGCACTGCAAACCCGGCAGCACTGGACGCGTCATCCGCATCAACAACATCACCGGCATCCTGCAGGCGACGGAAGCGGGGCTGGGGATCGGGGTCGTGCCAGACTATATGGCGGCCGATCATCCCGAACTGGAGCGCGTGCTGCCCGATGTCGCGGCGCCAGGCTTCGACGTGCATCTGGTTTATGCCGATGCCCTGCGTCAGTCCAAGCGCGTCGCGGCCTTCCGCGACTTTGCGGTCAAGTCGTCCAAGGACTGGCAGTATTAAATCTCAGCCAGTCGTGGTCGGCGCAACGAGCGGCTGACTGGGGATGGCCGTGCCGGTATTGGGACCCGACAGGGCGCCGCCGGAAACCGCGATCCCCACACCCGCCATGATCGCTGCGCCAGCGCCGATCATCAGCGCTTCGGTATTGGAGCTTATCCGGGCCTGTCTGACCCCGGCAGGCTTGCCGGGAGCGAGCGTCTGACCGGCCGCGCCAGTGACAAGAAGGCTGGCGGCCAGCAAGGCGCCCAAAACACACCGCATGACATGCTCCCAAATCGCCCACATAACGCCGGGCGCCGAAGGGGCTTTATCCCGGCCCTTGAAACGGCGCAAGGACGCACCATCTGGAGTGTGTGCCCCTTCTCTCCCCCCGAAGGCGGCGCAGACTTCGCTCTTTCCCCCTTGAGCGAGGTTATCCTGGGCCGGAGCGCGATTGATCGCTGCTCCGGCCCTTTTTATTTGGTCTCGCAACCTCTCGGCCGCGCCCCTTTCTGTCTGATTGTTTATGCGGCCTTGCGGTTGGCCACGATGGTGTCGGCCAGCTTGCCGCTCAGTTCCACCAACCTGTCGAATGCCATCTCGTAGGTTCCCACACCTTGCGTCAAAGAGCGCAGGTCCACGATCAGGTCGGAGACTTCCGAGAGCGGCATTTCGCAGTTCACCGTATCCCAGCCGCGCCAGCCGGTGCGGGCATCATAACCCAGCGGCGCGCCGCGCCGGCCGCTGACCAGGGCATTGACCTTGGCGGTGGCTTCGCAGGGCACATGCACCATCACCCGCATCACTGGTTCCAGCAGCACGGGCGCGCATCCAGGCATGCCTTCACTCATGGCGAGCCGGCCGGCGGTCTGGAACGCCGCATCGGAGGAATCCACCGTATGATAGGAACCGTCGGTCAGCGCGACGGTGATGTCCACCACCGGAAAGCCCAGCGGGCCCGATTTCATGTAATCCTGGACGCCTTTCTCCACCGAGCCGATCCATTGCTTGGGCACCACCCCGCCCTTGATGCGGTCATGGAAGGTGAAGCCCGCGCCGCGCTGGGCCGGTGCGATATCAAGCAGCACATCGCCGAACTGGCCGTGGCCGCCGGTCTGGCGCTTGTGGCGACCGCGCGAAGTGGCGGGTTTGCGAATGGTTTCCCGATACGGCACCCGCGGCGCGCGGGTGACCAGGTTCAGGCCATAACGGCTTGAGAGCTTCTCCACCGCGACCTTGAGGTGGACCTCGCCCTGCCCGGCCAGGATCATGTCATGGGTTTCGGGATTCTGCTCGAAGACCAGCGATGGATCTTCCTCGCACAGCTTGGCGATGGCGGAGGTGAGCTTGACCTCGTCCTTGCGATCCGCGGCGCCCACCGCGAGCCGATAGACCGGCGTCAGCTTTTCGATCTTGGCGTGGCCGCCGCCGGACTTTGCCGTGCTAAGCGTCTCGCCGGTGGCGAAAGGCTCGAGCCTGGCCAATGCCACCAGATCGCCGGCCGATGCCGCGCTGCGCTTGATCTGTTTGTCGCCCGCCAGCGCGAAAATGCCGCCGATGCGGCCTTCGCGGCCGCCTTCGCCGTGCAGCACCGCGCCATCCTTCAGGGCACCACGCAATACCCGCACCAATGAAAGCTTGCCGCCATGGCCGCCAGGCAGGGTCTTGAGAACCTGCACCACGGCATCCTGGCCGGGAGCAAGGCCGGCACGGGCGGCCGCGGCTGAGACCTGCGGCACATCATGGCGCATCGCCTTCATCAGCCGGCGCACGCCATTGTCGCTTTCGGCCGAACCGATCAGCACCGGCACCACCAGCCCCTCCGCTAGCTCGCGCCTCAAGTCCCCGAACACTTCGTCGCGATCGGGCTCGATGTCGCCCAACAGATCTTCCATCAGATGCTCATCATGGTCGGCGAGCTTCTCCAGCATCTGGAAGCGGGCTTCCTTCTCCCGGCTGTAGTCGCCGATATCCACCACCTCGCTCGCCGCATGCGGGCGGTAGGCAAAGCCGCGCTCCAGCGCCAGGTCGATAAAGCCGGTGGCCACGCCATGGTCCCAGATGGGAATCTGGCGCAGCAAGAGCGGCCGGTCGCTGACTTCCTGCAGCGAGGCAAGCAGCGCGCGCAGGGGCCCGCGCGCCTTGTCGAATTTGTTGATGAACAGAAGATGGGGCACGCCCGCATCCGCAAGCCGTTTGAGGAAGGGCTGCAACATGGTGGCCTTGTCGGCATCGGGCTCGCACACCACGATCGCCGCATCCAGCCCAGGCAGCACGTTCAGCGTGTCGCCCAGAAATTCGATCGAGCCGGGCAGATCGAGGAAGTTGAATTCCTCGTCCATGTATTGCGTGGTCAGGACGTTCATCTCCACGCTCATCTGGCGGGCGCGGGATTCCGGCGAATGATCGCCCAGGCTGGAGCCGCCCGCCACCGAACCCTTGCGCTGGATGGCACCGGTCACAAGCGCGATGCTTTCCAGAAGCGATGTCTTGCCGCCGCCATGCGGGCCGACCAACGCAATGGCGCGCGGCATGGCTTTTATCTTGATGGATTTTTCCTTGGGGTTGTCCTGGGACATGTGCGCCTCCGCGTTCGAAAACCCATTGCCAGATAGCAATGGCTTCGGGCGAGGCCCTGACATGGGCTCACGCCCTTGAGAGATGCGCAAATGCTCGCGCCGTTGGCGGGCCAATGCAAGGCTTGGCCGGTGCTCTGTCACAAATTTTGTGTGGGGACGGTGGCGCCGGACAGGAAGACGAAACGCGTGATCTGATTATTCTTCCCGGTCATAGGTGACATAAATCACAGCCAGGAACACGGCCACCACCGCCACCGCGGATGCCACCCGCGACCATGGCGGCAGGCCCAGTTCGGCCGGCTTGAACCAGGCCCTGTCGGCAGCGAGCGCAAGCAGGAAGACCAGCGTCGCCAGCCATCCCCGCCAGCTTGCAATGCCGGTATCGTATTGGCTCTTGGGGCCGAACCAGGGCGACATCAGCCACCGGCCTTGGGCACTTGCGGCACCGAAGTGGTGGGCGCGGGCGCATCCGTGGTCGGCTGCTTGCCGGAATCAATCCTGGCCATGTTGAGGGCAAAAGCGGCGGCGCCGGGATTCATCGCATCCACCATGGAAGACGGCATCAGGATGGTGGCGCCGCGCTCCTTGGTGGTCTCATAGATGATGTTCATCGCACGCAACTGCAGCGCTTCGGGGCTCGAGGCATAGAGTTTCGCCGCATTGACGAATTTCTGCGCCACTTCCTCTTCCGCCGCGCCGAGCGTGACGCGCGCCTGTTTCTCGCGCTCGGCCTGGGCCTGGCGGCTCATGGCGTCCTGCAGATTGTCGGGAATGGCGACGTCGCGGATCTCCACCGAATTGACGGTGACGCCCCATTCCGCGGTCTTTGCCCCGATCACTTCCTTCAGGGCGGCGTCGGCGCTCTTGCGATCGGAAAGGAGTTCCGACAGCACCGAGGAGCCGATCATCTCGCGCAAGGATGTCTGGGCCACGCGCTGCACCGCGCTGATGTAATCGGCGATCTCCAGTGCCGCGCGCTCTGCGTCATGCACCATCCAGAAGACGATGGCATCGACATTGACCGGCACGGTGTCTCGCGTCAGCGCCTGTTCGGCGTTGACCTCGGTGGTGCGGATACGCTGGTCGATCCAGGTCGCCACCGCATCGAAGATCGGCACCAGGATGAAGAGCCCAGGTCCCTTCACCGCATGAAGCTTGCCCAGGCGCAGGATCACCGCCCGCTCCCATTGCTGCGCCATCTTGACCGAATAGCCCAGGAAGATGCCGATCAGGGCGAGCACCACGGTGACGATGATGGGCATGCCCGCCAGGCGCGCCAATACCGCCCCGCCGATGAAGATGATGAAGATGACCGCACTGATGGGATTCATATGAACCTCCGTTTTGGAATTGTAGGTTGGGGATGTGTCGGATGCGTTGCGTTGTCGTAAGGCGGATGAGAGGCCCAGGCCCTCGATCTTTGCAGCCCGGATGACGATGGGGGGCGGTTGGCTCCAGGGGCTTTTGCGCGATTGCGGCGCTGAATTCCGTCGGCCCGTGCGCGCGGCGGCGCGCGCCCACAATACCACCATGATGCCCAGAAAGATCAGGGCAAAGCCAAAATGGCTCATCCGGCCCGCTCCGCCAGCTTCGCCAGCGCCGCGGCCAGCTCATCCAGATCGATGCCCTGGCCCTTGGCCTGGGCGGCGATGCGGGCGGCGAAATCCTGCACCTGCTTGCGTGCATTGCGAGGACTTGGCGGCGCCTCGGTGACGAAGGTGCCAACCCCTCTCAGCTTGGCCAGCACGCCGTCACGCTCCAGCTCCGCATAGGCGCGCTGCACGGTGTTGAGATCGATCCTCAGCGCCACCGCAACCTGGCGCATGGTGGGAAGCTGGCCGCCCGGCTTGAGCACGCCGCGCCCGATCAGCGCCAGTATCCGCTCGCGCAGCTGGACATAGATGGGAATGCCGTTGTTCTGGACCGCAAAGCCATCGAACATTGTTGGATTGTATGATACTTCTCATACAATGCAACCCCCTCCGGCCTACGCACCGCAAGCGATGCCACGGCCACCTCCTCCGTGCCGCGCTTCGCGCTGAAGGGGGTGGCGGGCCTGAGCTTGATGCAATCAAAAGAAGAATCGCGCGTCGAACTGGACCTGGGTATCGTCGCGGCCCAACCCCAGCCCGGCGGGGATATATTCGCCGCGCCGGCTGTACATGCGGATAATCTCCGCGGTCAGCCGCAGATTGTCCAGCCCGGTCCAGGAGATCGCACCTGTCGTGGCATTCCCGTCTTCATTGGAATTGGCATTGGCGGCGCCGACGCGGCGGGTCTGAAACAGGTCCTCGCGCGCGCTGAACCGCCAGTCGTCCAGATCGTAACTGGCCAGCAGAAAGCCGGACTGGAATTTGACCGTGTCCTGGCCGGTGGCGAAAGCGAGTTCGGTATAGCCACTCAGCTGCTGGGCGATCAGCATCACCGGCCCCACTTGCGTGCGCGCGCCGAAGCTCCAGAATTTGGTGGTCCAGGCCTGGTCGCGGCTTGAAACCGCGTCGGGCGCGGCACGATTGTCGTACCGGGTGATTGTGAGCTGGGCAATGTCCGGTATCTGCCAGGCCGCGCCCGCATACCAGCCGGGGCTGCCATCGATCTGGTTGAACATGCCGGTATTGCCGGGCACCGATGCGTGAAACAACCGCCGCGTCGCATCGGGAATCCGCACCCGCTCGAACAGGCCGGTGGGATTGTCGTCCATCGCCCAGCCGCGGTCCGCGATCAGAACGCCGGCTTCTTCATTGCAGCAGTAGAGCGCGCCAATCAGCGACAGGGTGCCCACGCTTCCCGTATTCCAGCGCAGGGTACCCTCGCTGCCGATGGTACGCAGTTCCTCGCCGATCCAGCTGTTGATGGCCGATGGCGTCAGCGTATAGGGGCTGGTCCAACCCACATCGTCATTCTCAAGGCTGATGGTGGGAAAGAAGGCGCCGGCTTTCACCGACCAGGACAGATCGCCGGTGCTGGCGGGGGCATAGCGCAGATACATTTCCAGCGCGTCCACCACGCTGCGGGTTTCCGGCTCGGCGCGGAACAGGCCAACGGCATGAAGGCCGTCATCCAGCGTCAGGTCGGCCTGCGCGACGCCCTCCGTGCCGAACTTCTGCTTGCCGCCATAGCGGAATTTGCCCAGGCCGCCGTAAAGCCAGCTTTGCGGATCGGGCGCGATCACGGCACGCACATCGCCATAGCCGGTGATCGCCAGATCGTCCGACAGGTCGAAGGCCTTTGCATCCTGTGCCAGGCACGCAGCCAGAAGCATGGCCAAAAAGACAAGGCCAAAGCGCATCCTGCAACCCTAGGGGTGACAGGTTAAGAGCGCGTTTAGGATAATGCTGTCTCCGCGAGGCAAATCGCGGAGACCCGAACCTAGCTCAGGCTGTTGCAGAACGTCTGGATGCGTTTGCAGGCTTCTTCCAGCGCCGCATTGGAAGTGGCGTAGGAAATGCGGAAAAAGGGCGACAGGCCGAAGGCCGCGCCATGGACCACCGCGACGCCCGTCGCCTCCAGAAGCTCGCTGGCGAACTCGCCGTCGGTGGCGATCACCTTTCCGGCCGGCGTCTTTTTGCCGATCAGCTTCCTGATCGAGGGATAGACATAGAAAGCGCCTTCGGGCTTGGGGCATTCGATGCCGGTGGCCTGGTTGAGCATGGACACCACCAGGTCGCGGCGCTCCTCGAAGATCTTCTGGAATTTCGGGATGAAATCCTGCGGCCCGTTCAAGGCTTCCACCGCCGCCCATTGCGAGATGGAGGTGGCGTTGGTGGCCGACTGCGACTGCAGCTTGGCCATCGCCTTGATCAGGTCCTCAGGCCCCGCGCAATAGCCGATGCGCCAGCCGGTCATGGCATAGGCCTTGGAGACGCCGTTCATTGTCAGCGTGCGATCATACAGACCAGGCTCGACTTCCAGGATGGTGGTGAACCTGAAACCGCCGTACACGAGATGCTCATACATGTCATCGGTCAGCACCCACACATGCGGATGCTTCATCAGGACATCGGTGATCGCCTTGAGCTGTTCGCGTGTGTAGCAGGCGCCGGTCGGGTTGGACGGCTGGTTGAAGATCAGCCATTTGGTCTTGGGCGTGATCGCCTTTTCCAGATCGGCCGCGATCAGACGGAAGCCGCTCTCCAGCGAGCATTCGATGATCACCGGCTTGGCGCCGCCCAAGAGCGCAATGTCGGGATACGACACCCAATAAGGCGCCGGCACGATCACTTCGTCGCCGGGGTTCAGCGTCGCCAGCAGCGCATTGTAGATGATGGTCTTGCCGCCCGGCGCCACGAAAGTCTGCGACGGTTTGTAATCCAAGTTGTTCTCGCGCTTGAACTTGGCGGCGATGGCGGCGCGCAGTTCGGGAATGCCTTCCACCGCGGTGTATTTGGTCTGGCCGTCATGGATCGCCTTGATCGCGGCGTCCTTGATGTTCTGGGGAGTGTCGAAGTCCGGCTCGCCCGCAGCCAGCCCGATGACGTCGCCCCCCGCCGCCTTCAGGTCGCGCGCCCTGCTGGTCACCGCAATGGTGGGCGAAGGCTGGATGCGGCCAAGGGACTCGGCCAGGAAACCTTTGGGCAGCGGCATGGGAAGCGACTCTTCTGGAAAATGGCGGGAGGGGGATAACAACCGCCGCCGTCCGGGGCAAGAAAAGCTTGGGCGGGCCCGCCATTCCGTTTGGACGGGCAAGCGCCTGTTATTTGGGCGTCCCGAAATTTTCCTGTCAGCTCCGGGCCTTGTGCCATGCCGGCAGGAAAGGCCGGATCAGGCCCTGGTAAATCCCGCCTCCCAGCACGCCGCCCAGGAGAGGCCCCGCGATTGGCACCCACCAATAGTTGCCGGGCGACGGCAAGGCGGCCGCGCCCCAGCCCGCCGCCCACGCGAACAGGCGCGGCCCCAGATCGCGCGCCGGATTGATCGCCCAGGCTTCCAGATAGCCGGCCGAGGCGCCGATCGCCGCCACCAAAAGGCCGATGATCAGCGCGCCGGAATTGGCCTGGGGCGCGACAGTGTTGAATTCCTCGGTGATGGCGAACACGCCCAGGATCAGGATCGCGGTCAGCACGATCTCATCGACGAAGGCATGCATCACGCCGACGGCAAGTCCGGGATGGGTGAAGAACACGCCGGCCGCGCCGCCACCCTCCCGGCTCAGGTGATGCAGGTCGTTGTAATGGTCGATCAACGGGCCATAGAGCAGATAGACGATGGCCGCTCCCAAAAAACCGCCCAGCACTTGCGCCGCGCAATAGGGGAGCACCTTGGCTTTCGGAAAGTTGCGGTAGAGCACGAGCGCCAGCGTGACTGCGGGATTGGCGTGGGTGCCCGACACCGCGCCGGTGACATAGATGGCGATAGTGACCGCGAGCCCCCAGGTGATGCACACGCCCCAATAGGCATTAACGTAGGGACTGGGATCGTAGAGTGTGTACATGCAGGCGGCCGAGCAGCCGATGACGATGATGATGAACACGGCCAGGCACTCGGAGATCAACTCTCCGAGCGCGATCTTCCAGGCAGGCATGGGGCTCCCCGTATGCGTCTTCTTTGCCGCGATGCTAACATGGAGGCATGCAACTTCTGAGTCGCTCGATGAACAAGATCCTGTTGTTCACGGTCCTGGCGGCGGCGCTCACCGGCTGCGGCAAGCCCCGGGCGCCTGTGGGCAAATGGGAAGGCGGCTATGAGTCGGGCGGCGACCTGGTGGCGGCGCGTGTGGAGATCCTGCCCAGCGGCGCGGTGAAGATCAGCGCGCCCGACATCACCAATGCGATGGGCAATCGCGAGCAGATCGAAGGCCTGCGCGCCCAACTCGCGGCCGACCTGGCCAATGGCTGGAGCGGGGTCCGGCCCCGAAGCTTCGATTTCGACGGCAAGACATTCCGCAAGCCCGGCGGGGTGGCGCCGCAGATGGAGTGGGACAAGGACAGCAACCAGCTGACGCTTGAACTTTACATCGGTACGCGCCCGGCTATGCCGGTGCCGTTACATCCGGTCGCCGATTTTCACGACAACCCGTATCCTTCTGGGTGAGGAGCGGAGCGGCAAAGCCGCGTGAGCATGTCCAGCGGACATGCGAAAGCGACGAACGCGCCGAGCTAAAGCGAGGCGCCGGAGAGATGCGTCCGCCTGTACGCCGCGCCTCCCTCGCCGCGCTCGAAAAGGAGCAAGCTTTTCTAGGCTCGCGTCCGCACGCTGCCGCTACAGACCTTCGCCAAGAAAAGCTAAGCTAGCTTGGGCGAGCGGCCGGGCGATCAATATCCGATCGCAATCGCGCGGATCGAAGCGCCGGTCACCGCGCGGACCTGCGCGGACTGAACGCCGACACTGGAACCCGGCACCAGCGCGATGGCGGCTTCGGTGCCGGCGGATGCCGTGGCAACGCTGTAGAGGGTGCTGGCAAGCACCAGCGAACCAGTCGCCAGCAGCACAGCGCGCAAATGAGAAAACATGCGGGGCCCCGAAATTTGTGATGGCGGGACCCTAGAAGATAAAGCTTAACGCCCCATGTTGCCGCCGCCCGCAAGTTGGGCGCAAATTTGATGCTAATTTATGAAGCCAGGGGCATGGTTAATCAGAGTTAAACATGATGGAGCCACACATGCCGAAGCCGCCGGCCTTCGATCCATTCTCTCTGCCCGAAAGCAGCGCCAGCGGTTATCCCTCGCCCTATAACGACGCGCAGACCCGCCGCTTCAATCGCCGGCTTGGCGATCATGTCGGGCTGACGAAATATGGCGTGGTGCTGACCCGCATCGTGCCAGGCGGCCAGTCATCGCATCGCCACGCCCATTCCACCCAGGATGAATTCGTCTGGGTGCTGGAAGGCGAAGTGGTGCTCAACACCGATGCGGGCGAACAGGTTTTGATCGCTGGCATGTGCGCGGGCTTTCCCGCGGGCGCAGGCGATGCACACCAGTTCCTCAACCGCGGCGACAAGGACGTGCTGCTTCTGGCGGTGGGCGACCGTTCCGAGGGCGACGTGGTTACCTATCCCGACGTGGACATGCATCTGATCCGGGGCCAGGGCATGTTTCACAAGGACGGAAGAAAGTATGAATAAGGGCTGACGCCTTCCAAAACGCCGCGTTGACAATCTGTCTGCAAGGCCTGAGTTTCCGGTCCAAAATTGCCATCAAGGCGATGGTGTTTATAGTGGCTGCTCCTCGCGCGGATGCGGCCCTGGGCTGGAAACGGGTGCGTTCATGAAGTTCTCTCTGTCCTTTGCCGCCATCACTTTGGCTTCGCTGATGTGCGCTGGATCAAGCCTGGCGCAGCAGCAGCAGGCCCCCGCGGGCATGACCGAAGGCATGGACCCCGCCATTGCGCGGCGCATGGCGGTCGAGCCGATGGCGCCCGTCACGTTCAATATTCCGCCCGCCACCAATGAATGGCTGACTTGGGGCTATGACCAGGAGCGCACCGGCTGGAACCGCGCCGAGACCACGCTCAACCCCAAGAACGTCTCGCGCCTGAAACAGGTCTGGTCGACCCAGCTTTCCGTGCCGGTGGACAAATATGTGCTCTCCACCATGACGGCGCCGGTCGTGGTGGCGGGTGTGCAGACCGCCACGGGCCCCAAGGACATGCTGTTCATCCTGGGCGCCAACAATGTGCTGTTCGCGCTCGACGCGGGCAGCGGCCAGATCCTGTGGCAGAAGAGCTATCCCAATCCGCAAGCGCCACAGAAGCCCAAGGAATGGCTCTGCCCCGGTACCCCCAATGACACGCCCACCATCGACAAGGCGCGCGGCGTCGTCTTCTTCATCACAGGCGACGGCCTGCTGCGCGGGCTGAACCTGGCAGACGGCGCCGAGCGGCTGGCGCCCGTGCCGATGACCGCGCCCTTCGCGCGCGCCTGGAGCCTGAACCTGATCGACAATGTGCTCTATTCCACCAGCGGGCGCGCCTGCGGCGAGGTCGGCGACAAGAGCTCCCTCGAATATGTCGCCGCCATTTCGGGCCTGCGCCGCGCCGGCAATGGTCCGCTGCTGGACGCTTCCGCCGTCAATGCCGCCGATGTCAGCGATCTTGCCCATCCGCAAGTCGTGCATTTGTTCGTCAGCGGCGCGCGTCCGGCCGCGCCCTGGGGCCGCGGCGGCGCAGCACGCGCGCCCGGCGGCATTGTCCTGGAGACCAGCGACGGCCGCTATGATCCCGCCGCCGGCGATTTGAGCGAAAGCATCCTGAAAGTGTCGCCCAAGGCGGCGCGGCTGATGGACAGCTACACGCCCACAAACTGGATGGACAATCTGATGCACGACATGTCGGGCTCGGCCACCCCGGTTGTGTTCAATTTCGCCGGCAAGACGCTGGTCGCGGCGTCGCAGAAGGAAGCGGTGCTGCGCATCCTGGACGCCTCCAATCTGGGCGGCGCCAATCACATGACGCCCTTGTGGCAGTCGTCGAAGCTGGGCAATGACGAAAAGACCGGCACCGACCCCAGCCGCGGCGTGTGGGGCGCCATCGCAACCTACGAGAACAACGGCCACCGCTATCTCTACCTGCCGCTCTACGGCCACCCATCCAAGGATGCGCCCACTTTCCCCATCACCAACGGTCCGCGCGAAGACGGCTCGGTGATGGCCTTCGAGGTCAAGAATGACGCTGGCAAAATCTCTGCCGCGCCGGTGTGGACCTCCACCAACATGATCATGCCCGATCCGCCGGTGGTGGCGAACGGCGTGGTCTATGCGCTGTCGACCGGCGGCCAGGCGATGCAAAACATGGCCCATCCCGGCGAGACGCGCATGACCTATGACGTCAGCGCCGTGCTGCGCTCAACGCCGGTGAGCAACATGGTGCTCTATGCCTATGATGCCGAAAGCGGCAAGCAGCTCTGGTCCAGCGGCAGGACACTGACCGACTGGGTACATTTCAGCGAACCGGTCGTGGCGATGGGCAAGGTTTTTGTCGTGACCCACGACGCCCATGTTGTCGCCTTTGGCCTGAAAAAATAGCGCGCCGGGAGACAGGTTTCGTAAAATGTGCGTGATGGTTTCGGTGCAGATAACCGAGCTCGTTTGCGCGTGCGGAGGCGGAACCGAAGATTTGTTTCGCCGGACGTGAACAGCGCCCAGCTACACGACACTCCGTTACAATTTGGAAAGCCTCTAACTCTTCACCTCAAGGCGGTGGGGGAGGAAAATCATCGTCGGCTTTGTGTCCGTTCGGCGCTCCACCTTAAGGATATATAGCCATCACGGACGGTCGGACCGGCTTAGGTGCCCCCCACGTTAAGCCATAAGTCCGGCCGTCCATTTCCCCCCAAAACCGCATGTTTCTGCCCGGCGCGACAAAGCTTTACAGCGGCGGGGCTTGCCTGAATGCCACTGAGCGCCATATTTGGGCTCGCGGGGCCTTGAGGGTATAGGGGCCTGAAGACGTTCGATCTATGATTATGGGCTAAAGGCCCCCCATTTTTTGGCAAAGAGAGTTCGATGAAGTCCTTGATTCGTGGCGCCTTTTTTCATGGCGTGAGCGTCAGCGTGCTTGCCCTGAGCCTGGCGGCCTGCACCGACAATCCCCAGGCTCTGGACCGTCCCGGCGACGTCCCGCCCGCCTTTACTGCCCCGATAGACAAGACCGCCCCAATCTGGCCCAAGGCCGGCTGGTGGGCGAATTTCGGTTCCGACGAACTCACCCCGCTGGAACAGACGGCGCAGAAAGAGAACCTGGACATCGCCCAGTCCGCGGCCCTTGTGCTGCAGGCCGAAGCCAATGACGGCATCGCGCTGTCGGCGCTGTTTCCCACACTCGGCGGCAGCATCGGCGTCACCCGTTCCGGCGCAAACACGCCAACCCTCAACAGCTCGACCGGCACCCCGAGTCGGGCTCACAACGCCTTCAACGCCGGCCTGACCGCAAATTATCAGCAGGGCTTCTTCGGCACCCAGTATTTCCAGCTGCAGGCGTCGCGCGAAGACCTGCGGGCGGCCCGTTATGCCGCCGCTGTGACCGGCATCTCGGTCTCCAGCCAGGTGGCGGACGAATATTTCTCGGTCCTTGCTTACCGCGAGCGTATCGCCATTACCAATGCCAACATCGCAGCCGCCAAGCGCATCCTGGCCATCACCCAGGCCAAGGTGAATAGCGGCGTGTTGTCCAACCTGGAGCTGGCTGAAGAGCAGGCGCTCCTGGCGCAGCAGGAATCCACCCTTCCCGGCCTGATCGAATTCGAAAAGGAAGCGCGCTATTCGCTCGCCATCCTGCTCGGCCGCGCGCCGGAGGGCTATGACGTCAAGGCGCAGAACCTCGACGGCCTCGTGACGCCGGCAATACAACCGGGCATGCCGTCGGAGCTTCTGTTGCGCAATCCCGCCGTCGCCCAGGCCGAGGCCCAGCTCTATGCGGCCCATGCCAATGTCAATGCGGCGCGCGCCACCTACTTCCCCTCGCTGAGCCTCACGGGTGATGCGGGTTACGGCCCCTCCAGTACCCTGTCCAACCTGTTCAATGCGGGCAACTTCGTCTGGAGCATCGGCGCCAGCATCAGCCAGACCATCTTTGACGGTGGCCGCATCCATGCCCAGAATGACTTCTACAAGGCGCAGCAACAGCAGCTGATCGCCGCCTACCGCAAGGCTGTGTTCACCGCCTTCCAGGACGTGGAAATCGCGCTGGGCACCGTCAAGGCCGACGATGACACGCTGGCAATCACCCAGGTCGAGACCAAGGCCGACGCGGAAGCCTTCCGCATCGCCGAACTGCAGTACCGGGAAGGCACCATCGACATTATCTCGCTCCTAACCGACCAGCAGGCGCTGTTCACGGCACAGCAGCTGCTGGTGCAGACCAAGCTCGCCAAGCTGGAATCCGCCATACAGCTTTACAATGCTCTGGGCGGCGGCTGGGAACAGAAGGACGACGACGCGGCGTACAAGAACCAGCTGGACTGGTGGCCTCTGTAAGCGCTTGTCTTTTGCGGCGTGAGGTGAGCCGCGGCGTGCGAAGCACGTGAGCAGGTCCGGTGGACCTGCGAAAGCAGCGAACGCCGCGCCTCCCTCGCCGCGCTCGAAGAGGAGCAAGCTTTTCTAGGCTCGCGTCCGCACGCTGCCGCTACGGACCTTCGCCAAGAAAAGCTAAGCTAGCTTGGGCGAGCGGCCGAGTGATCACAATATCGAGTGATTACAATATCGAGTGATTACAATATAGAGGCTATTGTCCCCGGCGCGTCGCTTGTGCTCCGCGCGTTCGGCCCTCGAAATGATCCCCCCGGATCATTTCGCTCGCACGGATTGCGCGAATCGGGCCTCACCCTGCTCACGCCGCAAAATCCCGCGCGCTCGATCAGCCGTCTATCGTAAATTGCCCGCGACCGCCTTGGGCAGATACGGCTCGTCCAGGTATTTCACCTCTTCCGTCGTCAGCTTGATCTCCGCCGCGGCGATGGCGTCATCCAGATGGCTCATCTTCGAGGCGCCGATGATGGGCGCGGTGACGCCCTTGGCGAGCAGCCAGGCGGTGGCGATTTGTGCATTGGACCTGCCATGCTTCCTGCCGGTCTCCTCGACCCGTCGCAGGGTCTCGACATCGGCGTCGGAGAATTTCATGTCCAGCACATTGTCGCTTTTGGCCCTGGTCGATTCCCTGTCCAGCGCCTGCGCCGCGGGCCGGCCCAGAAAACCGCGCGCCAGGGGACTCCAGGGAATGACGCCGATGCCCCGATCCCGGCAGAGCGGCAGCATTTCCCGCTCCTCCTCGCGGTACACCAGATTGTAGAAATTCTGCATGGAGACGAATTTCGTCATCCCCATCTTCTCGGCGGTCGAAAGATATTTGGCGAACTGCCAGGCATGCATGGATGAGGCGCCGATATAGCGCGCCTTGCCCGCCTTCACCACATCATGCAGCGCCTCGATGGTCTCCTCGATCGGTGTGTGATTGTCAAAACGATGAATCTGATAAAGGTCCACATAGTCGGTGCCCAGCCGGCGCAGGGAATCATCGATGGCATGCATGATGTGCTTGCGCGACAGTCCGCCATGGCGGCCATCCAGCGCGAAAAACACCTTGGTCGCCAGCACATAGGCTTCCCGCTTGTCGGCGAAATCCTTCAGCGCCCGGCCGACCACTTCTTCAGACACGCCGTGGGAATACATGTCGGCGGTGTCGAAGAAATTGATCCCGCCTTCCAGCGCCCGCTTGATGAAGGGGCGCGAGGCCTGTTCATCCAACACCCAGTCGCGCCATGCTGGATTGCCATAAGTCATGGTGCCCAGACAGATGCGTGAGACTTTGAGGCCGGTATTGCCGAGGCGGACCTGTTCCATTGCAAACTCTCAGAATTATCCGCGGGTTTTATAGCGATGGATCGGGTGGGCTCAAACTGTCTCCCCCGCATGCGCGTCAGCGCATTTGCATTGGGGGGTGAGGCTGGCGTCCAGCCAGCCGAACGCCGTAGCTGGCGTTCGGCCGGGCAAAAGGTCCACCGGACCTTTTGCTAATCCGGCCTCACGGGCCAGCGAAGGCCGGAGGGGGCGACTCAGAACCCGAACAGCGGCGCCGCAATCTTCTGGATCAGGCTGTCGAAAGTCAGCCGTCCGGTGGTGACCGCCAGGTTGATGCAGTCCTCGCCCGGATCGGCAACCGGATTGTGGTGCTGGCCCAGTTCCATCACCTGCAGGTCGCCGGGCGCATAACTGCCGGTCACATCGGTGTAGCCGCCCTGCAGCACCAGCGTGTATTCCTGACCCTGATGAGTATGCGCTCCGCTGTCCGCGCCAGGGACGCCGCGCAGCAGACGTGCCGCAACACCGCCGCGGCGAAAGAGCGGCGCATAAGCGAGCCTGGGTCCCATCTTGCGCCACCGCACGTCGCGCAGGTCACAGCCCAGATAGGCACGCAACACGCCGGGTGTGCCGTCGCGCGGGCGCGGGGGCCGTGGGCGCTCATACGGCTTCACCTGATCCAGTTTTGCCAGCGTGGCTTGCAACGCGCCGGCTGCCAGAGGTTGGGGCGGCAGGTCTTCCAGGAGGCTGCCGCCGATGGTTTCGAGTTGCGCCGACTTGACCCGGCATTCGAAGCAGAAATGCAGGTGTGTGGCGAGGATCAAGCCGGTCGCCTCATCAGCCATGCCCGAAGCATAAGCCATCAGAAGCGCGTCATCAGGATGGTGCGCGATCATGCGTCACCTCCCATCGCCCGCTTCAAGCGTCCCATGGCAAGCCTCAGCCGCGATTTCACCGTGCCCAGCGGAATACCCAGCTCATCCGCTATCTGGCTGTGCGGCTTGTCGGCGAAGAAAGACAATTCC
Source organism: Rhizomicrobium sp. (assembly GCA_036488555.1). Lineage (GTDB taxonomy): Bacteria > Pseudomonadota > Alphaproteobacteria > Micropepsales > Micropepsaceae > Rhizomicrobium. Next base: position 18,532 of record DASXHL010000039.1, read on the forward strand.
ACTACCTGGATCTGGTCGGCCGGCAACTCCCTGAGCGCCAGCCTGAGGCGGCCTTCATTCTCCGCCAGCATCAGCCCGGCATCGGCATCGGCTTCGGGCTCAGGCATGAAATCTTCCGGGTCCAGCTCGGGGCGCTTTTCCCGGCGGATGGCATCGATCCGCAGGTTGCGGGCAATGGTGAAAAGCCAGGTGGCGGCCGACGCCTTGGCGGGGTCGAAGAGATGGGCCTTGCGCCAGACGCTGAGCAGGGCTTCCTGGGCCAGTTCCTCGGCCACTCCGGGCGGGGCACCCAGGCGGATCAGGTAAGCCTTAACGCGGGGGGCAAAATGCGTGAACAGGGCCGCAAAAGCCGACCTGTCCCGCTCTGCTGCCACCCTGAGCAGCAGGGCATCCATTTCCGCAATCTCGGCCGGACGGTTCATGGGAGGGTTGCGGAAAAGCTGCAAAACCGCGCCCGAAGCCCGGACGCCGGAATGCGAAGCCGGAAAGGAAGCCGTCTGTGCATGGGCCAACATAGCCGTTTTTACGAAGGGCAAAGCCCGTCGGATCAATAGCTTGATCCGTCCCCGGCCAAAAGGCGTAAATAGGCCATGAACATGTCTGCCATCTACGAGGGCTGGGTGATGCACCGGCGGCTGACGCCCCGGCATCACCGCTTCAAATATAGCGTCTTCGCCCTCTTGCTGGATCTGGACGAACTTCCCGCGCTGGACCGCTCTTTGCGCCTGTTCAAATACAATCGCCGCGGCCTGTTCAGCTTTCAGGACCGCGACCATGGCCTTGTGGCGGCCGAGGCGTCGCAAGACTTGCGGCGCTGGCTCGATTCGCTGCTGGCCGGGGCCGGCATTGTCGCCAATGGCCCCAGACGGGTGCTCTGTTACCCGCGCATCTTCGGCTATGTCTTCAATCCCCTGAGCGTGTGGTTCTGCCACGACGAACAGGCGCGGCTCAAAGCGATCGTCTATGAGGTCCACAACACCTACGAAGAGCGGCACTGTTACGTGCTGCCGGTGGATGGCGACACCAAGCTTATACGCCATGGCTGCCCCAAGAATTTCTATGTCTCGCCATTTCTCTCACGGGACTGCCGCTACCAGTTTCGCATCCGGCCGCCAGGCGAAGACATCGCCGTCGCCATTCACGAGGAAGAGGCAGGTCAGCCCATCCTTAATGCCAGCTTCGCGGGCGAGCGGCGAGAATTGACCGACGGCATGCTGCTCAAGATGCTGTTCGCCTATCCGCTGATGACCCTCAAGGTGGTCGTCGCGATTCATTACGAGGCGGTCCGGCTGATGCTGAAAGGCGTGCGCCGGCATCCCCACCGCGTCCAGACCGTTTACGCCGCGGCGGAATAGCCCGGAACTCATGGAACTTTTCCTATGATCCGGGCATTGTTGCCCGGAAATGCCCTCATTTCGGGCGCGCAGGACCCAAACCATTTCATGACTTCCATTGAGAGCGCCGCGGCCGCAGAGCCGGAAGCCTGGTTCAAACTGGACCGGGAGGGGCGCAAACTGGCCGTGGGCGGGTCCTGGACCATCGCCGAAAGCGCCCGGCTGGACCGCGAACTTGCGGGCCTTCAATGGAGCGGGCGCGGCGACGTCGCGATAGACGCCAGCAAGATCTCCCGCCTGGATAGCGCCGGCGCGTGGCTGCTGCTGCGCACGCAGCGGGCGCTGGAAGCGGCAGGGGCACATGTTTCCGGCTTCATTGTGCCCGAGCTCTATCAGCCATTGCTGAAAACACTCGACCAGGAACGCAAGATCGATCGTGGCGTCTCGCGTATACCGCCGGGCTTTCGCGGCCGCCTCTATCGTATCGGCCGCGCCGTCATGCATGCCTATGGCCAGATGGTTTCCATACTGGGCTATCTCGGGCGCGTCACGGTGGAAACCGGCGAGGCCATTGCCAGTCCCAGGCACAAATTCCGCGTTGCCGCCATGTTCCACCAGGTGGAGGAGACTGGAATCAATGCGCTGCCCATCGTAGGGCTTCTGGCCTTCCTCATCGGCGTGGTGCTGGCCTATCAGGGCGCCGATCAGCTGAAACGTTTTGGCGCGGAGATCTTCACCATCAATCTTCTGGGCGTGGGCGTGTTGCGCGAGATAGGCGGCTTGATCACCGCCATCATCGTGGCAGGACGCTCCGGCTCGGCCTTCACCGCCCATATCGGCACCATGCGCGTCAATGAAGAAATCGATGCGATGCAGACCATGGGTCTGAACACGGTGGACACGCTGGTCCTGCCGCGCATCGTGGGCCTGGTGATCGCCTTGCCGCTCCTGACTTTCTATTCCGACGTCATGGGCCTGCTCGGCGGCGCCATGATGTGCTATTTCCAGCTCGGCATCACCATTCCCGTCTTCCTGCGCCAGCTCAATGAAGCGGTGAGCGTCAATACCTTGCTGGTGGGACTGATCAAGGCGCCGGTCTTCGCCTTCGTGATCGCGCTGGTGGGCTGTTACGAGGGCTTCCAGGTGGAGCGCAACGCCGCCAGCGTGGGCCTGCTCACCACCCGCTCGGTGGTGGAAGGCATCTTCCTGGTGATCGTGCTGGATGCGGCTTTTTCCATCATGTTCTCGGTCTTGGGGATCTGATGGCAAACCAGGCAAAAAAAGACGTGGTCATCAGGGTGCGCGGGCTGGTCAATGCCTTTGGCAGCCGGGTGATTCACGACCATATCGACCTCGATGTCTATCGCGGCGAAGTGCTGGGCATCGTGGGCGGCTCCGGTTCGGGAAAATCGGTGCTGCTGCGCTCCATTATCGGCCTGATACGTCCGCGCGAGGGCACGATCGAGGTGTTCGGCGCACCCACCAATGGTGACATCGAAGGTACCGCCATGCAGGCGCTCGAAATGCGCTGGGGCGTGCTGTTCCAGGAAGGCGCCCTGTTCTCCTCCCAGACCGTGGCCGAGAACATCCAGGTTCCCCTGCGCGAATATACCAGCATGGGCCAGGAGCTGATGGACGAGATTGCCTGCATGAAGCTCGGCATGGTGGGGCTGGCGCCCGACGCGGGCTGCAAATATCCGTCCGAACTATCGGGTGGGATGAAGAAGCGTGCCGGTCTGGCTCGCGCGCTGGCGCTGGACCCAGAACTGCTGTTCCTGGACGAACCCACCGCCGGCCTTGATCCCATTTCCGCCAACCAGTTCGACGAGCTGATCAAGCAGCTGCAGAAGGTTCTGGGCCTGACGGTCTTCCTGGTCACCCATGACCTCGACACCTTGCGCGCGGTCACCGATCGCATTGCGGTGCTGGTGAACAAGAAACTGGTGATCGGCACGATCGACGAGCTTCGGAAGAACACGGATCCGTGGATCCAGGAATATTTCTCGGGCGTGCGAGGGCGGGCGGCGCTGGCGTCAGAGGAGGCGCGCTGATGGAAACAAAAGCCAATTACGTCGCGGTCGGCGCCTTCGTGCTGGCTTGCGTGATCGGGCTGGTGGTGACGATCCTGTGGCTGGCCGGCGTGCAGTACAGCCAGGAATACGCCTATTATCAGGCCCATTTCAAAGGCCCCGTCACAGGCCTCGGCAAGGGCACTGTCACGCGTTACAACGGCATCGAGGTGGGCCGCATCACCAATCTGGAATTCGATCCTTCCGATCCCCAGAGCGTGATCGTGACCATGCAGGTCCAGCCCAATCTCAACATCCGCAACGACAGCGTCGCCTCCATCGAAAGCCAGGGGTTGACGGGGGGCACCTATGTCGAGATCAGCGGCGGCACCGCCAGCGCGCCCCTCCTGGTGGCGCAGGACGACCAGAACTATCCGGTGATCCGCACCAAACCCTCCACCTTCGCCCAGCTGGAACAGTCGGCGCCCGAAGTCGTCGCCAAGCTCAATATCGCAGCCTCGCGCATCAATGACCTGCTCAATGACGACAATCGCAGGGCAATCACCCATGTGCTGGCCAATCTGGACGAGACAACCCAGGTGATCGCGCGCAGGAGCGCCGACATAGACGCCACCATCGCCAACGCCAACAAGACGATGGCCAACCTGGACCAGGCGTCCCAGGACATCAAGCCCACGCTCGATCAGGTCGACCTGACGCTGCAGAAATACGGCAGGGTCGCTGACGACGCCGACGCCTTCATCCATGGCGACGGCCTGGCCCAGCTTGCCGACCTGATCGGGGAGGCACGCCGGCTGGTGAGCAGCCTTGACCAGTTCTCCGACCAGCTCAACCGCCAGCCGACCAAGCTTCTGTTCGGCGACCGGCGCAAGGGATACGAACCCAAATGAAGACGCACACTCCGCTCGCGCGGCGATTTTTCCTGACCGGCGCCTCTTCGCTGGCACTTGCAGGCTGCACCGGCAATCTCTTCGGCCCTCCCGAAGCGGGACCGATCTACATGGTGACGCCGAAATTTCCGCCCGCGCCGGCCAGCGGTGAGAAGGTGCAATGGGCGCTGTCAATCCTTCGCCCCGACAGCGCGGCGGGCCTCGATACCGATCGCATCGCGCTGACCCAGCCCGACGGCAGCATGGATTATTATGCCAAGGCCACCTATCCCGACCGCCTGCCCACCATCGTGCAGCACGCCCTCCTCGACGGCTTTGAAATGTCGGGACGCATCGACAGGGTGGCGCGTGAGGAAGACGCGCTGCATGCCGATTACAATCTGGCCGTGGAAATCAAGGACTTCACCGCGCATTACAGCCAGCCGGACGGCATTCCCGGCGTCACCGTCAGCATCACCGTGAAGCTGACCACCACCCATGGCCGCGACATCGTGGGAAGCTTCTCCACCACCCAAACAGGGACGGCTTCGGCCAATAGCGCGGGAGCGGCAACTCAGGCACTGCAGCAGGCATTGGGTGCAGCCATCCCCCCGATCGTGAACTGGGCCTTGACGGCGCCTTTTCCGGTCACCCAGCAGCCAGGCTCCACTGCCTCGCCGGGCAAACCGGCCGAGCAATTGCTGCACGATGTCACCCACGCGGGTGAAAAGCCGGCGCGGCAATAGTTCCGCTTACGGAGAAAAATAGTCACGGGAACGGGCGCAACGGATTGCGTGTTTCGTCTTCGCAGGATTTTGAAATATTGGAGACGGCCATGCTCAGATGGGCGGTTATATTCCTGGTCATTGGCTTGATCGCCGGCCTGCTCGGCTTTACCGGCGTGGCCGGCGCTTCCATCGCCATCGCAAAAACCCTTTTCTTCATCTTCATGGTGATCTTCCTGGTGCTTTTGATCGCAGGCCTCACCATGGCAAGACGCGTCTAGGCGAACACGGCATCGTCGCCCGCACTCTGCATGCCGTCTAGGGCAGCTTCTTCACCGCTTTTGCCAATTCGCGCCAAGGTCCGATGTCCCAATGGTTGGCGGCGAGCGGTGACGGCGAAGGCAGGATAAAGACGCGGGTGTCGCCTATCCTCCCAGGCTGCTCGCCCGCTTTCGCCTCGGCTCCCATCACCTTGCGTCCGCCGTGCAGGCTGGTGAAGGCCAGGACCACGGGTTTCACCTTGCGGATGCGCGCCTCCAGCGCCGCGACCGCCTCGGGCCCCAGCGCATCGCGGGGCAGCTGGTGATCCATGCCGAAAGCATATTTGGCAATGTCGGTCAGCCCGATGCCCAGCTCCCACAGTTTCTCGTAATCCTGGGGCAGAAACAGGGTGGGCGTGAGCCCCACTTCGTAAAGCGTCTTCCAGAACCTGTTCTGGCCGTGGGCGTAGTAAGCCTGTTGCAGCGCCGACTGCCGGCCGGCGGCGGTGCCGCAAAACACCAGCTTGAGGTCCGGCTTCAGCCTGTCGGGCAGGATGTGCTTCTTCGCCATCAATGCGCGCGGACGAAATCGATCATGTCACGGCGCAGCGGCGCGATCCCGCGAAAGCCCCGCACCAGCGCCAGGATCACGCCGACATGACCGACGCCTTTGTAGAAGATGACATGCACGTCACTGCCGAAACGTTTCAGCCTTTCCGACATGTCATTGGTGTTGCACAGGCTCACCGTGTCATCGTTGCTGCCGCTGACAAGGAGCATCGGGGGACGCGGACCATCGACATGATGGACCGGCATGGAATCGGTGTTATTGGTGCCATGGAACATGTCCACGTAAACGGGATCGCTCATGGGCAGGAAATTGTAGGGCCCGGCGATGCCAATCACGCCGCGGATCCAGTCGAGGCTCCCGCCTTTGGCGGCGATGAATTTGGGCTCCGAGGCCAGCATCACCGCATTGTAGGCGCCAGCGGAATGGCCAGCGAGAAAGATGCGGCCCGCATCGCCGCCAAATCGTGCGGCATGGCTGCGGACAAAAGCCAGCGCGTCGGCGGCGTCCTCGACAAAGCACGGATACTTGACCTGCGGATAAAGCCGGTAGTCCGCCACCACCGCCACCATGCCCGCACTGGCGAAAGCCTGGCCAAAAGCGAGATAATCGCTGCGGTCGCCACCCTGCCAGCCGCCGCCATAGAAGAACAACACCACAGGCGCGAGGCCCGTCGACCCGGAAGGCACATAGACGTCCAGCTTGTGGCGCGGATCGGCGCCATAGGCGAGGTCGCGATGGATCCGGTAGCCCTCCCGGGGAACCAGGAGGTTGATGGCGGTAAAGGGCGAGATGTGCCGGGTCAGCGCGGTGACGCCCGCCGCCATCAGGGTCTTGAGCTTGGGCATGGGGGCGAGTTCTGGGGAAGTTTTGCGACACTGTCTACGGTCAAAACGGGCCGCCGGTTCATCTTTTGGGCAAGACAGGCCCGCTGGCCCTGTGCCAGTGTTCGCGCAAAATATGGGGAGGAATTGACCATGAATTTTGAGCCTACGCGCCGCCGCTTCCTGCAGACTTCTACCGCGCTTGCCGCCAGCGGCCTGGGCACCGTGCCTGCCACTGCCAAGCCCCTTCCCTTCCGCTACGGCTACAGCGCCATCTCCTGGGGCACCAATATCGAGGAGGCCATCAAGGTCGGCCAGCACCTCAAGATGCCCGGCATCGAGCCATTCCGGGACAATGTGATCAACTATCTCGACAAGCCGCTCGCGCTGAAGAAGCTGATGGACGATGCCGGCGTGCAGATGGTCACCTGCTCCAATGGCGGCGGCAAGGATTTCTCGGGCAATTTCTTCGATCCGGCCAAGACGCCCAAGACCATCGCCGACCACATCAAGTTCGCGCGCGATTTCATCCTGCCGTTCGGCTATTGCAACCATTTCAAGATGAACAATGGCCCGCGCCCGGCGGGCTATGACGTCAGCGACGACCAGATCAAGATCTGCGCCGACGCGCTCAACGCCATCGGCATGGAGACCATCAAGTTCGGCATCAAGCTGGCGCCCCATCCCCATGTCGGCTCGCTGATCCAGAACGAGCACGAGACCCGCAAGCTGATGGAGCTGACCGATCCGCGCTATGTCTGGCTCACCACCGACACCTCGCACCTGACGCTGGGCGGCATGGACCCGCTGCAGATCATGAAGGACTATTGGCCACGCGTGGCCGAAGTGCATTACAAAGATGCTCCCCGTCATCTGCGCGGCAACAAGGTGGTGGCGGTGCCGCGCCCACCCAGCCCGGAATCCGGCGGCCATGGCTGGTTCCGCAATTTGGGGGGCGACGTCGACCATCCGGACGCCGGCGGCGTGGATTTTCCCGCCATCCAGGCTTTCCTGATCGAGAAGAACTACAAGGGTTGGGTGACGCTCGACCTCGATGCTTCCATGATTCCCAAAGGCAGCAACATGGAAGAGACCATCAAGGGCAATCTCAAATATCTGGTTGATGTACTGCATGTGGATCCCGCGACGGTCTGATCTTTTCCTCGCGCTGGCGCTCTTTGCGGCGCCGGCGCATGCCGCTTCTTTGACTGTGCTGGCACCGGCTTCTGCCGCCGTCGGCCTTCAATCCCTGGCAACCCAGTACACGGCAAGCACGGGCGTGGTGGTGAGCGTGGGCGGGGGCTCGCGCGCCAACGTGCTTGGTGCGCTCAAAACCGGGCCGGCCGATGTGGTGGTCCTGCCTACCAGCGATTTTTCCGACATGACCAATGTCTCTGGCATGGTGCCGATTGGGCGCATCACCGTGGGCGCGGCGGTGAAAGCCGGCGAAAAAGCCCCCGACATTTCCACGCCGGAGAAATTCCGCGCAGCCCTCCTGGCCGCCAAGGGCGTGGCCTATGCCGATCCTTCGGCGGGCACCTCGGCCGGCCAGGTGATCGATCAGATGCTGTCGGCGCCGGAGTTCAAGGCCGTCAAGCGCGTGCCGGTGCAGGGGCTGGCGGTAACGGCGCTGGCCAATGGGACGGCCAGCATCGCGCTTCAGATGCTGCCCGAGCTGGCCACCGACAAGGATGTGACGCTGGCCGGTCCGGTACCGGCAAGTTATGGCGCGGGCGTGGATTTTTCCGCCGGCATCGCCGCGGTCACCAACAATGCGACGGCGGCAGAAGCCTTCATCTCCTATCTCAACGACCCCAAGAACGCCGCGCTGTGGCGCAAAGCGGGCGTTGAGCCGCTCTTCCACTGATCTGCTGCACTGCATAATTTTTCGGCAGATCGCCCGATAGGAATCATTTGGCTGCGGTTTTACGGGCTCTTTCCAAGTCGCCGGATTGGTGCCTTAATGGTGCATCGCAACAATCCCGTCTGGATCGGAGTGCGTCATGGGTCAGGAGACTGCGTCCACCTTCTTCAGCCATGTCAAGCCGGGCGACACGGAATACAAGTCGGGCGGCTTGCGCGATTTCTTCCTCTATCGCGATCTGGGCATTGCTGGCGCGACCAAGGGCAAGGTGATCGCCCATCTGGTGAAGGCCAATCTGCCGCCCACCGACGGCACCGGCTGGCATTACCACGTCTGCGACTTCCAGATCGTGATTATGATGAAGGGCTGGGCCAAGTTCATGTACGAGGACAAGGTCACGCTGGTGGAAACCGGCGACGTGGTGCACCAGCGCCCCGGCATGGTGCATTACCTGTTCGACTACTCGCCCGACATGGAATATCTGGAGATCGTCTCGCCGGCCGATTTCGGCTCGGTGCCCGCGCCGGCGGCGACCGAGAACGTGCCACACGTCACGCCCTGGAAATAGTTACTCCACCGCGGGCGTCACGCCGCGCGGTGCGCTGCTCAGCGCCTTGATGATCGCGACCTCGCGCGCCCGATAGGGGGTACCATCGGGCCGCAAGATATCGTGGAACCAGACCACCGGCGGACGCAGCACATAGGGCCGCTGCCAGCTGTCCCACGGCATGTCGGTCTGGGTCCTGCCGTTGACGAAGCCCCAGTTGATCATGCCCACGTCGAGACGCTTGCCGATGGGCAAGACCGTGTCGATGGTCGAGCCCGCGCTGCGCGCCATATATTCGGTGCAGATGATCGGGCGGCCATAACCGGCAAGCGACTTCACGCGGGCACCGAACTCCTCCGGCCAGCCATAATTGTGGAAACTGATCACGTCGGACTGGGTCAGCTGGGTCTTTTCCACCGCATTGAGATGTTCCAGGTCATTCCAGTTGTCGTCATGCCAGATGCCGCTGGTCAGAGGTTGTGACGGGTTGGCCGAGCGCGCCCATTCGAACACGCGCGGCAACAGCATCGCCACATGCTGGAACGCTTGCGGATCGCGTTCGCTGTAATTGGCGCTGGTATTGTCGGGCTCGTTCCACAGGTCCCAGCCCAGGATGCGCTTGTCCTGCGCAAAGCTGCCCACCACATCCTTCACATAGTTTTCCAGGCGCGGATATTGCGCCGGATCGGCCAGCGCCTTCGCCCCCGGACCCTGCACCCAGCCGGAATTGTGGACACCGGGAATGGGCGGATGCTGCGGCCCCAGTTTGGGATTGGGGTCCCAGCAACTGTCGAACAACACGAACAGCGGCTTGATGCCGTGTCTGGCCGCGATATCGAGGAAAACTCCGATGCGTTTCTTGAAGCCTGCCGCATCCTGCTGCCACAGCGCGTCATGCAGGAAAACGCGCATGGTGGTCATGCCCATGGCTTGCGCCCAGCCCAACTCCTTGTCGATCTGAGCCGGATCGAAGCTTTCGGCCTGCCACATCTCCAGCTGGTTGATGGCGTTGGCCGGAATGTAGTTGCTGCCCACCAGCCATTTCTGCTGCGCGTACCAGTTTTTGGCCTCGGCCTCGCTCCAGCGGTCGCGCGCCTCGGCCGGCAAGGCCAGCGCCAGGAAGGCGCAGGCCAAAAGCAGCTTCTTCATGTACTCCCCCCGATTGCGCCCTGTTCTTATGGAATGCGCGGGTCCTCGCCGGCATGCGCGCGGCGGATCGCTTCCCTGAGCTTGGGCTCAAGGCGTGCGGAATCCAGGATCACCTTTTCGGCATCGGCGTCCTTGACCGCGCTGAGCGGGATTTCGAAATCGCCCGCATTCTCGATATAGACCACCAGTTCGCTCTTGCGCACCTGACGCACGGCGCCAAACGACTTTTCCCCGTTATGCAGGAACACGTCAAAGCCTTCGCGGATTCTCTCGTGCATGACGTCCTCCCAGTGTCCCGTTTCCGGGATGCGCATGATCTCTATACCGGCTCCAGACGAATGTCCGAATGGGAGCACACTAGCATTTATTGAATCCCAGCGGCGTCTTGATTTCGAAGTTCGCACTTCAAGCCCGGCACCCATGATAGGCGAACTTCGGAAACCACGACACTAGTAATAGCGTGGAATGGGACCCAGTTGCGGCGTGACATGGCCGTTCAGATCGAACATCACTTCATCGACATAGCACCAGCCCCAACCTTCCGGGGGATCATAACCCTCGATTATGGGGTGTTTGGTGTGATGAAAATGCTTGGTGGCGTGCTTGCCCCTGCTCTGGTCGCAGCAGCCGACATGGCCGCAGGCGCGGCATATGCGCAGATGAAACCATTCCCAGCCCAGCTTGAGACATTCCTCACAGCCCTTGGCGCTGGGCGTCACTTTCTTGATGGTGTCGAGATGGGAGCAGAAATCGTCATCACCCATCACTCGGCCGCCACCTTCTTCTGGTCCTCGGCCGCGCGCTGGCGCGCCAGATAGGCATGGATCGCCGACACCACGGTCGAGCCCTCGCCCACCGCCGCCGCCACCCGCTTGACCGAGCCGCAGCGCACGTCGCCCACGGCGAAAATACCATCGCGGTTGGTGGCCAGGAGATGGCTGCCATTCGCGCCGGTAATCACAAAGCCCTTTTCATCCAGCGCAATGCCGCAGCCTGCCATCCAGTCGGTGTTGGGATCGGCGCCAATGAAGGAGAAGACGTGGCCGATCTCGCGTTCCGTTTCCGCGCCGGTATCGCGATTCCTCCAGCGCACGCGGTTAAGTGCCGCTTCGCCGCCTTCCAGACCGCAGATCTCCGTGCGCAACAGCACTTCGACATTGGGGAGCCCGCGGATACGATCGATCAGATATTGCGACATGGTGGCTTCAAGGCTCGTGCCCCTGACCACCATCCAGAGCTTTTTCACCTTGTCGGCCAAAAAGACCACCGCCTGGCCCGCCGAATTTCCGGCGCCGGCAAGGGCTACTTCCTGGCCCGCGCAGAGCTTGGTTTCGATGGCGCTGGCCCAGTAGTGCACGCAGGTGCCTTCGAAATCCGAGAGATTGGCGATGTCGAGCCGGCGATAGCGCGCGCCCGAGGCCAGCACCACGCTTCTGGTCTTCACGTTATCGCCATTGCCCAGCCTGACCTGGAAGCGCACGCCTTCTTCGTTGTTGCCTTCCAGAAGCTGGGCTTCGTCGGGAATGGAAATCTCGGCGCCGAATTTCTGCGCCTGATTGTAGGCCCGGGCCATCAGCGCCAGGCCCGAGATGCCGGTGGGAAAGCCCAGATAGTTCTCGATGCGCGAGGAGGCGCCCGCCTGGCCGCCAAAGCTGCGGCAATCCAGCACCAGGGTGCAAAGCCCTTCCGAGGCGGCATAAACCGCCGCGGCAAGACCGGCCGGCCCTGCGCCAACGATCACCGTGTCATAGATCATGTCGGGATCGAGCGGCTTGAGCAGCCCGATGCAGCGCGCCAGTTCGCTTTCGGTGGGATTGCGCAGGATCTGCCCGCCCGGACACAGAACGATGGGCAGGTGCTCGGGCTGGATGGTGAAGCGCTTGAGCAGGGTCTGGGCGCATCCATCGGTATTGGAATCCAGCGCCCGATGCGGATGGCCATTGCGCCTGAGGAAATTCTCCATCCGCAGCATGTCGCTGGAGCCAGACGGCCCGATCAGGATGGGGCCAGTCTGGCCAGCCTGCAACAGCCCGACCCGGCGCAGGATCAGGGCGCGCATGATGCGCTCGCCCAGGACCGCTTCCTGCACCAGTACGTCTCTGAGCCGGCGCGGCGCAATCACGACGGCTTCGACCTCACCTCTGGCGATCGCATCCACCAGCGCGGGCCGCCCCGAGAGTTGCGCGAGTTCGCCCAGAATTCCGCCGGGACCATGCTGAACGATGGGCTCGCGACTGGAAACCGCGCCGCCTTGGCACACATCGACGAAGCCCTTGAGAATAAGGGCAAGGCCGGCAGCGACCTCGCCCGCCTTCATGATCAGCGCGCCGTCCGGGAAATGGCAGACTTCGCCAAAGCGGCGCAGGTTGGCGATATCGCGCTCTTCCAGATGCGGAAACATCTGGTGGCGCCGAGTTTCCAGAATTGTCGGATCCTGTCCCATGGCGGCAAGCCTACAAAAGCCTGACCGAACCGTCATCCCGAAAATCGGGACGCAGAAGGGGCCGCGCCTCTAATCTTTCAGCAGGCCAACCGCCTTGAGCGCACGGCGAATGAGCGCTTCTGCAACGGGTTGCACCGTTTGCGGCGCGCGTACCGCCTCGATTTGGGTCAAGGCCCCCTCCTCTGTCATAATCCGCACCGGAGCGGGCTTCGGCTTGGATGCAGCGGAAGGTTCCAGGCCCCAGAACCGGGCAACGTGGCGGCTGGAGGAAATGCCGACATCCAGGATGAAAGGCGCAGGGCCTCCCACATCACGCGCGTCGATGGGCGTGCCGTGACCAAGCGCCGGGATGGTCCACACTTCCAGCTCTTTGCCCCAGGACAGGCGAATGGCGCCGTCAATCAGCGCCTGCTTTGCGCCGGCGAGCGAGAACCCGAACACATCGGTCCATTGCGCCAAGCTGGCCTGGGCATTGTTGATATTCACGGTGGTGTCGAGCGCGCCATGCCAGATGGAGATTTTCGGCCAAGGGCCATGAAAGTCCGATGCGGCGCGCACCAGATCGCCCCAAGCCTGCGGCGTCCTTAAAGGCGCGCTGCGCATCGCTTCCAGCGCATCGCGCACATTCGCCGCCACACCGAATGGCAGCCCGGCGATCATCGCCCCGCCCGCGAACAGTTCGGGATAGGTCGCCAGCATCACCGCGGTCATGGCGCCGCCTGCCGACAAGCCGGTGATGAAAACACGCTTCGCGTCCAGCCCGTAGGTTTCCACAAGGCTGCGGATCATCGCCGCGATGGAGGCGCATTCGCCTTCCCCGCGCCTTATGTCCTCCGGATTGAACCAGTCGAAACAGGTATTGGGATTGTTGACCGCTTTCTGTTCCGGCGCCAGTACGGCAAAACCCAGCTCGGCAGCCAGCTGGTGCCAGCCGGCGCCGGTGTCATAGCCGCAGGCCGTCTGGCCGCAGCCATGCAGAACCACGACCAGCGGCGCGCCCGCCTTCAGCCCATCAGGCAGATAATGGAACATGCGCAAATTGCCGGGATTGGGTGAAAAGGGTGCTTCTTCCAGGGGCGTCGCCGGGTCTTGCCGCCGTAGCGTCAGTGGGTTGGCCCTGCCCCCGGGCTTCATTCCATCGAACCGCATCCACGCCACCAATTTTCGCAACATCCCCGCCCCCTTATGTTATGTTGCAGTGCAGCAATTACAAGGGCCCAAGCACTGGCCCCGAAAGAAAGCCTTTGTCGCCGCAATTTCACGCAAGCTTTACCAAAAGCTTAACCGGAGCGCGTCGGAAACCCGGCTTTGGCGTTATCTGGTCATGGAATTTTTCGTGGGCGCACGGAATTTGCGGAATCTTTTGTCCCTGGCAGCCAAATTGCGGCAGCTCGCGAACGATTCGCTCTGCCAAGGCGACCGGGCGCTCTATTTGATGACGGCAGAAGCGCTGGAAAAGCGCGCCGAGTGGCTCGCCGCCACCCTACCGGACGAAAGGACCGAGCCCCGCGACAATCCCAAACTGCACAAGCCGGTAGATGTGATCATCTGAGTGCGACAAGCACCACAGGCGGGGCACGGCGGCGATATGCATCTGCGATAGCGGTGCTGTGTGCATTGCCAAGCGGCCAAATTGCGGGCGAGACTTGGGCTCAAGCCCGGCCGGGCCGAGCACCCGGCGCCCCAAGAGGAACACCGATGTTCTCAAGGATGGCACTGGCCGCATTGTTGTGTTTTGCGGTATCCGCCTGCGCCGCGGATCAGCCGTCGTCCGCATCCGCCTCACCTGACACGGGTGGCTATACCCGTGACACGCCAGTCGAGCGGATCGCCGCCGACCCCGCCGCGGCGGCGATATTGAACAAGGATCTGCCCGGCCTTCTCAGCAACGCCCAGTATTCCCTGTTCAAGAGCATGAGCCTGAAGCAGCTGCAGGCCGCGTCAGGAGGAGACCTGAGCGAGCGGGATGTCAACAAGACCGTTGCCGACTTGCAGGCGCTCTTTCCCCATTAGACAATCGAGCGCATGGAGCCCTATCTCTATTTCGGCAGCCTGGGACCGCATGAACGCCAGTTCCAGATTCCCAACTTTGTCGGACTGGCGCTTGAGCCCCAGCATGAGCGCGAGATCAGGCACGATCTAACCCAGGCCCTGCCCTATCCCGATGACAGCATCGCCAAGGTGCAGGCCCAGGATGTGCTGGAACACCTGCCCTTCGATAAAGTGCCCTTCGTCCTCGACGAAATTTACCGGGTGCTCAGACCTGGCGGCATCTTCCGGCTCAGCGTGCCGGACTATCGCAGCCCTGTGCAAAAGCGGCGCTCGGTCTATGACTGGCGCGGCCGGGTGACCGGTGATCTTCTCATGGGGGCCCAGCCCTGGTTCGACGACACCAGCGGCGATGCCCGCATCCGCTTCACCACCGATGGCGAGGCGCATCTGTGGTTTCCCCGCTATGAGCTCGTCACCCATCTGGTGCTGAAATCAGAAATCCGCAAAAGCGCCATCAAGTTCTATCAATGCTTCCTGGACGACCACACCTATCTGGCCGAACCCTTCCCGGAAGACGACATGTTCGTCTTGCGCGCCCTGCCGCATGACCGCCGCGCCGGGGGCCAGCCCGTCTCCATCATCGCCGACTTCGTGAAATGACCTGATGGCGCTCCAGAAATCCTCTCCCATACACCAGGCCTATCTCGCCACCCTGATGGTCAAGGGGTTCGACGGCGCGGTTGAAGTCCTGGCTGGGCTGGTGATCCTCATCACCGGGCCGCAGCGCATCTATCGCTGGATCGTGCGGGTCACCGCCCCCGAACTCTATGACGGCAGCCATGTGGCGGCTGTCCATGCCATCCGCAGGGGGGCGGAGCATCTGGCCACCACCGGCGCGCATTTCGTGGAATTCTATCTGGTGGTCCACGGCCTGCTGAAACTCGCCGTGGTCGTCGTCCTGCTTCGTGGCGGCGGCCGCTGGATATTCCCCGTGGGCGCGCTGATCCTCATCGGCTTCATCGGCTATATGGGCTGGCGGCTGCAGGAGCAGTGGTCGGGCTGGCTGCTGGGTTTTGCCCTGTTCGATGTGCTGACGCTGGCGCTGGTGTTGAACGAATGGGCCAAGGCGCCGAAGCAGCCTGCCTGAGGCCGCGCGCGCGTCGTTGGACTTGGTGCGCAAGTGAACAAAGAATTTCCCCGCGCGCCGCAAGCGAGTTCCGGCAACAAGATGACGGGTGACACGTTAGCGCTGGACACACAACAAGGAGAAAGCGCATGACGACCAGCAGCGGTCACACCACCGCCATTCTAGCATCCAAGGTCAAAGGCACCGCCGTCTACAACGATAGCGGCGACAAGATTGGTACCGTCGAAGACGTCGTGCTCGACAAGCAGTCCAACCAGATCATGTTCGCAGCCCTGGGTTTCGGCGGCGTGCTTGGCATGGGTGAGAAATATTATCCGGTTCCATGGTCCATGCTGAACTATGACGAGGACAAGGGCGGTTATGTGGTTCCGCTGTCCAAGGACCGGCTGGAACGGGCGCCGGCCTATGACCTCAAGGACCTGACCAAGCATGACGGCAGCCTGGGCGCGATCCGCGAACAGAGCTACACCTTCTACAACGTCAATCGCGACTGGCAATAACCGAACGGGAACCGTCGCCGCCCGTGGCGGCGGCGGTTGCCGCGATCGTCAGCCGCCAAATTCCACGATATAGCCGGCGACATGCTCGTCGCGGTCGCCATTGCCCAGTGACGTGGAAAATTGCGGCACGCCATAAGAGAACAGCGAGACGCAGCACACCTTCCGCACGTCCCATTTGCCGCCATGCTGGAACGCCGTCGACATCCAGTTGGCGTAATGGCCGTCCACGACCATGCCCTGCTCGCCACCGCGCCAGAACAGCCGGCCCTCGCCGCCGTCCTCGGCACGATCGGGTCCCGTCACCCAGCGCCATTCGCCGGGCGCGGTCTGACGGCCTCCCAGATAGGTGACGTCGGGATAGGCGCGGGGGAACAGATGGTCCACCACAAACTGATATTCGGCGGCGTCATCGATGGTGGCGAGATAGCCGGGACGACCGTGCCAGGACAGTCTGGCGGCCCGTTCACGGTCAGCTTCCCAGCTAGTGTCAGCCGCGGCAATGTACTGATAGGCGTGACCGGTGGGCGCTTCCACGATCTCGCTGGTTTCGACCGTGGGCGCCTGCAGCATGTGCCAGGCCAGCCAGGCCGCGGCCGCAAGCGATGCTACCCCCACCGCAATGGCGATCCCGTATTTCATGCGAGCCGAGCCCCTTGCGAAAACAAGCTAGGGCGATTTGCGGCGGCGCTCAATGTCGTTATTTGGACAGGCGTCGCCGGATAGCCTGCAACTGCTTCTTTCTTTCGTCGCCGACTTCGGGATAGCGCATCTTGAGATTCTGCAGCGTGTCGAGAATGATTTGTGACACGATCAGCCGGGCGTTCTCCTTGTCGTCGGCAGGCACGGCATACCAGG
This sequence comes from Rhizomicrobium sp., assembly GCA_036488555.1. Taxonomy (GTDB): domain Bacteria; phylum Pseudomonadota; class Alphaproteobacteria; order Micropepsales; family Micropepsaceae; genus Rhizomicrobium. Next base: position 35,639 of record DASXHL010000039.1, read on the forward strand.
GCGAGCTTTGCGTGCTGGTGGCTTCCAGGCATTCCTGATAGGCGTGCATGTAATCCTTCCAGAAGCCGCGCTCGGCCATATCGCCTTCGTCGAATTTCCAGTTCTTGTCCGGCTCATCGATGCGGGCCAGGAACCGCTTGCGCTGCTCCTCCTTGGAAAGATGCAGGAAAAATTTGACGATGCGGGTGCCATTGGCGTGCAGATGATGCTCGAAATCGCGAATGGAGCGGAAGCGGTGCTCCCAGATCTTCTTGCCACCGTCATCGGGGAGATTCTCGCCCCGCAGGATTTCGGGATGCACCCGCACGATCAGAACCTCCTCATAATAGGAGCGGTTGAAGATGCCGATCTTGCCGCGTTCCGGCAGATCGCGCGTGGTGCGCCAGAGAAAGTCGTGGGAAAGCTCGCTCGCGCTGGGATGCTTGAAGCTGAAAACCTGGCAGCCCTGCGGGTTGACGCCTGACATCACATGGCGGATCGCCCCGTCCTTGCCCGCCGCATCCATCGCCTGGAAAATCAGGAGCAGCGCGTGCTGGTTTGAGGCGTACAGCAGCTGCTGCTGTGCATCCATCCGCTCGACATGGTTGCGCAGCATGTCATGGTAATCGTCCCTGGATTTGTAGAACGGCTTGACCCGCGTCGGCCATTTGCCGATGCGGAATTTCTTGCTTTCCGGCACGCGGAATTGTTCGGGATCGATTTTCATGGGCAGCCCTCGGACCTCAAGCCTAGCAGTGGCGAGCCCTTTCGCCAAAAGAGGCACGCATGGCTGCCGCGCGTGCGCTGGTGTGGCGACCGGCCGTGGCCGCGCTACCATTCTGCCAAAGGGAGGCCCAGATGACCGATACCGCCGCCAAACGCGCGCGCTTTCGCGCCCTGCACGCCGACGGGTGTTTTGTGATCCCCAATCCCTGGGATGTGGGTAGCGCGCGGCTGTTGCAGCATTTGGGATTTGCCGCGCTCGCCTCGACCAGCTCCGGGCATGCCTGGACTGCGGGACGGCCCGACTATGGCGTGGCGCGGGACGATGTTCTGGCCCATCTCGCCAGGCTCTCAGCCGCAGTGGATGTACCCATCAATGCCGATTTCGAATCCGGCTTTGCGGTCGAGCCGGAAGGCGTGGCCGCCAATGTGAAACTGGCGATCGCAACCGGCGTGGCCGGACTTTCCATCGAAGACAGCAGACCGGACGGCCAGGGGCTTCACGACCCGGCACTGTCGGTGGAACGCATCCGCGCGGCACGAAAAGCCATCGATCAGACGGGCGAAGACGTGATCCTCGTCGCGCGCACCGAAGGCCTGCTGGCGGATGCGAACGCGCTTTCATCCGCCATCGACAAGCTGGTGGCTTTCGCCCAAGCCGGCGCTGACTGTCTCTACGCGCCGGGCGTGAAAAAGAAACAAGACATTGCGGCGATGGTGCGCGCCGTGGCGCCAAAGCCGCTCAATGTCCTGATGTCCGGTCCGGGCCTCACGGTCGCGGAGCTGGCGGATCTCGGGGTCAGGCGGATCAGCATCGGCGGCGCGCTGGCGCGGGTGGCTTGGGGGGCGATGCTTTCGGCCGCCGAACAGATCAGAAGTGGCTCCTTCGACGGGCTTGCCGGCGCTGTTCCCGGCAAAAGGCTCAACGACGTGTTTGCCGGTTAGGGCAGCGGCAGCCGCCTAGACGAGCCAGTTGCGGCCAATCGCCAGCTGGACGATGTCGGCGCGATTGCGAACGCCGAGCTTGGCAATCGCCCGCTGCTTGTAGGAACCGATCGATTTGATGCCCACGCCGAGATTGTGGGCGATTTCCTTGTCGGTCAGCCCCCTGGCCACCAGCTTGATCACGGACAGTTCGCGGCTGGAGAGCCCGCCTTCACCGCGGCGGCCCTGAATCGAACCTATCGATTTTGCCGCCATGATGGAATCGGCGAACATCTCGCCCGCAACGACAGTACGGATCGCCTGTGCGATATCGGCGAGCGGCGATCTCAGGCATACATAGCCGACGACACCGTTCTGGAACTGGGAATACATGTAGTGCGCATCCTCGACGGCCGTCAGCGCGACAAGACGCGGGTTCCACGGATAGCGCTGGGCCAGGACCCCATGGGCTGGATCGGCAACGATCACATCGGGCTCAAGGCGCCTTGCTTCGATTTCCGCGGTCCTGGTTGTGACCATAGCGACCAGCTCTATGTCGGCTGCGCCGGCAAGCGCGATCCTCAGCCCTTCCGCCACAATAGGCCGATCCTCGGCGACCAGAACATGCATGCTAAAAGACATGACCCCTTTCTCAACCGATGCAATTTCTTTGAGGTTAATCATCTGACGCTTGGCCGGAGATAAGACAGGTCACCGGCTTTCTGAATTGCCCGGGGGCGCAAATGAATGTTGCGCAATAGGGCATGCTGCTGGTGTCATCAGGCACTGAACTCCAGTCGCGCATCTTGCCACCTCCAACGACATGTGGCGCGCCGCTTTGTCGCAATGGGGGATCAGCCCAGATGGGGCTGAGGATATTCCTTGTACGGAAACAGACGGGCGAGGACAGCTGACAATTCACCGAAGCTAAAAGGCTTGGCGATCGCGTAATCGGCGCCCAGTTTCAGGGCAAAAGGCAGAAAATCGCGTGCCGCCATGCCGCCCGAAATAGCTATCACGGTTGTCTTGTGCTCATGGCCACGAAAGGCACGGATGGTTTCGATGCCTTCGCGTCGCGGCATGAGCAGGTCCGTGATCACCAGTATCGGGCGATATTGTTCAAAGAGCTTGAGCCCTTCCTCGCCGTCGCATGCCGCCAGGGTCAGATAGCCAAGCCTCTCCAGCATGAGCTTGATGGCAAATCGGACGTCCGGTTCATCGTCAATGACAAGCGCAACATCCCTCGCCGCGCACATTTTGGGCTACCTGTTTTCCGGCAACGGCAGGCAAATCTCAAAGCGTGTTCCGGCGCCGGGCTTGCTGTCCACACCGACCGTTCCGCCATGCACTTCGGCGACCCAGCGCACGATCGCCAAACCCAGACCCTGCCCGCCAAGCTTCTGTCTGGTCGTGAAAAAGGGCTCAAAGATGTGCTCCCGGATTTCTTCGTCCATGCCAGGCCCGCTGTCGGAAATCGTGACACGCACCACCTTGCCCCCGGACGCCGAAGGGTAGTCGATCGTGGAAAGCCCGATTGAAATAACGCCCGGCTTGTGGCCGATAGCCTGCGCCGCATTGACGACAAGATTGGAGATCGCCTGATAGATCTGGTCGCTGTCGGCCAATATGGCGGGCACCAGTTCGATCTGATGATGCAGTTCGATCGTCTGGGGCATGCTCTCGCGAAATAGCGGAAGCAGGGACAGAAGAAATACCGAAAGATCCATTTCCCGAAATGCGTGGGATGAGCCGTGCCGGGACGCCAAAATGCGGTCGACCAGACCCTTGGCCTGACGTGTCGCCTGGCAAACCAGCAAGAGGGCCGGCTGGTTGGAGTCGTCTTGCGCCAAGCCGGCGCGGACGAGTTCGGTCAGGCTCAGGATCGGCGTCAGAAGATTGTTGAGGTCATGAACGACGACATAGGCGAGCGTGCCAAGTTCAGCTGCCTCCGCCGGCCGTGCCGGTTCCATTCCAAGATCAGTTAGTGCGTGCGCAGGATTGAGCGTCTGTTTGTTCACTGCAGCCGACATGGCACTGGATCGGTATGATGTTCAGCGTCGGGATCGAAGCCGGATGCGGGATGGGGACCGAAATGTTGGATGCGCCTTTTTTTGAACGGTGTTTCGCTCGCCAGCAGCCGCCGTGATGCTTGCGGGAACGAAATCCGGTGCAATGTGACGCTTCATTTCAGGAACCTTGCGCATGCCGCCCAGGGCCAGCGTGACAGAATCGCTAACGAATAAAGGTTACCGGTCCGGTCAGGTTCCTGCTGCCGGGACTTTTTCCTATGCTGCCGGTATTTTGCCGGCAGCCGTCATTGTGGACGTGCCATGGCGGCGGCGACGGCAGTCAGGGCGTTTCGCAGAGTGTCCTGATCTCGCGCAGTTCCCAGGCCAAGGCAGACAGCATCCGGCGGCGCTCCCGATACCGTGAAGTCCCGGGCGGAGGCGATGGCCAGTCCCAGCTGGCGGACGAAAGCCAGAAACTCACTGGTGAACAGAGGAGCAGGAAGTGCCAACCAAAGAAAGTCGGCACCCGGCGCGCCGCGAAACGTGCCATGCGGCAGAAGCGTGCGGGCCAGACGATGGCGCGCCATGGTTTCGCGCCTGACCGCGTTCAGCAATTTCTGGGCGGTTCCGTCGGCGATCCACTGGCCGGTCAGGGTCGTGGCCATCGGCGAGGCTGTCAGGCTTATGGCGCGCAAGGCTTCCATCAGTCGCAGGGCGCAAGGCGCAGACGGTGTCACCACATAGGCGACCCTGAGGGCAGGGATGATGATTTTAGAAAACCCCCGCAGATAGATCGTCTGCTCCGGCGCAAGCGCCGCGAGCGGCGGGGGCGCGTCATTCGCTAGCGACGCATAAGTGTCGTTCTCCAGCACCATCAAGCCATGCTTGATAATGACCGCCGCCAACGCGCGGCGGCGCTCCAGCGACGTTGTGGCGGTCGTCGGATAATGGAGGGTCGGCGCACAGCAGAGAATTTTAGGGTTGAGTTGGACGCTGGCTGCCTCCAGCGCATCCGGCAGGATTCCGTCTTCATCCGTTTCAAGCCCCACCAGGCGCATGCCAAAATGCAGGGCGACCGCGCGGACGCCAGGATCGGCAAGCCGCTCGGTCAGGATGACATCCCCCCGACCCGCAAACATTGTGAGCACGGCCGCCAGCACGCTTTGCACGCCGGGCGCCACAACTACCCTGCCCAGGTCGGCGACCTCCAGCCGCGGACTGAGCCACTGGGCGGCGATCCTGTGATCGGCTGCCGTGTTTCCGCCAGTGCGGTGGCGCAGGATTTCGCCCAGATCGGTCCGCTGCAACACATTCTCCATGCCTTCCCGAAACAGCGAGCGCAGTTCCGCGTCGCTCGGCATGGGTGGCATGATCGATGGTGCCGGATCGGGACGAGGCGCCGATCTGGACGACGGCTTGCGAATAAAGGTGCCGCGGCCGGAGGCGGTGTCGATCAAGCCGCGGCGATTGGCTTCCAGAAGCGCACGACTGACGGTGGTGAGGTCGATCCTGAGAGCTTTCGCCAGCGCCCGTTGGGATGGCAAGCGCTCGCCCGCCGCCAGCCGGCCAGCGCGGATATCGTCGGCGATGCTTTCGACGATGGCTAGATAAAGCGGCTTTTTCCGAGACTTAAGGTCCGGAAACCAGTGCGACCCTTTTATCAGCCTGTTGCCCTTGTTCCATAGATAAAACCTCCCATATCCATACAGATGCTGGCGTATGGAGTCAATAAGAAGCGATTGGATATCTGGCCGGCAGGAGGAGAGCCGTGTCTTTGCGCATTCGAGTCATGATCGCCGAGGATCGTCCCATCGTGGCGGACGGGTTGAAGGCCGCGCTCGCTGCGGCCTCAGATGTCAGCCTGACGGCGATGGTGACGTCCCGGAGTGTGGAGATCGAGGCGAGACGGTATTTGCCAGATGTCATCATCGCTGATCCCGCCAGCAGGATTCTGGACGCGGACCTGGGGTGCAACCCTCGCCTGGTGGCTTTCACGGCCATCGAAGACGCCCAGTATATGCATTCGCTTTTCCAGGCCGGGATAACTGGCTATGTCTGCCTGAGGTCGCCACCCGCTGACATTGTGCGTGCCATCCGCGTCGTCGCCGCCGGTGAGATGTTTGTCGATTCCATCATGGCCGCCAGGCTGGTCGGTTCGACGCGAGGCGACCAGGGCGAGGATGCACTCTCCAGCCGTGAATTGTCGGTGATCAAGCTGGTGGCCTGGGGGCTGACGGACAAGGAGATCGCCTACAACCTTGGTGTGGGCGTCAAGTCGATCAGCTCCTACAAGCAGCGGGCTATCGCCAAGCTCGGAATCCGCAGCCGAGCCGATATTGTCCGGCTGGCGATCAGGCGCAACTGGCTCGTCCAAGCAGCCGAACCCTGCCGCGACAATTAGGACGGTCGGGAAGAAAAGTCGCGCCGGTCAGGCCGCGACCGGGCGGGCCATGAAGATGTAACCGCCATTGCGCACGGTCTTGATCAGACGGGGCTCGCGCGGGCTGTCGTTCAGCTTGCGCCGCAAACGTCCGATGCGGACATCGATGCTGCGATCGAAAGCCGGCGCATCGTGGCCGCAGGTAAGCTCTATCAGCCTGTCGCGGCTGAGCACACGATTGGCGTGGAGCACGAATTCCCGCAACAGGACGAATTCGCCGCTGGTCAGCTGGACCGCAATTCCGTCGGCGTCTTCCAGCGAATAAGCCTCCATGTCCACGACCCAGCGGTCGAACGCATAGCGCTGGGGCCTGGTGTTGCGCCGGCCAGAAGCCGGTGCATCCGCGCGGCGCAGCACGCTGCGCACCCGCGCCAGCATCTCCCGGGGTTCGTAGGGTTTGGTCAGATAATCGTCGGCGCCCGCTTCCAGGCCGACGACGCGGTCGAGCAGGTCGCTGCGTCCGCTGAGGATGATGATACCGGCATCATGCTGTTCGCGAATGCGCCGCGTCAGGGTCAGCCCGTCAATGTCGGGAAGGCCGATATCGAGCAGGACAAGATCGACATTGTCCTTCAGGAGCTCGGGCAGCCGGCCGCCCGCGGGAAGCGCGGTGACGCGGAAACCGTCCAATTCAAGCCATTTCTGCAGAGAGAAACGGATAGGAGCATCGTCTTCCACCACAACAATATGCCGCGCCATGTCCAACACCAATTTCTGCAAAGAAAGCAAATAGATCCGCGATAATGTGCCCGAACCATCGGCCGGACTTGGTTAACGCGGAGTTAGCCGTAACAAACCAACACAAAATTCCCGGGACGGTTGCGGCCCGCGCGCCTCGTGCGCGGCAACATCAACGGACGCAATCCAGACACAAAACGACAACGCCGGTTCGCGTCCTTCTCCTAGCGTTTTAGCCGCCCGCCTTGCGCGGGCAGGAATTCCGAAGTCCCGCAGAATAGCCCGCGGTGCTTCCCGCAACCCAAACGCAACGAGGAACCAGCAATGCGCCTGCAAGATTTCAGTATCGGAGCCAAGATCGTCGGCTCCATCATCGTTCTCGCCGTCATCATTCTTGGCGGCACCGCCTTCACCGCATTCCAGATGCGCGCGATCGATGCGGGCTATCAGTCATTCGCTACTCACGACGCGGCAAGCTGGGAAGATGTGGCCCGGTTTCGCTCGGAGTCCAACCTGATATCGTCCCTGGTTTATCAGGTCATCCTGGAGCCCGATGACACCAAGATGCAGGCCATCCTGCGCCAGAGGGACGCCGAAGAGGCCACCATGATGAAACTGGCCCAGGACATCAAAAGCCTGACCCCGCAATACGCCGACAAGGTAGACGCGATCCTGCAGGACTATGCGGCCTCCAAGCAGGCGGCCCAGCCGGCGATCAACTTCGGTCTCAAGAACGACTTCGCCAACGCCAACAAGGCGGCCACCAGCATGTACAATCCAGCCCGCAAAAAGCTGGACGATGAGCTTATGTCCCTGCGCGACATTATCAACCAAAACACCCAGGCGGGCAGCCGGGACCTGTCCAGCCACAGCCAGAGCGTGGTGTGGCTCTCTGCCGGCATCATGCTGGGCGGCATCGTGCTCGGCATCATCCTGTCGTGGCTGATCGCCCAGACCGGCATCGTCAGGCCGCTTGCCGCCCTGTCGGCATGCATGCAGACCCTGGCGAAAGGCCGGTATGACATCGAAGTGCCCGGCACCGGCCGCAAGGACGAACTGGGCGGCATGGCGGCCAATGTGGAAGTCTTCCGCGACAACGGCAAAGAGGCCGAGCGGCTCAAGGCCGAGCAGGAAGAGGCCAAGCGTCGCGCGGAAGTCGAAAAACGGGCCTTGATGGACAGGATGGCCGGCGAGTTCGAGGCCAGCGTGGGCGGCGTGATCCAGCAGGTTTCTGCCCAGGCGACGCAGATGCAGTCATCCGCCACCGCCATGAGCGCCACGGCGGAAGAAACGACGCGCCAGGCGGGTACTGTGGCGGCGGCATCGGAGGAAAGCTCTGCCAATGTGCAGACCGTGGCTTCCGCCTCGGAAGAACTGTCGTCTTCCATCGCCGAGATCGGACGCCAGGTCGGCCATGCCAGCCAGATCACCTCCCATGCCGTGTCGGAAGCCAACCGGGCGAATGAGATGGTCAATGGCCTGGTAACGGCTTCGCAGAAGATCGGTGAGATCGTCGAACTGATCAATGACGTCGCGGATCAGACCAATCTCCTGGCGCTCAATGCCACCATCGAGGCGGCGCGCGCCGGCGAGGCCGGCAAGGGCTTCGCTGTTGTCGCGGCGGAGGTGAAGAACCTGGCCACCCAGACCTCCAAGGCGACAGAGGAGATCAGCATGCAGATCTCCGGCGTGCAGAACGCGACCGAGGATGCGGTGAAGGCCATCGGTTCGATCAGCAGCACGATCGCGGAGATCAACCAGATCGCCACCACGATCGCCGCCGCGGTCGAGCAGCAAGGCGCAGCGACCCAGGAAATCGCCCGCAATGTGGAAGAGGCCGCCCGCGGCACGCAGGAAGTCTCGTCCAACATCATCGGCGTGACCAAGGCCGCCAATGACACCGGCGCGGCTTCCCAGCAGGTGCTGAGCGCCTCGAAGCTGCTTGGCGAGCAGTCCGTCCATCTCAACGGCCTGGTCAGCAAGTTCCTCTCAAGCCTGCGCGCTGCCTGAGGCCGGCCCACCAAAAGGGAAGTGGAGTTGGAAGCAGGTCGATCCCGTCCCTCCCGGGATCACCAGGAGCCAATATCCACTTCCCTTGCGGGCCAAGCCCGTGCTGCCGGGGCGGCCTCTGCCCCGACCCCCATCTCAAACACCCCATTTCGCAAAGACATGATCATGGACACCAACATTCCGCTGCAAATCCCCGCCCGCGGCCATACGGATCGTGCAATTCCCGACACGCACGTCCCACCCCACAAAAATTCCGCGCTGGAACATGTGCGCGCCTCGATTTTCGAACGCATCATCCTGATCCGCGAACAATTGGGGGCGCTGCGCCTGGCTGGCGGGGAGACAAGCGTCTATTTGCCCGTCATCGACCAGTTGGCGCAAATGATCGGCGAGGCGGCCGTGACCGCCAGCAAAATCATGGATGCCGCAGAGGCGATCGATGCGGCGTCATCCAGGCTGGGCAGGATTGATGTGGCCGGCACCCTTGTCCGGGCCATGACGACGTCCACGCTTCCCCCGGACAGGAATTTCACGTCGCCGCTGAGCATCGCCATGCTGCTCGAGGAAGCCGCCGCCACGCACGAAACCGCGAACGTCATTACGCTGCGCGACGCGAGACCGAGAAAGACGGCAGGTCCGGCCGGCTGAACATGGCGTCCTGGGCACGCGTCCGTCCACCACCATACGCGCGCGCCGTCGGGCAGAAGGGTTCCACCCCTTCTGCCCGACGGAGGCGGTCATTTCCGCGCGATCATTCCGCGGCCGTCTTCTGCTGCGGGCGGACAGTGGCCAGGCGCGATAAGGCCTCGCGGACACCAGCGCCGTATGCGGGATCGGCCTTGGTGCAATTGCCGATGTGGCGTTCCTGGATATGGACCTGAGCGCCGCCGACCGCGCGGGCCGTGTTGTCAAACAGCAACTGCCGCTGGGCGGGGTTCATCTTGCGGAACAGATCGCCCGGCTGCTGGAAGTGGTCCTCGTCAACCCGATGATCCCAATGCGCAGCCGCGGAGTCGATTTCGAGCGGCGGCTCGTTGAGGTCGGGCTGGTCGATCCATTCGCCCCGGCTGTTGGGGAAATAGGTCGGGGTGCGGCCGAGATTGCCGTCAGTGCGCATCGCACCGTCGCGATGATAGCTGTGAAACGGACATTTCGGCGCGTTGACCGGGATATGGTTGAAGTTGACGCCCAGACGGTAGCGCTGGGTGTCGCCATAGGAGAACAGCCGCGCCTGCAGCATCTTGTCGGGCGAGTAGCTGATGCCCGGCACGATATTGGCGGGCGAGAAAGCGGCCTGCTCGACCTCGGCAAAGACGTTCTCCGGATTCCGATTCAGCTCGAAATAACCCACTTCGATCAGCGGATAGTCCGCCTTCGGCCAGATCTTGGTCAGATCGAACGGATTGAACGGGAACGCCTTGGCCTGCTCATCGGTCATGACCTGGACGAACATGGTCCAGCGCGGGAACTCGCCGCGCTCGATGCTGTCGAAGAGATCGCGCTGATGGGTCTCGCGGTCCTTGCCGACCACGGCCTCAGCTTCCTCATCCGTCAGGTTTTCGACGCCCTGCTGGGTGCGAAAGTGGAACTTCACCCAGATCCGCTCATTGGCGGCATCGATGAAGCTGTAGGTGTGGCTGCCGAAACCGTGCATGTGGCGATAGCTTTTGGGGATGCCGCGCTCGCTCATCACGATCGTGATCTGGTGCAGCGCTTCGGGAAGCAGTGTCCAGAAGTCCCAATTGTTGTCCGCCGAACGCATGCCAGTGCGCGGGTCGCGCTTGATGGCGTGGTTGAGGTCGGGGAAGCGCAGCGGATCGCGGAAGAAGAAGACGGGCGTGTTGTTGCCCACCATGTCCCAGTTGCCTTCCTCGGTATAGAATTTCAGGGCAAAGCCGCGAATGTCGCGCTCGGCATCGGCGGCGCCGCGTTCGCCGGCCACCGTCGAGAAGCGCGCAAACATCGGGGTCTTCTTGCCGATCTCGGAGAAGATCTTGGCCTTGGTATAGCGCGTGATGTCGTGGGTCACGGTAAAGGTGCCGAATGCGCCCGAACCCTTGGCATGCATGCGCCGTTCGGGGATCACCTCGCGGTCGAAGTGGGCGAGCTTCTCGATCAGCCAGACGTCCTGCAGGAGCGCGGGGCCCCGCCGCCCGGCCGTCATGATGTTGAGATTGTCGCTGACGGGCGTGCCCGTCGCATGTGTCATGTATTTGGGTTTGTCAGTCATGGAACAGCCTTTTCTGTGCGCGAAGCCCGGGGGCGACGCCGTTGGGTTGATGTCGGTGGGTGGTTCAGCCGTGCGTCTGTCGCGATGGAGACGTCTCTTTTCTCCTGCATTTTTTGCTCGCCAGGAGGGTAAGGCTGGGCTATTTTGTCCTCAATAGACGTGACACGTCTAATTAGGACATTTTCAGGCCAAGGCGGACTCGAATGCGTCAGAAGACAAGAACCGTTGTGATGGTGGCGCTCCCCGGCGTGCAGCTTCTTGAAGTTTCCGGCCCTCTGGACGTGTTCGCCGAAGCGAACAAACAGGCCGGCCATGCGGCGTATCAGCTTCTTGTCGTGGCCACTGCGCCGGGGCCGGTCCGCAGTTCGTCGGGTGTGCAGCTGATGCCGGACCGCATCATCGACCGCGACATCAAGGAACCGATCGACACGCTGCTCGTCGCCGGCTGCCCAAACGCGGCGGAGGCGCCGGCTGACGGCCCCGTTATCGACTGGTTGAGGCGGCACGCACTAACCGCCCGGCGCTTTGGCTCTGTGTGCCGCGGCGCGTTCTTCCTCGCCGCGGCCGGACTGCTCGACGGCCGACGGGCCACCACGCACTGGGCTGAGGCCGAGCGCCTCGCCGAACAGTTTCCCGGTGTGACCGTGGATGAAGACGCCATCCAGGTGAGCGACGGCCCGCTTCGCACATCGGCTGGCGTAACGGCGGGCCTGGACCTGGCGCTGGCACTGGTCGAGGAAGATCTCGGGCACGAGGTTGCGATGCGGATCGCCAGCCAACTCGTGATGTTCTTCAAGCGGCCGGGCGGACAGATGCAGTTCAGCCGAAAGGGCGAGGCCGTCCCGGCGGGGCGCGCGGCGCTGCAGGAGCTTCAGCGCTGGGTCGCCGCGAACCCCGCCCTTGACCATAGCGTGGCCAATCTGGCCAAGCGCATGGACCTGAGCCCGCGTCACTTCTCGCGAATGTTCCGCAGCGAAGTGGGCATCACGCCGGCGACCTGGGTCGAGGAAGCGCGCGTGAGCGTCGCGCGCCGGCTTCTCGAGCAGGGACAGGAAGCGCCGAAGCAGGTGGCGGTGCATTGCGGTTTTGCCGATGCCGACACATTGCGCCGCGCCTTCCGCCGCCATGTCGGGGTGACGCCGGCGGAATACCGCAAGAGATTCGCCGGCGCCATCCTGTAGAGGCCGCATGCTGTTCTTCCCCCTGCCCCGCACGGCCACCGCGCCCTTCTGCCCCTCCGAGGTCCAGGGCACCATCGCCGTTCCTGCAGGCCTTCCCGCCTGGCAAACGCTGCTGCGCTTTGTCGGTCCGGGCCTTCTGATTTCCGTCGGCTATATGGACCCCGGCAACTGGGCGACCGACCTGGAAGCGGGATCGCGCTTCGGATACGGCCTGCTCTTTATCGTTCTGTTCTCGAGCCTCGTGGGCATCATCGTGCAAACTCTGAGCGCCCGGCTTGGCATCGCTGCGGGCAAGGACCTGGCGCGCCTGTGCCGCGAGCAATATCCAAAGCCTGCTGCGATGACGCTTTGGGTGATGGCGGAGATTGCCGTCGTCGCGACCGATGTGGCCGAAGTGCTGGGCTCTGCGCTCGCCCTGCAGCTGCTTTTTCACCTGCATCTGTGGCAGGGCGTGCTGTTGACGGGGTTCGACACGGTGGTGGTGCTGGGCCTGAAGGGCCGCGGCTTCCGCCAGCTCGAGGCCATCGTGCTGGGGCTCATTGTCACGATCGCGGTGGCTTTTGCGATCGAGCTCGCTTTCAGCCCGCCCGATCCGGTCGCGATTTTCAGGGGATTGCTCCCCTCCCTGGCGCTGCTTCGAAACCCCATGGCGCTTTACATCGCGGTCGGCATCCTGGGCGCCACGGTGATGCCGCACAATCTTTATCTTCACTCCTCCGTGGTGCAGACCCGGGTGGTGGCGCACAACCATGCCGGGCGAGGCCGCGCCATCAAATTCGCCACTGCCGACATTGTGATCTGTCTTCTGCTTGCGATGCTGGTGAACATGGCCATCCTGGTTCTGGCAGCTTCAGCCTTTCACGCCCGCGGCCAGGTCGCCGCCGACATCGCCAGCGCCTATCATCTGCTGGAGCCCATCGCAGGCTCCGCTGCGACCATCATTTTCGCGCTAGCCCTGCTGACCTCGGGGCAGAGCTCCACCTTCACCGGCACGGTGGCAGGTCAGGTGATCATGGAAGGCTTTCTGGATCTCAAGATACCCTGCTACCAACGCCGGCTGATTACGCGAGCACTGGCGCTGATACCGGCGTTGCTGGGCGTGCTCTGGATCGGGGAAAACGCGGTTGGCCGGCTCCTCGTCGCCAGCCAGGTGATACTGTCCCTGCAGCTTCCCTTCGCCCTCTACCCCCTGATCGCCTTCACGGGCAGGCCCGATATCATGGGCGATTTTATCACTCCGGCCTCCCTGGGATGGGTTGCCTGGCTGGTATTCGCGATCATCACGGTCGCGAATATCGCGATGCTGTTCACGCTGGGCTGAGAGCGAAAGCATTCGATCTGCATTGCGCGCAAGTGCGCAACAATTGAGCATCCAACTCCGCCTTTCGCCGCATAAACAGGCGCATGCAATGAATTCGAGGGCAGATGCGCAAATGGTCGCGGCAAAATCGTGATGAAAGCCGTCGCGCAATCACACAAACCGATTGTTGAGCGGCGGCACGGTGCTAGCATTTTTTCCCTGGCACGCGCAGGGGAGCCGCAGCGATGGAAATGCCACGTTCAACGCGCCGACAATTGCTGACCGCGATCGGCATGGTTGGTGGCACGGCCGCGCTTTATCACGCCATGACGACCATGGGGCATGCGGCCGAGACCCAATATAAAGGGCCGCCCGATCTGTCCGGCGCCAGGCCTGGTGCATCGGTTCTGGTGCTAGGTGCGGGCCTTGCCGGCATGGTCGCGGCCTATGAGCTGAGCCGCGCGGGCTACAAAGTGCGGATTCTGGAATATCAGAACCGGGCTGGCGGACGGAACTGGTCGCTCTATGGCGGCGACACCTATACCGAGCTGGGCGGCGCCACCCAGAAGGTCCAGTTCGCTTCGGGCCATTATCTCAATCCCGGTCCCTGGCGCATTCCCTATCATCACCGCACCCTGCTGCATTACTGCAAGGCTTTCGGCGTTCAGCTCGAACCCTTCATCCAGTTCAATCACAATGCCTTTGTGCACAATGCGGATGCCTTTGGCGGCCGGCCGGTGCGCTACCGGGAGGCGGCGGCGGACTTCGAAGGCAATGTCGCCGAGCTTTTGGCCAAGGCGGTCAACCAGAAGGCGCTGGACAGCGAACTGACCCAGGAGGATCGCGAGAAGCTGCTGGAAGCCTTGCGCGGCTGGGGCATGCTCGACAAGGACATGCGCTACGCCTCGAACCTTCTGTCATCCGAGCATCGCGGCTATGAGCGGCCGCCCGGCGGCGGGGTCAATGGCGCACCGATCCCTTCCAGGCTCTTTTCCTTCCACGACGTGCTTTATTCGCAGGTCTGGAAGAACATGGCCTTCTTCATGAACCATGAGATGCAGACCACCATGTTCCAGCCGGTGGGCGGCATGGGCATGATCGGCAAGGCCTTCGCGCGCCAGGTCCAGCAGCTGATCACCTTCAACGCCAAGGTCACGCGCATCAATCAGGACAAAACCGGCGTCACCGTGACCTATGCCGATACCGGCACGGGCACAGTCAATAATGCCAAGGCGGATTTCTGCGTCTGCGCCATTCCGCTGGGAGTGCTGAACCAGATCCCCAACAACATGGCGCCGCAAAAGCGGGCGGCGATTGCGGCCGTGCCCTACAGCAATTCGGTCAAGATCGGGCTTCAGATGGCGCGCCGCTTCTGGGAAACCGACGATTACATCTATGGCGGCCACAGCTTCACCAGCCAGGATATCGCCCTGGTGTCCTACCCCAACTATCACCTGTTCGAGGACGGGCCGGGCGTGCTCCTGGGGGCATTTGCCACCGGCGCCGGCGCCTATCGCCTGGCGGGCATGACGCCGGAGCAGCGCACCGAGGCGGCCTTGGCGCAGGGCTCGATCTTTCACCCCGAAAGCTATCGCAAGGAATTCCAGACCGGTGCTTCGGTTGCGTGGAACCGCGTGCCCTGGACCCTGGGCTGTTGCGCGCGGTGGAACGAAGAAACCCGCAAGGAGCATTATCAGACACTGGTTGCGGTGGACGACCGCATCGTGCTGGCCGGCGAGCATGCGTCCTATGTCGGCTGCTGGATGGAAGGCGCTCTGCTGTCATCGCTGGATGCCATCACCCGCCTGCACAAACGCGCGCTGGAGGCCTGATGCCCATGGCGAAGATATATTCGGTCATGGCTCTGCTGCTTTTCATTATCCCCGCAGCCGCGCAGGTGCCCGGTGGTGGCGACACACCTGGAAGCGCCAGCAACAGGACGCCCCCGCCGGTCACCGGAGAGCAGGTTTATCAGCAGGTCTGCCAGGCCTGTCACATGGCTGATGCCGAAGGCGGCAGCGGCGCAGCCACCATCCCTGCCCTGGCAAAGAATCCCAAATTGGCCGAGCCCGGCTATCCCATTGGCATGATCCTGCAGGGACGCGGCGCCATGCCGCCGCTGACCGATCTGCTTGGCCCCGCGCAGATCGCGGCCGTGGTCACTTATGTCCGCACCCATTTCGGCAACAACTATAAGAAGCCGGTGACGGAAGCGGACGTGAAGCTGATGATGGGCCCCTGACGGTCCGATCTCGCAATCTCCGCCGCGGCAGGACAACTCACGTGTAGGCTGCTTTCGTCAGCAATTCGGTGTCGGCCGATCAGGCCGAGATTCGAACGGACGCGGCTTTGCACATTCCGCCCCGACACAACGAGTCGGCTTAGCGCCAAATTATCAGTGACGGCCGCCGCCATGGCCAAAAGCCCTGCCGGCGCAAAAATCCGTATACGGAGCGATCTGCTTTTTTTGCTTTTTCAGACTGGGCAACCGGCCCAAGAGATGAGCAAATAACATCCGGCTAATTTATGCTGCATCGCAATATGAATAGATAACAGTCCTTTCACTGCACAAAAGACGCACTACTGCTCAAGCGTGATGCATTCGATGTGATGACAGATACGCAATGGAAACTAACGGCCACTTTTGTCTGATATAACGCACTAAAATTGCTAATTAACACACTGAAAAGTATTATACTATCAACATACACTTATTTCGGTGCATTATTGTCACTTAGCGGTTCTGTCATAAACAGGCCAAAAAGAATCCAATTTACGCCTCCGGGAAGATGGCAATACCGTCCTCTCAACATATCGCAACGCACAAAAAAGCACGTTGAGGGGAAATAGTTCGGGAAGGAACCACACCAATCTCGCCCAGGGGGCGAACAACCGGGGGTTCCTAAATGTCGTATCGTTCCAGATCCAAAATGTCCCTCTTGCTGGGGGGCTCTGTCATCGTTTTCGCGGCTCTTGCCGCACCCGGTTACGCGCAGAACGCCGCATCCGCGAGCGAAACCGAGCAGGTGATCGTGACGGGCTCTCGCGTTCAGGGCATGACCGCGGCTGATAGCGCCGAGCCCGTGACGGTTGTTGACACCACTGCGTTGAGCCAGGGCGTCGGCACCACGGATTTGCGCCAGGCCCTGGGCACAATCATTCCCTCATTCACGGCGCAGCAATACGCCAACGACACCGCCGAATTCTCGCTCTCCGCAGCGCTGCGCGGACTTTCGCCCAATGACACGCTGGTTCTGGTGGACGGCCACCGGCGCCACCAGAAAGCCAACCTGAGCGTTGATGGCGGCAATTTCTCCTCAGGCAGCGCGGCGCCCGATATTTCGCTCATTCCGCAGGGCGCGATTGATCACGTCGAAGTGCTGACGGACGGCGCCGCCGCCCAGTACGGTACCGACGCTGTGGCCGGCGTGGTGAATATCATCACCAAGAAGTCGTCCAGCGGCGGACTGATCGAGGGCACCGCCGGCCAGTATTTCAACAGTGAGGGCGCGACATCCGACTTGACGGGCAACATCGGCCTGCCGCTGCTGGGCAGCAAGGGTTATGTGAACATAACCCTCAACCATCAGACCCATGACTTCACGCGCACCGGTGGCGCCGACCCGCGCTATATCAATGCCCAGGGCCAGCCCGTTCCGGTTGGCACTGTGGGTACGGCGCCCAATGCCGCCGGCATCATTGCCTGCTCCGGCGGTAACTGCATTCCCACCACCGGCCCCTCCGCGGTCACCAACAATTTCAACTATCCCAACGTCAATCTGATCGCAGGCGACGGTGAATATCAGCTGATGCAGGGCGCCGTGCAGGCGGGCTTCAACATCACCGACGATATCGAGCTTTATTTCGATGGCACCATCGCCGAGCGTACCGCCAAGTCGCACCAGAACGTGCGCCTGCCCACTCAGGTGATCGCCGCGCCCGGGTCCAACCAGCCATGCAGCGCAACCAACCCACAAGGCTACAACACCGCCCAGACCGCCACAGGCGCCGCGGCTTGTACCCTGGGCACAGCGGCCGGCAGCACCGGCGTGGCCCCGATTCAGGGTTCAGTCTCAAATCCCGCCACGGGCAATCTCTATACGGGCCTGAACGCCAAGGGCCAGGTAATTTCGTCCGGCCAGGCGGGCACCTTGTTCACCCCCGGCGAGCTGGTCGCCTATCCTCAGGACATGGAGCCGGAAGAAGGCCTGCGGGAAGTGGACTATCAGTACAATGCCGGCCTGAAGTTCAAGCTCCTGGGCTTCGGCTTTGACGCCAATATCGGCTATGGCAAGGACATCGACAAGATCTCGACCCTGAATTCGGGCAACCGCTCGCTGTTCATCGACACCCACACCACACCGTTCAACTTCTATGACGGCCAGTTCCAGGCCACCCAGTTCATTGGCACCATTGACGCCAGCCGCACCTTCGAGGTCGGTCTGGCTTCGCCACTGACCTTCGCCTGGGGCGTGGAGGCGCGCGAAGACACCTATAAGATCGGCGCCGGCGATCCCAGTTCCTACTACAAGGAAGGCCCGCAATCCTTCCCGGGCTTCGCGCCGGCCAGCGTCACAGACCAGAGCCGCAAGAACTATGCGGCCTATATCGACTTCGCCGCCGCCCCGATCGAGAACCTGCAGGTGGATGTCGCGGGCCGTTTCGAGCACTTCACCGATTTCGGCGACACCCAGATCGGCAAGGTCACCGCGCGTTACGACATCACGCCGGAATTCGCGGTCCGCGGTACGGTTTCGACTGGCTTCCGCGCGCCCACCTTGGATGAGGAATTCTACACCGCCGTCAACGTGTCGCCGACTTCAGCCACGGTGCAGCTGCCCGCCGACTCGGCCGCCGCCAAGATCCTGGGCCTGCCCAACCTCAAGCCGGAAATCTCCACCCAATACAGCGTGGGTCTTGTTGCCCATCCCTTGGACAACGTCTCCGCCACGCTGGACTTCTACAGCCTGACTCTGGGTAACCGTATCGTCGCCTCCAGCACGGTCACCAGCTCGGGCGGTTCGATCAACACCCCGCTGGTTACCACGGCGGTCGTGGCCGACGGCGTCTCGCTCGACCCGACCGCCACCCAGCAGGGCGTGACCGCGTTCCTGAACGGCATCAACACTTTGACCCAGGGTATCGATCTTACCGTCAGCTATCTGTCCGATCTCGACACTTATGGCTCGGTGCGGTGGACCCTGGCAGGCAACTACAACAACACCTCGATCTCACGGGTCGCGCCCGCGCCCGCGGTGCTGCTGGCTTCCAATCCCAGCGCCACCTTCTTCAACCAGCAGTCGCTGTACAACTTCGTCCATTCCACCCCTAACGAGAAGGTCGGCCTGACCGCCGACTGGTCGCTGGATGAATTTGGCGCCACGGTGCGTGAAACCTACTATGGACCGCAGCACAGCTACGCCAGCCCCAACTCCGGCGGTGAGCTTATTCCCTTCAACCAGGCCGGCGTGGGCCTGACCGATGCGGAAGTGCGTTACAGTTTCACCGACGATATCCAGTTCGCCTTCGGCGGCAACAATCTGTTCAGCCTCCGTCCCGATGTCATCGGCTTTGCGCCAGCGAACTGTCTGACGGCCCCCGGGGTGATCGTGACAAAGGGTGCGTCCTGCGTGGCGGGTCCGAACCAGACCAACAACGAGGCGCAGACCGCCGGCAATGGTTCGGTGATCAACGCTCCGTTCAACTCGGCCTGGAATCCGAATGGTGGATATTACTATGCCAGGCTGTCCTACAAGTTCTAGGCGCCGGGCATAGACAAAGGGGAAACGGGTGCCGCTGCCGATGACAGCGGCACCCGCGACGCCTAAGCTGAATAAAAAGGGAGGCATGTCTTGGATCGTCGCAACCTTTTGAAGACGTCGCTGGCGCTTGGCGGCCTCACCGGTCTGGGCGCCTGCGCCACGACCCCGCGCCCACCGGCAACCAAGACTGCCGGCCTGGCGGTCGAGGACATTCCGCCGAAGCTAGCGCCCATCCGCGCCCATGCGGATCGCATCTTCGACGTTCGCTGCTGCATTCGCCCATTCAGGGTCAAGGGACCCAATCTCGACACCGAGCAGATCGGCGACACGCTGGTCGTGCATAATTACGGCCATGGCGGCAGCGGCTGGTCGCTGTCCTGGGGCTCCGCCAATGTCGCGGTTCAGAAAGCCATGTCGGTTAGCCCGAAGAAAATTGCGGTGGTCGGTTGCGGCATCGTCGGCCTAACTGCCGCGATCGTCGCCCAGCGCGCCGGCGCCCAGGTCACCATCTATGCCCGCGAGTTCTACAACCGCACCCGTTCGGTGCGGGCCAATGGCAGCTGGACGCCGGATTCGCGCGTCTGTCTGGCCGAGCAGGCGGGACCAAAATTCGGCGCTCTGTGGGAACAGATGGCGCGTTATTCCTACAAGACCTATCGCTTCTATATGGGCCTGCCCGAAAAGCCGATCGACTTCGCCGACCAATACCGGCTGTCGGACACGCCGATCGAGCGGGAAGAGGATGTGTTGGACCCGGCCAAGGGCACCTATGGCTCGACCGGCAAGATCCAGCAGAATGCCGAATTCGGCCGCTATGGTGACCTGATCCGCGATCTCACGCCGCGTCCCGAAATATTGCCGGAGGGTTCGACGCCTTTCCCGGTCAAATATGCCCAGCGTTCTGAGACCATGTTCTTCAACTTCGGCTCTTATGGCCACCTGCTTCTGAGCGAATTCTTTGGTGCCGGTGGAAAGATGGAAATCAAGGAATTCCATCACCCGTCGGAATACGCGGCCCTGGAGGAAAAGGTGGTAATCAACTCCACCGGCTATGCCGCGCGCGATTTGTGGAAGGACAAGGACATGATTCCGGTGCGCGGACAGACCGGATGGCTGATCCCGCAGCCGGAAGTGCAATACGGCCTCTATTATGGCGGTGTTTCCATGCTGTCGAAGAGCGACGGCGTCATGGTGATGTCGCTCGGCCGTGGCCCGGTCAAGGGAGACCTGGCCGGCGTCGGCAATGCCAATGAAGTGGAGGACCGGGCGGAGATCGAGGACGCCGTGCGCGTGATCGAGGCCCTTTATGCCCGCACGCCCGCCGGCGCCGCTTGATGGTCATCGGGAGGAACAGAATGCGCAAACCGCTGATGATCGCTGGTCTCGTGATTGCAAATCTGGCCGCCGCCGCAGCCGGGACGACGCCCGCGCTGAGCCAGACATCGTCCGTCTGGGACGGCGCCTATACCGGCACGCAGGCCGAACGCGGCGCGAACAAGTATCGCCAGGAATGCGTGATGTGTCATGGGACCGCGCTCGAGGGCAATGGCGAGGCGCCGCCGCTGGTTGGCCGTTTCATTCCGGACTGGGAAGGCACGAAGCTGTCGGATCTGTTCGAGAAGATCCAGGCCACCATGCCCCTGTTCGCGCCCGGCACGCTGAGTGCGTCCGATACCGCCGACCTTCTGGCCTTCATCCTTCAGGCCAACAATTTTCCCGCCGGCCAGAAGGATCTCGCATCGGGTGATAGCCTTAACCGCATCAGCTTTGATGTTCGCAAACCGGTCGAGACGGAGCCCAAGACCGACAAGCGGCGCTGAACGGCCACCGGACAGCACGGGCTTCCGCTACGGGCGCGGACGCACATGACCCTGGAACTAGCCTTTTCCTTGCATCAGCAGGGGCGCCTGCGCGAGGCGGAAGCGGCCTATCAGGCGCTTCTGCGCCGCGATCCGCGCGATGTCCGTGCGCTGCATTTGCTGGGTCTTTTGACGGCCCAGAGGGGCGAGCTCGCGCGGGGCGCGGACCTGATCATGCACGCCTTGCGCATCAATCCGGACCGCTTTCTCGCGCATCGCGATCTGGGCAATGTGTTGCTGCAGTCGGGACGTTTCGCCGACGCGCTGGCGAGTTACGACAACGCCCTGGCATTAAAGCCAGACCAGGCGGAAATCCTCGACAGTCGAGGCACAGCCTTGCGGATGCTGAACCGGCTGGAAGAGGCAGTCGCAAGCCATGACCGGGCATTGGCGCTGAACCCGCAGCTGGTTCTCGCGCACACAAATCGCGGCAGCGCTCTGGCCGGGCTCAACCGGTTTGCGGATGCCCTGGAGAGCTTTGATCGCGCCATCGCGCTGGATGGCACCTCGGCGCTTGCCCACAGCAATCGCGGCAATGCGCTGCACAAGCTGGAACGTTTTGAAGAGGCGCTGGAAAGCCATGACCGGGCCGTGGCGCTGGCGCCCGCACTGGCCCACGTCCATTTGAGCCGCGGCCAGACACTGGCTGAGTTGGGGCGCATCCACGAAGCGTTGGAGGCTTATGACAAAGCGCTGAGCCTGGACCCGCAATCAGCAGAAGCCCAATTCGACCGCGCCACGACGCTGCTGATTTTGGGCCGGTTCCGCGAGGGCTGGCAGGCATATGAAGGCCGCCGGCGGCGCGTGACAACCGATGCCTTTCACGCCCAGGGACGGCCGCAATGGACGGGCCGCCAAGACATTGCCGGCAAAACCCTTTTCATCGAAGGCGAGCAAGGCCTGGGCGACATGATCCAGTTCTGCCGTTACGCACGCCTGTGTGCCGACAAGGGCGCACACGTGATCCTGACCGCGCGGGAAAGCCAGCTCCGGTTGATCGAAAGTCTCGACCCTCGCATCGAGGTCAGGCCACAGGCCTCGCCTCCGGCCGAGTTCGACTATCATGTCCCGCTGATGAGCCTGCCGCTGGCGTTCAATGTGCCGGAGGATGGCTTTACCGCCGCCACGCCCTATCTGCGGGCGGAGCCGCGAAGAGTGGAACGGTGGCGGCAACGCCTTGGCAGCGAGGGGCTGAAGATCGGCATCTGCTGGCAAGGCGGGCCGGCCAATCCGGCGCGTTCTTTCCCTCTGGCCGCGCTGGCTCCCATCGCTTTGCACAGGGGTGTCCGGCTCATCAGCCTGCAGAAGGGGAAAGGATCAGAACAGCTTGCGGCAGCTTCTATCCCTGTTGAAGCGCCGGGCGAGGGCTACGATGCGGGACCGGATGCGTTTCTCGACGCCGCCGCGGTGATAGAGGCCGTGGATCTGGTCATCAGCTGCGATACCGCGATTGCCCATCTTGCTGGTGCGCTGGCGCGGCCGGTGTGGGTGGCACTGAAATTTGCGCCGGACTGGCGCTATATGACGGGACGCGACGACAGTCCCTGGTATCCGACCATGCGGTTGTTCCGCCAGCAGCAGCGTGGCGATTGGCAGAGCGTCTTTGCGAAAATGGCTGCGGCGCTTGACCAGCTTTGAAAGCGTCCTGGAGCGGACAGCGGTTGCCGCCCGCTCCAGGCTCTGCCGCTATTTCTTCTTGGCAGCGATGAATTCGATTTCCAGAAGCGCACCCTTGCCCGCCAGAGCCGCGACCTTGAAAGCCGCACGCGCGGGCTTGTTGGGCTGCTTGGGCGTGCCAAAGTAGGTGAGCCAGACCTTGTTCATGCCAGCAAAGTCCATGTCCCCGCCCTTGGAGGGATCGGGTGCCATGAAGACATGAGCCTGGACGATGTCACCAAAGCTCAGCCCGGCCTTGGCCATGGTCGCAGTGAGATTGTCCAGCGCCGATTTGGTCTGATAGGCGGTGTCACCCCAGTCGGCCGGCTTGCCGTTCATCGCGGGGGTTTTCGGCTTGGCCACAGAACCGCTGACGTAATAGGTGGTGTAGCCGGGCGGCACGGCGGCAATGGCGACGAAGGGCGCATTGGGCCGGTCTTCAGCAATGCGCATGATATCTGCAGCGCTGGCCTGGTTCAGCGCGCCGGCGCAGAGCGCGGCGGCAAACGATCCCAGCAGGGCCGTTTTCTTGAGAGCTTTCATATTGGGTCCCCTCGATGATGTGACGGGCGGATGCCGGCACGGTTGGATGGTCTGTCATGCGGATCCGATTTTGGGCCGGCATGCGCGCGAAAACGATGCAAATTGCGGGCCTTACGATTTCCCGCAGGAAAGATCGCAGCCCCCGGAAAAGCCTTTAAAAATGCCGACAAGTTGAGCATGGGCTCATGCAGGCTGGCGCTTTTTTGGGCCTTAGGTGCAAGCCATTTCGATGATACAAGCGTGCCATGTTCACGCACCGCCTGGCCGCGGCCGCCGACATGCCCATGCTGGAACAGCTGATGCACGCAGCCATCTGCGGCCTGCTGCCGCAATTTCTTTCACCGCAGAAAGTGGAGGCGTCCTTCGCGGTGATGGGCCTGGACAGCCAGCTGATCGCCGACGGCACCTATTTCGTCATCGAGAAAGACGGGCTTGTTGCGGGCTGTGGCGGCTGGAGCCGCAGGGCGACCCTGTTCGGCCACAATCACACCGCGGGGCGCGACAGCCGCTTGCTCGATCCGGCCCATGAGGCCGCGCGTATCCGCGCCATGTATACCCATCCCGATTTCGCGCGCCGCGGCGTCGGACGCTGCATTCTGGCATTGTGCGAAGATGCGGCCCGCAGCGAGGGTTTCGTCCGCACGGAGCTTGGCGCCACCGCCGGCGGCGAGCCGCTCTACCTGGCCTGCGGCTATAGCGTGATCGAACGCCTGGATGTGCCCACGCCCAATGGCGTGAGCGTGCCCATCGCTCGCATGGGAAAAAGCCTCAGGCGAGAATAAAAGTGCCAGCCCCAATTCCTCCCCAGCGCGCGCGTCGGCGCGCCAGCGATGGGGAGGTGGCCGTAGCTGGCTCTTGAGCCAGCGAAGGCCGAAGAGGCATCTCAGCGCATCGTCTTGACTTCGGCGGCCGTCACCTTGTCGGTGTAATGATTGCCGAAATGCGTGCGGATGTAATTCACCACATCGGCAATCTGGGCATCGTTGAAATAGGCGCCGAGCGGCGGCATTGCCTTCTGCCCGTTGATGATGACGCCCAGCGGATATCCCGCCTCTTCCAGCTTCGGATTTTCGGCCAGCGCCGGATACATGCCCGCTCCAACCGCGCCCTTGGCGTCGGGCATATGGCAACCCTGGCATACACCTTTATAGATGGCCTCGCCCCCCTGCATGGGAAAGTGTCCGCCACGCGCATTGCGGGGCGCAGGTGGTGGTGTAGGGGCCGCGGTATCGGCAAGCGCCGGCGCCGCCAGCATGACAAACGCCAATGCCGCAACAACAGGATTGCGCATTCTGTTCTTCTCCATGGTCAGGCGCTCATCACGCGTTTGTGCAGGCGGGTTATCGCGTCGATCGCGGACGTCACCGCGCCTTCCTGCCAGGCGGGAATGCGCGAGGCGTGCTCGCCCGCCAGGACGATGCGCCCATCGAGCGCGCACAGATTGTCGTAATGCTGGGCGCGGCCGGCTTCCGTCCAGGCGCCGGCACAGCCCAGGGTGAAGGGCACCCGGTGCCAGGCAACAGCGACGCCGCACTCGAACTCTTCCTTGTATTGCGGATGGATCTTGGAGCCGTATTCCAGCGCATCCTTGATCCGCTCTTCCGGCGGCTTGGCGGCGGCGACGAAGGCCGGTTCGCCAAAGACATAGGCGCCCAGCAGCACGCCCTTGCCCTTGGAGAAATAGTCCCACATCGGATAGCTGATCGTCTGATTGGGCTGGTTGGTATAGGAGTGACCGCCATAGATCTGGTCGTCCTGCTCCCAGAAGCGCCGCTTCATCTGCAAGCCAACCTTCAACGCGGCCTGATAGGGCAGCTGGTTGATCGCCGCCTTCATCGGCTCGCCCACATTCATCGGGATCTGGCTCAAGATCGAAGCGGGAATGGTGCAGACGCACCAGTCGGCAGTTGCCGTGCGCTTCTCTCCGCCCGTGCGGCCGTCGATATAGGTGGCGGTGACCCCCTTCTCGTCCTGGTGGATGTCGATGACCTTGGAATTGTACTGGATCAGGGGCCCCAGCTCCTTGCCGAAAGCCTTGCCGATCATGCCCATGCCACCCTTGGGCTGGAAGATCGCGCTCTGCATCTCGTAATTGCAGCCGGCGCCGATCGCGGTCCACAGCTGCGACTTGAGCAGGGCGCTCATCGCCATGGGCTCCGACGGCACCGGTACCGAATTCAACCCGCCGCCGGGGTCCACATCGAAACCGCGCCGGTTGGAGGATTCCAGCCCTTTGGCATATTCATAGTTGCCATTGAGCGCGCCCCAAGTCCTGAGCGCGATCATCAGCATCTCGCGGTCTTCCTTGGTCACCGCCTTGTCCAGCGCGCCCTGCCTGGTGCATTTGGCCAGAAGCTCGGCGACATGACCGTGCATGTCGGCCTGAATCTGGCGATAGCGCACGGGCTTGCCACCGAAAGCCTCGGTGGAATGGACATAGGCGTTGTAATTGACCTGGGTGAAGGGCTCGAGCGCGACGCCAAGCTTGTTCACGTAATGGAGGATGCCCTGATGGTGATAGGGCAGCCGCCACGGGCCGGGATTGATGTACTGGCCCGGATCAAACTCGACTTTCTGAGTGAAGCCACCCATCTCGGTATAGGTGTCGCCACCATAAAGCGTCCAGTTCCGGCCGCCCGGCCGGCCGTTATACTCCAGCAGCTGCACCTTGTAGCCGGCGTCGCGCAATTCCAGCGCCGCGACCATGCCGGCGACGCCTGCCCCCAGGATCAGGACGGACGTGCCCGCCGGCGGCTGCGACAGCTTGATGGGACCGGTGAAGGTCGAGCCCTCCGCGTAACCAAGCGAGGTCATGGCGTGATACATGGCGGCGCTGCCTGCCACCACACCGATCATGCTGAGAAGCGAGCGGCGGCTTGGCGCCATGGTTTCGTCGGTCATAGTCTCCCCCGTGACGTGACGCTGCAGCTCGCAGCGCCTTGTTGGCGTTGCCGACCCGGAAGCCCCCAGTTGCGCCCGTTCCCTGCGCCGGTTCACGCGCGAGTCTCGCGCCTGCCGTTGCAGGATTAAAGCGGTGGGCCCAGGCGCGCGCAACGCGGGGGCGCGAAAATAGTTTTGCTCAAAAACACATCAGGCTGCCGCTCAAAAAGGCGAGGCAGAAAATGTCGGCATGCATACTCTTCCCGCGCGGTGGCGCTCATGCCACCGTCAAGCAAAGTCACCCCGGGGGATTTGCATGTTCCGCCTGCCGCGCTTCTTTCTGTTCTGCCTGCCGATGATTTTACCCCTCAAGACGCTGGCCGACAGCGCAGCGGCCACGCAATGGTGGGCCGATGTCAGTGCATTGGCCAATGATGGGATGGAAGGCCGGCTGACCGGATCGCCAGGTTATAACCGGGCCGCAAGCTATGTGATTTCCCGTCTTAAAGCCGAAGGCCTCAAACCGGCCGGGATAAACGGCTATCTGCAGCCGGTGGCGTTCGAACAGCAGGTGGTGGACCAGGACAAAAGCCACGCCGAACTGGCGGCAGCGGACGGCAGCTCTATGCCGATCAAGGTTGGCGACCAGATGCTGATCACGGCGGGCCAGGGGCCGCGGCCCAAAAGCGTGGACGCCCCCCTGGTCTTTATCGGCTATGGCCTGCATCTGCCAAAGCAGAGCCATGATGATTTCGCCGGCGATCTCAAGGGCAAGATCGTGGTGGTTCTGAGCGGCGGCCCCGCCGATCTTTCCGGCGCGCTCAAATCCAACGCCCGCTCCGAACGTAACAGGGAACTCGGCAGGCTGGGGGCGCTGGGCATCATCAGCCTCACCACCCCCAAGCAGGTGGAGATCGTGTGGGAGCGGCAGAAGCTGCTCGCTCGCGGGCCGGGCATGTATCTGGCCGACAAGAAGTTGCGCGACAACGGCAAGCCCTTCTTTGCCGCCACCTTTGACCCGTCCCAGTCTGAGATGCTGTTCCAGGGAAGCGGGCACAGCTTCGCCGAACTGACGGCGCTGGCCGACGCCTCCAAGCCGCTGCCGCTGTTTCAACTCCCGTTCCGCCTCAAGGCATCGGTGGTGGCCAGCTACAGCCGCCTGACCTCGCCCAACATCGCCGCCAAGCTGGAAGGCAGCGATCCCACGCTGAAGTCCGAATATGTCGCGGTGTCGGCGCATCTCGATCATCTGGGTATTGGCGCACCGATCAATGGCGACCGCGTCTATAACGGCGCCATGGACGATGCCTCCGGCGTCGCCACGGTGCTGGACATCGCCCATCGCCTGAAACAGGGGCCCCCGCTCAGGCGTTCTGTCCTGTTTCTGCTCTTCACTGCAGAGGAAAAAGGTCTTTTGGGCTCGACCTATTATGCCAAGAAGCCCACCGTGCCCAAGGCCAGCATCGTTGCGGACCTCAACTTCGACATGCCCCTGCCACTCTGGCCACTGAAAACCGTTTACGCCCCGGGCCAGGAAGAGAGCAGCCTGGGCGATGACGCCAAGGCCGTGGCGGCGAGCCAGGAACTGGAAATGGTCCCCGATCCCCTGCCCGACCGCAACGTCTTCATCCGCACCGACCAGTTCAGCTTTGTTCGCGAAGGCATTCCCGCGCTGGTCTTCAAATTCGGCTTCGCCAAGGGAACGCCGGAATTTCAGATCGAGCACGACTGGCGGGCCAACCGCTATCATTCGCCATCGGATGACCTGGACCAGCCGGTGATGAAGGAGGAAGCCGTGAAGCTGGATGATTTCGTTGCCGCCCTGGCGGCCCGTGTGGCGAATGCGGATGAACGGCCCGCCTGGCTGCCCGACAGCGTCTTTCGCAAATGACCACATCGCAGACAAGAAGGATATGACGCATGTCTTTTTCCCGACGCATCTTTCTGGGCGCCTCGGCGGCCTTCGTCGCAGGAGCCGCAGACGCGGCGCAGGACGTGCCGGCCGTCGCAGGTTACGAGAAGGAGACGGGCGGACGCATCGGCGTCCATGCGCAAAACCTGAAGACCGGAAAAAAGCTCGCCTGGCGTGCCGAAGAGCGCTTTGTGATGTGCAGCACCTTCAAGGCATCGCTGACGGCGCTGACACTCTCGCGGGTCGATCGCGGCAAGGAGGATCTCGGCCGCGTGATCGCTTATGGCGTGGCCGACCTTCAGGACTTCTACGCGCCCGTCGCCAAGGAAAATCTGGCCAGGGGCCATATGACAGTGGCGGAAATGTGTGAGGCCGCGGTCGAATACAGCGACAATGCCTGCGCCAACCTTCTGCTGGCCTCGGCAGGCGGGCCCGCGGCCGTGACGAACTTCTGGCGCGCGACCGGCGACGCGGTCTCGCGTCTCGACCATAACGAGCCGGTGCTGAACCGCTCCAAGCCCGGTGATCCCCATGACACCACCACGCCTGCGGCAATGGCAGGGAACCTGCGGCGTTTTCTGCTTGGCGATGTGTTGTCGGACAAGTCGCGCACGCGTCTGCTCGACTGGATGATCGGTTGCAAGACCGGCGCAAACCGGCTGCGCGGCGGCCTTCCACCGGCCTGGCAGATCGCGGACAAGACCGGCAATAACGGAGCCGATGCCGCCGGAGACATTGCCATGGTCTGGCCCGCGCCGGACACACCGCTTGTCATCTGCGTTTACACCCAGGGTGGGAAACCTTCGGATGCCCAGTTCCAGAATGTCTTTGCGGACATCGGCCGCGCCGTGACCCGGATGCTGGTCTAAAATCACGACAGAGGCTCGCTTGCGCTATCACTCTTTGCGATACCTTCTCCCCCTATTTCTCACTTTAGCGCCGTTGGCGCCTGCCGCGGCCGCCGACGAGATGGCGCGGCTAAAGGCGCAAGCCGCGCGGGTCACCATCACAAGGGATGACTGGGGCATCGCCCATGTCCACGGCCATAGCGATGCCGATGCCGTGTTCGGCATGGCCTATGCCCAGGCCGAAGACGACTTCAACCGGGTCGAGACCAACTATGCCGTCAATCTTGGGCGCAGCGCCGAGGCCGAAGGCGAGACGGCGATCTGGGCCGACCTGCGCCAGAAGCTGTTCCTCGATCCGGTCTTCCTGCGGGCCCAATATGCCAAAAGCCCCGCCTGGCTGAAGGCGCTGATGGATGGATGGGCCGATGGGCTGAATTACTATCTGGTGACACATCCTTCCGTCCGCCCGAAGGTGATTTTCCATTTCGAACCCTGGATGGCCCTGTCCTTCACAGAAGGCAGCATCGGCGGCGACATCGAGCGTATTTCACCTGCCGGCCTTCAGGCCTTTTATGGCAAGAGCCGGCAGGCTTTTCTGGAAAAGCCCGATTTTTCCTATCACGAGCCCAGCGGCTCCAACGGCATCGCCATCGCGCCCGGTGATTCCGCCACCGGCCACGCCCTGCTGCTGATCAATCCCCACACCTCCTTCTTCTTCCGCTCAGAGCTGCAGATGGCGAGCGATGAGGGGCTCGATGTCTATGGTGCTGCAACCTGGGGCCAGCCTTTCATCTATCAGGGCTTCAACGAGCATATCGGCTTCATGCACACGACCACGACGCTGGACGCCGTGGACGAATTCGCGGAGACGGTGACGGAGAAGGACGGCAAGTATTTCTACAAATACGGCAACGAAGAACGGCCGCTGACGGTCAAGACGGTGACCGTGTTCTATCGGAGCCCGGATGGCCAGATGGCCAAGCACGTCTTCACCACCTATGCCACCCATCACGGGCCGATCGTGCGGGAAGAAGGCGGCAAGTGGATCAGCTTTGCGATGATGAACAAGCCGGTGGAGGCGCTGGAGCAAAGCTTCTTGCGCACCAAGCAGAAGGACTATGCATCCTACATGCAGGTCGCGGGCCTTCAGGCCAATTCCTCCAACGATACGTTGTTCGCCGATGACAAGGGCGAAACCGCGCTGCTGTTGCCCCAGTTCAATCCCAAACGCGACAACCGCTTCGACTATACCAAGCCGGTCGACGGCAGCGATCCGGCAACGGACTGGCACGGCCTGACGCCGCTGGCCGACAATCCGCATGTGGAGAACCCGTCCCTGGGCTGGCTCTACAACACCAATGACGGGCCTTGGTGGGGCGCCGGCCCCGACAGCCCCAAACGCGACGCCTATCCTCGCTATCTCGACCGGCTGGGCGAGAATGCCCGCGGCTGGCATGCGACCAAGCTGTTGAATGAGCATCGCGGCCTGACGCTCGAGACCCTGGTCCGTGATGTGGCATTCGATTCCTATCTGCCGGCCTTTGAAAGGCTGGTGCCGTCGCTGGCAAAGGACTTCGATGCCGCGCCCGACCCCAAGCTCGCGGGGCCGGTGGCACTGCTCAAGAACTGGGATTATCGCTGGTCCGACCATTCCACCGCCACGTCATTGGCGGTGTTCTGGGGCGAAGCCCTGTGGGACAAATGCGCGGCCGCCGCGCGCGCCGCGGGCATGCAGGTGCTGGATTACATGATAGCACGGTCCACGCCGGATCAGCGCCGCGCGGCGCTGGTGGAAGCCGTAGCACGCCTTGAAAAGGATTTCGGCGACTGGCGCACGCCATGGGGCGAGATCAACCGCTTCCAGCGCAATGACGGCGCCATCCGGCAAACCTTCGATGACGCCAACCCCAGCCTGCCGGTGCCTTTCACTTCGTCACAATGGGGTTCGCTGGCGTCATTCGGGGCCAAGCGCTATCCAGGGACGAAGCGTTATTACGGCACCAGCGGCAACAGCTTTGTCGCGGCGGTGGAGTTCGGTCCCCGGCCGCGGGCTATGGCGATCTCGGCCGGCGGGGAAAGTGGCGATCCCGCCTCTCCGCATTTTTTCGACCAGACAATACGCTATGCCCGCGGACTTCTGAGACCTGTCTATTTTTGGCCCGATGAACTGAAGGACCATGTCACGGCCGTCTATCACCCTAGCGAAGCGGCAAGATAGGGGCGCGCGCCTGCGCCGCTGCTAGCGGCCGCGGTTGGTTTCTACGAGAGCATTCTGCCTGAGAGCGGCGGCGACCCGCTGCTGCTGCTCCTTGGTGAAGATGGCCATCACCAGCGGTTTCACTTCCGGATTGCGGGGCGTGGCCGAGACAACGTCAATATCGGAATAATCAGAGGGCATCACCGGCGCCGCACTGGCCGCATAACCGCTCGCCACAACAATCATGAGACTCACTGCCGCCAACGCTTTCATCCGCTGCATCTCCGCGAAAGCACTTCTCGATTCACACTGAGCAAGAGCCGGGCCAGATGGCAGGTTGAATTTCGTCTTGGAATACAAGGGTTTCGGCAATCAGCCAGTTTTTGTGCCTGGCGATGTTTTGAGCATGCTGCCGCAGTATCAATCAGTACTCTGATTTTTAAGCGGCGCGATGAATTGGCGAGATTTTGTGCACGTTGCTGCGCACACAAGCAATTCGCTTGTCTCTTGGTGGCGCTGTGGTAAGCCGAGCATCAGCGAAAACGCCAGCAACAAAAATTTTGGAGGTTCGAATGTCCTTGAAGTCCTGCCTTTCCATCACGGCCGGCGTTGTCATGCTGATCGCGGCGGCGCCCGCATTCGCGGTCACATCCTGGCCGAGCGCAAGCCTGCTGGCATCGGGAACGGCCGATGCCTGCGCCGCTGCAAGCGCCGGGACGCAGGAGGGCGGTCAAACCACGGACGCCGCCCTGGCGAACTGCACCATGGCCGTCAAGCTCGCCATCTCTGACAGCGCGCGCGCCGAGGTTCTCAACAATCGCAGCGTTCTTCTTTATGCGCGCGGCGAATACGGTGCGGCGCTTGCCGACAACACCGCGGCCCTGAAGATCAACGACCGCATGGCCGAAGCAATCGTGAACCGCGGCTCGATCTTCCTGGTCCAGCATCGCCCCCAGGCGGCGGCGGCGAATTTCGATCGCGCCCTGTCGTTCAATCCTGCCCATCCGGAGAAGGTCTATTTCAACCGGGCCCTGGCGCGCGAAGACATGGGTGACCTCAATGGCGCCTATGCCGACTATGCCCAGGCATCAAAGCTCGCGCCGCAATGGGAACAGCCGAAACGGGAAATGACCCGTTTCACCATCGTGCGTCAGAAGCCGATCAGCTAAGCGCGCGTTCGTCTGCATCACGTCGAAAAGGCTCAGGCTTGTGGCCTGGGCCTTTTTTCTTGGCCGAAGGGATGGCGAATTGTTGAATCCTGTGCCCCGGATGCGGCAAATCTTTGCGGAAGTTGGCCCGTCCTGCTTCCGCCCCTGTGTCGCGGGCTAAGACTGGGACTGGCTGACTTATCGATTTGACGATTTGCCAGATTGACCCACGCAATAGCATTGCCCCGGCAGCGATGCCGGAAGTGATATGCCTCCTTCAAATTCGCAAAACAAAAATACACATAGTTCTGGGGCATTCGTCGAGCGGGAACGCTCGTCCAACGACAAGTCATCCAAGCGTACGCTCGATTGGCCGAGCTGACGGATCATGCGCCTAAAGAAAGCACGCCGTGACGAAGATGAACTTATGGGAACGAGTGGTGATCGTCGGCTTGATGATCGCTTCGCTAATCGTCCAGCGGCTGGAGAATGGGCTTCGCGGCCGGTACGCAGAGCTGGAAAAAAGTCAACAACTTCCCGGCTTTGTGTTGCTGCACAGGCTGTCCGGTCAGTCAGCCGTTCAGCGGCTTGGAATACGGTTCAGAGTTTCGCCGATTGAGGATCGGTATAAGTGCATCTTGTGCAGCTACGGCAATATCGCCCCGTCAACCAAGTCAGCCATGTGGGTCTATATTCCATCGGCCCATGACATGCCGGACAGGGACGCCTGGAAGAGATCAACGCGTTTTTCGGAGCCATGGGACGCTCTAATGCATCCAAACCGCGCTGTGTCAAAGTGACAAAGTTGAGGCGGAGATCCCATTGCGCAATATTGAAGGAAAAACTGGCGAACAGGTGTCCGCCCAATGTTGTTTCCGCCAGTTGCGTCGCGGGAACTTGCGCGCGCCTCCAAAAGCCAACATCGGCAGACGCGCTAAGGATTGTATCTGCGGGAAAAAAAGAAGACGCTTGAGCGATACGAAAACCACGGGTCTCCAGTGAAAGACGCTCGGGTTCGCGCTTGGCTTGCCTTTGGAGTCGCAGTGCTGCTCGTCTTGGTGCTCGCGCTTGCATACTCTATTAGCCGCCCCTGATGGCAACCGGATACATCCAGACGGAGCTTGTATAAGCACCGGTACAGTGTGAAATCCGGCAGGAGTCAAAGGGGGAGGTATCGAACGGGCCAACGGCTCGTGACGACTGGGGCCTTTAAGTTGTGGTGGGGCCCCAGATTCCTGGGCCGCTTTGAACCGATGTAGTCAGCAAAAGCTGCAAAATCATTGGAAAATAAAAACGCGCATGGCGTCACAGCGCATGACTAGCGGCAGCGATCTAGAGAATAACCAAGCGCCCTAGCAGGATGCCGACCACCACCGCCCCCACCATGGCAGCCGTTGGATTCTCGCGTACAAAATGCTCGAAGCCATGTGACGGGGATGGCGGCGGCGGCGGCTCGTCTTCAAACTCTTCCTCGGCCATGGCTCAGGCCTCTTCGTATTCGATGCCATACGCCCGGTCGATTTCACTGCCATATTCCGGTGTGAAACGCGGCGCTTCATTGGGGGAATAGCGCGGGGCCTTCTCCAAGGCTTCCTTGTCTATGTCGATGACGTAGCCATCCTGATCTTCATCATACTCAAGCGCAGCCCATGGAACGGGATAGTAGTCGGACCCGATTCCCAGAAAGCCGCCAAACTGCAGCACGGCGTATTCAACTTGACCGCTTTCCTTGTCGACCATGAAATTATAGATCGTACCCAGCTTCTCGCCCTCGGCATTGTACACAGATGTACCGTCCACCTTGTTGGAGGCGATCAGCGTTTCGGATTCTTCTTTTTCGACATCGGCCATGGGGAACTCCTGAAGGTCGTATGCACGGAAGGATTGGTTCATTGCGGCAACGGCGCCGTGTCGCTTTAGATGCATCAATCGCCAAAGAAGTTTTAGCGACGAAAAACCAGCGGAGCTTGCGCGACCAGGCCTCCTAGACAGCTCCCAGCTGGCCGCGCCGGAAGGACGTGGGATTACCGCGCACCGCAGCACTCCAGAGCGGCGATGCTGTGGTCCCACTTGTCATGCGCTTCTGCTCCATCTCACTTGAACTTAAACCATTTCCGAGCGTTACCGCAGTCCACATTCATAGAGTCTACAACCATGACCAGTGCCGACAATGAGGCGCCAGCGCCTCGGCGCCGCCGGCGGAAGGCATCGCCTGTCGCGGTGCTACGCGCGGCATCTAGCCCATTGGCCCGTGCCACTTACATGGTTCTGGGCACGCTCGGCTTGGTTGCCTTGGCCGTCGCGGTTGTCGGGCCTAAGCGAGTGCGGCGCGAATTTTTAGAACCTTTACATGACGCAATTGAGCCTCACGTGGAGAAAGCGTGGGCTGAAGCAGCCCCGCTGTGGGACCAAATTGCGACGCTTTTAGACAAAGCAAGTCCGGAAGGAAGAAAACAGTTGGCACGAAACTTCCAGAGCTGGGTCGACCATTTTCGCGCCGGATGAGATGACCGTTATGGCATACGTTAGACCACGCATCGAGAGAACGAACGGACTGGGTGAAACTGAACTTGTCGCCCTACGCGGCGTTTCAAACGATCAAATTGCAGACGGTCCATTGGTTAGACGGCTGGCAAAGCTTGGCCTTGTCAGACGTAACTTGGACAAATGGGATCTGACGGAACAGGGCCGCATAACCTTGATGTTTGCTGCCGCCCGCTGACAGCACGCGCTGGGCGCCTCTGTTTCGGATAGCTCGAACCTAGGACTCCAAGGAGAATATCGTGGCAAAAAAGACGCTCATGGAGGCCATCGAGACCCTTATTATGGGCGATGCTGCGCCGAATGAGAAGAAGACCGGGAAATCCCAGACACCCGAAAAGAAAGCGGCGAAAAGCAACAAGACTAAAAACATCAAGAAAGCCTGGAAAAATAAAACGACCCAAAAAGCAAATAAGAAACGCTAAGGGTGTTCTGCCCATCGGCGGGGTGACCGTACGAATCGTCTCAGCTCGTACAATATGTCGTGGGTCGTCGGTTACTTTTGGTCTGACGACCTTTTGTGTTGGCATGGCTACTAGCTCTGCTTCTTCGGCCTGCTTCTTCGGCCTTTTGAAGAAACTCATTTGTCCGCTATTCTTTGGTCATTGTTCGCTCCGCCCGCGCCCTTAATGGCTTGGCATGTGAACAGTTCCACCGCGCCGGGCTGGCACTAAATGGTGTGGGCGAGCGTTGGCGACATATGAGCTATTGGATTCCCGCCGCCATCTTCATCAGCTATGTCATCTTCTGGTTCGCCATGACCGAGCGGATGAGACCCGCGAGCATGCGGCTTCGTACCAGGCTGCACCATAGGCTGACCAAGCGTCGAGCAATGCGGGCGACGTCTAAACCCGACCCTACTTAAAGACGGAGAGGTGCATGGGGAAGGCCACGGCCAGGGTAAAGGGTCGCGTCAAGCGCCTCCCGTTGACGGAATACCATGGGGTGCCCAACGGGGACCGTTGGGATGTTGAGCGCGATGACGCGTTCAACGGCTCATTCGCCTATGACGTAAATACCGCCATTAGCCTTGCCATCGCGGGGGCCCAGCCTGACCTGCACAACGGCCTAGACGTAATGGTGTGCGTCCAGGAGCCGGACGGGCATTGCCGCAAAGTGTGGCCCTAGGCACCAGAAATCCGGCACGAAAAAACACAAGCTTATTAGAGCCAAAAGTTCTGGTTCGTGCGTTGAAGGTTTGCCGCCAGATCGCTCGCTCCGCTCGCGCCCAAAATCGCCTGTCGGCGATTTTGTCGAGTGAGGAGCGACTGGCCGAAGGACGGTGAAATGGTCCAGTGGACCATTTCAAGCGACCAACGGTTTGTCCGCCTCACCCCATTGGCCAGTTAAAAAGGCCCCACAAGGGGGCCTTTTTAACTGGCGGACAGGGTGGGATTCGAACCCACGGTACGCTTGCACGTACGCCGCATTTCGAGTGCGGTGCCTTCAACCACTCGACCACCTGTCCGTCGGCGGTGATATGGGAACGCCGTCCCAGGTGCAAGTGGTTTTGCAGGCTTAACAATCTCGGCTGCCCGCCAGCGATTTTGGGCCGCCGGACCGGCGCTATTGCCCGCCGCCCAGCCAGCGGCCGATCTCGGCGCGCCGCTGCGCATAGCTTTCACGCAGACATTCCACGCTGCCGCAGCTGTTGCGCCGGATGAGCCAGGCGCTCTGTTCGTCGGCCAGGGGCGCGGTGTCGACCACATTCTCCCGCGCCCGCCGATAGAGTGCGGCGGTTGCCGCATCCAGCGCCGCCAGCGCACGGTCTCCGCAAATCAGCCTTTCGGCCGCGTTGCTCGCCTCGGCGCAGGCAAAGCTGGGCTTCACCGCCGGCAGATGAGCAGCCTTGTCCAGCTCCGCGAGCCTCGCCTTTGCCACCGCCGCAAAGGTGCCGCCCGGATATTTCGTCAGATAGGACTGGATCATCGCCGCATCACTGCTGTTCT
>DASXHL010000031.1:0-1625 GCA_036488555.1 Rhizomicrobium sp.
GCGAACGGCACAGGAGCAGCACGCCTGTGCCGTCGTGCTGGGCCTCGATCCATCAGGGCGCCGCTATGACGCCTGCATGAGGGTTCTCGATAGAAACTTATCCGAATGGGATTATGCGCGACTCGTTTCGACGGACCGCGATACATGTGCCCGGGACGGCCTCCAGCCCGGTTCGCCAGCTTTCGCAGTCTGCGTCGTAAAAGCAGACCAATCCCAGTGAATGCCGCCGGTTATGGGGCGTCGGGCCCCATCCGGTGAACCGACCACAACCGAGCCTGATGCACCTCTTAGATGGGAGATAACAATGTCACGCTTCATCTTAATTTGCTCCTTCGCCGCGACGCTCGCGGCAGCTGCGACCCAGAACGCCGATGCCGCCGAGAGTGCCAAGAAGAGCGCCTGGGTGCAGGACAGTCTGGCCTGTGCCGATGTGGGCATTGACCCGGGCAGTCCGATTTTCAGCCAGTGTGTCGCCGATCTGCACCAATCCCTATGGGCAGCACAGAATCAGAACCTTGGTAACTAATCCTGGCTGTGGTCTTGTGAGCTTTCTGCGGGTTTCGTGCCCGCAGACTGCTCACGACATTTCGGCCGCAATATCCCAAGGAGATTGAGATGGCCTCACTCTTCCGGCAACCTGCTTGAGGATGGCATTCTCCTGTAAGTACTTGGAGCTGCGAAGCACAACGCCATCGGTCTGGCGCAATGCGTGCGCATACAGTTAGCTTTTGCCTCCATGCGATCAGCCAGATGTCCTGTAAGAGCGCGGGACCGCGTGGGCCGGCGGTCATGATGTTGGTGTTGTCGGCAACCGGCGCGCCGGCAGCAGTGGTGAAACGACTCGTTTCTGAGCGTCCACCCGACCAATTCCTCGCCCCAATTTCCGTATTCAAACAGCACAATCAGCATAGTCTTGGCCCGATCGGCTTGGGTCGGGGTTGGGGAAACGTTTTCGATCGCGGCCATGACGCCTCTCGTATCGCTAGTGTCCTCACTCTCACAATTGTGGTAAAATAATACATGCGGCCCGGGCGTTGCGAGCGCGACCGGCGTCGAAGCTTCTTCGACCACAGATGGCTCTGCGGGCTCGTTCGAATTCCTCGAAACTGGCCGTGGCCGTTCTCACACTCGCTACTCCGCCGCCAATGCCTGCTCAGGTCGGGCCTTCTCAATCTTTTCGCCCCGGCAATGGAATTGTGCATGTGGGCCAGCCGTTGGGAACACGATCACCTGGGCGCCAGCATCAAAGATCGCCGGCGCGTTGCCCCCAATCCGATCGCCGGGCCACGGCCGTCAGAAGGTGTGGTGCTCGGCGCCTCTCGGCTACTCACCTTGGTTCGGCAGTGGCGCGGACACACCCATACTTTCCTCGTGCGCGAGGACGGGTTCGTATGACGGCCAGCGCTATCGCTCCCAAATCTCAGCGGTGTCGTCCCGGCCGGCTTTTTATTCCGCTATCACACCGCGGTGCGCTGCACCGTCTACGTCGCCTACCTGGCGTAGAGCTTCCCGTCGCGCTCTTCGATGCGGCCAGCCCGCTTGAAGCGGGCAATGGCGGCGCCGACATGGTTCGGGCGGGCTCCCTTGCATGCAGCGGCGATTTCTTGCTGCGTCTTGCCATTTGC
>DASXHL010000034.1:0-53938 GCA_036488555.1 Rhizomicrobium sp.
TCAGATAGGGCTCGACGATTTCCTCGATCGCGTCGCGCGCTTCACCCAGCGCCGCCGCGATGGTTTCGATGCCGACCGGGCCGCCGCCGAAATTTTCCGCGATCAGCGACAAATAGCGGCGGTCAAAGGCATCGAGGCCCCGGGCATCGACCTCCAGCCGGGTGAGTGCGGCGTCGGCAATTTTCGCATCCACCGTCGCGTGCTTTGCGACCGAGGCGAAGTCGCGCACCCGCTTGAGCAGGCGCCCGGCGATGCGCGGCGTGCCGCGCGCGCGTCCCGCGATCTCACGCGCGCCATCTTCCGTCAAATCGAAGCCCAGCACGCGCGCGCCACGCGCCACGATCGAGCAAAGTTCGTCAGCGTTGTAAAAATTGAGCCGGACGGGAATGCCGAAGCGGTCGCGCAAGGGCGTGGTGATCAGGCCCGAGCGGGTGGTAGCGCCGATCAAGGTGAAAGGCGCAAGCTGAATCTTCACCGAGCGCGCCGAAGGTCCCTCACCGATCACCAGATCGAGTTCGAAATCCTCCATCGCGGGATAGAGAATTTCCTCCACCGCCGGATTGAGGCGGTGAATCTCGTCAATAAAGAGCACGTCGCGCGGCTCCAGATTGGTGAGAATGGCGGCGAGATCGCCAGCCTTGGCCAACACCGGCCCGGAGGTGGAGCGGAAATTCACCCCCAGCTCGCGCGCCACGATCTGGGCCAGCGTGGTCTTGCCCAGGCCCGGCGGGCCATAGAACAGCACATGATCTAGCGCCTCGGCGCGGGCCTTGGCGGCATCAATGAAGACCGAAAGGTTCTCGCGCGCCTGTTGCTGGCCGACGAAATCGGCCAACCGCTTGGGACGCAGGCTTGCTTCCAGGGTGTCGTCTTCGCTGCACTCGGGGGTGACAAGGCGTTTGTCGGTCACCGCGCCATCCCTTTCAGCGCCTCACGGATCAGCACGCCGGCTTCCATGTGCTCGCCCAGTGCCTGTGTTGCGCGCGCCACCGCTTCGGCGGCGCGCGCGTCCGAATAGCCCAGATGGATCAGTGCCGAGACTGCGTCGGCCTCCGGTCCGCGCGGCGCATGCGCCACCGCAACCGCCGTCGCGTCGTCCTCGCCGCGCAGTATCATGGACGGCGCCTTATCCTTCAATTCGGTGGCGATGCGCAGCGCCAGCTTCGGGCCCACGCCTGGAGCCCGCCCGATCATCGCCTTGTCGCCCAGGGCCAGCGCCCGCTGCAATTCGCGCGGATTGAGGGTGGAGAGCACCGACAGCGCGACCTTGCCGCCCACATTCTGCACCGTCTGCAACAGCCGGAACCATTCGCGCTCCTCGGCCGAGGCGAAGCCATAAAGCTTCATCGCGTCTTCGCTGACCTTCATTTCGATCATCAGGCTGGCGGGCGCGCCCACGCTCAGACGCGCGAGCGTGGAAGAGGGGCATTGGACCAGATAGCCCACGCCATGCACGTCCAGGATCACCGTATCGTCGGCAATGGAATCCACCATCCCCGTCAGCTTGCCGATCATCCTGCCACCACCAGCGCGCGGCTGCCGGACAGATGCGCATGTGTGATGGCCGCGGCCAGCGCGTCAGCAGCATCGGCTTGGGTCACGCCGCAGGTCGGCAACAGGCGCTTTACCATGAACTGCACCTGTTCCTTGCCGGCATGGCCTGCGCCCACCACGCACTTCTTGATGTGATTGGGAGCATATTCCGCGATTTCGAGCCCGGCCTGCGCCGCCGCCAGCAGCGCCACGGCGCGGGCATGACCGATCTTCAGCGCGGCCTGGGGATCGCGCGCCACAAAGGCCTGTTCGACCGCGATGGCCGTGGGCGCATGGCTCTCGATGATGGTGGCCAATTCGCGATGCAGGATCATCAGCCGCACGCCCAGTCCTGACGACGGCTTGGTGGCGATCACACCGTGAGCGATATGGGAAAGCCGGGTGCCGGACATCGCAATCACGCCCCACCCCATGGCCGAAAGACCCGGATCAAGACCCAGAATGCGAATCGCAAGGCTCATGGCGGATTTGTACGCTTTATGTTCCGGGGCTGACTAGGCTTAACCGGCAACAGGCGGCAGAGCGCCGGATTAGCCCGCCAGCTTCGCTATCAGCGCGTCGGACAATTCATAATTGCCATACACGTTCTGCACATCGTCATGATCGTCCAGAACTTCCACCAGCTTCATCAAGGTCTCGCCAGCCTCGTCCGCCACTTCCACCATATTCTGCGGCCGCCACACGATCGCGGCCGAGGCCGGCGCGCCCAGCTTGGCTTCGAGCGCATCACGCACGCTGGCGAAGTCTTCCATGCTGGTGAGGAATTCGTGGCTGTCGGCGGATGACACGCATTCATTGGCGCCGGCTTCCAGCGCGGCTTCCAGCATCTGGTCCTCGCTGCCTTTGCTGGCGGGATAGGTGATGACGCCGACATGGTCGAACATGAAGGATACCGAACCGGTCTCGCCCATCGCCCCGCCATATTTGGAGAAAGCGGCGCGCACGTCGGCCGACGTGCGATTGCGGTTGTCGGTCATGGTCTCGACGATGAGTGCCACGCCGCCCGGACCCCGGCCCTCATAACGCACCTCGTCGTAATTCTCGCCTGTATTGCCCGACGCCTTAGCAATGGCGCGCTCGATATTGTCCTTGGGCATGGACTCCGCCTTGGCGGCGATGATCGCGGTTCTGAGCCGGGGATTGTGCGCCGGGTCGGGCAGGCCGGCCTTGGCCGCGACCGTGATTTCGCGGGACAGCTTGGCAAAGAGCTTGGACCGCTCCTTGTCCTGCTTTCCCTTGCGGAACATGATGTTCTTGAACTGACTGTGGCCGGCCATGGTCGTTTTCCTTTGCGGCGGCTGAGATACTAGGGCCGCCCCCCTCTTTTCAAGCCTGACCCTCTTTTCAAGCCTTATGGACAGGGCGCAGGATGACCCGGTTTCGGCACCCATTTCCAAAACCCCATTTGAAAAGGAGCCGTCATGACTGAGCTCGCCACGGATCCGCTCACCCTTGTCCATCTGGCCATCAGCCTGGCCGCCATTTTGACCGGCCTGCCGGTGCTGGCCGCCATGCTGAAGGGACAGACGCCCGTCACCCTGACCGGCATTTTCCTGGCCCTGACGATCTTGACCAGTGTCACCGGCTTTCTGTTCCACAACACCACAATCACGCCGGGCATGATCATCGGCGCGATCTCGCTGGTGGTGCTGGCGGTGGCGCTGTTTGCGCTTTACGGCAGGCATCTGGCCGGGCGTTGGCGCGGCGCATATGTGATCACCGCGACCCTGGCCCTCTATCTCAATGTCTTCGTGTTGGTGATTCAGTCCTTCATCAAGGTGCCCGCGCTTCATGCGCTTGCGCCGAGCATTCCGCCTTCAGGCCCGATTTTCGGCGCGGTGCAGGGCGTGGTGCTGCTCGCCTTCCTCTTCGCCGGCTGGCGGGCGGTGAAAGCCGACCCCGTTACGGCCTGATCTTCCAGGGAATTTCGGACATCCGGCAAACTGCCGCAGGTGTGGTTTCGGCTTGACAGCACTTTAGAATGTTTCTAATAGCGGACATCATTTAGAATCATTCAAAGGAACACCGACATGCTGACCATCGGCGACAAATTCCCGGACTTCTCCGTCAAGGGCGTGGTTTCGACCAATCCGTCCAATGCCTTCCAGGACTTCACCCAGGCGAGCGACAAGGGCAAATGGAAGCTCGTTTTCTTCTGGCCCAAGGACTTCACCTTCGTCTGCCCCACCGAGATCGCCGGCTTCGGCAAGCTCAATGGCGACTTCAACGATCGCGACACCGTGATCTATGGCGTCTCCACCGACAGCGAGTTCGTGCATCTGGCCTGGCGGCAGAACCATGCCGACCTCAAGAACCTGCCTTTTGCCATGCTGGCCGACACCAACCGCCGGCTCTCCCAGGCGCTGGGCATCCTCGACGAGGAAGCCGGCGTCGCCAAGCGCGCCACCTTCCTGGTGGACCCGGAAGGCATCATCCGTTTCGCCTATGTCACCGACATGAGCGTGGGCCGCAATCCGGCCGAAGTGCTGCGGGTACTGGACGCGTTGCAGACCGACGAGCTCTGCCCCTGCAACTGGCAGAAGGGCGAAGAGGTCCTCAAGCCCGCCGCCTGACGTGAATCGGGCGCCGCATTCCCTCCCCAACCGGCGGCGTCTGTCCTGCCCTCATCCCGTCAAAGGGATGGGGGCCCTTTCTCCCAACGAGACCTGACCATGACCATCGAGACCTTGAAAGACGCCCTGCCCGACTATGCGCGGGACCTGAAGCTGAACCTCTCGTCGCTGGCCCAGGAAAGCCTGCTGAGCGAACAGCAGCGAGCCGGCGCCTTCGTGGCCTGCGCACTGGCGGCACGCAATCAAGCCACCACTGTTGCGGTGATGGCGAGCTTCGCGAGCCAGCTTTCGCCGGAAGCCCTTGCCGCAGCCAAAGCCGCGGCTGCCATCATGGCGATGAACAACATCTATTACCGCTTCACCCATCTCGCTTCGGCAGAGGATTACAAGATCC
The DNA here is from genome assembly GCA_036488555.1 of Rhizomicrobium sp. GTDB lineage: Bacteria > Pseudomonadota > Alphaproteobacteria > Micropepsales > Micropepsaceae > Rhizomicrobium. Next base: position 4,522 of record DASXHL010000034.1, read on the forward strand.
TGCCGGCACGGCTGCGCATGAACGTGATCGGCAAGCCCGGCGTGGACAAGGTGGATTTCGAGCTCTGGTGCCTGGCGGTGTCGGCGATCAATGGCTGCGGCGTGTGCATCGACAGCCATGAGAAGATCCTGCGCGAGGCCGGTCTTTCGGCCGAGCAGATCCAGGCCGCGGTGCGCATTGCCGCGGTGGTGCATGCCATCGCCGCCACGCTGGACGGCGAGGCGCATGCAGCCGAGGCCCTGCCGGCAGCGGCTTAAGCGAAGCTGTAGGCATCCATTCTGAGCGAACCGAAGGTCGCGCTGCTGTGAAGCCGCGCGGCCTTTGTCTTTTCACCGCCCGCGCCATAGGCCACCAGCAGCGGCATCAGATGTTCTTCGCTGGGATGGGCCAGCGCGGCATGGGGCGCCCGGCTTCGATAATCGACAAGCGCCGCCTCATCGCCTTCCATCAGCCTCTCATGCATCCAGCCCGCAAAGTCCGCGGCCCATTGCGGTTCCGCCGATCCCGGCGGCGCGATCTGGCGCAGATTATGGACAAAGCCGCCCGATCCCAGCACCAGCACATTGTCCTGGCGCAATCCCGCCAGCGCGCGGCCAAGCGCAACATGATGTGCAGCGCCCTTGCCGCTCTGCACCGACAATTGCACCACGGGAATATCGGCGCCGGGGTACATCAACATCAGCGGCACCCACGCGCCGTGGTCGAGGCCTCGCATCGTATCGGTCTGCGCGCCGAAACCGTTCAGCAGGCCACTCACTTCCCGGGCCAGAAGCGCATCGCCCGGCGCGGCATAGCGCAGATCGTAGAGCGGGCGCGGAAAGCCATGGAAGTCGTGAATGGTGTCGTTGGCCGTGAGCGCATTGGTGGCCGGCATGTCCGTGTCCCAATGCGCCGACACCGCCAGCACTGCGCGCGGCCGCCCAAGTGCTGCGCCCAGCCCGCGCATGAAATCCCGCGCCGGCACATCATCGAACGGCAGGGTCGGCGCGCCGTGGGAAACGAAAACGGCGGGCAGCATGATCAGACGGGAAAGGGATTGCGCTCGGTGAACTGGGCCTGGTGCCAGTAGGGATAGGCCAGGGGCCGCGCACTCGCCGCATCCAGCCTGGCCACCTGTTCGGGCGTCAGCGACCAGCCGACCGCGCCAAGATTTGCTCGGAGCTGCTCTTCATTGCGCGCGCCAATCACCACGGTGGAAACGGTCGGCCGCTGCAGCAGCCAGTTCAGCGCGATCTGCGGTATGCTTTTGCCGGTTTCCTTCGCCACCTCGTCCAGCGCATCCACCACCTTGTAGAGATACTCGTCCTCCACCTGCGGCCCCATGTCGGCGGTATCATGCAAGCGGCTGACCTTTGGCAGCGCCTGGCCCCGACGGATCTTGCCGGTGAGACGGCCCCAGCCCAGCGGCGACCACACCACGCAGCCCACGCCTTCGGCCAGGCCCAGCGGCATCAGTTCGGATTCATAGTCGCGGCCGATCAGCGAATAATAGGCCTGGTGCGCGACATAGCGCGGATAGCCATAACGATCCGACACCGCCAGCGCCTTCATCAGGTGCCAGCCGGAGAAATTGGAGACGCCGATATAGCCGATCTTGCCGGCGCGTATCAGCGCGTCGAAAGTGGACAGCACTTCCTCGGGCGGAGTTTTGGCGTCGAAGCCGTGCAGCTGCACAAGGTCGATATGATCGGTGCCCAGCCGCTTCAATGCGGTTTCGGTGGCGCGGGTGATGGCGAAGCGCGACGAACCCACGTCATTGGCGCCATCGCCGTGGCGGAAGGTATATTTGGTCGAAATCAGCACCTTGTTGCGCCGACCCTTGATGGCCGCGCCCAGCACCTCCTCGGATGCGCCGGCGGAATAGATATCGGCGCTGTCGAACATGGAGAGCCCCGCATCCAGGCAGATGTCCACCAGCCGCTCGGCGCCCTTTGCATCGGTGTCACCCCAGGCCTTGAAGAAATCCCCCTTGCCGCCAAAGGTTGCTGTGCCGAAGGTCAGCACCGGTACGTTAAAGCCGGATCGGCCGAGCAGACGATATTCCATGGTCGTCTCCGTTGGATGGAAGACCAGAACATTGGACGCCGCACGGGCAGTTTCAACCGCGCCCGCGTCAGGGATATTGGACGTTTAAAGTTCCGGAAAAGATTGTTTCAACCGGCCGCCGACCCGGACCGGTTCGATGCGGCTGGCCAGCCCCTTCGCGCTCGTCTGCACGAACACCGCGCACAAAGTCGCAGGGCCTGTCGCGGGAGAATAACGCTGGCTTGACATCTTGCGGACAAAGCGCTGCACCGGCTCCGTCTTTTCCATGCCGATCACGGAATCATAGTCGGCGCATGCCCCGGCATCGGCCTGAAAAGCCGTGCCGCCGGGAAATATCTGGGCGTCGGCGGTGGGCACATGGCTGTGGGTGCCCACCACCAGGCTGGCGCGGCCATCGCAAAAATGGCCCATCGCCATCTTTTCGCTCGTCGCCTCGGCATGAATGTCCACCACGATGGCATCGGCACCTTCGCCCAGCGGACAGGCGGAAAGCTCGCGGTCCACTGCGGCAAAAGGATCGTCCAGCGGGTCCATGAACACCCGGCCCATGGCGTTGATCACCAGCACGCTGCCAGCAGGCGTCTGGTAGAGATTGGCGCCCTTGCCCGGCGTGCCCCTGGGATAGTTCACCGGCCGCAACACGCGGTCTTCCGCCTCGACATAGGTGAAGATTTCCTTCTGGTCGGCCCAGTGGTTGCCGGTGGTGATCACATCGATGCCGGAGGCAAAAAACTCCTCCGCAATCGCACGGGTGATGCCGAAGCCCCCGGCGGAATTCTCGCCATTGGCGATGACCAGATCGAGCATGAGCCGGCTGCGCAATTTGGACAGCTCGGCCGACACCACGTCACGGCCGGGCTTGCCGACAATGTCACCCAGAAAAAGAATATTCATGAAAAGCGCCTGACGCCCTTCTCGGTCACGATCATGGAGAGCGCCATATCATGGGACCCGCGCGGAAGCGAGGCGACTTCCTGCCCGGCATAGGCGATGCCGATGGCAGGTGCGCTCGAAAGCGCCAGGGTACGGTCATAAAAGCCGCCACCATAACCAAGTCGGGTACCCGTCGCATCAAAGGCGAGCAACGGCACCAGGAGGAGATCAGGGATCACCCGCGGCCAGGTACCGAGCGGCTCATGCACGCCGAAGGCGCCCGGCGCCAGCACCTCGCCATCGGGCACGCGATGAAATTCCAGCGGCAGCCCCCTGCCCGCCACCCGCGGGAATGCGATGTGGCAGCCAAGCTCCACCAGCCGCTCCAGGAGCAGCGCCGGATCGGCTTCTTCCGGCAGAGCGTGATATCCACCGACAATCATGCCGCAGCGGATCGGCAGATCTTCGGCGAAAGGTGCGATTGCCAACACGAAGCCGGAATCGGCCAGCGCCTTGCGACGCTCTCGCGCCATGCGTCTCAGTTCTGTTTTGGGAGAGGACAAGTGGACGGAACCGCATTCGCCGTTGGTATTGGATCTCATGGGCCTGCAAGTGCAGGTGGGCATCGTGTGCCCGGGACCACGGTCCCAGGCAGGGACAACTCCCGATGAGTACAATTAAGGCCCCTGGGCATCGCAACCTGACGGACGAGGCAGTATCCGTCCACTCCCAATGTAGGCTCTGTTGCCCCCTTATGGAAGCAGGCCGGCGAGATTTTGAGACATGAGCAGGGTTGCCTAGCGACAGCGTGGGCAACGAGCGATGCGACTTCTTAGCCGCTCGCCCAAGCTCGCGGCGTTCGCCCCTTTCGCAGGTCCACTGGACCTGCTCACGCGCGTTCCGCGCGCCGTGGCTCACCCCAAAATATCCCGGTCTGCCTAGGCGTGTGCCAGGCGCGCGGCAATGTCTTCGAGTCTCTTTGCGGCACTTTCCAGCACATCGGCGGCATCGCGTTCTGCTTGTTCCGCGCGCAGATGCAGGCTTTGCGCTTCGCCGGAGCTGGTGGCGGCCTCTTCTGTCCCCGCCGCCAGCTTGGCGGCCGCATCGTGATGCTCGTCGGCGATCAGAAGCGCCGCCATCAGCAGCATGCGGGCATCGCCAACCTGCCCCACCGAGGCCAGCACTTCACGTGCCTTTTCATCGACATGCGCCGCCAGATCCTTGAGATGATCTTCCTCGCCCTCATCGCAGGCGATTGTATAGGCGCGGTTGTTCACCATGACATTAACCAAGGGCATGAAGTCTCCTTTCGGTCGCGGCGGACGTCGCTGCGCTGTCGTCAGCGACGGCTCTACCCGATGCTCCTATCGCGCCAGTGCGGCGCGGATCTCATCGATCGCGCCATCGAGCCGCCCCTCGACCTCCTCGGTGAGGCCTGACAGGGCCGCGACTTCGTCTTCCAGTTCCGTGATGCGGGTGAGCAGCTTTTCGCGCTCCGCTTCCAGTTCCGCGATGCGTTCGGGCAATTTGGCGGCCTGGTCCAGGCTTTCGCCCACCGATCCGACGGCGTTTTCAACGGCTTCGAGGGCTGCCCGGAAGCGATCTCTCGCCAAATCCAGCCGGCTCATGCGTCGCCTCCCTGTTCAATTCCGCCAAGACCTTAGGCCCTCGCGTCCCGATTCCGCAAATCCGCAAGAACGCCATATCGGGCGATTGGCGGGTTGCGGTAGCGGAACGCGAGAGGAATCATTGAATCCAGTGCCGTTTCGGTGCCGAAATACGCCAATTATTGATAACGGGAGATTGCGAATTTCGGATCCGCGGCACTAGTGTCGTGGTTTCGAAGTTCGCCTCATAATTGATATCAAGCTGTGAGCGAACTTCGAAACCAAAACGACACTAGAATCAGTATTTTACTAGTGCCCTTCGATTCCGAAATTCGCTGAGAATCCGATATCGAGATGATGCGAATTTTGGAATCGGGGCACTGGAGCGGGAAATCGGGTCAACCGATACGCGTTCTGGGCATGTCCCCGGCCCTTGACGGGGGCGCCAACCACATGCTCAAGGGCACCACCATCAAGCCGGGAACCCCCAAATGACCCCGACCGATCAGGCCATTCCTGACCAGCACGCCGTGCGCCATCTCGCCAACGCCATCCGCATGCTTTCGGTGGATGCGGTGGAAACCGCGAAATCGGGACATCCGGGCCTGCCGATGGGCATGGCCGATGTCGCCACCGTCCTCTTTTCCCGCTTCCTGAAGTTCAATGCCGCCCAGCCCGGCTGGCCCGACCGCGACCGCTTCGTTCTGTCGGCCGGGCATGGCTCGATGCTGCTTTATTCCCTGCTCTGGCTGACGGGCTATCCCGAGATCACCGTCGAGGACCTGAAGCATTTCCGCAAAGTCGGCAGCCCCACCGCCGGCCATCCCGAGCATGGCGACCTGCCCGGCATCGAGACCACCACCGGTCCCCTGGGCCAGGGCATCTCCAATGCCGTTGGCATGGCGCTGGCCGAACGCATCCTCAACGCCCGATTCGGCGACGAGCTGGTCAACCACAAGACCTATGTCATCGCTTCCGACGGCGACCTGATGGAAGGAATCAGCCACGAAGCCATCGGCCTGGCCGGCAATCTGAAGCTGTCGAACCTGATCGTGCTGTGGGACGACAACAACATCACCATCGACGGCGCGCTGTCGCTGTCGTCGCGCACCGACCAGCTGGAACGGTTCAAGTCCGAAGGCTGGACCGTGGACAGCTGCGACGGCCTTGACGCCGCCGATATCTTCCGCGCGCTCCAGAAGGCGCAAGATGCCGATGCGCCCGTACTGATCGCCTGCCGCACCATTATCGGTTTCGGCATGCCGGGCCGCCAGGGCACGCAAAAAGCGCACAGCGACGCGCCGGGCGCCGATGTCGTGGCGGGCACGCGCAAGGAACTGAACTGGCCCTACGAACCCTTCGTGGTGCCGGACGATATCCTGAACCAGTGGCGCGCGATCGGCGCCACCGGCGCAAAAGCCTATGACGCCTGGGCCGCGCGCAAGGCGGCCAGCAAGCACGCCGGGGAATTCGACGACACCATCAATGACGTGATCCCGGCGTCGCTTTCGCCCGCCCTCGTCAAGCTGAAAGAGCAGCTTTCAGCGGAAAAGCCCAAGGCCGGCACCCGCAAGATGTCGGAGAAGGCGCTGGACGTCATCAATGGCGAACTCCAGAACACCATCGGCGGCTCCGCCGACCTGACGCCATCGAACAACACCAGGACGAAGGGCCTGGTCGAGATCAGCCCCGGCAATTTCAACGGCCGCTATGTCCATTACGGCATCCGCGAGCATGGCATGGCCGCAGCCATGAACGGCATGGCGCTGCATGGCGGCATCATTCCCTATGGCGGCACCTTCCTGGTGTTCAGCGATTACTGCCGGCCCGCAATCCGTCTGGCGGCGCTGATGGGCATCCGGGTGGTATTCGTGATGACTCATGACTCCATCGGCGTGGGCGAAGATGGCCCCACCCACCAGCCGGTCGAACATCTGGCCGCGTTGCGCGCCATTCCCAACCTGAAAGTGTTCCGCCCGGCGGACGGCGTGGAAACGGCGGAATGCTGGGATCTGGCGCTGGCCGATTCCCGCCGCCCCAGCCTCATCGCCTTTTCGCGCCAGGACGTGCCGACCCTGCGCGTCAACCATACGGACGAAAATCTCTCGGCCAAGGGCGCCTATGAGCTGGAGGGCGATGCCGACGCGAAGGTCACGTTCCTGGCCACCGGCACCGAAGTGAGCCTGGCGGTGGAAGCCCGCGCCAAGCTCGCAGCCGAAGGAATCCCTTCGCGGGTTGTCTCCATGCCAAGCTGGACCCTGTTCGAGGAACAGCCGGAAGACTATCGCCGCAGGGTTCTGGGACCCGGCACCGTCAAGGTGGCCATCGAAGCCGCCTGCCGCGAGGGCTGGGACCGTTATATCGGTTCGGAACTTTTGGGCGACGACGGCGCCTTCATCGGCATGCACAGCTTTGGCGCCAGCGGCCCCTATAAAGACGTCTATGCCAAATTTGGCATCACGGCGGATGCAGCGGTGGCGGCAGCCAAGAAACTTTTGAAATAGGTCCGTAAAGAGATGGGTGGCCGCCTCGCGCTAGATGCACGCGGCACGGCCGGCCACGGCAAGGAGAGTAGGAATGGCACTTCGGGTTGCAATCAACGGCTTTGGCCGCATCGGCCGGCTCGTCCTGCGGGCGATCGTGGAATCGGGGCGCCGCGACATCGAGGTCGTGGCGGTCAACGATCTGGGGCCGGTGGAAACCAACGCCCATCTGCTGCGCTATGACAGCGTGCATGGCCGCTTCCCCGCTCAGGTGAGCGTGGATGGCGAATTCATGATCGCCGCCGGCCACAAGATGAAGGTGACCGCGATCAAGAACCCGGCGGAGCTGCCGCACAAGGAACTGGACGTCGATATCGCGCTGGAATGCACCGGCATTTTCACCAGCAAGGAAAAGGCATCCGCCCATCTCGCCGCCGGCGCCAAGCGCGTGCTGGTGAGCGCCCCTGGCGACGGCGCCGACATCACCGTGGTCTATGGCGTCAATCACGACAAGCTGACCAGGGATCACCTGATCGTGTCCAACGCTTCGTGCACCACCAACTGCCTGGTGCCGGTGGCCAAGGTGCTGAACGACGCGATCGGCATCGAGCATGGCATCATGACCACCATCCACAGCTACACCAACGACCAGCCGACCTTGGACCAGATGCACAAGGATCTCTATCGCGGACGCGCCGCGGCGCTGTCGATGATCCCGACCTCGACCGGCGCCGCCAAGGCGGTGGGCCTGGTGCTGCCGGAACTGAAGGGCAAGCTGGACGGCGTATCGGTGCGCGTGCCGACCCCCAACGTCTCGCTGGTGGACCTGAAGTTCGTCGCCAAGAAGGCGACCAGCGTCCAGGAGGTCAACGACGCCATCAAAGGCGCGGCGATGGGCCCGCTCAAGGGCATCCTGGATGTGGTGTACGACAAGCTGGTCTCGGTGGATTTCAATCACCATCCGGCGTCTTCCAGCTTCGCGCTGGATCAGACCAAGGTCATGGAAGGCACCTTCGTGTCGGTGATGAGCTGGTACGACAATGAATGGGGTTTCTCCAATCGCATGGCCGACACCGCCATTGCGATGGGCAAGCTGATTTAAGACCGTCAATCCCGCGCAAGCGGGAATCCATGGCGCAATGGATGCCCACTTGCGCGGGCATGACAAACAGGATGACAAATGGCGTTCAGAACGCTCGACGACCTGGATGTGAAGGGAAAGCGCGTGCTGGTGCGCGCCGACCTGAACGTGCCGATGACCGACGGCAAGGTAACCGATACCCTGCGCATCGTGCGCCAGGCCCCCACCATCAAGGAGCTGGCGGAAAAAGGCGCGCGGGTGATCGTGCTCAGCCATTTCGACCGGCCCAAGGGCAAGGTCGTGCCCTCCATGTCGCTAAGGCCCCTGACAGAGCCGCTGGCCAAGGAGATCGGCCGCCCGGTGGCGTTCGCGGAGGATTGCGTCGGACCGTTAGCCGAAAGCGCGGTGGCCGCCCTCAAGGACGGCCAGGTGCTGCTGTTGGAGAACACCCGTTTCCACAAGGGCGAGGAAGACAACGATCCCGCCATGGCCAAACAACTGGCGGCGCTGGGCGACATCTTCGTCAATGACGCGTTCTCTGCCGCGCACCGCGCCCACGCCTCGACGGAAGGCGTCGCGCGTCTTCTGCCCAGTGCGGCCGGCCGTTCCATGCAGGCCGAGCTCACCCATCTCGAGAAGGCCCTGGGCAACCCCGAACGCCCGCTGATGGCGGTGGTGGGTGGGGCGAAAGTTTCCACCAAGATCGAGCTTCTGGAAAATCTGGTGAAGCGGGTCGAGACCCTGGTGATTGGCGGCGCCATGGCGAACACGTTCCTGGCCGCCCAAGGCGTCGCGGTCGGCAAGTCGCTCTATGAAGCCGACCACCTGGAGACCGCACGCAAGGTGGTCCGCATGGCCAACGAATCCGGCGCAGCGATCCTGTTGCCCGCCGATGTCGTGGTGGCCAGGGAATTCAAGAAGAACGCCGCCCATCGCACCGTCCCGGTTTCCGAAATCGGCGCCGACGAAATGGTGCTGGATGTGGGCGACAAATCCATTGCCGAGTTCCAAAACCAGCTGACTGGAACTCGCACCCTGGTGTGGAACGGCCCGCTGGGAGCCTTCGAAACCGAACCTTTCGACCGTGGTACGGTGGCGGCGGCACAAATGGTCGCAAGCCGGACGCGCGCCGGTCAGCTACTCTCCGTGGCGGGCGGCGGCGACACGGTCGCCGCCCTCGCCCATGCCGGGGTCGAAGACGGGTTTACCTATGTCTCGACCGCGGGCGGGGCGTTTCTGGAATGGCTTGAAGGCAAAGAGCTGCCGGGCGTCGAGGCGCTCACAACCAAGTAAGAGGTGGGACATGAATCTGGATGAACTGAACGCCATCGCCAGGAAGATGGTCGCGCCCGGCAAGGGGCTTCTTGCGGCCGACGAATCCACCGGCACCATCCAGAAGCGTTTCGACAAGATCGGGGTCCAGAACACCGAAGAGAACCGCCGCGACTATCGCGAACTTTTGTTCCGCACCGACAAGGCGATGCGCGAGCATATCGGCGGCGTCATCCTGTTCGATGAGACGATCCGCCAGAAGGCCAAGGACGGCACGCCGCTGGTCAAGCTGATCGAAGCCGCGGGCGCGGTGCCGGGCATCAAGGTGGATGAAGGGGCCAAGCCGCTGGCGCTGTCGCCCGGCGAGACCATCACCGAGGGGCTGGACGGCTTGCGTGGCCGCTTCCAGGAATATCACAAGCTGGGCGCGCGCTTCGCCAAGTGGCGCGCGGTGATCGACATTGCTGAACACATCCCCACCTACAATTGCATCAACGCCAACGCCCAGGCGCTGGCGCGTTACGCGGCGCTGGCCCAGGAAAACGGCATCGTCCCGATCGTGGAGCCGGAAGTGCTGATGGACGGCGCCCATGACATCCAGCGCTGCGAGGACGTGACCAGCTGGGTGCTCTCCGAAGTGTTCGAGGCGCTGTTTGTCGCCGATGTGGCGCTGGAAGGCATGATCCTGAAGCCCAACATGGTGGTGCCGGGCATGAAGTGCCCCACCCAGAATTCGGTCGAGGAAGTGGCCGAGCGCACCGTGAAGCTCCTGAAGCGCCATGTGCCGTCGGCCGTGCTGGGCATCGCCTTCCTGTCGGGCGGCCAGTCGGACGGGGACGCCACCGCGCATCTGTCGGCCATGAACCGGCTGGGCGGCCTGCCCTGGGCGCTGACCTTCTCCTATGGCCGCGCATTGCAGGCCGCTCCCCAGAAGGCGTGGAGCGGCAAGGCCGAAAATGTCGCCAAGGGACAAGCCGCATTCGCCCATCGCGCCGAGATGAATTCATTGGCCGCCCTGGGCAAGTGGAGCGAAGCCGAGGAGAAGAAGGCGGCTTGAGCGATCCCTGCCGACTTTACCTGATTTCGCCGCCGAGGCTCTCGGCGGCGAATTTTTTGGGCCCGCTGAAAGAGGCGCTGAAGGGCGGCGACGTGGCGTCGTTTCAGCTCAGGCTCAAGAACGTCAGCGATGACGAGATCCGGCGCGCGGTCGATACTTTGCGCCCCGTCGTGCAAGCCAATGGCACAGCCTTCATCCTGAACGATCGGCCGGATCTCGCCGCCGAACTAGGCTGCGATGGCGTCCATATCGGCCAAGAGGATGCACGCTACGAAACGGCGCGCGCCGCACTGCCCGAGGGCATTGTCGGCGTCACCTGTCATGACAGCCGGCATCTGGCCATGGATGCGGCCGAGGCCGGGGCCGATTATGTCGCCTTCGGCGCCTTCTTCTCCACCCAGACCAAGGAACCCAAGACCCAAGCCTCGCCCGAAATTTTGCAATGGTGGGCCGAGATGATGGTGGTGCCTTGCGTTGCCATCGGCGGCATCACGATCGCCAATGCACGTGCGCTGGTTGATGCGGGCGCGGACTTCCTCGCAGTCTCAGCCGGCGTATGGGAACACCCCGGCGGCGCCGAAGCCGCGGTGCGCGCCTTCAACGCACTGTTTGCATGAAGGCCATCTTGCGATGAAAGAGCGCCTGCTCGGCTTCATCTTCTGTGGCGTTTTCCTCGCCTATGCAGTCACCATGGCCGTGGACAAGGTCCACACCTGGCTGTTCTCGGATTCGCTGACCTTCCAGAAGCTCTGGTACATTCCCTTCCTGATCGTGCCAGCGGCCTCGCTGCTGCTCCTGGCCTGGATCATGGGCTTTTTCCGTCCCAAGGGGCCGCGCTGGGCCGATGTCGCGGCGCTGCTGGTGACCGCGCTGCTGATCTACCTAACCCTGGGCGCGGGCTATTCCTGTTACCAATACTGCTTCTGATGTCATTCCGTGAGCCCCGGCCCGCAAAGCGGGGGAGCAGATCCGGGGGACCTGCGAAAGGAGCGAACGCCGCGAGCTTGGGCGAGCGGCAGGCGACAATGCACCTATGCAACTAGTCCAAGTACCCCAGACCTATAGGCACCTGGATCGCCCATACGCTGCCGCTATGGGCTCCCTCACATCGCTTGACGGCGATGTTCGCCGGGGATGACAAGCGTGGCGCGGATTGGTAGAACCCGCCCGCTCTTTTGTGACGCGCACCCGCTTCGCTGCTTGAGCGCTGTTTGAACCCGCGAACCGTCCCTACCCCCGTCCCGGAGGCTTACCCAATCATGGCCAAGATCACAGGCAACGAAATCAGCCCCGGCACCCTGATCAATTTCGAGGGCGGACTGTGGATCGCGGTCAAGACCCAGAAGGTCAAGCCCGGCAAGGGCGGCGCCTACAACCAGGTCGAACTCAAGAACGTCACCAGCGGCACCAAGCTCAACCAGCGCTTCCGCTCGGACGAGGCCGTGGACGAAGCGGTGCTGGACAAGAAGGACTTCCAATACCTCTTCGCCAATGGCGACATGCTGACCTTCATGGACATGGAGACCTACGACCAGATCGAGCTGGCGGTGGATTTCGTGGGCGAAGATCAGGCCCGCTTCCTGCAAGACGGGATGAAAACCCTGGTGCAGCTGTATGACGGCAAGCCCATCGGCATCAAGCTGCCGGTGCAGGTTGTGCTCGAGGTCGCAGAGGCCGATCCGGTGATGAAGGGTGGCACGGCGGCGCCGTCCTACAAGAGCGCGGTGCTGGAGAACGGCATGAAGATCCAGGTGCCACCCTTCATCGCCGCGGGTGAGCGCATCATCGTCGCCACCGAAGATGGCTCTTACGTCAGGCGCGCCGACTGATGGCTTACAATTCGCCCGCCCTGAATGTGATGGTGGCCGCAGCCCGCAAGGCCGGCCGCCCGCTGATCCGCGATTTCAACGAGCTGGAAAATCTCCAGATCTCGATGAAGGGGCCCGCCGATTTCGTCACCAGCGCTGACAAGCGCACCGAGCGCATCCTGATCGAGGAACTGAGCAAGGCCCGTCCGGGCTACGGCATTTTGGGCGAGGAAGGTGGTGCGGTCGCCGGCGCCGACAAGACCCACCGCTTCATCATCGATCCGATCGACGGCACCACCAACTTCATGCACGGCATTCCGCACTTTGCCATCTCCATCGGGCTGGAGCGCGAAGGCCAGATGGTCGCCGGCGTGGTGTTCAATCCCGTCACCGACGATCTCTTCATCGCCGAAAAGGGCCACGGCGCCTATCTCAACAACAAGCGGCTGCGCGTGGCGGCGCGCAAGGAGCTGGCGCCCTCGGTGATCGCCACAGGTCTGCCCTTCATGGGCAAGGAGGGCCATGCCCGCGCCAGCGCCGAGATGGCCGAAATGATGAATGTGACGGCGGGCATTCGCCGTTTCGGCTCAGCTTCGCTGGACCTGGCTTATGTCGCCGCCGGACGCTTCGACGGCTTCTGGGAGCATTCCCTGCAGTCCTGGGACATCGCCGCCGGCATTGTCTTGGTGCGCGAGGCGGGCGGCATGGTCAGCGACCTGAATGGCGGCGCCGACATGCTGAACAAGGGCACCGTGCTGGCGGCCAACGAATATCTGCACCCGCAGCTTCTGAAGCTGCTGAAAAACGTGAAAGCTTCCTGACGTCAGCGCACCGCGCCGGCCCGGTTCTCCACCACCACATCGACGACCTTGGCGGTCAGCACCTGCGCCGCCAGGTGCGAGGTAAAGCCGATGCCGACATAGACCGGCCCATTGGTCTTGAAGGTCACCGGCGCGCCTTCCGCGTGCAACGCCTCGCCCTGCCAGCTGATGTAAAGCTGGAACTGATCGCCCTTCTTCTCGATGCCGATGCGGGTGGGATGGAAACTCTGGGGCCCTTTCTCGTCGGTGCCCAGATGGGGCTGGCGCGCCGAGCGGTATTCGACATCGGTCATCTGGCCGCCCTTGTCCGCGCGCCAGGAGATATGCACCATGCCGCTGCCATGCTGGGCCGCCATGATCTGGCGGGAATCGTCGTCCAGACTGTCGCGGAAGATCAGCACCACCTTGCGATCGTGGAAATCATCCATGTGGGGCCAGTTGACGCTGGCGGCCAGCGAGACATCGCCCGACATCTTCTTCCACAGGTAACGAAACTCGTCGCGCTGGTACCAGATGTTATAGCCGGCGGAATTGATGGTGTAGGTCTTGGATGCCGGATCATAGCTGGCGTCGCCCGGCACCAGCGCGCCACCGACATCGCTCTGGCCATCGAACTGGCCGACCGACGTGTTGAAGGTCACCGAAGGACGATGAAAATCGGCGGGCGGCGGCACCTGTTTGTGGGTGGACGACTGTGGCAACGCCCAGTCCGGCACGTTCATGCCCGGCGGTGGCGACGGAGGCTCCAGGGATTGCGCCCAAGAAAATGAAACAACCGCGGGTGAAACGGAAATCGCAGCCAGCGCCGCGAAACAAACGATACGCATCAAGCCCTCCCAGCCAGGGCTTTTGGCGCGCCCCGTCAGCGCCAACGTGCCGCCGATCCCGCTAAAATTCAATCCGGGAGCGACAGGCAAGGCGAGCGCAAGCGAGCCGCCAGCCTGCGCGACCCATTAAACAAACGCGACCCGCGCGCCTGCCCAAGCACAAGGATCAAAACTCGATGACCGTCCTGATGCTTTCTCCCGAATGCATCAGGTCGAACGCCTCGTTGATGCGGTTCAGCGGCAGCTTGTGGGTGATCAGCGGATCGATGCTGATCTTGCCCTCCATGTACCAGTCCACGATCTGGGGCACCTGGGTACGCCCGCGCACACCGCCAAAGGCGGTGCCCTTCCACACCCGCCCCGTCACCAGCTGGAAGGGCCGCGTCCTGATCTCCTGGCCTGCGCCGGCCACCCCGACGATGATGCTTTCACCCCAGCCGCGATGGCAGCATTCCAGCGCCTGGCGCATCAGATCGACACTGCCGACACATTCGAAGCTGTAATCGGCGCCGCCCTTGGTCAGCTCGACCAGATGGGGCACCAGATCGCCCTTCACTTCTTTGGGGTTGACGAAATGGGTCATGCCGAAGGAGCGCGCCAAGGCCTCGCGCGCAGGATTGATGTCCACGCCGACGATCATGTTGGCACCCGCCATCCGCGCACCCTGGATCACATTGAGCCCGATGCCGCCCAGCCCGAACACCACGACATTGGCGCCTGGCTCGACCTTGGCGGTATAGATCACCGCCCCGATGCCGGTGGAGACGCCGCAGCCGATGTAGCAGACCTTGTCGAAGGGCGCGTCCTCGCGGATCTTGGCGAGCGCGATCTCGGGCAGCACCGTGTGGTTCGAGAAGGTAGAGCAGCCCATGTAATGGTGAATCTTCTGCCCGCCGATGGAAAAGCGCGAGGTGCCGTCCGGCATCACGCCCTGGCCCTGGGTGGCGCGGATCGAGGTGCAGAGATTGGTCTTGTGGGAGGTGCAGCTTTTGCACTGGCGGCATTCCGGCGTGTAGAGCGGAATGACATGATCGCCCTTCTTCAGCGAGGTGACGCCCGGCCCCACATCCACGACCACGCCCGCCCCCTCATGGCCGAAAATGACGGGGAACAGGCCTTCCGGGTCCGCGCCGGAACGGGTGAATTCATCGGTATGGCAAACGCCGGTATATTTGATCTCGACCAGCACTTCCCCTGCCTTGGGGCCATCCAGGTCCACCTCCTCGATCACCAGGGGCTTGCCCGCAGCATAGGCGACGGCGGCTTTTGTTTTCATGGACGTAACCTTTACGAAACTGGCCCGGAATGTGCGCCATTTGGGTAATGGTTGCAAAGTGTTAGATTACCGCTAGGCTAGCTTGGCGGGCACCCTCGAACTGTCGGATTCCATGCGTCTCACGTCTCTATCGGCGATCGTGGCTGGCTTTCTGCTGGCCCATACGGGCGCGAGCCTAGCGCAGGGGGTGGTCACAGGCCAGGAAGTGCAGGTCAACCCGCTGCCGCCGGGCGGCGGCGTCCTGCTTTATCCCGGTGGGGAATATTCCCGCACAGTCCCGCCGCTGCTCTATCCGGGCGACCGTGGCGGCCCCATCCATCTGCACATGCCGACCGAACATCGTCATGCGGTGACCGAGGCGAAAGCCGCGCCCAACGAAGCGGAAGCCGCGCCCAAGCCAAAGCCCAGGCAGGTCGCTAGCGCAGCCCCAAAGCCGGCACCGCAACCGGCCCCCAAGCCGGCGTCCCAGCCAGCCCCCGCACCGGCGACTGACATGTCGCCCAGTCCTTTTGGCGGGCCCGACCTCAGCAATGTATTCGGCAACCACCCGCAGCAGCAGGCCTCCGCGGCGCCCCCGCCACCCAAGCCGATCAGGACCGCGCCCGCCGGCTCCGTCACCGGCAAGGAAAACCTGACCAAGCGCAGCGTGATCCTGTTCGCCAAGGATGCGCCAGATCCCGCGCAAGGTGCCCTGGGCGCCATCAAATTCCTGGCCAGCGATCTCAACGCCGCCATGTCCACGCCCAATGCCCGGGTGGAGCTGCAGGCCTTTGGCGGCACCAAGGGCGACAAGGGTTCGGATGCGCGCCGGCTGTCACTCAAGCGGGCGCTCTCCATCCGTCAGGTGCTGATCGACGATGGCGTCTCGGCCGACCGTATCGACGTCCGCGCCATGGGCGGCGCCGACGATACGGGGCCCGCTGACAGGGTGGATGTCTACGTGAAGGCTTAAGCCCGGAGCATCGGGCAGGCGAGCGGAAGCGAGCCGTCGCCCGTGCGACCCTTCTAAACCGGTACCGTGACGTCGGCGAACTTGTTCACCTGCTTGAGTGGCGGGAACAGTTTCATCCAGAGCGCCACGACCACAAGCGTGCCGATGCCACCCGCCACCACGGCCGGCACCGTGCCCATCAGCGCCGCGGTGGTGCCCGATTCAAATTCGCCCAGTTCGTTGGACGCGCCGATGAACAGCATGGAGACGGCGGAGACACGACCGCGCATATAGTCCGGCGTGGACAGCTGGATCAGCGAGCCCCGGATATTCACGCTCACCATGTCGGACGCCCCGAGCACGAACAGCGCGAGCAGCGAGAGCGGGTACCAGACGGAAAGCCCGAACACGATGGTGGCGATGCCAAACAGGGCGACAGCGCCGAACATCTTGGCGCCCACCTTGCCCTTGATCGGCCGATGGGTCAGGAAGAAGGCCATGGCGAAGGCACCCGCTGCCGGCGCGCTCCTCAGGAAGCCGAAGCCCAGCGGCCCCACATGCAGGATGTCGCGAGCATAGATCGGCAGCAGCGCGGTCGCCCCACCGAGAAGCACCGCGAACAGATCGAGCGAGATCGCGCCCAGCACCACGGGCCGCGAACGCACGAATTTCACGCCTTCGGCCACCCGCTCATAACGGCTGGCCTGTGTGCGTTCGGGCACAAAACGGCGACCGCCCAGGCGCGACACGATCAGCGCGGCGCCGATGAACCCCACAATACAGATCGAATAGACATGCACCGGCCCCAGCGCATAGAGAAAACCGCCCAGCGCCGGTCCTGAAATTGTCGCCGCAGTGAAGAAGGACGAGCTGAAGGCCATGGATTTGGAGATCCGCTCCGGCGGCACCAGAAAGGGCAGCAGCGAGGAACCGGACGGCCCGGCAAAGCCACGCGCCGAACCGAACAGCAGCAGCACGACGTAATACATCCAGGCCGTGTGCGGCCTGAAAATGCTCAGGAGCAGAAACAGGACGCTGCATGCTCCCTGCAGACAGGCGGCGAAACTATAGACCCGGCGCTGGTTGAAGCGGTCGGTGATGTCGCCAGCCGGCAGGGTGAGGAGGAACATGGGCAGGAACTGGCACAGGCCTACCAGCCCCAGCGCAAGCGGCGTGCGTTCCATGTCATAGATCTGCCAGCCAATCGCGACCGACTGGACCTGGATGGCCAGGGTGGCGATGAAGCGGGATGTGACGAAAAAATAGAGATCGCGGTTGCGATAGATCGAAGGGGAAATGTCGCTCATCTGGAGCGAGCGCTTTAACATGCAGGACTTGAAAACAACAGGCGGCGAAATGCACGTCCGCCATCGAGAATCTCCGACCCTCCTGCGGGAGGGTGGCCGCGCTCCCTGACCCATGCGATAAAACCAAGATGAAATGGTCCAGATTCTGGGTCCTGTTTGCCGTCGCGGGGGGGCTGTCGGGGGGAATGGCGGCGCAGGCTACCGCCGCCGACCTGACCATTCGCGTGGAGAATGTCCTGCCGGACGGCGGCGTGCTGCGGCTGGGCCTTTACGACGAAGCGCTATATCCCGACGACAATTCCAAGCCCATCGCCTCGGCGGATGTGCCCGCCATCGGCGGCGAAACAGTCATAACATTGCATGGGATTGCGCCTGGTACTTATGCCATCGAGACTTTTCAGGACGTGAACGCCAACAACAAAATGGACACGAGCTGGGTGGGGCTGCCGCTGGAGCCCTTCGGTTTCTCCCGGGACGCAAAACCCTTTCTCAGCAAACCGCCCTTTGACGAAGTGAAATTCACCCTGGCGGCGGGAGAAAACACCCAGGTCATCCACCTGCAGAATTCGGTCAGGGATTCCGCGACGAACAAAGCCCGCGACGCCATCCGCGCGCGCCAACGCAAGTGAGCCGACAGATGCATCGAGCAATCTCAACCCTTGCAAGGCTGTTTCGCCCAGCGGCCGCACTGGCGCTGCTGCTTGGGCTGAGCGCCGGACATGCGCTGGCCGGCGAAAGCAGCCTTCTCCCCGACGGCTGGCAACTCGGCGGCACGCTGGGGATGACCGATACCAATGGCGATTACGGCACACCGCAGAACACCAACGTGCTTCTGGGACTTTCGACGCTGAGCCTTTCCAACGGGAATTTCAAATTCAGCGCCAGCATTCCCTATATGCGCATTTCGGGCCGCGGACTGGTGGTGTTCGATGCGTCGGGAAATCCCATCATCATCAACCGGCGCCTGTCTGTCGCGCCCGACGTGCGCACCGGCTGGGGCGACCTCAATCTCGCCGCGTCCTATACCATCCCACCCACCGTGTTGAGCGGCTTCGAAGTCCGGGTTTCCGGCGTGGTCAAGGCACCCACCGCCGCGGCACGGCGCCGGCTCAGCACCGGAGAAGCCGATTACGGCGTCAGCGTCGATGTCTCACGCCAATACGGAGACTGGACGCCCTTCGTCACGGTGGGTTATCTCGACCAGGGCCAACCTTTGGGCTACACGCTCTACAACACCACCTCGGTGTCGGCTGGCACCAGCCTGGAGCTCAACGACCATCTGGTGGCGGTCGCCTCTTACGATTTCGACAGCGCCAATGCGCCCCAAGTCGAGGCCGGACAGGAACTATTCGGCTCGCTCAGCTGGGTGCGCGACGACCGGTTCACCCTGACGGGGTACGGCACCATCGGCCTCACCACAGGCAGTCCCGCAGTCGGCGTCGGCTTCCTGGTGTCTTACGGCTTCAACTGAACCGGCCGCTGGCCCTCGCCCGCCATCAGGTCAGTCTGGGTTCCAGCTTCTTGCAGGCGTCGATCAGGCCCTTCACGGCGTCGGCGGACTTGGAAAGACCGGCCTTCTCTTCGCCGGTCAGATCCAGCTCCACGATCCGCTCCACGCCTTTCTCGCCGATCACCACCGGCAGGCCGACATAGAGGTCCTTGATGTCATAAGCGCCATTGACATGGACGGCGCAGGGCAGGACGCGCTTCTGGTCCTTGAGATAGCTTTCCGCCATGGCGATGGCCGAGGTCGCCGGCGCGTAATAGGCCGAACCGGTCTTGAGCAGACCCACGATTTCGGCGCCGCCATTCCTGGTGCGGTCCACGATCTGATCCAGACGGTCCTGCTTGATCCAGCCCATCTTGACCAGCTCCGGCAGCGCGATACCGGCGACAGTGGAGAAGCGTGGCATCGGCACCATCGTGTCGCCATGGCCGCCCAGGACGAAGGCGGAGACGTCTTCCACCGACACGCCCAGTTCCTCGGCGAGGAAATGGCGAAAGCGCGCCGAATCCAGCACGCCGGCCATGCCCACGATCTTGCCATGCGGCACGCCCGAGAACTTCTGCAACGCCCACACCATCGCGTCCAGCGGATTGGTGATGCAGATGATGAAGGCGTCGGGGCAATTGGCCTTGATGCCTTCGCCCACCGCCGACATGACTTTCAGATTGATGCCGAGAAGATCGTCGCGGCTCATGCCGGGCTTGCGCGGTACGCCGGCGGTGACGATCACCACATCGGCGCCCTTGATGTCGGCATAATCGTTGGTGCCCTTGAGCTTGGCGTTGAAGCCGTCAACCGGACCGGACTGGGCCAGATCCAACGCCTTGCCCTGGGGGAGCCCTTCAGCGATGTCGAAAATCACCACATCGCCCAGCTCCTTGAGCGCAACCAGATGCGCGAGCGTGCCGCCGATCTGTCCGCCGCCGATGAGAGCGATTTTCTTGCGCGCCATGTGGGGTCCTCGTCCATGAAATTTCGTGCCGCCTACCTAGCCTGCCGGGAGGCTGGCGGGCAAGGCGACAGAATCGCCGGCACGCTGGCAAAGAAAAAGGCCGGGCGCTGATAGCGCACCCGGCCTTTCTTTTTCTCGGATGACCGGAAGCCTAGATGGCTTCCTTCAGTTCCTTGGAGGCGCGGAACGCAACCTTCTTCGACGCCTTGATCTTGATGGCTTCGCCGGTGGCGGGATTGCGGCCCATGCGCGGACCGCGCTTGCGCACCACCAGGATGCCCAGACCGTTCAGACGGATGCGCGCACCCTTCTTCAGGTGCTTGGTGATCAGCCCGATCGTATCTTCCAGCATCGCGTTGGCGGCTTTCTGGGAGAGCTCGTGCTTCTCGGCCAGCTGGCTGGCGAGATTGCGGGTGGAAATCGTCTCGACTTTTGCTTTTGCGGCCGTGGCCATTGGGAATCTCCCTCTTAACGAATCAACGATGGGCCCGATTTTACGGCATTTCCTGCAGGATAAAGGGGGGCGGAGCGTAAAAAACGCAAGAAATTGGGGCATTTCTCGCTTATGCACCGGAAAAGCGCGCAAAACCGGGCTTTTTTTCGCCCCAAAAGCAATCGGGCCGCGTGGGGAAAGCCCGCGCGGCCCGATTTTGAAGGGTTTTACGCGACTTTAAGCGGCGTCTTCGCTCGTCGCCTCGGTGCGCTCGCTGATGCGGGCGGACTTGCCGGTGCGGCCGCGCAGATAATAGAGCTTGGCGCGACGCACCTTGCCTTTGCGCACCACCACCACCGAATCCACCAGCGGCGAATAGACCGGGAAGACGCGCTCCACGCCTTCGCCGTAGGACACCTTGCGCACGGTGAAGCTCTCGTTCAGGCCCGCACCCTGGCGGGCGATGCACACGCCTTCGAAGGCCTGCAGGCGCTCGCGGGTCTTGTTCTGCTTGGCCTTCTCGTCATAGGTGACGTCAACCACCTTGACGTTGACCTTCAGCGTGTCGCCGGGGCGGAATTCGGGATGCGCCTTGGCCCGGACGGCCTTCATCTGCTCGGCTTCGAGCTCTTGCAACAGGTTCATTTGTCAGTCTCCGGGCGGAAATTTACGGAATTGAGCCGGCGCGTATAGCCTAAGGTTTCTTCTTTTCATAGAGGGTCCAGAGGTCGGGACGTCTCTCTTTGGTCAGGCTTTCCGCCCAGGCCTGGCGGAACTTGGCGATTTCCGAATGATTCCCTTGGGTTAGGACATCCGGAATGGATCGATCCTCAAAACTTTGGGGGCGGGTATAATGGGGGTATTCCAGGAGCCCCGAGGCAAAGCTTTCCTCCGCTGTCGAGGCGTGGTCGCCAAGGACCCCCGGGATCAGCCGCACGCAGGCCTCGATCAGGGCCATGGCTGCGATCTCACCGCCAGCCAGCACGAAGTCGCCCAGCGATATTTCCTCGACGGCCCTCGCCTCGATCACCCGCTGGTCCAGGCCCTCGAAGCGGCCGCAGAGCAGAACCGCCCCGGGGCCGTCCGCCAGCGCCCGCACGCGCGCCTGATCGAGCGGCTTGCCCCTGGGTGACAGATAGATCAGCGGGCGGCCGTTGCGCTGGACGGTATCGATCGCCGCCGCCGCCACATCGGCGCGCATCACCATGCCGGGACCACCGCCGGCCGGCGTGTCATCCACGGTGCGGTGCTTGCCCAGGCCATGGGCGCGAATGTCGCGCACCTCCAGCGACCAGAGCTTCTTATCCAGCGCCTTGCCCAGAAGCGAGACAGCAAGCGGCCCCGGGAACATTTCGGGAAAAAGCGTGAGGACCGTGGCCGCGAACCGTGTCTCATTCGACATGATCGTTGCCCTCATCGTCTTCCGGCACCGCGACCATGACATAGCCGGCCGCGATATTGAGCACCGGCACCGTCTCCCTGCTGAAGGCCAGCAGCACTGTGTCGCCGTCGGGCCGCGCCAGTTCGATCACGTCGCTGGCGCCGTAATTGTGGATGGCGCTGACCTTGCCCAGGACGCGGCCCTCGCTGTCGCGCGCCTCAAGCCCGATCAGGTCAGCGTGATAGAATTCGTCTTCTTCTGTTTGGGGCAGCGCGGCGCGGTCCACAAACAGTTGCGTGCCCTTGAGCGCCTCGGCGGCATTGCGGTCGGTGACGCCCTCAAACGCAATCACCGCCTCGCCCGGTTTGGTGGGGCGAAAGGCGGTGATCTTGAACTTGCGCCCCGCACCCGTGTGCAAGACGCCATAAAGCGGCAGGGCATCGGGCGCGGCGGTGAAGAGCTTGGCCTTCACCTCGCCCTTCAGTCCTTGCGCGCCGATGATGGCGGCAAGCAGGACATTGCGGCCCAACTGCCGGGCCTTTAGGAAGCGGCTTCGCCCGAAGCCGCAGCGGCGGCGGCCGCGGCAGCCCGCTCCTGCGCCTTCTTCTTGGGCTGGGCCTTCTGCGGATTGTTGTGCACGCGGGCCTTCACCACGCCGACATTGGCCAGCATCTTGTGCACGCGGTCGGACGCGACCGCGCCCTTGCCGATCCATTCCTTGGCCACGTCCAGGTCCAGCTTGACGCGGTCGGCATGATCCGACGGCAGCAGCGGATTGTAGAAGCCGATCTTCTGGATGAAGCGGCCGTCGCGTGGGCTACGCGAGTCGGAAACGACGATATTGTAGTGCGGGCGTTTCTTGGTGCCGCCGCGGGCAAGACGAATGCGAAGAGCCATTTGTTTTTCCTTCAGTTGTATGCGGTTCGAAATCAGCGCCGCCCCGGAAAAATTCCAGGCGGCAATCCACCGGGCATTCCGCCCATGCCGGGCATTTGCGGCATGCGGCCGCCCTTG
Organism: Rhizomicrobium sp.; assembly: GCA_036488555.1. Classification (GTDB taxonomy): domain Bacteria; phylum Pseudomonadota; class Alphaproteobacteria; order Micropepsales; family Micropepsaceae; genus Rhizomicrobium. Next base: position 27,198 of record DASXHL010000034.1, read on the forward strand.
CCCATCTTCTTCATCATGTCCGCCATCTGGCGGTGCATTTTGAGGAGCTTGTTGACCTCGCTGACATCGACGCCCGCGCCTGCGGCGATGCGCTTCCTGCGCGAGCCATTGATCAGGTCGGGATCGAGCCGCTCTTTCTTGGTCATGGACTGGATGATGGCTTCCTGGCGGGTCAGGATCTTGTCGTCCAGGCCCGCGGCTTCGAGCTGGCCCTTGATCTTGCCCACACCCGGCAGCATGCCGAGCACGCCCTTCATGCCACCCAGTTTCTTCATCTGGTTGAGCTGGGAAAAAAGGTCGTTCATGTCGAACTGACCTTTCTTCATCTTGGCGGCGATCTTTTCCGCCTCTTCCTTGTCGAGCGTCTCGCTCGCCTTCTCGACCAGGCTGACCACGTCGCCCATGTCGAGGATGCGCGACGCCACGCGTGCGGGATGGAACGGCTCCAGCGCATCGAGCTTTTCGCCGGCGCCGAGGAACTTGATCGGGGCGCCGGTAACCGTGCGCATCGAAAGGGCGGCGCCGCCGCGGCCGTCGCCATCGACACGCGTGAGGATGATGCCGCTGACCTTGACGCGATCGTTGAACGACTTGGCGATATTGACCGCGTCCTGGCCGGTCAACGCATCGGCGACCAGCAAGGTCTCATGCGGGTTGACGAGCTGCTTGACGGACGCGACTTCGGCCATCAGCTGCTCGTCGACATGCTGGCGCCCGGCGGTGTCCAGGATCACGGCGTCGTAGCCACCGACCTTGGCGGAGGCGATGGCGCGTCGCGCGATGTCGAGCGGGCCCTGGCCGGCAACGATGGGAAGAGTGGCAATGCCCGCCTGCTCGCCCAGCACACGCAGCTGCTCCATGGCGGCGGGGCGCGTGGTGTCGAGCGAGGCCATCAGTACTCGCTTTTTTTCCCTGGTTTGTAGCAAGAGGCCGAGCTTGGCCGAAGTGGTGGTCTTGCCGGAGCCCTGCAGACCCACCATCAGGATGGGCGCGGGCGGCGAGCCGATGGAAAGCTTCTCATTCTCCTGGCCCAGCGTCTCGACCAGCACGTCATGGACGATCTTGATGACCTGCTGGCCGGGCCTGACCGAACGGATCACGTTCTCGCCCACGGCGCGGGGACGCACCTTGTCGATGAAGTCCTTGACCACCGGCAGCGCCACGTCCGCCTCGATCAAGGCAGTGCGGACTTCGCCCAGGGCGGCGTCGACATCGGCCTCGGTCAGGGCGCCACGGCCGCGAAGCTTGTCGAAGACGCCGGTCAGGCGGGATTGTAAAGACTCAAACAAATCCAACGCTCTTTCTGTTTGTCTGATTTTTCAAAGAGAAAAATCAGACAGGGCAAACACTTACGCCCCGGGGGGCGCACCTGCGCTGCCCGGGGTCGATCCCCCGCGCCGGGCGGGGGACCGGAAAGTCGTAGCGGCTTTCCGGAAAGTGGTCGGGTTGTAGGCCCCGAAAGCCCTAAAAGTCAATTATTGCGTCGGTTCGGCCTGCCGAGGCATAGGACTTGGAGTATGCTTTTCCCCTTAATCCCTGGGCCATTCTCAGGAAATGTTTCGCTTGAAGTCTCCCGCCACTGGCAAAGGGGTAGACCATGAAAATTGTTGTCATCGGCGGTACAGGTCTGATTGGCTCGAAGACTGTCGCCATTCTACGCCAAGCCGGCCATGAGGTTGTTGCAGCCTCGCCCAAAAGCGGCATCAACGCCGTCACTGGCGAGGGTCTCACGCAGGCGTTGGCTGGCGCGCTGGTGGTGGTCGACCTCGCCAATTCGCCCTCATTTGAGAACAAGGCGGTGCTGGAGTTTTTCGAATCCTCCGGCCGCAATCTTCAGGCGGCAGAGGCTGCAGCCGGCGTCCGCCATCATGTCGCGCTTTCCATCGTCGGAACTGATCGGACGCCCGAGAACGGCTACTTCCGGGCCAAAGTCGCCCAGGAGCGGCTGATCGAAGCCTCTGGCATCCCCTACACCATCATCCGCGCCACGCAGTTCATGGAATTCCTTGGCGCCATCGCCGCGTCGAGTGTGGATGGAAACGTGATCAGGCTCTCGCCCGGCCTGTTCCAGCCCATTGCCGCGGACGACGTCGCGGTCCTGGTTGCCGATGTAGCGCTGGAGGCTCCGCGAAACGGCATCGTGGAGATCGCAGGCCCAGAACGCGCGCCGTTCAATGCGATCATCGCCCGCTACCTGAAGGGGACAGGCGATCCGCGGGAGGTCGTGAGCGATCCCGACGCCCTGTATTGGGGCGGGCGGGTCGAGGAACGTTCGCTTATCCCATTGGGGGAGGCGCGCCTCGGTCACATCACTTTGGACGAATGGCTCCGGCGATCGCGCGCCTGATCCTGTAACACCGGCAACCCGCTGATTTGACGGGCGGTCGTCTGTCGGCTGCTATGGGCCCGAAGTTTCATGGGACACCGAACCATGTATGTCGCCGGTTTCATCATTCCCGTGCCTGCCGGCAAACTGGAGGCCTATCGCAAATGGGCCGAGATGAGTTCGGCCTTTTTCCGGGAATATGGCTGCCTGGAGGTTGTCGAATCCTGGGAGGACAATGTCCCCACCGGCAAGCTGACCGACTTTCGTCGCGCCGTGGCCGCAGAAGAGGACGAGAAGATCGTCTTCTCCTGGCAGATATGGCCCAGCCGGGAAGCACTCGATGCCGCGGAGGAAAAGATGCACCAGGACCCGCAAATGGAAATCACTGGAGATATTCCCTTCGACGCCCAACGCATGATCCTGGGCTGCTTCAAGCCGATCCACATCATGGGCCGTGATTGACAGGCCCTCGGCCTGCTTCGATGCTCGGCCGCAAAACAAGAAATCAGGGAGAATCTCCGTGACCGAACTCAATCGCCGCCTGATGCTGGCGGGCGCCGCTGTCAGCGTGCCGGCCCTGGCAACGCCTCGTTCTTTGGCCGCCGATGTCAAACCCGCGCTGGGCACACCGCGCTCAGTGATTACCGATCCGCCGCGCGACTTCTCGCCCGGTGCGCCGCCGGCCTTCTCGCCCGATCCCGACATCATCAAGGTCGAGTCCGGATTCAATGGACTTCTGATCGGCCAGGAAGTGATCCGCCGCGTCCACACCGGCCTGCATCTGGCGGAAGGACCGGCCTGGTCCAACCTTGGCCAGTACGCCATCTTCAGCGACGTCAAGAACGATACGCTCTATCGCTATATCTGGGAGACCGGCGAGGTCACCGTCTTCCGCCGCCCCTCCTTCTCCACCAACGGCAACAGCTTTGACTTCCAAGGCCGCCAGCTTTCCACCCAGGACTTCTTCCGCCGCGTGGTGCGCTGGGAAGCCGATGGCTCCATGACCATATTGGCCGACAATTATAGTGGCACCCCGCTCAACTCGCCCAACGATCTGGCGCCGCACAAGGACGGCAGTGTCTGGTTCACCGATCCCCAGTTCGGCGGCAACCTGGCGGAAGGCCATCCCGATGACGGCGATGGGCCGATGAATGGCGGAGGCGTGCGCGATCCCAATATTGGCAACACCGGAGTGGGCATCGCCAAGGCCGGCGGCATGCATCAGTCGCTGCCGATGAATGTCTACCGCGTCGATCCGAGCGGCAAGGTCGAGGTCGCGGTGCCCTATGAGCAGGGCAAGCCACCCAACGGCATCTGTTTCTCGCCCGATTACACCAAAGTATATGTCATTCGCGGCGGCGGCATTTCGGTGGGCGACATCGAAGGCACACGTGTCGCCAACCTGCGCTCTTTCACCGACTGCATGGTGGATGGCGTGCATTGTGGCCCCGACGGCATGCGGCCCGATCGCGCCGGCAATATCTGGTGCAGTTCGGCGGCGCCCTTGGGCTATGCCGGTGTCACAGTCTGGAATCCGGCGGGCAGGCTGATCGGCCGTATTCGCCTGCCGGAAGGCTGCGCCAATCTTTGTTTCGCAGGCCCCAAGCGCGATCATCTGTTGATGGCCGCAACCCAGTCGATTTATTTGCTGCGGGTGAATATTCAAGGCGCGTCGCCGGGCTAAAGGCGGGCGATGCGCCGTGGGGTGAGGAGCGGTTTGCCGCAAGGCAAACAAAACGGTCCGGTGGACCGTTTTGAGCGACGAACGCCCGAAGCGTAAGCGAAGGGCCGGCCAGCCCCGGTTGACAGTCCTCGCCGCGCGGGTTCCCCTTGCCTCAGAACACAACAGCCGGGAGGGATTCCATGACATTTGATCTGACGCGCCGCTTGATGCTGACGGGTGCGGCCGCGTCCGTGCCGGGTCTGGCACTGGCGCAGACCAAGCCGCAATTCGCGCCGGCCTCATCGGTGCTCAATGGCCGCGTCTATGGCCACGGCGCCCCACCCAACACCTATCCCGACCCCGACATCCTGATCCTGGATCCCAGCGCCGAGGACATTTTCATCGGCCACTCTTCGATAAAACGCGTCAAAACCGGCTTTGAATGGGCGGAAGGCCCCGCCTGGAGCGCCGAAGGCCAGTATGTGGTGTTCAGCGACGTCGCCGGCGATGTGCAGTACCGCTATATCTGGGAGACCGGCGAGGTTACGCCCTTCCGCCGCCAGTCCTTCAACTCCAACGGCAACACTTTCGACTTCCAGGGTCGCCAGATTTCCGCCCAGCATTTCCTGCGCCGGGTGGTGCGCTGGGAGCATGACGGCTCGCTGACGGTGATCGCCGACAGTTACAACGGCCAGCCGCTCAACTCGCCCAATGACATCGCGCCCCACAAGGATGGCTCGATCTGGTTCACCGATCCCTATTACGGCGCGGTGCTTGCGGAAGGCCATCCCGACGATGGCGTCAGCGTGCTCAATCCCAAGGGCCTGGCCAACGGCAATATCGGTAATGGCGGCGCCGGCATCGTCGGCTCGCACAAGCAGGTACGCCCGCCTTCGATCTATCGCTGGGACCCTTCCGGCCGCCTGGACGTGATCCTGGAAGGCCATCCGGGCCTGGTGCCCAACGGCATCGCCTTCTCACCCGACTATACCAAGGTCTATTTCGTCTGGGGCACCGGCATCGATGTCGCCGATGTGGTGGGCAACAAGATCGCCAACCAGCGCCGCTTCACCAATTGCGATGTCGATGGCGTGCATTGCGGCCCCGATGGCCACCGCGTCGACGTGGCGGGCAATGTTTGGTCCGGCTCGACCTCGGTGCCGGGCTATATGGGGGTGACGGTATGGAACCCAGCCGGCAAATGCATCGGCCGGATCCGCCTGCCGGAGACCTGCGCCAATCTCTGTTTCTGCGGACCCAAGCGCGACTGGCTGTGGATGTGTGCCTCCCAGTCGGTCTATCTGGTTCGGACGGGTATCCAAGGCGCAGCGCCGGGTTGAAAACCCGGTGGCTGGCTAACAGTTGGGGCCTGGCAGCGCGTCAGGGCCATATCTGGGGGCGCAATTTCATCCGTTTACGGAGGGGCGCCGCCGCCTTACGGTGGCATGAGAATTTCCTTTCCCGAAAGTTTCCCATGCCCAAATTGCCAGACATGTCCGCCGCCTCCGTGAAGAACCGCGAGGCGCTGACCAAGATCTACAAGGCCTCCAAGCCCAAGGAAGTGCCGCCCGCCCCGCCCAAGCCGCGGGTAGCCAAAGGCCGGTAAGCGAAAGCCCGCCACTTCTGGCGGGCTTTTTCTTTGGTTCGTTCCCGGCTCTCTAGTCTCTCAGGCCGAGCTTCTCAGCCAGATAGACGAAGGACAGGCCCCACATCTCCGCCGCCTGGCGATGGTCGGCGGCGGCTGCGTGGCCACCATCGGTGTTTTCGTAGAATAGCACTTCGTGGCCTTGCGCTTCCATCTTCGCCGCCATCTTGCGAGCATGCACCGGCGTCACCCGATCGTCACTGGTGGCGGTGACAAAGAAGACTGGCGGATAAGTGACGCCCGCTTTGACATTCTGATAGGGCGAATAGGTGAGGATATAGTCGCGCTCGACGGGGATCGCGGGGTCACCATATTCCCCGATCCAGGAAGCGCCGGCGCCGATATGGGTATAGGCGATCATGTCGATCAGGGGCACCTGGCACACCACGGCGCCGAACAGCTCCGGCTTCTGCACCATCACGGTTGAGACCAGAAGCCCGCCATTGGAGCCGCCCATGATGCCGAGCTGCTTGGGCGTGGTCAGGCCGCGCCGCGCCAGGTCCGCCGCCACCGCTTCGAAATCGTCATAGGCGTGCTGGCGCTTGGTTTTGACAGCCGCATCATGCCAGCCGGGCCCGAATTCGCCGCCGCCGCGGATGTTGGCCACCACATAGATGCCGCCATGGGTCAGCCATAGCCGACCGAAATTGGCGCTGTAAGAGGGCGTGAGCGAAACCTCGAAGCCGCCATAGCCATAAAGAATAGTGGGGGCTGGACCGGTGAGATTTTTGGGCCGGGTGACAAAATAAGGGACCTTGGTGCCGTCCCTGCTGGTGGCCTCGAACTGTTCGGTGACAAGACCGGCGGAATCAAAACGCGCCGGCAGCGATTTGATGGGCTTGGGCGTATCGCTGCCGTCATCGAAATAGAGCGTAGGCGGGGTGAGGTAGTTCTCGAAACTGAACATTGCCTCTGTCCCGAAATCATTGACCGAAACGACATCGGCGGTGCCCTGCCCCGGCAGCGCCAGCCGCCTGTCGGTCCAGCCCGAACCCTGCGCTGAAAAGACATGCACCGAACCGATCACATTATCGGTGATGGCGGCATATATGCGATCGCGTCCCACGCCCACGCCTTCGATGCTCTGGCGCGGGCCCGGCGCGAAGATCAGTCGTGGAGATGTGCCATCCTGAAACGCCACCAGCGCACCCTTGGCGAAATGCACGCCGCCTTTCGCATAATCTTCGCGTAAGGTGGCGACCAGAGCGCCGTCGAGCATGCCTTTCACGTCCGCCGACAGCGGCAGGTCGAGCTTGCGGACATGGGTCCCCTCCACCGCAAGATATTCGGTTTGGAAAAAGCTCACCGCTCGCGCCACCAGGGCAAAATTGCCCGCCTTGGTGTGAAACACCGCCGGCGCAACGAGCACATCTTCGGACTTGCCTTCATAGATCACCGGCGCGTCGTCAACCTTTGTACCACGCTTCCAAAGCCGCACCGTGCGGGCATAGCCGGAGGTGGTCTGGGGACCCAGGGCGGATGCGAACAGCACCGTGTCGTCATCCAGGTAATCCATGTCGCCCTTGGCCTCGGGCAGGCTGAAGCCGTCGGTGGCCAATGCTTTGGCCTTCAAGTCGTATTCGCGGACCACCGCAGCATCACCGCCGCCACGCGACAGGCTGATCAGGCAGCGCGTCTCGCCGGGCGAGCAGCTCGAGCCCTTGAACACCCAGTTTTCGCCTTCCGTCTTGGCCAGGGCGTCAATGTCCAGCAGCACCTCCCAATGCGGCTGGGCCGTCTGATAGTCGGCGATGGTCGTGCGCCGCCACAGGCCTTTGGGGTTCTTCGCATCCTGCCAGAAATTATAGACATGGCCATGGCGCAGGCTGCCCATGGGGATGCGGTCGGTCGCATCCATGACCTCCAGAATGGAGTCATAATTCTTCTGGTAGCGCGGATCGGCCTTCAGCGGCGCCAGCGACCGGGCATTCTGCTCCCTGACCCAGTCGAGTGGCTTTGTCCCATGGACGTCTTCCAGCCAGGCATAGGGATCATCGCTAATGGTCACGGCAAAAGCTCCTGAGGTGAGGACAAAACCGAGCAAGAGGGCAAAGAGGCTCAATTTCGCGCGCATGGTCTGTCCCCGAATTGCGGCCAAAAGATGGGAATTTTCCCATTTTACGGCAATGGAAAATACCCTTCCGGACCCCTATAACGCCCCTCATGACCGCCTTCCTGAAAATGCATGGCCTGGGCAATGATTTCGTGGTGTTCGACGCCCGCGACAGCGCCTTTTCTCTCACCCCCGCACAGGTCAAGACCTTGGCCGACCGGCATTTCGGCATCGGCTGCGACACGGTGGTCGTGGTCCGCCCCGGCGGCGCGCAGTTCGACGCCAGCGTGCTGTTCTACAATGCCGACGGCACGGAATCGGAATCCTGTTTCAATGCCAGCCGCTGTGTGGCGCGTCTGCTTCTGGACGAGCGCGGGCTTGCCAGGGTCAAGCTCTCCACCAAGGGCGGCGTGCTGATCTGCAGCGATGCCGGCAAGGGCCTGGTGACGGTGGACATGGGCGAGCCCCGGCTGAACTGGAGCCAGGTGCCGGTGGCAGCGGAAGTGGACACCACCAATTTTCCCCTCGACATCGGCGGCACATCCATCCCGGTCAGCGCGGTCTCGATGGGCAATCCCCATTGCGTTCTGTTCGTGCCCGATGCCGAAAAGGCGCCGCTCGCGGCCCTGGGCTCGAAAATCGAAAATCTGCCGTTCTTTCCCAATCGCACCAATGTGGAATTCGCCCAGGTGCTGGATCAGGGCCGCATCCGCATGCGGGTATGGGAGCGCGGCGTGGGCGTGACCTTGGCCTGCGGCACCGGAGCCTGCGCCACCGCCGTCGCCGCCATGCGGCGCGGGCTGACGGGCCGCAAAGTCGAACTGGTGCTGGACGGCGGCTCGCTGCAGATCGAATGGCGCGAGGAAGACGGTCATGTGCTGATGACCGGCCCCACCGCCACGCCCTTCAGCGGCCGCGTGGATCTGGACCAGCTATGACGGTTGAAGTCCTGACCTTCGGCTGCCGCCTCAATGCTTATGAAAGCGAGGCGATCCGGAATTCGGCACGGGACGCACAACTCCACGACTGTGTCGTGATCAACACATGCGCGGTGACCGCAGAGGCCGTGCGCCAGTCGCGTCAGGCCATCCGCAGGCTGAGACGCGAGAATCCGGGCCGCCGCATCATCGTCACCGGCTGCGCCGCGCAAATTCAGCCCGAGACCTATGCCGCCATGGCGGAAGTGGACGCAGTCCTTGGTAATCAGGAAAAGCTTACGGCCCAGGCCTATGCCGACTTCGGTCAAGGCCGCGCGATGCGCATCCGGGTCAATGACATCATGCGCTTGCGTGAAAATGCGCCAGCCATGGTGGACCATTTCGACGGCAAGACCCGTGCCTTTCTCGAGGTGCAGAATGGCTGCGACCATCGCTGCACCTTCTGCGTGATCCCCTATGGGCGTGGCAACAGCCGCAGCGTGCCAATGGGCGCGGTAGTCGCCGAGGCACACCGCCTGACCGAAAAGGGCTTTGCCGAAATCGTGCTGACCGGCGTGGACCTTACCTCCTACGGCGCGGACTTGCCGGGACAACCCACGCTGGGCGCGCTGGTCGAGAAGCTGCTCAAGCTGGTTCCCGATATGAAGCGGCTGAGGCTCTCCTCCATCGATTCCATCGAAGCCGATGCCGCACTGATGCGCGCCATCGCGCAGGAGGAGCGGCTGATGCCGCATTTCCATCTGTCCGCCCAGTCCGGCGACGACATGATCCTGAAACGCATGAAGCGCCGTCACGCCCGCGCCGACATCATTGCCTTTTGCGAGACCGTCCGCTGCTATCGTCCCGAGGCTGCGTTCAGCGCCGACATGATCGCGGGCTTTCCCACCGAGACCGAGGCCATGTTCGAGAACAGCCTCAGCCTGGTGGATGATGCCGGCATCTCCCAGTTGCACGTCTTTCCTTTTTCACCCCGGCCCGGAACCCCAGCAGCGAAAATGCCGCAAATCTCCCGCGCCCTGGTCAAGGAACGCGCCGCACGCTTGCGCGCCAAAGGGGAGATGGCGCGCGACCACCATCTGGACGCCATGAAAGGCTCGCGCCAGGTGGTGTTGATGGAGCGAGGCGGCATCGGCCGCACGCCTTCTTTCGCCAGCGTCGCTTTTGACGGCGCCGTGCCCGGAACCTTCTTGCCGCTCACCATCACCGGCCGCGCCGGTCCGCACCTGACAGGCATTCTCTCATGAGAACTTTCGGCGAGGCGCCCCCACCGCCCACATTTTTCGACCGGCTGAAATCGGGCCTGGCCAAAACCGGCCTGGGCGAGATCCTGACCAAGAAGAAACTGGATACGGAAACGCTGGCGGAACTGGAAGAAGCGCTGATCCGCGCCGACATGGGCGCCGCGCAGGCATCCAAGCTCGCGGCCGCCGTCGGCAAGAACCGCTACGACGCGGAAATTTCCGGTGCGGAACTGAAAACGGTGTTGGCGACGGAAATCGCCAACCTGCTCGCGCCCGTCCAGAAACCGCTTTCGGTGGAAGACGACAAGAAGCCTTTCGTCATTCTGGTGGCCGGCGTCAACGGCACGGGCAAAACCACGACCATCGGCAAGCTGGCCAAGCGCCTTGGTGAAGAAGGCGCAAAGGTTACGCTGGCCGCGGGCGACACTTTCCGCGCCGCCGCCATCGAACAGCTCAAGGTCTGGGCCGTGCGGGCGAAAGCGGAGTTCGTCGCCACCAAAGCCGGTGGCGATGCCGCGGGCCTTGCCTTCGAGGCGCTTGAGAAAGCCCGCGCCAATGACAGCGACATTCTGCTGATCGACACTGCCGGACGTCTGCAGAACAAGGCCGGCCTGATGGCGGAGCTGGAAAAGATCGCCCGGGTGATCAAGAAGCTGGACCCCAGCGCGCCACATGCGGTGCTCCTGGTGCTGGATGCCACCACAGGCCAGAATGCTATAAGCCAGGTGGAAGCCTTCTCGGCGTCCGTGCCGGTAACCGGGCTGGTGATGACCAAGCTTGATGGCACCGCCAAGGGCGGCATCCTGGTGGCATTGGCCGGCCGCTTCGGCCTGCCGGTACATTATATCGGGGTGGGAGAGGGCGAGGACGATCTGCAGCCCTTCGTCGCCCGGGATTTTGCCCGCGCGCTCGTGGGTGCCGATGGGAGGGCAGCGTGAATCCGCAATTGCGTCGGCTGGCCCTGGACCTGGGGCCCCTGCTCATTTTTTTCGCAGCCTTCAAGTACTTGGGAATTTTCGGAGCCACGGCCGCCTTCATTGCCGCGGTGCTTGCAGCCTTGGTGCTGGGCTATTTCATCGAGCGACGGTTGTCGCCCATGCCGCTTTTCACCGCGGTTCTGGTGGTGATCTTCGGCGGATTGACGCTTTATCTCAGGAACGATGTTTTCATCAAAATGAAGCCGACCGTGCTCTATGGCTTCTTCGGACTGGTTCTTCTGGGCGGCCTTCTCTTCAACCGCTTGTTCATAAAATATGTTTTCGCCCAGGCCTTCGACCTCGACGAACGGGGATGGAAAAAGCTGACCGTGCGCTGGGGGTTATTCTTCCTCTGTCTGGCGGCGATCAACGAGGCGGTATGGCGAGCAACCTCGACCGCGAGCTGGGTCACCTTCAAGGTTTGGGTCATCATCCCCTTGATCTTCCTGTTCGCGCTCGCACAGACGCCTTTGGTGATAAAACATCAGGCTCCTGAATCCGGAGATGGTGGCGCGCAACAATGATGCGCAAATACGTCAGGTCGCATGCGGACGATTGTCCCTGCGTGAGCCGGCAATGATTATGGTGCGTGCGCAGGTACCTATACCATTCATTGTACCCCGCTGACCTCTGTCACACAGGAAACTGCCCAATACGGACGAAGTCGGGCGTGGATCACATCGCGCGCGCTTTGCAAAGATGTGAAGGATAAAATTTGCGCATGGACTTCCGCGCGCAAAATCGTTTTAACTGCGCGTCCGGAGCGCGCCACTTTCCAGCAACCCGAATTACGGGACATGATCGGAGCAGTGTGCGGTCCGCGACAATGCGGGACGATCAAAGGGGTTCACGGATGATGAAGGGGCAGCGCAAGCCGGGGAACGGTTTTGACCTTTCCGAAGCGCCCTCTCACCTGATCCGCCGTTGCCAGCAATTCTATGGCGACCTCTATGCTCGCGAAGCTGGCGGCAAGGAACTGACCAAGCAGCAGTTCACACTGCTTTGCGCGCTGGAGCAGAATGATGGCGTCAGCCAGACTGCTTTGGTCGAGATCACGGGCATCGACCGTTCGACCTTGGCGGAGATGGTTCGTCGCATGCTGGAAAAAGGTCTTCTGTCGCGCGAACGCACCGAGGAAGATCAGCGCGCCAATGCCGTGGCCATCAGCCCCGCCGGCCGCAAAGCCCTGCGCGGGGCGCGCAATGCCGCCGATCGTGCCGAACGCGCCCTGCTGGAAGCTTTGCCCCTTCCCGATCGCCAGAAATTCGTCAAGGCGCTCAGCCAGATTGCCCAGGCCGCCGACCAGATGAACGGCGATGGCGGCCGCCCCCTGCGCCGCAATGTCCGGCGCCGCAAAATAGGCGGGTGACAAGCGGTCGACCGTGCTTTAGCGCGGCGGACGAAATGGTTTGCGAACCATTTTGAGTGAGGAGTGCCGCGAGCTTGAGCGAGCGGCCGGATCAGTATTTTTTTGGCGCTGGGCGGCAATAGTGGAATTGAAAGCAGCGAGCACGCTGGAATTTCCCTGGCAGCCCGGCTCTTTCATCACCGGCAATCTGGCAATCGGCAATCTCCGCAACAATCTGCTGCGGCGCTTGAAGACTAAGGCCGGGGTGCATGTCGAGACCCTCTTGGCCGGGATCGGAGCAATCGTTGGCTTTGCCGGCCAGAACGCCGCGCTCATTCGCGGGGCAACGGCCACCAATCAAGCCGGCGAAGTGCCGCGGGCCAGTATCGTGCTGGCGACCACCAAAGAGGGACTACGGCTTCTATTGGGCGATTGGATAAATGGCTACATCGTCCAGCAGGAAGGGAGCCAGTTTCCGCTTTACAATTTTGCTGCCGGGGCCGCCATTTCAGCCGGCGTCAAGCCCGAGAATCTTCCCGATCTTCACGAAATGTTCCGCCATGTCGTCAGTACCGCTGGTACGGGCGCCTTTGGCAAGATCCGCGCGCCTGCCGGCCACGATCCTTCCACGCAGCCTATTGATTTTCTCAAACTGGACGGCTGGCGCCTCATGAAAGATGTGATGGCATTGAAGCCGCCGGCCGGCATAACCGAACCGCCACTGGAGGAGAGTCACTGGCCAATCATCGCCTCCATCGTTGCCGGTGGCTTGATCAATGAGGCGCAGAACGTGCTTGCCCCGGATATCGCTTATGCGATGGTCATGGAAGCGGCGATAGTTACCTCCAAAGTCTTCCCTGACACAGTTGAGCCCGGGAAATGGGCGCTTGATGGGCGCGACGGAAAATTGACAGTGCGCAGAATGCCGGACCCACCCACGGTATCAAAGCCTGGCGCCCCGGTCTGAATATTCATTCGGGCATGCTTTTCCTAGTAGGCGCGGGGCACAGCGGGCCTCCGAACCGCGAACCATCAACCGATCAGACAATAATATTGATATGCTGTCCCATACGCGCGGATGCGGCCCCTTGCACGGGCTGGGGGTCAAGCGCAGTGGCGGCCGAGGCGGCCGTCTGTTTCAGCGGCAGGGGTGAGAAGCCTTCGCTCTTTTCCAGCGCGGCTGCAAAACCGGTCTGCTGAGGCGCCTGCGGCATGGCGAGCCTGGCGCGCGCCTCGCGAGCGGCTTGTTGGGCGGCAATCAGGGTGGCACTGACCTGCACGAGCGCATCCGTCGAATGGGGACCGTTCGGCGCAAGATTGCGCGACAATCCGATAAGCCCAACCCTGCCAAAACAGGGTTAGGAAAGTCTTAATGCGCGGCTCTTACCGATTGGCCTCGGCAGCCTGGATGGCCGGCATCACCTCGGCGTTCAGCGCCTGATCGGTCAGGGGCCCCACATATTTCAGGCGGATGATGCCCTTGCCGTCCACCACAAAGGTTTCCGGCACGCCATAGACGCCCCATTCGATCGATGCGCGGCCATCATCATCGCGGGCTATGCGGGAAAAGGGATTGCCCACCTCATTGAGGAAGGCGCGGGTCGCATCGGGCTTGTCCTTCTGGGTCATGCCATACAGCGCGATGCCGGGCACGTGGGACAGCGCCTCAAGCTGGCCGGTCTCCGTGCGGCAGGGCGCGCACCAGGACGCAAAGACATTGATCACGCTGACATGGCCGCTGGCCAGGTCGGTGGGGGTGAAGGCGGCGCTCTGGGCGTCGAGGCCCGGCAGGTTGAGGCGTGGCACCGGCTTGTTGAGCAGGGCCGAGGGGATGATGCTGGGCGCGGGTGACCACAGGCTCTTGAACAGGAAAAAGGCCAGGAGCGCGAAGCCCAGGACCGGCGCGAGATAGATCCAGCGGTTCATTTTCTTTCCAGGGCCGCCAGCTTTGCCTTAGCCCTGCGCCAGGCGATCACCGTCCATACGATGGCGCCAATGATCCCGAGCGCCGAGATGCCATAGGCCGGCCAGACATAAGCGCCATATGCTCCCATGTCGAAACTCATGAGACGGCCTCACGCATCAGGTTGCGGGCCCGCCGCTCCAGGATCGCCGTGCGGATGCGAACCATCCAGAGGACGAAGAACAGAAGCGTATAACCCAGCATCATGATCAGCAGCGGCGCCAGATAGACGGGGGCGATCTTGCCGCTCATGATGCTTTCACCCTGGTGCAGCGTGCTCCACCAGTTGACCGAGAATTTGATGATGGGGATATTCACCACCCCGACCAGGGCGAGAATGGCGCAGGCGCGCGCCGCGCGGGTTTCGTCCTCGATCGCGTTCCACAGCGCCATGTAACCGAAATACAGAAACAGCAGCAGCAGGAAGCTGGTGAGCCGCGCGTCCCACACCCAATAGGTGCCCCACATCGGCTTGCCCCACAACGCGCCGGTAACCAGGCCCAGTACGGTGAAAAGCGCACCAAAGGGGGCGGCCGCGCGCGCGGCGGTATCGGACAAGGGATGCCGCCACACCAGCGACAGCAGGGAACAGGTCGCGATGGCGCCATAGGCCAGTTCCGCCACAACATCCGCGGGCACATGAATGAACATCAGCAACACGGTCGTGCCTTGCTGGTAATCGGGGGGCACCGAAAAACCCAGATAGAGACCGATGGCGAAGCACAGGGCCGTGGCTATGGCGAAGAACGGCAGCACAGCGCCCGACAGGCGCATGAATTCATGCGGGTTGGCATAGCGGAACAGGAAATTCATCTAGCCGACCCCTTTCTTAACCACCCAAGTTGAGACGGACACAGGCCGCGGCGGCAAAGGGACTTAGCAGCACCGAGGCCGTGGCAAAAGCGGCCAGAAGTCCCAGGGCGCTGTTTGCGGCCATCCCGTCCAGCGCGGATGACACCGCACCTGCGCCAAAAATGACCGCCGGCGACAAAAGAGGCAGGATGATCAAGGGCAGGATCAACCCGCCGCGCTTGAGCGACAGGGTCAAGCTGGCGCCGATGGCGCCAATGGCGCTGACGGCGGGCGTGCCGATCAGAAGCGAGGCGAACAGAATGGCGGTGGGATGGCCCGGCAAATTGAACAAAAGCGCCAACAGCGGCGACAGCACCGTCAAGGGCAGACCGGTCGAAACCCAGTGCGCCGCGATCTTGGCCAGCGACGTCAATTCCAGCGGCAAAGGCGACAATGCAATCACATCCAGGCTGCCATCCTCGTAATCGCCCTGAAACAGCCGGTCCAGCGAGAGCAGCGCAGCCAGCACTGCACCAACCCATAGGACGCCGCCTGCCACCCGCGCCAGAAGACGCAGGTCCGCGCCCACGCCCAGGGGCACCAGGGTGGCGACCAAGGCAAAGAACGACAATGCGAGCGCCGCACTACCGCCACTGCGGGCGGCGAGCTTCACATCGCGAAGCAGAAGCGTGGTGAAGACGCTCACAGCTTCAGGCTTTCATTGCCGAGGCCAAGCGGATCATGGGTTGCGGCAATGATGATGCCGCCTTCCCCGCAATGGCGCGCCATCAGTTGGGCGACCAGCACCTGGCCCGCCGTATCCAGCGCCGCAAAGGGCTCATCCAGCAGCCACAGCGGACGGCGCGACACCAGCAGCCGCGCCAGCGCCAGGCGCCGTTTCTGCCCGGCGCTGAGATAGCGGCAGGGAAGCTCGGCCTGGCGCGCCAACCCCACCTGCGCCAGCGTCGCGGCCAGATCGACATCGCGCATCGCGTGCAGCCGCGCGTAGAAGCTGAGCTGCTCTTTGACTGTCATCTGGGGTTTGAGGCCATCGAGATGCCCCAGCCAGCCCACCAGCCGGCCGCGCTCTTCGCCATCGTCGCTTTCGGTTTCGTCGGTCTTGACCACGATGCGGCCGCTTGCCGGCGCCAGAAACCCTGCGATCAGGCGCAGCAGTGAGGTTTTCCCCGCGCCATTGGCGCCTTCCACCGCCAGCGCCTGCCCGGCGCACACGCGGAAAGAAAGGCCGTCAAACAGCCGTCTTTCGCCGCGCGCGCAGGCAAGCTTTTCCGCGGTGAGGGACGAGATCATGAGCGGAAACTAGCGGCTCCGATGCCGCTAGTACATGTGCTGCCCACCATTGATGGACAATGTAGAACCCGTGATAAAGCCCGCTTCGTCGGCCACAAGAAACAGCACGCCGCGGGCGATCTCCTCGGCATGCCCCAACCGGCCGACGGGAATCTTGGCGACGATCTTGGCCAGCACCTCGGCCGGCACCGCCGCCACCATGTCGGTATCGATATAGCCGGGCGCGATGGCGTTGACGGTGATGCCCTTGGCCGCGCCTTCCTGGCTGAGCGCCTTGGTGAAGCCATGGATGCCGGACTTGGCTGCGGCGTAATTCACCTGGCCATATTGCCCGGCCTGGCCGTTGATCGAGCCGATATTGACGATGCGACCAAAGCTGCGGGTGAGCATGCCGTCCCAGGCTGCCTTGCACATGTTGTAGCAACCGCCCAGATTGGTATCGAGCACCTCGTCCCATGCCCTGCGCGCCATCTTCTTCATGGTCGCGTCGCGGGTGATGCCGGCATTGTTGACGATCACGTCCACCGCGCCGAGATCGGCCTCGATCTGCTTCACGCCCGCCACACAGGCGTCGAAATCGGCCACATCCCACTTGTATGATTTGATGCCCGTGACATCGGTGAAGGCCTTGGCGCGGTCGTCATTGCCCGCGTAATTCGCCGCCACCGTGTATCCGGCCGTCTTCAGCGCGACCGAAATCGCTTCCCCGATGCCGCGCGTACCGCCCGTCACCACTGCTACCCGTGCCATATGCTGTCCTTCTGCTTTCCCGCTCAAGAAGGCAGTTCAGCCGCATTCGCGGGGCGTTTCAACCAAAAGAACGATGCTGCAACGCAACCGGAACAGCGCCGAACGGTCCGGAGCATGAGCGCCGGACCGCCTCAACATACAACCATCAAAAATTTAACGCTCGACGGTGAGCGCGATGCCCATGCCGCCACCGATACACAACGTGGCGAGACCCCTCTTGGCGTTGCGCTTGCCCATCTCGAACAGAAGCGTGGTCAGGATGCGCGCGCCGGACGCGCCGATGGGATGGCCGATGGCGATGGCGCCGCCATTGACGTTCACCTTGGCCGGGTCCCAGCCCATATCCTTATTCACGGCGCAGGCCTGGGCGGCGAAAGCCTCGTTGGCTTCCACCAGATCAAGGTCCTGGGCTTTCCAGCCCGCCTTCTCAAGCGCTGCGCGCGAGGCGGGAATGGGGCCCGAACCCATCACCTTGGGATCAACACCAGCCTGCGCCCAGCTGGCGATGCGCGCGAGCGGCGTGAGGCCGCGGGCGGCGGCATCCTTGGCGCTCATCAGCACCAGGGCGGCAGCGCCGTCATTGATGCCGGACGCATTGCCGGCGGTGACGCTGCCTTCCTTGGTGAAAGCGGGCTTCAGGCCCGCCACCGCCTCATAAGTCGCGCCGTCGCGGATATATTCGTCGGCGTCCACCACCGTGTCGCCTTTCCTGCCCTTCACGGTCACGGCGACGATCTCATCCTTGAACCTGCCGGCCTTTTTGGCGGTTTCCGCCTTGTTCTGGGAGGCGACGGCGAAGCGGTCCTGTTCCTCGCGAGTGATCTGCCATTCCTTGGCGACATTCTCCGCGGTCATGCCCATGTGATAGCCGTTGAAGGCATCCCACAATCCGTCGCGGATCATGGTGTCGATGAAACTGATATCACCCATCTTCTGACCGGCCCGCAGATAGGCAGCGTGGGTGGACTGGCTCATGGACTCCTGCCCTCCAGCCACCACGATCCTGCTGTCGCCCTCGCGAATGGCCTGGGCGCCCAGCGCCACGGTGCGAAGACCGGAGCCGCAGACCATGTTGATGCCCCATGCGGGTGTGGCAATGGGAATGCCCGCAGCGATGGAAGCCTGGCGGGCCGGGTTCTGGCCCTGGGCGGCGGTCAGGACCTGACCGAGAATGACTTCAGAAATTTCCGCAGGTGCGACCTTGGCGCGCTCCAGCGCGGCCTTGATGGCGACTTCACCCAGCTTGTGGGCGGGAAGTGTGGCGAAAGCGCCATTGAAAGCGCCCACAGGAGTACGGGCGGCCGAAACGATGACAACGTCTTCCATGAAAAGATCCTTCCGCAAACGGACTTTTGTTATTGCCACGCGCAAAATGCCGCGAACGCGAGCATTGGTAAACAGTGGTGAGAATACCGACCGTTTTCAACGGCTTAGCGACAAACCGATACCTTATTCCGTGTTGCGGTTGCTAAAATGGCGCTGGACAGCGCGGCTGCACGGTGGTGTCTTACCCCTGTTTAACGCCTTCGCGGGGAAAGGCGCTTGTATCAGAGTCGGGGACGCCAAGTGTCAGAAGATAAAGCCAAATCCGAAGGCCCGGTTGTCATTAAAAAATACGCCAACCGGCGGCTCTACAATACCCAGACATCGTCCTATGTGACGCTGGATCATCTGGCTGCCATGGTGAAGGATGGCACCGAATTCGAGGTTCAGGACGCGCGCACCGGCGAAGACATCACCCGCAGCGTACTGACCCAGATCATCTTCGAGGAAGAAGCCAAGGGTCAGTCGCTCCTGCCCATCAAATTCCTGCGTCAGTTGATCCGCTTTTATGGCGACAGCTTGCAGACCTTCGTGCCCGGCTATCTGGACATGAGCATGGAAAGCTTCACCAAGAACCAGGGCGCCATGCGCGATCGCATCGCCGAGGCGCTGGGTGGCGGTAACCAGATGATCGAGAACATGACGCGGCAGAACCTGCAGCTGTTCGAGAACGCCATGGCCATGTTCACGCCGTTCGGCGCGGCCGGCAAAAGCGAGGCTGCCAGCAAGCCCAAGCCCCAGTCCGACGAAGTCGCCGATCTCAAGGAAGAGATGGAGGCGATGCGCAAGCAGCTGGCAGAACTGAGCCAGCGCAAGTGATCGCCCCCTTCCGGGGGATCGTGATTCTGGTTTCAGGCGTCCTGCTCGCGGGCTGCATCGCGCCCATGAGCGCGCGCGAGGCCCGCGACATCGCCCACACCAGGCTGGACAAATATTGCCAGGGCCGCTGCGGAACGCTGGCCTGGAGCAACACGCAGAAGATCAAGAAGCGCTGGCTGGTGGATTTCGAGGGCAAAAGCCAGCGGTTCACGGTCATCGTGGAAAATGACGGCAATTCCAACGTGACGGTGTGGGACAAGGGCGCACCGGCGCCTTGAACCTTAATCCCACTTTGGATCGATAAGAAGCGACGGCCAGCCGAGCGAAGCGAGCAGTCAGGCCGCGCGACCAATCAAAAACAGGTCATTGATCCCATTTGGGATCAATGACCGGCTCTCCGAAATGGAAGCCCTGGAAATAATCGACGCCAAAATTCTGGAGCAACGCGGCGTCGTCATCCGATCCCACCCACTCCGCCACGGTCTTGATGTTGAAGCTCCTGGCCAGACCCACCAGCGTGCGCACAAAGACCTGATTTTCCGGCGACTGGCTCAGGTCGCGCACATAGGAGCCGTCGATCTTGACGGTATCGACGTGCAGCATCTGCAGATTTCGGAAGGAGGTATAACCGGCGCCGAAATCGTCAATCGCCACGCGCACGCCCAGATCGCGCAGCTGTGAAACGAAACGGGCATTCTCTTCGAAATGGTGCAGGGCCGCGGTTTCGGTCAGTTCCACGATCAGGCGGGACGCCACTTCTTTTTCGACCTGCACATAATCCACGAAGCTCTGCAGCCAGACCGGATCGGACGCCGCGGTGCCCGAAACATTGACCGCGAGCGTGATGTTCCGATACCCCTTGAGCGCGGCCACGGCGGCTTCGAGCGCGAAACGGTCCACCAGATGCACAATGCCCATCTGCTCGGCCGCGGGCACGAAATGGCCGGCGGTGAGAAGGCTGCCGTCCGGCTTGACCATGCGCAGCAGGCTTTCGTAGTGGGAGACCTTGCGCGAACGGGCCTGGACGATGGGCTGATAGGCGAGCTTGAGGCGGTTTTCCTTGAGCGCCAGCATCACCTCGTCGGAGATCTGCATCATGCGCAGGCGCTGGGTCTCGCGGCTGGGTGAGGGCTGATAGGCGGCAAAGCCGTCACGGCCATTGGCACGGGCACGGTCCAGTGCCTGTTCGGCGCGCAGCATCGCCTCCTGGCTGGTGGAAGCGGCCTGGGGCAGCCACACCGCGCCGACCGAGCAGGTGGCGGCCGCCATGCCGGCACGGGTCTCGATGCCGTTGGCGCGCACGCTGGAGCGCAGGCGGGCGGCGACCACGGCGATCTCGCGCTCGCGGCAGTTCTTGAGGATCACGCCAAACTTGTTGCCGGCGATGCGGCCGATGATATCGCTGCCGCGCAAGGTGCGCGCGAGTCTTTCGCCCACGCCCATGATCACCTCCTCGCCGGCATCGAAACCGAAGCCGTCATTGATCATGGCGAGTCGGTCGATCGAGGCCACCAGGAATGCGCAGTTGCGTCCCTCCTCCTTGGCGCGTTCGATCGCCTGGGCCAGCTCCTCGCGCAGGGCATTGCGGTTGAGATGGCCGGTAAGCTCATCACGCGTGGCGAGATAGGTCAGGCGCCGGACTTCATGCACCCGTTCGGTTGTATCGCGCATCATGCCGATCAGGCGCGCGGTCGTTCCGCCCTCGCCCGCCAGGCGGGTGCCCACCATGGTGAAGGTGACCGCGCCCATCGCACTGGCGACTTCAATATCGACCAGAAACGGCCTGGAGCCCAGGTCGCGCGATTGTGCGATCGCCAGAAGCGCGCTGCGGCCCTCGATCGCGATGCTTTCCAGGAAATTCTGCGCATGAACGATATCGAGATGCAGCGGCAGGATTTCGGTGGCGCCATCCCAGCGGATGGTGCCAGAGGCGACATCCCAGTCGAAGGCGGCCGCGCCCGCCGCCTGTGCCGCGAAGCGCAGGCGCGTTTCGTCTTCCAGCTGATTCAGCCGGGCGACGTCCTCTCGCTTCTGCAGTGCGGCGTTAAGCACAACCACCATCCTTGGTCCAGCTTCTCCGGCCCTTTGCGGGTCGCAGTATGACGGCGCGGACTTAAAGAAAGGGCAAACTGGTACGGTAAACAGCCGCTTACGCTCCGTGGTCCTGCCTTTGCGTTGGCAGGGTCATGCGCGCGATTGTTCCCTTTCAATCCGGTCTGGGCGGGACCAGCAAAGCCCCGACCTTCTCGCTGCGCGTCATAAAAAAAACCAGCGCCGCGAACGCTTTGGGCCAACAAAAACAGGAGCCTAGGCATGAACGGGAAAAGACGCGGGCGCCGCTTCGGGTGGAATTTGCGTCCCGCAATGACACGTCTCGCCATGACCCGTTTTGGGACAGGCCCAGGTTGATCCCGGCCTTCGTGGCCCAGCTGCTGGGCCAGGTGATGCCGGAACGGCGTGAAAAGACGATGGTGGAAACTACTTACGGCCGCGCGGGCTCGCCACGCATGGCCCTGTTGGTGGACCGCAAAAGCTGAGGCTTGGAAAGTCCGACCAGGGCAGCCGCGCAGAACATCAGAAGACCCGCGCGCGCGCCTTGTTCGGTGAAGGCAAGCCCCGCCGCAACAAGGCCGGCCCCCGCCAGAACCGGCATGACGGCGATACCGTTGAGCGAGACTGCGATTATCGCAAGGCCCGCAATCATCACCGGTATCAATGCCGGGATGACGGCGCCCGAAATCAGAGCGCCAAGGCCGCCCGCAAGTCCCAAAACCAGCGTCAGGCTTGCAGGAAACGCCGGCAGGGGTTTTGCAAACCGCGCCAGCGCCGAAATCAACAGCGCCGCCGAGGCGAGCGGCAGAAGTAGAAGGGCCGCCACATCGGCGAGTGCGAGCGGCACCGACAAGGCAAGCGCCGAAAAAAGCACCGCGGCAAAGCGAAGATAGATGCGGGCGCGCACGGAAAGCGGCGCGGCCAGCACCCATGCGGCGACAGTCGCAGTGAACAGCGCTCCGGCGGCGAAAATGTCGAGAGGCGAATCAAAGGCCATCGGCGCATCATGTCATGGCCGGGCTTGCCCCGGCCATCCGTGAGGCGCGGAACGCGCGTGAGCAGGTCCAGTGGACCTGCGAGAGGGACGAACGCCGCGAGCCAAGGCGAGCGGCAGGCCCGCGTTCCGCGGGCGTTCGACCGGGCAAAAGCCCCACTGGGCTTTTGCTATTCCGGTCTCACGGATGGCCGGCTCAAAGGCCGGCCATGACAAGTGGTGTTATGCGGCCAACAGATTCCGCAGAACGTAAGGCAGGATGCCACCGTTCTTGAAATAGGCCACTTCGTCTGCCGTCATGATCATCAGGTAAAGCGGCAGCTTGAAGCTGGAGCCGTCGGGACGATGGACCGTCGCTTCCATCTGCTGGCGCGGCTTGAGATCGCCCGCAAGATCGGGAATGTCGATCACCTCGCGGCCGGTGAAGCCGTAATCCTTGCGCGTCTTGCCCGCCTCGAAGCAGAAGGGCGCCACGCCCATGCCGATGAGGTTCGAGCGATGGATGCGCTCGAAGCTTTCGGTGATCACCGCGCGCACGCCCTGCAAGGCCGGGCCCTTGGCCGCCCAGTCGCGGGAGGAACCGGTGCCATATTCCTTGCCGCCGATCACAACCGTCGGATGACCATCCGCCTTGTAGCGCTGGGCGGCGTCGAAAATGGACATGGTCTCGCCGTCCACATTCGGGTCCTGGTAATAGATGGTATTGCCGCCTTCGGCACCGCCCATCATCTCGTTCCTGATGCGTATGTTGGCGAAGGTGCCACGTTCCATCAGCTCGAAATTGCCGCGACGCGAGCCGTAGGAATTGAAATCCTTCTGCGTCACCTCATGCTGTGTGAGATAAACGCCGCCGGGCGCCGTGGCCTTGATGTTGCCCGCGGGCGAGATGTGGTCGGTGGTGATGCTGTCGCCGAACACCGCCAGCACGCGCGCGCCCGTCACCGCTTCCACCGGCTTGGGCTTGATGCCCATGCCTTCGAAGAAGGGCGGGTTCTTCACATAGGTCGAGGTCGGATCCCATTGATAGGTCTGGCCCTTGACCAGCTTGACCTTCTTCCAGTTGGCGTCGCCCTTGAAGACGTCGCCATAGCGCTTCTTGAAGCTCGCGGGCTTCACTGCTTTTGCAATGGCCGCCGAAATCTCCTTCGGCGTGGGCCAGATGTCCTTGAGATAGACCGGCTGGTTCTTCTTGTCGTAGCCGACCGGCTCCTTGGTCAGGTCCATGTTGACCGAACCGGCGAGCGCATAGGCCACCACGAGCATGGGCGAGGCCAGGTAGTTGGCGCGCACCTGCGGATGCACGCGGCCCTCGAAATTGCGGTTGCCGGAGATCACGGCGGCCGCCACCAGATCGGCCTCGGTCACTGCCTTGGCCACCGGTTCGGGCAGGGGGCCGGAATTGCCGATACAGGTGGTGCAGCCGTAACCGGCCAGGGTGAAACCCAGCTTGTCCAGCGCCTTGTCCAGACCCGCCTTGGCCAGATAGTCGGTGACGACCTGAGAGCCCGGCGCAAGCGAAGTCTTGACCCAGGGCCGCACTTTCAGCCCGCGCTTGACCGCCTTCTCGGCTACCAGCCCGGCGCCGATCATCACCGACGGATTGGAGGTGTTGGTGCAGGAGGTGATGGCGGCGATCACCACATCGCCATGGCCGATGGTGGTCTTGCTGCCCTCCAGCGTGGCGCGCTTGTTGGCGCTGTCTTCCTTTTTCCAGGTCTTGATCAGATGCTCGGCGAAATTGCCGGCGATGCCCGACAGGGAGACGCGGTCCTGCGGCCGCATCGGACCCGCCATCGAAGGCTCGACCGTGTCCATGTCCAGCTCGAGCGTGTCGGTGAAGACCGGCTCCGGCGACTTGGCGGTACGCCACAAGCCTTGGGCCTTGGCGTATTTTTCCACCAGCGCCACGCGGGCGGGCTTGCGCGCAGTGGCCTTCAGGTAGCGCACGGTTTCTGCGTCGATGGGGAAGAACCCGCAGGTGGCGCCATATTCCGGCGCCATGTTGCCAATGGTGGCACGGTCTTCCAGCGACATCTCGTCCAGACCGGGGCCGTAATACTCCACAAACTTGCCCACCACGCCCTTCTTGCGCAGCATTTGCGTCACGGTCAGCACAAGGTCGGTGGCGGTGACGCCTTCCCTGAGCTTGCCGGTCAGCTTGAAGCCGATGACTTCGGGGATCAGCATGGAAATGGGCTGGCCCAGCATGGCGGCTTCGGCCTCGATGCCGCCCACGCCCCAACCCAGAACCGCCAGGCCGTTGACCATGGTGGTATGGCTGTCGGTGCCTACCACACTGTCAGGGAAGGCATATTCCACGGTCTTTTTCTTGGCGTCCTTGCCCTTCCTGGTCCAAACCGTCTCGGCCAGATATTCCAGGTTGACCTGATGGCAGATGCCGGTACCCGGCGGCACCACGCGGAAATTGGCGAAAGCCTGCTGGCCCCAGCGCAGGAAGGTGTAGCGCTCCTTGTTGCGCTCATATTCGATGGCCACATTCTTCTTGAAGGAATCCCGGTGGCCGAAATTGTCGACCATCACGCTGTGGTCGATGACAAGATCCACTTCGGCCAGCGGATTGATTTTTTCGGGATTGCCGCCC
Source organism: Rhizomicrobium sp. (assembly GCA_036488555.1). Lineage (GTDB taxonomy): Bacteria > Pseudomonadota > Alphaproteobacteria > Micropepsales > Micropepsaceae > Rhizomicrobium. Next base: position 51,995 of record DASXHL010000034.1, read on the forward strand.
AGGTTCTTCATCGCGTCGCGCATCGCGGCCAGGTCCACCACCGCCGGCACGCCAGTCAGGTCCTGCATCAGCACGCGCGCCGGCCTGAACGCGATCTCGCGGTCGGACGTGCGCTTTCCAAGCCAGGCAACCACTGCCTTGATGTCGTCCTTGGTGACGGTCTGCCCGTCCTCATAGCGCAGCAGGTTTTCCAGCAAGACGCGCAAGGAATAGGGAAGCCGGGAGACACCCTTCAGACCGTTCTTCTCGGCCGCCGTGAGGCTGAAATAGACATAGCTCTTGTTGCCGACCTTGAGTGTCTTCCGGCATTTGAAACTGTCCAGGCTCTGCGTCACGAATGGCCCCTTCTCGGAAAAAGTCAATGCGGACTCGTAGTCATAATCCGGTCCAAAAGGAAGGCGTGGCTGCGTCGCGGGGACCGAAAAGCGGCTTAAATTTGCCCCAAAGGGATGCCATCTTCCTGGGCAAAGAGGGGGGTTGGTGATGTCCGCCAGCCAAGGCGGAAGAACCGCCTTAGAGAAGCGATACGTGAGGCATCTGGTTTCTGTTTTCGCCCTGCTGCTGGTCCTGGCACCAGCCGCCCAGGCTCAACCCGACGGCGGTCCGGGGATTGCCCCCGGCATGGCGTCGCGGCTTGCCGCCGAACGGATCAGCGCCGTCCAGCCCGGGCTTTACGGTGCAGGCGATCAGAGCTTCACCTTGGAGCCCTATGGGGCGAACAAGTATCTGCTGCGCTTTTCCGGCAATCCGGAAAATTTCGTCCTGACCATGGAGCGCAGCTCTTTGGGCGCCAAGGTGCTCAAATATGACACCGGCGCGACAGCACTCAGGGTATCGGTGTGGGGCGGGATGACGCTCTATACCCAGGACGCGCCGCAGGGCCTGCCCGCGACCTTCCAGAATGACGTGGCGGCCTCTGTGCCGCTGGCAATCTCGGCCAACGAGCTGACCACCGCCTTTGGCGATGAATCCAGCCATCTGGTCTATGTCGAGAACATCGCCCTCAAATTCTCCGCCGACCCGGCGGTGGTGGCGGCCGATGCCGAAACGCGAGGGCGCGCCTTTGACGCCATGGTCAATGCCGCCACCGGCATCGAACGCTTCATCGCCGCCCAGCCCTCGGCGCGCCAGACCCTCACCCATCGCATCAACAGCGTGAAGGTGGCCGAGGGCGGCAAGCCCACCGTCGCCATTTCCGGCCAGACACTGCTGGTAAGCTTTGTGCCCAGCGAAGGCCATGAGGGCCACGCATCTTCGCTCGCGATACAGATGGAGTTGAGCAAGTTGCTTGCGGTCTCGCCCAAGGATATCGCGACGAAGTAATTTAATTACCCCCCTCTGTCGCAGCTCAGGTCGGCTCCGCGTTCGCACGCTGTCGCTACTCACCTTCGCTGCGACATCTCTCCCTCCAACGGCTTCGCCGCGAGGGGGAGAGTTATCGGATGCTGAACGTCGCGCCGCGGAATGCGGCGCTCGCGATAAAGCTGAAACCGGAGGGGATCACTTAGACATAACCGTTACGCGGCCAACGCTGGTGTCGCCGGCGATCAGGTTGTCGTGGCTGTCAAACGACCAGTAGCTCGCCTCGGTGAACTGGCCGGTGCCGATGCCCATGCCATTGCCCACAGCGCCCAAGACCTTGCCGTCGCGGCTGAGCTTGAGGAACTGGCCGTCCTGGCCCGACGCCATCCAGGGATTGCCCTTGTGGTCGAAGTTCAGGGCGCAGACCAGGTTGCGCATCTGCAAGGTCTTCTTGAAACGCCCGTCGCCGGTATAGACGACGATGCGATACTGCTCGCGGTCGCCGATCCACACATCGCCGCTCTTGGGATCGACCGCCAGGCCGTGGCTGGAATCGAACTTGCCCTGGCCCACTTCATTGCCGAAGAACTGGCCGACAAACTTGCCGTCCTTGGTCAGGTGGATGACCCGCGCCACGCCCTC
>DASXHL010000087.1:0-5183 GCA_036488555.1 Rhizomicrobium sp.
CGGCTGGCTGCTCTGCGCACCATCAACAAATACGGCAAGAAGGACCGTGTCAGCGAAGCGGCGGTGGTGGTCATGAAGCTGGACGGCGCGGTCAGCGCCTTGATCGGCGGCGTGGACTATCAGGACTCGGTGTTCAACCGCGTGCTGCAGGCCCATCGCCAGCCGGGCTCGGCCTTCAAGCCCTTCGTCTATCTGACGGCGCTGGAAGCCGGCCTCAGCCCCTGGGAAACCCGTGAGGACACGGCGGTGGATATCGGCGGCTACAAGCCGACCAATTTCGGCGGCGAGAGCTATGGCACGCTGACCTTGGCCGATGCGCTGGCGCACAGCGTCAACACCATCACCGTGAACCTGGCGCAGGAAGTCGGCGTGCCCAGGGTGGTGGCCGCCGCCAAGCGCGTGGGCATCACCTCGCCGCTGGAGGCCAACGCCTCGCTGGCGCTGGGCACCAGCGAAGTAACGCCGCTGGAGCTGACGTCTGCTTATGCGGCCTTCGCCAATGGCGGTTATCGCACCTATCCCTACATGGTCACGGAAGTCGATATTGCCGGAAAGCCCGTCTATGTGCGCCACGCGCCGCCGCCCCAACGGGTGATCGCCTCCAGCGTGGACCGGGACCTAACCGCCATGCTCTATGGCGTGGTGGCAAGCGGCACCGGCGGCTATGCCTCGCTGCATGGGCGCGAAGCCGCGGGCAAGACCGGCACCACCCAGGACAGCCATGACGCCTGGTTCGTTGGTTTCACCACCGACTATGTCGCCGCCGCCTGGGTGGGCAATGACGATTCCTCACCCACCCGCGGGATCACCGGCGGCACCCTCCCCGCCTATATCTGGCGCGACGCCATGCTGGCGGCTGAACAAGGCAAGCCCTACAAGCCGCTCGACAAGTCGGTGCAACCGCCGCCGGAAGACCAGCAGATGATGGCGTCCGGCGCGGTCTGGGATGGCGGAGATGACGAACGGCTGAGCCACACGCCCGCTCTGCCGGGGCAAGACCAGCAGCAGCAGAGCGAACACCATCATCGCGGCGGCCTGTTGGGCTGGCTGTTCGGCAATGACGACGATGATGACAACGCGCCGCCGCCGCCGCGCGGCGATGGTCGCTGACCCCAGACGGATCAAATCATGTATAAGGCGGCATGATCCGCCGCCGTGCCTTCCTTGCTTCAGCCGCGTTCGCCGCGCTTGCCTCGCCGGCGCGGGCCGCCACCAGCATCCGCTTTGTCACCGACTGGAAGGCGCAGGCCGAACATGGCGGCTTTTATCAGGCATTGGCCCAGGGCCTGTATGCCCAGCGCGGCCTGGACGTGAAGATCATCCAGGGCGGACCGGATGTGAATGTGCCGCAGCTCCTGGCGGGGGGAGCAGCGGATTTCGGCATCGGCTCCAACAGCTTCATTCCGCTCAACCTGGTCAAGGCGAACATTCCCATCCGCGCGGTGATGGCGATCTTCCAGAAAGACCCGCAGGTGCTGATCACCCATCCGCGCCGCGACATCAATTCGCTGGCCGACATGCGCGGCAAGCCGGTCTTGATCTCGGCGGCGACGCTCACCGCCTTCTGGCCGTGGCTGCGCGCCAAATTCGGATTTCAAGACAGCCAGATCCGCCGCTACACCTATAATCTCGCGCCCTTCATCGTCGATCCGAACGCGATCCAGGAGGGCTATCTCACCAGCGAGCCTTTCACCGTTCAGCAACAGGCGCATTTCACGCCGAAGGTCTTCCTGCTCGCCGATTACGGCTATCCCGGCTATGCCAATATGGTGCTGGTGCCGCAAAAATGGATCGACACCAACCGGCAGGCGGTGCAGCAGTTCGTCAATGCCACGCGCGACGGCTGGTTGAACTATCTCGGCAATCCAGCCAAAGGCAATGCGCTGATCAAGCGCGACAATCCCGACATGACCGACGCGATCCTGGCCCAGGCGCTGGACAAGATGAAGCGCTATGAGATGGCTATCAGCGGCGACGGGCGCGCCTTCGGGCTGGGCAGCATGACCGATGTGCAGTGGAAGCTGTTCTACGACACCATGGCGTCGGAGGGGCTTTACCCCAAGGGGCTGGACTACAAAAAAGCCTACGACCTCTCTTTTGCACGCAATACCTTGCAGAAGTTTCAATGATCGAGCTGAGTACGGTCGTCAAACGCTTCCCCAATGGCGTCGAAGCACTGCGCGATTTGTCCTTCAGCGTGGCGCAGAAGGAGTTTGTTTCGCTTCTGGGCCCCAGCGGCTGCGGCAAGTCTACGGCGCTGAGGCTTGCGGCGGGACTTTTGACGCCCGATGCCGGCCGCATCGACTATCCGGGCGGCAAACCGGAAATCGGTTTTGTCTTTCAGGAACCGACCCTGATGCCCTGGGCCGATGCGCAGGCCAACGCTCGCCTGCCGCTGGACCTGAAACATGTGCCGCGCGCCGAAGCGGAGGCGCGTGCCGCCGACGCCTTGGCGCGCGTGGGCCTGAAGGGCTTTGAGCGCGCCTTCCCCCGCGAACTTTCGGGCGGCATGAAGATGCGGGTCTCCATCGCCCGCGCCCTTAGCTCTTTTATAGAGGCAGCCAGACCGCAACTGCTGCTGCTGGACGAACCCTTCGCCGCGCTGGACGAGATCACCCGCAATGCGCTGGGCGATGATCTGCTGAGGCTGTGGCGGGAAGACGGGCTGACGGTTCTGTTCGTCACCCATAGCGTGAGCGAAAGCAGCTATCTTTCGCAACGCGTGTTGGTCATGACACCACGCCCGGGCCATATCGCCGCCGATATCGCCCTGCCTTCCGGCCGCGACCACCGGCTCGCTGCCGCGACCATCGAGGCGCAACGCAAGATCAGCGATGCTCTCAACCTGGCGATGGCGGCATGAAGCGCCTGCTGGACATCACATTGCCGGTGTTGGTGGCCGCCCTTGTCATCGGCGCCTGGCAATGGTCCACGACGCACTGGCAGGTACCGACCTATGTGCTGCCCGCGCCGTCCGCCATTGTCACAGCCTTCCTGAACAATTTTGACACTCTGATGGCGGCCCTGACCGCGACGTTCCTGATCACCATCGCCGGTTTTCTGGGCGCAGTGACGGCGGCGCTGGCGCTGGCCATCCTGTTCAGCCAGAGCCGGCTGATCGAGCGCTCGCTTTATCCTTACGCCGTGATCCTTCAGGTGACGCCGGTGGTGGCGATCGCCCCCCTGATCCTGATCTGGATCGGGTTCGAACATATCGATGTGGCGCTGTCGCTTCTGGCGGGGCTGATCGCCTTCTTCCCGGTGCTCACCAGCACCATGCTGGGCTTGAAATCGGTGGATTCCAACCTGACGGACCTGGCGCGCCTTTATGGCGCCTCGCGCTGGCAAACTTTGCGGAACGTACAGCTGCCTTCCGCGCTGCCCTATCTGTTGAGCGGCATGAAGACTGGCGGCGTCATCGCCCTGATCGGCGAAGTCACCGCCGAATTCGCAGCCGGTTCCGGCACCGCGACGGGCCTCGCCTGGCGGATCACTGAATCCAGCAACCGGCTGGAGATCGCCACCACCTTCGCGGCGCTGGCGCTGCTGGCGGCACTGGGTGTCGCGATCTTTGCCGCCCTGTCCCTGCTGGAATGGTGGCTTCTCAGGCGCTGGCACGAGAGCGCGATTGGAGCCTGACCGGCGCGCTTTCCGGCATCGCCACCATCCCCATCAGGCCCAGCACCACCGCCGCGGTCATGTACCAGGCCGGCGCCAGCGGCGAGCCGGTCACATCAATCAGCCAAGTCACGACGAACTGCGCGGTGCCGCCGAAGCCCGAGATCGACAGGGCGTAGACAATGCCGAGCATGCCGGCGCGCAAGGCTACCGGGATGCTTTCGCTCAGGCTTGTGACCACCGCGGCTGCCAGCATGCCCACCCCCAGCGCCATCGCCGCGGTTCCCAGAAGCAGCGCCGTGATGGTGTGAAAACGGACCATCGCCGCGAAACAAGGCACTACCAGCACGAGCAGAAAAAGGCTGGCAGCGATCATCACCGGCTTGCGCCCGAAGCCATCGCCCAGAAGCCCGCCCAGGAGCGCGCCTGCCGCTGCCGCGCTGCCGGCGACAATGGTGGCCGCGAAAGACCAGGTGGAGGGAAAGCCCAGCGTGTGATTGGCGAATGTGGTCATGTAATTCATGGTGTAGGTGCCCACGGTGGCGCTGGCCAGCATCGCCAATCCCAGCAGCGCCACCCACAACAGCCCCCCCATCGGTCCGTGACGCTTGCCCGGGCGGGCCGGACTTTCATGCAGCGTCTCGGGCAGCCGCGCACGTATCCGCAAAGCAAACGGCACCACGGCGGCGCCCAGCAGCATGGCGATGCGCCAGCCCCATTGGTTGAGGGCGGTGGGCGACAAAAGGCTCGCCAGCACAAAGCCAACCAGGCCGGCACACAGGGTGGCGAAATACTGGGTCGCATTCTGCAGCGAGACATAAAGCCCGCGCCGGGTGAGCGGTGCGCTTTCCAGCAGGAAAGCGGTGGTCGGTCCCACTTCGCCGCCCAGCGCGAAACCCTGCAGCAGACGGAACAGAACCGCGAGCAGCGGCGCATACCAGCCGATGCTGGCGTAAGACGGCGTCAGCGCCAATCCCACCACCGAGGCACCCATCAGCCCAAAAGAAAACAGCATGGCTGGCTTGCGTCCCCAGGTGTCGCCCAGGGTGCCAATAACCATTCCGCCCAGCGGGCGGGTCGCGAAACCGACGCCGAAGGTTGCCAGCGTGAACAAGAGGCTGCTGGTCGTGTCCTTGCCCGGGAAAAAAACCGAGCCGATCTGGATCGCGAAAAAGCTGAAAGTGAGGAAATCGTAGAATTCCAGGGCATTGCCGGCGACCACGGCACCCAGTTGCGGCAGGGTCAGTGGTGGTCTGGGCGCTGTGCTCACGTTTCCCCGCTTTTCCTCAACTATGCCCGCTTCCGGCCGGCCTATAACACAAAAATTTCTTGTTATTTATGGGTAACTACAGCTGCGACGTGTTGAAGTCTTGATTTCGTCGCATGACCGTGGTTTTTCGAGCCCCCATGGCACACCAAAATCACGGCCTCCAGATGCTGACCGCAAATCGCCTGCGTGACGGCGATGTTCTGTACCGCAAGGGCGGTGGCTGGGTCCTGACCTTGGCTGAGGGCGATGTCTATCCCGACCAGGCCAGTGCGGATGCGGCGCTCGCCGCCGCCAG
>DASXHL010000003.1:0-5528 GCA_036488555.1 Rhizomicrobium sp.
GCCGCTGTGGGCGAGCTGGTGACGGGCCTGATCTATATGGAAACCGCGCCCAAGGACATGCACGCCAATCTCAACACCGTGGCCACGCCCCTGAACCAACTATCGGAAAAAGAGCTTTGCCCCGGCAGCAAGGCGCTCGACGCTTTCAACGCGTCACATCGCTAAAGATGTGCCGCCAGCAGGCTGGCAACATGTACGGCCTTGCGATGCGCTCCATCCTCAATCTGGTGGCGGCAGGAGGTGCCGTCAGCCACCAGCACGGTATCGGCGTCGGCGGCGCGAGCGGCCGGCAACAGCGACAGTTCGCCCATGGCGCGTGAGATCTCGGCGGTTTCGGCCTGATAGCCGAAAGCGCCAGCCATGCCGCAGCAACTGGATTCGATCTTCTCCAGCTTGAGATCCGGGATCAGATTCAGCGTCGCTTCCACCGCGCCCATGGCGCCAAAGGCTTTCTGATGGCAATGGCCATGCAGCAGCGCCTTTCGAATCGCAGGCTTGAACACGGGCTTGAAGCGACCGGCCTTGGCTTCGCGGACGATAAATTCCTCGAACAGAAGCGCATGAGCGGCAGCACGCTTGCTGCTCTCGCCCGGCAGCATGGCCCGGGCTTCATCGCGGAAGGAGAAGAGGCAGCTGGGCTCAAGCCCCACCAGCGGCACGCCTCGGGCGAAGAAGGGCTCCAGCGCCACCAACGTGCGCGACATCTCGACTTTCGCGGCATCGACATCACCGACCGCCAGGTGGGTGCGTCCGCAGCAGAGCGGCTTCGACGAGCCATCAACCGGTTTGGCGATATGAACGCGATAGCCGGCCGTGGTCAGTGTCTTGAGCGCATCGTCCAGGATCTCGCGCTCGAACGCGGCATTGAAGCTGTCGGCCCACAGTACGACCTCATGGCCGCTTTCCGGCCCGAAACTTTCGCCGGCATGATCGAAGCGATCCCGCCGCCACAGGGGCAGGTCGCGTTCGGCGCTGAAGCCCGCCACCATTTCCGACAGCCGCCTGAGCAGCGACGACTTGTTGCGCAGGTTCAGCAGCGGCGCGAACCTGGCCGCCAGCGGCGCGTAAGCCGGCAGGCCGGCGATCAACCGGTCGCGCAACGACAGCCCACGCGCCTTTAGCCGCGCCGACAGGACCTCGATCTTCATCCGCGCCATGTCCACGCCGGTGGGGCATTCGCGCTTGCACGCCTTGCAGGAAACGCAAAGCTTCATCGTCTCCAGCATCTCGTCGCTGGTGAAGGCGCCCTCGCCCAGTTGACCCGACAGTGCCAGCCGCAGGCTGTTGGCGCGGCCACGGGTGACATGCTGCTCGTCGCGGGTGGCGCGATAGGATGGGCACATGGCGCCGCCCTCGGACTTGCGGCAGGCGCCGTTGTTGTTGCACTGCTCTGCTGCGCCCTGGAAGCCGCCGATGACGCCGGGATATTCCGACCAGTCCAGCGCCGGCTGGAAATCGCGCACTTCATAGCCCGGCGCGTAACGGAACAGGCTGCGTTCGTCGAATTTGGGCGCGCGCACGATCTTGCCGGGATTCATCAGCCCCTTGGGATCGAAAATGTCCTTCACATCCTCGAAGGCCTTGACCAGGCGCGCCCCAAACATCTCCTGATGGAATTCGCTGCGCACAAGTCCGTCGCCATGCTCCCCGGAGTGCGAGCCCTTGTACTCGCGCACCATCTCGAAGGCTTCCTCGGCAATGGCGCGCATCGCCTGAACATCCTTCTCCTGGCGGAGATTCAGCACGGGGCGCACATGCAGGCAGCCCTCGCTGGCATGGGCGTACCAGGTGCCGCGGGTGCCGTGGCGGGCAAAACATTCCGTCAGCCGCGCGGTATATTCCGCCAGATGCTCCAGCGGCACGGCACAGTCCTCGACAAAGGAGATCGGCTTGCGCTGATCCTTCATCGACATCATGATGTTGAGGCCGGACTTGCGCAGCTCGGTGATGGCGTTCTGCAGGGCGGGATCATAGACTTCCACCACCCCGCCCCATTGGGCGCCTTCATGGCTGAAGGCGAAGCCCATATCGCCCATCATCTGGACAAGCTGCTTCATGCGCCGGGCATTTTCTTCCTCGCCGCTGTCGAACTCGACCAGCAGGATGGCTTGCGGCTTGCCGCGCAGCATCGCTTCCAGGGTGGCATGGAACATGGGGATTTCCGCCGCCAGGCCCAACATGGTGTCATCCACCAGCTCGACTGCGATGGGCTTCAAGGTCACCAGATGCTGGGCCGCGTCCATCGCCGCATGGAAGGAGCCGAAATGGCAAACGCCCAGCGCCCGCTTGCCCAGAACCGGCGACAACTGCAAGGTGATGGCGGTGGAATAGGCCAAGGTGCCTTCCGACCCCACCAGCACATGCGCCAGGTTGATGCGGTTGTTGCGTGGGTTGAGCGCGTCGATGTTATAGCCGCCCACGCGGCGGTGCACTTTCGGAAAGCGCGCCTCGACCTCGTCCGCTTCCCGCGCGCCGATCGCCAGGAGCTTTTGCGCCAGCGGCCGCTCCGCCGCGCCGAGGTCCGAAAGATCAGGCGAGACTTCACCCAGATGGACCTTGGCGCCATCGGCCAGCACCGCATCGATCGCCAGCACATTGGCGCGCATGGTGCCATAGCGGATGGAACGCCCGCCGCAGCTGTTGTTCGCGGTCATGCCGCCGATGGTGGCGCGCGAGGCGGTCGACACATCCACCGGAAACCAAAGGCCGTGCTTTTTCAACTGCCGGTTCAGATCATCCAGCACAATGCCGGGCTCGACCGTCACCGTCCGTCCCTCCACATCCAGCGACAGGATGCGGTTCAAAGATTTGGAGCCATCTATAATAAGTCCGGAATTGACGGTCTGGCCGCACTGGCTGGTGCCGCCACCGCGCGCCGTCACCGGCACGCCTTCTTCGCGCGCGATCGCCAAGGCGGCCACTGCGTCGTCCATGCTGCGGGGCACAACAACCCCCGCGGGCATCATCTGGTAGTGGGATGCATCGGTGGCATAACGCCCCCGCGAAAAACGGTCGAAGAGCACGTCCCCGGCCAAATGGGCCTTAAGACGGCGTTCCAGACCGGGCTGCATGACTTGGACCATGGAAAGTGCGTAACCTGCCGGGTTATTTCTGTCGGACTTTTTGCTTGTTCCGGGCTAAAAGCAATGCCCGATATAGCACTCGTTTCGCGGAGGAACAGCCATGGTGCAAGGCCAGCATTTTCTGCAGATCCCCGGTCCCAGCCCGGTGCCTGAACGCATTCAGCGCGCCATCGACCGGCAGGTGATCGATCATCGTGGACCGGAATTCCAGAAGCTGGGCCAGCAGGTGCTGGCCGGCATCCGGCCCATCTTCGGCACCACCCAGCCGGTGATCATCTATCCTTCCTCTGGCACCGGCGCCTGGGAAGCCGCCATCGTCAACACGCTGTCGCCCGGCGACAAGGTGCTGATGGCCGAGACAGGCCAGTTCGCCACTTTGTGGCGTGCGCTTGCCAGCCGCTGGGGCATCGAAATCGACTTCCTGCCGGGCGACTGGCGCCATGGCGTGGATGCTGCCGCCATCGAAGCCAAACTCGCAGAAGACAAATCGCACACGATCCGGGCGGTGATGGTGGTGCATAATGAAACCTCCACCGGCTGCCTGTCCGACATCGCCGCCGTGCGCAAGGCGATGGATGCGGTGAAACATCCAGCCCTGCTGATGGTGGACACGATCTCGTCGCTCGGTTCGACACCGGTGCGCCATGACGCATGGGGCGCCGACGTCACCGTGTCGGGCTCGCAGAAGGGCCTGATGCTGCCGCCGGGGCTGTCCTTCACGGCGGTGTCCGAGAAGGCGCTGGCCGCATCCAAGACCAACAAGCTGCCGCGTTCTTATTGGGACTGGCAGGAGATGCTGAGCTTCAATGCGAAGGGCTTCTTCCCCTACACGCCTGCCACCACGCTTTTGTACGGTCTGCGCGAGGCGCTCGCCATGCTGAATGAAGAGGGCCTGGAGAATGTGTTTGCACGCCATCAGCGCCTGGCCGCGGCGTGCCGCGCCGCCGTGCGCGGCTGGGGCCTTGAGATCCTGTGCCAGGACCCCAACGTCTATTCCCCCATCCTGACCGGCGTGGTGATGCCGGCGGGCCACGACGCGGATCAGTTCCGCAAAGTGGCGCTGGAGCATTTCAACATTTCCTATGGCGCCGGCCTGGGCAAGGTCGCCGGCAAGGTGTTCCGCATCGGCCATCTGGGCGAATGCAACGAGCTGACCCTGATGGCGGCCCTGTGCGCCACGGAAATGGGCCTGAAGCTTGCGGGCGTGCCGCACAAGGCCGGCGGTGTCGCCGCCGCCATGGCCAGCTTCACCGAGGACGAAAGCAAGCTGAAGCTGTCAGCCTGATATCTATCAGCTTGGTGGCAGCTGGTCGGCCGCCGGCGGCACATTGGCGCGGTGGTCGAAGGGCTGCGGATGGAAGGCTTCGATAGCCTTCGCCGCGATGGCCTTGTCGGTATCGTTCAGCTGGGCCTCATGGACGGTTCAAAAGCCCCATGGCGCGCATTGCCACTTTGCGCCCCTGAACAGGGGACGAGCTTTGCTTGGGAAAAGGCCGAAATACCTAACAAGGCACGCAGGCAGCGAGCGCCTGCTGGATCAGATCCAGCAATTGCTGATCGTCGAAGGGCTTGGACAACAGCGCGGAGACGCCCGCCGCCCACAATTCGGCGTCCTGCACCGGATCGCGGCGCCCACTGATCACGATCACCGGGCAGTTGCCCCCGCGGGCGCGGATCAGCCGCAGAAGTTCCAGCCCGGAAATTCCTGGCATATGCAGGTCGAGCAGCAGACAACCCATGTCGGCGCTGTCGGCGCGCAGGAACAGATCGGCGCTGGCAAAGTCGCGCGTAATGAAGCCGCTGCTTTCAAGCAGGAGCCGCATGGAATCGCGTACCGCCTCGTCATCATCGACGATATAGACGGGTGCTCCCTGTCCGGTCATGCAAACTTCTTCCGTTCAGGCGAAGGGCAAATGAATCACAAAGGTGGCACCACGGCCACCCTGCTTCGCCTCGATGGTCCCACCATGCCCCTCAATGATGGACTGGCAGATCTTGAGGCCAATGCCCATACCGTCGGCCTTGGTGGTGACAAAGGGTTGAAACAGCCGGGTCGCGACGTGAGGCGCAAGGCCGGGCCCGGTATCCTGGACGGTGATGCGCAGCCCGTCTTTCACCACGTTGGAGGAGATCGCCAGTTCCCGCATCTCAACTTCAGCCATCGCCTCTATGGCGTTGCGCACCAGATTGAGCAGTACCTGCTGGAGCTGCACCTTGTCGATGGGGATGCGGGGCAGCGACGGATCGAGCGCCAGCGCCAGTTTGACGTTGCTGTGGCTGTGCCCAACCATGCCCAGCGACACAGCCTCGCGGATCACCTCATTGATATCCTCGGGGCTTTTGTGGCTTTCCCGCTTTTCCACGAAATCACGCAGGTATCGGATGATCGTGCCGGCGCGCAGGGTTTGGGTCACCGCTTTCTCCATCGCCTCACGCGCGCTTTGC
>DASXHL010000077.1:0-52855 GCA_036488555.1 Rhizomicrobium sp.
GAAAACTTCTGCTTCGCGACGGCATCACGTAATGCCTTCGCCGCAACGGCCTGGTCGCCCTGCATGGCCGGCGTATCGAATTCCGGATCTGGCGCAACAAACGGCGAGAACTCCGGCAACTCCGTCGACACCAGTGCGCCCGCACCGATCAGCCCGCGCACCACGGCGGGTGAAACATTGGCGTCTTCCGCCAGGCCGCTGATGCTGCGCGCCAGGCCGTCGCCCGCGACTTCCAGCGCGCGGGTGCGCGCGGCCGACATGCGCGGCGGCGTCACGCTGCCCCGTACGTAGGCAATGCGACGCGCTTCGGGCTCGAACGCGCCACGCGAGCGCAGCGCCATGGCCAGGACCGCGCCGGGCGGGTTGAGTGTGTAGTCGGCCACCCAGTCGATGAAGTCGCACAGCTTGCCCGGCAGCGCGGGGGCACCTTCCAGCGGCTCAGCCACTTTCAAACGATTGTCACCGACCGTGCCTTCGGCCGCGCCCCATACCACGCCCAGGACTTCGCGGTTTCCCAGGGGCGCGGCCACCAACGCCCCGCGCGCCGCGTTGGATCCGGCGGGCAGCTTATAGTCATAGGCGCCCGCCAGGGGCAGCGGCAGCAGCACGCCGGCTACCGGTTTTGCAGCAATTTCGGGCGGGCTGATGGGGTTCAAACGGGCCCGGATCATGGGCTACACTTCGCCCCGCCCAATCCCCAGGTCAACATATAAGGTTTCGCTCCCATGAAAATCTTCCTCGACACCGCCGATGTGGCCGAAATCCGCGAATATGCCGCCAGCGGGCTGGTGGATGGCGTCACCACCAATCCCTCACTCGCCGCCAAGACGGGTCGCGACTATGTCGAATCGCTGAAGGATATCTGTTCCGTGGTGCCGGGCGCCGTCAGCGCCGAAGTGCTGGCCACCGACTATGAGGGCATGATGAAGGAAGCGGCGGTCTTCACCAAGATCGCAAAGAACATCGCGGTGAAGGTGCCGCTGACCTGGGACGGGCTGAAAGCCTGCGCCGCGCTGGCCAAGGATGGCACCATGGTCAATGTCACGCTGTGCTTCTCGCCGGTGCAGGCAATGATGGCGGCCAAGGCGGGCGCGTCTTTCATCTCGCCCTTCATCGGCCGGGTGGACGATATCGGCGAGGATGGCATGGGGCTGATCCGCGACATCCGCACCATCTACGACAATTACAATTTCAAGACCGAAATCCTGGCCGCGTCGGTGCGCCATGTCTTCCATGTGCGCGATGCCGCGCTGTCGGGCGCCGACGTGTCCACCATTCCAACCTCGGTGTTCAAGGCGCTGCTCAGCCATCCCCTGACCGACAAGGGCCTGGCCGCTTTCATCGCCGACGCCAAGAAGGCGAACGTGACCATCAAGGCCTGATGGCGGCCAAGGACAGTCAAGGCGCGGATGCGCTGCGCAAGAACTGGCTGGCGGCGCTGGCGCACGAACGGCGCGCCTCGCCGCACACGCTTCGTGCCTATGGCGATGATGTGGCGCGCTTCCTCGGTTTTCAGGCTGCCCATATCGGCGGCACGGTGAGCGAGAAGGCGCTGGCCAAACTGAAGCCCGCCGACATTCGCGCCTTCATCACCCATCGCCGCCAGGAAGGCTTAGGCCCGGGCGGTGTGCAGCGGGCGATGGCGGCGGTGCGCAGCTTTTACAAATTTCTCGCCAAGGAAGGCGTGCTGGAAAATGCCGCGGCGCGCTCCATCCGCACGCCCCGCGTGCGCCGGCCGTTGCCGCGTCCGCTATCGGTGGAAGACGCGGCGCGCGCGATCGAACAGGCCGGCGAACATGATGTGGAATGGCTGGGCGCCCGCGATGCCGCGTTGCTGACTTTGCTCTATGGCGCGGGGTTGCGCATCTCGGAAGCCCTGGGCCTGAAGCGCGGAGACGTGCCGCTGGGTGAGACGCTGACGGTGATCGGCAAGGGGCGCAAGCAACGCAGCCTGCCGGTGCTGCCGCTGGTCGCCGCCGCGCTGAACGACTATGCGGCAAAAATCCCTTTCACCGGCGCGCCGTCATCGCCCCTGTTCCTGTCGCGGCGCGGCAGGCCCATGAGCGCGCGCGAGGCGCAAAGCCTGATGCAGCGGCTGCGCGGCCAGTTGGGCTTGCCCGAAAAGGCCACGCCGCATGCGCTGCGCCATTCCTTCGCCACCCATATCCTGCAGGGCGGCGGCGATCTCAGGTCGCTGCAGGAATTGCTGGGCCATGCCTCGCTCTCCACCACCCAGATCTATACGGCAATGGACACTGCTGCATTGCTGGAGACCTATTCCAGGGCCCATCCCCGCGGCAAAGGCTGAGCGGCCCACCCCCATTGGGGCGATTGCGCCCATTCTGGGCGCGGTCTAGGCTTTGCCGCCAAAAAACGGGGGAAATCATGGGCAGGACGCTTTCGGCTGCATTTGTCGCGATTCTTGCGGCGGCGCCCGCGCTGGCGGCTGAGCCTGACGGTCTGGTCCTGCCGCCGGGTTTCCACGCGACGGTGGTGGCCGATGGCGTCGGCCCTGCCCGCCACATGGCCCTGCGTGGCAACGACATCTATATCTCGACCCGCCACGCGCCCAACCAGCCGTCGGTTGGCATTGTCGCGCTCAGGCTCGGCCCCGATCACAAGCCGCTGCAGACTGCCCATATCGCCGGCATCGACCAGGGTACTGGCATCAAGATCTACAAGAATTATCTCTATGCCGCGAACGGCAGCGGCGTGGTGCGGATTGCGCTGGATGACATGCTGGTGCCGGCCGGCGCACCCGAAACAATCATTGACGGCCTGGCCGCCACCAATCATCCGATCGCCTTTGACGGCAAGGGCAATCTCTATGTTTCCGTCGATGGGGGCGGCGGCGCCAACAATTGTCCCGACCCCAATGGCCCCAAGGACAAGCCGGTTGGCCTCAAGCCCTGCCCGTTGCTGGAAACGCGCGGCGGCGTATGGCGCTTTGATGACAGCAAGCCGGGTCAGAAGCTGGCGGATGGCGAACATTTCGCTACTGGCATCCGCAATCAGGGCGCGATGGACTGGCGTGCCGGCGACGGTCTTTACGGCGCCTGGCATGGCCGCGATGGAACCAACAAGGGCTGGCCTGAGCTGGTGACGGCGGAACAGGACGACGCCATCCCCGACGAAATGTTCCGCATCACCAAGGGCGCCGACATGGGCTGGCCCTACACCTATTGGGACGGCGAACGGAAGATCCGTCTGATGGCGCCCGAATATGGCGGCGACGGCAAGACAGCGGTCAAGGACGCCAAATATGCCAAACCCGTGGAAGCCTTCCAGCCGATGCGGCCGGCGGTGCTCGATATGGTCTTCTATGACGGCAGCCAGTTCCCGAAGAAGTATCAGGGCGGTGCGTTCCTGGCCATGCATGGCGGCGGCGCCGATGGCGCCATCCTGCCGAACGGCCATGCCGGCTATAATGTGGTCTTCGTGCCCTTCTCCGGCGGTAAGGCCGGCAAACCAGTGGTCTTCGCCGACGGCTTTGCCGGTGCCAATCCGGGCGACAAGAACGTCAAGACCGCGGCCTACCGCCCGGTGGGCGTGGCCGTGGGGCCTGACGGAGCGCTCTATGTCGCGGACTCCAACAAGGGCAAGATCTGGCGGATTTCCTACGGCGAAACGGGGAATTAGGAGGTGAGCTGCGGCGCGCGGAGCGCCTAGCGACAGCGTAGTGGCGCGCGTGAGCGGGTCCATTGGACCGGCGAAAGCAGCGAACGCCCGGAGCGCAGCGACGGGCCGGAGGACTGTTGAAGAGACCGACCGCTCGCTTTGGCGGGCGAAACCGTGAATTAAGGGGTTCAGGGCAGTTTTGGCGTTGATTTTCCGGATTGCGCTCCGGGGGCGGGATGCGTAGTTTCCCCGCCGTCTTCGACGGTTGGTCCGTCGGCCGCCTTAGCTCAGCCGGTAGAGCACATCATTCGTAATGATGGGGTCGCGTGTTCGAGTCACGCAGGCGGCACCACTTCCGGGGCCCGTTTCACCACGGTTCTCCCTGGTTTCCACGTCAAAGCGTGAGAGCCCGATTTAGAGTTTCGGACCCTCACGACATCGGCTTACGCAGAAATCAATTCCGGCTGTGTCTTATCCTGGATTGTCCCTTGAGACACTCCCGGGATCATCTCCACGGACACTTCGATTCCGACAGGGAACTCCTGGAAAAGAACAAACCGATGATCTGCGTCATCGAATCTGACTCCATCACGGTAACGGCCGTCGCGGCCCCATAGCCCCATCAGACTAGTGGCATCGCGCTGCTCAAAGGTCGCGATCGCCACTTCCCTGACGCCCCAGGCTTTCTGCAAAAGAGTCGGAACGCCCGAAACGATGAGCCGCGTGCCGGCGCGCAGGCAAACGGCGGTTTTTGGCGCATCAGGCGCAACAAGGCCGATCGATCCATAACCCCCGATCTTGTTTGTCCTGAGTTGATCACCTGATTTCGCATCTCTGCGCGCAAAAGACTCCAAGGAGTAATCACACATGGTAGACCTCCTTACATCCAGAACCTCAGTTCGCGATGGCTGCATCATTGCAGCCAAGGCACGATGATAGCACCTTGGCATTCCGGCTTTCAGAGGAACTCAGGATTTCTTGGGCCTGTTGCTGGAAGTCCATACTCGTCGGCTTTTTTGGCTTGATTGCGCTGCCATTGATCCGATGCGGCGACAACGAATTTGACTCGACGTATGACTGCGATATGGAACTTGAGTGTCACGGAACGCCATCTCGCGAAATTTCCGCGTAGCATTTTATTCAGCGCGCGGTTGCAGATGAACGTGGCCAGAAGCCCCTCGCCTTTTGCGACGTTACGCAAGCCTGGAGGCGCATCCTCGGCCACGCTTATCACGCAAGCGGCAGGGAACCCCGCTTCGATCAGAGTTTCGACCCCGGACTGGGCGCGAATGAATGCAAGCGGTGACTGGGCGGCCTAGCGTCAGCCTAGCGGCCGCGCGTAGAGACGTCGCGTCCAGAGATAAGCCAGAGCTAAGAAAGTCAGGCCCGCACCGGCAGATCCGTATGCCTAACATCCGTTAGGTTTATCTTGCGGATAAATTTTTAACGGCTGTCGCTTCTTATCCGGCCATGTTCGATCCGATGACCATGGGCGATTTTTCCTGTTTCGACAGGAAGATAGAATCGCCGGCGCTTCGGGCCATCGCCGCTCACTGGAACGAAGTGCGCAAAGATCGGAGGATGCCGTCCTGGTCCGACCTGCGGCCGACCGCTCTTGCGCCCTATTTCGGTCTGATCTGGGTCTTCCGCTATGACCGGACCACGAAGGAATTCACCGCCCGGCTGGCGGGCAATCGCATGATGGTTGCTTGTGGAAAAAGCTTCCGAGGCACGCCCTTGCGCGAACTGCATCCGCCCGAAATCTTTCCGCAGGCGCAGGCCGGTCTTATGCGTGTGGTATCGGAACCGGCTTGCGGCCGCACCAGCGGGCCCTTGTTCAAGGCCGACGGAAAAATCACCTGCGGGGAACGCATAGTGCTCCCGCTGGGAGTCGACGACAAGGCTGACGGCGCGTTCGGCGCGTCCGACTATAATCGTTCCTTTGTCACGGCTGCCAGCCAGATCGAAACGATATACAACGCCGTCGAGTGGTTCTCGCTCTGACAGGCGCGATCCCGTCTTTATTTTACTTCGCCGGCTTTTCTGCCGTAACGGCGATCTGGCCCAGCGCCGCGTCATCGCTTGGCAGCGCGCCCGATCCCGCCGGAAACTGATTTACCTGCAAAATATAAGACAGCACCTGCGCGGTCTGCGCATTGGAGAGGCTGCCCGGATCGTTGGCCGGCATGGTGGTGTGGATGCGCGTGAAGAGATCGTCCATCGATTGTCCGACCCAGTCGCCCAGGAAGGTCGCGCCCACCAGCGGTGGCGCCATTTCCGCGCCATTCAGGTCGGCGCCGTGGCAGGTGGCGCATTTGTTGGCGAACAAGTCCTTGCCCTGCGCCGCCTGGTCGGCGGAATAGACGCCATCCCACACATTGCGCGCGGCGGTCTGCGCCTTCAGCGTCATGATGGAAACGCCCAGTGCGAGAGCCAGGGCAGTAATGCCGGTGATCGTCTTTCTCATCAGGCGCTCCCCAAGATCCCGGTGAATGGGGTGTTTATAAGGTCTGGCCGGCCCCCATCCAAGCCGGCTTCTGCGACTTGCGCCGGGTTGGGCGTCAAATACCTGTCTTATTATAGACAAATTGCACGGCCGCCCTTCACGGGGGCGAAATAGCCCTGCGGCAATGCTGGACGCTCGACGCTGTCAGGGCTTATGCCATGTACATTATTGTAGCAGCTTCCCAGAAAGGCGGATCGGGCAAAACGACCCTGTCCGGTCATCTGGCGGTCGAAGCCGTGCGCCAGGGCGCCGGCGATATCGCCCTGATCGACACCGATCCGCAAGGCTCGCTGGCCCATTGGTGGAATGCCCGCCAGGCGCCGGCGCCGCATTTCGTCAAGGCGGGCCTGCCCGACCTGGAAGACGCGCTGGCGGGGCTGGCGCGCATGGGCACCCGCATCGCGGTGATCGATACGCCGCCCGCAATCACCCAGTCCATTTCCAAGGTCGTCGCGCATGCCGATCTGGTGCTGGTGCCGACCCGTCCAAGCCCGCACGATCTGCGCGCCGTCGGGGCGACGGTCGATATCGCCGAACGCCATGGCAAGCCCGTGATCTTCGTCGTCAATGCCGCGACCGCCCGGGCCCGGATCACCGGCGAAAGCGCGGTGGCGCTTTCCCAGCATGGCACGGTGGCGCCGGTCACCATTCATCACCGTGTGGATTTCGCCGCCAGCATGATCGACGGCCGCACCGTGGGCGAAGTTGTGCCCAATTCACAGTCGGCCAGGGAAATCACCGAGCTTTGGCTCTACATACAGGAGAAGCTTTCGCGCATCGTTCGCGATCCGGCTCTCCTGCCGGAGGTGCGCGCGGACCGTCTGTCCGTCAATGCGCTTCTGTCGGCGGGCGTGGAAAGCGTGGAGGATGTTTTGCCGCCGGTATTGGAGCAGCCGGTCTATGAGGAACCCGAGCGGCGATTGGGGATTGAGCGCAGGGTGCTGGTCGAGCCTCGTCTCAACGACCGGCGCGTCTTCGGCCGCCGCGCCACCGATCTTTCGCCCGCCGGATCACACTGGGGAAGTAAATGAGCAGCCCGAGATTCGCATCCATCACCTCAAGCCTGCTCGCGCGCAAGGGCGAAGCCCGGCCTTGGGCGCAGGAAGCGGCGGCCGCCACGCCACCATCGTGGCACGGCGATGTGCGCCCCGCCATCGCCGCGCCGCCGCCGCCGCCACCCAGCAAAGAGCGTTCCTGCTCGGTGCGCATGTCGGCCCACGACTATGAACGGCTGGGTATTGTGGCGGTCAAAAGCGGCGGCACGCGCCAGCAGCTGCTGAAGGAAGCCTTGGCGCAATTCCTGGCATCGAAGGCGCAGGATTACGCCTGCGCATGCCTGGGGGCCTGCGATCGCGGTTGCACAAGCGACGCCTGACCTTTTAGATCGGAACGCGACTGGTGGGGCGTTCCATGAAGCATTTCGGCAAGATCCTGGGCGGGCTGCTTCTGGCGGCGGGCGTGGCGCTTGCCGCGCCGCAATATCCCGGCGACGACAAGATGGCGGTGCCGGCCGATTACCGCGACTGGGTGTTTCTCACATCCAGCCTCGACTTGAACTACAGCACGGCCAGTGAGCCGGGTCCCGGTCAGATGCACATGCTGGACAATGTGTTCGTCAACCAGGAAGCCTATAAGGCATTTCTAAGGACCGGCACCTGGCCCGAGCAGACCGTGCTGGTGAAGGAAAATCGCATTGCCGAGTCCGCTGGCACGCTCTCCAAAAGCGGACGCTTTCAGACCGGGGTGATGAACCTGGAAATCCATGTGAAGGACAGCGCGCGTTTCCCCGGCGGCTGGGCCTTTTTCGTGTCATCGGATGGCAAGGCGGCCGGCAAGCTGATGCCGCAAACCGCCAATTGCTATTCCTGCCACAAGGATCACGGCGCGGTGGACACGACTTTCGTGCAGTTCTATCCGACCCTGCTTGGCATAGCCCGGGACAAGGGCACGCTCAGCGCGAGCTATCTCAAGGATGACGCGGCGAAATAGTTGGACGCGTTCGCGCACGCGGCTGCCCCAGTCGCCGCGACAACTTGCTTGCGGCTGGCCGATAAAGCGGGCCTTCGCGCAAGGATTGCGCCAAGGCTGAAAGCCGGTCACTGTCTGATGCAAGGCGTGAAAAGCCGCCGCCCGTTTGGGGGCGGGAGAGACAGGGGTTCGGGACGGACAGGCGGGCATGAGGATCACCAAGCTCACCACCTTTGTGGTGCCGCCGCGCTGGTTGTTTCTGAAGATCGAGACTGACGAAGGCATCGCCGGCTGGGGCGAGCCGGTGGTGGAAGGCCGCGCGGAGACGGTCGCGGCCTGCGTCGCCGAACTGGCAGACTATCTGGTGGGCAAGGACCCCGGCGCAATCGAGGACCATTGGACAGTGCTGTATCGCGGTGGTTTCTACCGGGGCGGCGCCATCCATATGAGCGCGCTGGCCGGCATCGATCAGGCGCTGTGGGATATCAAGGGCAAGGCTTTGGGCCAGCCGGTGCATGCGCTTCTGGGCGGCCCGGTGCGCCGGAAGATGCGGGTCTATAGCTGGATCGGCGGTGACCGGCCTGAGAAGCTCATAGAAGGCGCCAGGCAAGCCCAAGCGTGCGGCTTTTCCGCCATCAAGATGCTGGCGACGGAGGAACTTTCATACCTCGACAGCCATGCCAAGCTGGACGCGGTGATCGCCCGGGTGGGGGCGTTGCGCGACGCCATGGGGCCCGATTTCGGCATCGCGGTGGATTTCCATGGCCGGGTGCATCGACCGATGGCCAAGCAGTTGGCCAAGGAACTGGACCCCTTCCATCTGATGTTCCTGGAAGAGCCGGTGCTGAGCGAACATGCCGAGGCACTAAGGGAAATCGCCAACCACACCTCGGCGCCTATCGCGCTGGGTGAGCGGTTGTTCTCGCGCTGGGATTTCAAGAAGATCCTGAGCGACGGTCTGGTGGACATCATCCAGCCCGATCCCTCGCATGCCGGCGGCATCACCGAAACCCGAAAAATCGCGGCCATGGCGGAAAGCTATGACGTGGCGCTGGCTCCGCATTGTCCCCTGGGCCCGATTGCGCTGGCGGCCTGCCTGCAGCTCGATGCGGTCTGCCACAACGCCGTGATCCAGGAGCAGAGCCTGGGCATCCATTACAACCAGACCAACGACCTTCTGGATTATGTGACCGATGCTTCGGTGTTTGCCTATGCCGACGGCCATGTGGCGATTCCGCCCGGCCCCGGCCTTGGCATCACCGTGAATGAAGAAGCCGTGCGCCGGGGTGCGGAAAAAGGCCATCGCTGGCGCCCGCCGGTCTGGCGGCATGAAGACGGATCTTTTGCGGAGTGGTGAAATGACAATAACAACGGCCGGCCAGCCGACCCGCACGCGCTACCGTGTCATGCTGATGATCTTCGTCTGCGTGGTCATCACCTATCTGGATCGCAGCAACATCTCCATCACTGCGCCCGCCATGCACAAGGAGCTGGGGTTCGACACCGTGCATATGGGTTGGATCCTGTCGGCCTTCGGCTGGACCTATGCCTTTGGCCAGATGCCCGGCGGTTTCCTGGTGGACCGGATCCGGCCGCGCTACTTCTATCCCGGCATCCTGATCTTGTGGTCGTTGGCCACCGCGTGTCTCGGCATTGTCGGCAGCTTCATCGGCCTGTTCCTGATCCGCCTGTTGATCGGGGCGCTGGAAGCGCCGTCCTACATGATCAACAACCAGGTGGTGACCAGCTGGTTTCCCGACCGCGAGCGCGGCGGCGCCATTGGTTTCTACATCTCCGGCCAGTTCATCGGGCTGGCTTTCCTGCAGCCACTGCTGGTCTGGCTGGTCGCCAATCACGGCTGGCGCAGCGTGTTCTTCACCACCGGCATTGGCGGCATGTTGTGGGGCCTGGTGTGGCTCTTGGTCTATCGTACCCCGCGCGAGTCCAGAAGCGCCAACGAAGCGGAGATCGCGCTGATCGAAACCGGGGGCGGGCTGGTGGACTTGGGGACGGCCAACGCCAACAAACAGAAACGCAAGCTGAGCTGGGCCGACATCGGCACGGTGTTCAAATACAAAAAGCTGTGGGGCGCCTATATCGGCCAGTTCGCCGTCACCTCCAGCCAGTGGTTTTTCCTCACCTGGTTTCCCACCTATCTGGTGGAGTTCCGCCATCTCAGCATCCTGAAGTCGGGCATCTATGTCTCGCTGCCCTTCATCGCCGCCTTCATCGGCACCCAGCTTTCCGGCTTTCTGTCCGACCGGATTTTGCGCAGCGGCCGCACCTTGGGCACGGCGCGCAAGACGCCCATCATCTTCGGCCTGCTTCTGTCTTCCAGCATCATCGGCGCCAATTTCGTCGATCAGCCCGAATATGTGATCGCCTTCATGTGCCTGGCCTTCTTCGGCAACGGCATGGCGTCCATCGGCTGGTCGCTGATTTCCCATATCGCGCCCAAGCCGCTGATCGGGCTGACCGGCGGCACCTTCAATTTCATCTCCAACCTGTCGGGCATCGCCACGCCGCTGATCATCGGCTATCTCGCAAGGCAGGGAAATTTCGCGCCCGGTCTTGCCTATATCGCGACGGTCGCGGTGATTGGGGCGCTGGCCTATATCCTGATGATCGGCAAGCTGGAACGGGTGGAGTGAGGAGCGACCGCGGAGCGGACAAATCGGTCTGTCGCTAGCGGCAGCGTCGCGCGACGACCGATTTGAGTGCCGAACGCCCTGAGCTTGAGCGAGCGGCTAGAAAAACGCCCCGCCCCGTTTCCGGGGCGAGGCGAAGTTGCAGATGATGGGTTGAGGCGCGGGTCCTACCAGTTGGAATAGGCGCCCCGCGGGTACCAGCCATAACTGGCCGGCGGCGCCGGATAGTTGTAGTTGCTCCAGCCGGACGGCGGGCCATAGGTGTAGGTACGCGGCGGCGGCGGGGCATAATTGCCGTAATCGCCGTACGAATAGGTGCGATTGCGGATCTGGTAATAGCGCGGGGGCGGTGGCGGCGCGTCATCCTCGGTCGCATAGGCCGACTGGGCCTGGTCCTCGTCACCCTGGTCATGCGCATAGTCGCGGTTGCCGTTGCGGTCGGCTGCAAGCGGCGGGGCCGCGTCAGGGTTGCGATAAGGGATGGCGGGGCCGGCATAGGCCGGCACGCCGCCGACCGCTTCATCGGCAGGCTTTACATCGGCCACCTTGATGGCCGCGGGTCGGGCCGGCGCGGCGACCACCTTGACCGGCGCGGTCGGGATCTTCACCGCAGCCGCTGCCACCGGCACTGGGGTGACCTCAACCGGCCCAGCCTCGGCGGCACGTACGGGCAGCGGCGCGGGTCTGGATTCCACGCAGACATTGCCGATCTCGGTACCGTTGGAACGGCTTTCGACAAAGCTCATCAGGCTGCCGCGGTTGGCCAGCGCCGCCTGGAACAAGGCATGCGCATCGGCGCAGAAGGCATTGGCGTCGCGCGCCTGTTCCAGCGCCGACAGGTTGGCCGCCTTGGTCTTGAAGGTGTCATAGCCGGCCTCGCCGTGCTCGCCACCACGCCGCACGAAGAAGGCCTTGAGGGCGGCGTCAGAGTCCTGCAGTTCGGGCCGGTAGGCGATGACAAAGCGGTTATAGGCGCTCGTCTCGTGACACTGAAGCGCCGCCACCATCAGCTCCTGCTGCATCACCGCGGTCTTGAGCGCCGCGGCTTCGGCGGGGTTGGCGCAGCCGGCGGCCAGCGCCGGCTCCGCCAAAGAAATACCCAAAGCGCATAACGCGATCGTCGCACATGTTGTCTTGAGCATGGTCCCAGTCCCTTAGTTGGCCGCGGTATGGGCGCGCTCGCAGCGTCCAGCCGGGGGTTCGGAATGATCCAGATGCGCCACCACTTCACCGGCACCGCCGTTGCAGGCGATCCAGCGGAAGTTGTGGGGCGCGTCTTTCTCCTGCAGGCTGTTGTCGGTCATCAGGGCGCCGAAGCCGTTCGCGGCAACGCTGCCGGTGGCGCTGGTGGTGACCGCATCATGATTGCCACAGGCGCTGAGGCCGTCACTGCCGCCCGCCATGCAATAAGCGAACTGCACCGCAAAGTCGCAACCGTTGCGGAAGCCCCAGTGACCGCCATCACTGTCCACCTTCAGGCAGTGTGTGGCGTCGTTGCGATCGGTGGCCGCGATCGAGGGCGGCGGGGCCGACATGGCCATGCCGCCGCTGATCGATGGCACCGCGATGGCGCCGCCATCGATGGTGTGGATTTCCGACGTCTTCACCGCCACGCTTTCAAGCCCTGCCTTGGGATTGGACGCGGGCTGATAGTCGCCGATGTGATAGGACGTCTTGGTGGCACGGGCCTGCGGCGCCTTGGCCTGAACGTGCCGTTCGGGCCGCGCCTTGGGCATGGCGGCCGACGGCGCGGCCGTGCCGGGTGCCGGCGTGGTGGGAGCGATGGTGGCCGGCTGCGCGGTTGCTGGCGCCGAGCAGCCATTGCTGGTGTCGCTGGCCGAAACCGGCAGTCCCAGCTTGGTGGCATAGGCGTTCAGCGCGATTTTTTTCTCGGCGTCACTGAACGCATGGCCCGCCGGATACCAGGCGCGGCAGGAGGATCCCGCGTCACCGTCCAGCGCCATCTGCACGCCGCCATCGGGATTGGATGACAGCATGGCGGAACGGCCATCAGAGTAGCGGATTTCAACCCCCTTGCCGGTGAGCCGGAAGAAACCGGTTACGCTGGAGCCGGCGCTGGGGCTGCCGCTGTCTTCCACCACCGTGCCCATGCGGTCGGTCATGAAGGTGAAGGTGGTTTTTTTCGCGGTGCCGTCGGCGGGAATGACCTGAAGTTCCATACCGCCTTCGATCAGGGTCAGCGCGATGGAGGAACCATCGACGCCAATCAGGGTCTTGCCTGACACGCTGCCGAAGGGCGCATTGGAATTCTTGGATGCATCCAATGTCGTCTGGGCCGCGGCAACTTTAACAGGCTGGGCGGTGTCGCCAGAAGATTTCGCCAGGGCAAGCTTGCCGTCGACAAAGGTGCCGCCGATCTTTGTGCCGTCGGGGCGGCGCAGCTCGCCCGCGCCGTTGGGCTTATCGTCTTTCCAGTCGCCGGCATAAAGTTCGCCATTGGGGCGGCGCAGGATGCCAAAGCCATTCATCTTGCCGTCGGTCCATCGGCCTTCGAAACGGTCGGATGTGTTGGTGGTCAGAATGCCCGCGCCATTGAAGCGGCCGCCGACGGTCTCTCCGTCATAGCTCCAGCCCTGGCCCCAGCGGGTGATGACATGGCCGTCGGGGATAATGCCACGGGCGAAATTGGCCGTGAAACTCTGCGTCTGACCGTCATGGGTGAAGGTGGCGGTGCCGAGACCTTCGGCATAGCCGTCCACGCATTCCCCGGTCCATCGCACGGTATCGCTGGGGCCCGCTCCGGCGCTGTACAGGGAACAATCCCCGTCCTTGAGCCATTGACCAGAGGTGGAACTATCGTCCGCTGAAGCAGTCAACAAGCCGCAGTTCAGCAATGCGGCGGCCAGCGCGGCCTTCGCTATTCGCGACATGCGATTTCTCTGTGTACGGAGAGCCCAGCCCCATTGCTGCGCTCGTAATGATTACAATGCGCCCAATTTTTGACGTTTGCGAGTCGAAACTTGTTTTTCTGCGCGCGGAACACTTGAAAGCAGCAAACGAGTTCTTACACGCGCGATGAAAATCCGCGCGATGCATCTAATGCCCATTCTATCGGTGCCAAATCGCACGCGCGTTCATCGATATGTTCATCCGCGGTTCATCAATGTGGCGAAGGTTCCCCATCATTCATCTGAGGTTCATCTAGATGAACAGGGTTCTGTGCGAATATCTCTCGCGCGAAGAAAAGAATGCGAGTGACGCGGTGCGATGCGTGATGTTGGTGCGCATCCTGCCCCCGCTCCTGCGGTGCGTCGTGCCTGTGGTTCACGTCTGGCCCGAATGAAATTGCGAAACGCGCAAAAAAAAGCGCCGCCCGGAAGGCGGCGCTCCATAATCTTCTGATTAAGCAGTCTTGTTCAGACGAGATGCTTTTCGGCGTGGATCAGGCCGCGGATATAACCGAACTCAAACGGGAAGTTCTCGCGCGCGGATTCGTCGTTCGATTCGCCGGGAACGCGCGGCGAGTGGTCGGGCATCAGCAGGTCTTCATAGCCCACCTCGCGATAGACCTTCAGCATCTTGACGAAATCAACATCGCCCTCGTCGGGGAACATCTCGGCGACGAAGTTGTTGCGGCCGCCCCGGATGTTACGGAAGTGGACATTGAAGATCTTCTTGCGGCTGCCGAAATAGCGGATTACGTCGGGCAGTTCCTCATTGGGATGGAACAGGTTTTCCGACACCGTGCCCTGGCAGAAATTCAGGCCGTGATAAGGGCTTTCGTGCATGCCGACGAAGCGCTTCAGCCCGTCGATGGTGCCCAGCACCCGATCGACGCCGCGATAGCCTTGTGGGGGCATTCCCGGGTCCTGCGGATGGCAGGCGATGCGGACCTTGTACTCGTTGGCCACCGGCACGACATGGGAAAGGAAGTAGTCGATCCGTTCCCAGAAGGCGTCGGCATTGACCACGCCGGCGCGGGTCAGCGGCGGGTTCTTCGCCACCGCGTCTTCATAGTTCCAGCGGTTGTAGAGCGTGTCGCCGCGGCCCGGCACTTCATCCAGGCGCACCACGCCCAGGATGGACATGTTGTATTTCAGGGTGCGGATGCCGGTCTGCGCGCAGGTCTTGATATGGTTCTGGAACGCCTCGATATCGCGGTCACGCTCCGGGCTCTGGGCCAGCATGATGGCGGGGTGCTTCTCCTTGTCGATCAGCGAGGAAGTCAGGAGCACGCTGTCCACCAGCTCCACCTTCAGCTTCCACTTGTTGGCAAGGTCGAGCATCTTGTTCATCTCTTCCGCGGTGGGATAGAGGCGCTCGGGATCGGAAGTCTGCGGGTTGGTGCAGATGGCGTCCACGCCAAAGCGCGCCACCCAGGCGGCGGACTTGTCGGTCAGGGTGCCGAACTGATGGCCCAGCCGGGCCTTTAGCGGCGGCAGGCTGGCGCTGGCGCAAGCCCCGCCCATCGCGGCCTTGTGCTTGGGCGCGGCTGAGGCCTCAGGCATGCCACCGGCGGCGGCTGCAGCAGCGCCCGCGCCCGTGACGGAAATGAATGTGCGGCGATCCATGAATGTCTCCCTGGTTAATTTTGCACCGGTTTCAGACCGGCATTGAGGCTTGCGTCGCGGCCCTTTGGGCCTCGAAGGTCGTTCAGCATCCCACGCGCGTCCATTGCGTTTTCGGCATTGGTCGCAAGGGCGGCGGCATAGATGGTGGTCATCTGCAAATCGTCGGGCAGCGGCCAGACCGTCACATCCTTGTTGGGCAACATTTCGCTGATCAGGGTGACGCCATATTCGGCATCTCCCTTGGCCACGGCTTCGGCCACGCCGGTGCCATTGGGCTTGAGCACCGCGTTGCCCCGCACTTCGTTGCCAATGCCCAGTTTGTCGGCTTGTTGCAGAAAGAAGACGCCAGTGATGCCACCCATCGCGGGATCGACATAGGAAATATTTCTGGCTGCCAGCAAAGTCGCCTTCACCGCGGCGCCATTCGTGATGGCGGGTTTTGGTGTGCCTTTCCTGGCGCTGATGCCGGCCACCATCTGCGCAAGGTCGGAATGCGCGGCCGCGACCTTGCCTTCCCTGGTCAGTGTATCCATCACCGCCTGGGTGCCGATCACCAGGTCGAATTTCTCGCCCTGCTCCATGCGTTTCTGCACGCCGCCAGCGGTGTCGCTGACCACCGTGACATGGACGCCCATCCTCGCGCCGAAATCGGCGGCAAGCTGGCGGACAGGCATGGACATGCCCGCGCCGGTCAGGATGTTGAGGTCTTTGGCGGAGGCATTGCCGGCCGCAAGACACAAAGCCAGCGCCGGAACGATGATGCGAAACATGCTGTCCTTCGACGCGCGCTTATGCCGTGTTGCGCGCAAGCCCACGGCGTTTTATCAGGGATCAACAGGCGCGCAAAGCGAAGGAGCGACAAGATGAGAACAGGGTTTTTCGCAAGCGCAGCAATCGCTTTGGCGATGCTGGCGGTCACTTCCGCGCAGGCGGCGCCGGAATTCACCACCATCCTGATGGAAAAGGTGGTGGACCGGACACCCGACCAGACCTGGGCCAAGATCGGTCCTTACTGCTCCATCGCGACCTGGCTGAAAGTGACCTGCGTGGTCACGACGGGCAATCAGGTCAGTGTGGGCACCAACCGCCGTCTCAACGGCAAGACCGACGAGGTCATCGTGGCGACGACGCCCTATTCCTACAGCTATGCCCAGCCGGCGTCGGACGTGCAGCCGGAATCGCCGATCTTCTATCACGGCACCCTGTCGGTGGAACCGCTGGACCGCGGCAGGAAGACCAAGATCGTCTACACGCTGTTCTATGACCAGGCGCCGCTGGGCACGACCGAGGCCAAGATTGCCAATCGCGAGCAGCGCACCAAGCGTTTCAGCGACGCACTCGATGTGATGAAAACGATGGCGGAATCCCCCTGATGATCGACATTTTGCAACTGGTGCCGCTTCGGCCCGAAGTCCAGAAAGAGCTGGCGGCGCGCTATCGCCTGCATGGCAAGGCCGATTTCGACAAGGTAGCGGACATCGTGCGCGGCTGCGTGACCAACGGCCATTCCGGACCGCCGCCGGAGATGATCGACCGCATGCCCAAGCTGGAGATCATCGCCTCGGCCAGCGTGGGCTATGACGGCATTCCGGTCGAATATGCGCGCTCCAGGGGCATTCCCGTCACCAACACGCCCGAGGTGCTGAACGATGACGTCGCCGATCTCGCCATCGGGCTGATGATCATGACCGCGCGCCGGCTCGTGGTGACGGATCGCTATGTGCGCGCCGGCCGCTGGCCCAAGGAAGGCGAATATCCCCTGGCGCCGCAGCGCGCCAGCGGCAAGCGGGTGGGCATTCTGGGCATGGGCCGCATCGGCAGGGAAATCGGCAAGCGCGCCGAGGCGATGAACAACACCGTCGCCTATCACAGCCGCCGTCCCGTGGCCGATGTGAGCTACCAATATTATCCCAGCCTGGTGGAGCTGGCGAAGAACAGCGACTTCCTGATCATCATCATCCCCGCCACGCCTGAAACACAGAAGATCGTGAATCAGGACGTGATCGAGGCGTTGGGTCCGGATGGCATCCTGGTCAATGTGGCGCGTGGCGCGGTGGTGGATGAAGACGCGCTGGTGGAGGCGCTTGTGTCCGGCAAGCTGGGTGGCGCGGGGCTGGATGTGTTCGCGGGCGAGCCGCAAGTGCCCGAAGTGCTGTTCGGCATGGACAATGTGGTGTTGGAACCGCATGTCGGCAGCGCCACGCTGGAAACCCGGCGCGCCATGAGCCAGTTGGTGCTGGACAATCTGGACGCGCATTTTGCGGGCAAGCCGTTGCTGACTGAGATTAAGTGAACCCCCTCCGGTTTCAGCTTACTTTTGGCTCGCTGCGCTTGCCTCGATCGCTGAAACCACCTCCCCCGTCCATACGCTGTCGCTATGCTTCGCGCTAAAGGGGGTGAGCATGGCGGCCAGCCATGCGAACGACCTGCGCTTGATTAACTTACCAGCGAGGTCACGGCGTACAGAAACGCCGCACCTGTGAGGGTGGCGAGTGTCGTGGTCGGGCGTGGGAAAGCGCGATGGCTCTCCGGCAAAAGCTCGCTGGCGCCGATATGCAGGAAGAAGCCACAGAACAGCGCCAGCAGGAACGCCAATACATTTGCGCCGGGCGCGATCAGAAGGCTCAGCGACGCGCCCAGGATGGGTGCCGCCGCATCCACCGCCAGCCAGCGCAATGCGAAGCCGCGCGAGCCGCCGTTCCTTGTCACCACCGTCACGGTATTGAGGCCGTCGGCGAAATCGTGTGACAGCACCGCGGTGGCGACCACCAGCCCGATCTCGCGGCTGGCGTGAAAGGCAACGCCCATGGCGAAGCCATCCAGAATGCTGTGCGCCGAAAAACTGGCCGCCCCCAGCATGCCGCGCGACGGGCCTGCCTGGTCTTCGCAATCATGCCGCGCCACCATTCGGTCCAGCACCGTGTAGAGAAAGAAGCCGCCCGCGGCGACCGTCAGCAGGACGCGCGAATCGTAAATGCCATGACCCGCCAGCAGTGCTTCCGGCGCCAGATCGAAAAAGGCGACGCCGATCACGGCCCCAGCGGAAAAGCCCATCGCGATGGGAAGCAGGGATTTGAAGCGCAGGGCAAACAGGCCGCCCGTCATGGTGGCGGCACATGCGCCGGCCGCAAGGGCAAGGATCAGGAAGGGGGTCACGAGGCCGCTGGGCTTTCGGGAGCAATGTGGGGCAGTTCGGGCATGGCATGATTCACCGGAATCACGTCCACGCCCACCTCCACCACATGATCATGGCCGCCCAGGATGATGCCGGCGACCGGCGCGACATCGCTATAGTCGCGGCCCCAGGACGCGGTGACATGGCTTTCGCTGACAATCAGGTTGTTGGTGGGGTCGAGGTCCACCCAGCCGAAAGGCGGCGCCCAGACGCTGAACCAGGCGTGGCTGGCATCGGCGCCCAACAGCCGCGGCTTGCCGCGCGGGGGTTCGGTCAGCAGATAGCCCGAGACATAGCGCGCCGGCAGGCCGATCGCGCGCATGGAGGCGATGCCGACATGGGCCAGGTCCTGGCAGACGCCGGCGCGAATCTCGAACACCCGGTCCACCGGCGTGGTCACATCGGTGACGGTGGTGTCGTAGCGGAAGTCCTTGTGGATGCGGTTCATCAGTTCGATGGCGCCGGCCAGCAGTGGGCGATGCGGCGGAAAGCTCGCTCCGCCATAGGCGGCGATGTCGCTGTGGAATTTGGTCAGCTGCGAATCGAACTGGAACTGCACCGCGTCGCGGGCCTCATCGTCCTGCGGATTCTCGAGCAGCGCGCGCACCTCTTCCCAGGGCAGGCTGTCGCGCGACAGGCGCTCCGGTGCGGGCTCGACCGTCACGCGGCTCTCCGCCAGCACTTCCAGATGATTGTGAGGGTGGTCGATGGAAAACCATTCGCAAGGGTTCTTGAAATAGTCCTCGCGGCCTATCCGGCTTGCAGTCTCCAGCGACAAGGTGACGCCGCTCTCATGAACGGTCTGGGTCGACGTGGTGCGCAGGCGCAAATGCGCCAGATGCCAGGAATGGGAAACATCCTGCAGATAGCGATAGGTGGTGCGGTGGCGGACGAAATATTCCATGTCAGGCGTCCACCACCGGGCCGCCGCCGGTGCGGCTGCGGCTGGCATGCTGGAAATATGCGTCGGCAATGGCGTCCGACAATTCCGCGGCGCTGGTGGTGATGGTGTCGGTCAGCTCGAGCAGACCCGTCCGTGTGCCCGATTCGCAGAAAGCCAGGCGTGCGGGATGGGCATTGGCGGTTGCGTCCCGCATCTCATGGGCGATGGTGCCCGGCACGTCATTGATCTGGGCCCTCGTGATGCGCGGCAGTTCGCGCAGGTGGCTTTCGATCGCCGCCAGTTGGAAGGCGCAGGAGCGCGGATTGTTCTCGTCCAGCAGGAGCAAGTCCACGAACGGCACCAGCTGGAAGACATTCAGATAGCGTGAGCGATAGGTCATGGCGCTGTCGGCGATTTCCAGGATGATGCGCATATGCTCGGTCTCGCGCGCATCCGCATGGCCCACGGTCTGGCGCACCAGCCAGGCCAGATGCTGGGCCCGCTCCACCCGCCGCCCCAGCTCCATGAACAGCCAATTGGGACCACGCGTCATGTTTTCCGCCGACAGGCCCGACAAGGCAGCGGCGCGACGCACCAGCGAGTCCAGGTAGAAGCGCGCGCCCGGCGCCTCGAACGGGATGTTGGCGGGCGGCAGCATCTGGCCGGTCATGGCGTGGATGGTGCGCCAGGTGTCCAGCGACAGGCGGTCGCGCACCGACCAGGCGGTCTGTTCGACGCGCGACAAAAGCTTCTGCAGCCCTCTGGAATGTCTGGGACTGTAAATCAGAACCTGCAGCTCCTCGGCCAGCTCCTGCTCGTCGGCGATGGCCTCGATGGGCGTATCGCTGGCCTGGCTGAAGGGGATCAAGAGCTTGCGCGCCACTTCCAGCGCGCCGGCCGGCTCATCGCTGACGCGGGCGGCGACCGAGCGCAGGATGCGCACGAAATTTTCCGTGCGTTCGGCATAGCGGCCCAGCCAGAACAGATTGTCCATGGCGCGGCTGGGCGCGGACTCGCCGTGGCGTTTGATCTCCAGCGGGCGTCCGCCATTGGTCAACAGGCTGAAATTGTCCACCGGCGTGGTGGACAGGACCCAGGCGTCCTTGCTGGACGCGCCAGACTGCATCGACAGCGCGCGCACCGTATCGTTGGCGGCGACGCGCGTCAGTCCGCCCGGCATCACCATCCAGCCGTTGGGTGTCCAGGCGGCGAAGACGCGCAGCGAAATCGGCTTGGCGCCGAACTGGCCCTTCTCGAACACCGGGGCCAGGCCGAGCGGGGAGATTTCCTGCAGCACCATGGTCTCGCCGCGACGATTGAGGCGGGCGATGAGGCGTTCGCGTTCTTCGTTGCTGAGATCGCTGCCCAGCCGGGCGGTGGACCTGCGCGAGAAGAGCGGGCGCGCATCGAAGGCGTCGCGCAGGATGCTGTGGTCCATCCGCGCCAATGCTTCCTTGCGGCCCCATTCGGTGCCGCACCAGATGGTGGAGACGTCGGGAATGCGCAGGTCTTCGCCCAAAAGCGCGCGGCAAATACTGGGCAGATAGGCGTCCATGGCGGGGGATTCGATCACCCCGCCGCCCAGCGCATTTGCGAGCACCACGCTGCCGGCGCGGACCGCTTCCGTCAGCCCTGGCACGCCCAGCGCGCTGTCGCCCCGAAACTCCAGCGGGTCGCAGAAATCGGAGTCGACGCGGCGGAAGATGGCGGCGACCCGTTCAAGCCCCGTCAGCGTTTTCAGGAATACTTCGCCATCGCGCACCGCAAGGTCGTCGCCCTGCACCAGGGTCAGCCCCAGATAGTGGGAGAGATAGACATGCTCGAAATAGGCTTCGTTGTAAGGACCGGGCGTGAGCAGCACGGCGCGGTCGCGGCGCGAGGCGCCCAGTCCCAGGATGCTTTCGCGATAGGCGTTGAAGAAGGCCGCCAGCCGGGCCACCTGCATGTCGCCGAAATTTTCGGGGAATGTCTGGGACACCACCAGCCGGTTTTCCAGCGCATAGCCCAGCCCGCCCGGTGCATCCGCGCGGCTGGCCATCACTCTCCACGAACCGTCGGCGCCGCGTGCCAGATCGGCGGAATAAAGATGTACGTGCACGTCCTGGGCCGGGCGCGCGCCGCACAAGGGGCGCAGGAACTGCGGATGGCCGGTAACCAGATGCGGCGGCAGCACGCTTTCGCGGATCAGCGCCTGCGGGCCATAGACATCACGCAGGATCAGGTCGGCCAGCATGGCGCGCTGGATCACCGCCGCTTCGATCTGTTTCCAGTCGCCGGCCGACAGGATGAAAGGCACGATGTCGAGCTGCCACGGCCGCGCCTGGCCGCCACGATCGTCATAAACATTATAGGTGACGCCATTATCCTGGACGGTGGCGCGCGCCGATGCCTGGCGGCGTTCGAATTCCTCCGGCGACAGCGCGGTCAGGGTGCGGGCGAAGGCGCGCCAATGCTGCCTGATCTCGCCCGACGCATCGCGCAACTCGTCAAAGCGCGCGGGCGCCGTGGCCCCTGGCGGTTCTGCGACTTCTGACACTTCCTACTCAGACTCCCCGTCTCATATCCAAAGTATAGGGGAAATCGGGGTTGGATACCTCTCTGGCGGCATCGAACATCCCGCCCGTGAAGCCGAAAGGCTCGAATCGCGCCAGTCTCCGGCCTTCCGCCTCATTGGCATTGACCGGGAATATCTCGAAATTGCGCCCGCCGGGATGGGCGACATGATAGGTGCAGCCGCCCAGCGAGCGCCTGCGCCAGCTATCCCAGATTTCCAGCACCAGCGGCGCGTCAGGGGCGAGGGTGGGATGAAGCCCATGGGCGGGCTGCCAGGCCTTGAAGCGCACGCCCGCCACCGCTTCGCCTTGGGCGGTGGCGCGCAAAGGAACCGTGCGGCCATTGACCAGCAGGCGATGACGGCCCTGGGTCAGGCCAGTGGCCTTGACCTCCAGCCGTTCGACCGAAGAGTCGACAAAGCGTACGGTGCCGCCGACTGTTCCTTCCTCGCCCATCACATTCCACGGTTCCAGCGCGGTGCGCAGCTCAAGGCCGACATCCTCATACTGGACCGCACCGATCCTGGGGAAGCGGAACTCCCAATGCGGCCTGAACCATTCCAGGTCGAAGCCAAAGCCGTGCGCGTTCATGTCGGCGATCACATCGGCGAAATCGCTCCAGACGAAATGCGGCAACATGAAGCGGTCGTGCAGGCCCGTGCCCCAGCGCACCAGACCCGTCTGATAGGGCTCCCGCCAGAAACGCGCGATCAGCGCACGCAACAGAAGCGACTGCGCCAGGCTCATCTCCGCATGCGGCGGCATCTCGAAATTGCGGAATTCCACCAGCCCCAGCCGGCCGGTGGGGCCATCGGGTGAATAGAGCTTGTCGATGCAGATTTCGGTGCGGTGCGTGTTGCCGGTGGAATCGGCCAGAAGATTACGGAACACCCGGTCCACCAGCCAGGGCGGCAGATTCACCGCGCTGCGGGGAGGAATCTCACCAAAGGCGATTTCCAGCTCATAGAGCGCATCATGGCGCGCCTCGTCGATGCGCGGTGCCTGGCTGGTGGGGCCGATGAAGAGCCCCGAGAACAGATAGGACAGCGAGGGATGGTTCTGCCAATAGGCGAGCAGGCTCTTGAGCAGATCGGGCCGGCGCAGAAAGGGACTGTCGGGCGGATTGGCCGCGCCCACCACAATGTGATTGCCGCCGCCGGTTCCGGTGTGGCGGCCATCGAGCTGGAATTTCTCGGTGGAAAGCCGGCTGGCATGCGCCTCTTCATAAAGCGCCTTGGTGATGTCCACCTGCTCTCGCCAATTCCGCGCCGGATGGATATTGACCTCGATCACGCCAGGATCGGGCGTGACCTTGATGACATTGATGCGCGGATCGAAGGGTGGCGGATAGCCTTCGATATGCACCGCGACCCCAAGCTTTTCGGACGCCTCCTCCACCACCGCGAGCAGGTGGAAATAATCGCCCGCCGTGAAAGCCGGCGGCATGAACACGCACAGCCGCCCGTCGCGCGGTTCGACGGTAAGAGCGGTGCGCACCACGGGCTCGTTCACCAGGCTGGTGACAGCGGTATTGACCGGGCGGAAGGGCTCCGGCGTTGCCGGCGGCATGCGGTCCAGCCCACCATTGCCACCATGGCTGTAGCTTTGGCCGCTCTGGTCCTGTGGCTCCAGCGGCGGCAGCGGAGCGAAAGGATCGGGCGGCGGCACGAAGGTGCGGGCCTGGGGCGGCACATAGGGCAGCGAATTCAGCGGCAGGCGAAAACCGATCGCGGAATCGCCGGGTAACAGGAACAGGTGGCCGCTGCGGGTCGTCCAATGCTCGCTCAGCCAGCGATGCACGCCTTTTTCCAGCGGCAGGGCAAAACCCACCGCCTGGCCCAGGCCGCGCTCGAACACGCGCGCCAGGCGGGCGCGCAATTCGGGATCTTCCAGCTTGGAATCGCGCGGATCGACATTGGCGGCCAGCTGGCGTTCCTGCCCCAGGTGATGCCAGAAGTCCTCGTAAGCCGGAATTGTATAAGAGGTATCGAGTCCCAGCTTTTCGGCGATGGTGTCGATCAGGAGCCTCGCATCGGCAAGCGTGGGGGCGTGGTCCATGTGCTCCGCCGCGATGCGGTCGGAATTTTTCCATAAGGGTACGCCATCGGTGCGCCAATAGAGCGAAAAGGCCCAGCGCGGCAGGCTCTCGCCCGGATACCATTTGCCCTGACCGTAATGGAGAAGGCCGCCGGGCGCGAAACGGTCCTGCAGACGGCGGATCAGGGTGTCGGCCAGTGCGCGCTTGGTGGGGCCGACCGCGGCGGTATGCCATTCAGCGCCCGAGCGGTCGTCTATGGAAACAAAGGTCGGCTCGCCGCCCATGGTCAGGCGCACGTCGTTGTTGCGCAGCACCTGATCGACCGCATCGCCCAGCTTTTCGATTTCGGCCCACTGCGCCTCGGTATAGGGCTTGGTGACACGCGGCGGCTCCTTGACGCGCATCACGCTCATGTCGAAGTCGAACAGCACTTCCGCCGGCTCGACCGCGCCCGAGATCGGCGCGGCCTGGGTGGGATTGGCGGTCGCGGCCAGTGGAATATGGCCTTCGCCTGCGAACAGGCCGGAGGTCGGATCAAGCCCGACCCAGCCCGCGCCCGGCAGATAGACTTCGCACCAGGCATGCAGGTCGGTGAAATCATTTTCGGGACCGGACGGCCCGTCGAGCGATTTCACGTCCGGTTTCAGCTGGATCAGGTAGCCGGAGGCGAAGCGCGCGGCCAGCCCCACATGCCGCAGCAGCTGCACCAGCAGCCAGGCGCTGTCGCGGCAGGAGCCCGATGCCTTGCACAGCGTTTCTTCCGGCGTCTGGATGCCGGGCTCCATGCGGATCAGATAGGCGATGTCCTTCGTCAGCTGGGCATTGAGATCGAAGAGGAAGGATGTGGTCTGCTTCTTCTCGCGGCTCAGCCCCGCGAGATAGCGGTCGAAGGCATGCCCCCCAGGAAGTGGCTGGAGATAGGGCTCGAGTTCCGCCTTCAATTCCGCCGAGTAGGTAAATGGAAATTGTTCGGCTTCCGGCTCCAGGAAGAAGTCGAAGGGATTGATCACTTCCATGTCGACGGTGAGATCGACGCTGACGGTGAAGTGGTCGGTCTTGTCCGGCACAACAACGCGCGCCAGCCAGTTGGATTGGGGGTCCTGCTGCCAGTTGAGGAAATGGGGTTCGGGCTCGATCGTCAGGGAATAGGCCACCACCTTGGCCCGGCAATGCGGGGCGGGACGCAGGCGTATTGTCTGCGGACCCAGCGCGATCAGCCGGTCATAGCGATATCGGGTCACATGCTTAAGAGCGGCCTGAATGCTCATGTCGGGTCCCCTTGTGAAAGGAATATGCCGCAAGTGCGAAAGTGCGGCTACAAGCCGTCACGCCGCAGGCTGGAAAAGGCGGAACGTCCTCAACCGCTGGGTGTTTCTAGTGGCAGAGCGCTGGGGAAACCCCAATGAAGCTGTTCAGTTGCCAGGGCTGTGGCGAGCTCCTGTATTTCGAGAATGTACTGTGTGAAGCCTGTGGCCGAGCTCTCGGCTATCTCACTGATCTAACAGAGATTTCTGCGCTAGACCCGATCGAGGGCGGGGGCTGGACGGTGCTCGCCGCACCCGGTCAGGCCTATAAATTCTGTCACAACTACGATGCCGGCATGTGCAACTGGATGTTGCCGGCCGACACGCCCGAAGATTTCTGTGCCGCCTGCCGCCACAACCGGGTGATCCCCGATCTGTCGGTGCCGGGCAATGACGCACTCTGGCGCAAGATCGAGACCGCCAAGCACCGGCTGTTCTATTCGCTGTTGCGCCTGCATCTGCCGCTGGAAAATCGCGCCGACGATCCCGAGCATGGTCTGGCCTTCGACTTCCTGGCCGATCCGCCAGAGCCGCATGCGGTGGGCGTCATGACGGGCCACGACAACGGCCTGATCACGCTGGCGGTGCGCGAAGCCGATGATGCGGTGCGTGAAAAGGTGCGCGGCGAGATGGGTGAGCCCTATCGCACGCTTCTCGGGCATTTCCGGCATGAG
Organism: Rhizomicrobium sp.; assembly: GCA_036488555.1. Classification (GTDB taxonomy): domain Bacteria; phylum Pseudomonadota; class Alphaproteobacteria; order Micropepsales; family Micropepsaceae; genus Rhizomicrobium. The sequence continues at coordinate 25,899 of DASXHL010000077.1, forward strand.
AGCGGCCATTATTTCTGGGACCGGCTGGTCGAGGACAATCCGGTGCGGCTCGAGGCAGCCCGCGCCCTGTTCGGCGACGAGCGCGCCGATTATGCCGAGGCACTAAGGAGGCACTATGGGGAAGGCGTGCCTCCCAACTGGCAGAATGACTATGTCAGCATGTATGCGACCATGCATCCGTGGGAAGATTTCGCGGAAACCTGGGCGCACTATCTGCATATCGTCGATACGCTGGAGACAGCGGGCGCGTTCGGGCTGAAAGTGAAACCGCGCCGGGCCCGCGGCGCGCTGGCGGCGGCCATCGACTTTGATCCCTACAAGGCGCTGGAGATGCAGGCGCTGGTGGATGCGTGGCTGCCGATCGAATTCGCCACCAACAGCCTGAACCGCAGCATGGGGCTGACAGATCTCTATCCGTTCGTGATCTCGCCCAGGGTGATCGAGAAGCTCAGTTTCGTCCACGACCTGATGCACCGGCGCAGGACTGTCCTGCGCAAGGTCTCCTAGTCACGCCTAGGCGACGAAATGCGTGAGCTCCGAGATTTCGTGCCGGCGCGGCCTGATCCGCGATACCGGCAGATGCACCGTGACCTTGGTGCCCTTGCCAACCTGGCTTTCCAGCATGACGCGGCCGCCATGGGATTCCGCCAGGCCCTTGACGATGGCGAGCCCCAGCCCGGTGCCCCTGTCGGCGATGGCAACGTCATGCTTGCCCTGGCCGAAGCTGTCGAAGACTTTCTGCTGGTCTTGCGGCGAAATGCCGATGCCGGTGTCGCTGACCCCGAAAATCAGACCGCCGCCGCTGATGCGTTGGGCAAAGACGCTGACCTTGCCCTTGTCGGGCGTGAATTTGACGGCGTTGGACAGGAGGTTGACCAGAACCTGCTTGACCGCGCGTTCGTCGGCAAAGATCAGGTCCAAAGCCGGATCGATGGCATTTTCCAGCACGACACTGGTCTGCCTGGTGCGCCAGCTGACCAGCTGTAGCGCGTCCTCGGCGAGGCGGTACAGGTCGACCTCGCTTTCCTCGAGTTGCCAGCGCCCAGCCTCAATCTTGGCCAGATCGAGGATGTCGTTGATCAGGGTCAGGAGATGCTTGCCGGAGGAGTTTATCAGCGCGGCATATTCGATATTGCGTTCCGGCTCCTTGTCGAACAGCCGGCTGGTGATCATCTCCGAGAAGCCGAGAATGGCGTTCAGCGGCGTGCGCAGCTCATGGCTCATATTGGCGAGGAACTGTGATTTGGCGAGGCTGGCGGCCTCGGCCTGCTCGCGACCGCGATCCGATTCCAGTTTGGCGATCACCAATTCCGCCAGAAGTGAATCCCGTTCCTGGCCCAGAAGGATGGCGGCGCGGGCGCGCTCGTGATTGCGATGGGCGACCAGCGCCATGAAGCCTACATAGAGGGGCGCCGACAGCGCCATCGCCAGCGAGCGGGCAAAGGTGGCGGGCAGAAACAGGCCCTGCAGCGGCACCAGCATCATTGCCGCCAGATAGAGAAGCAGCGCAGGGCGCGAAATGGAGCGGCATGGCCCCGTGTTCGCGGCATGGGCGGCCAGGGTGGCGCCCAGGATGAGCTGGATCATGATGTGATTGGAATTGAAATCGCCGCGGGCCCAGAGCCACAGTCCCAGCGAGGCCCAATTGGCGACAAAAAACAGATTGGCGACCGCCAGCCGCCGTGTCCAGCTTCTCGTTTCTTCAACAGTGAGCGGATTTTGCGGAAAGCGCGCCAGCACGATCATCTGCGGCACCAGCCCCAGGATCATCTGGCAATACCAGGCCACCAGTCGATCAGGGCCTATCCATTGGGGAAACATACCGCAAATCGCCAGGCTGAACACCGGCACCACCACGCGGTTCGACTTCAAGTTTTCGACCACGGCGCGCAGCAGCGCCTGGCGCATGCGGTTTTCCCGCTCCACCTTTTCGCTCAGGTCACTCACCCATACCGGTGTGTCGGACGCCATGAAAAACCCCGCCGGAACGACAGCTTATGCCGGCAAACCTTAAGGGGGGCTTGCAGAGGGCCCATCAAGTACCGGTTGTCCTAATTAACCAAGCACAACCTAGATTCGCGCCCTTCTGTGCCATATTAGAATGTTTCATATCGATACACGCGCGTTCCGCATGCCCCGCAACCGGCCCGATGACCATCCCTGCCCAAGGCCGGTCAAACCAGAGTCACCTGCCCGTGCGACTGCCCGGCCTGCCACAGGGTCATGCCCGCCATGCCGCGATCGCCTACGGGCGGCGCAGGTACGTCTTCCTAAGAGATGTGTTTGGCGGCGTAGCGGGGGTGGTGCGCAACAATGGCGAACGGGATCGAGGCGACATAGATCAGAAGGCCGATGGTCAATGTCGCCCAGGGCCAGGCGATCAGAAGTCCCGCCAGGATGATAAAGGCGAAAATCGCCAGCGCCCGGTACTGGCGCTGCAGCTTCATGTACTTGATCGACGGTGTGGGAATGCGGCTGACCATCAAGACCGAGGTCACGGCGATGAAAATTCCCGACACCCAGGGTTCCCGCACCAGGGCGGCGTTCCACTGGAAGGAGATCAGGAGCGGCAGCAGCATCATGCACGCCGCGGCCGGTGTGGGCAGGCCGGTGAAATAGGGATTGCCCTTGGTGGCGCCTTCATCGCGCACACTTTCGACGTTGAAGCGGGCCAGACGAATGGCGGCGCAAGCACAGAAGATCAGGGCGGCGATCCAGCCCGCATTGCCCATCGCCTTCAGGCTCCACATATACATGATCACGCCGGGGGCGACGCCAAAGCTCACCAGGTCGGCAAGTGAATCGAGCTGGGCGCCGAAGCGGCTGTCGGCACCCAACAGACGCGCGGCGCGGCCGTCCAGCATGTCGAGAATCATGGCGCAGATCACGAAAGTGACCGCGATGGCCCATTCATCGTTCAGGCCGAACCGGATGGCGGTGACGCCGCTGCAAAGCGCCAGCAAGGTGAGAGTGGAAGGCACGAGCTTGCCGATCGATAGATCTTCCAACCGCTCAAGGCGCGCGGCCACGATCTGGCGGGCGCGCCTGCGGCGAGAAATGCGATCCGGCTGCTGCAATGCGCGTCCTTTCCGAAAGGGCTTCAGACGAAGCGGGCCAGGACTGTCTCGCCCGCCCGGGTCGTGATCCCGGGCTGGACCAGAATTTCCGTGCCTGCCGGCAGATAGACATCGACCCGGCTGCCGAAGCGGATAATGCCAAATCTCGCGCCCCCGCGCACCCCTTCCCCCTGGGCCAGATCGCAGACAATGCGCCGCGCCACCAGGCCCGCGATCTGCACCACCGCAAGGTCCTTCGCATCGCCTTTTTCGCCTTCAGGACGCAGGCGTATGGACATTCGCTCGTTATGGATGCTGGCCTTGTCGAAGGAGGCGTTGAAGAATTTGCCGGCGCGGTAGGACAGTCCCACCACATGCCCTGACACCGGGTTGCGATTCACATGGACGTTGAAAACGTTCATGAAGATGGAAAGCCGCGGCCGCGGGCTCTCGCCCATGCCCAACTCCGCCGGCGGCACGGCATCGACAATCGGCAACAGTTTGCCGTCGGCAGGGCAGATGATCAGGCCCGTCCCCTCCGGCGTCTTGCGGTCGGGATCGCGGAAAAAGGCGACGCACCAGATGGTGATGGGAAGCAGCAGCCAGCCCAGCCACGCGGCCAGCAGGAAGGCCAGAAGGTTCACGGCCGCGAAAAGTGCGATGAACGGATAGCCCTCGCGATGAATGGATATATTCACGGCGTGTGGCCCCTTATTTTGTCGCTCCCGCTCACGCGGACGCTCCTGCAATGAACGGATAACCTTCGCGATGAATGTTCAAGGAAGACTCCGAACGAAAAGGGCAGCCGAAAACACCGGCTGCCCCTTGGAACACGCGCGATGCTTATATCAGGCGCTGCGGCTGCCGGAGAAGGGAAATGAGCCAAAAGCGCCGGCCTTGACGCTGCCGGACAGTTTGTCGCCATCCACCGTGCCGGTGAAGTCCAGGGTCAGCGGCATGGGATTGCTGATCTTGGCCGACCAAGTGAGGGTGCTGCCATCGACCTTGCCATTCTCAAGCGGGCCCGAGCCTTGCGCGGCCTGTTGGGTTCCGGTCAGCGAATTGCCATCGGTCTTGAATTCCAGGCTGGCCTTCTGCGCGCCCAGGGGCGAATTGATCACGATGTCCCACTTGCCGTCCACGGCCATGACTGTCTCCTGGTAATGTTGCGCGCATCTAAGGACGGCATGGACGTCCGCGCAAGAGGGCGCTAAACGTGCCCGCCATGTCTCGCAAGACCATTATTTTGCCGAAGGGCCGCCGTGCGCGGCTGGGTTCGCCCTGGATCTTTTCCAACGAAATCCGCATGGACGAGGCGGCCAAAAACATCGCGCCGGGTGCAATCGTCAACGTGCGAGGCGAGGATGGCCGCGCTTTCGGCACCGGCTATTTCAATCCGAAAAGCCTGATCGCGGTCCGGCTTCTGGACGACAACTGCGATGTCACGATCGACGCGGATTTCTTTGTCGCGCGGCTGAAGCGCGCACTGGAACTGCGCGACAATCTTTATCCAAACCCCTTCTACCGGTTGCTGCATGCCGAAGGTGATGGCGTTCCCGGTCTGGTGATCGACCGGTTTGGTGACACGGTGACGGTGCAGATTGGCACCGCGGGCATGGACAGGCAGGTAGATGTCATTCTCGGCGCGCTGGACAAGGTGCTTGCTCCTGCGACCGTCATCCTGCGTGCCGATGCGCCGTCGCGCGCGCTTGAGGGGCTGGAGAGCCATGTGAAGATCGTGAAGGGCGAGGGCCACCGCATCGCAGTGGAGGAAAATGGCGCGCGCTATATCGCCGACCTGCGTGAAGGCCAGAAGACGGGTTGGTACTATGATCAGCGCGACAACCGCGCCTTCATCGCGCCGCTCGCCAAAGGCAAGACCGTTCTGGACGCCTATTCCTATACCGGCGGCTTCGGCATCCTTGCGGCGAAAGCGGGAGCGAAAGAAGTGGTGTGCGTGGATTCTTCCGCGCCTGCCCTGGCGCTGGCCGAAGAAAGCGCCCGCGCCAACAGTGTGACGATAAAGCCGGTCCGGGCCGATGTGTTCGAGGAGCTGGAGCGGCTGGTCGCGGCCGGCGAGCGTTTTGACATCGTGCTGGCCGACCCGCCGCCTTTTGTGAAATCGAAAAAAGACCTGGAGCCTGGCGCGAAAGCCTATCGCAAGCTGGCGCGGCTGGCGGCCGCTGTCACCGCGCCGGGCGGCGTGCTGATGCTGGCTTCCTGTTCGCACAATATTCCGCCGGAACGCTTTGCGGCCGAATGTGCGCAAGGATTGCTGCGCAGTGGCCGCCGCGCCGCGCTGATCCGCCAGGCGGGCGCTGGCCCCGATCATCCCGTGCATCCGCTGCTGCCAGAATCGGCTTATCTGAAGGCTGTAGCCTACGCGCTCGACTAGTGGCGCGGTCCTTTTGCGTCGTGAGTTCGTCGCTCGTCGCTCATGGGCATTTTAGCCCACATCGCTCCTCGCTCCTGCTCACGCCACAAAATTCCTCGCGCCGCGGTATCCATCAAATAGTGACCTGCGTCCCCAGTTCCACGACACGTCCGGGCGGCAGGTGATAGAAACGCGTGGGCGACAGCGCATTCGACGCCAGCCACATGTAAAGCGCCACGCGCCAGCGTTTCATGCTGGGCTTGTCGCCCGGCACCAGTGTCTCGCGTCCCAGGAAATAGGTAGTGGAATCGGGCTCCAGCGCCAATCCCTGCGCGCGCGCCAGCGCCAGGCTTTCGGGAATGTCGGGGGTTTCGAAAAAGCCGTAACTGATGCGGGCGGAGAAAAAGCCCTTGCCCAGCTTTTCGACGGTAATGCGCTTGGCCTTGGACACATAGGGCGTGTCGGCAACACTGACGCTGCAGATCACCACCCGCTCGTGCAGCACCTTGTAGTGCTTGAGGCTGTGGAGCAGGGCGTTGGGCACCACATCAGCCCTGCCACTGAGGAAAACCGCGGTCCCTGCGATGCGCTGGCTGATCTTGTCGGCGCGCTCCAGGAAGAGGTCCAGCGCCAGCGCGCCGTCACGCATCGCTTCCAGATGCACGCGGCGGCCGATGCGCCAGGTGTCCATTATTACAAACGTGGCGCCAGCCACCGCGAGCGGCAGCCAGCCGCCCTGCACGATCTTGAGTGCATTGGACGACATGAAGGCTACGTCGATCAGGCCCAGCGCACCGAAGACGGCGATCACGGCCGGTTTGCTCCAGTTCCAGTGATAGCGCGCCACCACCGCGACCAGGGCGGTGGAGATCACCATCACGCCGGTGACCGCGATGCCATAGGCCGCGGCCAGCGCGTCGGAGCTCTTGAAGATCAGCACGATCAGGACCACGCCCACTGCCAGCATCACGTTGGAGCGCGGCACATAGATCTGGCCCACTGCCATCGCGCTGGTATGGCGGATTTCCATGCGCGGCAGCTGACCCAGCTGCACCGCCTGCTGGGTGATGGAGAACACACCGGAGATGACCGCTTGCGAGGCAATGATCGTGGCGATGGTGGCCAGCGCCACCATGGGATAGTGCAGCCAGTTCGGCACCAGGCCATAGAACAGCAGCGGCAGCGCCTTGGGATTGGACAGAAGCAGTGCGCCCTGTCCGAAATAGTTCAGCACCAGGGAGGGGAAAGCGAAATAAAGCCAGGCCCAGCGGATCGCCCTGGCGCTGAAATGGCCCATGTCGGCATAAAGGGCCTCGCAGCCCGTCACCGCCAGCACAATGGAGCCGAGCGCGACAAAGGCCGTCCAGGGCGCATGGACAAAGAGGCGCAGGGCATAGCGCGGATCGGCGGCGTAAAGAATCTCGGGCTGATGCACGATTGCCATCGCGCCCAGGATCGCCAGCACGACGAACCAGACCGCCATGACGGGGCCGAACACCTTGCCGATGTTTTCGGTGCCGCGGCTCTGAAACACGAACAGCAAGACCAGGATGATGAGGGTGATGGGCAGGATCCAGGCCTTGAAGGAATCCGATGCGCCCAGGCCTTCCACCGCCGACAGGACCGAAATGGCCGGTGTCAGCATGCCGTCGCCATAAAACAGCGCCAATCCCATCAGGGCGGCGACGCCGATGGCGGTCTTGGCGGCGCGGCTGACAGGCGCGCGATGTGCCAGCGCCGCCAGCGCCATCACCCCGCCTTCGCCATTGTTGTCGGCGCGCATGATGAAGCCGACATATTTGATGGTGACCACGACCACCAACGCCCAAACGATCAGGGAAACCGCGCCCATCACGGCCGCCTGGCTGGCGGCCTGCCCGCCCACCGCGATGGCGGAATTGTGCATTGCATAAAGCGGGCTGGTGCCGATGTCGCCGAATACCACGCCAAGGGCGCCGACGGTCAGGGCCAGGGTGCGGCGAAAGGGGACGTTGGTGTCTTGCTTCAAGGTCGGATGGCGGTTTGCTGGCCCAAGGTTACCATGCGTGGGATCGGTGGAAACGGGACACTGATTCCTGCATGGGTTCAGGCTGACAGATGATGACGTCGGTTCGGCTTCAATAACGGAATTCGCGCGTTCTGGTTTGTCTGAGCCCCCCGGCCCGACGCGAAAGCAGCGGCACGATAGGCCGTGTTCCCGCCCTGTCCCAGCGGGGCGAGGCAGTTTGGCGCAGATCCCGGCCTAAGCCGATGTTCGGGCTAGTTATTTTCGTCCGTCAGCGAGGTCGGGCCCATGGTGGCGCCATGCGCGGCCAGGAGAGCGCCTGGGTCATAACCGCCGATGAAGCCTTGAACCGGGTAGACCTTGCCGCCCCAGGCGCCGGTCTTGAGATTAAAGACGCGCACCAGCGACCAGTCATTTTCGCTGCTCACATCCTCGACCGGATCATTGATGTAGATCGCGCCATCATCCAGCCAGTTGGCGTGGTCGACCCGGATCTCGCGCGGGCTGACCTGGTCGCGCACCACCGCGACATGGCCGCGATTGGGTCCGGCGTAGTTGGTCAGCACCATCACCGAGCCGGCCATGGGCAGGTTGCCGCGCTGATAGCGGCCCGCCGCCTGATCCCACCAGGTATAGGCGTCGCCGTGAATTTTCACGCCCGAATGGTCGCGCGCATAGGGCACGCACTGCACCGGCTTGTGGGCGTCTTCCGCGACCGAAGCGTGGCCATGTTCGCTCGGCACGGGCGCTTCGCCATAGTCCATCACATCGCCAGAACTGGCGCAGCCTTCCAGCGCAAGCGCCAGCAGCGCCACCGCTGCCAATTTCTGCACGACACCCATCGTCCGTCCGGTCTCCAACCCGGGATCAGGCTACGCCGTCGGCCTCGAAGGCACGGTTAGGCGTATCGTTCGGATTTTAGGGGTTAAAAAGCGCTGAAATTCGTTAACTGGACGTTAACGCTATTCGCCGGGGGTGATCTGCTGGCGCACCGCGCGCGGCGCGATCGCGCCCATGGTGCCGATGGAAACAAGACCGGAGACGGCGAAGAAGAAGAACAGCGCGCTCCAGTTGGATTCGGCGAAGGCATAGACCGGCAGCACCACGCCCACCACCAGCTCGGGAATGCCGCGCCAGCCGCCTTTCTGGATTTCGCCCACCCGCGTGGTCCGGTTGAAATCCATGCGGCTGGAGAAAAAGGCATCGAAGGTGGCGCGCGTGTTGGCCAGGATCAGGCCCGAGGGAAATACGACCGCAAGGAGCAGGGAGGGGATCAGCCGGCTTTCATGCTCGCGTCCCAGCATGCGCTGGCCGAGATAGAGATAGCCGATCGAGGAAAAGATGCCGAGCGCGGTCGCGAGCAGCCCGAACCAATTGACGCCGGGGTAATAGGGCAGCGCCATGCCCATCAGGGTCAGCGAAATGGCGGCGCTGGTGAAAGCCAGGGTGTAAAAGGAGAACTGGCACATCTGCAGCGTCATCGCCGCCTTTTTCCACAGCGGCATGGTGCTGCCCCAGATGGCGGGCAAGAGCTTGCGCGCGACCTGGGCATGGCCCTTGGTCCAGCGCGCCTGCTGGGCGCGCCACGCGGCTGCGGTCTGCGGCAGTTCGCCCGGTACGACCAGGTCGGAGACCATGGCGCCGCGCCAGCCCTGCATCATGCAGCGCATGGAAAGATCCAGATCCTCGGTGAGCGTGTCGCCGGTCCAGCCGCCGCCCTGTTCGATGGCGGTGCGGTTCCACACGCCGGCGCTGCCGTTGAAGCTGATCGGCAGGCCGGCGCGATAGCGCGCTTCCTGCTCAACCGAGAAATGGGCATCGAGCAGCACGCCCTGCACCCGCGTCAGCCAGTTGGCGCCGCGGTTGGCGTGGCCCCAGCGCGATTGCACAAAGGCAAGCCCGCTGTCGGCCAGCAACACCGGCACGGTACGACGCAGGAAATCGGGCGGCGGCACGAAGTCGGCATCCAGCACCGCAACAAAGGGGGCATCGGAATGGACTAGGCCAAAGGCCAGATTGCCCGCCTTGAAGCCCTTGCGGTCGCCGCGCTGCAGGATGTGGAAGTTCACGCCTTCGGGCACCACCGCGCGTACGTCGGCGGCGAGCTGTTCGTGGCGATGGCCCACGCCGTCATCCAGAAGCTGGATGGTCAGACGATCGCGCGGCCAGTCCATCCGCGCGGCGCTGGCGGCGACGCGCGCAGCCAGCGGACCTTCGTCACAGACCGGGAGCTGCACCAGCACGTGCGGCAGCTCGGCATCGTCGAGTTCTGCCCGCTTGAGCACAGGGCTTTTGCGGAAGAGACGAACCCAGGCCAGGCCCGCGAGCTGGATCGAAAGGGCGCAAACGGCGATGAGAACAACGCAGAGGGCAAATTGAAGGAATTGAGAAAGACCGTGCATGTCGATCGCTCAGCCCCCCAAAAGGCTCGTTTTCTAAAACCGCTGAACCGGCAGTCTGGCCCGTTTTGGACCGCGCCCGGAGGGCAGCCACCGGACAGGTCCGAACTTCCACTGACCGGCGGCCAATGGCAAGAGGGTGCAGTGCAAAATGCCCCCTCCTCCGGAGGGAAGCCCCGTAAAATCAAGGTCCTGTATGCAGCCGAGGCAAAGAAGGCCAAAAGACCCCTTACAGAACTGTGATTTGGCCCGGGCCGTTCCCATATTATTATTGGGGTGTGGACAGGAGTCTGCGTCATGAACAGCGTTAAGAGTCTTATCCGCCCTTTGACCCGGGCCTTCCCTCTCCTCCTGGCGGCTGGCCTGCTGGCCGGGTGCATGACCCCCACCCCCTATGCGCCGCGGACCGAAGGCCAGAAGACCGGCTATACCGACCGGGCGCTGACCGAGACGCGCTATCGGGTCACCTTCACCGGCAATAGCGTGACCCCACGCGAAACTGTGGAAAACTATCTTCTGTTGCGCGCCGCCGAAGTGACGCGGGCCGCCGGCTTTTCCACCTTCATGTTCGACACCCGCAACACCAAGGCCGACCATACCTATGACGCCCTCCCCTATGGCCCGCCCGGCCCCTATTGGGGCGGCGGCTTCGGTCGCGGTTGGGGCGGGTGGGGTGGCTGGGGCTTCGCCTATGACCCGGCCGTGGATATCGTGGTGCGCACCAATTATGAGGCCTATGCCGAGATCGTGCTTCTGTCGCCCGACCAGGCGGCCAGGGAGCCGCGCTCGATCAACGCGGCCGATGTGATCCGTCATCTGGGGCCCGACGCGGTAGCGCCGAAGCCGTCGCAGACTTAAGGCGCGGTTCTTTGGCTTAGCTTTTCTTGGCGAGCTTAAGCGAGCCTAGAAAAGCTTGCCCCGCTTCGAGCCTGCGCAAGCGGGCGAGGGCGGTGCGTCTGGGATGATTCGATTTCGCGCGTTGCCCGGACTGTCGCCGGGCGCCCCTGCCCACATCGCAAAATATTGGGCGCCGATCTAGCGTTTTTGGATTCTGAATTCGGTACAACCGTCGTGCGAGGCGATGCTTTCCACGGCGTGGCCTTCGCCATGGCACATGTGCGGAATATCGACCGCCGCCAGCGGATCATCCGCAAGCACTCTCACCATCGCGCCGGACCGCATGGGCGCCAGCGCCTTCTTCGCCAGCATCGCGGGCAGCGGACATTTGAGGCCGCGCAGATCCAAAATCTCGTCCATGCCTGCATCTTGATTACAACACGGTCGCGGCTCAAGCTTTCACCGGGAGAAAGCGCGATTTGAGTCTCGCAGGCGCGATCAGGCGCGAATATGTCTATCTGACCACCATTGCGCGCACGCTGTGGCTGCTGCGGCTGGTCAAGCCCCATGCGACCCGCTCCATCGTGGACATTGTCGAGGCCCAGGCGAGAAAGCGTCCAGGGAACATCGCCATCCTCTGCCAGGACCGGGCGATGACTTATGCGGAGCTGGACGCGTGCGCCAACCGCTATGCCAACTGGGCGCTCTCCACGGGCATCGGGCGCGGGACGCCAGTGGCGCTGTTGATGGAAAATCGACCCGATTACATCTGCGCCTGGCTGGGCCTGTTCAAGATCGGTGCGCAGGTGGCCTTGATCAACACCAATCTCATGGGCGATGCGTTGGCCCATTCCATCGCCATCTCCGGCGCAAGGCATGCAATCGTGGGCGCGGAACTGGCGGTGCAGTTCCTGGCCGCGCCTTTTGCCGAGACGCCGGCGCTCTGGCTGGAAGGCGAAGGCTGTAATTTGACCGCCGCCCTGGCCATGGCCTCCGACAAGTCGCCCGGCAGACAGGCGCGCGCCGGCGTCACCCTCAGGGACCGGGCCTTCTTCATCTACACTTCCGGCACCACCGGCCTGCCGAAGGCGGCCAATTTCAGCCACATGCGCATGCTGTTCATGATGAGCGGCTTTGTCGGTGCGCTGAGGCCCCGCCCAACCGACCGGATCTACGATCCCCTGCCGCTTTATCATTCCACCGGCGGGGTCTGTGCGGTGGGCCTCGCCTTCTTCTCCGGCGGGGCGTTGATCCTGAAGCGCAAATTCTCGGTGCATGAATTCTGGAGCGACGTGCATCGTCACGGCGCCACCATGTTCGAATATATCGGGGAGCTCTGCCGCTATCTCTTGAATGCGCCACCCTCGCCGCTCGAGCGCGGCCACACGATACGCGCCATCACCGGCAACGGGCTTCGACCCGAAATCTGGCGGGAATTCCAGGCACGCTTCGCCATTCCCCGCATCGTGGAATTCTACGGCGCCACCGAAAGCAATGTCTCGATGCTGAATTATGATGGCACGGTGGGCGCCGTTGGACGCGTGCCCGACTATCTGGAATGGCTCCTGCCCAGCCGCGTTGTCCGCTTCGACGTGGACAAGGAGGCGCCGGTGCGTGGGCCGGACGGGCTTTGCATCGAATGCGGTCCCAATGAAGTGGGCGAGGCGCTGGGCGGCTTGTCCCACCGGGCGGGGCGCGAATTCGAGGGCTATACCAACCGCGCCGACAGCGACAGGAAGATGCTGCACGACGTGTTCAAGAAAGGCGATGTCTGGTTTCGCACGGGCGACCTCATGCGCCGCGATGAACACGGCTATTTCTATTTCGTCGATCGCATCGGCGACACCTTCCGCTGGAAAGGCGAAAATGTCTCCACCGGCGAAGTCGGTTCGGTACTGGCGGCGGTGCCCGGCATCCGCGAGGCCAATGTCTATGGCGTATCGGTGCCGGGCATGGAAGGACGGGCCGGCATGGCCGTGCTGGTGGTGGATGGCGATTTCAGCCTGGATGCCCTGCCGGACTGGCTGAAGATCCGTCTGGCGCATTACGCCTGGCCGGTATTCCTCAGGCTGTCACCCCAGATCGACGTCACCGGCACCTTCAAGCAGCGCAAGGTGGACCTGGTGCGCGAAGGCTTTGATCCCGCGGCCATTGCCGATCCGCTTTATGTCTTCGACGTCGGCAGCGGCCGCTATGAGCGGCTGACGGCGGAGCGATATGCCGACATTGCGGCAGGCCGTCTCCGGCTCTAGTCGAAATCCTTCGACAGCGCCGTGCGGGCTTCGGCACCCAACACCGCCATATGGCCGTAATTCTTGTGGGAGATGCCCAGGATCACTTTTTCGCTGCCGCTCTTGAAGCGGGCGATCTGTTCCGGCGTCAGCTTGAAGCGCAGCCAATGCACCGACGAGGTCTTGCCGTCCGGCGTGGTGCGATCGTCATATTCGGTAGGCACGGCGTGGATCACGTCCGTGCCGATCTCCAAGACCACGGTTTCCTCGATCCCGCCAAGCGTCAGCAGGGTGTTGTGGCGGCGGTTTGCATCCTCGATCTCCAGCATCATGGTGGCGATCAGCTCGTCGCCCTGCGGGATCAGGGGATTGTAGGCCTCGAGCTCGCCGGCGATCTGTTCCTCGCCGCCCTTTTCGATTCGCAGCATTTCCTGCACCTGCAGCCACATGGTGGCGTAATTCTCGAAATAAAAGGTGGCGAAAGGGCCAACCTCGATGCGGCGCTGGCGCTTGATGGGGATCAGGTTCGCTTTGAGCGCCTTGCGGCGGAAATCATATTCCGCGATCGGCAGCAGGTCTTCAGACGTGATCTTGCGCTGGGCTTCGGGCATGGGTCAGTCCTTCTTCAAACCGTAAGCGCGGGCCATGATCTGGATCGGATGTTCGGGCGTCTTTGCCGGTGTTTCGGTGTGCGCCACGATGTGTTGGGCCGCCAATGGGCAGTCCGAGACGATATGGCCGCGCGCCTGGTTGTTGGCGGCTCGGAATACGGGCCGGCCCACCTTCACCGCCACGTCATGGGTCGGCTTGACCACGCCGAAGGTGCCGCCATGGCCCGAGCAGCGTTCGATCACGTCCACCGGCGTGTCGGGGATCATCTTCAGCATCTCAGCGGCCTTGGGGCCCATGTTCTGGGCGCGGGCGTGACAGGCCAGGTGAACGGTGACGCCTTCCGGCAGCGCGCTCAGGCCGCTGGGCAGGCCCTCATTCTTCGCCACATCCACCACATATTCGTCGATGTCGAAGACATGCTCTGCCAGGCGCTTCACGTCCGGATTGTCGGGCACGATCAGGGCCCATTCGAATTTCAGCATCAGGCCGCAGGAGGCGGTCAGCGCCACGATGTCATAGCCCTCGTCGATCAGCTTGCAGAGTTCCTTCGACACTTGGGCCGCGTTTTTCGCCACGCGCGACAGTTCGGCCTGTTCCAGGAAAGGCATGCCGCAACAACCGGGATAGGCAACCCTGGTTTCGACGCCGATATGATTCAGCACGGCACGGGCGTCCATGCCGGTGTCGGGCTTGTTGTAGTTGACGAAGCAGGTGGCATAGAGCGCGGCCTTGCGTTTGCCGAAGGCAGGCGCGGCGCTGTTGACCTCGTTTTGGGTCTGCCTGTCGGCGCTCACGAAAGTGCGGGCGTGGAATTTGGGCAATGGCGCGTGTGCGTCGATGCCCGTTGCCCTTTCCATCAGCCCCCGCATCGGCTTGTTGTCCGTGTCCGACGCCCAGTTGACGATGGGCGAGACAAAGCGGGCGAGCCGGCCGTTGCGATCCATTTCCGCCAGCTGCTGCTGGATGGCTTCGGTCTGGCCCTTTTTGGCTTCGACAAAGCGATGGCGCAGCATCAGATGCGGGAAATCCAGCATGAAGGTATGCGGCGGCACATACGGACATTTGGTCATGAAGCACATGTCGCAGAGCGTGCAGGCCTCCACGATCGGCTTGAAGCCCTCGCTTTTCAGATGTTCGACATCTTCCTTGGGGCTCGTGTCGATCAGGTCGAACAGACGCGGGAAGGAATCGCACAGGTTGAAGCAACGCCGGCAGCCATGACAGATGTCGAAGACCCGGCGCATCTCCGCGTCCAGCTTCGCTTCGTCGGCAAAGTCGGGATCATTCCATTTGATGATCTCGCGGGTGGGGGCTTCGAGACTGCCTTCGCCGGTCATGCACGCATCCGTGACTGGAAGCTTTCAAAAAAACGGCCGCGCGAGCATTTGGGCGCGCGCGCGGCCGTGTCTTCTAAAACGTCAAGCCGTCAGCCGAGGCTGTCGAGCGCCTTCTGGAAGCGGCCGGCATGGGACTTCTCGGCCTTGGCCAGAGTTTCGAACCAGTCGGCGATTTCCTCAAAGCCTTCGGCGCGCGCGGTCTTGGCCATGCCCGGATACATGTCGGTATATTCGTGAGTCTCGCCCGCGATGGCGGCTTTCAGGTTGGGGCCGGTCGCGCCGATCGGCTCGCCGGTCGCCGGATCGCCCACCTCTTCCAGATATTCCAGATGGCCATGGGCGTGGCCGGTTTCGCCTTCGGCGGTGGAGCGGAACACGGCAGCGACATCGTTGTAGCCTTCAACGTCGGCCTTCTGTGCGAAGTAGAGATAGCGGCGATTGGCCTGGCTCTCGCCGGCAAAGGCCTCTTTCAGGTTTTCCCAGGTCTTGGTGTTCTTGAGTGCAGGCATGGTCGATCTCCCGTGAAAAATTCCGGCGCAAGATTGTCCCCGTCGACAGGGCATGTCAACGGTTTAGAATAATTCTAAATCGTGAAAATGACTCGCAGGAGGCGCGTCAGTTCCGCTTGACGCGGACCACCACATCGACCCGGTCCACGACCAGCCCGGAAGGGGGGGCGGGAACTCCGGCTACCGCGATGGTTTCGCCGGGAATGTCGATCAGCAGGCCTTCATTCTCCAGGAAGAAATGCTGGTGATCGCCGGTATTGGTGTCGAAATAGCTGCGCGCCGCATCCACGATCACCTGCCGCAGCAGACCCGCTTCGGTGAACTGGTGGAGGGTATTGTAGACCGTGGCCAGCGACACTTTTGCGCCGGCCTTGGTGATTTCGTCGTGCAGGGTTTCGGCGGTGACGTGGCGGTCGCAGTCCGTGAACAAGAGCCCGGCAAGTTCCACCCGCTGCCGGGTGGGCCGCAAGCCCGCATGCCGCAGCCGGGCAGTCGCCAACGCCGCCTGGTCCTTGTTTTCCCGCGATGTCTTGCCCATCGGGCGCCGTCCTTATCCGTCTTATCCGTGCTGACCGCCTCAAGGGGGTCTGCTAGAATGTGAAGGATATATGTTAGAACCCTTCTAAGCAAGAAGCCTGGTGTTTCACGGTAGCTCCCGCCGCACTTTTCCGCTAGGGAACCATCAAGGAAATGCCAGAGTTTTCAAGGAAGAACCGGAACGTGGACAAGCCAGTGCGCAAATCCTCCTTTGACCTTCAGGGCCTTCTGGCCTGCGCCCGAGGCGAGCTGTTTGGTCCTGGCAATGCCCAGCTGCCCCTGCCGCCCATGCTGATGTTCGATCGCATCACCTCGATCACCGAGGATGGCGGTGACGCCGGCAAGGGCGAGGTGGTGGCGGAATTCGATATCCATCCCGATCTCTGGTTCTTCAAATGTCATTTCCAGGGCGATCCGGTGATGCCTGGTTGTCTCGGTCTGGACGCGCTGTGGCAGATGGTGGGCTTCTTCCTGGGCTGGATGGGCGGCATCGGCCGCGGCCGCGCGCTGGGCGTGGATGAAGTCAAATTTACCGGCATGGTGCTGCCCACCGCCAAGAAGATTACCTACATAGTCAACCTGAAGCGCGTGATCATGCGCAGGCTGGTGATGGGCATCGCCGACGGCATCATGAAGGTGGACGGCAAGGTGGTCTATGAGGTCAAAGGCCTCAAGGTCGGCCTCTTCACCGATGCGGCCGCAGCCCTGGCACAAGGCGCTGCGGTTCCTGCGTCCGCCTGATCTTCTGTCGAGGTCTCCATGAGAAGAGTGGTCGTCACCGGCCTCGGCATCGTGTCTTCCATTGGCAACAATGCCGACGAGGTCACGGCGTCGTTGCGTGCCGCACGTTCCGGCATCGTCGCGGCCGAAGACTATATCCGGCTCGGCTTCCGCTCCCAGGTGCATGGCAGCCTCAAGCTCAATCTGGATGAGGTGGTGGACCGGCGCGCGCGGCGCTTCCAGGGCGACGGCGCCGGCTATTGCTGGGTGGCGATGACACAGGCCATCGCCGATGCCGGGCTGGATGAGAGCCTCGTCTCCAATCCACGCACCGGTCTGATTGTCGGGTCGGGCGGCGCTTCCACCAGGGCCATCGTGGCCGCGGCAGACATCACCCGCCAGAACAATTCGCCCAAACGGGTGGGGCCCTTTGCAGTCCCCAAGGCGATGTCGTCCACCTGCAGCGCCAATCTTTCCACCTGGTTCAAGACCAAGGGCTACAACTATTCCATCTCCTCGGCCTGTTCGACGTCCGCCAACTGCATCGGCAATGCCTATGAGCTGATCCAGTGGGGCAAGCAGGATATGATGTTCGCCGGCGGCGGCGAGGAGCTGGACTGGACCCTGAGCGAACTGTTCGACGCCATGGGCGCGATGTCGTCCAAGTACAACGCCTCGCCGGAAAGCGCCAGCCGCGCCTATGACGTCAGCCGTGACGGCTTTGTGATCTCCGGCGGTGGCGGCATCCTGGTGCTGGAAGAGCTCGAACATGCCAAGGCGCGCGGCGCCAAGATCTATGCCGAGATGGTGGGCTATGGCGCCACTGCCGACGGCGCCGACATGGTCGCCCCATCGGGCGAGGGCGCGGTGCGCTGCATGCAGATGGCGCTTCAAGACGTGAAGGCGTCGGTGGACTATATCAATCCACACGCCACCTCGACGCCGGTCGGCGATATTCCGGAAATCAACGCCATCAAGACCGTGTTCGGCTCCAATACGCCGGCCATCAGCGCCACCAAGTCGCTGACCGGCCACAGCCAGGGCGCGGCCGGGGTGCATGAGGCGATCTACACACTGCTGATGATGCAGAACAACTTCATCTGTGAAAGCGCCAATATTGTGCACCTGGACCCGGCTGTCGAAGGCGCCAACATCGTGCGCAAGCGCATCGATGACGCCGATATCAACGTCGCCCTGTCCAACAGCTTCGGCTTCGGCGGCACCAATGCCTCGCTGGTCTTCCAGCGTTACGAAAAGTGATGCCCCAAAATGGAACAGAAAACCCCCCGGGAACACGTCATGGCTGAAGCCAAATCCGGACTGATGGAAGGCAAGCGCGGCCTGGTGATGGGGGTGGCCAACGATCATTCCATCGCCTGGGGCATCGCCCAGATGTTGGCAGCCCATGGCGCCGAAATCGCCTTCACCTATCAGGGCGACGCCCAGAAGAAGCGGTTGACCCCGCTGGCCCAGTCCATCGACTCGTCCATCGTGCTGCCGGGGGATGTGGAAAGCGACGAACAGCTGGATAGCGCCTTCGCCCTGCTCAAAAAGGAATGGGGCACGCTCGACTTTCTGGTCCATGCCATCGCGTTTTCAGACCGCGAGGAACTTAAGGGCCGCTACGTCGACACGTCGCGCGCCAACTTCGCCAAAAGCCTCGATATTTCCTGCTATTCCTTCACTGCCGTGGCACAGCGCGCCGCCAGCCTGATGACAAATGGCGGCTCACTGGTGACGCTGTCTTATCTGGGCGCCCAGCGGGTGATGCCTAATTATAATGTGATGGGCGTGGCCAAGGCGGCGTTGGAAGCCTCTGTCCGGTATCTCGCCGCCGATCTCGGCAGGGACAATATCCGCGTGAATGCCATATCGGCGGGCCCGATGCGCACCCTGGCAGGCGCAGCGGTGGGCGATGCCCGCATGGTGTTCAAGTGGAACAAGAGCCATTCGCCGCTCAAGAAGACCGTCGAACTTAACCATGTCGGAGGGGCGGCACTCTATTTACTCAGTGATCTGGCAGGCGGTGTCACTGGCGAAGTGCACTTCGTCGATGCGGGCTTCAACGTGATTGGCATGCCGCCGACCGCGGATCTGAAAGGCTGGACGCCGCAGGAGAACGGTCAAGAGCCTTCCGGGGCGGACAGCTAAGCTTTTTAATGGTGCTCTCGCTCGCGCGAACGCGGTGTTTTTCGCGCTGGCGCTGTCGTTGGCCTCCGCGCGTTAAGCCCTTTTGCGAGCCGCTTCCGCAAAGCGCTCAAACAAGTAATGGCTGTCCATCGGGCCGGGTGACGCCTCCGGGTGGTACTGGACGCTGAACACGTCCTTGTCCTTCAACGCGATGCCGCAATTGGTGCCATCGAACAGCGAGACATGGGTCTCGGTCACGCCGTCGGGCAGGGTGTCGCCGTCCACGGTGAAGCCATGGTTCATCGATACGATCTCGACCTTGCCGGTGGTCAGGTCCTTCACCGGATGATTGGCGCCGTGATGGCCCTGCGCCATCTTCTTGGTCTTGGCGCCGAGCGCCAGGCCCAGCATCTGATGGCCCAGGCAGATGCCGAACACCGGAGTTCCGGTGTCGATCACGCCCTTGATGGTCGGGATGGCATATTCGCCCGTCGCCGCCGGATCGCCGGGCCCATTGGACAGCAGCACGCCATGCGGCTTGTGGCGCATCACCTCTTCGGCGGTGGCATCGGCCGGCACCACGGTGATGTCGGCGCCCATGCCCGCCAGCAGGCGCAGGATGTTGCGCTTGACGCCATAGTCGATGACGGTGACGCGGAAGGAGGGTTTGCCCTCCTTGCCGTAACCTTCATTCCACGCCCAGGGCGTCTCGTCCCATTTATAGGCTTGGCGCGCGCTAACATCCTTGGCGAGGTCGAGCCCTTCCAGGCCCGCGAAGGACTTGGCCTGGGCGATCAGCGCCTCGCGGTCCAGTTCCGCAGCCCCCAGATTGACCACCACGCCATGCGGCATGCCCTTTTCGCGGATCAGCGCGGTCAGCGCGCGGGTGTCGATGCCCGCCACAGCGGGGATGTTGTGCTTCTTCAGCCAGCCATCCAGCGCCAGGAGATTGCGGTAGTTGGAGGGATGTTCGGCATCGGCCCTGACCACCAGGCCACGCACCACCGGCGTGGTGGTTTCCAGGTCTTCGCCATTGGTGCCGACAATGCCGATATGGGGAAAGGTGAAGGCGACGATCTGGCCGGCATAGGAGGGATCGCTGAGGATCTCCTGATAGCCGGTCATGGCGGTGTTGAAGCAGACCTCGCCGATGGCCGAGCCGGGCGCGCCGAAGCCGGTGCCTTCAAAGAAGGTGCCGTCGGCCAGCATCAGGCCGCCGCGCGAAAACACTTTCTCCGCGCTGGCGGAGTGGGCAGGAGATGGATCGCTCATGGGGAGGCCTCGAATTTGCGCGAAAATAGGTATGCGAGCCCTGCACGTCAACCAGAACTTATCGTGATATTTCAAAGGGTTGGAATTATCCCCTGATTCCCGCTAGGTTCCCCGCGTCCAAAAGGAAAAGACTCATGTCGCTCCGCGCCCAGCTCAATGACGCCATGAAAGAGGCGATGAAGGCCAAGGATGCCAAGCGTTTGGCCACCGTGCGGCTGGTGCTGGCGGCGCTGAAGGACAAGGACATCGCCGCGCGCAGCGAGACCAGCCGCGATCTGCTGGGCGATGACGAAATCCTGGGCCTGATGGCCAAGATGATCAAGCAGCGCGAGGAATCCGCCACCGCCTATGACGCCGGCAACCGTCCGGAGCTGGCAGCCGGCGAGCGCGAGGAGATCGCCATCATCCGTTCCTTCATGCCGGCGCAGATGGATGATGCGGCGATGAAGGATGCGGTGAAGACGGTGATCACGGAGACCGGGGCGGTCTCGATCAAGGACATGGGCAAGGTGATGGCGGTTTTGAAAGAACGCTATGCCGGCCAGATGGATTTTTCCAAGGCCAGTGCTGCGACCAAAGACGTGCTCTCGGCAAAATAAAATGCGTTTTGCGATCTGAGTAGGATTACTGCCGTCGATGCAGCAGCGAACTATGAAAGAGCCGTAAGTTCAATTCGGTTCTTGCTGATTTTGATTGCTGACCTTTCCCCTGAACAGCCTCAGCAGAAGCCTGTCGGCGATGGCGCAGACTATCCCCAGGCAAACAATGCAACCAGTCATAACCGACATTTCGGTGGCATCTGACCAATGATGCGAGGCAGCCATTTGGGTGATCCGCTGGTTCAACATCAGCAAGCCGAGTCCCCCAATCACCCAGGCGATCCGGTTCGCCTGAAAGGCAGACCCCAACGTCGATCTCGACCCTCGCATTCTCGCGAGCCTAGCAGCCAGTTCGGGATCGGACTTGCTTCGCTGATCGACACTGATTTTCAGCCAGACGCCAGCGGCAATGACGAATAGCCAGAAGATCACCTGCAACGGTATGCTTTGGTTCCCCAAAAGCTTGGCACCGTCTTCCATAAGGTCCTTGGTTCAAGAAATCGTTAAACGACCGTGCTTAGTGGTCCAAAAGATCAGAGAGCGCCTTTCCGACCACGGCGCTGTAGTCCTTCACCGTCATGATCTCCGGCTCGCTGAAGCTGCGCTTTTCCTTCCAATAGGCGCCCATGGCGGCGACGTGACGGTCGCCCAGCGGCGTCATGATCAGGCTTTTCACGAATGTCGGCAGATAGGCGTCATAGGGGATGCGCGGATCCTCGAACACGTCTTCGATCACCGCGGTTTCGCCGGTGAGCATCGACCAGCCCGAGATGCAGGCGCTCAAGGGGAAAAGCTGGCCTTTCCACAGGGGGCAATGGCGTCTTGTTCCACGTAATGGCACATATCGCCTTCGCGCAGCACAAAAGTGATGCCGTCGCTCTTGCAGACGCTTCGCGCGGTCTCGCGCACGGTTTCGATCACGGCCAGGCGGTTGTCCGCCCGTGCCAGCTTGTGCCGCACCTCGGCCATGAGGTCGTTGCGGATGGAATCGGAAGGTTCAAAGCCGGACATTGCCAGATTGTAGCGTCGCTCAGGCTGCGGCCCTAGTCCGGCGCATGGCCTCGCCGACCATCTGGGCGATGGCTTCGACTGCCCCCACTTCCCGGGCGCTGATCAC
The DNA here is from genome assembly GCA_036488555.1 of Rhizomicrobium sp. Classification (GTDB taxonomy): domain Bacteria; phylum Pseudomonadota; class Alphaproteobacteria; order Micropepsales; family Micropepsaceae; genus Rhizomicrobium. Next base: position 47,634 of record DASXHL010000077.1, read on the forward strand.
CGGCTTGTCCCGCCAATAGGCGCCGATTGCGGCGATGGGCGTATCGAAACCCACCGGCGCCATCACCAGGCTGCGCACAAAGGTCTTGCGATAGACGTCATGGGGGATGCGGTCGTCGGCGAAGATGTCGGGGATCACGGCGGTCCTGGCGTTCATCATGGCCCAGCCGGAAATGCAGCTGGTCATGGGGAACCTCTGGCCCTTCCACAGCGGGGCGATGGCGTCCTCCTCGACATAATGGCAATGGCTGTATTCGCGCAGCACGAAGGTGACGCCATCGGCGGAGATCACGCTGCGGGCCGAACCCCGGACAATGGCAATAATCTCGTCCTGGCCGCGGGCGGCCATCAGCCGGGCGCGAGCCGCGTCCAGGAGCTTCCAGCGCGGATCGTCCTTGGAATCAAAGGGTAGCTGGTAGGTCATGTCCCGCCCCTATCGAAATCCCCGGCATCTAGAATAGGCAGGGGTGTTAAAGAAATAATACACAGCTCAGGTGCGCCTGCCCCAGGCTGGGGAGCCCGAAATCCCCCAAAAGCGGGACTTTCTCGTTAAACTGGCACCATGCGCTATGGCGAAGGATTGCTCGAGGAAATCAGGCGGCGGACCGATCTGGTCGCGCTGGTGGGTCGGCGCATCAAGCTGGTGCGCAAGGGCCGGGTGATGTGGGGCTGCTGCCCCTTCCACCAGGAAAAGTCGCCCAGCTTCAAGGTCGAGAATGAGCGCCGGCTGTACAAATGCTTCGGCTGCGGCAAGGGCGGGGATTGTTTCCGCTGGCTGGTCGAAACCGAGGGGCTCTCCTTCCCGGAAGCTGTCGAGAAGCTGGCCGGCGAGGCGGGCGTGGAGCTGCCCAAATGGTCGCCGCAAGACGAGGAACGGGAGCAGAAAAAAAAGTCGCTTTACGACATCGTGGAACTGGCGGCGAAATTCTACGAGGCCCAGCTGTTCGAGCCGACCGGCCGCGAGGCGCGGGAATATCTCAAGGGCCGCGGGCTGGATGGCGCGGCTGCCAGACAGTTCCGCCTGGGATACGCGCCCGGCGGCAGCAATGCGCTGATCGCACACCTGACCGGCCATAATGTTACCCAGGACGACATGATCGCCGCAGGCCTGGCGCGGCCCGCTGAGGGTGCTAGCGGCAGCGTAGCACGGCCGATGCGCGACTTCTTCTTCAATCGGGTGATGTTTCCCATCGGTGACGGGCGCGGGCGCATCGTCGCCTTTGGTGCACGCGCGCTGGAAGCCGACGCCAAGCCCAAATACATCAACACCGGCGAGACGCCGCTCTTTTCCAAGGGCACACAACTCTACAATTTCGCCACCGCACGTGCTGCCGCTATCAAGGCTGGGACCATCATTCTGGCCGAAGGCTATATGGATGTGATCGCGCTGGTACGGGCCGGCTTCGCGCACAGCGTGGCGCCCCTAGGCACCGCGCTGACTGAGGATCAGCTCCAATTGCTGTGGCGCACCGCCCCGGAGCCGATCCTGGCCTTCGACGGTGATGCGGCAGGGCTCAAGGCGGCCCATCGCGCCGCCCATCTGGCGCTGCCGCATCTCAAGCCCGGTCATTCCTTGCGCTTTGCCTTCCTGCCCTCAGGCGAGGACCCCGATAGCTTCATCGCCGCCAACGGCGCGGGCGCCATGACGGTACTGCTGGAAACGGCGCTTCCTCTCTCACAACTGCTGTGGCGGGCCGAGACCGAGGGCAAGGATCTCTCAACGCCTGAGCGCAGGGCTGGCCTGGAACACGCACTGAAGGAAATCACCGACCGCATCACCGACCCCAAGATCGCGGACTATTACCGCCGGGGTTTCGAGCAGCTGATATTCGAAAATTTCAAGCGGCGGTCGCCAGCGCCGAACACCGCCCGCGGCCCGGCCCGTCCGGCTGCCGGCCGGGAGGGCAAGTTCCGGGGCGCCTTCAAGCCCCGGCCCCTTCCCGGCACCCCCGAGGCGGTTTCGCCAAGCGTCCAGGCGTCTGCTCTGGTGCGCAGTGGCCAGACAGGGGCCCGGCATGCCAAGGAACTGGAACTCGGCCGGCTGTTGCTGGAGGCTCCCGAAATCGCCCTGGCGGAGGCAGAATCCCTGGCTGTGCTGGATCTGGCCGACCCTTCGCTTGACAGGCTGCGCCACGAACTTCTAAACCTCGCCGCCTCCGGCTCCAGCCTTGAAAAAGCTGGGGTTCAAACCCATTTGTCGCGTAAGGGAATGACCGATTTGCTGGCGCGGTTTGCCGGTCCTGCGGTCGAAGACCCGCTCTCCAGTTTTCAGCGCGCAGCTCAGGATTTGCGCGAACTGGCTGGGCAGCAGACCGATGCGCGGCGCCTGTTGGAGCGTCGCAAACAGCGCTTCGACCGGTCCAGTGATGGGCGCGGTCACTAGTTTAGGGTAGATCACGCGTGACGAAAGCCTCTTCCAAGAAACCGGCAAAGCCCCTCAAGAAGCCGGCCGCGAAAGCCGCCGCTTCCAGGTCGGTGCCAGCCAAGAAGGCTCCTGCGAAGGCTGCGGCCAAAGCCCATGCCAAGCCGGTGAAGGCTGCCGCGGCAAAGACGGCTGCCAAGCCCGTCGCCAAAGCCGAAGCCCATAAGGACGTCCAGAAGAAGGCCAAGCCCGAAAAGCTGACAAAGGCTCAAGCTGCGGCCCTCGCCAAGGAAGACAAGACAAAGGCCAAGGCTGCCGCCAAGTCTGGCAAGGCCGATCCCAAGGCGGCTGCCGCTCCTGTTGTGCCGCCGGCCAAGGCGGGCGCCAAGCCGCTCGCCAAGAAACCGGGCGAGAACGAGACCCCGGGCGATGCGGATTCGCCTTTGCTCGACATGTCCGATGTTGGCGTCCGCAAGATGATCGCCAAGGCGAAAGCGCGCGGCTATGTCACCTATGACGAACTGAACAAGGTTCTGCCTTCGGACAAGACCTCGTCCGAGCAGATCGAAGACACGATGTCGATGCTCAACGAAATGGGCATCAATGTCATCGAAAGCGAGGAAGCCGAGGAAGGCGAGGAAGGCGGCGCGCTGGTTGCCGAAAGCACCAGCAAGGCGCTCGCCACCACGCCCAAATCCGGCGAACAATATGATCGCACCGACGATCCGGTGCGCATGTATCTGCGCGAGATGGGCTCTGTCGAGCTTCTGTCCCGCGAGGGCGAAATCGCCATCGCCAAGCGCATCGAGGCCGGCCGCGAGCTGATGATCGGCGCTCTGTGCGAAAGCCCGCTGACCTTCGAAGCGCTCACCGTGTGGCGTGACGAGCTGAACGAAGGCAAGGTTCTGCTGCGCGACATCATCGACCTGGAAGCCATGTATGGCGCCGGTCCCGATGGCCAGCCCAACGTGCCGCCGCCGGTCGGCCCCGATGGCCAGCCCCTGAACAATCCCGTCAACGGCGCCAACGGCGTTGCCGCTCCTGCCCCGGTCGAATTCAAGAAGCCGGCTCCGCCGCCGCCTGCGCCGAAGCCCGCGCCTGCACCCAAGGCGGAAGGCGAAGAAGGCGCGGAAGGCGAAGCCGCCGCGGCCGCGGACGGCCAGGAAGAGGATTTCGACGACGAAGGCAATCTGCCGCTTTCGGCAATGGAAGCGGCGCTGAAGCCCCAGGTTCTGGCGGCGCTGGATTCGATTGCCGCGCTCTACAAAAAGCTGGGCAAGCTGCAGGACGCCAGCGTGGAAGCCGCGTTGGCCAGCGACGAGCTTTCCACCGGCCAGGAACGCCGTTTCAAAAAGCTGCGCAACGAGACCATGGATCTGGTCAAGTCGCTCAAGCTCAACAACAACCGCATCGAAGCGCTCGTTGACCAGATGTATGGCATCAACAAGCGTCTCGTCGGGCTGGAAGGCAAGCTGCTGCGCCTGGCCGAAAGCCATGGCGTCGACCGTTCCGAATTCCTCAAGCAGTATTTCGGCAACGAACTTGATCCCAACTGGGCCCGCCGCGTCGGCCGGCTGACCGGCATCGGCTGGCACGATTTCGTCACCGACGAGCGCGACAAGATCAAATCCATCCGCGACGAGATCCAGCAGCTGGCCCAGGAAACCCGCCAGTCGGTTTCCGAATTCCGTCGCAATGTGCAGACGGTGCAGAAGGGCGAGCGCGAATCCGGCGTGGCGAAAAAGGAAATGATCGAGGCCAACCTGCGCCTCGTGATCTCCATCGCCAAAAAATACACCAACCGCGGTCTGCAGTTCCTGGACCTGATCCAGGAAGGCAATATCGGCCTGATGAAGGCGGTCGATAAGTTCGAATACCGTCGCGGCTACAAATTCTCGACCTATGCGACCTGGTGGATCAGGCAGGCCATCACCCGCTCGATCGCCGACCAGGCGCGCACCATCCGTATCCCGGTCCACATGATCGAGACCATCAACAAGCTGGTGCGCACCTCGCGCCAGATGTTGCATGAGATCGGCCGCGAGCCCACCCCGGAAGAGCTGGCCGAACGCCTGGCCATGCCGCTGGAAAAGGTGCGCAAGGTCCTCAAGATCGCCAAGGAGCCGATCTCCCTCGAAACCCCCATCGGCGACGAGGAAGACAGCCATCTGGGCGATTTCATCCAGGACCCCAATGTCGTTTTGCCGATCGACGCGGCCATCCAGGCCAATCTGCGCGAGACCACCACGCGTGTGCTGGCCACGCTCACTCCGCGCGAGGAACGTGTGCTGCGCATGCGTTTCGGCATCGGCATGAACACCGATCACACGCTGGAAGAAGTGGGGCAGCAGTTCAGCGTGACGCGCGAGCGTATTCGCCAGATCGAGGCGAAGGCGCTGCGCAAGCTCAAGCATCCCAGCCGGAGCCGGAAGCTCAGAAGCTTCTTGGACAACTAAATGCAGCTCACCTTGCTCAAGGGTAAAATCCACCGCGCCGCGGTGACCCAGTGCGACCTCAATTATGAAGGTTCCATCTCGGTGGATGCCACCCTGATGGAGCGCGCCGGCATTCTGCCCAACGAGCAGGTCGATGTGCTCAACATCAACAACGGCCAACGCTTTACGACTTACGCAATTCCGGCGCCCGCCGGGTCCGGCACCATCGGCGTCAACGGCGCCGCCGCGCGCCTGGCCCAGAAGGGCGATCTTGTCATCATCGTTGCCTATGCTCGGATGGAGGAGGCGGAAGCCAAGTCCTTCCAGCCGCGGGTGGTGCTGGTGGACCAGGCCAATCGCCCGCTGCCGCCGGCATTGCGTGTTCTTGAAACCTGAAACCCTTTGACGCTCTAAAGACCCATGCCC
>DASXHL010000006.1:0-40447 GCA_036488555.1 Rhizomicrobium sp.
GTCGAGCGCCTTGCTGCCGGGGCAAAGCTCTTTTTCCGATAGTTGGTTCAGGGGCGTGGCCACGGTGTTGAGATTGGCGTGCATGTCCTTGGGCGCGGTTTCCATATAGATCAGGCCCGTCACCAGCTCGCCCACAGCGGCGCGAGCCTGCAGGTAATTCATCGCACCGACCTTGTCGAACGGATCATAGTCGGCCGCCAGCTTGGCCAGTTTCAGGGTCGAGCCGTCATGCAGCGCCACTTCCTCGGTGGTGCCCGGCGCATACTCCACCCTGATCGCCTCGCGCGGTTCCATGATGTCCAGCCGGTTCACCGCTTCATTATGGGCGCGCACAAAGTCATAGGCCTTGGTGGAGCCGGCATGGTTATTGAACGCGACGCAGGGGCTGACGATGTCGATGAAGGCCGGCCCGGGATGGCTCATCGCCGCCATGATCAGTGGCACCATCTGGGCCTTGTCGCCGGAAAAGCTGCGGCCGACAAATGTCGCGCCCACCATCAGCGCCATGCTGACCAGGTCGAGCGGGGAATCGGCGTTGAAGCCGCCCGATTTGCTTTTCGAACCCTTGTCTGCGGTCGCGGAGAACTGACCCTTGGTCAGGCCATACACCCCATTGTTCTCGGTGATGTAGACCATGTTGACGCCACGGCGCACGCAGTGGACGAACTGGCCAAGGCCGATGGAGGCCGAATCGCCGTCACCCGAAATGCCCAGATAGAGCAGGTCGCGGTTGGCCAGATTGGCGCCGGTCAGGACCGACGGCATGCGGCCATGCACCGAATTGAAGCCATGGCTTTGGCCCAGGAGATAATCGGGGGTCTTCGAGGAGCAGCCGATGCCCGACAGCTTGGCAACGCGGTGGGGCTCGATATTGAGCTCGAAACAGGCCTGGATGATGGCGAAGGAAATCGAGTCATGGCCGCAGCCGGCGCAGAGCGTGGAGACCGAGCCTTCGTAATCGCGATGGGTGAAGCCCAGGCGGTTCACGGCGATGCCGGGATGGCGCAGTTTGGGCTTGGCGATATAGGTCATTCCGCGGCTTCCTGGGATGAGAGCGACAGGCGTTCGGCGATCGCCGCGATGATGAAGCGGGCGGTGATGGGTGTGCCGTCGAAATGCAGCACGGAGACGAAGCGGGCCGGATCGATGCCGCATTCATTGACCAGAAGACTGCGCATCTGGGCATCGCGATTCTGCTCCACCAGGAAAATCTGGTCATAGGCGTTGATGAAATCGGTGACGGCCTCCGGGAAGGGAAATGCCCTGAGCCGCATTGTGTCGAGCTGGATTCCCTGCTCCGACAACGCCGCCAGCGCCTCGCGCATGGCGGGCGCCGTCGAACCGTAATAGATCACGCCGCACTTGGTTCTGCCTTCCGCTTTGGCAGGGGTGATCACGGGTGCCGGCACCAGCGTGCGGGCGGTGTCGAACTTGCGCAGCAGCCGCTGCATATTGTCCTGATAGACCGGGCCTTCCTCGCTGTATTTGGCGAACCGGTCGCGGCTTGAACCGCGGGTGAAATAGGCGCCCTTGGTGGGATGGGTGCCGGGCAGGGTGCGGTAGGGGATGGCGTCGCCGTCCACATCCAGATAGCGGCCGAAGGTCTTGCCGGCTTCCAGTTCTTCCGCCGTCATCACCTTGCCGCGGTCATAGATGCGGCTGTCGTCCCATTTGAACGGTTCGCACAGCCAGTCATTCATGCCGATGTCCAGGTCTTCCAGCACAAAGACCGGGGTCTGCAGCCGCTCTGCCAGATCAAAGGACAGGGCACAGAATTCAAACAGCTCCCTGGGGTCTTCCGGCAACAGCAGCACATGCTTGGTGTCACCGTGGCTGGCATAGGCGCAGATCAGAAGATCGGCCTGCTGGGTGCGGGTGGGCATGCCGGTCGAAGGACCGCCGCGCTGCACATCGATGATCACCGCCGGAATTTCGGCGAAATAGGCCAGACCCAGAAACTCCTGCATCAGGGAAATGCCGGGGCCGGAAGTTGCGGTGAAGGCGCGGGCGCCGTTCCAGCCGGCCCCGATCACCGTGCCGATGGCGGAAATCTCGTCTTCCGACTGCACGATGGCGAACTTGTTTTTCCCGGTTTCGGTATCCACCCGGTATTTGCGGCAATGTTTGCCGAAGGCTTCGGCGACGGAGGTGGAGGGCGTGATGGGATACCAGGCCGCCACCGTGGCGCCGCCAAAGACACAGCCCAGACCGGCCGCGTCATTGCCGCTGACGAAGACGCGGTTTCCCACCTCGCTGGCCTGCTCGATCTTCAGGCCACACACGCCGGAAAGATTGTCGCGGGCGTGATCGTAGCCCATGCGCAGCGCCCGATGGTTGGGTGCGATCAGCGCGTCCTTGCCTTTGTATTGCTCGCCGATCAGCTTCTCCACAACCTCGATCTCGATGCCCAGCAGTTGGGCCAGCGCGCCGACATAGATGATGTTCTTGAACAGCTGGCGCTGGCGCGGATCGCTGTAGGTAGCATTGCAGATTTCCGTCAGCGGCATGCGCAGGATGTTGATGTCGTCGCGGAATTTCGACGGCGGTATGGGCCGCGAGGAATCGTAGAACAGGTAACCGCCCGCATCGATCGAGGCGACGTCCTTGTCCCAGGTCTGTGGGTTCATCGCCAGCATCAGGTCCACACCGCCGCGCCGGCCCAGCCAGCCATGACCGGAGACCCGCACTTCATACCAGGTGGGCAGGCCCTGAATGTTGGAGGGAAAGATGTTGCGCGAGGTGACCGGCACGCCCATGCGCAGGATGGAGCGTGCAAACATTTCATTGGCCGAGGCCGAGCCCGAGCCGTTGACGTTGGCAAACTTCACGACAAAGTCGTTTATGGATTTTATCGCTGGCATGCGTACCCCGTCTTGGATGCGTCCAGCAGGAATTTCTGCATGTCCCAGGCGCCGGTGGGGCAGCGCTCCGCGCAAAGCCCGCAATGTAGGCAGAGGTCTTCGTCCTTGACCATGACGCGGCCCGTCTTCAGGCCGGCCGAGACATACAGATCCTGGTCATGATGCAATGACGGTGCGGTCAGCCGCGTGCGCAGGTCGCTTTCATCACCGTTTGCGGTGAAGGTGATGCAGTCCATCGGGCAGATATCGACACAGGCATCGCATTCGATGCATTTGGGCACGTCGAATACCGTCTGCACGTCGCAGTTCAGGCAGCGCTCGGCTTCCAGGAAGGCTTGGTTGACGTCGAAGCCGAGTTCCACCTCCAGCCGCACATTCTTCAGCGTCTGTTCGATGGGCGCGTGCGGCACCTTGTAGCGATGGTCGTTGGAGATGTCGTTGTCATAGCTCCATTCATGAATGCCCATCTTCTGGCTGGACAGGTTGACCATGGGTGGCGGACGCTTGCTGACATCCTTGCCTTGGCAAAGCAGGTCGATGGAGATGGCCGCGTCATGGCCGTGCGCCACCGCCCAGATGATGTTCTTGGGTCCGAAAGCGGCGTCGCCCCCGAAGAACACTTTGGGATGGGTGGACTGCATGGTCGTGGTGTCGACCTTGGGCATGTCCCACTTGTCGAATTCCAGTCCAATGTCGCGCTCGATCCAGGGAAAGGCGTTTTCCTGGCCCACGGCGACCAGGACGTCGTCGCATTCCATTACCAAATCGGGGTCGCCCGACGACACCAGATTGCGGCGGCCGCGCGAATCGAATTCGGCTTTCACTTTCTCGAAACGCACACCGGTCAGTTTGCCTTCGGTGTGCAGGAACTCCTTCGGCACCAGGAAATTGTGGATCGGGATGCCTTCATGCATCGCGTCCTGTTTTTCCCAGGGGCTGGCCTTCATTTCCTCGAAGCCCGAGCGCACCACCACGTCCACCTTTTCACCGCCCAGCCGGCGTGAGGTGCGGCAGCAGTCCATGGCGGTGTTGCCACCGCCCAGAACGATCACTCGCTTGCCGATGCTGGTGGTGTGGCCGAACGAGACGGATGACAGCCAGTCGATGCCGATATGGATATTGGCGGCGGCTTCGTTCCGGCCTGGGATCTCCAGCTCGCGGCCGCGGGGCGCGCCGCAACCAACAAAGATGGCGTCATAGTCTTCGGTCAGGAGCTCCTTCAGCGAGCTGACCTTCTGGCCCAGTCTCAATTCAGGCTTGAGGTCGAGAATGTAATCGACTTCCTCGTCCAGCACCGTTTCCGGCAGGCGGAATTTGGGAATCTGGGTGCGCATCATCCCGCCGGCGGCAGCATCGCCGTCGTAAAGCACCACTTCGTAACCCAGCGGTAGCAGATCGCGCGCCACTGTGAGGGAGGCGGGCCCAGCGCCCACCAGGGCCACACGCTTGCCGTTCCTCTCGCGCGCCGGCGACGGCATGCGAGCCTTCACGTCGCTCTTATTGTCGGCGGCAACGCGCTTCAGGCGGCAGATGGCGACGGGCTCGGCCTTCTTGGTGACTTCCTCGACCCGGCCGCGGCGGCAGGCCGGTTCGCACGGCCGATCACAGGTGCGGCCCAGAATTCCGGGAAAGACATTGGAATGCCAGTTGACCATATAGGCGTCGGAATAACGCCCGGCCGCTATCATGCGGATATATTCAGGCACCGGGGTGTGGGCAGGGCAGGCCCATTGGCAATCCACCACCTTGTGAAAGTAATCGGGGCTTTTGATGTCGGTGGGTGTCATGCCACCGGCTGGCGGACTTGCGACCAGTGATGGGTCGCTGACGGCTGGACTGCTCATAACGCTGACCAATTCCCCAAATGACCTGCCCCGATGCGAGACCAACGTCGTTGGATATTCAGCTGATGATGCGTGTTGGTCCTGTGCTCTTGTGTCTTAGCGGCGTGTCCGGAGATGCCGGCGTTCCCTGATGATGCATACTAGCGGGGTAGCCCCTCGTGCAAAAGGGCCCGATTGGCGAGCGCCGCCCGGCGATATTGTGAAAAGCAGGATATGCGCTCCCGGGACAAGATTCCGCATCTGCTAACAGACATAGGTCGCAATTAGACCTGCGAAGATCTTCCCCGCTTCTATTCCGCCGCGACGGGCGTGCGGTGTTCCAGGGGCGCGGGCGTGGGATACAGTTTCTGGCGCAACTGTGCTGCGACGCCGAACAGGACCTCCCGTATCTCCATTTGACGTTCCGGCATCATGCGCCTGGCATCGTCCGTGGCGGACAGGGCCGCTACGGCGCGGCCGTCACGGTCCTTCACCGGGACCGCGATGCAGCGCATGTCGGCATGATTCTCGCGATCGTCCAGGGCATAGCCTTGTTCGCGCACCCGCTTGAGTTCGGCGCGCAGCGCCTGAGGGCTGGTGATGGTGTGGGGCGTCAACGCCACCAACTCGCCATCCAGGATGATGCTTTCCATCTGCTCGCCGGGCAATGATGCCAGCAGCACCTTGCCCAGGCCGGAGCAGTAGGCTTCGAGCTGCGCGCCCACGCGTGTGTGTACGGAAAAGGCGCCGGGCGGCGCGACCTTGGCGACATAGGTCACCATGCCGTGCTCCAGCATGCCCAGATGCATGGTCAGGTTGAGGCGCCCGGACCATTCCGTCATCAGCGCCTGGCTCGCATCGCGCAAAAGCTCGCTGAGGGTGACATTGCGCGACAGCGACAGAAGCAGGAGCCCGGTGCGATAACGCCCGCGTGGACCGCGCACCACCGCGCCGATCTCCTCCAGTGTCTGAATCAGGCGATAGCCGGAAGCCTCCGGCAGATTGGCCCTTCGGCTCAACTCGCAGCTGGTCACCCATTCCTCGGGATCCTGAAAGGCCTTCAGGATGGCGAACGCCTTCATCACCGAATGGTTTTTGGGTGTTGCCACTGGCCAGTCCCCCTCTGACGCAAGACACGGGACTTAAAGCACCGCCCCCGTTTCCCCTTGCCGCCTTCTCAGCGGTCTTTGCCGCGGGCGGTGCTGGGAAACATTGCCGTCATAATCAGGATAGCCAAAAGTTGACGGAAAGTCATCACTCATCTGATGAGAGATCGATAGTGCCTGCGCCGCCTAAGTCCCAGCGTCCAAAGGAATAAACCGGGGTTGCCAAACTTGACGGTCCCGATCCGACGTTGTCGAGTGGCTGAAAGGGCCGATTTGGCCTCCGATAAAGACAAGCGTCGCAGGGGGCATGGGCATCCGACAAAACTGGCTAGGGGTGGCGCTGTCGGGCCTGATTCTGGTGCCATCGCCCGTTTTGGCCGCCACCGATACCGAGTGGCCGACCTACGGCCATGACTATGGTGATACCCGTTTTTCGCCGCTTGCCCAGATCACGCCGGCCAACGTCGGCGCGCTCCAGCCGGTCTGGACCTATCATATGCGGCCGCCAGACCGGGCGACGCGGGGCTTTGCTTCGTCGGAAGACACCCCGCTGGTGGTGGGCGGCACCATGTACGTCTCTACGCCCTATGGCCGCGTGGTGGCGCTGGATGCGCAGACCGGCCACGAGCGCTGGGCCTATGACGTGCCGGGCGGCGATCAGCCGGCAACGCGCGGTGTCTCCTATTGGCCCGGCAGGAACCCGGAGATTGTGTTCGGCACCCGCGCCGGTCTTCTGATCGCGCTGCATGCGCAAAACGGCGCGCCAGTCAAAGGCTTTGGCAACGAGGGCGTTCTGGATCTGCACAGCGAAAGGGTGATGCAGGGCTTTTCCAAGGCGGCGCTGGGCGTCACCTCCGCGCCGGTGATCTACAAGGACCTGATCATCACGGGTTCGCGTGTGCAGGAGACGCCGCAGCAGGGTGCATCGGGCCAGGTGCGTGCCTTCGATGTGCGTACCGGCCGTGAGGTCTGGCACTTCAATGGGGTGCCGCAGCCGGGCGAAAAATTCCATGACAGCTGGGAAGGCGAGAGCTGGCGCAATCGCTCCGGCGTCAATGTCTGGGCCGGACTGACGCTCGACGCCAAGCGCGGCATTGCCTATCTGCCTTTTGCCGCGCCCACTTTCGACCAGTCGGGCAATGACCGCAAAGGCCCGTCACTGTTCTCCAACACGCTGGTGGCCGTGAATGCTTCGACTGGCAAATATCTCTGGCACTTCCAGGCGCTGCATCACGACCTGTGGGACTATGACCTGCCGCTGACCACGCTGGTCGATGTGAAGAAGGATGGCCGCACCATTCCCGCGATCGCCGTGATGAGCAAGGCGAGCCTGCTGTTCCTGCTGGACCGTGTCACCGGCAAGCCCGTCTACGAGATCAAGGAAACGCCGGTGCCCACAGACACCGACATGGTCGGGGAGCGGCCTTCGCCCACCCAGCCCATGTCGGTGACTCCACCGTTCGGCCGCACATCATTCGACCTGTCGGAACTGGCCAATCTTTCGCTGCAGCAGAAGGAAGGCTGCGACAGGATCATCAAGTCGATGAATATCAGCGGCGCCAAGTTCCTGCAGCCGCAGCGGGTGGACAGCGGCGTGGCGCGCTTTCCCGGTTCCTGGGGCGGCATCGACTGGAGCCATGCCGCCTTTGATCCCAAATCCGGCACTTACGTGCTCAACATTTCCAACATGGCTTCGCCCCAGGTGATGGTGCGAAAGTCTGACGGCACCTACGACATGCGCGACGGCTACCAATGGTTCTGGGACAAGGTCTCACATATGCCGTGCCAGGCGCCGCCCTGGGGCGAGCTCTATGCCGTAAATGTGAACACAGGCGGCATTCTGTGGCACACGACATTGGGCGTCACCGACGGCCTCGCTGATCCCAACACCGGCCGGCCCAATGTCGGCGGTCCCATCATCACCGGCAGCGGGCTGATCTTCATCGGCGCCACCGACGACAAGCGTCTGCGCGCCTTCGACATCAAAACGGGCAGGGAATTGTGGACCTTCAAGCTGCCCGCATCGCTTTACGGCACGCCGATGACCTATCGCGGCAGGGGCGGAAAACAATATATCGCCGCCGTGACGACAGGCGGCTTCTGGGGCGAGGCGGCGGGCGCCGATGACGTCACCGCTTTCGCCTTGCCTTAGCGCTTTCGCGCGAAAATCACGGTCAGGCGATTGACGCCGTCGAGCGCCGGCGCCATTCAGCCCGCGTCAGCCTTCAGACATCAAGGACAAGCCCGTCATAGGCGATCACGACATCCAGCTTCCTGTCGGTGCGGGTGATTTCCTCGAAGCGCAGGGTTTCGTGGAATATCCCTTCCAGCCGCTGATCATCATAGACAGGCTCATGATGAAACAGGCAGAGCTTCTTGGCGCCGCCCATCTGGCACAGTTCCACGCCCATGATGTTGCTGGAATGACCCCAGTCCTCTTTCACCGACACGGTATCGGCCAGGGAATACATGGCGTCGAAGATCACCAGGTCTGCGCCGCTGAAAAACCTCGCGACCCGTTCCATCTCGGCCCGGTCCTGCGGCTTGTGCTCGGAGTCGGTGGTGTAGATGACGGTCTTGCCGTCCTTCTCGATGCGGTAGCCATAGGAATCGTTACCGTGCAGTTGCAGGGTGCCGGTAACCTTGCAGCCGGCGATGTCATAGGCCTTGCCCGGCTCCAGCCTGACGAACTCGATATTCGCCGACAGCGCCTCGAACTCGACAGGAAAGCATGGGCCGTGGTTCTGGCCGCGGATCGCCTGCTCCATCTTCTCATGGCAGCTATAGAGGATGATGCGGTTGCCGGGGATGTAGCAGGGCACGAAAAAGGGAAAGCCCATGATGTGGTCCCAATGCACATGGGAGATCAGAACATGATAGGTCTGGGGCTGCTTGGGGCCGTGCTTGATGATGGCGGAAAGCGAGAATTCGCGCACCCCTGAGCCCAGATCGCACAGCAGATAGTCCGCTCCACCGGTATCGACCTGCACGCAGGATGTATTGCCGCCGAATGTGCCGCGCTCGAAGAAGCTCAGCTCGGAATCGCAAAAAGCTTCCGCTTTTTGCGGCGTGTCGAGATTCTTGCCGGCGCCCTTGACCAGGGCGTTGACCAGCTTCCTGCGTACGGCCTTCGCGCCCAGTGGCGCGGGCAGGGAGCCGCGCGTGCCCCAGAACGTGACTTTCATGTGTTCTCCTTCAGCCTGCGTCGAATTCAGCCAGCGCGTCCGGCGCCAGCCTGGCGAGCGCTTTGCGCGGCTTTGCTTTCGCGCACTGTCACCGACAGCGCTGTGGCGAAGTCATTGGCGTTGGACAGGTCGATGCGCCCCGATGCCGTGGCCAGCATGGCGCCGCCCACGCCCCTTTGGCTCAGATTCATGCTCGCCGCCCCAACCAAAAGCTGTTTGATGGGCGCTAGCCTATGCTTGAACGCCCGGTCCCGGCAAGGGAGTGGCAGGACGCGTGCCCCTGCCAACAGATTGGAAAAATTCAATTCTTTGACGTCCTGCCGCCCAGCTCCTGCGTCGTCCCGTTGCGCCCGAAATCCCGCGGGGTGGATGCGATAAGATTGGAAAATTGCGTAAAATACCGATAGTTCAGGATTCAGTTCGTCATCTGAACACCGCATTCCGCGCAAGTCCGGCTTTGTCTGGAGCGCAGACGAGGGGAAGTTGGCCAGGAGAAGTGCCCGTCGCAGCGGCAGTGTCGTCACCATCCACGACGTCGCGCTCCATGCTGGCGTCTCGCCGATGACGGTGTCGCGGGTCATCAATTCCGAGACAAATGTGCGCGAGGAAACCCGCGCCCGGGTCGCCGCCTCGATCAAGGCGCTGCGCTATTCACCCAACATGGCCGCGCGCAGTCTGGCCAGCGCCGACACGTTGCACATCGGTATTCTCTACACCAATCCGAGCGCCGCTTACCTGGGCGAATTCCTGTTGGGCAGCCTGGAACAATCGAGCCTCTCGGGATCCAGGCTGGTGATTGAACAATGTGGCGGCACGGGCGGTGAAGGTGAAGCCGTGCAACGCCTGATCACGGGTGGCATTGATGGCATAGTCCTCCCGCCGCCTCTTTGCGATTCACAGGCATCGCTCGATATGCTTGAAGAGGCTGGGCTTCCCGTCGTCCTGGTGGCGTCGGGCCGGCCGGCACAGAGCCATTGCGCGGTTTCCATCGACGATTTCGAGGCTGCGCGCACCATGACCCGTCATCTTCTCGCGCTTGGTCATCGGCGCATCGGCTTTATCCGTGGTCATCCCAATCAGACCGCCAGCGCCCAGCGGTTTCGCGGTTATGTCGAGGGCATGACCGAAGCCGGCCTTTCAGTTTGCGCAGATCAGGTGGCGCAAGGCTATTTCACCTATCGCTCCGGCCTCGATGCGGCGGAGGCGCTTCTGGACGCTTTCCGCCCTACCGCGATCTTCGCTTCCAATGACGATATGGCCGCTGCCGCCATGTCGGTGGCGCATCGCAATGGCCTGGATGTGCCGGGCGACCTTTCAGTTGCCGGTTTCGACGACACGCCCCTGGCCACCACGGTCTGGCCCGAACTGACGACCGTGCGCCAGCCGATCGCGGAGATGGCGCGCGAGGCGGTCCGGCTCCTGATCGAGCAGGTGCGGGCCCGACGCGCAGGCAAGACACAGCCGGTGCGGCATTTGACGCTCGATTTCAAACTGATGAAACGCCAATCGGCGGCTGCGCTCGCCACCACGCGCAAATACAAAGCCTAGTCGCCCGTCACCAGTTTGTCATGCTGCCATCTTCCAACCGGTTCACTGGCAGGTAGGCGCGTTTGTAGGGATATTTGGCAGCGAGCTTTTCGTCGATTTCGACGCCGTGACCTGGCGTCTCGCCCGGATGCAGCGCGCCGTCGCGATAGAAATAGCTGTGCGGGAAGACCTCGTCGGTCTCGGGCGCATGATGCATCCATTCCTGGATGCCGAAATTGGGAATCGAGACGTCGAAATGCAGTGCAGCTCCCATGCAGACTGGCGACAGGTCGGTGGGGCCGTGGCAGCCGGTGCGCACATTATAAAGGTCGGCCAAAGCGGCGATCCGCCTGAGATGGGTGATGCCGCCGGCATGGGTGACGGTGGCGCGGATATAGTCGATCAGCTGTTCCTCGATCAGTTGCTTGCAGTCCCAGATCGAATTGAACACTTCGCCCACTGCGAGTGGCGTGGTCGTGTGCTGGCGGATCAGGCGGAAATTGGCCTGGTTCTCGGCTACCACCGTGTCTTCCAGCCAGAACAGGCGATAGGGTTCCAGCTCCTTGCCAAGCCGCGCGGCCTCGATCGGAGTCAGGCGATGATGGGTGTCGTGCAGCAGATGCACATCCGGGCCCAGCACATTACGCGCCGTCCGGAACAGTTCGGGCACGGAACGCAGATATTTCTCGGTCGACCAGGTGTGTTCCGAGGGAAGGTCGGCATCGGCGGGTTCGTAATTCTTTTGTGTTTTTGAAACGCCGTAAGTGGTGCGCAGGCCCGGGATGCCGGACTGCAGGCGCACCGCCTTGAATCCCTGCTCCATATAGGCCTGCGCCTTGTCCAGCGTCTCCTCGATGGTGTTGCCATTGGCGTGGCAATAGACCATGGCGCCGTCGCGGCACTTGCCGCCCAGAAGCTGGTATAGCGGCAGGCCTGCGACCTTGGCCTTGATATCCCACAGCGCCATATCCACCGCGGCGATTGCCGACATGGTGACGGGCCCGCGCCGCCAATAGGCGCCGCGATAGAAATACTGCCAGGTGTCTTCGATAGCGTGGGCGTCGCGACCGATCAGGCAGGGGATCAGATGGTCGTTGAGATAGCTCGCCACCGCCAGCTCGCGACCGTTCAGAGTGGCGTCGCCGATCCCGGTCACGCCGTCCGCAGTCTCGATTTTCAGGGTGACGAAATTGCGCCCGGGACAGGTAACGATCACCCGCGCGGAGACGATTTTGAGCACTTCAACCCCCGTGGAACATGAGCGACGGCTTGTCTGCCGCTTTTTGAAAGCAGGAATCCGGGTTCTGGCGGAAAAGTAACGCCATCCCGGCTCCCTGACCAAGGGCCGCAAGCGCCAGGGCTTTACGGCCCTCGCCGCCCGTCTATTATCCCCGGTAAAATACAGTATACAGTCCAAAAAAGCGGGAAGAATTCGCCATGCGTCTGAGGACTTATTTGTTTGCCGGTGCGGCGCTCGCCCTGTCGGCAGCAGTCGGCTTTTCCGCGACCAAGCCAGCCCACAAGGGACCGCTGACATCCCAGCTCAATCTGCCCTGGCCCGCGGGCGTGCAGAAGAAGCAGCCCAAATATCCCCCGGCGCTGTCGCCGGCCCAGGAGTTAAAAACCTTTCACATGCCCCCCGGCTACCAGGTGCAGCTGGTGGCGTCCGAGCCGCTGGTCAAGGACCCGATCCTGGCGGAATTCGACGGCGACGGCCGCCTCTGGGTCGTGGAGATGCAGGGCTATGCCGTCGGCCAGAAGATGGTCAACGAGACCGAGCCGGTCGGCGATGTGGTGATCCTGGAGGACACCGACGGCGATGGCATCTATGACAAGCGCACCGTGTTCCAGGACAAGCTGATCCTGCCGCGCGCGCTCAAGATCTTGGACCACAACTGTGCCCTGATCGGCGAGCCGCCGAACCTGGTCAAATCCTGCGACACCAATGGCGACCTGGTGGCCGACATCAAGGAAGTGATCAAGGACGGCTTCGGCCGCCAGGGCAATATCGAACATGCCGCCAACGGTCTTTATTGGGGCATGGATAACGCCATTAATATCTCCGAACACAATTACAACCTGGCGTTCAAGGGCGACGGCAAGTTCGAGGTCGTTCCCAATCTGGTGCGCGGCCAATGGGGTATCACCCAGAATGACGGCGGCCTGATCTTCCGCAACTTCAACACCGATCCCTTGTTCGTGGATTACATCCCGCCCAGCTATTTCGTGCGCAACCCCGACGTCGTGCGCACCACCGGTCTTTACGAGAATCTGGTCGACCAGGAAAAGTCGGCGGTGTGGCCGGTTCGCCCCACGCTGGGCGTCAATCGCGGCTATCGCCCGGAAGTGCCACGCCCCGATGGCTCGGCTTATTATTATCAAGGCGTGTCCTGGCCGATGATCTATCGCGGCGATGCCCTGCCCAAGGAACTATACGGCCAGCCGGTGGTGGTGGACAGCCCCACCAACCTGGTCCATCTGCTCAAGATGCAGGATGACGGCAACGGCAATCTCTCGGCCGCCGACTTCTATTCCAAGGGCGAATTCCTGGCCTCGACCGACGAGCGCTTCCGGCCGGTGTCGCTGACCCCGGGTTGGGACGGCACCTTCTATATCGTGGACATGTATCGCGGCGTGTCGCAGGACGAGCCGATCCAGACCGACTATCTGAAAAACTACATTCTTCAGCACCGGCTATGGAATGGCATCCATTATGGCCGCATCTATCGCGTCATTCATACCGGCATGAAGGCGCCGCCCGCCAAGCCGCAGATGAATGAGGAAAGCGCGGTCCAACTGGTGGCGCATCTCTCCGACCCCGTTGGCTGGTGGCGCGACACCGCCCAGCAGCTTCTGGTCCAACGCAATGACAAGTCGGCTGTGCCGGCGCTTCAGCAACTGGCCACGGCCGCGCCGGATTTCCGCACCCGGGTGCAGGCGGTGTGGACGCTGGCGGGCATGGGTTCGCTGGATGCGGACACGGCAAAGAAGGCGCTGGAAGACTCCAACGCTTATGTCCGCAATGCCGCGCTGCGCGGTGCCGAGCCCTATCTCGCCAAGGGCGATGCTTCGGTGCTGGCGGCGGTGATGAAGAAGGCCGATGATGCCAACTGGCAGGTGCGCCGCCAGCTGGCGGCCTCGCTGGGTGCGCTGCCCCCCAATATGCGTGTGGCGCCGGTCGTGACCGTGATGAAGAAATATGGCGACGACAAGATCACCGTGGATGCCGCAATCAGCGGGCTGAAAGGCCTGGAAGCGGATGCGCTGGAGCAGCTGGTGGCCCAATCGGGTACGACAGATGCGGAGCAGATGCTGGCCGGCGCCGCCGCCAAGAGCCGCATTGAAGGCCAGGCGCAGAAGCTGATCACGCTGGCCACCGATGCCAACAAGCCGACTGCGGTGCGTCTCGCCATCCTCAATGGCGCCGCTACCGGCTTCAGTGGCCAGGATATCCGTCCTAGCGGCAACGTGGCGGGTGGCAAGGCTGGCGGCGTACCCGATCTCTTCGTTCGGCCCAAGCCCGCGATCAAGTTGATGGCGGTGTCGGCCGAGCCGGCGGCGCTGAGCGCGATGGCCAAGGAAACGGGCGATCTGGGCGCCGCGGCCAAAACCGTGGTGGATGACCTCACCTGGCCCGGCAAGCCGGTGCCGCCCGCGCCCAAGAACACCCGCACCCCGGAAGAAGAGGTGATGTTCAAGGCGGGGCAGGGCGTCTATGCCACCAACTGCGCCGGCTGCCATCAGGATCAGGGCCAGGGCGCGCCGCATATCGCTGCGGCGTTGGCCGGCTCCAAGATCGCCACGGGCCGCCCCGACATGCCGCTGCGTGTGCTGTTGAACGGCAAGGACGGTTCGATCGGCGAGATGCCGCCGCTGGGTCAGTCGTTGAGCGACGTACAGGTGGCGCAGGTGCTGACCTATGTGCGCGGCAGCTTCGGCAACACGGCCTCGCCCATCCATCCCGACCTGGTCAAGGAATTTCGCCTCTCCTACGCCTATCGCAAGAAGCCGTGGACCGACGCGGAGCTGGAAAAGCCTTCGCGCTAGATGGCCCCCGCCATCGCCGTGGAAAGCCTCACCCGCCGCTATGGCGCGGTGACGGCCGTGGATGCGATCAGCTTCGCCGTCGGCGCTGGCGAGATTTTTGGCCTTTTGGGTCCGAACGGCGCGGGCAAGACCACGACGCTCGAATGCATTCTCGGGCTGGGCCGTCCCGATACCGGGCGCATTGCAATTTGCGGTACCGATGCGCTGGCCGATCCACGCGCGGCCCAGGCCAGGGTTGGTGCGGTGCTGCAGGCGACGGGACTGCAGGACAAGATAATCCCGCGCGAGGCGCTGGACCTGTTTCGCAGCTTTTATCCCAGGCCCGTTGCGACCGGTGTGCTGGTCGATCGTTTCGGCCTGCGCGAAAAGCAGGATGCCGCTTACGACACCCTGTCCGGCGGCCAGAAGCAGAGACTGGCCCTGGCGCTGGCTTTTGTCGGCGATCCGTCCGTATTCGTGCTGGACGAGCCGACCTCCGGTCTTGATCCCGTGATGCGGCGGGAGGTGCAGGACCATATCCGCGCCATGAAGGATGCCGGCCGCAGTGTGCTGCTCGCCACCCACGACATGGATGAGGCCGAACGGCTTTGCGACCGGCTGGCGGTGATCGCCGGCGGGCGCATCGTCGCGGCCGGCGCACCAAAAGATCTGATCGCCGGATCGCAGGGCGCACGGCTTGAGGATGTGATCCTGCAACTGACGGCCTGGTCATGAGCGCGCTCTTGCATCTGACCGCGCTCAGTCTGCGGCTGAACTTCCGCAACCGGATGGCCATTCTTTATGGCTATCTATTTCCCTTGATCTTTCTGGTCGCCTTCTGGGCGATCTATCGCAACGATCCTGTCCCGCTGGCGCTGCATGTCGGCCAGTTTCTCACCGTGACGGTTTTGGGCGGCGCCTGTTTCGGCCTGCCCACCACCATCGTGGGCGAGCGCGAACGCGGGGTATGGCGCCGCTATGTATTGGCGCCGGTGCCGCGTTCGATTTTCGTGATCAGCATCCTGGCGGCGCGCTATGTGCTGTTGATCACGGCGGCATTGTTGCAGCTGGCGCTGGGCCTGGCCTTCGGGATGCCATTGCCACTGCATCCGCTTGATCTTTGGATTGGCTTTTCGCTGGTGGCCTTCGCCTTCATGGCGATGGGCATGGTGATCGCCATGCTGGTGGACAATGTCCCGGCGGTGCAGGCGCTGGGCCAGTGCATCTTTCTGCCCATGCTGATGATCGGCGGCGTGGCTGTGCGGTTGGAAAGCCTGCCGGCCTGGGCCCAGCACATCGCCGCCTTCTTCCCGGGCCGCTATGCGGTGGACGTGTTGCAGGCCTCGGCCACCGGCACTGGCCTGTCGCGGGTCGGCTTTGATTTTCTGGCGCTTGGACTGATCGGTCTTTCCGGCAGCATCGCTGCCGCCGGCATGTTCCGCTGGGACAAAAGCTTTGCGCCCAACAAGGCCTGGGTCGCGGTGGCGCTGGGCATGTGGCTGGTGGTGGGCGTGCTTGCCGAATTGCAGGGGCGTATCACAGTGCAATCGGCACAGGACACACAGGATGTCGGCACGTCCCGCCATTATATGGCGTCAAAATCCGCACAGGCGGTGGAAACATCCTGGCGCGATGTCACCGACGCCGACTACGACAAGATCGCCTTTGGCCGCCTGCCGCCGGACACGGGCATCATCTCGCCGGTATCACGCGCCGACGAGGTGCCTGATCCCGTCATCCTGCCCGAGCTGGACCGCATCCGCGATGCCTTGCCCGGCTGGGGCCCCGGCAATGTTGCCGATTCGGTGCAGCGCACGCGCAATCTGCTTGCCATCGCCGCGGTGCCCGACATCCTGCAGATGGAGCAGGTGGAGCGTTTCGTGCCCCGGCTGGTGTTCGCGCGGCTGCAGGCGGTGATTCCGCCGCGCGACCTGCCGAAGATCCTCTACTGGATCGCCATGCATCCGGACGAGGGCGATGATGCCGCCATCCATCAGATGCAGGCTCTCGGCCTGCCTGATGTCACTGGGCCCACAAAATCGGTTCGCGGCCGCATCATGCTCTATGCGTTCAAGCTGCTGGGGCGGCTGACCGGCCACATTCCGCCGGTCTGAGCGTCGGCGAGGTTCCTAGTGACAGCGTAGGAACGAGCGACCATTAAAAACTAAAGAGATGCTGTAATCCCACCACGCACGATGGTGCCGGGAGCCGGAAAACCCACGACATCCTCATAATGCGCGTCGAACAGGTTATCGACGCCCAGCTCCAGCGCCAGGTTGGGCAGCACCTTATAATGCGCCGCCAGATCGGCACGGACATGGCCTGGCAAGGTGACGTCACCGGTGGGCACGGAATTGTCGACCAGAGAGCCGACATGATTGATGTCGAAGCTGACGTCCCAATCGGGTGTGGGCCGCCACAGCAAAGTCGCGCCGGCCAGCCAGCTCGGCACATCGCGCAAGGCCGCACCTGTCTGCTGGTTGCGGGCATTGGTATAAGACAGACGTGGCGTCGCGGTCAGCCCGCCCAAGGGACTGTCCCAGGTAAAATCGATGGAGGTTTCCAGCCCACGCACATGCACGGTCGAAAGATTGACCAGCTTGGGCACCGCGCCGGGCTGGAAGTCGATCAGGTCGCGATAGTTGGTGGAATAGGCCTCGAATTTCCAGCTGCCCATATCCCATAGTTGCTGGGTGACGCCGCCCTCGAAATTCTCTGCTTCCTCCGGTTTCAGGTTGGGATCGCCGACAATCGGATTGCCCAGGGCATAGAAGCTGGGAAGCTTGTAGGCTTTGCCCCACAACAATTGAAAGCGCGTGCCCCAGTCCGGCAGCGCATAGTCGGCGCGCGCCTGCGGGCTGAAATGATCGGTTGCGCCTACGCTGTCATAGCGGCCGCTGCCTGACAGGGTCAGGTCTGCGATCTGATAACGCGCCTCGGCGAAGCCCGACCACAGGGTACGGTCCAGCGCGAAATGGGTGGGCAGCTTGGCAGGCCCAAACTGCAGATAGCCGTCATCCGCGCCATGCTCGGCCTGCATGTCCAGGCCGATGGCGGCGTCGAGTCCGGCGATGGGCGTCAGCCTGTTGGTGAACGTCACTTCATTGCGGGTGAAGCGGGCATCATCGCCGTTTGCCGGAATACCGGCCGGCGTCTGCACGCTGGGCGCAACGCCGGGCGAAGTGTCAGTGGCGTCGCGCTCATAGAAGCCGTAATCCAGGCCCGCATTCCACCAATAGGTGATATCGCGCCGGGCGCTGGCGCCGAACACGCCCTCTTCGATGTCGCGGTGATCGAGTGTGCGCAGCACGGCCAGACGCGTGCCGCCACTGGAATCGGGAAAGGAGGTGGCGATGCTGCCGCCATAGCGGCCGTTGAGGCTGATGATGGTGTCCGCAATTTCAGGCAAGGTCAGCGCGCCGTCGACATTGGTGCCTTTGAGCGTGCTGCCGTCCACCGGCATGCCATCATCATTGTAGGAAATGCCCAGATTGCCGGTGGCGCCGACAATGGGGCCGCTGACATGGCCGGCCACCCGCGCATAGCCGAAACTGCCGCCATCGGCGGTCAGCGAGGCCTCCGGCGTATCGCTGCCATGGCGGGTAATGATGTTGATCACCCCACCCACCGCGTCGGAGCCATAGATGGCCGAGGCCGGTCCGCGCACGAATTCGATCCGCTCGATGTCGTTCAAGTCCAGCGTGGAAAAGTCATACGATCCGCCGCGGGTGTTGGTGGGATCGTTGGCCTTGACACCATCCAGCAGCACCAGGGTGAAATTGGGCTTGGCGCCGCGGGTAAACAGCGACACCACGCTGCCGCGGCCGCCGGACTGCTGCACGAACACGCCAGGCAGGTCGCGCAACAGGTCGGTCACGCTGCCGGGATCGCGCGCCTGGATGGTTTCGGCGTCCAGCACGGTGGCGTTGCTGCCGGCGTCTTCGCCGATAAGCCGGGTGCCGGTGACGATCAGATTTTCAGATGTGGGCTGTGCCATGGCGGGCAGGGCGGCAAAGACAGTTCCGCAGAAAAGCGTGCGGGCGATGCCGCCTGACATTTTTTTCATTGCTCAACGCTTGCGAAAACGAACAGCCCGGGAAGCTAGCGGCGCTCTCTGTACAAGGCAAATGGCGTGACGGGGGAACTTCCCATTACTGCGGCAATGCGAAGACGTAGACCATGTTGCTGCCGCTGGGCTGGTCGAGGTCGGGCCTGAGCTGCACCGGGCCCGTATTGTAACCGCCGCCGGCAGCCACCGCGATGTATTGCCGGCCCGCCACACTGAAGGTCACCGGCGCGCCGAACACCTGGGAACCCAACCGTGTCTGCCACAGCACCTTGCCGTCATTCTGGTCGAGGGCGCGCAGATAGCGGTCCATGCTGCCGTTGAACAGAAGGCCGCTGGCGGTCGCCAGTACGGGTGAATAGTTGGAAGCCGGTGTCTCCCAGCTCCACAGGGTCTTGCCCGTCTCCACCGAAATCGCGTCCAGCCGGCCGATATTGGTCGAACCGTCGGCGATCAGCACCTTGCCCAGCGTGTTGTACTGGTCATGTGGCTTGGAGGGGATGTTGTCGGCGCGCACGCGATAGTCGGTGCACAGATTCTGCAGTTCCACATACATCACATTGGTGTCGGGGCTGTAGGCCGAGAAGGGCCAGTCGCGCCCACCGGCATGGGTTGGACACTGGTGATAGACCTTGTGGATATCGCGCATCACTTCGTCCGGGTTCACCGTCACCTGGCCTTTGGTGTCGATGCCGTTCACCAGATTCTGGAATACGGTGGACTTGGCCCAGAGGAAATCGCCCTTGGCTTCGTCGAAGCTCCACATGATGGAAGTCTTGCAGGGCACGCCCGTCAGGGTCTTGCGGCTGGCGGAGGCCGCGCGCCGACCTACTGCCATCATGCCTTGCACCTTCGGATCCGGTGCGACCTTAGTGGTGATGGGCATCATCTCGAAGGTGCATTCCTGGTCCCAATTGTCCTCGGGCAGCACCTGATGCTTCCAGAAGATCTTGCCCGTCTTGGGATCGACAGCGAAGCGGGTGTTGGTGCCCGCCATGGTAGCGCCTATCGCACCCCGCTGCGCCTCCGATGCCGGGCCCACGCCGCTCGAGCCATAGAACACCATATTCAGATCGGGATCGTAGGTGATGGCGCCCCACACGCCGGTCATCCAGCGCTGGTCGAACGGCATGCCGCCCCAGGTTTCGTCGCCCGGCTCACCCTTTTTGGGGATCAAATCATTGCGCCACAGTTCCTTGCCGGTCTCGGCATCATTGCCCGTGACGAAACAGCCGAACGGCGCTTCCTGGCAGTTGCTGCCGGCGATCACCACGCCGTTCACCACGATCGGGCCGGTGGTATTGGTGGCATAAAGGTCGCCGCCGCGATTGACCTCCCACAATTCCTTGCCGGATTTCGCATCCAGTGCGACCAGGAAATTGTCCTTGGTCACGGTGTAGAGCTTGTCGTTGTAGAGGAAGATGCTGCGCTTCCTCTGGCCCCAGAAATTGTTGCGGAAGGCGGTCAGCGGCGGCAGGTTGCGGCGGTATTCCCAGAGCAGGTCGCCAGACGCGGCATCGATGGCCTGGACCACATCATTGGGGTTGCCCAGAAACATCACGCCCTTGTAGACGATGGGTGTTGCTTCATTGATGCCGGGCTCCATCGCGCGAGCCCAGACCAGCTGCAGGCTCTTCACATTGGTCTTGTCGATTTGCCTGAGGGTGGAAAAGCCCCAGCCCTGATAGTTGCCCCGCATCATCAGCCAGTCCGACGGATCAGGATGGCGCAAGCCGTCATCTGTGACCGGTTCGTAGCTGGTCAGGGGGTGGGGCGCGATTGTGGCGCCGTTCAATTTTCCTGGCAGCGTCTCGGGCGTCGTTGTGGGTGCCTGGGCCATGGCGGCGCAAACCGACGCCAGCAGAACGGCCAAAGCCAGCCTGGTGTGAGACATGTCCGTCTCCTCCCCTCATTCGCGCGGTGGCCGCGCTTGTTGTTGGGAGGATGATGCCGGGTTTTGCGTCGGAAGGCTACGCCACTTTAAGCGCCTGGGGGCGTGCGGATCACCAGGTTGCGGATTTCGGTCATGTCTTCCATGGCGAAGCGCACGCCTTCGCGGCCCAGCCCCGAATCCTTGACCCCGCCATAGGGCATGTTGTCGACGCGGTAGGAAGGCACGTCGCCGATCACGACCCCGCCCACATCCAGCCGGTCCCAGGCCTTCATGGCGCGGTAGAAGTCGCGGGTGAAGACACCGGCCTGCAGCCCGAATTTGGAGTTGTTGACCTCGTCCAGCACCGCATCGAAGTCGCCGAAGGGAGAAAGTGTCGCCACCGGGCCGAAGGCTTCCTCGCAGTTCAGTTTGGTGGACTTGCCCACGCCTTCCAGCAGGGTGGCTTCCAGCATGGCGCCGTCGCGCTTGCCGCCGCACAGGAGCGTGGCACCACCCGCGACCGCCTCGTTGATCCACTTTTCCAGCCGCTCGGCTTCCTTGGTGTCGATCATGGGGCCGATGAAGGTCTTTTCGTCATGCGGATCGCCGCAGACCAGGGCCGCGGCGCGCTCGACCAGCTTCTTCTTCAGCGTCTCGTAGATCGACTGATGGATGAAGATGCGCTGCACGCCGATGCAGGACTGGCCCGACTGGTAGAAGGCGCCGAAGGT
The DNA here is from genome assembly GCA_036488555.1 of Rhizomicrobium sp. Taxonomy (GTDB): domain Bacteria; phylum Pseudomonadota; class Alphaproteobacteria; order Micropepsales; family Micropepsaceae; genus Rhizomicrobium. The sequence goes on from DASXHL010000006.1 coordinate 21,199, forward strand.
GATGCGCTCCACTGCATCGTCCAGGTTGGCGTTTTCATCAACCACCACCGCGGCATTGCCGCCCAGTTCCAGCACCACCTTCTTCTTGCCGGCCTTGGCCTTCAGCGCCCAGCCCACCTCGGGCGAGCCGGTGAAGGACAGAAGCTTCAGCCGGTCGTCGGTGGTGAAGAGGTCGCTGCCGTTACGGGTGGCGGGCAAAATCGAGAAGGCGCCCTTGGGCAGACTGGTCTCGGCCAGGATCTCGCCGATGATGATGGCGCCGAGCGGCGTGCGCGAGGCGGGTTTCATCACAAAGGGGCAGCCCACGGCCAGGGCGGGCGCGATCTTGTGCGCCGCCAGGTTGAGGGGGAAGTTGAAGGGCGAGATGAAGGAGCAGGGGCCGATTGGCACCCGTTTCCAGATGCCCAGATATCCCCTGGCGCGGGGCGCGATGTCCAAGGGCTGCACTTCGCCCAGCATGCGCACCGACTCTTCAGCGGCGATGCGGAAGGTGTCGATCAACCGGCTGACCTCGCCCCTGCTGTCCTTGATCGGCTTGCCGGCCTCGATACACAGCGCATAGGCCAGTTCCTCGAAACGCTCCTTGAAGCGGGCGACGCAATGATTGAGCACATCCTGTCGCTCGTAGGCGGCCATGCGCGCCATCGGCTCGGCCGCCTCCACCGCCGCGGCGATGCCGGCATCGATGGCGGCGGCATCGGCCATCGCCACCCGCGTCGCCACCTTGCCGGTATATTTGTCGGTGACTTCCAGGTCGGTGTTGGGCGTCTTGGCTTCGTTGGCCAGATAGTAGGGATAGGTTTCCTTCAAAGCCGTCATGTGCGCCTCACACCGCCGCGCTGAGCTTGCGGATTTCCTTGTTCAGGATCCGGTCATTATCGGAGTAATCCACCGGGCAGTCCACCAGATGCACGCCGGGCGTATCCAGGCATGATTTGAGCAGTTCCGGCAGCTGTTTGGCGCTGGTGACGCGATGGCCGCTGGCGCCATAGGCCTCGGCATACTTCACAAAGTCCGGATTGTTGTAGGTCAGGCCCCAGTCCTTGAAGCCCATATTGGCCTGCTTCCAGCGGATCATGCCGTAGCTGGAATCGTTCAGGATCACCACGGTGATGTTGAGTTTCAGGCGGACCGCGGTCTCCATCTCCTGGCTGTTCATCATGAAGCCGCCATCGCCGCAGATCGCCATCACCTTGCGGTCGGGATAGATCATGGACGAGGCCATGGCCGAGGGCAGGCCCGCACCCATCGTCGCCAGCGCATTGTCCAGCAGCACGGTGTTGGGCATATGGGCGCGATAATTGCGCGCGAACCAGATTTTGTAGACGCCATTGTCCAGGCAGATGATGCCGTTGGATGGCATCACCTGGCGGATCTGTTCCACCAGATAGGGCGGATAGATCGGGCAGCGCATGTCGCCGGACGGACCGGCGGCATGCGCGATCTCCGCCTCGCGCGCCTTCATCATCTTGGAAAAGTCCCAGGTGGGCTGGAGCATGATATGCTCCTTGATCTGCCAGATGGCGTTGGCGATGTCGCCCACCACCTCGATCTGCGGGAAGTAGACCGGGTCCACTTCCGCCGAACGGAAGGACACATGGATCACCTCCGCCCCGCCCCGGCGCATGAAGAAAGGCGGCTTCTCGATCACGTCATGGCCGATATTGACGATCACGTCAGCCGCGGCAACTGCGGCGTGGACGAAGTCGCCCGAAGACAAGGCGGCGCAGCCGATGAATTTGGGATTGCGCTCGTCGATCACGCCTTTGCCCAGTTGGGTGGTGACAAAGGGAATGCCGGTCTTGTCGACGAACTGGGTCAGCATGCGGCTGGTCATGGCGCGGTTGGCGCCGGCGCCGATCACCAGAAGCGGCGACTTGGCGCGCTCGATGCGGGCGACGGCGGCGCGCACCGCTTTCTCGTCGGCCGTGGGCCGGCGCACCAGGCTCGCCTTCAGCGGCGTGGATTCGCTCTGCTCGTCGGCGATGTCTTCGGGAAATTCGATATGCACCGCGCCGGGCTTTTCTTCCTGCGCCAGGCGGACGGCTTCGCGCACCCGCGATGGGATATTGTCGGCGGAGGCGATCTGGTGCGTGAATTTGGTCAAGGGTCGCATCATGTCCACCACTTCCAGGATCTGGAACCGGCCTTGTTTGGAGCTTTTGATCGGCTTCTGGCCGGTGATCATCATCATCGGCATGCCGCCGAGCTGCGCATAGGCGCCGGCGGTCACCAGGTTGGTGGCGCCGGGCCCCAAGGTCGCCAGGCTCACGCCCACCTTGCCGGTATGGCGGCCGTAAGTGGCGGCCATGAAGCCCGCGCCCTGTTCATGTCGGGTCAGGATCAGCTTGATCTTGGTGGAACGCGACAGGCTGTCCAGGAAGTCGAGATTTTCCTCGCCCGGAACGCCGAAGACATATTCAACGCCTTCCTCCTCCAGACACTGGACGAACAGATCAGAAGCCTTGGTCATTGAAGCCCTCATTGGGAATGCGTTGGAAAAAAGGCCGGGCGTCTGACGCCCGGCCTGTCATGTGCAAAATCAGACGACGCCGTAGGCCAGCATCGCGTCGGCGACTTTCTTGAAGCCGGCGATATTGGCGCCGCGGACATAGTCCACATAGCCGTCGCCGGTCTTGCCGTATTCCAGGCAGCGCGCATGGATACCGTGCATGATGTCCTTCAAGAGCTGCTGAAGCTCGGCTTCCTTCCAGGAGCGGCGCTCGGAATTCTGGCTCATCTCCAGACCCGACACAGCGACGCCGCCGGCATTGGCGGCCTTGCCGGGAGCGTAAAGGATGCGGGCCTTCTTGAACACCGCGATGCCGTCGAGATCGGTCGGCATGTTGGCGCCTTCCGCCACGGCGATGCAGCCGTTCTTCACCAGCGTTTCGGCATCCGCGCCATCGAGCTCGTTCTGTGTGGCGCAGGGAAGGGCCACATCGCACGTCGCGCCCCAGGGACGCGCGCCGCCACCGGTGAAGCTCGCGCTCTTGAACTCCTTCACATAGTCGGAGATGCGGCCGCGGCGCTTGGTCTTGTGGGCTTTCACCCAGTCGATCTTCTCCTGGCTGATGCCTTCGGGGTCATGGATGAAGCCTTCCGAATCCGAAAGCGTCAGGACCTTGCCGCCCAGCTGTATGATCTTCTCGGCGGCGTGGGTGGCGACGTTGCCCGAGCCGGAAATCACGGCACTCTTGCCCGACACGCTGTCGCCCCTGGCTTCCAGCATGTTCTGCAGGAAATAGACCGCGCCATAGCCTGTGGCCTCGGTGCGGATCAGGCTGCCGCCATATTCCAGGCCCTTGCCGGTCAGAACGCCGGTGAATTCGTTGGTGATGCGCTTGTACTGGCCGAACATGTAGCCAATCTCGCGCCCGCCCACCCCGATGTCGCCGGCCGGCACGTCGATGTCGGCGCCGACATGGCGATAAAGCTCGGTCATGAAGGACTGGCAGAAGCGCATCACTTCATGGTCGGACTTGCCCTTGGGATTGAAGTTGGCGCCGCCCTTGCCGCCGCCCATGGGCAGGCCGGTGAGGCTGTTCTTGAAGGTCTGCTCGAAGGCCAGGAACTTCAGCACGCTTTCGGTGACGGAGGGGTGGAAGCGGATGCCGCCCTTGTAGGGCCCGATGGAGTTGTTGTTCTGCACCCGCCAACCGCGCTGTACCCGGATATTGCCCTTGTCGTCTTCCCAGCAGACGCGGAAGCTCACCACCCGGTCGGGCTCGGCGATGCGGCGCAGGATCTGGTATTCGTGATAGGCGGGCTTGTCCTGGATGAAGTCGAAAATGTCGTGGGCGACTTCATGCACGGCCTGGACGAATTCGGGCTGACCGGGATTGCGGCGTTCCACACCCTTGATGAAGCCTTCCAGGTCTACATGTTCTGAGCTTGCCATTCTTTATTCCTTTATCGGTTGATTGGCTGGCGATGGGATGCGTACGGACGCTGGCCGCGTCTGGATTGTGCAATTCGACAGATTGGTGGCGAAAGGTCGCGCACAACGCACACGACAGCAGATTTCTGTGTCATCGCATGCGTCCTCCGGGCAGGCCTCTCGAGCGCGACGCACGCCAACCCGCAATTTCCGAAGGAGCTCCCCAAAACCCCGCGGGAGTTAAACTCCCCGGGCTGTGGAGAGTCAACGAAAGGCCCATGAAATCCCGCCGTCTGCTTGGTTTTTTGGCGGTCGCGGAATGTCAATGACGTGTGCGCATATCGTGTACCAAAATAAAGCACCGGCGCCGCAGGCTGCGGTCCAAATTGCAAAGCGTGTGTGCTTTCAGTGCACGCGCGTTTTCATTCGCGGCTGTCACCGAACTGTCAGCATCTCTCTTCAATCGGTTGTCCTGCGCGCACTTCTCTCGCGTTGCTGTGTATCCACGCGCGAAAAGGCAAACGGGCGCCCAATGCTTCACGATGATAATTTGTCACGCGCCCCATTTGCTTTTAAAGCGAGGGCAGAACTGCTAACAAATCCGCGGTTTTGGGTCGGGTTCGGCCAAAACGGGGTAGGGGGATTTCGTGACAGGCTTTCGGCTGGCTCCGTGCGCGCGCGCCTGCAGCTTGTTCGTCATCCTCCTGTTGCTTTTGCTTCCCTCCGCACAGGCCGCCGATGCTCCCGGCACACATGAAGGCGTGGCCACTTGCGGCGGTTCAACCTGTCATGGCCGTCTGGCGCCGACCGGCAAGGATGTGCGCCAGAACGAACTGATCACCTGGCAGGACACGTCCTCGGCGGCTGGCGCTCATAGCCAGGCCTGGCAGGTTCTGAACCGCACCCGTGCACAGAACATCGCCCAGCGCCTTGGGCTTGGCCCGGCGCAGGACGCGAAAGACTGTCTCGGCTGCCATGGCGAACCGGCGGCGCTTCGCGGCCAGCATTTTCAGATTTCCGATGGCGTGGGCTGCGAGGCTTGTCACGGCGGCTCGGGTGCCTGGCTGGTCAGCCATTACGCGGTTAACACAACCCATGCCGACAATGTGAAAGCGGGCATGACGGCGCTGGAGGATCCGCGCACCCGCGCCAGCGTGTGCCTGGACTGTCATTTCGGCAGCAGCAGGCCCGGCCAGTTCGTCACCCACAAGATGATGGCGGCGGGCCATCCGCGCATCTCATTCGAGCTTGATCTCTACAGCGCGCTTCAGCGCCACTATGACTTCGATGCCGATTATGTGAAGCGCAAGTCACTGGCCAGCGGCATCAAGTTCTGGGCGGTGGGGCAGGCGATGGCGGTGGAACGGGCGCTTTCGCTTTATGCCGAAGGCAGCCATGCCAATGAAGGCGCCTTCCCGGAATTCTATTTCTTCGACTGCCAAAGCTGCCATCGCCGCATCTATGACGACCCCAATGAGCAGCTGACTGCGCAAGCCAATCCGGCGCGCGCGGTGCCGCCCGGAACCCCGCCGTTCGATGATGAGAACATGATCATGCTGTCGGCGGTGGCGCGGGTTGCCGCCCCCAGCGAAGGCGAACGCTTTGACGCTGCCGCGAAGGCGTTCCATGTCGCCATGGCGCAAAGCAAGGGCGACGGCCAGGCCGCCGCGGCCCAGCTGGTGGAAGCCGCGCATGCGCTGGCGGCCAGTCTTGCCGCTCATGCCTTCAGCCGCGCGGAAACTTTCGCGGCGCTGGACGCGGTGCTTGATGGTGCGGCCGCCCGCTACACCGATTATGAGGGCGGCGCCCAGGCCGTGATGGCCGCCGACACGCTGCTCAATTCGCTGGTCGCCCAGGGACAGATTTCCCGTGCCAGCGCGGAAGGCGTGAGGCCCGAGATCAACAAGCTGTATGCCGAGGTGCGCGACACCAACAACTGGCATCCGGCGGAATTCCGCGATTCCGTTCGGCAGTTGGCGGGCGCGGTTGGGAGATTGAAATGATTGCGCGTATGCGTCCGCTCATCAGCATAGTGCTGAGCGGGCTTCTGGTTTTGGGCGCCTGCAGCAAGAATGACGGCAGCGCCGCCTCCAACACCAGCTCGAACAATACCACCACGTCGACAGCTGCCGCATCCACCAGCTCGACCAACAATAGTGGCAGCCTCTACAACGCGCCCGGCTCGCAGTCGCTGAGCGTGTCGGACGTGCAGACCATCATTGCCCAGGCTGTGGCCGAGGCGAAGGCGCAAGGCAAGCCTGCCGTGATCGCGGTGGTGGACCGGGTGGGCAATGTGCTGGCGGTCTATTCCATGGCGGGTGCGCCTGCCACGGCGACCATCCGCAGCGCGCCGGTTGCCTCCAACAATACGGATCTGGAGGGTCTGACCATTCCGGCTGCGGGCGCGGCGATCGCCAAGGCCATTACTGGCGCCTATCTGTCATCGGGTGGCAATGCCTTTTCGACCCGTACTGCCAGCGAAATCGTGCAGCAGAATTTCCCGCCCGAACCGTCTTCCGCGGGTCTGGAAAGCGGTCCCCTGTTCGGCGTGCAGTTCAGCCAGCTGCCCTGTTCGGATCTTTCCTCGCGCTTCATCCCGGCCGGTGGCGCCGCCGGCATGATCGGGCCCAAGCGCTCGCCGCTTGGTCTGGCGGCCGACGCTGGCGGCTTCCCGCTCTACAAGAACAGCGTGCTGGTGGGCGGCGTGGGTGTGATGGCCGATGGCGATTACGGCTTTGACACCAACATCCAGGACGTCGACTACGACATTGACGAGCAGATCGCCTGGGCCGCGACCAATGGTTATGCGGCACCCGACAGTATCACCGCGGACAAGGTCTTCATCGACGGCACCCAGCTGGTCTATACCAACGCCTCCAACTCCACCATCAAGTCCAATCCGGCTCAGGCCGCCGCATTTTCGGCTTCGGCCAGCGTGGGTACGCTCACGCCCGTGACCGGCTACTTTGCCGGCACCATCATTCCGGGCGCGGTCTACGGTACCGAGGCGTCCGGCATTCGGCCGGCGACATCGGCGGAATTCAACAATGTGGACGCCTTCGTCCTGTCCAATGGATCGGGCGCCAATCGCTATCAGGCTATCGGCGGCAGCGACGCCGCCGATGTCGGCACGGCGCTGACCGCAGGCGAGGTCAGCGCGGTGCTACAGGCGGCCTTCAAGGTGATGAGCGACACCCGCGCCGCCATCCGCCAGCCGCTCAGCAGCCGCGCCCAGGTGACCATGTCGGTGGTGGACACCCACGGCAAGATCCTGGGCATCGTACGCGCGCCCGACGCGCCGATCTTCGGCATCGACGTGTCGCTGCAGAAGGCGCGCACGGCAGCTTTCTATTCCAACAAGAACACGGCTTCGGACCTGAACAGCGATCCCAGCGCCGAGGTTCGCGCCTTCCTGCCCGCAGCCCGCACCTTCCTCAATGACACCACGGCCTTCACCGGCGCCACCGCCTTTTCCTCGCGCTCGATCGGCAACCTGTCCCAACCGTTCTTCCCCAGCGGTGTGGAAGGCAATCCGAACGGTCCCTTCTCGGTGCCGATCGCCAAATGGAGTCCTTTCTCCACCGGCCTCCAGTCGGCCATCGTGCTCACCAATCTGGGCCAGCACCTGGCCTATGTGACGGGGGCTTCAGCCACCGACACGCCGCAGCGCTGCACCTTCATCCAGGATGCCGCGCCCGGCCAGAACCGCCTTCAGAATGGCGAACAGATCTTTTCCGGTGGCGTGCCGATCTATCGCAGCAACACGCTGGTGGGCGCCATCGGCACCTCGGGTGACGGTATCGACCAGGACGACATGATCTCCTTCCTTGGGCTCTATAATGGCGGCCAGAACGTCAACACCATCGGCGAGGCGCCCGCCGCCATCCGCTCCGATCAGATCGTCATTCAGATCGCGCAAGGCTCGGTCCGGCTGCGGTATGTCAACTGCCCGGTCGCGCCTCTTCTCGATACTTCCACGCAAGACGTATGCAGCGGCAAATGAAGATTTTCTCCCTTCGCGCAGTTCTCCTGACTACGGCCCTCTTCGTGACCGCGCCGGCCTGGGCGCAGGATCAGGCGCAATCGGTGTCCGCAAAGCCTGATACCGCCAAGTCCGACAGCGCATCGTCCAAAGCGGACAACACCGCCAGGAAGACGGATGCCGCCAAGCCGGTCATCATTGATGCCTCCAACCAGAAGGGCGATGCGGACGCAAAGCCCCTCGTCATCGATGCGTCCAAGCCGGTCAAACTGGCCCAGAAGGACCAGGTGCCGGCCACCCAGGATTCGACGGAAGGTCGCACCATTCCCGGACCCTTGCGCAATTACGAAAAGCCGGTGCAGCAAAATAATGAGGGCGCGGTGCAGGCGCCGCCGCCGGAAGCCTTTCCGGACGAGTGGATTCCCGTCCCCGACCGCTGGCGCATCGTGGATGCGCTGGGCGTTGGTGGCCAGTGGTGGGATCCCTACAACCAGAATGTCATCAAGGGCGATCGTCCGATCCTGGGCACCAATGACTGGTTCATGGACCTGACCGGCGTTTCCGACAGCGTGGCGGAAATCCGTTCCTTCCCCACGCCGGTCGGCGTGCAGACCACGCAGCGCCCGGGCAGCCTGGACGTGTTCGGCGACGCCGATAGCCAACTCTATACCCAGACTTTCATTGCTGGCGTCGATCTCTATCAGGGTTCGACCGCCTTCAGGCCGCCGGATATCGAATTCCGCTTCGCCGCCGCGGCCAACATCAACTATGCCATGGTCAACGAGCGTCGCATCCTGAACGTGGATCCGGCCGCGCCGACGCACCGGCTGGACGGCATCGTGGCGCTGCAGGAAGCCTTCCTGGACTATCACATCCGCAATGTGGATGACCGCTACGACTTCGATTCCATCCGCGTCGGCATCCAGCCCTTCAGCTCGGATTTCCGCGGCTTCCTGTTCCAGGACAATCAACTGGGCGTGCGCCTGTTCGGCGACCGTGAAAACAACCGTTACCAGTACAACCTGGCCTTATTCGCGCGGCTGGAGAAGGACACCAATTCCGGCCTGAACGACATCACCCAGGCGATCCGCAAAGACTATCTGGCGGTGGCCAATGTCTATGCCCAGGACTTCCCGGTGCCCGGCTTCACCTCCGAAGCCACCGTGATCTACAACTGGAACCGCGAAGGCAACGACATCCACCTTGACGAGAACGGCTTCCCGGCGCGACCAGCGCTGCTGGGCGACAATCGCGGCCGCGATTATGACGTGGTCTATCTGGGTTACAGCGGCGACGGCCATATCGGCGACGTGAACCTGACCGTCACTGGCTATGGTGAGTTGGGCCAGGACCGCAACAACATCTTCACCAACGTGCCGGCCGACATTTCGGGTTATTTCTTCGCTGCCGAACCATCGATGGATTTCGACTGGATACGCGTGCGCCTGTCGGGCCTTTACGCCTCGGGCGACAACAATCCCTACGACAATCACGAAGGCGGCTTCGACGCCATCTTCGAGAATCCGCAATTCGCCGGCGCCGACACCAGCTACTGGGTCCGCCAGTCCGTTCCTTTCGCCGGCGGTGGTCGCGACATCTTCCTCAACGGCCGCAACGGCGTGCTCAACGACTTGCGTTCGTCCAAGGAAGAGGGGCAGTCGAACTTCAACAATCCCGGCACCATCCTGGCCGGCCTGGGCGCGGACTTCGATGTGCTGCCGGAACTGCGCGTCTCGTCAAGCGTGAATCATCTGTGGTTCGCCGACACCACCATCGTGGAAGCGCTGCGCCAGCAGGGCAACATTTCGCAGGATCTGGGCTGGGACGTTTCCGGCGCGATTACCTGGCGGCCTTTCGAGACCCAGAACATCGTGCTGCGCGCCTCGGGCGCCGTGTTGTCGCCGGGCGCCGGCTTCAACGACCTGTTCACCACCAACACGCATGACGGCGAGTATTATTCGGTTCTGCTCAACGCAGTCGCGACATTCTAGGACGGCAGTATGGTTGCGGGCTGGCAAAAGAAATCGTTTCTGCTGGTGGTCCTGGCGCTGCTGGCTGCCGGCGTCACGACCCATCTTTTGGCCGATGATGAGGAAGCCGCGGTCGAGCGCAGTTATGTAAAGACGCCGGATGCGCCGCGCGGCCAGAGTCAGGCAGGCGCCGACGCCAAAAGCACCGGCTGCATTTCCTGCCATACCAAGTCCGATGCGCCCTCCATGCACGACAATGTCGCGGTGGTGCTGGGCTGCGCCGACTGCCATGGCGGCGACGCCACGGTGAAGGCGCCGGCCGGCTTGGCGGCGAACGATCCGCAATATGCGGTATTGCGCGATCACGCGCACGTGCTGCCGCGTTATCCGCAGGACTGGAATTATCCGCATTCCGCCAACCCCAAGGAAAGCTATACCCTGCTCAACAAGGAGGCGCCGGAGTTCGTGCGCTTCGTCAATCCGTCGGACTATCGCGTGGCGCGGCAATCCTGCGGCGCCTGCCACCTGCCGGAGATCCAGGCGGCGGAACGCTCGCTGATGTCCACCGGCGCCATGTTCTACGAGGGTGCCTCTTACAACAACGGCATCGTGCCGATGAAGGGCGCTTACCAGAATGTCTATGGCCTGGACGGCGTGGGCATCGGCGAGGCCTATACGCCCGATGGCAAGCCCGCCAAGGTGCTTTCGCCCGGCAACCCGCCCGGCACCATCACCGAAGACCAGAAGAAGCGCGGCGCCCTGGCCGCGCTGATCCCGCTCCCAACCTGGCAGGTAATGCCGCCGTCCGACATCTTCCGCGTCTTTGAGCGCGGTGGCCGCAACATCGGCACCGAATTTCCGGAAATCGGCCTGCCCGATTCCACCGGCGAGATCCAGAAGCTGGAAGAACCGGGCCGTCCCGACATCCGCCAGTCCAATCGCGGCATGGGCACGGGTCTGCGCGTCGCCATTCCGGTGCTCAACATCCACAAGACGCGCCTGAACGATCCCTTCATGTGGTTCATGGGCACCAACGACCAGCCGGGCGACTATCGCCAATCAGGCTGCGCCGGTTGCCATGTGATCTACGCCAACAGCCGCGAGCCGCGCGAAAGCCTGATCTATGCCAAATATGGCCGCGACGGCCAAAGCCAGACGGTGGACCCCACCATCCCCAAGGATGAATCGGGTCACCCGCTGAAGCACGTCTTCTCGCGCTCCATCCCCACCTCTCAGTGCATGAACTGCCACATGCACCAGCCCAACATGTTCCTGAACACCTACCTCGGCTACACCATGTGGGACTATGAGGCGGACGCGCCTTTCATGTGGCCGAAAGAGCAGAAATATCCGACCGCCGAGGAAATGCGCAAAGTGCTGGACCGCAATCCGGAAGGTGCGGCGCCGCGCGGCAACTGGTCGGACGTGGACTTCCTGCGCAATGTCTATGACCTGAATCCCAAGCTGCACGATACCCAGTTCGGCGACTATCACGGCCATGGCTGGAATTTCCGCGCCATCTTCAAGCGCGACCGCGACGGCAATCTGCTGGACAAGGACGGCAAGGTCGTCAGCAATAACGATCCGGAGAAGTGGCGCAAGAACGGCGTGGGCAAGTTCGGCCCCATCGGCGAACAGGCTGGCAAGGCCGTGCATATGATGGACATTCATGCCGAGAAGGGCATGCAGTGTTCGGATTGCCACTTCGCCCAGGATAGCCACGGCAGCGGATTGATCATGGGTGAGGTCGCCAATGCGGTGGAGATCGGCTGCAAGGATTGTCACGGCACCGTCAGTGCCTATCCGACCTTGAAGACATCCGGTCCGGCTGCGCCGCCCACCGGGACCGACCTGGCCCAGTTGCGCAACCAGGATGGCAGCCGGCGTTTCGAATGGGTCGAGGAGGGCGGCCGCCGCGTGCTTTATCAGCGTTCGTCGCTGGATTCGTCGCTGCGCTGGCGCGTGATCCTGGTGAAGGATTCGGTTGATCCGACAAGCCCCGACTATGACGAGCGCGCCGCCCGCGCCAAGCTGATGTCGCGCACCAGCGCCAACGGCAAGCAGATGCAATGGGGCCCAGGCGTGGACGCGAAGAATCTCGCGCACAAAGACAGCGAGATGGCCTGTTTCTCTTGCCACACCTCATGGACCACCTCTTGCGGCGGTTGCCACCTGCCGATCGAGGCCAACTGGAAGACCGACAGCCACAAATATGAAGGCCAGACCGCACGCAACTACGCGACCTACAATCCGCAAGTCGCGCGCGACGACATGTTCCAGCTCGGCATCCACTCCACCGTGAAGGGCAATGAGATCGCGCCGGTGCGATCGAGTTCGGCGTTGGTATTGAGTTCGACCAATATCAATCGCGACCGCATCTATGTGCAGCAGCCGCCGATCGCGGCGTCCGGCTTCTCCAGCCAGGCCTTCGCGCCCCACTTCCCGCATACGGTGCGCACCACCGAGACCAAGACCTGCACCGATTGCCACCTTTCGCAGGCCAACGACAACAATGCGATCATGGCCCAGTTGATGCTGTTGGGCACCAATTTCGTGAACTTTGTCGGCCTCAATGCCTGGACCGGGCTCGAGGGCGGCATCGAGGCGGTGCGCGTGACCGAATGGAACGAGCCGCAGGCCGTGTTCGGCTCCTACCTGCAGAAATATGCCTACCCCGACTATTACAAGGCCCATGTCGAGCGCAACAATCGCGAGCTGATCGACTGGCGCCGCGGCGACCTGTTCGGCAAGGGTGACACCAATGTCGAAGATATCTTCAACGTGAAGCATTCGACCGACGGGGCGGTGCGCTGCCTGCAGCTGCGCGGCGAATATCTCTATACCGCTGACGGCTCGGGCGGCTTCCGCGTTCTCGACGCGGCATCCGTCGCCAACAAGGACATTTCGGAAAAGGTCATCACCGCGCCCTTCTCGCCCTTGGGCCAGGACATGCATGTGGCGTCGAAGAACGCCACCTGCATGGCGCTGCCCACGGGTCAATCCATCGCGCCCCAGCGCAACACGCCGGAAATGCGCAAATACAATCAGGAACAACCATTCCACCCGATCTATCACTACGCCTTCATCACCGATGCGGAAGAGGGCCTGATCCTGGTGGACATCGACACGCTCACCGATCGCGAGCCGCGCAACAATTTCCTCAGCCGCGCCCTGACCTGGAATCCGGATGGCGTGCTCAATGGCGCAAGCCACATCACCCTGGCCGGCTATTACGCCTATATCGCCACCCCGCGCGGGCTGGTGGTGGTCAACCTGGATGATCCGCTCAAGCCCAGGGTCGCGGCGCAGGTGGCGCTGCCCGACATGCGGGCTTCGGCGGTGCAGTTCCGCTATCTGTTCGTGACGGACGCGCGCGGGTTGGAGGTGCTGGACATAACGAAGATGGACCAGCCGAAGATGATCGAAGGGGGGCGCCTGCCGCTGGAGGACGCCCGCCGCGTCTACGTCGCGCGCACCTACGCCTATATCGCCGCCGGCAAGGACGGGCTGGTCATCGCCGATGTCAAGAATCCGGAAAAGCCCAAGCTCTACTGGAAGAAGCCCTTCGAGAATGCCGACAGCCAGGACGTGATCGTGGGCTCGACCAACGCCTCGCTCTTCGCCTATGTCGCCGATGGCAGGAACGGCCTCAAGGTGCTGCAGCTGACCAGCCCGGAAAGCCAGCCCAATTTCTACGGCTTCTCGCCGCCACCCAAGCCGGAAGTCATCGCCTGGGCCAGGACGCCGACACCGGCGCTGGCGCTGTCCAAGGGCCTCGACCGCGACCGCGCGGTGGATGAGACCGGCAACCAGATTGCCATCTTCGGCCGGCTGGGATCGCGCCCGTTCCACCGCGACGAGATGGAGAAGTTCTTCGTCGACTGGAAGGGCCAGCAGTATCGCGTGACCGACGATGTGATGAAGGCGGACTTCGTGGACAGGTCGGGTGGGTCCAGGCCGCCGGTTCAGGCCGATCAGGCGCCGGTGAAGACCTCCGCGCCGCCGCGCCGTGATGTCACCGAACAGCCGCCGCACAGGAAGATGGCCGCCAACTAGTCCTTGATGCCAATCAGTCTTTAATGAACGGCACCTGATAGGTGACTGCGGCGGGGAAATTGCCGGCCGGGCAGGAGTGCAACGCCAGCGAGCCGTTGTTCCACACAAGCAGTGTGTAGCCGGGCGCGCGTTCGGTCAAAAGCTCGCGGCCATCGGGCACGCGCAGGTCTATGGGCCGCAGGTCCAGCGCCAGCTGGATCGAAGTGGCCGAGGACACCGACACCAGCTGGTCGGCGAACATGCCGTTATAGGCGCGGTGCATATGACCACAGATCAGGGCCTTGATCTGCTTGCGGCCCCTGATCACGCCTGCCAGGCGCTCCAGCCAGGGCGCGTTTTCCGGCTCGTCCATCCAGACGATGCCGCTGGGCACCGGGGGATGATGCAGCGCCAGGATCGTGGGGGTGTCGGGCGCCTCGTCCAGAGTTCTGGCCAGCCAGGCGGCGCGTTTCTCACAGAAGCCGCCATGGTTCTTGCCCTCGAGCGTGTCGCACATCACCACCCGAAGGTCATCAATCATGAAGGCGTATTGGATGAAGCCATTGTCGTCGACTGGTGTGTTTGGGAAGGCCCCCCGGAAAGCGGGGCGGAAATCGTGGTTGCCCACGGTGAAATGTATGGGGATATCGGTCCCGGCCAGGATCTCCTTCAGTGCCTCATACTCGTCGGGCTGGCCCTGGTCCACCAGATCACCCGTGACCAGGATGGCCGCGGGCGGGGGTTTCAGCTGATTGATGGCGTTCAGCGCGATGCGCAGCCTGGCCTCGTTGCGGACCTTGTCCTTGGGCTGGCTGTCATTGGTGATGTGCAGGTCTGTGATCTGGGCGATGGTAAGCACGTTATCCAGGTCCAAAGTTCTGTGTCCCCCCACCTAACCCTTTGGAAATCCACGAGTCCGGTTTTGGAGCCGCAAGGTGGCAAGGTAGATACGTGGAGCTACTGTATTCGGATCAAGGCGCTCCTGGCGAGTTGCTGATTGCGGGGTGAGGTCACCTGACCGGGATTGTGGAATCCGTGGCATTCCGCGCAATCGCTGCCCGCCGCGGTCTGGGTTTCCTGTCTGGTTTTGCCGTGGCAGGTGCCGCATTCGGCGATCCTGGGCAGCATGACGTCTTCGGCCTTGGTGGAATTCTTGACCTTGTGACAACTGTCGCAGTTGGGTTGGCCACCCGAGTCCTGATGATGCTCGGGGATGTTGTGATTGAAATCGCCCCAAGGCAGGTAGCGGCTGGTCAGCTTCACCGGAGCGACGCGGTAATTGAGCGAGCGTTTGTCAGCCGGCGGAATGATGACGTGGCAGCCATAGCATGTGCCACCCGGCTCAAAGGCGTCGCGCACATTGGCGGCGACATAGTCCACCGGCTGGCTGGGCATGAACACGCCATGCATGCCCGGGCGTCCGAGGAAAGCCTCCGGCGCGCCGGACTGGCGCGGCTGGTTGGCGAAATAGGCCCGCAGCGCCGCCACCACCTGATCGGGATGGCCATGGGGCAACAGCTGGTCCATGCCATTCTTGCGGGTGAAGGCCAGCGAGTGGCAGGCCCCGCAATCCCGCTTCATCTCGATCGGCACGAAGCCGCCATCATCCGCGCGTTTGTGGCAGTTGTCGCAGGTGAGAGGTGCGCCATAGCCGGCGGCCTTGCCCAGTTCGACAGCCTGGCGGGCGACGCCGTCGGTGGCGCTGAGATGAACATCATGGCCAAAGATCAAGCCTTCCTTTTCCGCCGGCGTGGAGGACAGCGCGGCTTTCTGCAGCACGGGCTTGTCGCCGTTGAAGCCCACGGTGATCACCGGGCGGAAGTCGGGATGGTGACCCCAATCCGGCACATCCGGAATTTTCGTATCGGGCAGGCGCTGGCTCATGCCGGTGTGGCAGTCCTTGCAGTCGTTGCGCTTGAGTTCGTTCTCGGTCACGGGCACAGGGCGCTTGCCGGTTTCAGCCTGACCGGTGCCGACATGCTCGGTATGGCAGCTGGCGCAGCGGTTGTTGGGATGGGAGAAGGTGTTGGCCACCCAGCTGTTGATCCGCCGCGCAAGATTGGGATCGGGCGGCGCTGCCGCCATCAGCCGGTCATGCGGCGCATGGTCCGCAGCCGGGTCGGGCGGAAAGGGGCTGCCCAGATTCTGCGTCAGTGACGCGACCTGCGCGCGCGCGCTTCTGTTGAGATCCGCCTGGTGACAGGACAGGCAGGCGCCGTCGGTCACAGAGACGAAGGCGCGGGCGTGGCAGGCCTCGCAATTCTTCTCCAGGAAATGATGGCCCGGCGACAGCGGGCCGCTGGACCATTGCCGGTCCGCAGCCGAAGAAATCATCTGGTGCCGGTTGTGATCGATCACGAACAGGCCGATCGGCGCGATCAGGCAGGCGACCAGGATCGCCACGGTGGTGATCCAGGCGACCTGGCGCTGGCTGAACAGCGCATATTTCAGCGAGAAGGATTGTTTCTGCTCGCTGGCGGTGTCGGCAGCCGCGGTGTTTTCCCGTGCTGTGGCGGTGATCAGTATGTCGCCATTTTCGCCGGGCGTCAGCGTCAGCACATGGCTGCCGAACATCAGCACGGGCGAACTGGCGAGGTTCAGGACAACATTGTGGACGAACTTGCCGTCGGCCTCGAAATTCTCACCACCCAGCGAATCCACGCTGACCTTGCCCGGCGCGGTTTGCTTGACCACCGCGTGACGCAGGCTGACGGCCAGGTCAGTGAGCTGGATGTCGCAGTCGCTGCCGCGCCCGATCACCGGTTCGGCGGCCGCGAGTTGCTTTTCACGCACGATGTCGGGTGCTCCGACGCGCTTGGTGATCTGGCGCAGGATAAAGCTCATGGCCTCACCAGAAGAAGAAGACGCTGACGATATGCGCCGTCAGCGCCCCGATCAGGGCGATGGTGGCCGGGACATGGATGAACAGCCACACTTCCAGCAGGCTGCGCAGGCAGATGTAACGGCGCGCTTTTGCAAGGGTGAGCTCTTTTTCTTCCAAAAGGCTCAGCACCTGATCGAGCGCTTGGGCCTGCTTGCCATCCGGCATGGATTTGCGGGCGGACTTGAGCGCGGTGATCGCATGCAAGGTCTCGCAATTGCCGTGGGAATTGGTCAGACGGCGCCAGAAGCTGCCGCCAATGCGGGTGCGCTGGACGGCGCGCGTTATAGCCGCAGCCTGAGCCTGGTCCAGCGGCCGGGCCACTTCCAGCAGGCGTCCGTCTAGCGTGTGGATCTTCTCCAGCATCTGTTTGCGCGTGGTTTCGCTGCGGTCGTCGGACAGCTTGCGCGGCAGGCGGGCATAGACGGTGATGCCGAAGATGCCCGACAGGATCACCAGCATCATCAGCGCATAGGCCAGCGTGTGGACGTTCCAGCCGAACTGCAGTCCGCTGTGCAAGGTGGCGATCACGATCAGGGACAGGCCCAGATAGACATGGGCCGACACCCAGGCCTTCAGCGACCAGACATTGTCGGTCATGTAGCGCTTGCGTACCCCAAGCATCGTCAGCCACACGATCAGGCCGGCGCCCAGCGTGCCGCTGATATAGCCGAACCAGCTGTTGCCGGTGTGGCGCAGGTGATAATCGCGCGTCATCAGCGTGGCGATGAAACCCGCCGCCACCACCAGGCTGGTCAGGATTGCGACCTTCAGCCAGCGGAATTGGGCGTGGCGCAGGAAACTTTCATGCGCCACCACCGCCCGGGCTCTTTGCTGTTGCTGCGCCACAGTTTAACGCCCACCCTGTTTGACCACGTCCAGGAACTGTTCCGGCGACACGCGGATGGCCGCGCCCGTGGGACAGGCGCGCACACAGGCCGGGCCGCCGACTTTGCCCGAACACATGTCGCACTTGATGGCGACCTTGGGCTTCTTGGGATCGTAGTGCTTCTTCAGCCAGTCCTTGTCGGGCTCGCCGGGGCCTGGTCCTTTGCCGAACAGCATCCATTGCAAGAGGCCCGGCTTCTTGGGTGGCACCGAGTCCATGCGGATCACGCCATAGGGGCAGTTGCGCTGGCAGTTGCCGCAGCCGATGCAGGCATCGCTGATGAAGACCTCGCCGTCGGGCCCGCGGCGGATGGCGTTGGGCGGGCAGTCGGCCATGCAATGGGGATGCTCGCAATGCCGGCAGGAGGTGGGCACATGCAGATGGGCATAGGTCTTGCCCGCCTCGCGGTTCAGCCGCGAAAGCCCGTCATGGCTGTCGGCGCAGGCGCGCTCGCAATTGTCGCAGCCGATGCACAGCGTCTCGTCGATCAGAAGCGCATCGGTGGCCTCGCCGATGCCCTGTTTGACGAGGAATTCGGCGACCTCGGAATACATGTCCACGACGCCGCTGAATTTTTTCTTTTTTTCCTCGATGAAGCCGTTGATCTCGCGGCGCACCTTCATGTCGGCTTCAAGCTTGGCCTTGAGCGCCGGCTTCTTCTGGAGCAGGTCGCGAAACAGTCCGCCATCCAGCCGCACGACCTGGGAGCGGACCGTGGCGCGCACCGAGGCGGTGCGCGGGCTTTTGTCCACCAGCGCCATTTCGCCGAAATAGGAACCGGCGGGAATGTAGGACAGGAATACCTGTTTGCCGCCCAGATTTTTCTCGACCGTCATCGAGCCGGTACGCACGATGAAGATGTCATAGATGCCATCGGCGGCGAGATGGGCTGCGGTGACCTGGGCCGCAGCCTTTTTGGCGGCGCGTTTCTGCTCCTCGGTGGCGACACGCATGGCTGCGGCTTCCGGGGTTTCGTCCTTGCCCGGATTGGGATCGATCGGCTTGTCCCTTGGCATGCGCGCCAGATATTCCTTGCCGGGATCGTCACCCTCGCGGATCACGGCCTGGCCGGGGCGGATTTCCTCCACCTTGGCGGTGGCAAGGATTTCCGAGAGATCGCTGGACGCAAGCCCTGAGCCGAAGATCTGCAACAGGGAGCGTTCGGTGGTGATGCGGTTGACGGTCTGCTTGGCTTCCTCGTTGGAGCCCATCAGCTTGAGCGCCGCGGTACGGGGAATTTCCACCACGACACAATCCTTGCCGGCGCGGATGGTGGCGCCGCGGCGGCGCCCCGAGATCAGGCCCACTTCGCCGAAGATCGATCCCTGGCCAATGGGAATGGTGATGGTAGGATCGGCGGGGTTGACCTCTACCTTGACCGAACCGGCGGCGATGCCGAACAGCGAGGAGCCGATGGCATTGCGCTCGAAGATGACGTCGTTTTCCGCGAAAACCTTGACGGAACAGTCGAGCAGGAACTCGCGCATCTGCAGCGGCGACAGGCCTTTGAGGATTTCGACATTATCGCGCAGGAACTCGATCCAGTCGGCCACGCTTTTTTTGATCGGCACATCCTTGAGCCGGCCTTCCAGCAAAGGCTCGTCGGCCGGCT